>NZ_JACHZD010000001.1:0-1192292 GCF_014193275.1 Enterobacter sp. Sphag1F | reverse complement strand
ACGTGGCGGTTCCTGACGTCGATGACGGATGCGATGCGCTATCCGGGGAAAGAGATAGCGGACCTGTACAGCCATCGCTGGGAGATAGAGCTGGGGTATCGGGAAATCAAGCAGGGGCTGCAGGATAACCGGCTGACGCTGCGCAGCAAAAAACCGGAGATGGTGCGTCAGGAGCTGTGGGGCGCGCTGCTTGCGTATAATCTGGTGAGATATCAGATGATAAAAATGGCGTCGACGCTTAAGGGATACTGGCCTAATCAGCTGAGCTTCAGCGAGTCTGCGGCCTGGGTCATGAAGCTGCTCTGGACGCTTGAGGGCGCGTCACCGGGGCGGATCCCGGAACTGGTGAAAAATGTGGACGCGATAGCGCAGATAGTCAAACTGCCGGGGCGACGGGAGAGGTCGTTCCCGAGAGTGGTGAAAGAGAGGCCCTGGAAGTACCCGACAGCCAAAAGAAGAAATGCCAGTCAGGCTTAACTGACTGGCATTAGGCCGTAAGGCCCGTTTTTATTTGTATCGCTTAGTGAGCGCCACCACCGCCACTGCCCGCACCAAATGGTGGACGCGCAAACCACACCAGAACCAGCAAGATCAAGAACACTCCCGCCGATGCCCAGAAGATCTCATTCGCCGAGATAATCAGACCCTGATTAGTAATTTGCTGCGCGATATACGCCGAGGCCTGCTGCTGGGTCATGCCCAGACTTTCCAGCTGGTCATACATCTGCTGTGAATTGACGTTGTACGGATTCACCGACTCCGACAGATAGCTGTGATGCATCGATTCACGGTTACTCCACATGGTGGTGGTGATCGAGGTACCAATGGAACCCGCCAGCGTACGCACGAAGTTCGACAGGCTCGATGCCGCCGCCATACGTTCTGGCGGTAAGCCTGAGAGCGTAATGGTGGTGAGCGGCATAAAGAAGCACGCTACCGCAAAGCCCTGAATAAACTGCGGCCACGCCGATGCACCAAAATCCATTCCCGGCTCAAACGTGTAGGCGCGCCAGTAGAAACAGACGGCATACATGATGAAGCTGAAGGTCACCAGCTTACGCATATCCAGCTTGTGCGCGAAGCGGCCAATGATCGGCGACAGGATTACCGGCAGAATCCCCACCGGCGCCGACGCCAATCCGGCCCAGGTGGCGGTGTAGCCATATACCTCCTGTAACAGCTGCGGCAGTAACACTATCGAGCCGAAGTAGAGCATATAGGCGAGGCTTATCGACAAACAGCCGATGGTGAAGTTGCGCATCTTGAACAACGACAGATCGACTATCGGATGGTCGTCGGTGAGCTCCCACACCAGTAACACCAATAGCGCCACCACGGCGACCACCATCAGCACAATGATTTCGGTGGAGCTAAACCAGTCGAGCTCTTTACCGCGATCCAGCATCACCTGCAGCGAGCCAATGCCCACCACCAACAGCACCAAACCCACCATATCGATCGGGCGAATTTCGGTTTTGGTTTCACGTCCGCGCAGCGTTTGCAGCGTCAGTAACACCACCACCAAACCAATCGGTACGTTGATGAAGAAGATCCAGCCCCAATGATAGTTATCGCTGATCCAGCCGCCCAAAATCGGGCCGCAGATCGGCGCGACAATCACCGTCATCGCCCACAGCGATAGCGCCACGCTGCGTTTCGCGGGTGGATAGTTGTTCAGCAGCAAACTCTGCGACAGCGGAATCAGCGGACCGGCAACCACGCCCTGAATGATACGGAAGAAGATCAGCATCTCAAGGCTTTCGGACATGCCGCACGCCCATGAGGCGATCACAAACAGGATGGTCGCCCAGGTAAACAGCTTCACTTCACCGATGCGCTTCGCCAGCCAACCGGTAATCGGAATCGAGATGGCGTTTGCCACCCCGAAAGAGGTAATCACCCATGTGCCCTGCGAGTTCGAGGCACCGAGGTTACCGGCGATGGTCGGAATCGCCACGTTAGCGATGGTGGAGTCGAGTACCTGCATAAACGTCGCCAGCGACAGGGCGATGGTCATCAGGACTAACGGCGCACCTTCAAGCGGTTTTTGTGCCATAACAGCCTCCCGCGGCGTTAGTCAGCGTTGGCACGAACGATGTCAGTAATCAGCTGGTTAACCGGCGCGAGGTCGATTGCCAACGCATTACTTTCATACGCGGCTTGCGAACGCGCGGCACTGGCCAGCGTGGCGCCATCTTTGTTCTGCGTGTCTACTTTCACCAGCGTGGAGAGGCCGATACGCAGCGGATGTTCCGCCACTTGTTTCGGATCCAGCTCGATACGCACTGGCAGACGCTGAACCACTTTGATCCAGTTACCGGTGGCGTTCTGCGCAGGCAGCAGCGAGAAGGCGCTGCCGGTACCCATATCCAGACCTACCACTTTGCCATGATACTCCACGTCATCGCCGTAGATATCGCTGATCACCGTGGCCGATTGGCCAATACGCACACCCGCAAGCTGTGTCTCTTTGAAGTTCGCGTCGATCCACAGATTGGTGGACGGCACCACCGCCAGCAGCGGCGTGGTAGTGGAGATTTGCGAACCCACCTGCACGCTACGACGTGAAATGAAGCCATCGATCGGGCTACGGATTTCAGTACGCTGCAGCGCCAGCCAGGCATCGCGCAATTCAGCCGCACTCTGCTGTACCGCCGGCTGGTTTTCCAGCGCGGTATTCAGAATCATCGCCTGGTTAGCGTTGTATTGCTGCACTGCCACATCCAGCTGTGCTTTGGCGGTTGCCACGGCATCACGCGAGTGTTGCAGTTCTTCGCGACCAATCAAATTAGACGCGCCCAGCGGCTCGCGGCGTTTCAGGTCAGCTTCGGCCTGTTCCAGCGCGGTTTGTTGCAGCTTGATGGTGGCTTGATACTGCTTGCCATTGATCATCAGCTGGTGGGTTTGACGCACGCTGGTGGCCAACGCGGTCTGCGCTTTTTCAAACGCCTGCTCGGCATCGGTTTTATCCAGCGACACTAAGACGTCGCCTTTCTTCACCACGTCAGTGTTATCAAACCACACTTTGTTTACGCTGCCGGAAACCTGCGCCATCACCTGCACCTGGTTACCTGCCACGTAGGCATCATCGGTTTCCTGGAAGTGACGCAGCACCAGATACCAGTAAGCCAGATACGAAACACCAATAATTACAAACACGATAGCCAGCAGGATCAGCACACCTTTGCGCTTCTTCTTTTTATTCGCTGGCTGTTGCGGGCTTTGAGCTTCCGCTGTCGCACTCATGTCGTTCTCCACGTTTTCCATTTAGTCGGGATGTGCTGATCCTTCAACACGGTTGCCCGAGTCGAAAAAGCCAGCGCTTGAGCGCTGGCCGGACAAAAGGGGATTAAAATAGCGATTTCGGAAGGTGATTGTGTCGCACTTCTTGCTATTAGCGTGACAGGGAAGCGATAACCTGATCTTCGTCCATTTTATCGAGACGGTTAAGTAACTTACGGGTAATCGATTCCAGCTGATCCTGCTCGTTAGTGGAGAGCGAAGACCACAAGTATTGCAGGCTCTGATGCTGCGGTGGCAGCAGCTGACGCAGGAACTCATTACCTTTTTCGGTCAAATGCAGATGCAGGCAGCGACGGTCGTTCTCGCTTTCACGGCGTTCGATCCAGCCGCGCTTCTCCAGCTCATCGGCGATACGCGTGGCATTGGTGCGTGAAGAGCCGAGAGCAGAACTCAGTTCTGAAGGCTGAATGCTCTGATTTTCCTGCGCATCAAGGGTAATCAGCGCCATGAATAAGGTCTCGTTAATTCCCTGCGCCTTCAACATTTTGTTGCGATTATCCAGCAGTTTTCCCTGCATATGCATGCACAAGCGGGTCAGAATGATCTCCTGCAGCGGAAAATCTTTATGGCGGTTAGCACGGATGTTTAGCATCTGTTCAATGGGAGTAAACGAACTTTCCATTTTAAAAAAACCTCTTAGTTGCAACTGGTATAGTAATGATGGTGACAGATTAAGCGTAGTCACAATTTCCGCAGGTGATTGTTAGTACGATCACATTGTCAACATCTGACATTCCAGGTTGTTCCTTAACCCAGGGCATTTCGCCCTGACATCCCGCCTGATCATGCAAGCAGCCGATGTCATCAATTGATCCCGGGAAACCTTTTTACTGATAAATAATTTCGCGAGAAAAAATAACTCTGGTGAATAACTGCGCTGCTAACCATAACAAAGCCAATCATCAATGAACAGTATCGCTCAGCGGTTTGGTCTCATCTTTACGATTTCTAAACACTTTTAGCACGCAGCTTGTCCACTAAAATCAAGGTGTTGATTAACATGCTCTTAACAACGTCCGCGCGGAAGCGATACCAGCAAAAATGATGGAATTCGATCGCTAAGCGGGAAGCATTCATTGCGCGAGGAGAAGAGAGATAATCATTTGTGGGTAATAGTAACCGAAAAAATTATTTCAATGGTGTGTTAATTAACAGGACGTACCAGTGCGCTATAGCGCACGCTTCGCTTATTGGGGAGAGGGAAAGATTGAGACAGTCACTTACCGTAGCGGCGCAATTTATTGCGCAAAGTGATTTTAGTGCATTTATCGCAAGAAAAACGGCGCGATAAATCGCGCCGCCACAATACCAACGCTAATGTAAATTGCGTTACTTCGCTGCCGCCAGTGCGTCCTGAATCCACTTATCGAATTCCGCCTGGTGACCTTTGATCCAGCCATCAACGTGGCCATTGATATCGGCTTCAGAAGCGTGGCCCGCATGCATCGCTGCATTCTCGGCGTTGATGTCGCCAATTGGCAGCTTCATCTCAGCAAACAGTTTTGCTGCTGCCGGATTTTTCTCGGTCCAGGCTTTGTTGGCGACAATGTGCATGGTGTTCACCGGGAAACCGTAGTTAGCACCGTTCGCCAGCTTGGTATCAACTTTGCTCTGTTCGCCTGGCAGTGAAGAGAACGGCACCTGCAGCCATACCACATCTTTACCCGGCTTCAGCACATCGCTGACCCAATACGGTGTCCAGGTGTAGTAGAACACCGGTTTGCCCTGCTTAAAGCGCGTGATGGTATCGGCGATCATCGCCGAGTAGTTGCCCTGATTGTGCTCTACGGTATTGCTTAGCTTGTAGGCATCAATCTGGTGATTAATCACCGCTTCACAGCCCCAGCCTGGCGTACAGCCCGTCAAATCAGCTTTGCCATCGCCATTGGTATCAAACAGCTTGGCGATTTTTGGATCTTTCAGCTGCTCAATATTGGTGATGTGATACTGCTCGGCGGTTTTCTTATCGATCAGGTAACCCTGCGCAGCGCCACCGACGTAAGTGCCTTGACGATAAAACTTCGCATCGCCGCCCGCTGCTTTATACATATCGTCGTGCAGCGGTTTCCAGTTGGTGGCAATAAAGGTGGCATCACCGGCTGCGATAGTGGTGTACGCCACGTTGTAATCAATCTCGCTTGGCTTCTCAACGGTATAGCCGAGTTTCTCCAGAGCGCGGCTCACCAGCAGCGTCTGGAAGGTCTCTTCAGATATGGTGCTTTGAGTCGGTTTAACGGTGATGCCTTTACCGGGCAGGTCGGCGGCGGACACGTGCGTCGCGGCGAACGTCGTCAGGACGGCAGCGATGAGAGCTGTCTTGCGCATAGTCATTCCTTATTTTACGTGTTACGTCGGAGACGGGCGGCCGCAGCGGACCGCCCATTGAAATCAGGCTTTTTTACTGAAGGGGCGTAGCAGCAGACCCAGCGGTCCAGTGCTGTACCAGTGACGGCTGCCACGGCTGCGGCTGTCGCGGCCCATCGACTGCGTCAAACGATCGAGGATGATAGCGAGAATCACGATGCCCACGCCGCCGACGGTGGCGAGGCCCATATCCAGGCGACCAATGCCGCGCAGCACCATCTGACCGAGACCGCCAACCGCGATCATCGAGGCGATGACTACCATCGACAGCGCCAGCATCAGCGTCTGGTTTACGCCGGCCATGATGGTCGGCATCGCCAGCGGCAGCTGCACTTTGAATAGCATCTGACGCGGACTGGCACCGAAGGATTCACTCGCTTCAATCAGATCGGCCGGCACCTGCTTAATGCCAAGAATGGTGAGGCGCACAATCGGTGGCAGCGCAAAGATAATGGTCACCACCACGCCCGGCACGTTGCCGATACCAAACAGCATCACGATCGGCACCAGATAGACGAAGGCGGGCGTGGTCTGCATCGCATCCAGCAGCGGACGAATAATGCGCGCGGCACGTTCGCTGCGCGCCAGCCAGATGCCGAGTGGCAAGCCGATGATGATGCAGAACAGCAGGGCGGTTAGCACTAGCGCCAGCGTTACCATCGCCTGCGACCAGGCACCAATCGCGCCGATGGCAATCAGCGAGACCAGCGTGGCAATACCCATCGCCGGGCTGGCAATCTGCCAGGCGATCAGCGCAAACACTACAATCGCCACCGGCGCGGGCATGCCAAGCAGTAACTGCTGGAACGCGCTGAGGATGTAATCCACCGGCACGCGAATGCCCTGAAACACCGGACGGAAATGGCTCACCACCCAATCGATGCCTTCGGTTACCCAGCTATCGAGTGGAATCCAGGTTTTATGGAACGGATCCATGATGTTGAAATGTTCTGGCGCGGGAGCGGGCGCGCTGCTCAGCCAGTCGCTGCTGCTGGCAGCATTGCTGGCGGCATCGTGGCCACCGCTGCTGGCGGCGGAGGGATCGCCCCATGCATCGGCGCTGTTATTATCAGCAGGCGCGGCACCGCCGCTCGCCCAGGGATCGCTGCTGCTGGCGGCGGCGCTGGTATCGGTTGTGGCAGGTTGCTGGGTGGTTTGGCTGGCGCTTTCCCACGGATTCGCTGTTTGTTCACTCATAATTAGGCTCCTTCACGGTCTAAAGCACGCAACAGCATGCTTTTCGAAATGATACCGATGTACTGATTCTCCTCGCTGACCACCGGCACCGCGCAGGGCGCTTGTGCCACATGCGACAGCAGATCATTCAGGGAGGTATCGGCAGGAACCGCTAACGGCGTGTCGAGCAGGGCGCTATCCAGCCCTTCACCGGCCGCCAGCGCGGCTTTCAGTGAATCGGTGGAGACCACACCAACAAACTTCTGTTTCTCCAGCACATAGCCATATTCGCGATCTTCATCCTGCAGCAGCTTGATGGCGGATCGCGGGCCAAAACCGGCGGCTTTACGGATCAGTGAACCTGCGCTGCGACGCGCAATATCTTTGGCGCTAAACACGTGACTGATATCGACGCCGCGGAAGAAGGTGCGTACATAATCGTTGGCAGGATTATTGAGGATTTCATCCGGTGTGCCGACCTGCACCACTTCGCCGCCCTGCATAATGGCAATACGGTCGCCAATACGCATCGCTTCATCGAGGTCGTGAGAAATAAATACGATGGTACGCTGATGTTTCGCCTGCAGTTTTACCAGTTCATCCTGCATTTCGGTACGAATCAGCGGATCAAGTGCTGAGAAGGCTTCATCCATTAATAAAATATCAGGATTAATCGCCAATGCGCGGGCTAATCCAACGCGTTGACGCATGCCGCCAGAAAGTTCATCGGGATAAGAGTGAGCGTAATTATCCAGGCCAACCTGACGCAATGCTTCCAGCGCTTTTTCCTGACGTTCCGCCAAAGCGACGCCGGCTAATTCCATGCCAAAAGCAGCGTTATTTAGCACCGTCATGTGCGGCATTAATGCGAAGGATTGGAATACCATGCTGATCTTATTTCTGCGTACTTCACGCAGTTCCGATTCCGATATTTTGGCAATATCGACACCGTCTATGATTACCTGGCCGCGAGTGGGCTCGATCAGACGATTGAGAAGGCGAACCATGGTGGACTTACCTGAACCTGAAAGCCCCATGATGACGAAGATCTCGCCTTCTTCAATGGCCAGACTGGCATTTTTGACGCCAACAGAGAGACCGATTTTTGCCAGAATACTCTCTTTGCTTTCGCCTTTATCGATCAGCTTAAATGCCTTTTCGGGATTATCCCCAAATACCTTATATAAATTCTTTACTTCGAGTTTAATTGCCATGCAGTAATTAATTTCCCGGTTAAATGTTTAACTATTTCTTGTTGTGGTCCTGATTAAATTTAAGCGCCCTATACCCTAACATAGTGAAATTATCTGACAACCCTAAGTGGCGATATTCGGCGGCGCGCGCAACGGTCGATAGCTAAAATCGTCAGTGCTCACAAGGGATGCGAGTGGATTAATTTTTTATGAAGGAGAGTGGGGTTTATCACTATTTCATGGCGAAAATGGTGTCAATGACGTGAAAAAAGATGTTGTGAGGGAAAATAGAGAAGTGCGGTTTAGGGATATTTAAATATCAATTATGACGAGGCGATGGAAATAAATGTGGAATCCAGGTCGCCATCAATGGCGACCCTACGACGTAGGGTGCGCATTAATGCGCACCGGGTTTTAATGTTAAAAGTTCCAGTCTTCGTCTTCGGTCTCGACGGCTTTGCCCATAACGTATGAGGAACCGGAGCCGGAGAAGAAGTCGTGGTTTTCATCGGCGTTAGGCGACAGCGCGGACAAGATCGCCGGGTTCACTGCGGTCAGTTCCGCCGGGAACAGCGCTTCGTAGCCGAGATTCATCAGCGCTTTATTGGCGTTGTAGTGCAGGAAGGTTTTCACCTCTTCAGCCCAGCCGACTTCGCCGTACAACGCTTCGGTATACACCACTTCGTTTTCGTACAGCGCCAGCAGCAAATCAATCGCGAACTGTTGCAACTCTTCGCGGCGACCAGCATCAACGTTTTCCAGCGCTTTTTGGTACTTATAGCCGATGTAGTAACCGTGAACCGCTTCGTCACGAATGATCAGACGAATCAGGTCAGCGGTGTTGGTCAGCTTGCCACGGCTTGACCAATACATTGGCAGCCAGAAACCGGAGTAGAACAGGAACGATTCAAGGAACACGCTGGCGATTTTCTTCTTCAGCGGATCTTCGGCGCGATAGTGCTCCAGCACAATCTTCGCCTTGTTCTGCAACGCTTCATTCTCTTCACTCCAGCGATACGCCGCATCGACATCTGCGGTGTTACACAGCGTGGAGAAAATCGAACTGTACGAACGCGCATGCACCGCTTCCATAAAGGAGACGTTCGACAGCACGGCTTCTTCATGCGGTGTAATCGCATCGTCCATCAGACCCGGCGCACCAATCACGTTCTGGATGGTGTCGAGCAGCGTCAAACCGGTAAACACCCGAATGGTCAGCTGCTGTTGCTGGTGGTCCAGCGACTGCCACGCCGGCAGATCGTTGGAGAGCGGCACTTTTTCCGGCAGCCAGAAGTTGCTGGTAAGTCGGTTCCACACTTCGAGGTCTTTCTCGTCCTGGATGCGGTTCCAGTTAATCGCTTGAATCTGTTTTAGTTGCATAGTTTTCATCACAGTGAGCAGGAGACGCAGCCCTGCACCTCGGTGCCTTGAAGCGCCATCTGGCGCAGACGAATGTAATAGAGCGTTTTGATGCCTTTCTTCCACGCGTAAATTTGCGCTTTATTGATATCGCGCGTGGTGACGTCGTCGCGGAAGAACAGCGTCAGCGACAAGCCTTGATCGACGTGCTGCGTGGCTTCGGCGTAGGTATCAATAATCGCTTCCGGCCCAATCGAGTACGCATCCTGATAAAGGTCGAGATTGTCGTTGGTCATAAACGGTGCCGGATAATAGACGCGGCCGGTTTTGCCCTCTTTACGGATCTCAATGCGCGACACAATCGGGTGAATACTGGAGGTCGCATGGTTGATGTACGAGATCGAACCGGTTGGCGGAATCGCCTGCAGGTTCTGGTTGTACAGCCCATGCTGCATCACCGCTGCACGCAGCGCTTGCCAGTCGGCCTGCGTTGGCAGAGCCAGTCCGGCATCAGCGAACAGTTTTGCCACGCGCGCAGTACGCGGTTGCCACGCTTGTTGTGTGTACTTATCGAAATATTGACCGCTGGCGTATTTCGACTCGGCGAAACCGTCAAAACTCTTCTGATGCTCCTGCGCCAGCAGATTCGAGGTGCGCACGGCGTGATAGGTGACGCAATAGAAGTAGAGATTGGTGAAATCCAGCGCCTCTTCTGAACCGTACGCCATGCCTTCGCGCGCCAGATAACCGTGCAGGTTCATCTGACCCAAGCCAATTGCGTGCGAGCGGCGATTGCCTTCCGCCACCGACGGCACCGAATTGATCTCACTCATCTCGGAAACGGCGGTCAGCGCCCGCACGGCGGTTTCCACGGTTTGCGCCAGATTGCGCGAATCCATGGCATGGGCAATGTTGAGCGAGCCAAGGTTGCAGGAGATATCTTTGCCGACGCGACGGTAGCTGAGATCGTCATAGAACTCGCTGGCGCTATTAACCTGCAAAATCTCGGAACAGAGATTACTCATGTTGATGCGGCCGGCAATCGGGTTGCTGCGGTTCACGCTGTCTTCGAACATGATGTACGGATAGCCCGACTCAAACTGAATCTCTGCCAGCGTCTGGAAGAAATCACGCGGCTTGATGTAGGTTTTGGTGATGCGATCGTCCGCCAGCATTTCGTCGTAATGCTCGCTGATGCTGATGTCACCAAAGGCTTTGCCGTAGATGCGCTCAACATCGTACGGCGAGAACAGCGCCATATCGCGATTCTCTTTCGCCAGCTGGAAGGTGATATCCGGGATCACCACGCCAAGCGACAGCGTTTTGATGCGGATCTTCTCGTCGGCGTTTTCGCGTTTGGTATCGAGAAAACGGAAAATATCCGGGTGATGCGCATTCAGCCACACCGCGCCTGCGCCCTGACGCGCACCGAGCTGGTTGGCATAGGAAAACGCATCTTCCAGCATCTTCATCACCGGAATCACGCCCGATGACTGGTTCTCAATGCGCTTAATCGGCGCACCTGATTCACGCAGGTTGGAGAGCAGGAACGCCACGCCGCCGCCGCGTTTCGACAGCTGCAACGCCGAGTTCACTGCGCGACCAATCGATTCCATATTGTCTTCGATGCGCAACAGGAAGCAGGAGACCAGCTCGCCGCGCTGCTGCTTACCGCAGTTAAGGAAGGTTGGCGTAGCCGGCTGGAAGCGACCGCTCAGCATTTCTGCCAGCAGCTCGCGCGCTAAGGTTTCATTGCCGCGTGCCAGCGTCAGCGCCACCATGCAGGCGCGCTGTTCGAAACTTTCCAGATAGCGTTTGCCGTCGAAAGTTTTCAGCGTGTAGCTGGTGTAAAACTTCCATGCACCGAGGAAGGTGTGAAAAGTGAAACCTGCCGCATCGGCTTCATCGTGCAGCTGGCACAGGAAAGCGAAATCGTACTGATTCAGCACTTCGGCTTCGTAGTAGCCTTCGGCCACCAGATAGCGCAGGCGTTCACCCGCAGAGGCAAACTGCACGGTATTGGGTTGCACATGCTGCAGGAAGAACTGGCGCGTCGCTTCGTGATCTTTGCTGAACTGGATGCGGCCATCGGCGTCATACAGGTTCAGCATCGCGTTAAGCGCGTGGTAATCCGTTAGCGAGCTGTTTAGGGTGTCTGTCGTTGCCAAAATTGGGTCACTCCCGCTTTTACATTAGCGATATCGTCGGGGGTTCCCATCAGCTCAAAGCGGTAGAGATAGGGAACCTGACATTTCTGCGCAATGATGTCGCCCGCCAGGCAATAGCCTTCACCGAAGTTGCGGTTACCGGCAGCAATCACCCCGCGAATCCCGCGTCGGTTGGCATCATCATTGAGGAATTGAATCACTTGTCTCGGCACGGCTCCGCGCGAACTGCCGCCGCCGTAGCTCGGCACCACTAAAATGTAGGGCTGTTCGATCTGCAGGCGCTGCGTGCCGTCAACCGGAATACGGCGGGCAGGCAGCCCAAGACGCGTGATGAATCGGTGCGTGTTTTCCGACTGGCTAGAGAAATAGACCAGTGGAAACATGGCTTATCCCCCGACGGCCGCGAGCTGGCGCAGGCTGGCAATTTTGTCGGGACGGAAGCCACTCCAGTGATCGTCTTGCGTCATCACCACCGGCACCTGGCGATAGCCGAGAGATTTGAGGTTGTCGATGGCTTCTGGTTGGGTATCAAGGTTGATCAGCTGATAGTCGATACCTTTGCGGTCCATGGCATTTTTTGTCGCATTGCACTGGACACAGTTGTCTTTGGTGTAAATAATAATGCGCATGATTCGTATTTCCCTTTGATTGCGGTCAGATTGCGAGATACGAAGCAAATTCCTGTTTGCATCGAACTTCGTCCTTGACGACATTTGGTAGCTGGTTGATGAGTTGAATACTAGATGTAGTGATTAAAAGGGTCAAGCCCACCAGATATAGGGTTTTGTTATTTTGATCTTCGGATAATCGCTAAGCCCAGAGATCATGCGCCTTCCAGGCCGGAAAAATTTTTTGTAAAGGGAATGAGGTGGGAAGGTTGGTTGGATTTTGTGCGATCTGGACCTCATCCCAGCCTTCTCCCGCAAGCGGGAGAAGGAGCCGACCGAGCGAATCATTCCCTCTCCCGCTTGCGGGAGAGGGCTAGGGTGAGGGAAAGCGCGCACCCCCTCGCGCCCACAAAAAAGCCCCGCATCAGCGAGGCTTATTGAGTCTACTTTCAGGCTTATCGGCGTGAAGACACCAGCAGCGCGCCGAGCACTAAACCGATTGCCGCACCCACGCCGACGCCGTGCCACGGCTTGTCGTGTACATACGCATCAACCTGCGTACCGGCGTCACGCGCCGCTTGCGATACGCGACTCTGTCCGCCGCTCAGTTTGGCACGCGTCTGCTTCAGCAGCGCCTGCGCCTGGCTGCGTGCATTATCAACCTCATCTTTAGCTTCACTGCCATAAGATTTAAGTAACGCCTCTAGCGAATCGGCCAGTTCGTTTACATCCTGATTAATATCAATGTCATCGTTTTTTGCGCTTCGATTAAACATTTTTTAGCTCCCTTTGATTTAAAACGTAATACTCAGTGTAGACGAAGCGTGATTAAACGCAGGGATGTGCCAGGCTTTAGGGAAAATTCCGAATGCCCATGCCATCCTGCTGCTGTAAGGTTGCGGGGCTGTGAGAAGAGAGGAGCAAGCATGTATTTACGACCAGATGAGGTAGCGCGCGTACTTGAGAAAGTGGGCTTCGAAATGGATACCCAAACGCCAAAAATTTACGGTTATCGTCGCGGCGAAAACTATGTGTACGTCAATCGCGAAGCGCGTATGGGACGGACCGCCTTAATCATTCACCCGACGCTGAAAGAGAAAAGCCAGAGCTTTGCTGAACCGGCTTCAGAGATGAAAACCTGCGATCACTACACGCAATTCCCACTCTATTTAATGGGCGATTCGCAGGAGCATTACGGTATTCCGCACGGCTTCAGCTCGCGCGTTGCGCTTGAGCGTTATCTGCAAGGCGTATTCGGCGCCTGATCTTGCGCCCCGTCAACGCGGGGCCGCAAATCCTCACTTAATCCTTACCTTCTGCCCCGTTGCAAATCCGCACGCTGACGCGTATAACCCTGTGTCCATATAGATGTTCAGACGTCCATACGGATAAATATGATGCAAACTCAGGATACGCCTCCGCAGGAAAATTTTAAGCGCACCATGAAAGTACGGCATCTGGTGATGCTGTCGCTTGGCGGTGTGATCGGAACCGGACTGTTCTTCAATACCGGCTACATCATCTCCACCACCGGCGCAGCCGGTACGTTGCTGGCCTATCTGATTGGTGCGCTGGTGGTGTGGCTGGTGATGGTATGTCTCGGCGAATTGGCCGTGGCGATGCCGGAAACCGGTGCTTTCCACGTCTATGCCGCGCGCTATCTCAGCCCGGCCACCGGTTATACCGTCGCCTGGCTTTACTGGCTCACCTGGACGGTGGCGCTGGGTTCCAGCCTGACCGCCGCCGGATTCTGCATGCAGTATTGGTTCCCGAGCGTGCCGGTATGGATGTGGTGTCTGGTGTTCTGCATCGCCATTTATCTGCTGAATATCGTCTCGACGCGCTTCTTTGCCGAAGGTGAATTCTGGTTCTCCATCATCAAAGTGATCACCATCATCGCCTTTATTATTCTCGGTGCGGGCGCGATCTTTGGTTTTATCCCGATGAAAGACGGCAGCGCCGCGCCGGGATTGCACAATCTCACCGCTTCCGGCTGGCTGCCGCATGGCACGTTGCCGATTCTGATGACCATGGTGGCGGTCAACTTCGCTTTCTCGGGCACGGAATTGATTGGCATCGCCGCCGGTGAAACCGAGCAGCCGCAAAAAGCGCTGCCGCTGGCGATCCGCACCACCGTTGCACGGTTGATCATCTTCTTTATCGGCACGGTATTCGTGCTGGCGGCGCTGATCCCGATGGATCAGGCCGGGATCGTCAAAAGCCCGTTTGTGCTGGTGTTTGAAAAGATCGGCATTCCGTACGCGGCAGATATCTTCAACTTCGTGATCCTGACCGCCATCCTCTCCGCCGCCAACTCCGGCCTGTATGCTTCTGGCCGCATGTTGTGGTCGCTGGCCAATGAGAAGACGCTGCCGCGCTGTTTTGCGCGCGTTAATCGTCGCGGTATTCCGGTGCTGGCGTTGACCGTGAGCATGATTGGTGGCCTGCTGGCACTCTTCTCCAGCGTGATTGCGCCGGACACGGTGTTTGTGGCGCTGTCGGCGATTTCCGGTTTTGCGGTGGTGGCGGTGTGGCTCAGCATCTGCGCCTCGCACTATGTGTTCCGTCGTCGCCATCTGCAGGCGGGCGGCACCTTGCAACAGCTGGCGTATCGCGCGCCGCTCTATCCGCTGACGCCGATTCTGGGTTTCCTGCTTTGCCTGCTGGCATGTGTCGGACTGGCGTTCGATCCGTCGCAGCGTATTGCGCTGTGGTGCGGCATTCCGTTTGTGCTGTTCTGCTATGCCGCATACCATGTCACGCAACGACGTAAGTCATCCCTTAAGGCTGAGGAGGCCAACGATGTCGCGTAATCCCATCGCGCAGGCACTAACCCAAACTGACACGCTGATTCTCGATGGTGCGCTGGCGACCGAGCTGGAAGCGCGCGGCTGCAATCTGGCCGATGCGTTGTGGTCGGCCAAAGTGCTGATGGAAAATCCTGAGCTGATTTATCAGGTGCATCACGACTACTTTGCCGCTGGCGCACATGTGGCGATCACCGCCAGCTATCAGGCCACGCCGCAGGGTTTTGCGGCGCGTGGATTAGATGAAGCGCAGGCGCTGGCACTGATCACCCAGAGCGTACAGCTGGCGCAGCGCGCGCGTGACGACTATCGCGCATCCTCGGCCAGCACCGCGCCGCTGCTGGTGGCCGGATCCGTCGGGCCATATGGCGCGTTTCTGGCGAATGGTGCGGAGTATCGCGGTGATTACGCGCTGCCGGAAGAGCAGATGAAAGCGTTCCACCGTCCGCGCGTGAAGGCGTTGCTGGAAGCGGGAGTCGATCTGCTAGCCTGCGAAACGTTGCCGTCCTTCGCTGAGGCGCAGGCGCTGGTGAGTTTACTGGCCGAATTCCCTGCCAGCAGCGCGTGGTTCTCCTTTACCCTGCGCGATGCCGAACACATCAGCGACGGTACGCCGCTGAGCAAAGTGGCGGAGCTGGTGAATGCGGCACCGCAGGTGGTGGCGATTGGCATCAACTGCGTGGCGTTGGAGAGCGTGACGCCCGCACTGCGCAGCTTACAGGCGCTGTGTGACAAGCCGCTGCTGGTCTATCCGAACTCCGGCGAGCAGTACGATGCCAGCAGCAAAACCTGGCACTCGGCGCCATCGGGTTGCACGCTGCACGATAAGTTCGCCGAATGGCAGCAGGCTGGCGCACGTCTGATTGGCGGCTGCTGCCGCACCACGCCGCAGGATATCGCGGCGATTGCTGCTTGTTGTCAACCGCAATAAAGCGCAGAAAATCATCAGTGATAGCGCGATTAAGCACAGAAGGGCAGTTTACACTGTCCTATCTGATGCTGAAGCGGACCTGCTATGAACCTGCAACCTCTTTTTCCTGCCTGTGCGCTGCTGCTGAGCGGCTGCGCCACCATTGTCGGCACTGAAACGCAACCGGTAAAAATTGACTCCTTGCCACAAGGCGCGCGTTTCACCGTGCAGGATGAGACCGGCCGCGCGGTGGCGCAGGGTTATACGCCGCAAACCGTTGAGCTGGCGAAATCTACCGGGAATTATTTTGGTAAGAAGCACTATCAGGTGATGCTGGAGAGTCCGGGCTACGTGCCGCTAACCTTGCCGATCGAGGCCAACGCCAATTTGTGGTATTTGCTGGGAAATATTCCGCTGTTGGGCTTCCCCGGCTGGCTGCTGGTCGATCCCTTTTATGGCGGTATGTACGATCTCAAACCTGAACATCCGCAGCCGAAGCTGAACGTCGTCGGCGCGCGCGGTTAATCATGGCTGTTACATTACGCTATGCGCTGAAGATGTCACCCAACACCAACGTCTGTTATTAGCGCATTTAGGCGCACCAGGTCGCCATGAATGGCGACCCTACGGGGTTTAGCGATTGTGAGTCAGGAAAATGCACTGTTGCTGCAGCGCGGGTGTTGAGGCGACATCCTAATCCGCTGAACGATTGAGGGATTCTAGGGCGAGCCGCATGGATGCGGCGAGAGGTGGCGCTGAGCAGGAGCGAATCGACACCGGTCCGTCAGGAATCGTGAATGAGTGAAGGTACCGCGCAGCGGCGGATTGGGCTGGCGCAAGGCCGGGGAGTGCAGAGGGCGCGGCCAGGCGTCCTCTGCTCGGTCGCCGCACCAAGGTGCTGTAACTGCCTCAGCTCAAGGCGAACGAAAGTCGCTTAGCGCTCAACCGAGCGGCATTGCGCCATTCATGGCGACCAAACGATTACTGCGCGGTGGGCTTAACCATCGCATTGGCGCTTTTATGCTGTGCCAGATGTTGCTGCTGGAAAATGCACATGCGGATGGTGTTGCGGTATTCGCCGTTGATGAAAAATTCGTGCTTCAGTACGCCTTCCACCTCAAAACCCAACTTGGTGTAGATATGCACCGCCTTCTTATTCTCTTCATCAACAATCAGATAGAGTTTGTAGAGATTCAGCACCGAAAAGCCGTAATCCATCGCTAACTTTGCCGCTTTCGTGGCTAAGCCTTTGCCCTGATGTGAAGGATCGATAATGATCTGAAACTCAGCGCGGCGATGCACGTGATTAATCTCGACCAACTCCACCAAACCGGCTTTGTGTCCATCATGCTCCACCACAAAGCGACGCTCGGTTTGATCGTGGATGTGTTTGTCATACAGGTCAGAAAGCTCGACGAAGGCTTCGTACGGCTCTTCAAACCAGTAACGCATCACGCTGGCGTTGTTATCTAATTGATGCACAAAGCGTAAATCTTCCCGCTCCAGCGGACGTAACTTAACCGTCATACGGTGTTCCTTGTTGTTGAATGTTGTTCCACGATGCGGCCCTGCGCCATGCGCGCCGCGCGATCGCACATGTGATCGATCACATCCGGATCGTGGCTGACCAGCACCATGGTTAATCCATCTTTCTGCTTCAGATCGTTGAGCAGGTTGAGGATCTCGGCCTGCACCGACATGTCCAGCGCCGAGGTCGGCTCATCCAGCAGCAGGATCTTCGGTTCCAGCAGCAGGGCGCGCACAATTGCCACGCGCTGGCGCTGACCACCTGAAAGCTGATGCGGATAGCGATCCGCCAGCGCCGGATCCAGCCCGACATGGCGGAAGCCGGCATTAATGCGGTCATCGATATTATCACGCTTGAGCATTTTCAGCGGTTCCGCCAGCGTGCGACGCAGGCGATGGCGCGGATGCAGTGAAGCGTAGGGATCCTGAAACACCATCTGCACATCGCGACGCAGTTGGCCGGTGAAGGCTTTACCGGGCTGCACGGCGGTGCCTGCCAGCGACATGCTGCCGCTCCAGTGCGGATTCAATCCCGCCAGCACCCACAGCAGCGACGACTTGCCGCAGCCGGACGGGCCAACCAGACCAAAACACTCGCCGGCCGCAACCTGCAGCGACACATCGTGCACCACGGTGCGCAGCTCGTAACCTTGCTTGTGCGAAACGCTGAGGTTCGATAACTCAATCATCATTCTTCTCCAGCGCAGCACGATCCAGCACCGGCAAGCGCTCGCCGTGCGTAGCTTTACTCGGACGACAGGCCCACAAGGTGCTGGTATAAGGATGGCTGGCGTTGGAGAGCTCGGACGCCGGCAAGGTATCCAGCACGCGGCCCTGATACATCACCATCACGCGCTCGCAGTGTTCAGAAACCTGTTGTAGATCGTGGCTGATCAGCAGCAAACCCATGTTGCGCTGCTCCACCAGACGACGAATCAGCGCCAGCACCTGATCGCGCATTGCGTGATCGAGCGCTGATGTAGGCTCATCGGCAATCAGCAGTTCAGGATCGGTGATCAAGGCGATCGCCAGCATCACACGTTGGCCCATGCCGCCAGAGAGTTGATGCGGATAGCGTTTCATCAACTGACGCGGATCGGGCAAGCCAACCGCATCCAGCATCTCGCACACTTTCTCTTTGCGCTCGGCGCGGCTCAGTTTGTGGTGTAGCACCAGCGGTTCTTCCACCTGCCAGCCGATAGTGCGTGTGGGATTGAGTGCATATTTCGGATCCTGCATCACCATCGCCACTTTACTGCCGCGCAGCTGGATCCAGTCACGCTCGCGCAGGCTCAGCGCATCGGTGCCAACAATCTGCAAACGCTCGGCCTGCAAATGCAGCGAAGGCGACAGCAAGCCCATCAGCGTGCGCGCGGTGAGCGATTTACCGGAACCGGATTCACCCACCAGCGCCACGCGCTCGCGGCCAATTTGAAAGCCGATGTTATCGACCAGCAGCGCATCATCGCTGCGAATCGTCAGGCCTTGTACATCAATTAACAGATCATTTGGCATGGCGAGTATCCAGTCGGTCACGCAGGCCATCGCCTGTCAGGTTAAACGCCAGGCTGGCGAACAGAATCGCGCCGCCGGGTGCGGCGGCAACCCACCATTGGTCGAAGATCACTTTACTGCCTTCCGCCACCATCGAACCCCATTCAGCGGTAGGCGGTTGCACGCCCATGCCGAGGAAGCCGAGGCCAGCGGCAGAAAGAATAATGCCGCCGAGGCTCAGCGCGGCGCGCACCACCGCCGTTGGCATACACAGCGGCAGAATATGACCAAACATCAGGCGCAAGCCGGTGATACCCTGCATGCGCGCGGCGGCGAGGTAATCACTGCGGCGCAGCGCCAGCGTTTCCGCACGCGCCTGACGGGCAAACGGCGGCCAGCTGGTAAGCGCCAGCGCCAATGCGCCATTCATCAGGCCGGGGCCGAGCATGGCGACCAGCGCCAGCGCAATCACCAGATTCGGCAGCGACAGGAAGATATCGGTAATGCGCATCAACACGCGCTCGGTCCAGCCGCCAATGTAACCGGCGGTGATGCCGACCAGCAGGCCAACCGGGATGGTCAACACCAGAATCAGTGACACCAGCAGCAGCGTTGGGCGCGCGCCGTAAATCACGCGTGACAGCAGATCGCGGCCAAAGCCATCGGTGCCGAACCAGTGCAGCGCCGACGGCGCTTGTAAACGTTGGGAGATGATCTGCGCATTGGGATCAAAAGGTGCCAGCAACGGCGCGAACAACGCCATCGCCACCACAATCAGCACCAGCGTCAGGCCGATGGTGAGCGAGGTCACGCGCGCGCGGCGGCGGCGCGGACGCAGCGTTTCCAGTTCAGAGAGTTGTTGAGTCATCGGGTTCTCGGATCGGTTAACCAGGTCAGGGCATCGGCCAGCGCGTTGAGCAGAATAAAGCAGCTGCCAATCAGCAAGGTCGAGCCGAGAATCGCCGGTACATCAGAGGAAAACAGCGCGTTGGTCATGTAGCGACCGACGCCCGGCCAGGCAAATACCGTTTCGGTCAATACCGAACCTTCCAGCAGCGTGGCGTAGGAGAGGGCGATAACGGTAATCAGCGTGCCCAGCACGTTGGGGAAAATATGACGCAGCAAAATGCGGCCACGGCTGGCACCTTTGGCGCGCGCCAGCACCACGTACTCTTTGCTGCTCTCTTCCAGCAGCGCCGCGCGCAGCAGGCGTGTAATGCCCGCCATCGCCAGCAGGCCGAGAATCACTACCGGCAGCCACAAATGGGCAATCGCATTGCGGAACATCTCGGGATCGCCGGACATCCAGCTATCAATCAGCACAAAGCCGGTTTTCGGCTCCAGCGTGTAGATCCAGATGTCATCGAGCTGGCCCGGTCCGGCTGACCAGTGCAGCACGGCGTAAAACAGCAGCAAACCCAGCAGGCCGAGCCAGAACACCGGCACCGAGTAGCCAAGCAGCGACACAAAGCGTGCCACGTTATCGATGATGCTGCCCGGTTTCCATGCCGCCAGCAGCGCCAGGGCAATGCCGAAAACTGCAGCAAAAATCATCGCGCAGGTCGCCAGCTCAATGGTGGCGGGGAAGGTACGCATCAGGTCGGCGCTGACCGGTTGATTGGTTAGATGCGATAAGCCGAGATCGCCGCGCGCCAGATGGCTGATATAGCGCCAGAACTGCACCAGCACCGGCTGATCGAGGCCGAGATCGTGGCGCACCTGCGCGTAGGTGGCTTCGCTGGCGTGATCGCCGGCGATCTGCTGCACCGGATCGACAGGCGACAGGTGCGACAGCATAAAAGTGAACGCTAACAAACCGACCAACGTCACCAGCAGCGAAAGCAGGCTGGTGACGATGTGGCTAACGCGTTGCCAGAGTGGCCGGGCGAACCCGGCCTGTGAAGCTGACACTGCCATTACTTAGAAACCTGCGAGTAATAGACCATGTCCGGGTTGATGCCCTGCACATAGCCTTGCAGATTGTCGCGCAGCGCAATCAGGTTTTTCGCCTGCAAGCCAATCACGTACGGCGAGTTCTTCAGCACTTCACGCTGCATCGCCTGATAAAGTTCGACGCGCTTGTTGTTATCGCTTTCGGCGGTGGCGGCCAGCGTTTGCTTGTTCAGCTCTGGGATATGCCAGTCAGAACGGTAAGCCACGGTTTTGCTGCCATCTTCCGGGTTGTAAGCGAACGACGCGGCGTTGGTATTAGGATCGAAATAGTCTGCGCCCCAGGCGTTGAGGGTGGCTTCGTATTTGTGCGCCTTCACGCGGGTAGAGACTTCAGAGCTCAGGCCAGGCTGCACTTCAACCTTCACGCCGCCTTTAGCAAAGCTGCCCTGCAGCGCCTGCGCGATATCGAGGTAAGGCGGCTGATTGCTGGTGGAGAGCTTAAAGCTGACGTTAGTCAGACCGGCTTTCTTCAGAATCGCTTTGGCTTTCTCAGGATCGTAGGTGTAAGGCGTGTCGTTGATTGCGCCGAGGAAACCTTTCGGCAGGAAGGTCTGATGCACGTCGAACTGGCCTTTCAGCAGGTCGTTTGCGATACCTTTATAGTCGAACAGGTAACGAGCCGCTTCCCACAGCGCCGGGTTCTTCAGCACCGGATTTTCACCAATGTTGAACTGGATGTAGTAGAGCGACGCCATCGGGATCGCTTCGGTCTTCACGCCCGCTTTGCCTTTCAGCGAGGCGATCTGATCCGCGCCGAGGTTACGCGCGATATCTACATCGCCCTGTTCCAGCAGCAGACGGCGCGCCGCCGGTTCCGGAACGTTTTTGATCAGGATGTTTTTCAGCTTCGGTGCGCCCGCCGGAGAGGTTGGGTTGGCGCTCAGCAGAATCGCTTCATGCAGCACCACTTTACGAATCTGATACGGGCCGCTACCGGCAGAGTGGGTGCCGAGCCATGCGTGGCCGAAGTCACCGTTCTTCGCGTTGGCCTGCGCGGTTTTCTCATCAACAATCGAAGAGACCGGCGCAGAGAGTAGGCTGAGTACATACGCCGGGCTGACGTTGGCGCTCCAGCTGATCTGTACGTGGTTGTCATCAACCTTCTTCAGGAAGGTATCGACGTTATCTTTATTCCAGCCAAGTTGGGTAAGAATAAAGGAGGGATCGAGGTTGAGTTTCACCACGCGGCCCAGCGAGAAGATCACATCTTCCGGACGCAGCGGATTGCCGCTGGCGAACTGAGCGCCTTTGCGCAGTTCAAACGTCAGGCTGCGATTATCGCTGCCCGCTTGCCAGGAAGTAGCCAGCGTTGGCTTTAAATCGGTGGGATTGGTCGGATCGGACTGAACCAGGCGCTGATAAATGTTAGTGAACGCTTGCACTGTTGTGAGTTCAAAGCCCTGCGCGGGATCGAAGCTGTCGGCATCGTCGGTAGACTGGGCAATTACCAGCGTATCTTTCGGCGTCGCTGCCTGAACAGAGAAGGCGGCTACCAGCGATAACGCCAGCAGTGATGGAATAATTTTTTTCATGTTGTTTCCTTGCCTAAAAAAAGTAACGCGAGTTTACGAGAGCGCAGCAGTGAAGAATAGTCAATTTCAGGCTATGCATATGCATTAATGATCTAAGTCGGGTGGTTCAGTTATAAGGGTTGAAGGTTGCATGGCCATCGTAGGGTCGCCATTCATGGCGACCAATAATTCTTATATCAACTCAACTGCAACGAAATATAAATGATCTGTGATTAACCAATAATTAACTTTACTTCGTTCCTTCCGGGAATATAATGGCCGCAATTTCAAAGCAGGAGAGTTCAGTTGGACAGTCACCCTTTTAGTTGGCATCACAAGGCAAGCTGACGCGCGAACTTTTTTGTCGCTGCTTGCCACCCTGGCGGGCAGCAATCCTCCCTTTTCTGATGATTGTTCCCTTAAAACGACACTGTAACGGGCCAAAGCCCGTGGGAAGATCATCATGCACATGATTTTTAACACACTTTTCCCTCCGCCTCGATACGCGCGCTGAACCCCAGCGTGCTGATTTGCGCTGCGCATTAGACAGCTTTTCGCTGTTCGATTGCGTGGTGTTTACCTTCGTCTTTATTTATTACTCGTTATTTTGCGAGCGACTCTTTTCGTCTTTAATTTCCGGGAGGTGATATGGAAATTCCCGACAGGTTATTTTTAATTTAAAAAACGCATTGCCGTTAATTTAATTTGTGTGCCACGCACGCAGGGATTTTTATTGCCGTAATAAAGAGGAATGTCACTATGACTGACATGAAACTCAACCAGGAAAAAAAGGCCTGGAATACCACGCGCCAGCCGCGTCAAAAAACACCTCGTTACCTGATTGAAGATGAAGCCGGTTTCACTGCCGATGAAACGCTGGTGCGTCTGCGCAGCGATGCCCTTGGTCTGAGTGAACGTGAAGCCGAGGCACGTTTAGGCGTCTATGGCCGCAATCAGGTTGAGCACGACAAAGCGCCACCGGCGTTATTGCAGTTGCTACAGGCGTTCAACAATCCGTTTATCTATGTCCTGATGGCGCTGGCGTTGGTGAGCTTTTTCACTGATTTCTGGCTGCCGCTGCGCAACGGCGAGGAGACCGACCTGACCGGTGTCATCATCATTGTGACGATGGTAACGCTCAGCGGTTTGCTGCGCTTCTGGCAGGAGTTCCGTACCAATAAAGCGGCGCAGGCGCTGAAATCAATGGTGCGCACCACCGCAACGGTGCTGCGTCGTGAGTCAGCGCAGCAAGCGCCGCTCAAACAGGAAGTGGATATCGCCACGCTGGTGCCGGGTGACATCATCTATCTGTCGGCGGGAGATTTGGTGCCTGCCGATGTGCGCCTGCTTGATTCACGCGATCTGTTTATCAGCCAGGCGATTTTGACTGGCGAATCGTTACCGGTTGAAAAATATGACGTCACCGGCCACGTCACCAGTAAAAGCAGCGGGGCCAGCGAGCAGGGCACCTCGCTGCTGGAACTGGGTAGCGTTTGCCTGATGGGCACCAACGTGTCCAGCGGTAGCGCGAAAGCGGTAGTGGTGGCGACAGGCAGCGAAACCTATTTCGGCAGCCTGGCGAAATCGATTGTTGGTAACCGCTCACAAACCGCCTTTGATCGCGGGGTAAACAGCGTGAGCTGGCTGCTGATCCGCTTCATGCTGGTGATGGTGCCGATAGTGCTGCTGATTAATGGCCTAACCAAAGGTGACTGGCTTGACGCGTCACTGTTTGCGCTGGCGGTGGCGGTAGGTTTAACGCCTGAAATGTTGCCGATGATCGTCAGCTCGAATCTGGCGAAAGGTGCCATCGCCATGTCGCGGCGTAAAGTGATCGTCAAACGCCTGAATGCGATTCAAAACCTTGGCGCGATGGATATTCTCTGCACCGACAAAACCGGCACGCTGACGCAGGACAACATCATTCTGGAGCATCATCTGGATTGTGCTGGCGTGGAGAACTCACGCGTGCTGATGCTGAGCTGGCTCAACAGCCATTATCAAAGTGGCACGTTGAACCTGATGGATCGCGCCATTTTGCAGTACGGCAAAAACCGCGTCAGCGAGGCGGTGGGCGATACCTATATCAAAGTGGATGAACTGCCGTTCGATTTCATTCGCCGTCGCGTTTCGGTGGTGGTGCGCGATCGTCGTCTCAATCAACAGATGTTGATCTGCAAAGGCGCGGTGGAAGAGATGCTGAGCATCGCGACTGCCGAGCGTGAAGGCAAACTGGTGCAACCGCTGAACGAAACGCGTCGTGCAGAACTGCTGGCGCTGGCACATCAATACAATGAGCAGGGTTTCCGCGTGCTGCTGGTGGCGAGCCGCGTGCTGGCGGAGCCGGGTTTACAACAGCCGCTGAGCGTGGCGGATGAGCAAGGATTAACGGTTGAAGGGCTGCTGACTTTCCTCGATCCACCGAAAGAGAGCGCCGCCAAAGCCATCGGCGCGCTGCGCGACAATGGCGTCAGCGTCAAAGTGCTGACCGGCGATAATCCGGTGGTGACCGCGCGCATTTGCCAGCAGGTTGGCATCGACAGCGGCGCCATCATCACCGGCGACCAGATTGCCCTGATGAGCGACGAGCAGTTGGCAGACGCCGCCGCGCAAAGTTCGGTATTCGCTAAACTCACGCCGCTGCAAAAATCACGTATTCTGCGCGCGCTGCAGCAGCAAGGGCATACCGTTGGCTTCCTCGGCGACGGGATTAATGATGCCCCGGCGCTGCGTGATGCCGATGTCGGGATTTCCGTTGATAGCGCGGCGGATATTGCCAAAGAGTCCTCCGATATCATCCTGCTGGAAAAAGATTTGATGGTGCTGGAAGAGGGCGTAATGAAGGGACGCGAAACCTTCGGCAACATCATCAAGTACCTGAACATGACCGCCAGCTCGAACTTCGGCAACGTGTTCTCGGTGTTGGTGGCGAGCGCCTTTATTCCGTTCCTGCCGATGCTGGCGATTCATCTGTTGATTCAGAACCTGATGTACGATCTGTCCCAGCTGGCGCTGCCGTGGGACAAAATGGACCGCGAGTTCCTGCGCAAACCGCGTAAATGGGACGCGCGTAATATCAAACGCTTTATGCTGTGGATTGGGCCAACATCGTCGATTTTCGATATCACCACCTTCGCACTGATGTGGTACGTGTTCGCGGCGAATACGCCAGAAATGCAGTCACTGTTCCAGTCCGGCTGGTTTATTGAAGGCTTGCTGTCGCAGACGCTGGTGGTGCACATGCTGCGCACACAAAAGATTCCGTTTATCCAGAGCCGTGCAGCGCTGCCGGTGCTGCTGACCACTGCGTGTGTGATGATCGCCGGCATTCTGCTGCCGTTCTCACCGCTGGGTGCGATGGTGGGATTAGTGCCGCTGCCGTGGTCTTACTTCCCATGGCTGGTGGCAACGCTGCTGGGTTATTGCGTAGTCGCGCAGGGCATGAAAATTCTCTACATCAAGCGCTTTGGTCAGTGGTTTTAAACACATGGAGGCGAAATGCGTAACCGCAATCTCAATAAGGTGGTGTTTCACCTGATACTGATGATGATCGTCATCGTGGTGTTGACGCTGGTGTTTCGTTAACGAAAAAGGGCAGGATTTCCTGCCCTTTTCTTTACTCTTCGTCTGGCTGGTAATACTGCACGCCGATCTCAATGCGCTCGCGGCCGCTGGCTACGCGATGGCGATTACTGTCGCGCAGCGAATAGATGCAGCCGCAATACTCTTGCTGATAGAAGCGTTCGCGCTTGCTGATCTCAATCATGCGTGATGAGCCGCCACCTTTACGCCAGTTAAACTCCCAATAAAGCATATCGGGGTAGTGCGCCGCAGCGCGCACGCCGCAGTCGTTGATCTGCTGCATATTCTTCCAACGCGAAATACCGAGTGAACTGGTGATCACCGGGAAGCCGTTTTCATGTGCATACAGCGCGGTGCGTTCAAAGCGCATGTCGAAACACATGGTGCAGCGCACGCCACGTTCCGGTTCCCACTCCATGCCGCGCGCCCGCTCAAACCAGTTATCTTTGTCGTAATCGGCATCAACAAAGGGCACGCCAAACTGCTCGGCAAAACGGATGTTCTCCTCTTTACGCAGCTCGTACTCTTTCAGCGGATGAATGTTTGGATTGTAGAAGAAGATGGTGTAATCGATGCCGGAAGCCAGCATCGCTTCCATCACTTCGCCCGAGCAGGGCGCACAGCAAGAGTGCAACAGCACTTTGTTGTGACCGTTGGGTAAGGGCAGCGGCTGGCGGGTAAAAGTGTCAGACATGAGCTTTAGTGGGTAATGGAGTGTTGCGTAAAGTCTAAGGGGATAGGGCGGAAGATGCAAAGTTGAGGAAAAACAGGCAATAAAAAGGCCGCAAAAGCGGCCTCTTGGTTGAGCGAAGAAAGTTATTCAGTCACTTTCTTTTTCAGATCGCTGGCACCTTCTTTGGTTTTATTCCAGCCTTTCTGCGTGCCTTCTTTAGTGGCATCCCAACCTTTCTCAGAACCTTCTTTGGTTTTGTTCCAGGCTTTCTGCGTACCTTCGCTGGCTTTGCTGGTCATGCTGTCGCTTTTACCTTCAGCGGCATGCTTGGCTTTGAGCTGCTGCTCTTTGCCTTCGTTCTGCGCCTGATGCAGTTTTTCTTTAGCGGTGTTAGCACCGGCCTGCGCGTTAGCGACAGTCTCATCAGTTGCATGTGTGGTCGCGGCAAAAGCCGAAGAAGCCATCAGAATGGCTGACAGTGCAATAATGGTCTTTTTCATAATTCCCTCTTTCATGAAATATGTCTTCTCAGGTATTCATCCTGGCATAGGCCGGGATGGAAAGATTTAAGAATAAACCAGGAATGAAAAAGGTCTAGTTTCGTTGGTTAAATCGACACCAGATAGCATTTTAGGTTGTTGCAGAGAGTGAAGGGAGCCACCTTAACGGTGGCCCCCGTAGCATTAATCTGCCAACTGCTGCGCAATCGCGCTATACATTAACGCCGCTTCAAGTGGCTGAGCATTCATCTTTGGTTCAGCTTCAGGCCAGGTTGACCATTGCACGATCACCAGGTTTTCAGCACGGTTCACCATAATCACCTGACCATAAATTCCCAGCGCCCACAGGGAATTTTTCAACGCTTTATCGGCGGTTGGAGCGACATGTTGCGCATTGGCGGCAACCGCGTTGTTCCACCATTGATAGCCATAGGTGCCGTCGGGATGAGCGGCGGATACCGAGTTGCGCGCCTGCGTCCAGTTGGATGCATCATCCAGCCAGTGATCGGGCAACATCTGCTGACCATTTGGCAAACGACCATCATTCATGATGAACAAGCCGAAGCGGCCCCAATCCTCCAGCGTGGCGTTAAAGCCATGTGCGCCCACGTCGTGCTGGCCTTTGGCATAGGCATGCCATACGCCATCGCTGGCCATGCCGTAAGGCTTCCAGATGGATTGCTCCAGCCAGGAGGCGATTGACATGCCGGTCGCTTTCTCCAGCACATCGCCGAGCAACCATGCACCGCCGGATGAGTACGACCAGAATTCTCCCGCCGGATGTGCGCGACGCAGCTGTTTGATGATATTGCGCACGCAATCGTAGGTGCCAGAGCGCGCTTCACACTGCGTCAGATGCGCAAAGTCAGAGTTGGGATTAGTGTAATCCTCGTTCCAGGCGACACCGGAAGTGTGCTGGATCAATTGTTTCAGCGTGACGCCATCCCAGGCGGTGCCTTTGAGATCTGGCTCGTATTCCGTCACCCGATCGTCAAGCGAATGGATTTTACCTTGCTTGATGGCGATACCTACCAGCGTGGAAACGACCGATTTGCCCACTGAGCGAGACGTCCATAATGTCTGGTCGGTATTGCCTGCGCCAAGATACTTATAGGCAATTTGACCCTTTTTCAGCACCAGCATGCCGCTGACATTTTCCCGTTTCAGGTAATCGGACAATGAATAGCGTTCGCCGTTAAAGGTGTAAGAAGCATCGGTCAGCGGCTTGCTGGCGGCTTTCAATAGCGTTGAATCGCCATGATGAAATACATCGCCCGCGTAGTTGCGGTAATCATTGCGGAATCCCACCACACGATCGGCCTGGCTCCAGCTCAGCATCTGATGCGGATCCGGCAGCTTTTTATCAAAAGGCTGCGGGCAAGATTGCAGCATTACGCCACCGCAATTCTTTGTTTCCGCCGCGAAGGAGTGCGAGGAGAAGGAAAGGGCGATCGCGCTTAGCGATGCGGCCATCAGGATGGCTTGTAAAAGACGTTTTTGCATTTTGTTCTCTGCGCGTGAGGAGTGAATAAGCAACAGTATATGAATGGTTAATCCCCTGATAAAATCACTCAATGGGGGAAAAACCCTCTAAATTATGGAGTCTGCTATGACCGCGTTGCGCTACTCTTTTTCGCAAATTGAAGCCTTTGCCACGATTGCTGAAACCGGCAGCGTCTCGAAAGCTGCCCTGTTGCTGGGGAAGGATCGCACCACGGTGCGTGACTTGCTGGATTATCTTGAAGATGCGTTGGGTTACACGCTTTTCTTACGGGAAGGGCGCAGGTTGCTGCTAACGGAGAAAGGTCAACAGCTGCATCGTCAGGCGCATCTTTTTCTGCGTCAGGCGCAGGCATTTGAATCCTATGCGCGCGCATTGCCTGCTGCCGTCAAGCAGGAACTGGTGCTGGTTTACGATCCTTTCGTTCCGCACGCTTTTCTTCACGCGGTGATTGAATACATGGCTGAGAAAAACATCCGTTTTAACGCATGGAGTGGTACGCGTGATGAGGCTGAAGCGGCGCTCAAAAGTGGGACGGCGCATGTTGCTATCTGCCAGGCGCAGCACCGTACGTTGGGAAATGAGATGGAATGGCAGGCGCTGGGCACCATCGAACTTAATTTTTTCGCCGCCCGCACGCTGTTTCGCGATCAGCCGCGGCCGGTGACGCTGCTCAATCTGTCACTGATTCCGCAGTTGGTGATGCATCCACACCACGATGAACAGATTAGCCGACGCCTGCAAATTTCTGGCAAATCCCTGTTCGTTAACGATCGCGCCATCCTGCAACATTTGCTGGAAAGTGGTGCGGGTTGGGGATTCCTGCCGATGCATTTTCAGGCTCAGCAGTGGCGCAATGTGCAACTATTGCCCACCGAAGTCGGCAATCAGGGATTGAATGTTACGCTGGTAACGTTATGGAATCCGGGGGGCAATAAACATGCGATAGCCGAGGCGTTTATTGCCAGCCTGCCCGAGCTGTGGAGCAGCATCTACTCTTCGTCGCGTTCTTTAGCGGCGCGCTGACGATCGTAGAACTCATCTTCTGCGGCGATGATCTCATCCATCAGCGAATTCATATCCACTTCATGCAACTCTTCGACAAAGAGACCGGTAAGCGGCGTTTCTGGCGTCAGCTTTCCGTCTTCATATAACTGCCAGATCTCTTTCGCATAGCGCGTTTGCAAAATCTGCGGAGCGTATTGCCCGTAATAGGCGGTGATGTTATTCACATCGCGCTCAAACATTGATTCCGCGTGGTTGTTTGCTGCGGCATCGACAGCTTGCGGCAAGTCGATAATGACCGGTCCGTTGGCATCCTGTAGCACGTTGAATTCCGACAGATCGCCATGAACAATACCGGCGCACAGCATGCGCACGATATTACGGATCATGGTATCGAAATCCTTTAAGGCGTTCTCTTCGGACAGGAACACATCGCTCAGGCGTGGCGCAACCAGGCCTTCTGCGTCTATGACCAGCTCCATCAACAATACGCCGTCGATGCAAATGTAGGGCTGTGGGACGCGCACGCCAGCATTCGCCAGGCGGAATAACGCATCAACTTCAGCGCTTTGCCAGGTCTCTTCTTGCTGCTTACGCCCGAATTTCGACCCTTTCTGCATCGCACGTGAATTGCGGCTGTTACGGACTTTACGTCCTTCCTGATAATGCACGGCCTGCTTAAAACTTCGTTGCGTGGCGTCCTTGTACACTTTGGCACATTGGATTTTGCCGCCCGTTAACACGGTATAAACGTCAGCTTCTTTGCCGCTTCTTAGTCTCTGTAGTACTTCATCTACCAAGCCATCATCGACGAGAGGCTGGAGTCGGTTTGGGATTTTCATGCGAGTCGCCTTGAAAGAGTCCAGATACAAAAAAGCCCGTAAGGCTTGCGCCATACGGGCTCTTAGGACTTCATCGAATGACTCTGGTAATCATCGATGGAGAATTTTGGTGGAGCTGGCGGGAGTTGAACCCGCGTCCGAAATTACTACACCGTCGGCACTACATGCTTAGTCAGTCTTTACATTCGCCGGCCAGCTGCGGACAGACACGCCACTGACAAACTAGCCTGATTAGATTTAGTGCTTCAACCCCAGGCAAGGCATCCACACGATCTCTTTTGGGTTTGACCTCTCTTGATCCCCGTCTTAAGAGCGGAAGCTAGGGAGAGAGGGCTTCAAAGCAGGTTATTAAGCTGCTAAAGCGTAGTTTTCGTCGTTTGCGACTATTTTTTTGCGGCTTTTTACGAGGCAAACCGCCCCTCGGCATGCTCCTAAGGCTTCACAATCCCGTCGAGTCCAGAATCAGCCCCAAGAAATTTCAATACTACAGACAAGTGGCGTCAAGATCCAGCGCTTAACGCTTTGAATTCTTCATAATACGTGCTTTATCCATCTTCCATTCGCGCTCTTTAACGTCGTCACGCTTGTCGTGCTCTTTCTTACCGCGCGCCACACCAATCTTCAGTTTGGCCCAGGCATTTTTCCAGTACATCGACAGTGCAACCACGGTAAAGCCTTCACGGTTAACGCGACCATACAGCGAATCGAGTTCGCGTTGTTTAAGCAGCAGCTTGCGGCTTCGCGTGGGATCACACACCACATGCGTTGAAGCAACCGCCAGCGGCTGGAAAGTGGAGCCGAACAGGTAAGCTTCACCATCGCGCAGCAGAATGTAGCTATCGCTGATGTTTGCCTTACCGGCACGCAGTGATTTGACTTCCCATCCTTGTAACGACATACCCGCCTCGAACTCTTCTTCAATGAAGTATTCATGACGTGCGCGTTTATTGAGGGCAATAGTGGCTGAACCGGGTTTGTTAACTTTTTTCTTTGTCATAGTGCGGCGTAGTCTACATCACTCAGTTTATGGGCGCATCCCCTGTCCTGCAGGGCGGTAAAAAACACTCCATTTTAGCACAGCAAGCAAAGCCGTGAATTTTTGTTTGGTGTCCGAAAATGGTATTATTCAATGGTTTTGTGATGAACAGGAACCATTATGGCCCAGATTAGTCGTTCAGCGCTGGTCCCTTATAGCGCTGAGCAGATGTACCGTCTTGTGAATGACGTGGATGCTTATCCTCAGTTTCTGCCGGGCTGCACCGGCAGTCGCGTGCTGGATAACAGCGGAGATCAAATGACCGCGGCCGTTGATGTCTCGAAAGCCGGCATCAGTAAAACTTTCACCACACGCAATACGCTGATCAGCAACCAAAGCATATTGATGCAGTTGGTTGATGGCCCGTTTCGTAAATTAACCGGCGGCTGGCACTTCACCTCATTGGGTGATGATGCCTGCAAAGTTGAGTTAAACCTCGATTTTGAGTTCACCAATATGCTGGTAGAAATGGCGTTCGGCCGCATCTTTAAAGAGCTGGCGAACAGCATGGTGCAGGCATTCAGTCAGCGCGCGAAAGAGGTTTATCGTGCCTGATATCAGTGTGGAAGTGGTTTACGCACTGCCGGATAAGCAGTATTTAAGAGCCGTCACGCTTAAGGAAGGCGCTACCGTTGAGCAAGCGATCAAGGCGTCGGGTTTGCTGTCACTGCGTAAAGATATTGACCTGAACTCGAACAAGGTCGGGATTTATAGCCGCCCGGTAAAACTGGCTGATGTCGTGCAGGATGGTGATCGCATTGAGATTTATCGTCCGCTGATTGCCGATCCGAAAGAGTTGCGGCGTCAGCGAGCAGAGCGTTCAGCTGAAAAGAAATAGTCAGAAGTAAAAACTAAAAAAGGCGCTTAAGCGCCTTTTTTATTGCCGTTCACTTAGCCTTCTTTGCCAGTGAGCTTCGGCTTATTGTCGATGTTGGTCAGCGTTCCGTTGCTGTCAAAGGTCAGCGTCAGCGTTTGCTGTTTCACACCTTCATGGCCTGGTTCCTGGCGGAACACGTAATACCAAACGTTGCTGCCAAACGGATCGCGCATCATCGGCGTACCGAGCGTGTAGGCAACCTGCTGCTGCGTCATGCCGTTATGAATCTTCGACACATCGTTGGCGACCAGGTAATTCCCCTGATTGATATCCGGACGATACACAACGCGCTCAAGGGTGGAACATCCAGCGGTCATCATCAACATTACTACTGCCGCGGCAGTCAGCGTTTTACAGCGCATCTATACATTCCTTTTCTGGGGCCAAACGCCTTTCAGCAGGCTATTTTTTTGCCATCAAATTCTGAACTCTGCCTGCGGCAGGCTTTATTACTCAGACGACATAACTGCCGATGATAATAAACCTTTTCGCTATTTGAAACCTCTACAGAGCAAGCATATGACCACCAGCCGGGAAAAAAGTGCGGTATCAGGCGGCTAAAAGTTCTTTAGCGTTGGCCAGCGTGTTGCGAGTCACCTCGCTGCCACCCAGCAAACGCGCCAACTCTTGCAGACGCGCGCGTTTATCCAGCGGCTGCATATGGGTTTCTGTCATCGCGCCATCGGTCTCTTTGCTGACGTAGAAGTGCTGATGACCGCAGCCAGCAACCTGCGGCAGGTGCGTAACACACATCACCTGGGTTGACTCGCCTAGCTGACGCAGCATTTGGCCTACCACTGCGGCGGTTGGGCCGCTGATACCGACATCAACTTCATCGAAGATCATCGCTGGCGTTTCCATTTTCTGTGCGGTGATCACCTGAATCGCCAGCGCAATACGCGACAGCTCACCGCCGGATGCCACTTTGCCCAGCGGCTGGAGCGGTTGACCTGGGTTAGTTGTGACGCGGAAATCAATGCGCGTTGCGCCATCTGCAGTGAGTTGATCGGCATTGAACTCCAGCACGATAGCGAACTGGCCGTGCGGCATCGCCAGCGTGCGCATGCTTTGGGTAATCAGCTGGCTCAACTCTTGAGCGGAGTGTTCACGCAGTTGATGCAGATTTTCAGCACTCACTAACGCGGCTTTGTGGTGCGCGACGACTTCAGATTGCAGGGTTTCCTGATCGCTTTCTTGCTGCGAAAGCAGTTCCGCTTCATCCAGCAACTGCTGATAAAGTACCGGCAAGGTTTCAGGTGAGACATGATGCTTGCGCGCCAGTGCGATCTGCCGTGACAGACGTTGCTCCAGCTCATGCAGGCGATTGGGATCGAGATCCAGACGTTCACAATAGTGACGCAATTCATCGCTGGCTTCACTGAGTTGAATTGCGGCTTCTTCCAATAGATTGAACACGCCGCTGACTTTATTATCCAGCGTCACTAATTCACCCAGCATGTGACGGGCGCTATACAGCAGGCTCTGCAGGTTGGTGTCATCACCATCGGCGAGAATTTGCAGCGCTTGCTGGCTGGTAGAAAGCAACTGGCCGCTGTTCGCCAGACGTTTGTACTCTTCATCAATCTGTTCAAATTCGCCCAGCTGCGGGGCAAATTCATTGAGTTCTTTCAATTGATATTGCAGCAGCTCGCGACGTGACTCACGCTCTTGCGAGAGCTGCTGATGCTGCGCTAGTGCGCGGCAACTCTGATGCCAGCGCTGATAGTGCTGGCGCATTTCAGACAGCAAATCATCGTGGGCTGCATAAGCATCCAGTAGATGTTTTTGGTGATCGGATTTGAGCAACAGCTGATGCGCATGCTGGCCGTGAATCTGAATCAACAATTGACCCAGTTCACGCAGCTGCGACAGCGGCACCGACGTGCCGTTGATAAAGCCACGCGAACGACCATCCGCGCTAATCACACGACGCAGCAGACACTCATTGCCTTCATCCAGTTGATTCTCCACCAGCCAGCGCTGTGCGGAAGGCGAGGCTTTAAGTTGGAAGCGGGCGCAGATATCCGCGCGACTGGCACCCTGACGCACCATATCTGCTTCAGCGCGTCCGCCCAAACACAGGCCCAGCGCATCGATGGCGATAGATTTACCTGCGCCGGTTTCACCCGTGATCGCCGTCATACCACGATGAAAGTCGATCTCCAGTTCACGAACGATAGCAAAGTTACTGATGGTCAGTTGTGCCAGCATAGAATCACCTGTATGTAAAAACAGATATGGTTTTACATACAGTATATCCTGGTATTTTATACAGTAAAGTAGTCAGTGCTGATTTTCAGAACAATTTTTTAGACCAACCCAACTTTGAACTTAAGGTATTGAAATAGTTGTAATTTTTAGGGTGGATGAGATTGAGGTGATTGGCACTGCGGCGAATCAGGACGTCTTCACCTTCCTGAATCGGCAAGGCAATCTGGCTGTCACAGCTGATCTCCAGATCGCTGCGCAGGGAAGAAAAACGCAGGCGGATGGTGCTGCTGCTGTTGATCACCAGCGGACGCGCTGAGAGCGTATGCGGGAACATCGGCACCAGCGTAATGGCATCCAGTGACGGCGTCAGAATGGGGCCGCCAGCCGAGAGCGAATAGGCGGTGGAGCCGGTTGGCGTAGAGATGATCAAGCCATCGGAGCGCTGCGAAAAGGCAAATACCTCATCAATATAGACTTCGAATTCAATCATGTGCGCGACTTTGCCGGGATGCAGCACTACTTCATTAATGGCGCTACCAATACGCGGCGAGCAATCTTCTTTGCACACCTGCGCCTCCAGCAGGAAGCGGCTTTCGACGAAGTAATCGCCCTGCAGCACATCGTCCAGCTGCTGCTGCGCGTTGTCCGGATCGAGATCGGTAAGAAAACCGAGGTTGCCACGGTTAATGCCAATGACTTTGATGTCATAGCGCGCTAGCACGCGGGCAGCACCAAGCATGTTGCCATCGCCACCTACTACAACCGCTAAATCAGCGCGTTGACCAATATCCGCAAGGCTGCCGGTTTCGGCATTTTTCAAATCCAGTTCGCGCGCAATCTGCTGCTCGACAATCACCTCATAACCCTTTGCCGTTAGCCAGCGCCAGAGCATTTCATGGGTGGTTAACGCAGTAGGATGGCGCGGATGGCCGACAATCCCGATGCAGTTAAAGTGTTTGTTCATTTAGCGCGAGTTCCTTATAAGCCAAAACGGCCAGGCAATGTGATGGGTTTACTTGAAACCGTCAAACTGATCCCCATAATAAGCCAACCAGCGAGATGAATGTGCAAAACGCGGAGAAATTCATGAGTAGTAAAGAACAGAACACCCCAAACGAGCAAGTCTCAGACGAAATTCAACTGGATCAGCAGCACGTGGACGCAGAGACAACCGCTGAGGTGGATCCGCGTGATGAGCGTATCGCGCAACTGGAAGCCGAGTTAGCCGTGTCGCAAACCGGCGTGCGTGATGCACAGCTGCGTGCGCAGGCGGAAATCGAGAATATCCGTCGTCGTACTGAAATGGATGTGGAAAAGGCGCATAAATTTGCGCTGGAAAAATTTGCCAACGAGCTGCTGCCAGTGATCGATAGCCTGGAGCGCGCGCTGGAAGTCGCAAACAAAGATAACGCTGAGCTGGCTTCGATGATTGAAGGTATCGAGCTGACGCTGAAGTCGCTGTTGGGCGCGGTGCGTAAGTTTGGCGTGGAAGTGGTTGGCGAAACCAATGTGCCATTCAATCCAGAGATCCATCAGGCGATGTCGATGATGGAATCAGAAGAGATGGCGCCAAATCACGTGCTGATGGTGATGCAGCGCGGTTACACCCTCAACGGTCGCCTGCTGCGTCCGGCGATGGTGGCAGTGACCAAAGCCAAAGGCTAATTCATCGCTATCATAACAACGGCCGCTTAATGCGGCCGTTTGTTTTTTCAAGGCAGCACCGGCATCCAATCGATCGGTGACTGGCCTGATTGGTTCAGCAGCGCATTCGCCTGCGAGAAGTGTTTGCTGCCAAAAAAGCCGCGATGCGCGGAGAGCGGGGAAGGATGAGGCGCTTTCAGCACATGATGACGTTGCGTATCAATGATGCTGCCTTTCTTCTGCGCGTGCGATCCCCACAGCAAGAAAATCACCCCTTCGCGATGCTGGTTGATGGCGCTGATAACATTATCGGTAAAGGTTTCCCAGCCAAAGCGCGCGTGCGAATGCGCCTTACTGGCTTCCACCGTTAACACGGTGTTCAACAGCATCACGCCTTGCGTTGCCCAGCTTTCAAGAAAACCGTGCGTAGGGCGCACAAAGCCGGGCATATCCTGCTCCAGCTCTTTGTACATATTCAGTAATGACGGTGGAATCGCCACGCCGGGCAGCACAGAAAAGGCCAGACCATGTGCCTGATTCGGGCCGTGATAAGGATCCTGACCCAAAATCACCACTTTGATATCGCCCAGTTCGGTCAGCCGAAAGGCATTAAACACATCCTTCTGCGGCGGATACACCGTTACGCCGGCAGCGCGTTCATTGGCCACCGCTTTCAGCGTTTCCACGAAGTAAGGTTTCTCTTTCTCTTCAGCCAGCACGTCGTGCCAGGTCAGCTTCTCAGCCATCATTGACTCCCTGCAAAATAGTGCGCCTAGCTTAACGTGTCGAACTCAACAGCAGAAGGGTAAAAATAATTTGAATATTTACGTAAATTTTTAATTGTCGAAGTTGTTATGAATCAAGTTGTTAGGTTTTCAGCTTGCAATAGTGACTGGACGAAATTGATACAAGTCAAAACGGCGGGTTTCATGCAGTGATATACCACATCATTCCATAACCTCATGAACCTCGCTGTCCGGTTGCGACAGCGTAAAGCCCTGGAGACCTACTATGATTACCGGCATTCAAATTACTCAGGCAAATAATCCACAGCTGTTGAACTCATTCTGGCTGCTGGACGATGATAAAGCCGAAGCGCGCTGCCTGTGCGCCAAAGGGGATTTCGCGGAAGATCAGGTTGTTGCTATCAGCGACCTCGGCGAAATCGCTTACCGTGAAATTCCACTTGAGCAGAAGCCGCAAGTGCGCATCGAAGGTGGTCAGCATCTGAACGTTAACGTGCTGCGCCGCGAAACGCTGGAAGATGCCGTCAATCATCCGGAAAAATATCCGCAGTTGACCATTCGCGTATCTGGCTATGCCGTGCGCTTTAACGCGCTGACGCCAGAGCAGCAGCGTGACGTGATTACACGTACATTCACCGAAAGCCTGTAATTGCAGCGCTGACGAAAAGACACACAGCAATACAAGCCGCGCCAATGTTGATTGGCGCGGCTTTTTTTATATGGCTTGATGACAAAGAAAGGCTTCTTGAGGCCGTTTGATAGCGAAAGCGCTCTTTCGCTACGCTTAAAACAAAAAATCGCCTCAAAAGAGGCGATTAATTACAGCGAGTGCTGTTTTATTCCGCACCAGACTCTGGTGCATCGCTACCGCTTGGCTTGCGGCGTTTACCCACATTTTTGGTATCGCGATGGCGTTGTTTGACGCGCGGTTTCTCTTGTTCTTTTTCTTTACGCTCTTGACGCTTCGCAAGGGCTTTTTTCGACGGTTTCCCCGTCACTTTGGCACTTGGCGCACGGCTTTCTGGACGCAGCTCATCAATCACACGCGCTTTCAACGGCTCGTTGATGTAACGGGTGATTTTGCCCAGCAGCACGTGGTCATGAGCTTCGACCAGCGAGATTGCGGTACCTTTACGGCCCGCACGCGCGGTACGGCCGATGCGGTGCAAATAGGTATCAGCGGTGCGCGGCAAATCGTAGTTAATGACGTGTGAGATATCGTCAATGTCGATACCGCGCGCAGCAACGTCGGTGGCAATCATCACCGTAACGCGGCCATCATTCATACGTTTGATCGCTTCGTTACGATTGACCTGCACCATTTCTCCTTCGAGATAGCTGGTGCGAATACCGGCTTCATGAAGCCAGGTGACCAGCTCATGTAGGCGCTCACGTTTACGCACAAATACGATGACGCGCGTGGCGTCTGGCTGTTTCAACAGGTGAATCAGCAGCTTGTTTTTATGCTGCAGATCGTCGGCGCGGTAATACCATTGCTGAATCTTTTTACGTTCGCTTTTGCTTGGGTCGGCTTCAATAAACACCGGCTCGTTGAGCAAGCGCTCGGCGAAGTCTTTAATGTGATCGCCTTCCAGCGTCGCTGAGAACAGCAGCGTCTGTTTGCGCCAGCGGGTTTCTGCGGCGATGGTTTCGATGTCCTGCGCAAAGCCCATATCGAGCATGCGGTCAGCTTCATCAAGAATCAGCGTTTCTACTGCGCGGCAGTCAAAGTTCTCTTCTTTGATGTACTGCAGCAAACGGCCAGTAGTCGCGACAACAATGTCCTGGTTTTCGCTGAACACTTCGGCATGGTTCATATACGCCACACCACCGGTGATGGTGGCGATATCCAGATGCGTGTGTTTAGCCAGTTCGCGCGCGTGATCGGCAACCTGCATCGCCAGTTCGCGCGTTGGGGTGATGATCAGAATGCGTGGTGGGCCTGATTTCTTGCGCGGGAAATCGAGCAAATGCTGTAAAGCGGGCAGCAAAAACGCTGCAGTTTTCCCCGTCCCGGTTGGAGCCGAACCCAGAACGTCACGGCCTTCCAGCGCGGCAGGAATGGTCTCGGCCTGAATAACAGTAGGGCGAGTAAAGCCTTTTTCCTGCAAAGCTTGTAGCAGGCTTTCGTCGAGTTCGAGTTCGGAGAATGTGGTTACGGTCATGGTCTACCTCAGTTTGGGGCGCTGATTATAGACAGAACGAATATAATCTTCATCTGTTTGTGTAGGTATTACAGGCGCAGGTGAATTCCCATCGCCACCACGTTACACTTCCGGCAGTAAAAAATTCAATGGTAGTGAAGTATGTCTCAGGACCAGCCGCAGGTGCGGCCGACGTTAAGAAAAGATGGTTTTACCTTTAAGCAATTTTTCGTGGCGCACGATCGCTGTGCGATGAAAGTCGGCACCGATGGCGTGTTAATCGGGGCCTGGGCGCCAGTAGCAGGCGCGCGTCGCATCCTCGATATTGGCTGCGGCAGCGGGTTGATAGCGCTGATGCTGGCGCAACGCACGCCCGATTCGGTAGAGATTGATGCCGTCGAACTGGAAGCCAGCGCGGCGCAGCAGGCGCAGGAAAATATGCAGGCCTCGCCGTGGGCAGATCGCATTCATGTGCATCATCAGGATATTGTCAGCTGGAGTGAACAGTGTGAAAAACGCTTTTCACTCATCGTCAGCAACCCGCCGTTTTTTGCGCCCGGCATGGCAACAGGCTGTGTCGCGCGTGATACCGCACGCAGCACCGCCACGCTCGACCATCTTACGCTGCTGCGCTGTGCCGCCCAGTTGATTGAAGAAGAAGGGCTATTTTGCGTGGTGCTGCCGGCTGAAGCAGGCGAAGCATTGATTTCACTGGCGCTGGCGGATGGCTGGCATTTGCGTTATCGCTACGATGTCGCCGCCTATGCGCAGCGCCCGCCGAATCGCGTGGTGTTGGGCTTTTCTCCCTCCGCCGGCGAAACGTTGCTGGAACGTCTCGCCATTCGTGATGAAGATAAAAGCTATTCAGCCGACTGGCTCAGCCTGGTGAAAGACTTTTACCTGTTTCGCTAACTTCGGGCTGCAGGATGGTCGGTAACGCCTCATCCAGCAAATCGGGATTGTCGAGGGTAAAGTGCAGCCCTCGACTCTCCTTTCTCTCTAGCGCACAGCGCACCATCAGTTCGGCGACCTGCACCAGATTGCGTAGCTCGAGCAAATTGTTAGAGAGGCGGAAGTGCGCGTAGTACTCATCAATTTCCTGTTGCAGCAAATTAATGCGCCGCAGTGCGCGCTCCAGACGCTTAGTGGTGCGCACAATGCCCACGTAATCCCACATGAATAGCCGCAGTTCATGCCAGTTATGCTGGATCACTACGCGTTCATCGGCATCATCAACGCGGCTTTCGTCCCACGGGGGCAGATGTTCTACCGCCGCGACGTCCGGCAAGCGGGCGATCATATCTTCAGCCGCTGACCAACCATAAACCAGGCACTCCAGCAAAGAGTTGGATGCCATACGGTTTGCGCCATGTAAGCCGGTGTAGCTCACTTCGCCTATCGCATAAAGCCCATCTACGTCAGTGCGGCCTTGCTGGTCGACCATCACGCCGCCGCAGGTGTAATGCGCGGCTGGCACAATCGGAATTGGCTGTTTGGTGAGATCGAGGCCAAAGGTCAGCAGCTTTTCGTAAATCATTGGGAAGTGCGCGCGCACAAAGCTTTCAGGCTGGTGGCTAATGTCGAGATACATACAATCGACGCCCAGCCGTTTCATCTCATGGTCAATGGCGCGCGCCACAATATCGCGCGGCGCCAGCTCGGCACGCTGATCAAAATCAGGCATAAAGCGCGTGCCGTCGGGACGTAACAGCCAGGCGCCTTCACCGCGCAGTGCTTCAGTCAGCAGGAAGTTTTGCGCCTGCGGATGGAATAAACAGGTGGGATGGAATTGATTGAATTCCAGATTTGCCACGCGGCAACCGGCGCGCCATGCCATCGCAATGCCATCGCCAGACGCTACGTCCGGATTGGTGGTGTACTGATAGACTTTCGCTGCGCCGCCGGTAGCTAACACCACGGCGCGCGCGCGACAGGTTTCCACCTGTTCACGCTTGCGGTTCCAGATCCACGCGCCAACCACGCGACGCTTGCCTGGCAGGCCAAGCTTATCGGAGAGAATCAAATCCACCGCATTGGTGCGCTCTATAATGCGGATGTTGGGATGGCTCAACGCCTGGCTTACCAGCGTGGTTTCTACCGCGCGTCCGGTAGCATCGGCGCTGTGTAGAATGCGGCGATGACTGTGTCCGCCTTCGCGCGTGAGGTGATAACGCGCTTCGCCATCAGCCTGCGGCTCTTTATCGAAGGCGACGCCGTTATCAATCAGCCACTGTACGCAGTGACGCGCGTTGCTGGCGATAAAGCTAACCGTATCGCGATCGCACAAGCCTGAGCCAGCAACCAGCGTGTCTTCAACGTGTGATTCGATGCTGTCTGTTTCGTCAAACACCGCCGCAATCCCGCCCTGCGCATACAGCGTTGAGCCCTCATTCACCTGCGCTTTACTCAGCACGGTAACCTGATAATGCGGCGCTAAGCGCAGCGCTAACGATAAACCTGCCGCACCGCTGCCGACGATGAGGACATCACACTGATATTCCGGGAGAGAAGTCATGGTGTTTAATTTACTAAACAAAAGGTGGCTTGAGCATAAGCCGGGATAGGGATGCTGTGAAGTATTTTGAACAAATTGCGCGGAAAAATTATTCAGCAGAGGGAGATAATAACGTGAATTCAGTAAGTTAACTCTGAAATTAAGCACAATGTGTTTTTTATATCAAACACTCTGAAAATTCAGGTAATAAAGGTGAAAATGACGGCGTCATAAGGTACTCTGCCAGCGATTATCGGTGCCGCAAAAGACACCACCAGCGTGGCAAGTCGCTACACTGAAAGACAATCAACAACAATGATGTCGTGGTTCCGATACGGAAAAATTCTGGTCGTAGTGAACTTCAGACCATTAGGTCACTCTAAGCGCATGCTTGCTCAGAACAATGAGATGTGCTGGCAGTTCACTTACGCATAAAAAAGTTTTGGGGAGATATTACCTCGGATGAGCGAGCAGTTAACGGATCAGGTTCTCGTTGAGCGGGTTCAGAAGGGAGATCAAAAGTCCTTTAATTTACTGGTGATTCGATACCAGCATAAAGTGGCGAGCCTGGTTTCACGCTATGTTCCGTCAGGCGATGTGCCTGATGTGGTTCAGGAATCTTTTATTAAAGCGTATCGCGCACTGGAATCATTCCGTGGCGACAGCGCCTTTTATACATGGCTGTACCGCATCGCGGTCAATACAGCGAAAAATTATCTGGTTGCTCAGGGGCGACGTCCGCCATCCAGTGATGTGGATGCAATTGATGCGGAAAATTTCGAAAGTGCAGGTGCACTGAAAGAAATTTCGAACCCTGAGAACTTAATGTTGTCTGAGGAACTGAAACAAATCGTCTTTCGTACCATTGAGGCGCTTCCCGAAGATCTTCGTATGGCCATTACCCTCAGGGAATTGGATGGCCTGAGTTACGAAGAGATTGCCGTCATCATGGATTGTCCGGTCGGTACCGTACGTTCGCGTATCTTCCGTGCACGAGAGGCTATTGATAATAAAGTTCAACCGCTTATCCAACGTCAGTGATAACGGCTACTGGAAGGGTACCAAGGCATGCAGAAAGAAAAACTTTCCGCTTTAATGGATGGTGAAACTTTAGATAACGAGCTGTTGGCGTCGTTATCTAAGGATGCGGATCTTCAGCAAAGCTGGGAAAGCTACCATCTCATCCGCGACACCTTACGAGGTGATATCGGAGAAGTGCTGCATTTTGATATCTCAGCACGTGTGGCTGCGGCCATCGAAAACGAGCCGGCACGCAAAGTCACTCCGCTGATCCCTGAAGCGCAGCCTGAGCCGTCACGTTACGAAAAGATGCCGTTCTGGCGTCGCGGTGGCAGTTGGGCGGCACAGCTGACGCAAGTCGGTGTTGCTGCTTGTGTTTCACTGGCGGTGATTGTCGGTGTTCAGCACTACAACAGTTCACCAACCGGCAGCGCGACTGAAGCGTCCGATTCACCGGCATTCAACACCTTGCCGATGATGGGTAAAGCGTCGCCGGTCAGCTTGGGCGTGCCTTCTGAAGCCTTTGACACTAACAGCTCTAATCAGCAGGTGCAGGAACAGCGTCGTCGCGTCAATGCCATGCTGCAGGATTATGAACTGCAACGTCGTCTGCATGCCGATCAGGTTCAGTTTGAGAAAAACGATCCGCAACAGGCTCAGGCTAATGTTCCCGGAAATCAGTCGTTAGGAACTCAGCAGCAGTAATGAAGCAGCTTTGGTGTGCCGTTAGCCTGCTGGCAGGCAGCCTGTTTTGCTCATCTATCGCCTCGGCGCAGACCTCTGCGTCCGGGGCGTTGTTACAACAGATGGAGCAGGCAAGCCAGAACCTCAACTACGAATTTGCCTACATCAATGTCTCGCGTCTCGGCATTGAATCTCTGCGTTATCGTCACGCGGTTATCGACAATCGTATCTTCGCCCAACTGTTGCAGATGGACGGGCCGCGCCGTGAAGTGATCCAGCGCGGAAACGACATCAGCTATTTCGAGCCGGGATTAGATCCCTTTTCGCTGCCGGGCAATCACATCATCGATGCGTTACCTGGTTTGATGTTCGCCGACTTCTCCCGTTTGGGTGAAGCCTACGATTTCATTCCGGTTGGCCGCTCGCGCATGGCCGATCAAATGTGCGAAGTGGTGCGCATCGTGTCACGTGATGGCACGCGCTACAGCTATGTGGTGTGGCTGGATGTGGATACCAAATTGCCGCTGCGCATCGATCTGCTCGATCGCGACGGTGAAACGCTGGAGCAGTTCCGCGTCATCAGCTTTGCCGTCGATGAAGGCGTGCGCAACTTGATGCAAGGGCTGGAGAAAGCCAACTTGCCGCCATCGCTGTCTTTGCCGGCGGGTGACAAAGTTGAACTCAGCTGGCAGCCAGGCTGGCTTCCGGCGGGCATGAAACTGATCTCACAAAGTCGCCGTGATATCCCATCGATGAACAAAACGGTCGAATCGCGCCTGTACAGCGATGGCCTGTTTAGCTTCGCCATCAACGTTACGCCAGCCGATAAAAGCAGCAGCGTGCAGGCATTGCGCACTGGGCGTCGTACGGTGCAGACAGAAGTGCGCAATAATAACGAAATCACGGTGGTGGGCGAGTTACCGCCAGCCACGGCTAAACGTATTGCGGACAGCATAGATTCGGGTTCACCAAAATGATGAGAGAATGGGCCACCGTGGTGGCGTGGAAAGAAGGCATTGCCACACTGCACACGGAAGCGAAAACGTCTTGTAACAGCTGCTCAGCGCGTAAAGGCTGCGGCAGCCACGCGCTTAATCAGCTGGGGCCGAAAAATGCCCACGTGATGACTATCGCCAGCGCGGAGCCGTTGCAACCCGGCCAGCGCATTGAGTTAGGCATCCGCGAAAGCAGCTTGTTGGGTTCCGCTTTGCTGGTTTACATGACGCCGCTGTTTGGCCTGTTTTTAGTGGCGGGCATCTTCCAGATGCTGTTCGCCAGCGATCTGGCTGCGGCCTGTGGCGCGTTGTTAGGCGGCATTGGCGGCTTTATCGTCGCGAAAGGTGTATCCAAACTCTTCGGCGATCGCGAGGCTTTCCAGCCGGTGATTCTTAGCGTTGCGTTACCGCCTGATGCGTTGCGCGTGGAAAGCGAAGCGTGATCCCCGTCCAGGCCGCATTTGATGCGGCCTTTCTCAATCGGCTTAACCGCTGAAATCTGTTGCGATTCCCCACAGTTCCATTCTTTAACGCGCGGCGTTAACAGTGTAATATGCGTCGTCATTAATGAGGCCGACAGGGTTCCGGGTAAAGCTCACTTTCCTGAATGTGTCCGTGCTCAAGTTTCCCACTGATTTTCTACGTGAAGATATTCATATAAATGAAGCACATACGAAATTTCTCCATCATCGCTCACATTGACCACGGCAAATCAACGCTCTCTGACCGTTTGATTCAAATTTGTGGTGGCCTGAGCGATCGTGAGATGGCGGCGCAGGTTCTGGACTCCATGGATCTGGAACGTGAGCGCGGCATTACCATTAAAGCGCAGAGCGTGACGCTCGATTACAAAGCGCTGAACGGTGAAACTTACCAGCTCAATTTTATCGATACTCCCGGTCACGTTGACTTCTCCTATGAAGTTTCCCGCTCGCTGGCGGCGTGTGAAGGAGCATTGCTGGTGGTCGATGCAGGGCAGGGCGTTGAAGCGCAGACGCTGGCAAACTGCTACACCGCAATGGAAATGGATCTGGAAGTGGTACCGGTACTGAACAAAATCGACCTGCCTGCCGCCGATCCAGAGCGTGTAGCGGAAGAGATTGAAGATATCGTCGGCATTGACGCGACCGATGCGGTGCGTTGCTCGGCGAAAACCGGCGTCGGCGTGCCCGACGTGCTGGAACGTCTGGTGCGTGACATCCCGCCGCCAGAAGGCGATCCGGAAGGGCCGCTGCAGGCGCTGATCATCGACTCCTGGTTCGATAACTACCTTGGCGTGGTATCGCTGATTCGCATTAAGAACGGCACGCTGCGCAAAGGCGACAAAGTTAAAGTCATGAGCTCCGGTCAAAGCTACAACGCGGATCGTCTCGGCATCTTCACGCCGAAGCGTGTTGATCGCAACGAACTGAACTGCGGTGAAGTAGGCTGGCTGGTGTGTGCGATTAAAGACATCCTCGGCGCACCAGTGGGCGATACCTTGACCTTGCAGCGCAATCCGGCGGAGAAAGTGTTGCCAGGCTTCAAAAAAGTGAAGCCACAGGTTTACGCCGGTCTGTTCCCGATCAGCTCTGACGACTATGAAGCGTTTCGTGATGCGCTGGGCAAATTGAGCCTGAACGATGCGTCACTGTTCTACGAGCCAGAGAGCTCAACGGCGCTGGGCTTCGGTTTCCGCATCGGCTTCCTCGGTCTGCTGCACATGGAGATCATTCAGGAGCGTCTGGAGCGTGAATACGATCTGGATCTGATCACCACCGCGCCAACCGTAGTGTATGAAGTGGAAACCACCGACGGCGAAACTATCTACGTTGATAGCCCGTCGAAGCTGCCACCATTGAACAATATTGCCGAGCTGCGTGAGCCGATTGCGGAGTGTCACATGCTGCTGCCGCAGGAGTTCCTCGGCAACGTCATTACGCTGTGTATCGAAAAACGTGGCGTGCAGACCAACATGGTTTACCACGGCAAGCAGGTTGCGCTGACGTATGAGATTCCGATGGCAGAAGTGGTTCTCGACTTCTTCGACCGTCTGAAATCAACTTCGCGCGGTTATGCCTCGTTGGATTATAACTTCAAACGTTTCCAGACCTCTGACATGGTGCGTGTCGACGTGATGATTAACTCAGAACGTGTTGATGCGCTGGCGCTGATTACTCACCGTGATAACTCACAATATCGTGGCCGCGATCTGGTAGAGAAGATGAAAGATCTGATCCCACGTCAGCAGTTTGATATTGCGATTCAGGCGGCAATCGGCAACCACATTATCGCTCGCTCAACGGTAAAACAGCTGCGTAAAAACGTCCTGGCGAAATGCTATGGCGGTGACGTTAGCCGTAAGAAGAAACTGTTGCAGAAGCAGAAAGACGGTAAGAAGCGAATGAAGCAGGTCGGCAACGTTGAGCTGCCGCAGGAAGCATTCCTTGCCATTCTGCATGTCGGTAAAGACAGCAAATAAGGATTTTTAATGGCTAACATGTTTGCCCTGGTTTTAGTGATCGCCACACTGGTCACTGGCATTATCTGGTGTATCGATCGCTTTAAATGGGCACCGGCGCGTCGTGCGAAACAGGCTGCTGCGCAAGCGCAGGCTGGCAATGCACTCGACAGTAAAACGCTGGCGAAAGTAGCCGCGCAGCCGGGTTGGGTTGAAACCACCGCATCGGTGTTCCCGGTGCTGGCAGTGGTGTTGATCGTGCGTTCGTTTATTTTTGAGCCGTTCCAGATTCCATCGGGCTCAATGATGCCAACGCTGCTGATTGGCGACTTCATCCTCGTGGAGAAGTTTGCTTACGGCATTAAAGATCCGATTACTCAAACCACGCTGATCCCAACCGGCCATCCGCAGCGCGGTGATGTCGCGGTATTCAAATACCCGAAAGATCCCAGCGTGGATTACATTAAGCGCGTGATTGGCTTGCCGGGCGACAAAGTGGTGTTTGATCCTTACAGCAAAACCCTGACCATCAATCCGGGTTGCAGCAGCGGCAATTGCGACACGGCGCTGCCGGTGACTTACACTAACGTTGAGCCAAGCAACTTCATTCAGACCTTCAGCGGCTTTGATGGCAATGAAACCGGCAACGGCTTCTTCCAGGCGCCGCAGGGCGAAACCATGAAGGGCGGCCTGCGTCTCGGCACCCGTAAAGAGACATTGGGCAGCGTAACGCACGATATCTTGCTGGTAAACGAAGCGCAAAGTCAGGCAAGCATGTATTATCAGCAGCCGGGCCAGCCGCAATCGACCTGGATTGTGCCGCAAGGGCAGTATTTCATGATGGGCGATAACCGCGATAACAGCGCCGACAGCCGCTACTGGGGCTTTGTGCCCGAGAAGAATCTGGTCGGCAAAGCGGTGGCTATCTGGATGAGCTTCGAGAAACAAGAAGGACAGTGGCCGACCGGCGTGCGCTTTAGCCGCATTGGTGGGATTCACTAATTAGCTTCAAAAAAGGTTGGCCTCTCTTTCGGGAGGCCAGTGCACACCAAACAGAACAGGTTGGAACCTCAGCCCTGTTTCGTATGCAGTGATAGACGCACAGAACAACTGGAATAGCATGAACCCCATCGTCATTAACAAGCTGCAGCGCAAACTGGGCTACACTTTTACTCATCCGGATTTATTGCAGCAGGCACTGACGCATCGTAGCGCCAGCAGCAAACACAATGAACGTCTTGAATTTCTTGGCGATTCTATTCTCAGCTACGTGATCGCCAATGCGCTCTATCACCGCTTCCCGCGCGTGGACGAAGGCGACATGAGCCGCATGCGTGCCACCTTGGTGCGCGGCAATACGCTGGCGGAGATGGCGCGCGAGTTCGACCTTGGCGAATGTTTACGTCTCGGTCCGGGCGAGCTGAAAAGCGGCGGTTTCCGTCGTGAATCGATCCTCGCGGATACCGTTGAAGCCTTGATTGGCGGCATTTTCCTCGATAGCAGCATTCAAACCGTCGAAAAGTTAATTCTCGACTGGTATCACTCGCGACTGGAACAGATCAGTCCGGGCGATAAACAAAAAGATCCGAAAACGCGCCTGCAGGAGTATTTGCAGGGACGTCATCTGCCGCTGCCATCGTATTTGGTGGTGCAGGTGCGTGGCGAAGCCCACGATCAGGAATTCACCATTCACTGTCAGGTGAGTGGCATGGCAGAACCGGTGGTGGGCATTGGCTCAAGCCGCCGTAAAGCCGAGCAAGCAGCCGCCGAACAGGCGTTAATTAAGCTTGGCCTCGAATAAATAGTCACATCGCAGCGTCGAAAGCGACGCTGCCCAAGTCAGGACTCGAATGAGCGAACTCGAAACATATAGCGGCTTTGTCGCGATTGTAGGCCGACCAAACGTCGGTAAATCCACTTTGCTGAACCAGTTGCTGGGGCAGAAAGTGTCGATCACTTCACGCAAGCCGCAAACCACGCGTCACCGCATCATGGGCATCCACACCGAAGGCGCTTATCAGGCGATCTACGTGGATACGCCAGGGCTGCACATGGAAGAGAAGCGGGCAATCAACCGCCTGATGAACCGTGCCGCCAGCAGCTCCATCGGTGACGTTGAGCTGGTGATCTTTGTGGTTGAAGGCACGCGCTGGACGCCAGACGACGAGATGGTGCTCAACAAGCTGCGTGATAACAAAGTTCCTGTGGTATTGGCGATCAATAAAGTCGACAACATTCAGGACAAGAGCATTCTGTTGCCGCATCTGCAGTTCCTTAGCCAGCAGATGAACTTCCTCGAAATCGTTCCGATCTCAGCGGAAAGCGGCAAAAACGTTGACGCTATTGCGGCGATTGCGCGCAAATGTCTGCCAAAATCTGAGCATCATTTCCCGGAAGATTATGTCACTGACCGCTCTCAGCGTTTTATGGCATCTGAGATCATTCGTGAAAAATTGATGCGCTTCCTTGGCGCTGAGCTGCCTTACTCGGTTACCGTAGAAATTGAGCAGTTTGTTTCGAACGATCGCGGTGGCTACGACATCAATGGCCTAATCCTCGTTGAGCGCGAAGGCCAGAAGAAAATGGTCATCGGCAATAAAGGCGCCAAGATCAAAACCATCGGCATTGAATCGCGTAAAGACATGGAAGAGATGTTTGAAGCGAAAGTGCATCTCGAATTGTGGGTTAAAGTGAAATCTGGCTGGGCGGACGATGAACGTGCGCTGCGCAGCTTAGGTTACTCTGACGAAGGTTAATTGATGGAAGGCTGGCAACGCGCCTTTGTGCTGCACAGTCGCCCTTACAGCGAAACCAGCCTGCTCCTCGATCTCTTCAGCGAAAGTGAAGGACGCGTCCGCGTCCTTGCCAAAGGCGCCCGATCGCGCCGCTCCCAACTGAAAGGTGCGCTGCAACCCTTCACGCCACTGCTGGTGCGCTGGGGTGGACGCGGTGACGTCAAAACGCTGCGCAATGCCGAAGCCGTTTCGCTGGCATTGCCGCTCAGCGGCATCACGCTTTATTGCGGACTCTACGTCAACGAGCTGCTATCGCGCGTGCTGGAGCAGCAAATTCCCTTCTCTGACATGTTCTTTGATTACCTGAATTGCATCCAAACGCTGGCGGCAGGCAACGGCTCGCCTGAACCGGCGCTGCGCCGCTTTGAGCTGGCGCTACTCGGGCATCTCGGCTACGGCGTGGATTTTCTGCATTGCGCCGGCAGCGGGGAAGAGGTTGCTGACGGCATGACCTACAGCTACCGGGAAGAGAAGGGCTTCATCGCCAGTTTGGTGGTCAATCAGCGTAGCTTTACCGGCCGCCAGCTGCGGGCGTTGTGGGAACGCGAATTCCCGGATGCTGATACGCTGCGCGCCGCTAAACGCTTTACGCGCATCGCGCTGAAGCCCTATCTTGGCGGCAAACCGCTGAAGAGTCAGGAACTGTTTCGCCAGTTTGTGCCAAAAAAGAAACCAGATGTGGCAAACGACTAGCGCTGGTCGTACCGCCTGATATATTCAGCGCGGTACACTGCAAACACACTGAACACATTTAAGGACTGTCATGGCTGAGTTGCTGTTAGGCGTCAACATTGACCACATTGCCACCGTTCGTAACGCGCGTGGCACAAACTATCCCGATCCGGTGCAGGCCGCGTTTGTTGCTGAGCAGGCTGGCGCCGACGGCATTACCGTGCATCTGCGTGAAGATCGCCGCCACATCACCGATCGCGATGTGCGCATTCTGCGTGACACCATCCAGACGCGCATGAATCTGGAGATGGCGGTCACTGACGAGATGATCGACATTGCCTGCGAAATCAAGCCGCACTTCGTTTGCCTTGTGCCAGAAAAGCGTCAGGAAGTGACCACCGAAGGTGGGCTGGATGTGGCGGGTCAGCAGGATAAAATCAATGCTGCGGTGCGCCTGTTAAGCGACGCCGGCATTCTGGTATCACTGTTTATCGATGCCGATCACCGCCAGATTGAAGCAGCGGTTACCAGCGGCGCGCCTTATATCGAAATTCACACCGGAGCTTATGCCGAAGCACCCGAAGGTCTTGAGCGTCAGGCGGAGCTGTCGCGCATCCGTAAAGCCGCGACTTTTGCCGCCAGCCTTGGCCTGAAGGTGAATGCCGGTCACGGTTTGACCTACCACAACGTGCAGCCGATTGCTGAACTGCCGGAAATGCACGAGCTGAATATCGGCCATGCGATTATTGGTCGCGCGCTGTTCAGCGGTCTGGCCGATGCGGTCAGTGAAATGAAGCAACTGATGCGGGAAGCGCGTCGCTAATGGCAATTCTCGGACTCGGCAGCGATATCGTAGAGATCGAGCGCATTGCTGGCGTCATTGAGCGCTCCGGCGACCGTCTGGCGCGCCGCGTATTGAGCGAAGCCGAGTGGCAACAATATCAGGCGCACCAGCAACCGGTGCGCTTTCTTGCCAAACGTTTTGCGGTGAAAGAGGCGGCAGCAAAAGCCTTCGGCACCGGCATTCGCGGTGGGCTGGCTTTCAATCAGTTCGAAGTGTACAACGATGCACTGGGCAAGCCGGGATTACGTTTCTTTGAGCAGGCCAAAGTGATTGCCAGCCAGCTCGGCGTGAAGTACGTGCATGTGACGTTAGCGGATGAACGCCATTACGCCTGTGCAACGGTGATTATCGAGAACTAAGGATGCAACACCACGAACTTCTCCCACAGCGCCTCGCGGCTCTCCGGGTGCTGTGGATCGAGAATAATGGTGTTATCAATCGGGCAGACGCTTTGGCAGGTCGGCACATCGTAATGGCCCACGCACTCGGTGCAGCGGTCTACATCAATCTCATAGATCGCATCGCCTAAGCTAATTGCCTGGTTTGGGCATTCAGGTTCGCACATATCGCAATTGATGCATTTAGTGGTGATGAGCAGGGCCATAGCGGAAGTCCAATAACAGCAGAAAAGGCGCGGGTATTATACGCGCCTGATCTCATCAGACCAGCTTTTTCACCAACTCTTCGCTGTGGCGAATGTGGCTGGAAGCACGTTCGGGATCGTTTTGTACCAGCGCCATAAACAGCAGATCGGTCAGCGCCAGCTGCGCGCTGGTCGACGAGATCGCCGCGCTGCGCGTGCTTTGCTCTTCCGCCACGGTGTAGAGGCAAACCGTGGCGCATTGCTGCAGGGCATTCGGCGTAAAGCCGGTGAAGGCAAGCACATCGGCACCGACCTGCGCCGCTTCCTGTGCCGCCAGATTGATTTCGCGTCGTTCGCCGGTGTAGGAAATCGCCAGCAGCACATCGCCCGGCGCCATCGCTTGCACGCTGGCAAGCAACGCGTGCATATCCTGTTCCGCCACCGCATTGATGCCGATCTTCATCAGCTTCCACGAAAAATCTTTCGCCACTAAACCGGACGCACCGATGCCAACCAGCAAAATACGATTGGCGTTCTTCAACAGCTGTAAGGTTTGCAGCAGCTTCTCTTCGCTGTTGATATCCAGCGTGGCGCGGATCGCTGAGATCTTCTCGGTCAGCAGCTTTTCACCGACCACTTTCAGCGGATCGTCGCTGAGAATATGGTTATGCACGGTGATCGCATCGCGATCGGCCATCGACTCGCTCAGCGCCAGCTTCAGCGCCGGAAAGCCTTTATAGCCCAGCTTCTGGGCAAACTTCACCACGCTGGACTGGCTAACGCCCGATTCCTCAGCGAGTTTTTGTGAACTGAGATGCCGTGCACGATCCGGCTGCGACAGCAAAAAATCCGCCAGCCGACGCTCATTTAGCGCCAGTCGAGGGTAGAGCTGACGAATGCGCAGCAATGAACTCATGGTTCGATCCTTAATTCCTTTATCCGCAAACAGCGCGTAAACGCGAAGAATAAACTATTCAAATGGCATTGTAGTCATTGGAATTAAAAATAGCAGCTTTCGCCTCGAACGCCGAAGCTGGCTACACTGTAGTGCAGAAACCGCGAAGGATAGAGAAGGAGTGCTGTTTGACAAAGGGTACACAACGACGCGTGGTGTTTTTCGATCTCGATGGCACGCTACATCAGCAAGACATGTTTGGCACCTTTATGCGCTATCTGCTGCGACGTCAGCCGATCAATCTGCTGCTGGTGGTGCCGCTGTTGCCGGTGATCGGTCTTGGGATGCTGTTCAAAGGGCGCGCCGCACGCTGGCCGATGAGTTTATTACTGTGGGCGATCACCTTCGGCCATAGCGAAACACGTCTGCGCCAGCGTGAGGCTGAATTCGCCGAGTGGTTCCGCCAGCGTGTTACCGCGTTTCCGGTGGTACAGCAGCGACTTACCGACTATCTCAGCAGTAATGATGCTGATGTCTGGCTGATTACCGGTTCGCCGCAGTCGCTGGTGGAGCAAGTCTATTTCGATTCGGCATTTTTACCGCGCGTGCAGCTGATCGCCAGCCAGATGAAACCGGGCCGTGGCGGACGTTTACTGTCGATGCGCTGTCTTGGTCATGAAAAGGTGGCGCAGCTGGAGGAGAAAATCGGCACGCCGCTGCAACTGTATAGCGGTTACAGCGACAGCAAACAGGACAACCCGCTACTGTTCTTCTGCCAGCATCGCTGGCGCGTCACGCCAAGCGGTGAGCTGCAACAGCTGGAATAACGCTTCGATTCCAGCTGCAGCATCGCTATAATGCGCCGCCTTAAATGTCCGCAGGAGTTGCCCGGTGAACCCACAAACTGATGAATATTGGATGCGTTATGCGCTGGAACTGGCGAAGCGCGCGTGGGAGCAGGGCGAAGTGCCGGTCGGTGCGGTGCTGGTGCAGGGCGACAAGGTGATTGGCGAAGGCTGGAATCGGCCGATTGGTCAGCACGATCCTACCGCACATGCCGAGATCATGGCGCTGCGCCAGGGCGGCAAAGTACTGGAAAACTATCGTCTGCTGGATACCACGCTGTACGTCACGCTGGAACCCTGTGTGATGTGCGCCGGTGCGATGGTGCATAGCCGCATCACGCGACTGGTGTATGGCGCTAAAGATGAGAAAACCGGCGCGGCCGGTTCACTGCTGGATGTGATTGGTCATCCTGGCATGAATCATCAAATTCAGATTGATTGCGGCGTGCTGGCGGAAGAGTGTGCCGGGATGCTGAGTGACTTCTTCCGCATGCGTCGCGAGCAGAAGAAGGCGCTGCGTCAGGCGCAGCGCACCGGTTAATTCATCGCAATTTTCGGTTCGACCGCCGGGTAACCGGCGCCTAACTCCGCTTCCAACGCCGACTGCTGCGCTAAACGCTTCTCCTGCTCCTGCAAATATCCTACCAAACTGATCTGATACTTACGGATGTTCTCAACGTAGTTATAGGCTTCGTGGCCGCGCGCGTAGCCGTAGGTGGTTTGCGTGTAGTAGCGCTTCTGGCTCAGCATCGGCAAACGCAGCTTCACGTCGGCCCAGCTGTCCGGATTGCCGCCCTGTTTCGCCGTTAGCTTGCGTACATCCAGCATGTGCGCGTAGCCCATGTTATATGCCGCCAGCGCGAACCAGATGCGTTCATCCTCCGGAATGGTCTCCGGCACTTTCTCCATCATGCGCTTGAGATATTCGCTGCCGCCGCGAATGCTCTGTTCGGGATCGAGGCGATCGTCAACGTCAAGGCTATCGGCGGTATTGCGCGTCAGCATCATCATGCCACGCACGCCGGTTGGCGACGTAGCCTGCGGATTCCAGTGCGATTCCTGATAAGAGATTGCCGCCAGTAAACGCCAATCCATGCTGGCAGAATATTTCTCAAACAGCGGTTTGATATCCGGCAGCGTGTTATCAATAGCGCGCAGGAAGGTGCGGGTATCAACGTAATCGAAGGTGCCAACGTGGCCGAGATACTTCTCTTCCAGTCGCGCCATGGTGCCTTCCTCGCCCATCTGGCTGTAGAAGTCGAGCATCGCCGCGCTCAGGCTGTCGTCATCGTTACGCGGCAAATACCAGGTTACCGGCTCTTCATCGGTCACATCAAACGCCACCGCCAGCTGCGGATGAATGCGCTGCAACAGGCCGATGGTGACCGAATCGCCCACCGTGTAATCGAGTTTGCCGTCTGCAACCGCTTCAAGCAGCGCTTTCTGGCCCTGATCGGTGGAGATCGCCCAGTCGAGATCGGGATAGCTGTCAGCTTTGGCGGAACGTAAAGTTGACAGATATGCCGAACCGGACTGCACAATCAGGCGGCCTTTGAGATCGCCGAGATTTTTCGGCCGGGGCTTATCAATGCGGTACACCAGCTGCTGCGACACCGAATAGTAGCTCGGGCCACTTTGGTAGTGCGCGAGGCGCTCGCTGTTGTAGATCAAGCCGGCAGCCAGCAAATCCGCTTTACCGTCATCGAGGTCGTCAAACAGGTCGCCAAGGTTAGGACGCACCTCAACTTCCAGTTTCACGCCCAGGTAATCGGCGAAGCGCTTCGCCAGCTCGTAATCCATACCGGCTGGTGCATTGTTAATGGTGTAGTAAGTCAGCGGAGAGTTAACGGTACTGATGCGCAGCACTCCGCGTGATTTGATCTGTGATAGCGCGTCTGTTCCGCCCCCGTACCACGGGATGGAAGGCCACAATGCTAGCGCAAGTAGCACGGTGATCAGACCGATAAACAGATAGTTTATTTTTAGGCGTTTCAAATAGTTGTCTCGTAATGGCTCACAGGCCTCTGTCTTTTAAAGGCAGTATTTATGTTGTTTTAACTCCCAGAGCGAGGGGCATTTTGCGCAACAAAAAGGGGCAGGGCAACTTTTATAGCAAGAATTGTGCAAAATTCAGCCAAGCGCCAGGTGCCAGAATTTATGCGCAAACGGTTTCGTAACCCGTGCTGTTTCTCTATAATACCGCCCGTTTTCCCCTGTTGCGCCCAATGAAGCGTCGCCCGGCACTTCAAAGACGAGAGATCTTTAATGATGGAAATTCTGCGTGGTTCGCCCGCTCTGTCGGCATTTCGTGTAAACAAACTGCTGACCCGCTTTCAGGACGCTCACCTTGCGGTGAGTGATATTTACGCCGAGTACGTCCATTTTGCCGATGTTAGTGCACCGCTCAGCGCGGATGAGCAAGCCCGCCTGCAACGCCTGCTGAAATACGGTCCTTCTCTCGCCGAACACGCGCCACAAGGGCGTCTGTTGCTGGTAACGCCGCGTCCCGGCACCATCTCTCCGTGGTCATCGAAAGCCACCGACATCGCCCACAACTGCGATCTGCCACAGGTATTGCGTCTTGAGCGCGGCATGGCCTTCTATGTGCAGGCACCTGAGCTGACGGAAGCACAGTGGCAGCAGCTGGCTAGCCTGCTGCATGACCGCATGATGGAAACGGTGTTCGCTGACCTCAACGATGCGCAGCAGCTATTTGCTCACCATCAGCCGCAACCGCTGAAAAGCGTTGACGTGCTGGGCGCCGGTCGCAGTGCGCTGGAGCAGGCCAACACCACGCTGGGCCTGGCGCTGGCCGATGATGAGATCGATTACCTGCTTGATGCCTTTACTAAGCTGGGCCGCAATCCAAACGACATTGAGCTCTACATGTTTGCGCAGGCAAACTCTGAGCACTGTCGTCACAAGATCTTCAACGCCGACTGGATTATCGACGGCGAAAAGCAGCCGAAGTCGCTGTTTAAAATGATCAAAAACACCTTTGAACATAATCCTGAGCATGTGCTGTCTGCTTATAAAGACAACGCAGCGGTAATGGAAGGTTCTGAGGTTGGCCGCTTCTACGCCGATGCGCAGAAGGGCGAATATGAATTCCATCAGGAAGAAGCGCATATCCTGATGAAGGTCGAAACCCATAACCACCCAACCGCCATTTCACCGTGGCCGGGTGCCGCGACCGGTTCCGGTGGCGAAATCCGTGATGAAGGCGCAACCGGACGTGGCGCGAAGCCAAAAGCCGGTCTGGTCGGTTTCTCGGTATCGAACCTGCGTATTCCTGGTTTTGAACAGCCGTGGGAAGAGGATTTCGGTAAGCCGGATCGCATTGTCACCGCGCTGGATATCATGACTGAAGGCCCACTGGGCGGCGCGGCGTTCAACAACGAATTTGGTCGTCCAGCCCTGAACGGCTACTTCCGTACCTACGAAGAGCGCGTAAACAGCCACAATGGCGTTGAGCTGCGCGGCTATCACAAGCCAATCATGCTGGCGGGCGGCATCGGTAACATCCGTGCCGATCACGTGCAGAAAGGCGAAATCGTGGTGGGCGCCAAACTGATCGTGCTGGGTGGACCGGCGATGAACATCGGTTTAGGCGGCGGCGCGGCATCTTCGATGGCGTCTGGCCAATCGGATGCCGATCTCGACTTTGCGTCAGTACAGCGCGACAACCCAGAAATGGAACGTCGTTGCCAGGAAGTGATCGACCGCTGCTGGCAGCTGGGGGAAGCCAACCCGATTCTGTTTATCCACGACGTCGGCGCGGGCGGTTTGTCGAACGCCATGCCAGAACTGGTGAGCGACGGTAATCGTGGCGGTAACTTCAACCTGCGCGACATCCTCAGCGATGAGCCAGGCATGAGCCCGCTGGAAGTGTGGTGTAACGAGTCGCAGGAACGTTATGTGCTGGCGGTTGCCCCTGCACAACTGGCGCTGTTTGACGAGCTGTGTAAGCGTGAACGCGCACCTTATGCCGTCATCGGTGAAGCCACCGAAGAGCTACATCTGAACCTTGCCGACAGCCATTTCGACAACAAGCCAATCGACATGCCGCTCGACGTGCTGCTGGGCAAAACGCCGAAGATGACGCGTGATGTTGCCAGCCAGCAGGCTAAAGGTGATGCGCTGCAGCGTGACGGCATTAGCGTGGCGGATGCGGTAAATCGCGTGCTGCACTTGCCGACCGTGGCAGAAAAAACCTTCCTGATCACCATTGGTGACCGCAGCGTAACCGGCATGGTCGCGCGCGATCAGATGGTAGGTCCGTGGCAGATTCCGGTTGCGAACTGCGCTGTCACCACCGCCAGCCTCGATAGCTATCACGGTGAAGCATTCTCCCTCGGCGAGCGCGCGCCAGTGGCGTTGCTCGACTTCGCCGCCTCAGGTCGTCTGGCCGTCGGTGAAGCGCTGACCAACATCGCAGCAACCTCAATTGGTTCGCTGCAACGCGTTAAGCTGTCTGCGAACTGGATGGCCGCTGCTGGTCACCCGGGCGAAGACGCCGGCTTGTACGCTGCGGTGAAAGCGGTCGGCGAAGAGCTGTGTCCGGCGCTGGGCATCACCATTCCGGTGGGCAAAGACTCGATGTCGATGAAAACCCGCTGGCAGAATGGCACCGAGCAGCGCGAAATGACCTCGCCGCTGTCGCTGGTGATCACCGCTTTTGCCCGCGTTGAAGATGTGCGTCGCACCGTGACGCCACAGCTGCAAGCGGATCAAGACAACCTGCTGTTGCTGGTGGATCTCGGCAACGGCGCGAACACGCTTGGCGCGACTGCGCTGTCGCAGGTTTATCGTCAGCTGGGCGACAAGCCTGCCGACGTGCGTGACGCCACGCAGCTGGCGGGCTTCTTCAACGCCATTCAGGCGCTGGTGGCCGAGCAGAAACTGCTGGCTTACCACGACCGTTCTGACGGCGGCCTGCTGGTCACGCTGGCGGAGATGGCCTTCACCGGTCACTGCGGCATCGAAGCGGATATCGCCGCGCTGGGCAGCGATGCGTTAGCCGCATTGTTCACCGAAGAGCTGGGCGCGGTGCTGCAGATCAACGCAGCGGATCGTGCAGCAGTCGAGAAGGTGTTTGCTGACCACGGCCTGAGCGCTAACCTGCATGTGATTGGTAAAGCACTGCCGGGCGATCGCTTCGTGATCCGTTCTGGCGACAGCGCGGTGTACAGCGAAAGCCGTACCACGTTGCGTACATGGTGGGCAGAAACCACCTGGCAGATGCAGCGTCTGCGTGATAACCCAGCCTGCGCCGATCAGGAGCATGAAGCGAAGAAAGACGATAACGATCCAGGTCTGAACGTCCATCTGACCTTCAAGCCAGAAGAAGATGTTGCGGCACCGATGATCGCAACGGGCGCGCGTCCGCGTGTGGCAGTGCTGCGTGAGCAGGGCGTCAACTCACACGTGGAAATGGCTGCCGCCTTCCATCGTGCGGGCTTTACTGCGGTTGACGTGCACATGAGCGATCTGCTGGCTGGCCGTCGCGGTCTGGAAGAGTTCCAGGCGCTGGTCGCCTGCGGCGGCTTCTCGTACGGTGACGTGCTGGGCGCGGGCGAAGGCTGGGCGAAATCCATCCTGTTCAATGGCCGCGTGCGTGATGAGTTCGAGAACTTCTTCCATCGCCCACAAACGCTGGCACTTGGCGTGTGTAACGGTTGCCAGATGATGTCGAACCTGCGTGAACTGATTCCAGGCAGCGAGCTGTGGCCACGCTTTGTGCGCAACCAGTCCGAGCGTTTCGAAGCGCGTTTCAGTCTGGTTGAAGTGGCGGCGAGTCCATCGCTGCTGCTGGATGGCATGGTCGGATCGCATATGCCAATCGCGGTATCGCACGGTGAAGGTTTTGTCGAAGTGCGTGACGGCGCGCATCTGGCACAGCTGGAGAGCAAAGGTTTAGTGGCGCTGCGCTTCGTCGATAACTTCGGCAAAGTGACAGAAAGCTATCCGGCCAACCCGAATGGCTCGCCAAACGGCATCACTGCGGTGACCAACGAAAGCGGTCGCGTCACCATTATGATGCCGCACCCAGAGCGTGTGTTCCGTACCGTGAGCAACTCATGGCATCCGGCAGAGTGGGGCGAGGACAGCCCGTGGATGCGTATCTTCCGCAACGCGCGCAAGCAGTTGGGATAAGCAAAACAAAGGCCGCTAAATAGCGGCCTTTTTTATTCTTCTGCGTGTTTTGTAAGGTCGCCATTCATGGCGACCTTGCTAAAATCCGCATAAGTTTCAAACTGTCGGAAAACAACGACAATCCCGCCATTACACTGTCGCCAAAAGGTGACATTTAACTCATTGATTTATATGAATGGGAAATTAACACGCCAAACTCGTTGCTAATTAGCGACACTTTTCACTGACCGTCCGGTCCGCTTTTCTCAAGGATCCCGCTTCCTGTCTGGCATTCCTCTGATAATAAACGCTATTTATTTATTGGCACGATACTTGCTATACTCCTTGCGTGGCTCATTCACCTGTTTATGATTGCCCCGCTTTAGCGGCTGAGCTCATAAAAACCGAATGACGCACCAAACGGAGCCTGTCGTCCACCTCACCGATAATCGTTTGCTTTGCAACGTTATCAAACATCGGACGCAACGTTGAGTTAGGCTCCACCTAATTTGCAAGCGATGCTGCGGCGTCGCTCTCACGGCAGGCCAAAAGGCCTGCCGTTTTCATATCTGGCCTTTCTTCCGTTTTGATACTTCGCTAGCATGCCTGCAGCTCACATTTAAGGAAGCGCGGTTGTGATGAAATGGCGTCTGTTTCCCCGATCCCTGCGGCAGTTAGTGTTAATGGCTTTCCTGCTGGTACTGCTGCCGTTGCTGGTGCTGGCGTGGCAAGCGTGGGAAAGTCTTTCGGCGTTAAGCAACCAGGCAGCGGATACCAACCGCAACACCTTTACCGATGTGCGTCGCAGCGAAGCGATGGCGCGAACCGCGCTGGAGCTGGAGCGCAGCTACCGCCAATATTGCGTGCTCGGTGATGCGTCGCTGGCGAAGCTGTATCAAACGCAGTGGACGCGCTACGGCCAAATGCTCAGCAGCCACGCCGCCAGTTTGCCCGATCTGCCCTCCTTCAAAGTGCTGCAAACCACCTTGCCGCAGCTGCAGCAGTTGCAGTGCGACAACGGCAACCCCGAGGCGCAAGCCGCCAGCGCGCTGGAGCGCTTTTCCGATACCAACACGCAAATGGTGCAGGCAACGCGCGAAGTGGTGTTTTCGCGTGGATTACAGCTGCAGCGTGAAATCGCCGATCGCGGTCAGTTTTTTGGCTGGCAGGCGCTGATTTTGTTCCTGATAAGCCTGGTGTTGGTCTTGCTGTTTACCGGGATGATCATCGGTCCGGTGAAACGGGTCGAACGCATGATCAATCGATTGGGCGAAGGTAAAGCGCTGGGTGATAGCGGCAGCTTCCGTGGCCCGCGTGAGATCCGGTCGCTGGGGCAGCGCATCGTCTGGCTGAGTGAGCGCTTAAGCTGGCTGGAAGAGCAGCGCCACGAATTTTTGCGTCACCTGTCGCACGAGCTAAAAACGCCGCTCGCCAGCCTGCGTGAAGGCACTGAACTGCTGGCCGATCAGGTCGCCGGTCCATTGAATACCGAACAGCAGGAAGTGGTGGCAATCCTCGATACCAGCAGCCGCCATTTACAGCGGCTGATCGAGCAGTTACTCGATTACAACCGCAAACTGGCCGATGGGCCGATGGCGCTTAAGCCCGTGGCGCTAAATGAAATCATTGATTCAGTGGTAAAAGTGCACTCGTTGCCCGCCAATGCGCGTGAAATGACCACTCATGTTGATCTGCAAGTGCATCACTGTCTGGCGGAAGCGACGCTGCTGCAGCGGGTGATTGATAACCTCTATTCGAACGCCGTGAACTACGGCAGCGAATCCGGTAACATCTGGCTGCAGAGCCAGCAGAAGGGCAACCAGGTGTGGATTGAGGTGGCAAACACCGGCACACCGATTCCGGCTGAAGAGCAGGCGATGATTTTTGAGCCCTTTTATCAGGGCAGCCAACAGCGCAAAGGGCCGGTCAAAGGCAGCGGGCTGGGCTTAAGCATCGCCAAAGATTGTCTGCGCAGGATGCACGGCGATCTGCAGTTGGTAACGCGCAAGGATGCGGATGTCTGTTTTCGTATCATTCTGACGACCAGCGCCGGGAATGCCTGATTAATGAAATTAACCCTATTCAAACTTGTGGCCAGTGCAGTGCTGGTTTTGGGCCTCAGCGCCTGCCAGGCACCGTCACAAGATCGTACGCAGCATAATGGCGTCAGCGTGCCTGAACCGGACGTGCGCCTGCCGGATTATCTGGCGACCGATTGCCAAAACGTGTGGCAAATCGAAACGCCAGCCGCCTCCGGCAATCCGCTCTATTGGCAGCGCGCCATTGATTGCGCTGAGCGCTTATCGCCAGCCGAAGCGCGGGCAGAAGCACGTCGTTGGCCGGTGCAAGGCTGGGCGCGCGCCTTCAAGCAGGGCATCTTGCTCGCTAACGGTAACGTCACGCCGGTTGAGCGCCGTGATTTTGTCACCACCTTAGACGGTTACAGCGCCGCTTATCCGGCGGCGGTGCGTCCGTTGTTGCAGCTGTGGCGTAGCAATCAGGCGGCACAACTGGAGCTGAGTGAAGCGCGTGGACGTTACGCCGCTTTGCAGCAGAGTAATGACGCCGAGATGGATAACCTGCGCCAGCAGCAAACCAAAATGCGTCAGTCGCTGGCCGATACCCAACGCAAGTTAGAGCGTTTAACCGATATTGAACGCCAGCTGTCGTCGCGCAAAGCGCCCGACAGCAGCGACACATCGCACGGCGGCAGCGATGTGCAAAGTGAGGATCAGTAACCATGAAACAAGCCGCACGTTTATTGCTGGTGGATGACGATCCGGGCTTATTGAAACTGCTCGGCATGCGCCTGAGCAGTGAAGGCTATCAGGTTGCGACGGCCGCCAGTGGGCCAGAAGCGCTGCGCCATCTGCAGAAAGAGAAGGTCGATCTGGTGATTAGCGACCTGCGCATGGATGAAATGGATGGTCTGGCGCTGTTCGGTGAAGTGCAGAAACGTCATGCGGGCTTGCCGGTGATTATCCTCACCGCGCACGGATCGATCCCCGAAGCCGTGTCCGCCACGCAACAAGGCGTGTTCAGCTTTCTGACCAAACCGGTTGATCGTGACGCCTTGTACAAAGCTATAGATGAAGCATTGGCCCAACGCGCGCCGATCAGCGATGACGGCTGGCGAGAAGCGATTGTGACCCGCAATCCGCAGATGCTGCGTTTGCTGGAGCAGTCGCACATGGTGGCGCAATCTGACGTCAGCGTGTTGATCAATGGTCAAAGCGGCACCGGTAAAGAGGTGCTGGCGCAGGCAATTCACGCCGCCAGCCCGCGCGCCACTAAGCCGTTCATCGCCATCAACTGCGGTGCGCTGCCGGAACAACTTTTAGAGTCCGAACTGTTTGGCCACGCTAAAGGCGCTTTTACCGGCGCGGTCAGCGCACGTGAAGGTTTGTTTCAGGCGGCCGAAGGCGGCACGCTGTTTCTCGATGAGATTGGCGACATGCCGCAGGCGCTGCAGGTGAAACTGCTGCGTGTGCTGCAGGAGCGCAAAGTGCGTCCGTTAGGCAGCAACCGCGATCTGGATATCAACGTGCGGATTATTTCCGCGACGCACCGCGATTTGCCCAAAGCAATGGAGAAGAAGAGTTTCCGCGAAGATCTCTACTATCGTCTTAACGTGGTGAACCTGAAAATTCCCGCGCTGCACGAGCGTGCTGAAGATATCCCGCTGCTGGCAAATCATCTGCTGCGCCAATCGGCCGATCGCCATAAACCTTTTGTGCGTAGCTTCTCGGTGGATGCAATGAAGCGGTTGGTCAGCGCCGCATGGCCGGGCAATGTGCGCCAACTGGTCAACGTGATTGAGCAGTGCGTCGCCTTAAGTACCGCGCCGGTCATCAGTGATGCTTTAGTTGAACAGGCGCTGGCGGGCGAAAATACCGCGCTGCCCACTTTCGTCGAAGCGCGTAATCAGTTTGAACTCAACTATCTGCGTAAATTGCTGCAGATGACCAAAGGAAATGTCACCAACGCTGCGCGTCTGGCTGGACGTAACCGCACTGAATTCTATAAGCTGCTGTCGCGCCATGAATTGGACGCCAGCGAATTTAAAGAGTAGCTTGCTGCGGCGGCGGCAGGAACACGTATACTATATTTATCCGTCCATCATGGAGGGAGTTAAAAAGGATCTGTCATGAAAAAGATCGATGCAATTATCAAACCATTCAAACTCGATGATGTACGTGAAGCGTTAGCTGAAGTGGGCATCACCGGGATGACGGTCAGTGAAGTGAAAGGCTTTGGACGTCAGAAAGGTCACACTGAGCTGTATCGTGGCGCTGAGTACATGGTCGATTTTCTGCCAAAAGTGAAAATCGAAATGGTGGTAGGTGACGATATCGTCGATACCTGCGTAGAAACCATTATGAAAACCGCGCAGACCGGCAAAATCGGCGACGGCAAAATCTTTGTTTTTGACGTGGCGCGCGTTGTGCGTATCCGTACCGGTGAAGAGGACGAAGAGGCGATTTAAGCCCCTTCGCGCATTGCCTGAAAAGCCTGCCTTGTGCAGGCTTTTTTGTTTTACAGCACCTTGTGCGGACCAAACACTTCGTAGTGGATGCGATCGGCATTGATGCCGGCATCAACCAATTGACGCGCGACAAACTGCATAAATGGCAGCGGACCACAGATCCAGAACTGACGCTCGGCCTGGTTAAGCGCGGCGGATACGCTCGCTAAATCCATCAAGCCTTGCGCGTCGTAGCGTCCGGCATCTGCACTTTCTGGCTGACGATACCAAACGTGGCTGGTGAAGTTTGGCAGGCGTGCGCCAAGGGATTTCACCTCTTCGGCAAATGCATGCTGCGAACCGGCTTCTGCGGCGTGCAGCCAGTTAACCGCCGCCGCATGTTGCTGCTGCGCCAGGTTAGCCAGCATCGCCAGCATGGGGGTTTGGCCGACGCCAGCCGAGATCAGCGTAATCGGCGTAACTGCTTCAGCCTGCAGGAAGAAATCACCGGCTGGTGCCGCGCACTGCACGATATCACCCACCTGCGCGTTATCGTGCAGCCAGCCCGACACGCTGCCCAGCGCTTCGCGTTTAACTGCGATGCGATAAAACTGCCCATTTGGTTGGTGCGTCAGCGAATACTGGCGATGCTGGATATTTTCAAAACCTGCCGGTTGTAAGCTGATCGCCAGATACTGACCGGGCAGGAAGGTTGCCACCGGCTGACCGTCGTTTGGCACCAGTTCAAAACTCTTGATCACCGAACTTTCCTGATTGATGGCGCGAATACGGAAATCACGCGCACCGCGCCAGCCGCCGGTTTTATCTTCGGAGGCCGAATAGATGGCTTCTTCACGCTGGATAAACACATCGGCCAGCACACCATATGCTTTGCCCCACGCGGTCAGCACTTCTTCACCCGGATGTAGCAGCTCATCAATCGTCGCCAGCAGATTTTCACCGACAATGGCGTACTGCTCAGGCTGAATGTTCAGGCTGGCATGCTTCTGCGCAATTTTCTCCACCGCCGGCAACAGCACGGCCAAATTCTCCAGGTTGCTGCCATACGCCACAATGGCGTTGAACAACGCTTCCCGCTGATTGCCGCTGCGCTGATTGTTCATGTTGAACACATTTTTCAGTTCAGGATGTTGCGTCAGTAAACGCTGGTAGAAATGGCCTGTAAGTTGCGGACCGATCTGGGCAATGGCGGGCAAGGTAGATTTGATGGTAGCGATGGTTTGCGCGTCGAGCATGGTGAAATCCTTAGGGTGAATTTAAACATGTATTTAAAATGCATCTTATGAGTAATCGAAGCGCCTGTAAATCCCTCTTTTTGATTAAGGATTAAGCAAAAAAGGTGCGGGCTGGCCCGCAAAGCTGAAATTCTTTCGCGATGAAAGTGAGCAAATTTCGTGATTTTCCGGCTTGCAAAAAAGCGTAAAAAACCCGTTCCAGCGCCATGCCAATCGTTTGCGCAAAAAGAGGGGATTGACGCTACCGTCACCTGTCAAAACCGTTTACACTGTTCGCCTTCGCCCCCTAGCCGGGGCCTAAACTGCCGTTAAAAAGTTAGCTGAGTCAGGAGAGTCCGGATGTTAAAGCGTGATATGAACATTGCCGATTATGATGCCGCGTTGTGGCAGGCTATGGAGCAAGAGAAAGTGCGTCAGGAAGAGCACATTGAACTGATTGCTTCTGAAAACTACACCAGCCCACGCGTAATGCAGGCCCAAGGTTCACAGCTCACCAACAAATATGCCGAAGGCTATCCGGGCAAACGTTATTACGGCGGATGTGAATACGTCGATATCGTTGAGCAGCTGGCAATCGATCGCGCTAAAGAGCTGTTCGGCGCAGATTTCGCTAACGTGCAGCCGCACTCTGGTTCTCAGGCCAACTTCGCGGTTTACACCGCGCTGCTGCAGCCGGGCGACACCATTCTGGGTATGAACCTGGCGCACGGTGGTCACCTGACGCACGGTTCTCCGGTGAACCTGTCTGGTAAGTTGTACAACGTTATCCCTTACGGCATCGATGAAACCGGCAAAATCAACTACGAAGAGCTGGCTGAACTGGCGCAAACCCACAAGCCAAAAATGATCGTCGGCGGCTTCTCTGCTTACTCTGGCGTGTGCGACTGGGCCAAAATGCGTGAAATCGCAGACAGCGTTGGCGCGTACCTGTTCGTTGATATGGCGCACGTTGCGGGCCTGATCGCCGCAGACGTTTACCCGAATCCGGTTCCTCATGCACATATCGTGACCTCAACCACCCATAAAACCCTGGCAGGTCCGCGTGGCGGCCTGATCCTGGCGAAAAACGGTGACGAAGATCTGTATAAAAAACTGAACTCCGCGGTGTTCCCGGGTGGTCAGGGCGGTCCTCTGATGCACGTGATCGCTGGTAAAGCGGTGGCGTTCAAAGAAGCGATGGAGCCAGAGTTCAAAACTTATCAGCAGCAGGTTGCTAAGAACGCGAAAGCAATGGTGGAAGTTCTGCTGGAGCGCGGTTACAACATCGTTTCCGGTGGCACTTACAACCACCTTTTCCTGATCGATCTGGTCAGCAAAAACCTGACCGGTAAAGAAGCCGATGCCGCTCTGGGCCGCGCTAACATTACCGTGAACAAAAACAGCGTACCAAACGATCCGAAGAGCCCGTTCGTGACTTCAGGCGTGCGTATTGGTACCCCAGCGGTGACGCGTCGTGGTTTCCAGGAAGCTGACGTTCGCGAGCTGGCTGGCTGGATCGCTGACGTGCTGGACAACATCAACGACGAAGCGACCATCGAACGTACTAAACAGAAAGTGCTGGAAATCTGCAGCCGTCTGCCGGTGTACGCGTAAGTTTTACGCTGACCGATGCAGTTCAAAAAAGGATGGCGCAAGCCATCCTTTTTTTATTGCCGTCGCGGCAGCGCTCTGACAAAGTAGCGGCCACTCGTGCTGCTCAGCAGCATTTTTGCTGGAGGGAATATGGCAATCGGCTCCGCCAAATGGCTCGGTTTGGGCTACTTCACTTACTTCTTCTGTTACGGCATTTACCTACCTTTCTGGAGCGTCTGGCTAAAAGGCACCGGACTCGATGCGGAAAAAATCGGCCTGCTGCTGGGTTGTGGCATGGTGGCGCGTTTTGTCGGCAGCTTGCTGATTGCTTCGCAGGTAAAAAATCCCTCCCAGCTGATCACCGCGCTGCGCCTGCTGGCGCTGATGACTTGCCTGTTCGCCATCGGTTATTGGCTGGGGCAACAGTGGATGTGGCTGCTGTTCGTGATGATCGGCTTCAACCTGTTTTTCTCCCCGCTGGTGCCGTTAAGCGATGCGCTGGCCGCCACCTGGACGCAGCAAATCGGTCTGACTTATGGTCCGGTTCGTTTGTGGGGGTCGCTGGCGTTTGTCATCAGTTCTGCCTTAACCGGCATGCTAGTTACTGCGTTCTCGTCGCAGGCGATTCTGGTGCTGCTGTCACTGGGCGCGATCAGCATGTTGGGTGGGATGATGTTAACGCCTGCGACTAAGCCGCAGGGCAGTGAACGTCAGACATCCACCGACGGTGGCTGGCAGGCATGGCGTGATTTGCTGCGTGAAAATGCGGTTTGGCGCTTTATGTTATGCGTGACATTGTTGCAGGGCGCACATGCGGCTTACTACAGCTTCAGCGCGATTTGGTGGCAGGAGAGCGGTTATTCCGCGTCGATTATCGGCTATTTGTGGTCGCTGGGCGTCGTGGCTGAAATCATCATTTTTGCCCTTAGCAGCCGACTGTTCCGCCGCTGGAGCGCACGCGATCTGCTGCTGTTATCGGGTGTGTGCGCCATTATCCGCTGGACGATGCTCGGCTCCAGCACCGCCTTGCCGTTGCTGATCGTGGCGCAGATTCTGCACTGCGGCAGCTTTACCGTCTGCCATTTAGCGGCGATGCGATTTATTGCCGCGCGCAAAGGTGCGGAAGTGATTCGTCTGCAATCGCTCTACTCGGCGCTTGCCATGGGCGGCGGTATTGCGGTGATGACCATGATTTGCGGTGTGCTGTTTGCTCATCTGCAAGGACATCTGTTCTGGGTGATGGCGTTAGTGGCGCTGCCGGCGTTGTTCCTGCGTCCGCGTGCCGCTTAACTCTCCAGCAACTGGCGAATGCGCTGCTGCTGATGGCTACTCAGCGGCAGCTCAGCCTGGATCAGCGGCGGTGAAAACAACGGCAACGAAATGGCGTACGGCGTGATCACCAGCGCGATATCGCGCGGCGCGCCTTCACGCTGAAAGTGCACGACGTCCTGATAGCTGATGTTAATCGGTAGCAATGTCATTTCACGTAGCTGCTGCTCCAGCAACTGCTCCAGCGCGGCATCCGCGCCTGTCAGCAGCAGCACCTGCTTTTCCTGCAATGCACTCTCCTGCATCAGCCAGGCACCAAATAATACCGCCACCAAACTCACCTCTTCGGCACTAAAGCGCGTGGCAAAATTACGGCTGAAATGCTCAAGCGCGCGCTCCGTGGTGCGCAGCAGGCGCGGGTAGAGTCGTGCGACATCCAGTGCCACGCTGTTATCAATGCCGATGGCGAAATGACTGCGATCCAGCGCCTGCGCCAGATGTGTAAAGAGTTGCTGAGTAAGTTCGGATCGATTCTTAAAGGTGGTTTGTGCCAGCTGCTCAAAGCGCGTAATCAGCGCTTCCACTGACTGCATCAGCTTTACCGCTTGTGGATGCTCCAGCTGCGTAGCGGTTGGCGCGTGAATCAAGCTAAACAACAGCGTCCAGAAGTCGGTTTCGCTCACATCCGGCGCTATATGGCAGCGTTTCTGCCAGTGATGGATCACGTCGTCGGCGGCAGCACGTTCGGCTTTTTCCGCCAGCCATGCACGTTGCCCGTCATTGAACAGGGCGTTTTGCCGCTGACACAGCGAGTATTTCATGAAGATTTGCAGAAACAGGCGGTCGCGCGCGCTGAAGTCGCGCGCCAGGCGCAAACTACAGTGCTGGATCAGCGCCTGCAGGTTGGTTTCATCCCACAGCGCTTTCTCGATTTTCAGTACTTTCAGGCGCTGACGCAGCACCGGGGCAAAATGCTCGCAGACAAAATCCTGCGACAAACGCAGCGCGCGTCGCAGCCAGTGGATCAGGCACAGCCGCCTGTCCAGTTCCGTCCCATGAATGCGGAAGCTGCCATCGACCATCTGGTGTAGCTCCAGTTGATGGTAACGCTGTATCTCCTCTCCCACATCCGCGATATCCTGTCGGGCGACAACAGGCGCCACGCCATTTAACTGGCAGAGCTTATCAAGCGTCAACGCGGGAGCGGGCAGAAATAGCAGCAGTAACAGATGACAACGACGCTGGGAGCGGCTGAAGAGTGGTGCAGAGGAAGGTGCAGAACTCATCAATGGTTTATCCGCAGGTCACTTTTGAGCTAAGAATAGCTAACTCCACGCGGTAACCTTGCACTTTGTCGTGACTTTTGTTCAGAGCTTTAGGGCGGGTCACAATTTTTCTGGACCACTCTACACTTCACTTTAAAATTGTTACTTTATAACACATGAAAATTGCACTCATTACGTTCACGCTGTTGTTCAGCACCGCAGCCTGGTCACATCCGCACAGCTTTATTGACATGAAAACCGAGTTCATCAGTGACAACCAACATCTCAGCGGCATGAAAATGGTGTGGACCATGGATGAGATTACTTCTGCCGATCTGCTATACGACGCAGGTAAGGCCAAACCTGGCGATGTGGTATGGAAAAAGCTGGCGGCGCAGGTGATGGCCAACGTGCTCGGTCAGCACTATTTCACTGAAGTGTGGCAGGACAAGAATCGGGTCAAGTTCCTCAATCTGCCGAAAGAGTACAACTTATCGCGTAACGGCAACAAAGCGGTGCTTGAGTTCATCGTGCCGTTTGGCGAGCCACAGTTATTAAGTGCGAAGCAGTATCGCATTCAGACCTTTGATCCCAGCTATTTCGTTGATATGTATTACGATAATCCACAGGCATTAACCATGGACGACACCGTTAAATCGCACTGCCAAATCGAACTGCACACGCCGAAACCGGATGACTCGCTGAAACAATATGCGCTGTCGCTGGATAAAGCCGATGCGCCGCCGGAGGATATGGATCTTGGCCAGCAATTCGCCCAAACGGTGACGCTGACATGTCATTGATTTCGCTGCCTTCCCGCTCACGTCGTTTGTGGCCGCTGTGGCTGATGGCGGCGTTATTGCTGATGGCGGGCGTGTTGCTGTGGCAGCACTGGTCACAGATTTTGCTGCAAAGCGTGCTGTGGCAAAAAGTTCTGAATCGCGAGATGACGCAGCTTTTGCAGCAGGTCGCTGAACAGCCGCAGCAAGCGGGCGTGACTTTGATGCTGTTCAGCCTTGCGTATGGCGTGTTGCATGCGCTGGGTCCGGGACACGGCAAGGTGGTGATCACCACCTTCCTCGCCACCCATCCGGCAAAGTTGAAAACCAGCATGAAACTGACGCTATTGGCGGCATTGCTGCAGGGCGGCGTGGCGATTGGTTTGGTGACGCTGATGCTGGTGGTGCTGCAAACCTCGTCACGGCAGATGCATCTCGGCAGTTACTGGCTGGAGAAGGGCAGTTATCTGCTCGTTGTCGCGCTGGGTGTTTGGGTCGGTTGGCGTGCACTACGATCGCTGCGCCAGCAACTGCGTTCTCAGCCAAAGCTGCAGATCCACGCTATTCGTCCCACACATCAGCATGATGAACACTGCGGCTGCGGTCATGCGCATCTGCCCAGCGCCGCACAGATGGATCAGGCGGTTAGCGCTAAAACTCAGGCGCTGGTGGTGTTTTCCATGGGGCTGCGGCCCTGTTCCGGTGCCATCATGATGCTGCTGTTTGCCAAAGTGATCGGCGTTTATGCATGGGGCGTTGCCTCTGCCGTGGCGATGGCGGCGGGCACGGCGTTGACGGTTTCGGCGCTCGGCTTGTTAGTGCAGCGTTCCCGTGTACTGGCGCAACGTTTAGGACAGGCTGGCGGCAGCCATCCTTCTGCTAAGCTGCTGGTGCCGCTGCTCGCCTTGTTGGGTAGCTTGCTGTTAATCGTTGCGGGCGTTGCATTATGGCAAAGTGCTTCACCAGGCATTGGCGGCGGAATTCGTCCTTTCTTGTAGTCTAAAAAATAATAAACGCAGCGGTAATAGTATCGTCTGCGTTTAAACCGTTATCCGCCTCATATAATTAAATCTCATCCCTGTACTAATCTGGTGGAAATAGCGTTCACCGACTACGCTAATTGTTACCAGTCAGGCTTCTGGTCCATTCAGTAACAATAATTATTTATCGTAATATTTTGCGAGGAAAAAACGATGCCTGAAACCCGGATTAATAATGGCGGAGTAGAAACTGTTCATGAAAATCATGTCGGTTTGCCGTTGAAGCGTATTTCCTGGAGCGCGGTATTTGCAGGCGTTATCGCTGCGCTAATCATTCATATTTTATTAGGTATATTGGGCACGGCAATTGGTGCGACCACCATCGATCCGCAGCAGGAACAAAACCCACTGCAGCATCTGGGAACTGGCGCGTTAATCTGGACTGGCGTGAGTATGTTAATCGCCATGGCCGTGGGTAGCTACGTTGCGGGGCGCCTGGCGCAGCGCGAAGGGGCGATGCACGGATTACTTATGTTTGGTGTCAGCACCATTCTCACGCTGTGGCTGGCGATTACCTTAGCCACTGGAATAATTGGAGGAGCCTTTAATATTTTAGGCGCTGGGGTTAATGCGGTTGGCAGTGGAATTTCCGCTGCGGCGCCTTCACTCACCAATATGGCAAAAGAGAAGCTGCAGGAAAGTAATATCAATTTAGATGATTTAAAAAATGAATTACAAACCACGCTGCGTCAAACCGGCAAGTCAGAATTACAACCTGAGAATCTGCAAAAGGATGTAAATAACGAAGCCAATAACGCGCAAAATCAAGCAGAGCAAACGGCACAAAATCCACAGAATGCTGACAATGATCTGGCTAATTGGTTGAAAGGCGTTATGAATCGTCATTCAGATACATTGCAGGCTGCCGATCGTGATGCGCTGAAAAATATAATTAAGGCGCGTACCGGTAAAAGCGATCAGGAAGTTGAGCAGATCGTGACGAAGACTGAAGAGAGCTACAAAAAAGCCGTACAGCAATATCAGCAGTTGAAACAGCAGGCAGAGCAGAAAGCGCGTGAAGTGGCTGAGCAAGCCGCTGCCGCAACGGCGAAAGCAAGCTGGTTCACCTTCTTTATGCTGGTGATTGAAGCGGTACTGGCGGCGTTGATGGGACGCGTGGGGCGCAAGACGCAGCCGCGTCAGGTATTAAGTCACGAACGTCGGTAAATAAAAAAGGCGGCTGATTCAGCCGCCTTTTCTCACTTAGCGCTTCAGCGCTTCACTCAATTCTTCACGCATCGATGCCAGCATCGCTTTCACTACGCGTGGGTTACCCGCAACGATGTTACCTGACATTACGTAACCGTGGTTGCCGGTAAAGTCAGTCACCAGGCCGCCCGCTTCACGCACCAGCAGTTCGCCCGCGGCAAAATCCCACGGCTTCAGGCCAATTTCGAAGAAACCATCAACGCGACCCGCAGCGGTGTAAGCCAGATCCAGCGCCGCTGAACCGGTACGACGGAAATCCGCACACTGAGTGAACAGTTTGCCAACGATGTTGATGTATGGCGTTGCGTGCTGTTTCAACTTGAACGGGAAGCCGGTAGCCAGAATGGTGCCATCCAGATCTCGAGCCGTGCTGCCGCGCAGGCGATAGCCGTTCAGCTGTGCGCCCTGACCGCGTACGGCGGTGAAGAGTTCGTTACGCATTGGATCGTAAACCACAGCGACTTCGGTGCGGCCTTTGATGCGCACAGCGATAGATACTGAGAAGTGTGGAAGACGTTTGATGAAGTTGGTGGTGCCATCCAGCGGATCGATTACCCATTGAATGTCCTGATCTTCGCCCGCCAGTTCACCGCTTTCTTCGGTGATGATGGTGTGTTTCGGGTACGATTTACGAATTACTTCGATAATCAGACGTTCTGCGTCACGGTCAACATTGGTAACGAAGTCGTTGCTGCCTTTCTGGCTAGCTTCAACTGCGTCCGGGGTTTCATAATTCTTGGCAATTAAATTTCCGGCCTTGCGCGCTGCGCGCACGGCGATGTTGAGCATCGGATGCATCGGTATCTCTCGCTGGATGTTAAAGAACGGGGAAAACGGCGCGGAGTATATCAGCGTGTTCAGCAAATGTCCTCTTTTTATGTTAGGATGCGCGCCATCATTTCCCTGACCGCCTCTAATTATGCTGCAGAATATCCGAATCGTACTGGTAGAAACCTCGCACACTGGCAACATGGGCTCCGTCGCACGCGCGATGAAAACCATGGGCTTAACCAACCTTTATCTGGTCAATCCGCTGGTGAAACCGGATTCACAGGCCATTTCCCTCGCCGCCGGTGCCAGCGATGTCATTGGTAATGCGCGCATTGTCGATACCATGGATGAAGCCATTGCCGGCTGTAGTTTGGTGGTTGGCACCAGCGCACGCTCACGTTCACTGCCGTGGCCAATGTTGGATTCACGCGAATGCGGCATTAAAAGCGTGGAAGAGGGCCAGCAGGCGCCGGTTGCGTTGGTGTTTGGTCGCGAGCGCGTCGGCCTGACCAACGAAGAGTTGCAGAAGTGTCACTATCACGTCGCGATTCAGGCCAATCCGGAATACAGCTCACTGAATCTGGCGATGGCGGTGCAGATTATCGCTTACGAAGTGCGCATGGCCTGGCTGGACGCGCAGGAAAAAGCCGCGCCGACGGAACAAGCTGTTGAGTCGCCGTATCCGCTGGTTGACGATCTCGAACGCTTCTATCAGCACATCGAGCAGATGATGCTGAACAGCGGCTTTATCCGTGAAGGCACGCCAAGCCAGGTCATGAGCAAGCTGCGTCGTTTATATACGCGTGCGCGTCCGGAACGCGATGAACTGAACATCCTGCGCGGCATGATGGCATCGTTCGAAAAGCGCAAAGGTAATGTGGATAATAGTTGAGTAAAACACTTGGTTAAATAGTTGAGCAAATTACTCGGTTAAATAGTTGACCGTTTTACTCAGGAATGTCAGACTGCATCCAATTCATCAGATAACCCGCCGATAACCGGACGGACGCTTACGAGGTTGTATGCTATGAGACTGACATCCAAAGGACGTTATGCCGTAACCGCTATGCTGGACGTTGCACTGCACTCCAATGAGGGCCCGGTGCCGCTAGCTGACATTTCTGAGCGTCAGGGCATCTCGTTGTCCTATCTGGAGCAGTTATTCTCACGTCTGCGTAAGCACGGCTTGGTTGCCAGCGTTCGTGGTCCAGGTGGCGGTTATCTGTTAGGTAAAGATTCAAGCGCGATTGCTGTGGGCGCGGTCATTACCGCCGTTGACGAATCTGTCGATGCCACCAAATGCCAGGGCAAAGAAGGCTGCCAGGGCGGCGAGCGTTGCCTGACCCACGTTTTGTGGCGTGATCTGAGTGAGCGCATTAGCGATTTCCTCAACAACATCACGCTGGCGGAACTGGTGAATAATCAGGAAATCCTCGAAGTGGCCGATCGTCAGAACACGGTCGATAATCGCCGCTTCCAGCAGCATCGTGTGCAAGAAACCATCAACGTCAATCTGCGCGCTTAATCTATTCTGGCTCGGCCTTTCCTGTTAACTCAGGATGGGCCGATTCGTGCTATAAAGACGTATGATTTTTTATACGGAGTTTTAGCGCAATGAAATTACCGATTTACCTGGATTACGCAGCCACTACGCCTGCGGATCCGCGTGTCGCCACCAAAATGATGCAGTTCCTCACGATGGATGGCACTTTCGGTAACCCCGCGTCCCGTTCCCACCGTTTTGGCTGGCAGGCTGAAGAAGCCGTTGATGTGGCTCGCAATCAGATTGCGGAGCTGGTCAACGCCGATCCGCGTGAAATCGTCTTTACCTCCGGCGCGACCGAAGCGGACAACCTTGCCATTAAAGGTGCCGCACAATGCCATCAGGCGCGCGGCAAGCACATTATTACCAGCCAAACCGAACACAAAGCAGTGCTCGACAGTTGCCAGCAACTGGCGCACGAAGGCTTTGAAGTCACCTTCTTACAGCCGGGCAGCGACGGTATCGTCACGCCGCAGATGCTCGAATCTGCACTGCGCGACGACACGGTGCTGGTGTCGCTGATGCACGTCAATAATGAAACCGGTGTGATTCAGGATATCGCCGCCCTCGGCGCGCTGTGCCGTGCGCGTGACATCCTGTTCCACGTTGATGCCACGCAAAGCGTCGGCAAACTGCCGATTGACGTCACTGAACTGCCGGTGGATTTGATGTCCTTCTCGGCGCACAAGTTGTATGGACCGAAAGGCATCGGCGCGCTGTGGGTGCGCCGCAAACCGCGCCTGCAAATTGATGCGCAGATGCACGGTGGCGGCCACGAGCGCGGCATGCGTTCTGGCACTTTGCCGGTGCATCAGATTGTCGGCATGGGCGAAGCCTACCGCATTGCGCGTGAAGAGATGAGCAGCGAAATGGCGCGTCTGGCCGAGTTGCGCCAGCGTCTGTGGAGTGGCATCAGTCAACTGGGTAACGTGAACCTCAACGGTTCGCTGGAGCAGGGCGCTCCGAACATCCTCAATATCAGTTTTGCCCACGTCGATGGCGAATCGCTGATTATGGCGCTGAAAGATTTGGCGCTGTCATCCGGTTCCGCCTGTACCTCGGCCAGTCTCGAACCTTCCTATGTGCTGCGCGCGATGGGCGTTGAGCAGGAGCTGGCACACAGCTCGCTGCGTTTTTCGCTCGGACGCTTCACCAGCGCAGAGGAAATTGAGTACGCTATCGAGCTGGTTAACAAAGCGGTAACACGTCTGCGGGCGCTCTTGCCGGCAACAAACGCCCGCTAATTCATGCACCCCTTGCGCCGGTTCTGGCGCAAGGTGACACCTAACGCAAACGGAGCCACGCGATGACAACACAACCGATGATAATTACGCTCAGCTCCCAGGCCGCCGACGCGCGCTGGGGTGACAAAGCGCTGCTGAGCAGCAACGAAAGTGGCATGACCATTCACCTGACTGGCGCAGATGCGCTGATGAGCATCCAGCGCGCGGGTCGCAAGCTGGACGGTCAGGGCATTCGTCACGTCTCACTGCAGGGCGAAGGCTGGGATTTAGATAAGTGCTGGGCATTCTGGCAAGGCTATCGCAGCCCGAAAGGCAAACGCCAGGTCGAGTGGCCGGAATTCAATGAGGCCGATCAGGCTGAATTTGCGCGTCGCCTGAAGATCGTTGATTGGGTGCGCGACACCATCAACCTGCCGGCGGAAGATCTTAGTCCAGAGCAGCTGGCGCATAACGCGGTTGATCTGATCAATGAAGTGGGCGGCAAAGCGGTGAGCTATCGCATCACCAAAGGCGACGATCTGCGCGAGCAGGGTTATGCCGGTATTCACACCGTGGGCCGTGGTTCAACGCGCGCGCCGGTATTGCTGGCGCTGGATTACAACCCAAGCGGCGATGAAAGTGCGCCGGTTTATGCTTGTCTGGTCGGTAAAGGTATCACCTTCGATACCGGCGGTTACAGCCTGAAGCAAAGCGCCTTCATGGACTCGATGAAGTCCGATATGGGCGGCGCGGCAACCTTGACCGGCGCACTGGCGCTGGCGATTTCGCGCGGTCTGAATAAGCGCGTGAAACTGTATCTGTGCTGCGCCGACAACATGGTCAGCGGCAACGCGTTCCGTCTGGGCGACATCATTCGCTATCGCAACGGTAAAACCGTAGAAGTGATGAACACCGATGCGGAAGGTCGCTTGGTATTGGCCGATGGCCTGATTGATGCCAGCGAGCAGAATCCTGAACTGCTGATCGATGCGGCAACCCTGACCGGCGCGGCGAAAACCGCTCTGGGTAACGATTACCACGCGCTGTTTACCTTTGACGATGTGCTGGCGGAATCGCTGCTCGGCAGCGCGACCGGCGAAAACGAAGCCTTCTGGCGCTTGCCGCTGGCCGAGTTCCATCGCAGCCATCTGCCTTCGAACTTTGCCGATCTGAATAACATCGCCAGCCCGTCTCACGCAGCAGGTGCGAGCAGCGCGGCGGCGTTCCTGTCGCATTTCGTCAGCAAATATCAGCAAGGCTGGCTGCACATTGACTGCTCCGCGACGTATCGCAAAGGCGCGGTGGATCAGTGGTCCGCTGGTGCGACCGGTCTGGGTGTGCGCACCGTCGCCAATCTGTTACTGAAATAGTACTCATCACGGCAGGCGTAAGCTTGCCGTCTTTTTTGGAATACGATAAATGAGTAACCGTCTTGAAGAGGTGCTGAAGCTGGCGGCCACTGAGCCTGCGCACCGTCCGGAATTTTTCCAACTGCTGCTGGAAGCCGATGTTTGGGTGCCAGGCGAAAGTCCCGCTGAGCAGTTTGATGCGACTTCGCCGGTCGAATTACAGCATTGGGAAAAAGAGGGTGGCGGCAGCGTGATCCCGTTCTTCACCTCTGAAGAAGCGATGGGCGAGGCAATCAAAGATGAGCAGCCTTATCTGCGCATGCCGGTGCGTACGCTGTTTGAGATTACGCAAGGCGAAACGCTGTTCCTCAATCCGAAGCTGCCAGCGGGCAAAGAGTTTTCGCCGGGTGAAATCGCGCATCTGATTGGAGAAGAGGGCAGTGCGCTGAGCCAGCAAACCGTGCTGGAAGGCGGCCAGGCGCTGCTGCTGTCTGAAGTGGCCGAGCCGCCAGCGCAGATGATTGATTCACTGACGCAGCTGTTTGCCAAGTACAAGCAGGTGCGCCGTGCTTACATCGCCAGCATTCGTGAAAGCGCCACCGAAGAACCTAACCTGCTGATTGGTATCGAAGCCGATAGCGATATCGATGAGATTATTCAAGCGGCGGGCGGCGTAGCAACGGATACGCTGGCCGATGATGCACCCATTGATATTTGTGAAGTGGTGAATGAAGATCGCGGCGTGAGCCACTTCTTTACTGCCCACATCACGCCATTCTATGAACGTCGCTGGGGCAGTTTCCTGCGCGATTTTAAGGGCAGTCAGCGGATTATATAATCCGCACCTTACATGTAGGGTCGCCATTTATGGCGACCTGCTATCACTTCTCGATCGGTAAATCGTCGCGGCTGCCCCATTCGCCCCACGAACCGTCGTACAGCGTCACATCCCGTACACCCAGCGACGTCAGCGCCAGAATCACCACCACCGCCGTAACACCTGAACCGCAGCTGGCAATCACCGGCTGATCCAGTTTTACGCCCGCCTGAGCAAACAGATCGCGCAGTTCCGCTGCCGGTTTCAGTTCACCATTTACCACCAAATTGTTCCACGGCACGTTCAGGCTGTGAGGAATATGCCCGCGCAGCAAGCCCGGACGCGGTTCATCTACTTCGGCATTAAAACGGTTGGCCGCGCGTGCATCGACAATTTGCGCGCCGCCTTCGTGGCTGATCAGCAGCACGTCAGTCAGACGTTTCACCTGTGCGCCATCATAAGTCGCTTCGAATTCGCCTTCCGGTAAACTTACTGGTCCGGTGGCGACATCGAAACCGGCCGCTTTCCAGCCCTGTAATCCTCCGGCCAGAATCGACACATTTTCGCAGCCAAAGGCGCGCAGCATCCACCATGCGCGCGGTGCCGAGAACAGGTTTCCTTCGTCATACACCACCAGATGTTTATCCTGGCTGACGCCCAATTCGCGCATCGCCACCGCAAAGGATTCGGCGCGCGGCATCATGTGCGGATAAGGCGAGGTGTGATCGGACAAGGCTTCGATATCAAAGAACGGGGCATTCGGCAGATGGCCAGCCAGATATTCAGCCTGCAGATCGCGTACGGCTTCCTGGCCAGGCGGCAACATGCGGGCATCAAGCACCTGCAATGTTTCCTCGGTGTAATGTTCTTTCAACCAATCAGCGGACACAAATATGGCTGTCATAGCAACCTCTTCTCAGCAAACGGGAAACGACCAGTGTCCGGGAATGTGAACGCTATCTCAAGGGTGTGATTGCTAAAGTTGGCGGGTTGATGTGAAATTGCGCGAAATTACGTTTTCTTAATTTATGGGACTGGTGAGGGAATTACCATGGCAAAACGTTTTAATCGGCTGCTGCTCAGCGCGCTGATTGGTGGTGTATTACTGGGCGGCGTAACCTCGACGATTCACGCGCAGGAAACGGCAGCCGCAGCAACAACGCCGCAATCGCTGTCCGTTATCGATCTCTCCGAACTGCAACTCGACGGCGCTGCCGCGCTGGTGTTGACCTTCAACTCGCCGCTAGATAGCAAACAGGATTTTGCCGCACACGTGCAAATTACCGATGATAAAAGCGGCAAGGTCGACGGCGGCTGGGAGCTGGCGCAAAACGGTAAAGCGTTGCGTTTTCGTCATCCTGAACCGTCGCGCAAGTTGACGGTTAACGTCGATGCCGGTCTCAAAGCGGCCGATGGCAGCACCTTATCCACGCCTTTTAATCAAACGCTCACCACGCGCGATATCCAGCCGATGGTGGGTTTTGCCAGTCGCGGATCGCTGTTGCCGCTGCGCCTGATGCAGGGTTTGCCGGTGCTGGCATTAAATGTGAATAACGTCGACGTCGATTTCTTCCGCGTGAAAAGTGCCTCGCTAGCCGATTTTCTCGCCCAGTGGAATTACGGCAACAACATGTCGTACTGGGAATCGCGCGAGCTGCTGAAAAATGCCGATCTGGTTTACGGCGCACGCTTCGATCTCAATCCGGCGCGCAATACGCGCGAGAAAATGCAGCTGCCGCTGGGCGATGTCGATGCGCTGAAACAGCCGGGCGTCTATCTGGCGGTGATGAAACAGGCTGGAACCTACAACTATACGCAGCCGGCGACACTCTTCACATTGAGCGACATCGGTTTGTCGCTGCACCAATTCCCCGAACAGCTGGAACTGTTCGCCCAAAGCCTGGCCAACGGCGCGCCGCTGGATGATGTCAGCGTGCAGTTGCTGGATGAAAAAGGCAAACAACTCGCCAGCGGCACCAGCGACAGCAACGGTCATCTGCGCTTACCAGCGAATGCCAAAGGCAAGTTGCTGCTGGCGACACAAAAGGGCCAAACCTCGCTGATCGATCTCAATCGTCCGGCGCTGGATCTGGCTGAGTTTCCGATTGATGGTCCGCAAGGCTATGACAAACAGTTCTTCGTATTTGGTCCGCGCGATCTCTATCGTCCAGGTGAAACGGTGATCGTCAACGCGCTACTGCGTGATGCTGATGGCAAACCGTTGCCGCCGCAGCCGGTGAAAGCCGAAGTGGTGCAGCCGAATGGCGAAGTGTCGCAGACTTTTGTCTGGCAGTCGGAAAACGGCGTCTATCAACATCGCTTCGCGTTACCCGCTTCCGCAATGACTGGCGAATGGACGCTGCGCATCAACAGCGGCGACAACCAGCCGCGCAGTTGGCCGTTCCACGTAGAAGACTTCCTGCCGGAGCGCATGGCACTGGATCTAACCAACAGCGCGCAGCCGGTGACGCCAGATGACGACATTACTTTTGCGGTCGAAGGCCGCTATTTGTACGGTGCGCCTGCCGCAGGTAACGAGTTGCAAGGGCAGCTGTTCCTGCGCCCGGCACGTGAAGCGGTTGCCGCGCTGCCAGGCTATCAATTTGGCGACATCACTGAAGAGCTGAAACGCTCGCTCGATGATGTGGACGAGAAGCTGGATGAGAGCGGCAAGTTGCAGCTCAACGTTGAGAGCAGTTGGAAAGAGAGCCATTCGCCGCTCAATCTGATTCTGCAAGCCAGCCTGCTGGAAACTGGCGGCCGTCCGGTGACGCGCCGCGCAACTCAGGCGATTTGGCCGGCTCCGGCGCTGCCCGGCATTCGTCCGCTGTTTAACAGCGAATCGGTATATGACTATCGCAGCGATCGTTATCACGATGAGCCGACCGTGGCGGAAAACAGTCTGGCGGAGTTCGACGTGGTCTACGCCAATCCGCAGGGCGAGAAACTGGCGGCATCAGATCTTGATGTGCGCCTGATCCACGAACGCCGCGACTATTACTGGAGCTTCTCCGACAGCGAAGGCTGGCAATCGCGCTTCGATCAAAAGGATCTGCAGGAGGAGCAGCAGCGCATCACTATTGCGGCGGGCGGCAGCCAGAAAGTGAGCTTCCCGGTGGAGTGGGGTACCTATCGTTTGGAAGTGCATGCCGGCGACAACATCATTAGCAGCGTGCGTTTCCAGGCCGGATATTGGTGGCAGGACAACACCAACGGCACCGGCGCGCTGCGTCCGGATCAGGTCAAACTGAAAATCGATAAAACCGCCTATCAAGCGGGCGACACCGCGCATGTAAAGGTGGAATCGCCTGCTGCCGGTAAAGGCTATCTGATGGTGGAATCCAGCAGTGGCACGCTGTGGTGGCAACCGCTGAACGTTCCAGCGGGCGGCGCAACCATTGATGTACCGATTAGCGATAGCTGGAAGCGACACGATCTCTATCTCAGCGCTATCGTGGTGCGTGACGGCGACAAAGCCAGCGGCGTCACGCCGAAGCGCGCGGTGGGCTTGCTGCATCTGCCGATGGCGACTGAAGCGCGTCGCCTCAGCTTAGCGCTCGACGCGCCGGATAAAATCCGTCCTGAGCAGACGCTAAAAGTGAAGGTCAAAGCCAGCCGTGAAGGTGGCGCATTGCCGCAGCAGGTTCAGGTATTGCTCTCGGCGGTGGACAGCGGCGTGCTTAATATCACTGACTACAAAACCCCGAATCCGTGGGACGCGTTTTTTGGCCGTAAGCGCTACAACGCCGATCAGTACGATGTGTTCGGTCAGCTGATTGAAGGCGGTGGCAAGCTGGCCGCGCTGCGCTTTGGTGGTGACGGCGACGATGCGGATGCGCTGTCGCGCGGCGGTAAAAAACCGGTCACAGAGGTGCAGATTGTGGCGCAGCAGTTGCAGCCCGTAACGCTGGATGCCAATGGCGAAGGTACGCTGGAACTGCCAATTCCGGCGTTTAATGGCGAACTGCGTTTGATGGCGCAGGTGTGGAGCGACGACAGCTTCGGCTCGGTCGATCGCAAGCTGGTGGTTGCTGCACCGTTGATCAGTGAACTGGCGACGCCGCGCTTCCTGGCCAGCGGCGATCAATCTACGCTGGCGCTGGATCTCACCAACCTCACCGATCAACCGCAGACGCTGAAAATCAACGTCACGGCCAGCGGCCAGATCGCCCTTAACGGCCAGATCCCCGCCAGCGTGCAGCTAGCGAAAGGCGCGCGCACCACTTTGCAAATTCCGGTCAAAGCGCAGGGCGGCTTTGGTGAGGGCGATGTGCAGGTCAAGGTTTCCGGCATGAGTTTGCCGGGCGAAACGCTGGCAGCAAGTGAGCGCAAATGGAAAATTGGCGTGCGTCCGGCTTATCCGGCACAAACGCTGAGCTTCGATAACGTGATGCAAACCGGCCAAAACTGGCAGGTGATGGCGGGCGCCTTCAATGGTTTGCAGCAGGATACCTTGAGCGGACAGCTGTCACTCAGCAACCGTCCACCGCTGAATATCGCCAGCTATATCAGTTCGCTGTATGCCTATCCTTATGGCTGCCTTGAACAGACCGCCAGCGGCATTTGGCCGTCGGTGTTCACCAACCATGCGCAGCTGACGGCTATGGGCATCAAAACCAGCAACGATGAAGCGCGTCGCGCCTCGATTGATACCGGCATCGCGCGCCTTGCCGGTATGCAGCGCGGCAACGGCAGCTTTGGTTTGTGGAGCAAAGAGAGTCAGGAAGAGTTTTGGCTGACGGCTTACGTCACTGATTTCCTGCTGCGCGCCAGCGAAGCCGGTTACAGCGTGCCGGATGGCGTGATTATCCGCGCCGACGAACGTCTGCTGCGCTATCTGCAGGATCCCACGCAAATCGAAACCAGCTGGAGCAGCGATGCAGATGGTTTGCGTTTCAGCGTGCAGGCCTATGCCGGATTGGTGTTGGCACGTCAGCAGCAGGCACCGCTCGGCGCGTTGCGTGCGCTGTATGAAAAGCGCGATCAGGCTAAATCCGGCCTGGCGATGGTGCAGCTTGGCGTGGCGTTGAAGCTGATGGGCGATCAACAGCGCGCACAACTGGCGCTGGCGCAGGGCATTGGGCTGGAACGTAAGCCTAACAGCTGGCTCGGCGATTACGGCAGCCCGGTGCGCGATCGCGCACTGATTTTGTCGCTGTTGACGGAAAACCAGCTGCTGCCGGAGATGCAAGGTCCGCTGCTGATCGATCTGGCGAAAGCCGTGCATGGACAGCACTGGTTCTCGACGCAGGAAAACAACGCGTTGTTCCTAGCCGCCCGCACCTTGCAGCAACATAAAGGCGAAAGCTGGCAGGCGACACTACAAGGCAAAGCGGAACCGCTCAGCAGCAATCAGCCGCTCAATATTGGTATGACGGAAGATCAGCTGCGCCAGGGCGTGTCGGTGAAAAGCGACAACGCGTCGCCGCTTTACGGCACGCTAAATGTGGTGGGCTATCCGCGCACCGCACCGTCGCCGATGAGCAACGTGCTGCAGATCAGTCGTGAGTACTTCACGCTGGATGGTAAGCCAGCGGATCTCACCAACCTGAAAAGTGGTGAACTGCTGGTGGTACGTCTCAAAGTCGCGGCCAGCGAGCGCGTCAGTGATGCGCTGGTGGTGGATCTGCTGCCTGCTGGACTTGAGCTGGAAAACCAGAACCTGAGCGACAGCAGCGCCAGTTTAGGCGACAGTGCCGATGCGCTGAAAGAGAGCATGATGGATATGCAGCAAGCCAACATTAAGCATATCGAATTCCGTGACGACCGCTTTGTCGCCGCGCTGGCGCTGGATGGCTACACGCCGGGCACGCTGTTGTATCTGGCGCGTGCGGTTACGCCAGGCAACTATCGCTTGCCGCCGCCGCAGGTGGAATCGATGTATGTGCCGGAATGGCGCGCGATTGGCAGCACGCCGGAAAAACTCAATGTGCGTTAACCATTGATGTTTGGAAGTAAGCAACTACAGCGGTGGCGCTGGCTGCCGCTTTTTTTAGTGCTGCTAATGGCTGCGCTGTGGCTGCTGGATCGACTTACGCCTCTGCCGCTGCGTGAGTTGCAGCCGGCGCGCGTGGTGGTAGCCGAAGACGGTACGCCGCTGTGGCGCTTTGCTGACCAGCAAGGCATATGGCGCTATCCGGTGACGCTGGAGGATGTCTCACCCGCTTATATCGAGGCGCTGCTGACCTACGAAGATCGCTGGTTCTGGCATCATCCCGGCATCAATCCGATGGCGATTGTGCGTGCAGTCGGGCAGAACGTGCTGCATCACGGCGTGGTCTCCGGCGGTAGCACGCTCACCATGCAGGTGGCGCGGCTTATCGATCCGCAACCGCGCACGCTGCGCGGTAAAGTGGTGCAGGCGTGGCGCGCGCTGCAGCTCGAATATCATCTCTCCAAACGCGACATCCTCACGCTGTACCTCAATCGCGCCCCTTTTGGCGGCACGGTTGAGGGCGTTGGCGCGGCGAGCTGGATGTGGCTGGGCAAACCGCCGTCCCAGCTAACCAAAGGTGAAGCGGCGCTGCTGGCGGTGCTGCCACAGGCGCCGAGCCGCCTGCGTCCGGACCGCTGGCCACAGCGCGCCGAAGCCGCACGCAATAAAGTGTTGGATCGCCTCGCGCAATATCACGTCTGGTCAGCGCAGGATGTCGCCGATATCAAACAAGAAGCGGTGTGGCTGCCGCCTCGCCAAATGCCGCAACGTGCGCCGCTGCTGGCCCGCCGCTTGTTGTCGCTGTCACCCGACAACAAAATCACCTCAACTATTGATGTGTCGCTGCAGCGCGAACTGGAGAATCTGTCGGCGTCGCTAAAAAGCAACTTGCCGCCGCGCACCTCGCTGGCGCTGCTGGTGGTGGATCATCAAAACATGAAAGTGCGCGGCTATGTCGGTTCGGTGGATTTCAATGACGACAGCCGTTTTGGTCACGTCGATATGATCGCCAGCGTGCGATCGCCCGGATCGGTGCTGAAGCCCTTTGTCTACGGCATGGCGCTGGACGATGGGTTGATACATGGTGAATCGCTGCTGCAGGATGTGCCGCGCCGCTTCGGTGACTATCGTCCCGGTAACTTCGACTCGGGTTTTCACGGACCGGTGAGCGCCAGCGATGCGCTGGAGCGATCGCTCAATCTCCCTGCGGTCCAGCTGCTGGATGCGCTGGGGCCAAAAAGTGTCGCCGCGCGCTTGCGTAACGTGGGATTGAATCTGCGCTTTCCAGCCAGCGCAGAACCCAATCTGTCGCTGGTGCTGGGCGGTACCGGCGCGCGCATGGATGAGATTGTGGCGGCCTACAGCGCCTTTGCCCGTCACGGCAATGCGGCACAGTTGCGCTGGCTGACGACACAACCGCTGCAGGAAAGGCCGCTGTTGTCGCCGGGTGCGGCATGGATTGTGCGGCGCATTTTGGCTGGCGCGGCGCAACCTCCGGCCAGCGGCACGGTGCCGGATATCGCGCCTTTGGCGTGGAAAACCGGGACCAGCTACGGCTATCGCGATGCATGGACGATTGGTATTACGCCACGCTATCTGATTGGCGTGTGGGTTGGGCGACCGGATGCGACACCGGTCGCCGGGCAATTTGGTTTTGCTTCGGCGGTACCGGTGATGAATCAGGTTAATAATTTGTTGGCTGGCCATATGCCGGTGAACGGTGCGCCGCGCGATCCGCGTCCGCAAGCGGTCAGCGCCATGAGCATTTGCTGGCCTGGCGGTCAGCCGTTGCCCATCGGCGACGTGAACTGTCGCCAGCGTCGTCAGAGTTGGGTATTGAATCAAACCGTGCCGCCAACGCTGCTGGCGCCGGGGCAGGAAGGCGTTAATGGTTTGCGCCAGCGTTACTGGCAGAACAGCCGGGGATTGCGCGTAGCAGCAGACTGCCCGGATGCACAAAGTCATGAGCGCCTGATGTGGCCGCTGCCGCTTGAGCCCTGGCTGCCGGTTGCTGAACGCCGTGCGCAGCGCCTGCCGCCGATCGATCCTGCTTGTCCGCCGCTCAATCAGGGCAACGCGCCGCCGATGGTGATTACCGGTGTGATCAACGGCCAGCGCGTTCAACCGCTTCCGGGTAAAGTTGTGCTGGTGATGCCGGTAGCGGTGCAGGGCGGACAAGGTGAGCAGCGCTGGTGGTTTTTAAACGGACAGCCGCTGGAGCGGGACGCGAATAATAATAGTGCGGCGCTGGTGCTGGATGAGCCGGGAAGTTATCAACTGGTGGTGATGGATGAAGCGGGGCAGCTCTCATCGGTGGCCTTTACCCGCGGTTGAGTGCATGGATATGGCATACTTTTTGCCTGCGCGCCCCGACAAAAATCAATTATTTTCAATAATTCCGCTAATCGCTAATAGGCAACGCGCCATGATATCCCTATAATCGGCGCGTTTTCTTACCGGGAGGAGCTCCCGGATTCTTCAGGATGCTAACTAGAGGTCAACATGGCAATCGAACGTACTTTCTCAATCGTGAAACCAAACGCCGTCGCTAAGAACGTGATTGGTGCAATCTATAACCGTTTTGAAAGCGCGGGCTTCAAAATCGTTGGCGCAAAAATGCTGCACCTGACCAAAGAGCAGGCTGAAGGCTTCTACGCTGAGCACAAAGGCCGTCCATTCTTTGATGGTCTGGTTGAATTCATGACTTCTGGCCCAGTTGTGGTTTCTGTACTGGAAGGCGAAAACGCCGTTCAGCGTCACCGCGATCTGATGGGTGCAACTAACCCAGACAACGCGCTGGCAGGTACTCTGCGTGCTGATTACGCGGACAGCTTCACCGAGAACGCGACCCACGGTTCTGACTCTGCTGAATCTGCAGCACGCGAAATCGCGTACTTCTTCGCAGAAAACGAAGTCTGCCCACGCACTCGCTAAGTGCGTTGATCGCCTAAGCGGACACGCGTCTTTACAGCTGTTCAACATCTGTGAAACGGTTCCCCTGGCATCATGCAGCAGATGTAGTACAATTATGCGCCCTTGTTGAGCCAGCCTCAGCGAGGGCGCTGTTTTTTCCTACTATTAACCAGAGCCGTAACGTGTAACAACGAGGCCAGAGAACATTATGTCCGAACAGATTGTGACGCCGTCGTCCGCTTCCCCCGTGGTTGTTTCCCCAAAAAACGAAAAAATTAACCTGCTGGATCTTAACCGTCAGCAGATGCGCGAATTCTTTCTTGAGATGGGCGAAAAGCCGTTCCGTGCCGATCAGGTCATGAAGTGGATGTATCACTACTGCTGCGATGATTTCGAGCAGATGACCGACATCAACAAAGTGCTGCGCGGTAAGCTGATGCAGCGCGCTGAAATCCGTGCGCCGGAAGTGGCGGAAGAGATGCGTTCCACCGATGGCACCATTAAATGGGCGATCCGCGTGGGCGACCAGCTGGTTGAAACCGTCTATATCCCGGAAGCAGATCGCGCAACTTTGTGCGTCTCTTCGCAGGTAGGCTGTGCGCTGGAGTGCAAGTTCTGTTCGACGGCGCAGCAGGGCTTTAACCGTAACCTGCGCGTATCAGAAATTATCGGCCAGGTATGGCGCGCCGCGAAAATCATCGGTGCCGCAAAAATTACCGGTCAGCGCCCGATCACCAACGTGGTGATGATGGGCATGGGCGAGCCGCTGCTGAACCTGAACAACGTGGTACCGGCAATGGACATCATGCTGGACGACTTTGGTTTCGGCCTGTCAAAACGTCGCGTTACGCTCTCCACTTCGGGTGTAGTGCCGGCGCTGGACAAGCTGGGCGACATGATCGACGTAGCGCTGGCGATTTCGCTGCATGCGCCAAACGATGCGATTCGTGACGAGATCGTGCCGATCAACAAAAAGTACAACATCGAGACTTTCCTTGCGGCGGTAAAACGCTACATCGGCAAATCCAACGCCAATCAGGGCCGTGTCACCATTGAGTACGTGATGTTGGATCACGTCAATGACAGCACCGACAACGCGCATGAGCTGGCGGCACTGCTGAAAGAGACGCCGTGCAAAATCAACCTGATTCCGTGGAACCCGTTCCCCGGCGCGCCGTATGGCCGTAGCTCCAACAGCCGTATCGACCGCTTCTCCAAAGTCCTGATGGATTACGGTTTCACCACCATCGTGCGTAAAACCCGTGGTGACGATATCGACGCCGCTTGTGGTCAGCTGGCGGGTGATGTAATCGACCGTACCAAGCGTACGCTGCGTAAGAAAATGGCAGGCGAAGCCATCTCTGTGAAGGCGCTCTGAAAGCCAGCGCCTGCTGATATTCACCGGGCGTAACTCATGTCAGTCTCTCCGCATATTTTTCATGGAGAGACTGAAATGCGTAAAGGATTACCCGCAGCGATTCTGGCTGGCTTTGTTGTAACCGGTTGTGTCAATCATCCCGCACAGCAAAGCGCAGCGGATATTCGTTTGCAGCTTGGATTGCACTACCTGGCGGTGAAGGATTATGCCGCCGCACAGCGCAATTTATTGCGTGCTCAGCAGGCAGCGCCAAAAGATTATCGTGTCCCGTTGGCCCTTGCTCGGGTGGCGCAGGCTCAGCAGAATAGCGCGCAAACTCGCTGGCACTACCAGCGGGCGCAGCAGTTAGCGCCGTTGAATGGTTATGTGGCTAACAATTACGGTGCGTTTCTCTGCGGTTTAAGGCAGTATGACGAAGCGCATCAACAGTTTAAGCTGGCAATTGAGGCGCAGGAAATCGATGCTCGTCAGGATGCATTCCTGTTTTCGGGCTATTGTTACCTGCAGGCTGATGAGAGTGCCGCAGCGCGCGAGCAGTTAGGTTACGCGCTGGATGCCGCACCGGAGCAGGGCAGTCAACTGCTAAGGGAAGTGGAAAGGCGGCTTGAACAGCAGGAACAGCAGTCGGTTCCGCTGCTTTTAGAAGTGTACCATCAGCGTTTGCCGGCAACGGCAGAGAGCCTGTGGTTACAGATACGTTTCGCCGCGCAACAGGGAAACGCTGCTGACGTTACACGTTATGGCGACCGGTTGGCGCGAAGTTTTCCACAATCGATACAGTACCAGCGTTATTTAGCTAATGAATACTGAAGCCACTCAAGAGAATTCTGCAGTACATTCCACAGGTGAACGCCTGCGTCTGGCCCGTGAGCAGATGGGGCTGACCCAGCAAAACGTCGCTGAACGCCTGTGCCTGAAACTTACTACCGTGCGTGATATTGAAGAGGATAAGTCACCTGCTGATTTAGCGTCGACATTCCTGCGCGGATACATTCGCTCCTATGCCCGACTGGTGCATGTACCGGAAGATGACCTGCTGCCGATGATGGCAAAACAGGCTCCGGTGCGCGCGGCCAAGATCGAGCCGATGCAGAGCTTCTCATTGGGTAAGCGTCGTAAAAAGCGCGATGGCTGGCTGATGATCTTCACCTGGTTGGTGATTTTTGTCGTAGTCGGTTTAACCGGTGCGTGGTGGTGGCAGAACCATAAAGCGTCACAGGCTGATTTGGTGTCGATGGCCGATCAAAACGGCAGCGGCGACAATAGCCAGTCCATTCCATTGGGCGATAACAGCACCGACAGTAATGCCGATGCGGATACCAACGCTGCCGGTACGCCAGTTGATAACGGTGCTGGCGCTGTCGCCACGCCGGAAAGCAATACCGCCGCACCTGCGGCGAGCACGAGTAATACCGCGCAAACCAACGGCAGCGACAACGCCGTGGTTTCGCCAAGCCAGGCGCCGATTGATACGGCACCGCCAGCGGCGACGTCTCCGGCCCCAGCCAACAGCGTTCCTGCCGGCCAAATGCCTACCGGAAATGCGGCAGTCAGCCAACCGGCAGGCGATCCGAATGCCATCGTGATGAACTTCAAAGCCGATTGCTGGCTGGAAGTCAGCGATGCGACCGGCAGGAAGTTGTTCAGCGGTCTGCAACGTAGCGGCGGTAAGCTGAGTTTGTCCGGAACGGCTCCGTATCGTCTGAAAATTGGCGCACCAAGTGCGGTTGACGTGCAATATCAGAATCAGCCCGTTGATTTAAGTCGTTTTATCCGTAATAACCAGGTTGCCCGTCTGACGCTGGGTGCGCAATAACGCGCAGCGCGCTTTCCGGGTAATTGTGGAGAGAGAATATGCATAACGAAGCACCCATTATCCGTCGCAAATCAACACGGATTTACGTCGGCAAGGTGCCAGTTGGCGATGGTGCGCCCATCGCCGTTCAGTCAATGACCAACACCCGCACCACTGATGTGGACGCCACCGTTAACCAGATTCGCCAGCTTGAGCGCGTCGGGGTTGATATCGTGCGCGTCTCCGTTCCCACGATGGATGCGGCTGAAGCCTTCAAACTGATTAAGCAACAGGTCAACGTGCCGCTGGTAGCGGACATTCACTTTGACTATCGCATCGCACTGAAAGTCGCTGAATATGGCGTGGATTGTTTGCGTATCAATCCAGGCAACATCGGCAACAATGAGCGTATCCGCCAGGTGGTGGATTGTGCGCGTCATTACAATATTCCGATCCGTATCGGCGTGAATGCCGGTTCGCTGGAAAAAGATCTGCAGGAAAAATACGGCGAGCCAACGCCGCAAGCGCTGCTCGAATCCGCCATGCGCCATGTTGATCACCTCGATCGCCTCAACTTTGATCAGTTCAAAGTGAGCGTCAAAGCCTCCGACGTCTTCCTTGCCGTTGAATCCTATCGTCTGCTGGCGAAAGCCATCGATCAGCCGCTGCACCTCGGTATCACCGAAGCGGGCGGCGCGCGTGCGGGTTCTGTGAAATCGGCGATCGGTTTAGGTCTGCTGCTGGCCGAAGGCATTGGCGATACGCTGCGTATTTCGCTGGCGGCCGATCCGGTTGAAGAAGTGAAAGTCGGCTACGACATCCTCAAATCTCTGCGCATCCGCGCGCGCGGCATCAACTTTATTGCTTGCCCGACTTGCTCGCGTCAGGAGTTTGATGTCATCGGTACGGTGAATGCGCTGGAAGAGCGTTTGGAAGACATCATCACGCCGATGGATATTTCCATCATCGGTTGCGTGGTGAACGGTCCGGGTGAAGCGACAGTTTCAACTCTCGGCGTGACCGGCGGCGCCAAGAAAAGCGGCTTTTACGAAGATGGTGTGCGCCAGCGCGATCGTCTCGATAACAACGACATGATCGACCAGCTGGAAGCGCGTATTCGCGCCAAGGCTAGCATGCTGGATGAAAGCCGCCGCATCAACGTGCAGCAGCTGGAAAAATAATCGTGGTGCGCGCCTGTCGCGTGCCAGTTTGTGATTGAACCTGTGCGGTTTCATCCTCATAAGGTATGATGCCGCTCAGGTTTTTTTGTCTTAAAGAGATTCTAACGTGGCGAAGAATATTCAAGCGATTCGCGGGATGAACGATTACCTGCCGGCGGATACCGCGATTTGGCAGCGTATTGAAGGCACCCTTAAGCAGGTGCTGGCCAGCTATGGTTACAGTGAAATCCGTTTGCCAATCGTTGAGCACACCCCGTTGTTCAGCCGCGCGATCGGTGAAGTCACCGACGTGGTTGAGAAAGAGATGTACACCTTTGAAGACCGCAACGGCGAAAGCCTGACGCTGCGTCCGGAAGGCACCGCAGGTTGCGTGCGCGCCGGTATCGAGCACGGTCTGCTGTACAATCAGGAACAGCGTCTGTGGTACACCGGCCCGATGTTCCGCTACGAGCGTCCGCAGAAAGGTCGTTATCGCCAGTTCCACCAGATGGGTGTGGAAGTCTTTGGTCTGCAAGGCCCGGACGTGGATGCTGAGCTGATCATGATGACCGCGCGCTGGTGGAAAGCGTTGGGTATCGCCGATCACGTTGAGCTTGAGCTGAACTCTATCGGTTCGCTGGACGCGCGCGCCAACTACCGCAGCGCGCTGGTAGCGTTCCTGGAGCAACATCAGGACGTACTCGACGAAGATTGCAAACGCCGCATGTACACCAATCCACTGCGCGTGCTCGACAGCAAAAATCCTGACATCCAGAAACTGTTAAACGATGCGCCAACGCTGGGCGAATTCCTTGATGAGGAGTCACGCGAGCACTTCAGCGGGTTGTGCGCCTTGCTGGACGACGCGGACATTAAATATCGCATTAACCAGCGCCTGGTACGCGGCCTCGATTACTACAACCGTACCGTGTTTGAATGGGTGACCAGCAGCCTCGGTTCGCAGGGCACCGTATGCGGCGGCGGACGTTACGATGGTTTAGTTGAACAGTTGGGTGGCCGTGCCACGCCAGCGGTTGGTTTTGCCATGGGCATGGAGCGTTTGGTATTGCTGGTGCAAGCGGTTAATCCAGAATTTGAACCGACGCGCATTGTTGATGTCTATGTTATCGCTTCGGGGCAGGGCGTTCAGTCCGCCGCGATGCAACTGGCGGAAAAACTACGTGATGCTGATCCGGCATTGAAGCTGATGACCAACTTCGGTGGCGGTAACTTCAAGAAGCAGTTTGGACGTGCAGACAAGTGGGGCGCACGCATTGCGCTGGTGCTGGGCGAAGATGAAGTGAAAGCGGGCCAGGTTGTGGTGAAAGACTTGCGTACTGGCGATCAACAGACGCTGGCTCAGAGCGACGCCGCTGCGACGTTGCGCACGCTGCTGCAGTAAGCGCAGCACTGCAACAGCCATTTTAAAGAGAGGGATTGCGTGGAAGTTTACAGCAACGAAAACGAACAAGTTGACGCACTGCGTCAGTTCTTTGCCAACAATGGCAAATTCCTGGCCGTTGGCGTAATCATCGGTATCGCTGCGCTGGGTGGCTGGCGTTTCTGGTCCAGCCATCAGGAAGGAACCGATAAAGCGGCATCAGCAGAATATCAACAGCTTACCAGTGCGATGCAGGCGGACAAGCCGGATTCGCTGGCAGCGGTAGCCACTTTCGCTAGCGAAAACAACAGCACCTATGGTGCGTTGGCGTCGCTGGATCTGGCGAAGCAGTATGTTGAAACCAATCAGCTCGATAAAGCTATCACTCTGTTACAGAGTGGGCTGAAAGATACCAAAGATGCCAACCTGCAGGCGGTGATTAACCTGCGTCTGGCACGCATTCAGTTGCAGCAAAGTCAGGCCGATGCCGCACTTTCTACCCTTAACAATGTTAAAGGTGATGGCTGGACAGCCATTGTGGCGGACATTCGTGGCGAAGCACTGCTGAGCAAAGGCGATAAGCAGGGCGCGCGTGATGCCTGGAGCAAAGGTGCTGAATCGCAGGCCTCTCCTGCGCTGAAGCAAATGCTGCAGATGAAGATGAATAACTTAAGTTAAGCCAGTCAAGAGAGCGCACATGGAATTACGTAAATACCTGCTGCCAGGGCTGATTTCAGTCACTCTGCTCAGCGGTTGCTCGCTGTTCAGCGGCGAAGAAGATGTAGTGAAAATGGCCCCGCTGCCTAAAGTGGAAAACCAGTTTACGCCGCAGACCGCGTGGAGCACCTCAGTCGGAGACGGCGTTGGTGATTTCTATTCCAATCTGCATCCAGCCTGGCTGGACGGTACCGTGTATGCTGCGGATCGTTTTGGTGTGGTTAAAGCGCTTGATGCCAGCAATGGTAAAGAGAAATGGAAAGTCGATCTCTCTGAGAAAACCGGCTTCTTCTCGAAAAACATCTCGGCACTGCTTTCTGGCGGCGTAACGGCCAGCGGCGATCGCATCTATATCGGTAGCGAACGTGGTCAGGTATTTGCGTTGAATACCAGCGATGGTGGCATTGCCTGGCAGACCAAGGTCGCCGGTGAAGCGCTGTCGCGTCCGGTAGTGAGCGACGGTTTAGTGCTGATCCACACCAGCAACGGTATGTTGCAAGGTCTTGATCAGAGCACTGGCGTGATCAAATGGACCGTCAACCTCGATATGCCTGCGCTGTCACTGCGCGGTGAATCGGCTCCGACCGTGGCCTTTGGTGGCGCAATTGTTGGTGGCGACAATGGCCGCGTGAGCGCAGTCATCGTCAACCAAGGTCAGCTGATTTGGCAGCAGCGTATTTCGCAGCCAAGCGGCGCAACGGAAATCGATCGCCTGAGCGACGTCGATACCACGCCAGTCGTGGTAAACGGTGTGATTTATGCGCTGGCGTATAACGGCAACCTCACCGCACTTGAACTGCGTTCTGGTCAGGTTCTGTGGAAGCGTGAGATTGGCGGCGTGAAAGACATGGTGGTGGATGCGGGTCGTATCTATCTGGTCGATCAGGATGACCGCGTGATTGCCCTGAATGCTGACGGTGGCGTGGCCATCTGGCGTCAAAGCGATCTGCTGCATCGTAATCTAACCTCGCCGGTGCTGTTCAACGGTTATCTGGTGGTGGGTGATAGCGAAGGTTATCTGCACTGGATCAACACCCTTGACGGCCGCTTCGTGGCGCAGCAGAAACTGGACAGCGATGGCTTCCAGACTGAACCGGTTGTCGCCGGTGACAAGCTGCTGATCCAGGCGAAAGGCGGAGAAGTTTACGCCATCACCCGTTAAGGAATTGGCTCTGCGGGAACCCGTTTCCCGCTCGCTTACACGGCTCCTGATTCGTCAGGGGCCGTTTCGTTTTTAGTCAGGCATGGTATTCTTTGCGCCTTCAGCCTGACGCCTGGCGTCAAATGTCGTTATAATCAAGCCATTCGGGCGAATTATTTTAAAAACTGAGGCAAGTGTTATGGTACCTGTGGTCGCGCTGGTTGGGCGTCCCAATGTGGGAAAATCTACGCTATTTAACCGTTTAACACGCACACGTGATGCGCTGGTGGCGGATTTTCCTGGACTGACTCGCGATCGCAAATATGGTCGCGCCGAAGTGGAAGGGCGCGAATTCATTGTTATTGATACCGGCGGTATCGATGGCACCGAAGAGGGCGTTGAAAACCGCATGGCGGAGCAGTCGCTGCTGGCGATTGAAGAAGCCGATGTGGTGCTGTTTATGGTGGATGCGCGCGCGGGCGTGATGCCGGCGGATCAGCAGATCGCCAATCATCTGCGTGCGCGTGAGAAAGCCACCTTTGTGGTCGCCAACAAAACTGACGGTATCGACCCGGAAGCAGCGGTGCTGGATTTCTATGCGCTGGGCTTAGGTGAGATTCACGCCATTGCGGCTTCGCATGGTCGTGGCGTTAACAGCCTGCTGGAAACCGCACTGTTGCCGTGGATGGAAGAAATTGTTCCAGAAGTCGAACTCACTGAAGAAGAAGAGAACGCCGCCTATTGGGCCGATTTAGAAGAAGAGACTGAGAATGCGCTGGAGGAAGAGGAAGAAGAAGACTTCGACCCAACCACACTGCCGATCAAACTCGCTATCGTTGGCCGCCCGAATGTGGGTAAGTCAACGCTAACTAACCGCATTCTTGGCGAAGACCGTGTCGTGGTCTTCGACATGCCGGGCACCACGCGTGACAGCATATACATTCCGATGGAACGCGACGATCGTGAGTATGTGCTGATTGATACCGCTGGCGTACGTAAGCGCGGTAAAATCACCGAAACCGTCGAGAAATTCTCAGTTATCAAAACGTTGCAAGCGATCGAAGACGCTAACGTTGTAATGCTGGTGATTGATGCACGTGCCGGAATTTCCGATCAGGATCTGTCGCTGCTGGGCTTTATCCTGAATAGTGGGCGCTCACTGGTGATCGTGGTCAACAAGTGGGATGGCATGACGCAGGAAGCCCGAGATGAAGTCAAAGAGATGTTGGACTTCCGCCTGGGCTTTATCGATTTTGCGCGCATCCACTTCATTTCAGCCCTGCACGGCAGCGGCGTCGGTAACCTGTTCGAATCGGTGACCGAAGCCTACGACTGCTCCACCAAACGTGTGGGCACCGCAATGTTGACGCGCATCATGACCATGGCCGCCGACGATCACCAGCCGCCATTGGTGCGTGGTCGCCGCGTGAAGCTGAAATATGCGCACGCCGGTGGTTATAACCCGCCAATCGTGGTGATTCACGGCAATCAGGTGAAAGATCTGGCCGATTCCTACAAGCGTTACCTGATGAACTACTTCCGTCGTTCACTCAACGTGATGGGCACGCCAATTCGCATTCAGTTCAAAGAGGGCGATAACCCGTACGCGGGCAAACGCAACCTGTTGACGCCAACGCAGCAGCGTAAACGTCAGCGTCTGATGTCGCATCTGAAGAAGAACAAGCGTTAAGATGAGAAGGGCCCAGCAGGGCCCTTTTTTTATGAACCTGTAACGCGTAGGGTCGCCATTCATGGCGACCGATGCGCACCACGCAGAGGACAATTGATGAATTTTTCCTGCCCAGCCTGTCAGCAACTACTCACTCACAATGAAACCGGTTTTAACTGCCCCAGCTGTGAACGTCATTTCGCACTCATCGCCTTATGCCCGGATTGCCATCAACCGTTGCAGGTGCTGAAAGCCTGCGGTGCGGTGGACTACTTCTGCCAGCACGTCGACGGCCTTATTTCCAAAAAACGTGTCGAATTCATCCCCGACTTAACGTCGCAATAAGAAAAGTCACGATACGCCGTCATATTTATTAATAGCTTACGACTGGATTTGTAGCAAAAATGCTATTAACCAGTGACTGCCGCGTTATGGATATTCACTTTTTATTGTACCAGGTGGTACAATCCTGCCGCCTTGTAGCGAGAATAACTCTCACCTGCGTTGTGTCCTCGCTCACAAGCGCCGAATCACGGGCATTGCACCCGTACCAATAGATATAAAATAAAGCGTAACGGAATTATTCCTGTCTCCCGCTGCGGCTGGAGCCTTGTTATCGGCTGCCACAGATTTACTGGCGCCAGCGCTTTATTTTTTCAGGAGAGTTTTTGTTATGGCAGAAAATTCCGCTCGTCCCGGCAAAGGGCTGAGCATCTGGTCCGTACTGTTTGGCCTGGTCCTGCTGGCTATCGGCTTGTTCTTCGCTATCGGCGGCGGCAAGCTGGTTGCGCTGGGCGGCAGCTGGTACTTCCTCATCGCCGGTATCGTCATGCTGCTGTCGGCCATTCAGTTCTTCCGTCGCAAATCATCCGCCGTCACCCTGTTTATTCTGGTGTTTGCTGGCACGTTGATTTGGTCACTGTTTGATGCAGGCTTGCATTTCTGGCCGCTGGTATCACGTTTGATGGTGCCGGCCGGCTTGATGCTGTTTGCATTCCTCACCTGGCCAGCTCTGCGTAAAAGCGAAGGCAAAAGCTCTCTGGCGAAAGCCTCTTATGTGCTCTCTGCGGTGATCGCGGTGGGCATGGTGGCGACCTTCGTGCAGATGTTCCAGCCGCATCCTACCGTGGCGTTTGACGGCAAACAGCTGCCGCTGATTCCGGTCGATAAAGCAAAACCTCAGCAAGACTGGAGCAGCTACGGCCGTACGCCGGGTGGCGACCGCTTCGCTGCCATCGATCAGATTACCCGCGACAACGTGAAAGACTTACAGGTCGCCTGGACTTTCCACACCGGTGACACGCCGATCAGCCCAACCGGTAACGGTGCGGAAGATCAGCAAACTCCGCTGCAGGTCGGCAACACGCTGTTCCTGTGCACCCCGCACAACAATGTGATTGCGGTTGCAGCTGACAGCGGTAAGGAAATCTGGAAACGCGAAATCAACGCGCAGGCAGAAGTGTGGAACCGCTGCCGTGGCTTAGCCTATTTCGATGCCACCAAACCGCTGCAGCAGCCAACAGAGCCGGGCTCAACGCCGGTGACTGCCGCTGTGCTTCCTGCGGGCGATACCTGTCAGCGTCGTATTCTGATGAACACCATTGATGCGCGTCTGATTGCTATTAACGCCGATAACGGTGAGCTGTGCGACACCTTCGGTACGCACGGTGTGGTTGACCTGAAAACTGGTCTCGGCAGTGCGCCAGATCCGCAGTATCAGCTGACGTCACCGCCAGCGATGGCCGGTACCACCGTTGTGGTGGGCGGTCGCGTTGCAGATAACGTACAGACCGACATGCCTGGCGGCGTGCTGCGTGGTTTTGACGTGATCACCGGTCAGATGCGTTGGGCGTTTGACCCAGGCAACGATGACCCCAATGCGGTGCTGATGCCGGGTAAAGATTACACCCGCAGTACGCCGAACTCATGGGCGCCAATGTCTTACGATCCGGCAATGAACACCGTGTTCCTGCCAATGGGAAGCTCGTCAGTGGATCTGTGGGGTGCAAACCGTACCAAACTGGATCACACCTACGGTGCATCAATCCTGGCGCTGGATGCCACCACCGGTAAGCAGAAGTGGGTTTATCAGACCGTGCATAACGATCTGTGGGACTTCGACCTGCCAATGCAGCCGAGCCTGGTAGACTTCCCGATGAAGGATGGCACCAACAAGCCGGCCGTGGTTATCGGCGCGAAAACCGGCATGATTTGGGTGCTGGACCGCCTGACCGGCAAGCCTTTGACCAAAGTTGAAGAGCTGCCGATGCCGCAGGGTCACATTCCGAACGAGCAGTACACCAAAACTCAGCCGCACTCAGTGGAAATGCCAAACATTGGCAACCAGAAAATGAGTGAGTCGGATATGTGGGGCGCAACGCCGTTTGATCAGCTGGCGTGCCGTATTGCCTTTAAAGGCATGCGTTACGATGGTCTGTTCACCGTGCCGGATACCGATAAATCCCTCAGCTTCCCAGGTTCGCTGGGCGGTATGAACTGGGGCGGTATCTCGTTTGACCCGAACAACCAGTATATGTTCGTTAACGACATGCGTCTGGGCCTGTGGGTACAGATGATCCCACAAGACACTAGCAAAACTGCGGCCAGCAACGGTGGCGAAGCCATCAACACCGGTATGGGTGCGGTTCCGCTGAAAGGCACACCGTACGCGGTTAACAAAAATCGCTTCATGTCGCCGCTGGGCATTCCGTGTCAGGCTCCGCCGTTCGGTACGCTGTCGGCGATTGACATGAAAACCCGTCAGATCGTGTGGCAGGTGCCGGTTGGTACCGTTGAAGATACCGGTCCGTTTGGTATCAAAATGCGCGCGAAGATGCCAATTGGTATGCCGACCTTAGGCGGCACGCTGGCAACGCAGGGCGGCCTGGTGTTCATCGCCGGTACGCAGGATTACTATCTGCGCGCTTTCGATAGCTCAACCGGTAAAGAAGTGTGGAAAGCACGTCTGCCAGTTGGCAGCCAGGGCGGTCCTATCAGCTACGTTTCGCCGAAAACCGGCAAACAGTACATCCTGATCTCCGCAGGCGGCGCACGTCAGTCGCCAGACCGTGGTGATTACGTGATTGCTTACGCGCTGCCAGACAGCAAGTAAGTTCTCAATATGAGAAAGGCCGACATCATGATGTCGGCCTTTTTTTTAACCATCCGTGGCACAACACTTCCTTTAAGGCACCTTAATTACTGCTGCTTGGAAGGGCGACGGCTTTTTTGACCTCCTTTTCTTCCAGCTTCCCTGGCTCTTTCAGGATCGTTTCTGAAATTACCCCCGCTGACTTTGCCGCCAGCGCTACCTGCTTCCCTGGCGCGCTCCGGGTCCTCTGCAAAGTTCCCGGCACCACCTCGTTGCTTTTTTTGTGTCATAGCAGAGACCTCATCTAAGGGTGTTTTCTTCGACGTGGACTAGCTAGCCACATAATGAGTATAGTCAATCAGTTACGCTCTGCCTTGAGAGATCTCTGATAACCTATTCACCGTCTCGCCACAGCGATTGCAGTTCGGGTGGTGCCAGTTGTTCGGGAATTAAAATCACTAAGCTTGCCGCCTCGCGATGAGTGGCGTAGGTGATTTGAATGCGGTAATAGCGTTGATCGCCGCTACCCATGTTTGCCGCCTGATCTTCTGGCTCGCCCAGCGGCATTGCCTGCTCCAGCACCTCGCAGACGCGCTGCTTTTGCGGTTCCGGCAGTTCCGCCAGCGCAAAGCGCCGTTCGCCGCGTAGTTTGGGAATAAAAGCGATACCGCCTTCGCGTGCCAGCTCGATGATTGCGTCATCGGTCAGTTGGATGTCCATGTTACGCCTACCTGCTGCCAGGCGGATTGGATCTTCTCCGCCACTGAGTTGTTGAACCGCTGTTTCGCGTGCTGCACGGTAAAGCGTGCAAAGGTGCTGAAATCGGCATCCTGCGGCAGCGTTTTATCACACAGCGTGTCGTACCAGGCTTGACCCGCCTGTTCCCACGCGAAGCCGCCCAGCGCTTTAGCGGCGAGATAGAAGGCGCGATTGGGAATGCCAGAATTGAGATGCACGCCGCCGTTGTCGTCACGCGTTTCGATGTAGTGAGCCATATCGGCCGGTTGCGGATCTTTGCCCAGCACCGGATCGTCGTAGGCGGTGCCGGGTGATGACATCGATCGCAATCCGCGCCCGTTGATGCCCTGCGCCAGCAAACCTTCGCCGATGATCCAGTCGGCCTGATCGGCGCTCTGCTTGAGGTGGAATTGCTTAACCAGCGAGCCAAAGACGTCAGACATCGATTCGTTCAGCGCACCTGCCTGTTGGAAATAGATCAATCCCGCTTCGGTTTCCGTCACGCCGTGCGTCAACTCGTGCGCCACAACATCCAGCGCGATGGTGAAGCGATTGAAAATCTCGCCGTCGCCGTCACCAAACACCATCTGCTGCCCGTTCCAGAAGGCGTTCTGATACTCCTTGCCGTAATGCACAGTGCCATCCAGCTTGAGGCCTTTGTTGTCCAGAGAGTTGCGTTGATATGTTTGCCAAAAGAAATCGTAGGTAATGCCGAGATAGTTCCACGCCTCTTCGGCTGCGACATCTCCATTGCCCGGCTGGTCTTCATCGCGCACCAAAGTGCCGGGCAGATTTTGTGTTCCTTCGGCGTCGTAGATAGCCCGCAGCACCGTGCCAGGCTGCGCTGTGGCGGTGCTTGCCGGTTTAGCATTGTGTTCGCCCATTAAGTGCTGGACGTGGGTGAGGGTGCGGCGCGCGTAGTCTTGTTGCGCGCCGGAGCAGTTATCAATGATATTGCGCAGAATGTAGGGTGGGATAACGCTGTAAGACATACCAATCTCCCTGGCTCTTTAACGAATGTGCCAGAAAGTATAGTTTTCATACTATGAACGTGCTTTGCGACTCCGGGATTTCTGCGGTTCGAGGGCGGTAACCTGGCTTTCCACCCAACCATCGTCCAGCCGGGTACGTAGCAAGTCGCCTTTGCTGAGCTGCTGGGTTTTCTTTACCACCTGACCTTGCGTGTCGGTAGTGACGCTGAAGCCACGCGCCAGCGTCGCCAGTGGGCTCACGCCTTCCAGCTGTGCTGCCAGCGTGCCAAAGCGCTGACGATTGTGATTGAGCTGCTTTTCCATGCCCTGCTGTAAGCGATAGTGCCACTGCTGGAGCTGCTGCTGAGCGCGCAGAATACGTCCCTGCGGCTGCTGGGCATTGAGGCGTTGCAGCAGGCGATCCTGCTGACGATTAGCCACACGCAGGCGCTGGTCCATAGCTTCACCGAGACGACGCTGCAGCTGGAAGAGCGCAGTCTGCTGACGTGCCAGACGCAGCTGCGGATGCTGCTGCTGCAAACGGTGCTGGATGCGCGTGAAGCGACGCTGCTGCTGTGCCAGATAGAAATCCATCGCCATCTCCATGCGCTGCTGCTGCGACTGCAAACGGCGCAGCAGTTCGAGCTGGTTACGGCTCACCAGTTCTGCCGCAGCAGAAGGCGTTGGCGCGCGTAAATCCGCTACGAAGTCAGCGATAGTGACATCGGTTTCATGCCCAACGGCGCTGACAATAGGCAGGCGGCTGGCAAAGATCGCCCGCGCTACACGCTCGTCATTGAAACTCCACAAATCTTCCAGCGAACCGCCGCCACGGCCCACAATCAGTACGTCACACTCATCGCGCTGGTTGGCCAGCTCAATGGCACGCACAATGCTGGCTGGCGCATCCACGCCTTGCACCGCCGTTGGATAAATAATCACCGGCAAGGAGGGATCGCGTCGATGCAGTACGCGTAGTACGTCGTGCAGCGCCGCCCCGGTAGCGGAGGTAATCACGCCGACCTGACGCGCCGGATCCGGCAGCGGCTGTTTGAACTGTTGATCGAATAAGCCTTCCGCAGCCAAACGCGCTTTCAGCTGTTCAAATTGCTGCTGCAGCAAGCCTTCACCAGCGGGATGCATGCTTTCGATAATCAGCTGATAATCACCGCGCGGCTCATACAGCGTGATGCTGGCACGCACTAAAACCTGCTGGCCATGCTGAGGACGGAAGGTGACGCGCCTATTACTATTGCGGAACATCGCGCAGCGCACTTGTGCGCCATCATCCTTCAACGTGAAGTACCAATGACCGGAAGAGGGCTGAGTGAAATTTGAAATTTCAGCACTGAGCCACACCAGGCCCATCTCATTTTCCAGCAGTTGGCGCACCGTGGTGTTCAGGCGGCTGACAGTAAAAATATTGGCGGTTGGCGGTAGCGACATGTGATGTAGATCAAATTTTAAATCAGAGGGTTAATCAACTGATACTACATTGCTTGCCCTGAGGATCAAGACTTTTTCTGAAAAAACACTGGAGGCAATCGGTTTCGGCCTGTATAATGCCGCGGCAATATTTTATCTGTTTTAATCGCCCCCAGGTGGAGATATTGCAATGTTAAGAATCGCTAAAGAAGCCCTCACATTTGACGACGTTCTGCTCGTTCCCGCTCACTCCACTGTCTTACCGAACACCGCTGATCTCAGCACTCAACTGACGAAAAATATCCGTCTGAACATCCCAATGCTCTCTGCTGCCATGGACACCGTGACCGAAGCCGGTCTGGCCATTGCGCTGGCGCAGGAAGGTGGTTTGGGCTTTATTCACAAAAACATGTCAATTGAGCGCCAGGCGGATGAAGTTCGTAAGGTGAAAAAACACGAAAGCGGTGTAGTTACCGATCCGCAAACCGTGCTGCCAACCACCGCGCTGGCGGCGGTGAAAGAGCTGACCGAACGTAACGGTTTCGCCGGTTATCCGGTGGTGAACACCGAGAACGAGTTGGTGGGTATCATCACTGGCCGTGACGTGCGTTTTGTTACCGACCTGACCTTGCCAGTTTCTGCGGTGATGACCCCGAAAGAGCGTCTGGTAACGGTGAAAGAAGGTGAAGCACGCGAAGTTGTGCTGCACAAAATGCATGAAAAACGTGTTGAGAAAGCGCTGGTTGTTGATGACAGCTTCCACCTGCTGGGCATGATCACCGTTAAAGATTTCCAGAAAGCCGAACGTAAACCTAACGCCTGTAAAGATGCGGAAGGCCGTCTGCGCGTAGGCGCGGCGGTAGGTGCTGGTGCAGGCAACGAAGAGCGTGTCGATGCGCTGGTGGCTGCCGGTGTTGACGTGCTGCTGATTGACTCGTCACACGGTCACTCAGAAGGTGTGCTGCAGCGTATTCGGGAAACCCGTGCAAAATACCCGAACCTGGAAATCATCGGCGGCAACGTCGCTACTGGCGCAGGCGCACTGGCGCTGGCGCAGGCAGGCGTGAGCGCGGTGAAAGTGGGTATCGGCCCTGGCTCAATCTGTACCACACGTATCGTTACCGGCGTTGGCGTTCCACAGATCACCGCCGTTTCTGATGCAGTTGCCGCGCTGGAAGGCACCGGAATTCCGGTTATTGCTGATGGCGGTATTCGCTTCTCTGGCGACATCGCGAAAGCGATTGCAGCAGGCGCAGCGGCCGTCATGGTTGGCTCAATGCTGGCCGGTACCGAAGAGTCTCCGGGCGAAATCGAGCTGTATCAGGGCCGTTCGTTCAAATCTTATCGCGGTATGGGTTCACTGGGCGCGATGTCCAAAGGCTCTTCAGACCGTTACTTCCAGAGCGATAACGCCGCAGACAAACTGGTACCGGAAGGTATCGAAGGTCGCGTTGCCTATAAAGGCCGCCTGAAAGAGATCGTGCACCAGCAGATGGGCGGCTTGCGCTCTTGCATGGGCCTGACCGGTTGCCCAACCATCGACGATCTGCGTACCAAAGCGGAGTTCGTGCGTATCAGCGGCGCGGGCATCAATGAAAGCCACGTGCATGACGTGACCATCACCAAAGAGTCACCAAACTACCGCATGGGTTCATAATCCCGTAAAATTTAGCGCCCGGCACCCGCCGGGCGCTTTTATTATTAAGTCCATCCCAATGGAAACGCCTCAATGACGACTGAAAATATTCATAAACATCGTATTTTGATCCTCGATTTTGGTTCTCAGTATACGCAGCTGGTTGCGCGCCGCGTGCGCGAACTGGGTGTTTACTGCGAGCTCTGGGCGTGGGATGTCACCGAAGAGCAAATTCGCCAGTTCAACCCGAACGGCATCATTCTCTCTGGCGGTCCGGAGAGCACCACCGAGCTGAACAGCCCGCGTGCCCCGGAATACGTGTTTAACGCCGGCGTGCCTGTGTTGGGCGTTTGCTACGGCATGCAGACCATGGCGATGCAACTGGGCGGCAAGGTAGAAGGCTCTAACGAGCGTGAATTTGGTTATGCGCAGGTTGAAGTGCTGACCCAGAGCGCGCTGGTGCGTGACATCGAAGATGCGATTAGCGCAGCAGGTAAACCGCTGCTGGACGTGTGGATGAGCCACGGCGACAAAGTCACCGCCATCCCAGCCGGTTTCGAAACCGTTGCCAGCACCGAAACCTGTCCGTTCGCCATCATGGCCAACGAAGAGAAGAAATTCTATGGCGTGCAGTTCCACCCGGAAGTGACGCACACGCGTCAGGGCCTGCGCATGCTGGAGCGTTTCATTCGTGACATCTGCGGCTGTGAAGCGTTGTGGACGCCAGCCAAAATCATCGAAGATGCGGTTGAGCGTATTCGTCAGCAGGTTGGCGAAGACAAAGTGATCCTCGGCCTGTCTGGCGGTGTGGACTCTTCTGTGACCGCGATGCTGCTGCACCGCGCCATCGGCGAGCGTCTGACCTGTGTGTTCGTCGACAACGGTTTGCTGCGTCTGAATGAAGCTGAGCAGGTGCTCGACATGTTTGGCGACCACTTCGGCCTGAACATCGTGCACGTTGCCGCTGAAGCGCGCTTCCTTGATGCGCTGGCGGGCGAGAACGATCCAGAAGCCAAACGTAAAATCATCGGCCGCGTATTCGTTGAAGTATTCGACGAGCAGGCACTGCGTCTGGAAGACGTGAAGTGGCTGGCGCAGGGCACCATCTATCCTGACGTGATCGAATCCGCGGCTTCGGCCACCGGTAAAGCGCACGTGATCAAATCGCACCACAACGTGGGCGGTTTGCCGAAAGAGATGAAGATGGGCCTGGTTGAGCCGCTGAAAGAGCTGTTCAAAGACGAAGTGCGTAAAATCGGTCTGGAACTCGGCTTGCCATACGACATGCTGTATCGTCACCCGTTCCCAGGTCCAGGTTTGGGCGTGCGCGTGCTGGGCGAAGTGAAGAAAGAGTACTGCGACCTGCTGCGCCGTGCAGACGCTATCTTCATCGAAGAGCTGCATAAAGCTGACCTGTACAACAAAGTCAGCCAGGCGTTCACCGTGTTCCTGCCAGTGCGTTCTGTTGGCGTAATGGGCGATGGTCGTAAATATGATTGGGTGGTTTCACTGCGTGCGGTGGAAACCATCGACTTCATGACCGCGCACTGGGCGCACCTGCCGTACGATTTCCTCGGCCGCGTCTCTAACCGCATCATCAACGAAGTGAACGGCATTTCCCGCGTGGTTTATGATATTTCAGGTAAACCACCTGCGACGATCGAGTGGGAATAAATCCTGCTCTGATTACTGCGTAAAAACGAAGCCCGCTTAATTGCGGGCTTTTTTATGACATCTGCTATTTAAGGTTGTGGAATAAGCCGTACACCTGCTGCACGGGTGATCTCCGTGAGAGTCGTCAAGGTAGGATTGCCGTTTTCAGATAGCGTTTTATAAAGTTGCTGACGTGACAGACCTGATTTTTTAGATATTTCACTGATGCCACCTCGCGCTTCAACAACACGGCGCAAGGCGATAAGGAAGGCTGCAATACCCCCTTCTTCATAAATATCTTCAAGAGCGGTCTGCAGATAAATTTGTGCATATTCAGGGTTTTCGCGCAGCTCTGCGACCATCGCATCATCGTGGCTGATTGCTTTTTTCTTGTTAGCAGACTGAATGATGATAGTCATATTCTTACCTCTTTTGATAATCCCGCCAAAATTTTACAGCTTTCGTTAAATCACTTGCCTGGGTGGATTTATCTCCACCAATGAGGAGTAAAATTATTCTGTCGCCATCAAGCGCGTAATAGACTCGATAACCGGGGCCGTAATCAATTCTCAGCTCCCAAACACCATCCAATTCAAACTTATGATCGCCAAAATTGCCGCTCTCAGCGCGGTCAATGCGGATATCAATTTTTGCTGCAGCACGAGGATCTTTTTTGCGTAACTTTTTAATCCACTCAGTGTAGGGAACCTTTCCGGTTGCGTCCTGATAACGTTGAGTCGTGTACAGCATAGCATCCTCGCAAGCACTGAATCCTGTCCGTAGTGTCGTTTATAAATGACAATGGGGCAATCAAATTTTGTACAATCACAGTACTTTTGTTAGGCATGTCGTTTTTTCGCCTCATCGCATAGTTCGTGAATACAAAGCCAACCGTTTCGTTGCAAGATAGCGAGTGATTTTTACTCATCAGGATGCCGTCGATGTTGCCTTTCAAAGCCGTACTGATCTCTTTTCTTTGCATCATCTTGCTTTCATTAGGCGCGAGTCTGGCGCAGGCAACGCGTAGCGGTGAGCTCACCTCTGAACGCGGTGGCTGGGCGTCCGCAAGGCGGGATTCTGCCGGTATCGCACCGGATCCACAGCGTTATGCGGCTGAAGCTATCGTGCAGGTTTATGCTGCGCCAACCTATGGTTGGAAGGGCGCCGTAGCGGTGCATCCATGGATTATCTTTAAACGCGCCGGTGAAACCCGCTACAACCGCTATGAAGTGATTAGCTGGGGCAGCGGCGATAAAGTGCGGCGCAACAGTAATCTCCCGGATGGCTACTGGTACGGCGCGAAGCCGCGTCTGCTGGTTGATCATCGCGGCAGTAGCGCAGAAGCGATGATTCCGCAGATCGAAGCGGCAATTAAATCCTATCCGTGGCCAACGACCTATCACGCCTGGCCGGGACCCAACAGCAATACTTTTATGGCGCACATTGGCCGCGAGGTACCGGCGTTGAAACTGGATCTACCGGCTAACGCGCTCGGCAAAGATTATCGCTCGCTACTCAATCCGGTGGGTTTACCGCCGTCAGGTCGTGGCGTACAGCTTTCCCTGCTGGGTGTGCTGGGCGTAACGGTTGGCGCGGAAGAGGGGCTGGAAGTGAACTTGCTGGGATTAAACATGGGGCTGGATTTCACACCGTTCAGGCTGCGTCTGCCGTTTATTGGCGGTATCGGGCAGAACAATGTGCAGCGCGACAACCCATAAAAAATTGCCTATATATGCAGGTGCGCATGAATGCGCACCCTACAAAATCCTGCCAAATAAACGTAGGGTCGCCATTCATGGCGACCGATTCACGCTTAACTGACAAGCATTACGTTTTTTAACAGACGCCGAAATCGCCGTCTTCATGATACAGATTCACGGTATCGGCTCTGACTTCAATTTCTCGTTTGATGTGATCATCAACGCGAGCGCACCACAGCATATCTCCTTCCACGCGCAGCACCTGCATCTTTGGGCCGCCGGTCTTAGACTGCACAAAATCATCCACGTTAAACATGCTTCTTCTCCGTCAGGTCAGTGATAACAACAGAGTCTATATGCACTTCAGGCACTGTGCGCTTGATTTTGTGCGCTGTCTTCCAGCATAAATTGAATCAAAGCGCGTTGAGACCGTTCTGGTTATTTTCTGCAGCATTCGCCGCTGAAAATAGTATCGAAACATCTCTAGTTGTCAGTTGACAACTTTTTGCAGTGAGCATAAGGTAACCAGCGATATCAGACAGGAAGCGGCATCCGCATAAAGCGGTAGAAGAAGCTTTGCGATATGCAGAAGCAAGAGGTTGGAAAATTGCAGTCGGCGGCCACCATGCGTGGGGCAAGATGTACTGCCCAGATAACTCGGCAGAGTGTCGATGTGGGGATTACTGTATTACCTGCATCTGGAGCACGCCAAAAAATCCTGAAACGCATGCCAAATTGCTAAGGCGGGTGGTGGATAACTGCAGTGAAAGTCCTAAGCGGATTAAGTGACGAGGAGTGAAACATGGAATTTGAGTTTACGCTGCGTTTTCAGCTCAGTGATGAGATCGACACCGATGAAACGCTTGAGCGTCTTGGTTCGCAAGGTTGCACTGATGCGTTAATTGGCGCGGGTGTAGCGGGAAAATTAAGCATGACGTTCTGCCGCGAAGCCAGCACTGCACAGGACGCGGTACGCAGCGCGTTAGATGATGTTTTTCAGGCATTGCCAGATGCTGAACTGATTGAAGCCGCACCGGATTTAGTCGGGCTGACTGATATTGCAGAGTTGATAGGTGTTTCGCGGCAGAATATGCGCAAGCTAATGCTGAGCCACAGCCCGCAGTTTCCGCGTCCGATTCATGATGGAAAAACAGCGTTATGGCATTTAATCGATGTACTGGAGTGGTTAAATCAGCGTGGTTCAACGCGGGTCAATCCAGCATTGAGTGAACTGGCGCGCGCAACGTTGCAACTCAATTTACAGCATATGCTGCAACGTTACGCACACTGTTTAAAGCCTTAATGATGCAGCAAAAATATCGTCGCCAGACCAAGGAAGATAAAGAATCCGCCGGTATCGGTGATGGCGGTGATCAGCACGCTGGAGCCGACGGCGGGATCGCGTTTCATCTTAGTCATGATTAACGGAATCAGCACGCCCATCAGCGCGGCCAGCAGCAGGTTTAGCACCATCGCCAGCATCATCACGCCGCCGAGTTGCAGATTGTCATACATCAGCCAGGTGACGCCGCCCATAATGCCGCCCCAGAACAGGCCGTTTATTAATGCCACGCCGAGTTCACGCATAATCAGGAATGAGAAGTTACCCGGTTCAACCTGATGCAGCGCCAATGCGCGCACAATCATGGTGATGGTTTGATTGCCGGTATTGCCGCCGATGCCCGCAACGATAGGCATCAGAGCCGCCAGCGCAACCAACTGCGATATGGTTGCTTCAAACAGGCCAATCACGCGCGAAGCGACAAATGCGGTGCACAGGTTAACTGCCAGCCAGGCCCAGCGTTTGCCCACCGCTTTGCGCACCGGCGCAAACACGTCTTCGCCCTGGCTGATACCACCCATTTTACGGATGTTGCTTTCATTCTCCTCGTTCACCAAATCGACCACGTCTTCAATGGTGATACGGCCAATCAGCTTGCCTTGTGCATCGGTTACCGCAGCGGAGATCAGGTTATAACGTTCGAACGCACTGGCGGCGTCTTCCGCTTTATCGTTGAGTTGAAACGTAGTGGGATGCGGATTCATCACTTCGGCGACCAGCATCTTCGGTTTGTTGAGCAGAATATCCGTGAGCGTCAGCTCACCCTGCAGTTGATTCTGTTCGTCAGTGATAAAGATCTTATCGGTGCCGTCAGGCATTTTTTTGCCTTTACGCAGATAGCGCTGCACCGTGGCTAAGGTTACGTCTGAGCGTACCGTCAGGATGTTGAAATCCATGATCTGCCCGACGCGGTCGCGATCCAGCTCGATCACGCTCATTAACCGTGCGCGCAGGCTTGGCTCAAGAGTGGTGAGCAGACGTCCGGTTAAATCGCGCGGCAAATAGCGCGCCAGATATACCTGATCGTCGATATCCAGCGGCTCGATGGCGTGCAGAATATCGCGATCAGACATTTCTTCCGTCAGGCTGGCCCAAACGGTTTCTGAAGCCTCAACCAGCACGTGACCGCGCTGCGCCGTCGGCACTAAACGCCACAGCGCCTGACGCTCTTCTTCTGGCAAGGCTTCGAGGATGTCGGCCAAATCCGCGGCGTGTAATTGCTGCAGCTCACGCTCTAATTCATGACGCCAGTCGGTGATATCACGCAGTTCACCCGCATTAAGATCGACGGATTTATCCAGCAGAACATCAACCAGATCATGCTCGTTGAGCAGCAGGTTAAGGATGTGATGGCGGGTTTCAGCTAATTTTTGTGAATGCGAAGCAGACATAACGCGTTCCTTGTGTCTGTAAAGTCAGCTCACAGTGTAGCGCGTTGCGGGTAACAGGACGTAAAAAGCAGCATTGTCTCAAAGGACAATGTTTAGCAGCGACAGGCGACCCGCAAAGTATTTAGCGCGAATCACTGGTACTCAGAGTGACCGGTTCAGGGATGGCTTTCTTTTGCTGATGATGCTCAATAGCACCGGGAATGATGAAAAGCAGGCGGCCGAACAAAATTAAGAAGCTGACCAGTAAAACCACGCGGGTCATGGTACCGGTTTTGGGACGTCTTCGTGCAGAGATAGCGCTGTTCACGCGGGGTGGTTCCTGTAATTGCCCGGTTGGGCGGAGGCAATATTTAGTCACACTTGGATCGCTAAAGCAATCGCTGTGTGAAAAATGAGCAAAAAAGGTGCGGCGGATTGATCGACATCAGACAAAGTAACGGCCGCGCAAGGCGGCCGTTGGCTTAGTAGCTGGCTTTCTGCGCCAGCAGCGTGGCGAAACGGATTTTAATACGGTTACCGTTTTCATCACGACGATGCAGTTCACCGACATCTTCGTTGTACTTCACGATGTGCCAGTTGCGGTAATAGTGGCTGAGCTCACCGGATTTAAACGCAAACGGGAAATTTTGCGTATTGGGATAATCATCGGTATCCATCGCCGCCACAATCAGGTTGTAGCCATATTTACGCGTGCTGGCCTGCATATCGGCAATCAGCTGGGGAATGGTTGCCGGTTGCAGGAACATCATCACCACGGTCGACAGCACAAATTGATAGGCGCCGTTGAACCGCACGCTATTGAGATCGCAAAGCTCGGTGTGAATGTTCTGCAGATTCTCTTCCGCAATGATGCTGTTCAGGCGTTCCAGGCTGGCGGGATTGCTGTCCCAGGCCGTCACCTCAAAGCCATGCTGATTGAGAAACAGGCTATTGCGGCCCTGGCCGCAGCCCAAATCCAGCGCTTTCCCCACCTCAAGATGTGGCAGGGCCGCCAGCACTTCAGAATGGGTCGGCGTGAGACCGTATTTTTCAGCGTAATAGTTATCGGGGCGTGTAGTCATAACCAGATTGCGGGCCAGCTGCCCGCTTTACTCCTCTTCTTCCAGCATCAGTTTCCAGCCGGTGACATCATTCCAGTAGGCTTGCTCACGCTCCAGATCCAGCTGCACCAGCGTATTCTGGCTGAGGAAGCCGGCAGGGAAGGTCAGCGTCCAGTGGCCATCATCGGTGCTCAGCTTGAGCGAATCCGGTTTGGTAGTCGCCTGGCGCTGATTATTCAGCAGCGTGCCCAGACGCAACAGGAATACCATCGGCAGAAACTGTTTCTTTTTAAACAAGGTGAAACGCGGCATCTCATCCTGCTTCACCGCTTTGCGGTGATAACGTACCAGCGTCGCCAACAGCATCTGTTGATCCTGATTAAAGCCCGGCATGTTGGAGTTTTGCAGGATGTAGGCCGAATGGCGCTGCATGCCGCTGTGATTGATGGTCAATCCCACTTCATGCAGCAGCGCGGCCCACTTTAATAGCGCCGACAGTTGTGGATTGGCTTGCTTTGGATTCTGCTCCTGCCACTGGAGATAAAGCTTCTCGGTGGTTTCCAGCACGCGGCGCGCCTGATCGCTATCAATCGCGTAGTGATTGGCCAGACTTTGCGCAGTGCGGCTGCGGATGTCCTGATGGCGGAAACGGCCTTCCATCTCATACAGCACGCCTTCACGCAGTGCGCCGTCAGAAAGACGCAGTTCGCGAATCGCTAACGCATCAAACACGCCACACAAAATCGCTAAACCCGGCACAAACACCGCTTTACGCTCTTCCGACAAGCCTGGCAGGCTCAGCGCGTTGAACGACTTATGCTTCAGCACTTCGGTGGTCAGTAACTCCAGCGTTTCCGGCGTAATCAGCTTCTCTTTTTCGCCCATCGCCAGCAGCACTTCGCAGGCCGCTTTGATGGAGCCCGAAGCGCCCAGCGCATATTGCCAGCCGTGCAGACGATATTGCCACGCCATGGTTTCCAGCTTTTGCGCAGCGGAGAGGCGCGCACGGCGGAAGTTTTCGGGCGTGATTTCCCCTTTCGAGAAAAACAGATTGGCGAAGCTAACGCAGCCCATGCGGCGGCTTTCTACCAGCTGTGGCTCAAAGTCTTCACCAATCACCAGTTCAGTTGAACCGCCGCCGATATCAATCACCAGCTTGCGACCTTTTTCCGGCTGCGTGTGTTCCACGCCCATGAAGATCAAACGTGCTTCTTCGTTGCCGGAAATCACTTCGATCGGATAGGGAATCACTTCAGCCGCGCGCTGCAAGAACTCTTCGGCGTTGCTGGCGATACGCAGCGTGTGCGTACCGACGATCGTCACGTTGGCGGCACTGAAGCCCTGCAAACGTTCGGCGAACAACGCCAGACAGCTTAGCCCGCGCTCAATCGCTTCTTCGCTCAGGCGATTGTGCGCATCCAGCCCATCGGCAAGATGCACGCGCTGTTTCAGGCGTCCCAGCACTTGCAAAGCGCCATCCACCACGCGGGCAATGACCATATGGAAGCTGTTCGAGCCGAGGTCGATTGCCGCGAATTCTTGAGGTTTCGGCGTACTTTTATGTGAGATTGGCATAGGCGTTATTCGGGTTGTTCCAGTTTCTTGATGTAGTCGTAAATGGCCAGCTGCGAACGCACCTTTTTACGGTTGCCGCGCGGCACATAACGATTACTCAGCTCTTTATCGACGATGCGGGCTTTCACCGTATCACTAAACAGAATGGCGATAATGTCCAGAATGCGTTGCTTCACGCGTGGATCAAGAATCGCCACGGCAACTTCAATGCGGTGATCAATGTTACGCGTCATCCAGTCCGCGGAAGAGAGGAACACCTTTTTCTCGCCGCCGTTCTCAAAAATATAGACGCGGTCGTGCTCGAGATAGCGGTCAACGATGCTGGTAATGCGAATATTTTCACTGATGCCCGGTAAATCGGGGATCAGCGAACACATACCGCGCACCAGCAAATTCACTTTCACGCCTGCCGACGAGGCGGCATACAGCCGATCAACTAAACCATTATCCACCAGGTTGTTGATCTTCAATGTAATGCCAGCAGGATTGCCTTGCTGCGCGTTGGCGATCTCGGCATCAATGAATTTATACAGCATGTCGCGCGAGTTCTGCGGTGATACCAGCAGATGCTCGAAGGTCACCGGGCGATACGGATTCTCAATGAAGTTGAACACGCGGCGCACTTCATTGGTGATGCGCGCATCGGCGGTCAGCAATGAATAGTCAGTATAAATGCGCGCGGTTTTTTCGTTGAAGTTCCCGGTACCGATATGCGCATAACGCACTATTTCTTCGCCTTCACGGCGCGAAATCAGGAACAACTTGGCGTGAATTTTCAGACCTGGCGCGGAGAAGATCACATGCACGCCCGCTTCGGTCAGGCGTTTCGCCCAGCGGATGTTGGCCTCTTCATCGAAGCGCGCCTGCAGTTCCACCACTACCGTGACTTTCTTACCGTTATAGGCGGCGTGAATCATCGCATCCATGATGCGCGAGTTTTTTGCTACGCGGTAAATGTTGATCTTAATCGCCAGCACGTTCGGGTCGAACGAGGCCTGACGCAGCAGCTCCAGCACATGCTCAAAGGTGTGATACGGATAGTAGAGCAGCACATCGCGATTACGGATGGCGTCGAAACCGTTGCGGAAGCCGTCAAAACCGATGTGACGAATCTGCGGCAGCGGACGGTTTTCCAGATTGCTTTTGCCGACGTTCGGGAAGCCGATGAAATCTTTAAAGTTATGGTAGCGGCCGCCGGGCACAATCGAATCGTAATTCGAAATCGACAGCTTATGGCGCAGCATTTCCACCATCGCATCCGGCATATCGCGCTGATAAACGAAACGTACCGGCTCGGCATTGAGACGCTGCTTCAGGCTCGAGGACATCAGCTCCAGCAGGCTCGATTCCATTTCTGTTACCAGATCGTATTCGGCATCGCGCGTCATCTTCATCGAATAGGCATTCAGCGTATCGTAATCGAAGAAGCCTTTGAAAATTTCATCAAGGCAATAGCGCAGGATGTTATCTAGCAGAATCATTGGTTTGCGGCGACGTGGCGACTCAGCCGGCAGGTTAATAAAGCGCGGCACTTTATCCGACGGAATCTCCAGCAGCGCATAACGAATATCGTCGCCGCGAATGATCTCCACCGCCAGATAGGTGTAATCGTCTTTCAGGAATTCGATCAGGTCGGTGTCATGGTTAATCAGAATCGGCGTAACGTGCTGGCGTAATTGATGTTTGAAGTAGTAGCGCAGCCACTCTTGCTGATTCGGTGACAGCTGACGTTCGTTAATCAGGAAGATCTGATTACGCGCCATTTCCAGCAGCAGATCGTTATACAGCGCATCAAACTCCTGATCCGACTTCTGTACCCGCAGCTGAATTTTCTTTAACAAATGTCGCAAAGAGGTCGGTTTGCCTTGCTCTTCGCTGATCAGAATCCGCCGCTTGAGATCGGCAAAACGGACTTTATAGAACTCTTCGAGGTTATTGGAATAAATTCCCAGAAAGCGCATGCGCTCAATCAGCGGATTACTTTTATCCGAGGCTTCCTGTAACACACGTTCATTGAAGCTTAACCAGCTTAATTCTTTTTCTATATACAGCTTATCCTGACCCATTCTGACTCCGAGATGCTGATGCTGGACGGAATGTCCGGCGGAAAATGCACAAAAATGCGTTACCGCTCAGTGTCCGTCACCATTATGGCGAGAGTATGGCAGGCTTGTCCAACGTCAAAGGTTGTCTTATCAATCAGCTACGGGCAACATAGCGACTTGTTTCCACCGGTAACCTGGCCTGCATGAGCATAAATCGTATTCCCGTCCACTTTAGCGACCGTCGTCGACGCGCCACTGATAATTTAGTGCGCCGCGTTGTCACAGCTTGCGGCGTGGGAATTTTGCTGCTGATGTTACTGCTGTTCTTCTGGCTGATCTGGGTGGTGCTGCCGCTGTTTAGCGCGCCAGGGATGCATGCCACCACCAATATTCAGCTGTGGGACAAATCCCCGATGCTGGCGATGGGCAGCGACGGCCATTTGGGCTGGCGCATTAGCCGCAACGAAGCGCGCTTTATTCCGCTCGATGGTCAACCCGCGGCACCGGCACTGGCGCTGAATGGCAAGCCCGATGCGGCGATCGTAAGCTTTGATAACCGCAGCGTGCTGCTCAATATGCAGGGCGAACTGCTGTTAATGCAACCGGTTATCCGCAACGGCAGCGGCGAATGGGGTTTCCCGCTGGGCGATCGTCCGCTGCGCTTGCCGCAAGGCCCGGTCAGTAACATGGCGCTGACGTCGCTCAACGACCATCAATGGTTGATTGCTGCGCAAACTGCAGCTGGCATCAGCCTGCTCACGCTGGAAAATCAGCAAAAAGTGAATCAGATCCTGTTGCCGCAGCAGCAGGCCGATCATCTGCTGTTGTCGCCGGATGGCACCTTGCTTTACGCCAGCAGCGGGCGTTTGCTGCGCGTGTGGCAAATCACGCCGGATGGCGCGCAGCTACGCGAAACCCAAACCCTCAATCTGCCGCCGCAAAGCCTGCATATGTTGGCCGGTGGACGAACTTTGCTGATTCAGGATGCAAAGGGCGTGCAGCAATGGTTCGCTATCGCCAGTGATAAAGGGCCGCGTCTGCAACAGATTCACACCTTCAACGGCAGCCAGCAGGCGCGCGGCATCACGCCGGAACCGCAGCGCCGCGTGTTTGCCACTTACGATGCGCAGGGCAAGGTTCAGCTGTTCGCCAGCAAGCAGCAGGGCGCGATCTTAGCGCGTCAGCTGGCGACGGGCATTCAGGCGCTGGCCTTCGCGCCGCGTGGTGATGCCTTGATCATTGAACGCGCCGGGGAATGGCAGCAGTTTGCTTTAGATAATCCGTGGCCGGACTTCACCTGGCGTAACCTGTGGCAGAAAATCTGGTACGAAAACTATCCGCAGGCCGATTGGGTATGGCAATCCACCGCAGCGGGCGACAGCTATCAAGCCAAGTTCAGCCTGATGCCGCTGGTGCTGGGCACGCTGAAAGCCGCCAGTCTGGCGCTGTTGTTCGCCACGCCGCTGGCGCTGGCCGCCGCGATGTATACCGCGTGGTTTATGTCGCCGGGTTTACGTCGCTGGGTGAAGCCCGCTATCGAAATGATGGGCGCGCTGCCAAGCGTGGTGATTGGTTTGATCGCTGGCGTGTGGCTGGCACCGCACATCAGCACCGCGCTGGTTGGCGTGTTGCTGCTGCCGCTGGTGCTGGCGGCCACCTTACTGTTGTGCGGCGTGCTCAGTCCGCGTTTGCCTGCCAGCTGGCGACGTCCCGGCTTTGAAGTGATTCTGCTGCTGCCGGTATTGCTTGTGGTTACGCTGTTAACGCTATGGCTGCCGACGCTGTTGTGGCCGGAAATTGGCGAGCGTTTAGCCCATTACGAACAGCGCAACCTATTAGTCGCTGCGCTGGCGATGGGTTTTGCGCTGGTGCCGCTGATTTTCACCTTATCGGAAGATGCGCTGTTTAGCGTGCCGGGCGCGCTCGGGCAGGGCTCGCTGGCGCTGGGTGCCACGCCGTGGCAAACCCTGACGCGTGTGGTGCTGCCGGGCGCCTCGGCGGGCATCTTTGCCGCCTTGATGATTGGCTTTGGACGCGCCGTCGGCGAGACGATGATTGTGCTGATGGCCACCGGCAATACGCCGGTCAGCGAAGGCGGCTTATTTGCTGGTCTGCGTGCGCTCTCCGCCAACATTGCCATTGAGATGCCCGAAGCCGCAGCGGGAAGCGCGCATTACCGCATTCTGTTCCTTAGCGCGTTGATACTGTTGATCTTCACGTTGGTGATCAACACCATCGCCGAGTTGATTCGTCAGCGCCTGCGTCAACGTTACAGCCAGCATGAGGGCCACGGATGACGGCGATGAAACAGAACGATCGCTGGCGCTGGCTCACCGCCGGAGCTGTCGCGGTTTGCCTGCTGGCGTTTACCTTACTGATTGGTTTGCTCGGCTGGCAGGGCGTGCGCGCTTTCTGGCCGCAGCCGGTCGATCAATATCAGTTCCAGCCGCCGGAAGGCAGTGCGGTGATGGTGCTAGGCGAAACCTTGCAAAAGCAGCAGCAGGGCGAACAGTGGCGCTATGTGGTGAAAACCGGTAACCGTGACTTTGCCGCGCCGGATTTCCGTGTGCTTTACAGCCAGGGCGAGGCGAAAACCCGTCGTCCTGTCGATGTGTTGGTGCTACAGCGCCGCAACGGCGGCAATGCTTATGGTTGGCTGATAGAGCTGCGCCAGGATAATGAAGTGATGACCGCGCAAAGCCGCGATGCCTTGCTGCATCAGCGTTTGCAGCAGGTACATGAGCAACTTCGCCAGGCGAGTAACATCCGTCGCATCAAGATGGCGCGCCTCAATGCACAGCTGGAAAGCCTGCAGCAGCAGGCCGATGAGCAGCAGCGTAACGGCAGCTTCACTCTGGAAGTGCAGTCCGAGTTTGATGCCAATCGCACGGCGTTACAGCGCCGCTCCAACGCGCTGGCGCAGCAGTTAACCCATCTGCAGCACGAAAGTCAGCGCGATACGCTGGTGCTGCGCGATGTGAACGGCGTGGATCACACCATCCCGTTGGCGCAGGTGGTTGATGCGTGGTATCCGAATGCCATGACATTAACCAACAAAACGCTGCACTTCTTCAGCCAGATTTGGCAATTCGTCAGCGACTCACCGACTTCCGGTGGCGGCGAAAGCGGGGCGTTTCCGGCAATTTTTGGCACCGTGCTGATGGTGCTGTTGATGTCGATCATCGTCATGCCGCTCGGCGTCATCGCTGCGGTTTGGTTGCACGAATACGCCGGACGCAATGCGCTGACGCGGCTGGTGCGCATCGCGGTGGTGAATCTCGCGGGCGTGCCGTCGATCGTTTATGGCGTGTTTGGCCTCGGTTTCTTTGTCTGGCTGATTGGCGGCACCATCGACCAGCTGTTCTTCTCCAGCGCCTTACCCAATCCCACTTTTGGTACGCCGGGCTTGCTGTGGGCCGCGCTGACGCTGGCGCTGCTGACGCTGCCGGTGGTGATTGTTGCCACAGAAGAGGGATTGTCGCGCATTCCGGATAATCTGCGTCAGGGATCGCTGGCGCTGGGCGCAACCCAGGCGGAAACGTTGTGGCGCGTGGTGCTGCCATTGGCGGTACCCGCCATGCTCACCGGCCTGATTCTGGCGGTGGCGCGTGCGGCCGGAGAAACCGCGCCGCTGATGCTGGTGGGCGTGGTGAAAATGGTGCCAGAGCTGCCGGTTGATGCGGTGTTCCCTTATCTGCACCTCGATCGTAAATTCATGCACCTCGGTTTTCAGATCTACGATTTGGCGTTCCAGAGTCCCAATATCGATGCTGATCGACCGCTGGTTTACGCCACCGCTTTGCTGCTGGTGGTGATCATCCTGTCGCTCAATTTGCTGGCGATGGCGCTGCGCCATCGGCTGCGTGAGCGTTACCGGCTTATGACGCACTAAAAAGGTTTCTGATGACGCCCGATTACGACATTGCCCTTCGCGTTAATCAGCTGTCGCTGTGGTATGGCGAACGCCAGGCGCTGAATAACATTGATCTGCAGATCCCGAAAAACCGCATCACGGCGTTGATTGGTCCTTCCGGCTGCGGCAAATCGACGCTGCTGCGCTGCTTTAATCGCATGAATGATGTGATCGATCGCTGCCGCATTGAGGGTGAGATTCTGCTGGATGATTACGCGGTGATGCAGGCGAATCAGGATCTTCCCGCGCTGCGACGCCGCATTGGCATGGTATTCCAGCGGCCAAATCCGTTTCCTAAATCGATTTACGAAAACGTGGTTTACGGCCTGCGCTTGCAGGGCGTGCGCGACCGTCGCGTGTTGAATGAAGCCTGTGAGCGTGCGCTGCGTGCGGCGGCCTTGTGGGCCGAAGTGAAAGATCAGCTGGGGCAGAACGCCTTAACGCTCTCTAACGGCCAGCAGCAACGTTTGGTGATTGCGCGTGCCATTGCCATTGAGCCGGAAGTATTGTTGCTGGATGAGCCCACCTCGGCACTTGATCCGATCTCAACGCTGGTGATCGAGGAGTTGATGACCACGCTGAAGCAGCATTTCACGCTGGTGTTAGTGACGCACAATATGCAGCAGGCGGCGCGCGTGTCGGATTACACCGCGTTTATGCATAACGGACAATTAGTTGAGTTTGACGAAACCGATCGTATCTTCACCTCGCCAAAAGCGCGGCGTACCGAAGATTACATTACGGGACGGTTTGGGTGATGGTGCGGACGTGATGAAGGTCGCCATAAATGGCGACCCTACATTAGTCGTGTGCATATCCTTCAGGCGGCAACGGCTGACCATCCAGCCACGCTTTACCCTCACGCATCTGCAAACGCCCATCAACAAACCAGCTGATCACCAGCGGATAGATCGCGTGTTCCTGATGCTGCACGCGCGCGCTGATTTCGTCTTCGCTGTCGCCAGCAAACACCGGCACGCGCGCCTGCAAAATAATCGGTCCGCCATCCAGCTCGTCAGTGACAAAGTGCACTGAAGTGCCATGCTCTTCGTCGCCGTTTTCCAACGCCTGACGATGCGTGTGCAAGCCCGGATATTTCGGCAACAGCGACGGATGAATATTCACCAGACGATCGTGATAGTGCGCGACAAAAGCGCTGCTGAGGATGCGCATATAACCGGCCAGCACCACCAGATCCGGCGCGTAAGCATCAATCTCCTGCATTAGCTGGCGATCAAAGGCTTCGCGGTCGGCAAAATCACTGGCAGCTAACGCATGCGGCGGGACATTGGCTTCCTGCGCGCGCATTAAACCATAGGCACTGGCTTTATTACTGAAAACGGCAGCGACGCTGCCGTTGATACGCCCGCTTGCGCAAGCGTCGAGGATGGACTGAAGATTGCTTCCGTTGCCGGAGATCAGTACAACCAGTTTTTTCATGGATTAATAACCACACGCTCTTCAGAATCAGACGCTTTAATCACACCGATTTTCCATGCTTTTTCGCCCGCGTCGCTCATCAGCTGTACTGCTTTATCGGCTTCTGCCGGGCTCAGTGCAATCACCATGCCCACGCCGCAGTTAAAGGTGCGATACATTTCGTGACGGCTAACGTTGCCCGCCTGCTGCAACCAGCTGAACACAGACGGCCACTGCCAGCTGCTCTCTTCCAGCACCGCTTGGGTGTTGTCTGGCAGAACGCGTGGGATGTTTTCCCAGAAGCCGCCGCCGGTCAGATGCGAAATCGCATGCACATCAACCTGTTCGATCAGGCTAAGGATGTTTTTCACATAGATGCGGGTTGGCGCCAGCAGGTGATCGGCCAGTGATTTGCCATCCAGCTGTTTGGTGGCCGGATCGGTCTGGCTGACTTCAAGAATCTTGCGCACCAGAGAATAACCGTTCGAGTGTGGACCGCTGGAACCCAGCGCGATCAGCACGTCGCCGTCCTGCACTTTCGAACCGTCAATGATTTCTGATTTTTCCACCACGCCGACGCAGAAACCCGCCACGTCGTAATCTTCGCCGTGGTACATGCCTGGCATTTCAGCGGTCTCACCGCCGACCAGCGCACAACCCGACTGCAAGCAACCTTCGGCGATGCCGGTGATTACCGATGAAGCGGTATCCACATCCAGCTTGCCGGTCGCGTAATAATCGAGGAAGAACAGCGGCTCAGCACCCTGAACAATCAGGTCGTTAACACACATGGCGACCAGGTCGATGCCGATGCTGTCATGGCGTTTGAGATCCATCGCCAGACGCAGCTTGGTGCCGACGCCATCGGTTCCGGAGACCAGCACAGGCTCGCGGTACTTCTGCGGCAGCGCACAGAGCGCGCCGAATCCGCCCAATCCACCCATGACTTCCGGGCGGCGGGTTTTTTTCACTACGCCTTTAATACGGTCAACCAGATCGTTACCAGCATCGATATCAACACCGGCGTCTTTGTAGCTGAGAGAGGTTTTGTCGGTCACTGCGGAATCCCCACGCGAGTTGCGGTTGGTGGCAAAAATTAAGCGCGGCAATTCTAACAGCGCAGGCAAACGTTTGCGAGTCCCATCTCATGCTGCCTTTGCATAGCCTCATATTTTCGCCAATCCTTAGATGACGCAGGCTATTGACCGATGACATGTGGCGCAGCGGCGAAAAGGCGGTATAATCCGGCGATTTTTTTTAGCTCAACTCAATTCCGGGAGAACAATCATGAAGATCGTGGAAGTCAAACACCCGCTGGTCAAACATAAACTGGGCCTGATGCGTGAGCATGATATCAGCACCAAGCGTTTCCGCGAGCTGGCCTCGGAAGTGGGCAGCTTGCTGACCTATGAAGCCACCGCCGATCTGGAAACCGAGCGCGTCACCATCGAAGGCTGGAATGGTCCGGTTGAAATCGATCAGATCAAAGGTAAAAAAATCACTGTAGTTCCGATTCTACGTGCTGGCCTCGGCATGATGGAAGGTGTGCTCGAGCACGTACCAAGCGCGCGCATCAGCGTGGTTGGTGTGTATCGTGATGAAGAGACGCTGGAGCCGGTGCCGTATTTCCAGAAGCTGGTGTCGAACATTGAAGAGCGCCTGGCGCTGGTGGTCGACCCGATGCTGGCAACCGGTGGTTCAATGATCGCCACTATCGATCTGCTGAAGAAAGCCGGTTGTACCAGCATTAAAGTGCTGGTGCTGGTGGCCGCACCTGAAGGTATTGCCGCGCTGGAGAAAGCGCATCCGGATGTGGAGCTTTACACCGCATCAATCGATCAGGGACTGAACGAGAAGGGCTACATCATTCCTGGACTCGGCGATGCCGGGGACAAGATTTTCGGAACCAAATAAAAGAAACCAGCCGGCCAGAGAGTCGGCTTTTTTTTGGCAAAAACACAACATTGTCATCCTCGAGTTATTCGAGCCAGGGCAAGGCGGCAAACGAGTTCATCCCGATGAGCTTACTTAAGTAAGTGATTCGGGTGAACGAGAGCAGCCAACGCAGCCATGGCTCGAAGAACGAAGAGGATAGGGGATAATAATGACTCGTCGTGCAATCGGCGTTAGCGAACGCCCACCGCTTTTACAAACCATTCCACTCAGCTTGCAGCATCTGTTCGCCATGTTTGGCGCAACTGTGCTGGTGCCGATTCTGTTCCACATCAACCCGGCCACGGTGTTGCTGTTTAACGGCGTTGGAACACTGCTCTATCTGTTTATCTGTAAAGGCAAAATCCCGGCTTATCTCGGTTCGAGCTTTGCCTTTATTTCGCCGGTGCTGCTGCTGTTGCCGCTGGGTTACGAAGTGGCGCTGGGCGGTTTTATACTCTGCGGTTTGCTGTTCTGCATTGTGGCGCTGATCGTCAAGAAAGCCGGTACCGGCTGGCTTGATGTGATGTTCCCACCGGCGGCGATGGGCGCGATTGTCGCGGTTATCGGTCTGGAACTGGCGGGCGTGGCGGCGAATATGGCAGGTTTACTGCCCGCTGACGGCACCTCGCCAGACAGCAAAACCGTGATCATCTCGATGGTGACGTTGGCGGTGACCGTGTTTGGTTCAGTGCTGTTCCGTGGTTTCCTCGCCATCATCCCGATTTTAGTCGGCGTGTTGGTGGGCTATGCGCTCTCTTACATGATGGGGATTGTGGACTGGACCGCGGTGGAAAATGCACCGTGGTTTGCGCTGCCAACCTTCTACACGCCGCGTTTTGAGTGGGTAGCGATGCTGACCATTCTGCCGGCCGCGCTGGTGGTGATTGCCGAGCACGTGGGTCACTTAGTGGTTACCGCCAACATCGTGAAGAAAGATCTGATCCGCGATCCGGGCCTGCACCGCTCGATGTTCGCCAACGGATTATCCACCATGATCTCCGGTTTCTTCGGCTCCACGCCGAACACCACTTACGGCGAGAACATCGGCGTGATGGCGATTACCCGCGTCTACAGCACCTGGGTAATTGGCGGCGCGGCGATCTTTGCCATTCTGCTCTCCTGCGTTGGCAAACTGGCGGCGGCGATTCAGGCGGTTCCCGTGCCGGTGATGGGCGGCGTTTCGCTGCTGCTGTACGGCGTGATCGGCGCGTCCGGTATTCGTGTATTGATCGAATCTAAAGTGGATTACAACAAGGCGCAGAACCTGATCCTGACCTCGGTGATCCTGATCATTGGCGTGAGCGGTGCCAAAGTGCATATCGGTGCGGCCGAGCTGAAAGGCATGGCGCTGGCAACCATCGTTGGTGTCGGCCTGGCTTTGATCTTCCGTTTAATCAGCGTATTACGTCCGGAAGAAGTGGTGCTGGACGCTGAAGAGAAGCGCGAAAGTTAAGGCTTTTAGCCGGGCAGGGAAGCCCGGTTCATCTCCGGCAAAGATCGTGATAAACTTGCGCGGTTTTCTGCCCGCTCATCCGTTGAGGTACTTCTGAACACGCCGGCACAGCTCTCATTGCCACTCTATTTACCCGATGATGAAACCTTCGCCAGTTTCTGGCCGGGGGAAAACACGTCTCTGCTGGCGGCGCTGCAAGGCGCACTCTCTCAGCAACACGGTAGCTATCTCTATTTCTGGTCGCGCGAAGGCGGTGGCCGCAGTCATCTGCTGCACGCAGCCTGTGCGGAACTCTCGGCGCGCGGCGAAGCGGTGGGCTATGTGCCGCTGGATAAGCGCACGTGGTTTGTACCGGAAGTACTGGAAGGGATGGAGAATCTGGCGCTGGTGTGCATCGATAATATCGAATGCATTGCAGGCGATCCGGAGTGGGAAATGGCGATCTTTGATCTCTACAACCGCATTCTGGAAATCGGTAAAACGCGTTTGCTGATTACCGGCGATCGACCGCCGCGCCAGCTCAATCTCGGCTTACCGGATTTGGCATCACGCCTCGATTGGGGGCAAATTTACCGTTTGCAGCCGCTCTCGGATGACGACAAATTACAGGCGATGCAGCTGCGCGCTGGGCTGCGTGGTTTTGAGTTGCCGGAAGATGTCGGGCGCTTTCTGCTGAAACGCCTCGACCGTGAGATGCGCACGCTGTTTGATACGCTGGATCGTCTTGATCGCGCCTCAATCAGCGCCCAGCGCAAACTTACCATTCCCTTTGTTAAAGAAGCGCTGGAGCTTTAGAGAATCTCCAGCACCGCTTCTGGCGGACGACCAATGCGCGCCTGTTCGCCATTGATCACGATTGGGCGTTCGATCAGTTTCGGATGATCCACCATCGCCTGCAGCAGTTGATCCTCGCTTAACTCGCTATTCGCCAAAGCCAGCTCTTTATACAGATCCTCTTTGCGGCGCATCAGTTCGCGCGCGCTGTGCATGCCGAGTTGTTTCAGCAGACGTTTTAACGTTGGCACGTCGGGTGGCGTTTCGAGATAGAGCACCACTTCGGGCTCGATGCCTTTCTCCTGCAACAGCGCCAGCGTCTCGCGGCTCTTGCTGCAGCGCGGGTTGTGATAAATGCTGATCATAGTTTGGGCATTCCTTTGATCTGTTGAAACCGGCGGTCGCCATAAATGGCGGCCCTACGCGTGTTCGATGTGGGTTTTGTAGGGTGCGCATTTATGCGCACCGGGGAAATTACCCTTTCTGATACACCTTAAAACGCTTCTGCAGTTCACGGAACTGATCGATGCGGGCGTCATAGCGCGCTTGTTTTAGGCTGCCGAGCGGTACTTGGGCGCTGGCGCTGCTCAAGGTAGAGATCGCCTGATCAAGCTGGCCGTTGAGCGCCAAACCTTCAGCGCGCGCTGAAAGTTCTTCATCCCGTAAACCCTGCGCCGCCGAAGCCTGCGCCAGCAGATCAAAGGCGTTAACATCGTCCGGATGCGCAAAGGTATAGCGATTGAGGATGCGGCTGGCGTTGGCCGGCTGTTTCGCTTCGACATAGGCGTTAGCCAGGTTCAGTTGCAGCACCGGATTGGTGCTGCTGCCTTTGGCGCTGGTCAGCATGGCAATCGCCTGCTGCGGCTGGTTCAGGCCGATGTCGATGTCGGTCATGATATCGAGGAACCAGACGTTATCCGGCTGCTTCGCCAGCAGCGGGGCGATCACGCGTTTGGCGCTTTCAAAGCTTTTAGCCTGCAGGAACTGCACCGCTTTGCCGTACTGCGCCGCCTGCTGCTCGCGCACGTTGCCTTTGGCGTATTCGTTCAGCAGGTCATCGGTCAGCTGATTGCGGCCGGTGGCGTACATGCCGAGCGAACGCACTTTCGCCATGTAGAAATCCTGCGACGACTGCACCACCACCGGACGCATCTGGTTGGCGCGGTTACGCGCATCGGCCAGTCGGCTGTCGGGTAACGGGTGCGTCAGCAAAATTTCCGGTGGCTTGGAGGAGAAGCGGCTCTGATCCGCCAGCTTCTGCAGGAAAGTCGGCATCGCTTGCGGATCGAAGCCGGCGCGTTGCAGCACCTGAATGCCGATGCGGTCGGCTTCCTGCTCGTTGCCCTGGGTAAAGCTGATAATGCCTTGCTGCGCGCCTGCCAACGTACCGGTCAGGGCCGCCATGCCCGCTTGCGGACTGGCCATCGCCAGCAGAATCGACCCCAATGCGCCCACCCAGGTCAGCGGCGCATTGCGTCGCTGCTCTTCCATGGCGCGCGCCAGATGGCGCTGCGTGACGTGCGAGATTTCGTGCGCCATCACCGATGCCAGTTGGCTTTCGTTATCGGTGTAGCGGAACAGCGACGAATGCAGCACCACGTTGCCGCCAAAGAAGGCGAAGGCGTTGAGTTCATCGTTCTGGATCAAAAAGAAGTGAAACGGCGTGCGTACCGAGTTGGCATGCGCCACCAGACGCTGACCGAGCTCATTAATATATTGATTCAACAGCGGATCGTTAATCAGAGGCGCACTGGCGCGCAGCTGGCGCACGTAGAAGTCGCCCATCTGCAGTTCCTGATTAATCGAGAGCGTCGAACCTGCTGTGGTGCCCATGTCGGGCAGCGTATCGCTGACGTCAGCGCGCGCACTCAGCGCAGGCGTCAGCAGCAGCGTAGGAATAAGGGCCGCCAGCAATGATTTTTTCAACCGGTTAAACATGCCTTGATCCTGTAAAAGTCACCCGAAATTGGACAGGTAAGTGGTTCAAATGTTCTGCACTATTTTCCATTTGCGTAACGCGCTCTATCTTAACCAGACTGCTGCAACAAGCAAATGACGAAGCTTGATGGGGTATAAATGAAAAAATGGTTACAGCGCGACGAAATTGCAGCAAAAAATTGAATAGGCTGCAGCGAGATAAACAGGCTTCTTAACCGGAAAAAGTTAAAGTTACGTAAAGTTGCTCAAAATTATTGAGCCTGGCATGAACTTTTCCAGGTTTACTCTGAAAAGAAGAGGCAAATCAGCGCTGTTGGCCCGCGCTATCCATCAGTGATTTTAATCGTGATTATGGTGTTAAGGGCATTTTGCACAGTAATTGTTGGACGGATTTTAAACGCACGTAAACTTATCCCTTCTGGATAATGGTCACAATTTCACATCCACTCTTTTCTCAACTCCTGCCAAAGCGTCAATCGAAAGCTTTTTTCAATTAACCCTACTAATTATTTTGCACGCAACCATTCAGCCGGACAGCCCGTCACTACAGGACTTTTGCCCTGCTCACGCTGTGGTATAGATAAGGCACTTTATTCAAACGGACTGTGAATTGACGCGCAGTGCATGCCGGAGAGTTTTTATGCGTTCTGTAGTCTCATACGCCCTTATCGCGATTGTCGGTGGCTTTGTTGGCGCCACCGTGAGCAAAGGTGATGACTTATATCAGCGTGTTGTCAGCCATTTTTCTGCCGAACCTACCGATCCCGACGGTTTCTGGAGCACGCCGGCCGTCGACGGCTACGGCAAAATCCATTACGAGCCGGATGCCGCCTTCAAACCGGTGGTCGGTTTAAGCAACAAAGTGGTGTTTCAAATCACCAAAAGTGAAGGAGAGATGACGCGGCCAAATCTTGGTCTTGAACGTGTCGCGCGCGTGGTGAATCTCTATATCGCTTCGGGCGTACCGGCCGACGACCTGCACTTTGTGGTGTCAGTTACCGGCGATGCCACGCCTGCGATGCTGGATAACGCGCATTTCCAGCAGTTCTACAAAGCGGACAACCCTAATCTGGCGCTGATTGGCGCGCTGAATAAGTTGGGCGTGAAAGTTTCAGTGTGCGATCAGTCGGTGGCGTTCCATCACTTCCCGAAAGAGTGGATTGACCCATCGGTGATTCATGCACTCTCCAGCCCGACCACCGTGTCGACGCTGGAAAATCAGGGTTATGCACTCTTACAGATGTAAATCTCAGGCACAGGAGAAGTGAAATGCGTCCAGCATCCTATATCGTTATTGCGGCCCTGGCAGGTTTTGTCGGCGGCAATGTATTACAACTGCCCGATTTGGTCGACAAGGTCAGCGATAAATTTGCCGACAAGAAAACCGAACCGGCTGACTTCTGGAGCACGCCGGCGATCGACGGCTACGGCAAAATCCATTATGTGAGTGTGCCGGACTACAATCCGGCCACCACGCCAGGATTGAGCAATAAAATCGTCTTTCAGATCAACCGTAATGAAGGGGATATTCATCAGGCCAACCTGGGGCTGGAGCGCGTGGCGCGCGTCACCAACCTTTATTACGCGGCGGGCGTACCGCTAGATCAGCTGAAGTTTGTGGTGTCGATCAACAGCGATGCGGTTCCTGCTGCGCTGAACAACGATCAGTTCCGCAAAGCGTACGGCACCGATAACCCGAATCTCAAGCTAATTGATGAGCTGAGAAAAGCCGGCGTGAAGGTGACTATTTGCGATCAGTCGGTGGCTTTCCATCAGCTGGAACGTGACTGGATTGATACGCGCGTTACTCACACGCTGTCGAGCGGCACCACCGTGGCGTCGCTGCAAAACGAAGGTTACGCCTTCCTGATGTTGTAATGCCTGCCTGACAGCAGTTCGCGCTGCTGTCATCTCGCTGTCATTTATCCGCGATGTTGCTGTCACAGTTCGCCGCTAGTTTAAGCGCCAATGAGATCGATCTCATTGGCACTTTACGAGGCGAACATGTCCGATTTAATCAGCGTGGCCAAACTGGCTGGCGTTTCTCGCGCCACCGCTGCACGCGCATTCTCTGATCCGCATCTGCTGCGTGCTGACACGCTGGAAAAAGTGTTGAGCGCCTCCGAGCAGCTCGGCTTTCGCCCCAATCACATTGCCCGCCAACTGCGTACCCAGAGTTCAACCACCTTCGGCGTGCTGCTGCCGTCGCTGCTCAATCCGATCTTCGCCCGCCAACTGCAAGCGATGGAGCGGCAGGCGCGTGCCGCCGGTTACGGTCTGCTGGTGGCAACCAGTGATTATCAGCCAGAGCGCGAAGCGGCGATTGTCGAGCACATGCTGAATCAGCGTGTTGCCGGTTTGGTTCTTACCGTTGCCGACGCCGATAACAGCGCCATCCTGCATACGCTGCATCAAGCCAGCATGCCGTTTGTCCTGACGCACAACGTGCCGCAGGAAACCCATTGGCCGGCCATTTGCGTCGATAACCGTCAGGCGATGCAAGAAGCCACTCAACATCTGCTGAATCTCGGTCATCGCCACATCGGCATGGTGGCCGGGCCGATGCTGCAATCGGATCGCGCACGTCTGCGCTATCAAGGCTATTGCGATGCGATGCAACAAGCCGGACTCGACGCGCTGCCGGTGATTGAAATGCCCAGCCATACCCAATCTGATTTCGCGCTGCTGCAGCCGCAGCTGAGTGGCGGCACGCCGCTGAGCGCGGTGATTTGCACTAACGATCTGCTCGCCATCAGCCTGATTGGTGCGGCGGCGCGCGCCGGTGTGCGCATTCCGCAGCAGCTGTCGGTAATGGGTTTTGATGGCATCGATATCGGCGAGCAAATCGCGCCGTCGCTGGCGAGCGTAACGCAACCCGCCGACATGCTCGGCGCGGGTGCCATCGACATGTTGTTACAACAAGCCAGCCGCGGTACCCGCGTACTGGCGCATCGGTTGCGCAGCGGCGAAAGCATCGCTGCGCCAGCAACCGCTTTTTCTTCAATTGCCAACATCAGGGAACCATCATGAAAAAAGTCACCATCATTGCTGGGGCGCTCGCACTGACCGCCGGTTCGCTGTTCAGTAGTTTCACCCAGGCCGCTGAGACGGCGATTTGCTACAACTGTCCTCCCGAGTGGGCGGATTGGGGAACCCAGCTTGGCGCCATTGCCAAAGACACCGGGATTCAGGTGCCGCAGGACAACAAAAACTCCGGCCAGGCGCTGGCGCAAATGGTGGCGGAGAAGGGTAATCCGGTGGCAGATGTGGTTTATTACGGCGTCAGTTTTGGCATCCAGGCGGACAGCGCCGGTGTCATCAGCAGCTATAAGCCCGCGCATTGGGACGAAATCCCAGCCGGAATGAAAGATCCCGACGGCAAATGGGTGGCGCTGCACTCCGGCACCATGGGCTTTATGGTTAACGTCGATGCGCTGGGCGGCGCGCCGGTGCCGCAATCCTGGGACGATCTGCTGAAGCCAGAATACAAAGGGATGATCGGCTACCTCGATCCGGCCAGTGCGTTTGTCGGTTACGTGGCGGCCGTAGCGGTCAACCAGGCGAAGGGCGGCAATATGAATGACTTCACGCCTGCGCTGACCTGGTTCAAAAAACTACAGGCAAACCAGCCGATCGTACCGAAGCAGACCGCCTATGCGCGCCTGATCTCCGGTGAGATTCCAATCCTGCTCGACTACGACTTCAACGCCTATCGCGCCAAATATAAAGATCGCGCCAATGTCGCCTTTGTGATTCCGAAAGAGGGCACGGTAACGGTGCCGTACGTTATCAGCCTGGTGAAGAACGCGCCGCACGCAGACAACGGCAAGAAAGTGATCGACTACGTGTTGTCGGATAAAGGTCAGGCGATTTGGGCCAATGCCTTCCTGCGTCCGGTGCGCACCTCGGCGATGTCCGCAGAGGCGAAGAAATTCTTCCTGCCAGACAGCGATTATGCGCGCGCGCAAACCGTGAACTATCAGCAGATGGCCGATGCGCAGAAAGCCTTCTCGGCGAAATACCTGAGCGAGATTCGTTAATGTCGATGGCTGACACCCTGGCGGCCTCGCGCCGCCAGATTCGTACGCAACCGGGCAGCCGCTGGCTGTGGCTGACGCTGCCCGCGCTGCTGTTCTTCTGCGCTTTCTGGCTGCTGCCGTTTGCCCGTTTGTTGCAAATCGGCATGCAGGACGATCGCAGCACCCAGCACAGCGGTTACTGGACGGTGATCACCCAGCCGCACTATCTGCTGAGCCTGCTGAACACCGTGCTGCTGTCGCTGGCGGTGACGCTGGTGACGTTACTGATTGCCGCTATCGTCGGTTGTTTTCTGGCGCGTCAGCGCTTTACCGGGCGCGGCACCTTGCTGGCGTTGCTGACTTTCCCGCTGGCGTTTCCCGGTGTGGTGGTGGGTTTTCTGGTGGTGATGCTGGCCGGGCGTCAGGGATTGCTGGCGCAAATCAGCATGAGCCTGGTGCATGAGCGCTGGACGCTGGCCTATTCGCTGGCGGGGCTGTTTATCGGTTACCTCTATTTCTCGCTGCCGCGCGCCATCATCACGCTGGTGGCGGCCAGTGAAAAACTCGATCGCTCGCTGGAAGAAGCGGCGCGTTCCCTTGGTGCCAGCCAGTGGCGCATCACCTGGGATGTGATTGTGCCGGGCCTGCAACCGGCGCTGCTCTCTACCGGCGCGCTGTGCTTCGCTACCAGCATGGGCGCCTTTGGCACCGCCTTTACGCTCGGCACCGATTTAGCGGTGCTGCCGCTGACCATTTACGGCGAGTTTACCAACTACGCCAACTTTGCCACCGCCGCTGCGCTGTCGGTGTTGATGGGCGGATTCGCCTGGCTGGCGCTGATGCTGGCGCGCCGTCTGGCGCAGGCTAAGGAAGCGCAATCATGAAACGTCGTGGACTGTTTAGCCTGCAACTGTTGATCACCGCCATCACCGCGCTGTTTATGATCGTGCCGGTGGTGCTGTCGATGCTGGCGGGCGTCACCAATAACTATTTTATCGGCCTGCGCAGCGGCTTCACGCTGAAGTGGGTGGAGCAAGTGTGGCAGATGTACGCCGATACCTTCTGGCTGTCGCTGCTGATCGCGCTGTTCTGCCTGTTGCTCACGCTGGTGATTGGCGTTCCCGCCGCGTGGGGATTGTTGAAAGCGCCGGGCCGCTGGGCGGCGCGTATTGAAGAGTGTTTGATGCTACCGGTGGCGCTGCCCGGTCTGGCGACCGCGCTTGGCATCATTCTGCTCTACGGTCAGTTTTCCGGCCTGCGCGATAGCTGGCTGTTTATTCTGATTGGTCACGTGCTGTTTACCTTGCCGTTTATGATGCGGCCGGTGCTGGCGGTGATGCAGGCGGTGGATATGCCGCGTCTGGAAGAAGCCTCGGCTAGTCTCGGCGCCAGCTTGTGGCAGCGCTTCTTTACCGTGGTGGTGCCGAACTGCCGCAACGGCATTCTCGCCGGTGCTTTCATGGTGATCACGCTATCGGTGGGCGAATTCAACATCACCTGGATGCTGCACACGCCGCTGACTAAAACCTTGCCGGTTGGCCTCGCCGACAGCTACGCCTCGATGCGGCTGGAAGTGGGTTCCGCCTACACGCTGATTTTCATTCTGATGATTCTGCCGCTGCTGCTGATGCTCAATGCCGTGAATCACTGGCTTAACCGCGCGGTTTCGCGCCAACACAAGGAGGCAGCATGAATTCTGCGGCCGTTACCGTGACGCTGCGCGGCTGCGCACGTCACTTTAATCATCATCAGGCGCTGCAACCGCTCGATCTCACCGTTCATCCCGGCGAAACGCTGGTGTTGCTAGGGCCCTCCGGCTGCGGCAAAACCACCACGCTGCGCATTATCAGTGGGCTGGAGAGCTGCGACGTCGGCGGCGAAGTGTGGTTTGACGATCGCAATGTTACCGCGTTGCCGATTGAAAAACGCAACGTCGGCATGGTGTTCCAGAACTACGCGCTGTTCCCGAATCTCAATGTGGCCGAGAACGTGGCGTATGGCCTGAAAGTGCAGGGCGTGGCGCGTGCCGAACGCGAAGCGCGCGTGCAGGAGATGCTGGCGCTGGTGGATCTCACCGCGCTGGCACAGCGCAGCATCGACAAACTCTCCGGCGGGCAGAAGCAGCGTGTGGCGCTGGCGCGCGCATTAGCTGCGCGGCCTAAAGTGCTGCTGTTTGATGAGCCGCTGGCGGCATTGGATGCGCGCCTGCGCGATCGTCTGCGTTTGGAGATCGGCGCGCTGCTGAAGAAGCTGGCGATCACCGCAGTCTACGTGACGCACGATCAGCAGGAAGCGATGGCGCTCGGCGACCGTATCGCGGTGATGGAGCAGGGACGTTTGGTGCAAATCGATACGCCGCAGAACATCTATCAGCATCCGGCATCAAAATTTGTCGCCGATTTTGTTGGCGCGATTAACTGCGTAGATGTCGATACGCGCGGCAATCCGCAGCGTTTCTGCCGCCCGGAAGATGTGCTGCTGGCCAGCGATGATCGCTATCAGCGTCAGGGCTTTATTGTTGCCAGCACCTTTTTGGGCGCGTCGCAGCGGCTGATGATCGATATCGGGCTGGCCACGCCGATTCAGGTGGATCGCCACGCACGTGAAGCCTGGCATGCCGGACAAGCGGTGAGCTGGACGCTGGCGCAGGACGCTGCGCTGCAGTTCTCTTAATTGGCCCGGTCGCCATAAATGGCGCCCCTACAAAAGCGTGCGGTGCCGTCGTAGGGTCGCCATTAATGGCGACCGGCCGGCGTTTCATATCTAAAGGAAAAAATTCGTGTCTGAAGCAATGACGCTAATCGCGCAAATTAGCGATTTACACATCAAGGCCAACGGCCGTTTGTCCTACAAAAAAGTCGACACCCAAGCCGCGCTGCTGCGGGTCATCGAGACGCTAAACCGCCTTACTCCGCGCCCGGACATGGTGGTGATTACCGGCGACCTGGTCGATTTCGGCACGGCAGAAGAGTATCAAACGTTGAAGCAGGCGCTGCGCCAGCTGCAGCTGCCATTTTTGCTGATGCCAGGCAACCACGACGATCGTCAGGCGCTGCGTGCGGCATTCCCGGATCATCACTATCTGCAGCGCGGTGAAACCCTGAACTGGCAAATGCAGGTAAAAGGCGTGCAACTGCTGGCGCTCGATTCAAGCGTGCCGCAGCAGCCGTGGGGCTATGTGGATGAAGCGCAGCTGCAGTGGCTTGATGAGCAGTTGCAGCGCCAGCCGCAGTTGCCGACGCTGGTGATGCTGCATCATCCGCCGTTTCTCTGCGGCATAGAACATATGGATAACCAACCGCTGCGCAATCCGGCGGCGCTGGCGGCGATTATCCAGCGTCATCCGCAGGTGGAACGCGTGCTGAGCGGCCATCTGCATCGTTCGGTGCAGGCGCGTTTTGCCGGTACGCTGGCTTGTGTTGCGCCGGGCGTATCGCATCAGGTGGCGTTTGATCTCGCCGAAAATGGCCCTGCCAATTTTGTGCTGGAGCCGCCGGGTTTCCTGCTGCATCGCTGGCATGCGCAGCAGGGCATGAGCACGCATTTGTGTGCTATCGGCGATTATCCCGGTCCGTGGCCGTTTTACGATACCAACGGTTTGATCGATTAGCGCCAGCGCAGAGAAAGAATTGTGTGTGGCTGACAGGATGCTTCGTGCTCAATTTGCGTTGTGGGTGTACAATCGCCCGTTAGCTCACCAGGGCAAGTGCATCCAACAATAACAAGACTGTCAGGCACACATATTGATGAATCTATTCACTAAGGCCGGCGCGTCATGTTAATGCGCCTGCGGCCAAAAACTGACCTGCGAACGCTGATCGCGCTATTGGCGATCACCAGCATCGTCATCACGCTTGCCAACACCTTGTACGCCACCTGGCGCGTGCAACGTATGGTCCTGATCGAAAGCACCCTCGAAGCCAATCGCGCCTACGCTACCAAACTGGCGGCGACCACTGAGGTCTTCTTTCAGCTGGCTCAGTCGCAGCTGCACTACAGCGCGACGCAGTTAGGCAATGATTTTGATAATGCCGATCTGTCGCAGCAGGAAGTGAATCGCCTGCGTGAGCAAACCAACAGCTTCAACTCGGTGGCAGTTGTGGACAGCAACGGCATCGTGAAAGCCATTTCACCCGAATCGCTGATGCTGAAAGGCATGCAGCTGACCAGCCAGGCTTCGCGTGAGGCGCTGGCGCAGCGTCAGCCGATGGTCAGCAAACCCAGCATCTCCGCCGCCAATAACCTGATTGTGTTTGTCTCCTGGCCGATCTGGAGCAAAGACGGACGCTACCTCGGCTACGTCGGCGGCACCATTTACCTGAAGAAGAAAAGCATCCTCAACGCGCTGCTCGGTGAGCAGTTCTATCGCGATGGCACCCACGTTTACGTGCTGGATCGCAACAATCAGGTGCTCTATCACCAGAACAGCCAGCTGATTGGTAAAAGCGTGCCGGGCATCGTCAGCGATCGCCAGCGCGAAGAGAAAAGCAACGGTGAAGTGCAACTGACGGAAGAGAACGTGCCTAAGCTGGCCGGTTACGCCATCGTGCCGACCACCGGCTGGATGGTGGTGGCGCTGAAACCCACCGATGTCACGCTGGCACCGCTCACCGGTTTACTGCTGAAAGTATTGAAAAACTCGGTGCCGTTTGCGCTGCTGACCTTGCTGGTGGCGGTGATTCTGGCGCGTCTGATTGCGCTGCCGCTGTGGCAACTGGCGCGTAAAGCCAGCCAGATGGATTCACAAGGCGTATCGAGCGAGATTGGCGGTATTCGCGCCTGGTATTTCGAAGCGGCGCAGGTCAAACGCGCGCTGCTTACCGGCATTGGTTTAGTACAGGACAAAATTGGTCGCCTGAAATCCGAAGTGCAGAGCGATCCAATGACCAACCTGCTCAACCGCCGTGGCCTGAGCGCGGTGCTCGACTATTTCGCCACCATGCGTCAACCGTTCTCGGTGCTGGCGCTGGATATCGATCACTTCAAACGGGTCAACGATACCTTTGGTCATGACGTCGGTGATGAAGTCATTAAACATGTGGCGCGAACCTTACGCAGCAGCGCACGTCAAACCGATGTGGTGTGCCGTAACGGCGGGGAAGAGTTTCTGATGCTGCTGCCTGCGACTTCGGTTGAAGATGCGCGTATTCTGGCTGAACGTGTGCGTGTCAGCATTGCGGAAAACTGGATCGATCAGGTCGGCAATGTCACGCTGTCGGTGGGCATTGCCGACTGGCAGCCGGAAAGTGGTTCGCAGGAGCAGAGTCTCAAGCAGGCCGATGCCGCGCTCTATCAGGCGAAAAATGCCGGACGCAACTGCGTGATGATCTCCGGCCAGGATGCGTTGGTCAGTAGCATTACACACTAAGTTTTTTGTAGGGTCGCCATTCATGGCGACCACATTTTTAGTATCAAGGATGTTTTAATGCTCGTTCTGCTTTATCAATGGTACAAACGCCGCTTCAGCGATCCGCAGGCCATCGGGCTGCTAGTGATTCTGCTGGCGGCGTTTTGCATTCTGTTCTTCCTCAGCGGTTTGCTGGCACCGCTGTTAGTGGCGTTGGTGCTGGCTTATCTGCTGGAATGGCCAACGGTGCGCTTGCAGCGCGTCGGCTGCAGCAGAACCTGGGCAACCAGCGCGGTGCTGGTGGTGTTTGCCGGCATCTTGCTGGTGATGGTGCTGATTGTCGCGCCGGTGGCGTGGCAGCAGGGCATCAACCTGACGCGTGACCTGCCTAACATGCTGAATAAGCTCTATGTGTTTGCCGCTGGCCTGCCGAAGCGTTATCCGGCGCTGGTCGATGCCGGCATCATCGATATCATCGTCGAAAATTTACGCAGCCGTCTCACCGGCCTGGGCGAATCGCTGGTGAAGTATTCGCTGGCATCACTGGTCGGTTTGATGACGCTGATGATCTATCTGGTTCTGGTACCGCTGATGGTGTTCTTCCTGCTGAAAGACAAAGAGCAGATGCTGAATGCGGTACGCCGCGTGCTGCCGCGCAATCGCGGTTTGGCGGGCGTGGTGTGGCAAGAGATGAATCAGCAGATCACCAATTACATTCGCGGCAAAGTGCTGGAGATGGTGGCGGTGGGATTTGTCACCTGGCTGGCGTTCCTGCTGCTGGGCCTCAACTATTCGCTTCTGCTGGCGGTGCTGGTGGGTATTTCGGTGCTGATTCCCTATATCGGCGCAATGGTGGTGACCATTCCGGTGATTGGCGTTGGCCTGTTCCAGTGGGGATTGGGCAGCGATTTCTGGACCATGATCGCCATTTATCTGGTGATTCAGGCGCTGGATGGCAACGTGCTGGTGCCGATTCTGTTCTCTGAAGCGGTCAACCTGCATCCGTTGGTGATCATTCTGTCGGTGGTGATTTTCGGCGGGATGTGGGGATTCTGGGGCGTGTTCTTTGCGATTCCGCTGGCGACGCTGGTGAAAGCGGTGGTGCGTGCATGGCCGGAAACCCCGGCGCTCGACGAGCCGCGCGCCGAGTAAAATAAAACGGGTGCGACCTGCGCACCCGTTAACATCAGGCTGACTTCAGATAATCCAGCACAATGTCGTGATGGTTGGAGGTTTTGAAATCGTCGAACACTTTCTCAACTTTGCCATTGGCATCAATCAGGAAACTGATGCGGTGAATGCCGTCATAGGTTTTGCCCATAAAGGTTTTCTCACCCCAAACGCCAAACTGCTCACACACCTGATGATCTTCATCGGATAACAGCGTGAAGTTCAGCAACTCTTTATCGGCAAAGCGCGACAGTTTCTCTGGCTTGTCGGTGCTGATACCCAGAATCTCAACGCTAATTTTTTTCAACTCATCCATGTTGTCGCGCAGTCCGCAAGCCTGCACGGTGCAACCCGGCGTCATGGCTTTCGGATAGAAATAGACCAGAACGCGCTGTCCCTGGAAGTCGGCCAAATTTACTTGTTCGCCGTCCTGATCGGGCAAGCTAAATTTCGGTGCAGTATCACCGGCTTTCAGTGGATTCATCACAACTCTCCATTTTTTCTACATGCTGTGGGTAATACACCATCAAGAGCAAAAGTGCCAGGTGGTGTTTACCGTCAGGGTTATTTCACAACACGGTTTGCCGCAGCGGCAGAGTGTGTGGCGAAATAACCCGGAGCCTGATTAAACGGTGCTGTCAGCATCGTCGGTGACACTATAAAGACGAATTGAGCCTTGTGCATGCAGTTCTTCGCACAGCTGATTGAAAGCCTGTTCGATGGGCGCACTGAACTGATTGGCCGGGCTGTGCGCCGTCATTTGAATATAGAGCGTGGGCGCAACGTCGTCCTGAGCAGGTTGAATCCGCGAGACCAGTTCGGCGATGTTCATTTGATGTTTATCGAACAGATCGGTAAAGCGTTCAATGATGTGTGGTGAATCCGGCACTTCAACCTGCACCCATACGGTGGCAGGCATCGGTGGCGTGACGCGTGCATTGGTGCGCTTCATCACAATCAGCAGTTCCAGCTCGGCCCCTTTCATCGGCAGCGTTGATTCAATCAGGGTTATCGCGTTCCAGCTACCGGAAAGCAGCATGATAAAGGTGAACTCATCGCCCAGCATCGCCAAACGGCTGTCTTCGATATTACAGCCGCAGCTGCTGACGTGGCGGGTGATGGTATTGACGATACCCGGACGATCAACGCCCAGTGCGGTGATCACCAGATGGTGAGGCTGTGACTGCGACAAAATGGCATTTCCTGTACGTTCGCTAATAACTATAAGGTAAACATAAAAAAAACTGCTGACAAGCGCGGGAATGGCGTGGCTCGCTTGCTTTTCTTTCAATGTAAAACGTAACATGAGGCACTTGTTTGTCGAGGGGATAGCCCATGTTCACCGGAAGTATTGTTGCGCTCATTACGCCAATGAATGAAAAAGGTAATGTCTGCCGCGAAAGTTTGAAAAAACTGATTGATTATCATGTTGCCAGCGGCACCGCGGCGATTGTTTCTGTTGGCACCACCGGCGAATCTGCCACGCTCAGCCATGACGAGCACGGTGATGTGGTTATGCAAACGCTGGAACTGGCGGATGGCCGTATTCCGGTTATCGCTGGCACCGGCGCAAATGCTACTGCTGAAGGCATCTCTCTGACCAAACGCTTTACCGGCAGCGGTGTCGTGGGCTGTTTGACGGTCACGCCTTATTACAACCGTCCGACGCAGGAAGGTCTGTTCCAGCACTTTAAAGCCATTGCGGAAAGTACCGATCTGCCGCAGATGCTGTATAACGTTCCTTCGCGTACCGGTTGCGACATGCTGCCGGAAACCGTTGCGCGCTTAGCCGAAATTAAAAATATTATCGGAATCAAAGAAGCCACCGGGAACTTATCACGCATCTCACAGATCCAAGAGCTGGTTAATGATGAGTTCATCATCGTCAGCGGCGATGACGCGACGGCGCTGGACTCCATGCAACTGGGCGGCAAAGGCGTAATTTCGGTCACGGCTAACATTGCAGCGCGTGAAATGGTTGAACTCTGTGCCTTGGCGCAACAGGGCAAATTCGCCGAAGCGCGTCGCCTGAATCAGCGTCTGATGCATCTGCACCAGACGCTTTTCTGTGAACCCAATCCAATCCCGGTGAAATGGGCAGCAAAACAGCTAGGATTAATCGCGGATGACACGCTGCGTTTGCCAATGACGCCACTGACCGAAGCCGGTCAGGCGAAAACGGCGCAAGCGCTGATTAAAGCGGGTCTGCGATAATTTAGGGAGAATCAATGAGTTATTCAGTTAAGCGCTCGACGCTGGCAACGGTAGTGAGCCTTTCCACCCTGATGCTGCTAACAGCGTGTTCCAACGATCAGCGTTATAAGCGCCAGGTCAGCGGTGATGAATCTTACCTGCAGGCGCCTGAGCTGCACGATTTAAAAGCCCCAGCGGGCATGATTCTGCCGTTGCAGAATGGTGATTACGATGTTCCGCACAGCGTGGCGAAAGGCGCGGTTGGCAAAGAGCTGGATATTCGTCCGCCAGCCCAGCCGCTGGCGCTGTTGAACGGCACGCGTGCACAGTTCACCGGTAATACCGGCGTGCTGGCAGTAGAAAGCAGCCGTGGTTCGATCTGGTCGCAAGTGGTTGGTGTGGTTCAGTCGTACAAGTTCCCGATCGCGCAACGTGATGATGCTGGCCAACAGCTGACCACCGATTGGGTGCAGTGGAACCGTGCTGATGAAGATAACCAGTATCGCGGTCGCTATCAGATCAGCGTGCAGAATCAGAGCTATCAGCAAGTGTTGACCGTTCGTCTGCTGGAACTGCAGCAGTCTGGTCAGGCGGTGACGTCTCCGGCACAGATTCAACGCTATACCGGCCAGATGTTGAACGACATCAGCACCGGTCTGGATAAAGTGGATTCTGCCAGCCAGGATGCGGCGGCAAACCGTGCCACCGGACAGATTGATGTCCAGAGCGGCGCGGATGACACCGGTTTACCGCTGTTGATTCTGCGTGCACCGTTTAACGTCACCTGGCAGCGTTTGCCAGCGGCGCTGAAACGCGTGGGCATGGAAGTCACTGATGACAACCGTTCACAGGGCAGCCTGAAAGTGACCTACAAACAGCCGGGCAGCGGCGTGTGGGATCAGATCGGCGCCAAAGATCCAGAATTACCCAACGGCGATTACAAATTGCAGGTTGGCGATCTGGATAACCGCAGCAGTCTGCAGTTCATCGATCCGAAAGGTCACGTGCTAACCCAGGCGCAGAACGACGCGCTGGTGCAGGTGATTCAAGGCGCGCTGAAATAAATTGCCAAAGGGCCGGAGATTCTCCGGCCTTTTTTGATTTGGCATATACACAAACCCTTTAAGCATTTTGTGTATAATAGCGCCCGGCGAAGTAAACGATTGCGTCACGCAATCGGCGCGCGGTGAAACACCGCTGAACACGGGTTCTTTCATGTTTGGAGTTAACAAGATGCAAAAGCGAGCTGAGTTGTATCGCGGTAAAGCGAAAACCGTATACAGCACCGATAATCCGGATCTGCTGGTACTTGAATTCCGCAACGATACGTCAGCAGGAGACGGTGCACGAATCGAGCAGTTTGATCGCAAAGGAATGGTAAACAACAAGTTTAACCATTTCATCATGACCAAATTGCAGGAAGCGGGCATTCCGACCCAGATGGAAGCGCTGCTGTCGGATAACGAAGCGCTGGTGAAAAAGCTGGAGATGGTGCCGGTAGAGTGCGTGGTACGCAACCGTGCGGCAGGATCGCTGGTAAAACGTCTGGGCGTGGAAGAGGGCATTGTGCTCAATCCACCGCTGTTTGATCTCTTCCTCAAAGATGACGCCAAACACGACCCGATGGTCAACGAATCCTATTGCGAAACCTTCGGCTGGGTGAGCAAAGCGAATCTTGCACGCATGCAAGAGCTGACCTTCAAAGCCAACGAAGTGCTGAGCAAACTGTTTGATGACGCAGGTTTGATCCTTGTCGACTTCAAACTGGAGTTTGGTCTGTTCAACGGCGAAGTGGTGCTGGGCGATGAGTTCTCACCAGATGGCGCACGTCTGTGGGACAAAAACACCATGGACAAAATGGACAAAGACCGTTTCCGTCAGAGCCTCGGTGGCCTGGTCGAAGCGTACGAAGAAGTTGCACACCGTTTAGGTGTCAAGCTGGACTAATTCTGTCCACCTCTCTTGTAGGGTCGTCATTTATGACGACCTTTTTTATGCCCGCAATTCAGGTCGTCATAAATCACGGCCCTACAATGTTCTGCAACGACAACACTGGTGCTTCCTGCTGCCGCCAACTAAAATCATGCCAAACATGTTTAAAGGAGTTAGACCATGCGCTGGCAAGGGCGTCGTGAGAGCGACAACGTAGAAGATCGACGCAATGATTCACCTGGCCTTGGCGGCGGCGGTGGACGACAAATCCGCATTCCACGCGGCAAAGGCGGCCTTATCTTGCTGGTGGTGGTCGCCGTGGCAGGCTATTACGGCTACGACCTCACCGCGCTATTGGAAGGTGGCGGCGGCAGTGTTGCGCCAACTTCGCAGCAGCGTCAGGTAAACAGCGCGCAGAGCAACGAAGATGCCAAATTCACCTCGGTGATTCTGGCGACCACCGAAGATACCTGGAGCAAGCTGTTCCAGCAGATGAACAAGCAATACGTGCCGCCGAAGCTGGTGATGTATCGCGGGGCGACGCGCACCAACTGCGGTACCGGCCAATCAGCGATGGGGCCGTTTTACTGTCCTGCCGACCAAACCGTATACATCGATTTGTCGTTCTACGATGACATGAAAACCAAACTCGGTGCTGGTGGCGATTTTGCGCAAGGCTACGTGATCGCCCATGAAGTGGGTCATCACGTACAAAAACTGCTGGGCATTGAGCCGAAAGTGCGTCAGATGCAGCAGGGCGCGAGCCAGGCGCAGGCGAACCAGCTGTCGGTGAAAATGGAGCTGCAGGCGGACTGCTTCGCCGGCGTTTGGGGCCATTACATGCAGCAGCAAAACATTCTGGAAGTGGGCGATCTGCAGGAAGCGCTCAACGCCGCTGAAGCGATTGGTGACGATCGTCTGCAGCAGAAAGGTCAGGGCCGCGTGGTACCGGACAGCTTCACGCACGGCACCTCTCAGCAGCGTTACACCTGGCTGAAACGCGGTTTCGATAGCGGCGATCCTGGCCAGTGCAACACCTTTGCTAGCAAGTGATCTCCTTGATTGAACAGACGGCGGCGATGCAGCGTGCAGGCATTCGCCGCCTTTGCGTTATAGCGGGTGATGTGGGTTGGGCGCAGCAGCAGGCCATAAATTGGCACACCGCGCTGCCCGGCGACTGGCTGACGGTGAGCGACAGCGTTGATTTCCCACAGGCCGTCGCGCCCGCTGCTTTACGTACCTTGCTGGGACGTGAATTCCAGCACGCAATATTCGATGCGCGCAGCGGTTTTCACGCCGAAGCTTTTGCCGCGCTGGCCGGAACCTTACGCGCGGGCAGCTGGTTGTTGCTGTTAACGCCTGCCTGGGAACGTTGGCCCAACCAAACCGATGCCGACAGCCTGCGCTGGGCGGATGTCGCCGAGCCGATCGCCACGCCGCACTTTATCCGCCATCTGCAATTCCTCATGCTTAACGATGCACAAGTGATGTTGCAACGTCAGCATCAAGCGGTGCGTTATCCCGTGGAAACGCATCAGCCCGACTGGCGCTGCCGGGCGCCGCAGCAGCAGGCGCAAATCCTCGAACAGCTTGAAGCGATGCCGCATGGCGTTGCGGTGATCACCGCCGCGCGCGGTCGAGGAAAATCCGCGTTGGCCGGCATGCTGGCGCAGCGCAATCAACACTGTTTAGTCACGGCGCCAGCCAAAGTCTCCACGGCGGTATTGGCCGAGTTTGCCGGTGAGCATTTCAGTTTCATGGCGCCTGATGCCATCCTCGCGCAGGAAAATCCGCCTCAGGCACAATGGCTGATTATCGATGAAGCTGCCGCCATTCCCGCGCCGATCCTGCAGCAACTGGTGCATCGTTTCCCGCGCGTGCTGCTTATTACCACAGTGCAAGGTTACGAAGGCACCGGACGCGGCTTTATGCTGCGCTTCTGCGCCACCTTGCCGGATGTGCGCTATTTCCAGCTCGACGAGCCGTTGCGCTGGTCGCCAAACGATCCGCTGGAACAGTGGCTCAGCCAGGCATTGCTGTTTGAAGATGCGCAGGAGAGCAATGTAAGCGGTGAGATCGCAATTTATCCGGCAACGCCAGACCACAACTTAGCGGCGCTGGAAGCGGGATATCGCCTGCTTGCCAGCGCGCACTATCGCACTTCGCCACTGGATTTGCGGCGCATGCTGGATGCGCCCGGCATGCGCTTTTGGTTGGCAGGTGAAGCCGATCAGGTAACTGGCGCGCTGTGGCTGGTGGAAGAGGGCGGATTGGATCAGCCATTGGCCGACGCGGTGTGGGCCGGTCATCGTCGGCCGCGCGGTAATCTGGTGGCACAATCGCTGGCGGCCCATGCCGGTTTCGCGCAGGCGGCGACGTTGCGCTCACAGCGCATTAGCCGAATCGCGGTGCAGGCATCACAACGTCAGCGTGGGATTGGCAAAGCGCTGGTAGCAACCGCACGTCAGCAGGCGCAGGGCTGTGATTATCTCTCCGTAAGTTTCGGCTACACCGAATCCTTGTGGCACTTCTGGCGTGCCTGCGGTTTTACGCTGGTGCGTATTGGCTCGCAGCGCGAAGCCAGCAGCGGTTGCTATGCCGCAATGGCGATGATAGCAACATCTGCGGCAGGTGAGGCGCTGCAACAGCAGGCAGCGCAGCGCCTGGCGCGGGATTGGCCGTGGCTGCGAGAAATCATCGAACTGCCGTTAGCGCTGGCAAACGATGCCAGCCAGCAACTCAGCGACGATGATTGGGGGTTGTTAGCCGGTTTTGCCTGGGCGCAGCGCCCGTTCGAAGCCAGTTACGCGGCGCTACAGCGGCTGGTGCGCCAGTCTCCTTCACCGCTGTTGAATGCCATCCTGCTGCAAAATCAGACGCTAACCCAAGCTGCGCAACATGCCGGTCTCAGCGGGCGCAAAGCCTTGATAAACCAGCTGCGCCTGGAAGCGGCCTCAGCACTGATTCACCTCAATCCCGATGCCGCGCAGCGGCTGCGTTCATTGCAATAAATCCATTATCTCGTTCAAATTTTCCCAATATCTCTGTGCCAGCAGCGGCGTATAGTGATTTGAGGAGGATCTTATGGCACTACGATATGTAATTGTTCAGCAACCCAGCAGTGCAGCGCAGCTGTTTCTGCTTTATCACGGCATCAACGACAACCCGGATTCAATGGCGCAGATTGGCAGCTGGTTCGCGAAAGCGTTCCCGCAAGCGCTGGTGGTGTCGGTTGGCGCACCTTACGCAGGCAGCGTGCCGCAAGGACGTCAGTGGTTTGCCGATATTCCGCCGCACGATCGTTCGGAACAGCAGGGCGTGGATGCGATCATGCCAGAATTCGTGGGATCGGTGCGTCACTGGCAGCAGGAGAGCGGCGTGCGTGCCGAAGCAACGGCGCTGGTGGGTTTTTCACAGGGCGGCATCATGGTGCTGGAAGGCATAAAAGCGCAGCCGGATTTAGCCGGACGCGCGATTGTGTTCAGCGGCCGCTATGCCACTCTGCCGCTGCGGGCCAGCACGCGTAACACCATTCATCTGATTCACGGTGATTACGACGAACAGATCCCGCTGCAACGCGCCGAAGAGGCGAAGCAACGTCTGATGTCCTTGGGCGGCGATGTCACGCTGGATGTGGTGGAGGATTTACCGCACGCGATTAACGATCGCAGCATGGAGCTGGCGCTGAATCATTTGCGTTATACCGTGCCGCGTCGTTACTTCGATGAGGCGCTCAGCGGTGCCAAGCCGGGCGATGATGATGTGGTGATAATGATGTAGCAGAAAGCGTAACGGCGCGATTTTCGCGCCGTTAGCGATATGGAGGTTATTTCTTTTTCGGCCAGTCGTCTTCGTCGTTCCATTTATCGTTGAAATCACGATGTGGCGGCAACGTCGGTTTGTTATCCATGAATTTTTTATGATCGATACGTTTTAGGTCTTTGTAAACGTTCATCAAAATACCAACCATCAGCAGGATCACCAGGATCCACCAGTACTCTTTAAAGAATTCCATCCCCTTTCTCCTTCTGCGCGCTTAGGCGATCAGCTGTTCCATGATGCGCTGATACATACGGCTCAGCATCTGCAAATCTGACGCTTTCACGCACTCATTGATCTTATGAATGGTGGCGTTCACCGGGCCCAGTTCCACCACCTGCGCACCCATGCGCGCGATAAAGCGCCCATCGGAGGTGCCGCCGGTAGTCAGTAACTGTGGCTTAATCTCATTATAGTGCGCCACAGCGTTTACCACGGCATCCACCAGCTTGCCGCGTGAGGTCAGGAACGGCTGACCGGAAACATTCCACTCCAGCGTGTAGCGCAGCTGATGACGATCAAGCAGCTCCGCCACGCGATCTTTGATCATCTGGTCGGTCAATTGGGTGCTGAAACGGAAGTTGAACTGCACGAAGAATTCGCCAGGAATCACGTTGTTGCTGCCGGTGCCGGCCTGCACGTTGGCGATCTGCATGCTGGTCGGCGGGAAGAATTCGTTGCCTTCATCCCAAACTGTCTCCACCAGCTCATTCAGCGCAGGCATGGCGCGATGCACCGGATTATCCGCCAAATGCGGGTAGGCCACGTGGCCCTGCACGCCATGAATGGTGAGATTCGCGGTCATCGAGCCGCGACGGCCATTCTTCACCACGTCACCTACGATCTCGGTGCTTGAGGGTTCGCCGACCAGACAATAATCCATACGTTCGTTGCGCGCCATCAGGCGTTCAACCACTTTCACCGTGCCGTTAACCGCGCTGGCTTCTTCATCGGAGGTAATCAGAAACGCCAGACGACCTTTATGCTGCGGATTAGCGGCAACAAAGCGCTCCGCTGCCACCACCATCGCTGCCAGCGAGCCTTTCATATCTGCCGCGCCACGACCAAACAGCATGCCGTCGCGGATGCTTGGTTCAAACGGCGGGCTGATCCAGCGGTTGGCGTCACCCGGCGGCACCACATCGGTATGACCGGCAAACGCCAGCGTTTCGCCCTGGCCGCGCGTCGCCCAAAAGTTCAGCGTATCGCCAATGTGCATCGGCTCAACGGTGAAGCCGATGGCTTCCAGACGCGCAATCAGCAGCGCCTGACAACCGGCATCATCCGGGCTGAGAGACGGGCGACGGATAAGCTGCTGAGCCAGCTCAATAACCGGACAGAACATGTTATGACTTCTCCTGGATAAAGGCGGAATAAAGGGAATCGTTGAAGCCGACCAGCAGATCGCCATTCGGTGCGGCTAACACCGGACGCTTGATGATGGCAGGCTGCGCCAGCATCACCGCTTTGGCGCTGGCGGCATCGTTAACCGCTTCGCGTTCGGCTTCCGGCAGCTTGCGCCACGTGGTACCGCGCGTGTTGAGCAGCGCCTCATAACCGAGCTGATCGATAAACGATTGCAGCAGCGCGTCATCAATGCCATCCACGCGATAGTCATGAAAACAGTAGTCGATACCGGAAGACGCTAAATAGTTGCGTGCTTTTTTAATCGTGTCGCAATTTTTAATTCCGTACATCACCCACTGCGCTGTCATCGCTTATTCCCGTTTAGTAAAAAATAAAGCGCGAGTTTACCACAGCGCTCTAAGGGCTGTGAGCGCTGACGGCGAAAGCCTGCCTGATTCACGTTTTTTTCATGACCATTTTGCCGTTATAAATTTTATTACTTAGGGCCGGGAAGCGCTTTCACTTACGCACTTAATAATTGCCTGTAACATCATTAAGCAACTAAGGATTATCCTAATCGCCATTTTCTGCTACGCGATTTAAGTCAGGCATTTTTCCTGACGCATTATAGAGTTGCTGAAATGTGCGTCAGTACGCAATTTCAACAGATTGCAGCTTTTCTACGCTTTTGCCGATAGTGATAACAGGTGGAAACGTATTCACCTGTAGAAAAAAACGGCGTAGAATTGCCGCTACAATAAGAGAGGATTTTTATGGTCGACACCGAAATGGGAAACTGGAAAGAATTCATCGAAGCGATGTTACGTAACAAGTAACGCGTGAAGAGAAAAGCAGGGCATTTCCCCACTTGCTGTAATTCTTACCACACACAACAATAAAGCCGCCATGACGTTCATGGCGGCTTTTTTTGTACGGTCGCCATAAATGGCGCCCCTACGGATGAGGTATGCATGGATGTAGGGTCGCCATTCATGGCGACCGAATAAATACACGCAGCAGAATGGCATGCTTAATCGTGCGGCTTCTCTTTCAGCGGGAAGCGGCGGCGCACCACCACAAAGAACAGCGGCACAAAGAAAATCGCCAGCACGGTAGCGGAAATCATCCCGCCCATTACGCCGGTACCCACCGCGTGCTGGCTGCCGGAACCGGCACCGCTGCTGATGGCCATCGGCAGCACGCCGAAGATAAACGCCAGCGAGGTCATCAGAATCGGGCGCAGACGTTGACGCGAGGCTTCCAGCGTCGACTCCATCAGTTCGCGCCCTTTGCTGTTGATCTCATTAGCGAACTCCACAATCAAAATGGCATTCTTTGCCGACAAGCCGATCACCGTAAGCAAGCCCACCTGGAAATAGACATCGTTCTCCAGCCCGCGCATCCAGGTTGCAACCAACGCACCGACCACGCCGAGCGGCACCACCAGCATTACCGAGAACGGAATTGACCAGCTCTCATACAACGCCGCCAGACACAGGAACACCACCAGCAGCGAAATCGCGTACAGCGCGGGTGCCTGCGAGCCGGACAAGCGTTCCTGATAGGATGCGCCGGTCCACTGGAAGCCGACGCCGAGCGGCAGCTGCCCAACCAGTTTTTCCATCACGTCCATCGCTGTACCGCTACTGACGCCGTTCGCCGCTTCACCAACAATCTCCAGTGCGGAGTAACCGTTGTAGCGTTCAAGGCGCGGTGAACCGGTTTGCCAGTGGCTGGTGGCGAAAGCAGAGAAGGGCACCATGCCGCCGCTGCTGTTACGCACGTACCACTTGTTGACGTCTTCCGGCAGCATGCGGAACTCTGCCGCTGCCTGCACGTAGACTTTCTTCACGCGACCGCGATCGAGGAAGTCATTGACGTAGGTCGAGCCCCACGCGGTGGTTAAGGTGTCATTGATGGTATCCAGCGACACGCCCAGCGCCTGCGCTTTGCGCTGGTCGACATCAATCTGCAACTGCGGGCTGTCGTCGAGGCCGTTGTGACGCACGCGCGACAGCGCCGGATTGCTGTCAGCCAGCTCCAGCAGCTTATCGCGCATCGCCATTAACTGCGTGTGGCCGATGCCACCGTGATCCTGCAGCTCCATATCGAAGCCCGACGAACTGCCCATACCGGTAATCGCGGGCGGACTGCTGGCGATAACGCGCGCTTCGTTGATCTTGTGGAAGGCTTTAGTTGCGCGCTCAATGATGGCGAAAGAGGTGCGATCGCTGCCCGGACGCTCTTCCCAATCTTTCAAACGAACAAACAGGCGCGCCACGTTCTGGCCGTTACCGCCGGGGCCCGCACCGATGGTGGAGAACACCGAGACCACATTGTCTTTCTCCTGGGTCATGTAGTAGTTCTCGACCTTCGCCACCACGTTTGAGGTCTGCTCCAGCGTTGCACCGGCAGGTAATTGCACCTGCGTCAGGAACACGCCGCGATCTTCCAACGGCAGGAACGAGGTGGGCAGACGGATAAACAGGAACGCCATCAGGCCGATAATCGCGAGATAAAGCAGCAGCCAGCGGCCGCCTTTGCGCAGAATTTTGGCGACGCCGCGTTCATAGCGTTCCGCGCTGGCGTTGAAGGTGCGGTTAAACCAGCCAAAGAAGCCACGACGGCCGTGATGATGGCCTTGCTCCAATGGTTTCAGCAGCGTGGAACAGAGCGCGGGCGTCAGAATCATCGCCACCAATACCGACAGCACCATCGCCGAAACGATAGTGATCGAGAACTGGCGATAGATGGCGCCGACGGTGCCGCCAAAGAACGCCATCGGTACAAACACCGCCGACAGCACCAGCGCAATACCGACCAGTGCGCCCTGAATCTGCCCCATCGATTTACGCGTGGCGGCGCGCGGCGACAGACCTTCCTCGCTCATGATGCGCTCGACGTTTTCCACCACCACAATGGCGTCATCCACCAGCAAGCCGATGGCGAGCACCATCGCAAACATCGTCAAGGTGTTGATGCTGTAACCAAAGGCGTAGAGCACCGCAAAGGTGCCGAGCAGCACCACCGGCACTGCAATGGTTGGGATCAGCGTGGCGCGGAAGTTTTGCAGGAACAGATACATCACGAGGAACACCAGCAGGATCGCTTCCAGCAGGGTTTTTACCACGTCTTTAATTGAGGCCTTAACGAACGGCGTGGTTTCATAGGCGACTTTGGCTTCCAGCCCGTGCGGGAAGTAGTGCGACAGCTCAGCAATGCGCGCTCGCACCAGTTTGTCGGTGTTCATCTCATTGGCGCCGGAAGCCAGCTTAATGCCAAGTCCCGATGCCGCCTGGCCATTGTAGCGGCTGAGGAAGTCATATTTTTCCGCGCCCATCGCCACATCCGCCACATCGCCGAGCGTCACCACCGATCCGTCGCTGTTGGTTTTCAGCGTCACCGCTTTGAACTGCTCAGGTGTTTGCAGCATCGACTGCGCATTTACCGTGGCGTTGAGCGCTTGCTTGTCCACCGACGGCAATCCGCCAACCTGACCCACCGCCACCTGCGCGTTCTGTGATTCAATCGCGCTCACCACGTCTTCGGTGGTCAGCGCGTAGGCAATCAGCTTGTTAGGATCTAGCCAGATGCGCATTGCATATTGCGAGCCGTAGGCATCAACCTGGCCGACGCCATCGATACGGCTGAGCGGATCCTGAATGTTACTGGCGACATAATCTGAAATATCCTGTTTGTCCATACTTCCGTCGGTGGAGACGAAGGCAATCATCAGGATGTTGCTATCACCGGTTTTATTCACCGTCACGCCTTGTGACTGTACCGCTGCGGGCAGTTTGCGCAGCGCACTTTGCAACTGGTTTTGTACCTGCTGACGCGCTTCGTCGGGATTGGTGCCGGCGGTGAAGGTGAGGGTGATTTGGGCCTGGCCGGTGTTACTGCTGTTGGAGGACATGTACATCAAATTATCGATGCCGGTCATGTTCTGTTCGATAACTTGCGTGACGGTGTTTTCCAGTGTTTCTGCGGATGCGCCGGGATAGTTGGCGGTGATGCGCACGTTGGGTGGTGCGAGGTCGGGATATTGTTCAATCGGTAGCGAGATGATCGCCAGCGTGCCGCACAGGCAGAGCAAAATAGACAGAACCCAGGCAAAAATGGGGCGGTCGATAAAAAAATTCGACATGTAACCGACACTCCTCAACTGCGTATTTTTTACTTTTATTATGATGAGCGCGATGCGCGGATGGCGTCACGCTGGCGGAGTGCAAGGTCCTCTAACGAAAACGCCTGCTGATAATACTTTACGCTGAGCAAATTAGAGAATCGTGAGTAAATTATGGAGAAAGTGTGAATGTAGTGACGATTTTATGTGCGCGATTACACATGTCGGCTCTCCAGCCACAGCACCGTCGCGGCAACGCGCGAACGGACATCCAGCTTGCGCAGCAGGTTGCGAATGTGCACTTTTACCGTCTCTTCGGAGATATGCAAGGTGGTGGCGATCTCCTTGTTCGATAATCCGCGCGCCACTTCCTGCAGCACATCCAGCTCGCGTTCCGTCAGCTGTTTGAACGGATTCGACGTTGGCTGGCGCGTCGCAAGATAATCGGCCACCGCATCGCTGAACACGTTTTCACCCTTCGCACCGCGCATCACCTGCGCCAGCAGCAGTTCGGGTTCGCTGTCTTTCAGCAAATAGCCGTCGGCACCGGCATCCACCATCGCGTAGATATCATTGCGCGCATCAGAAACCGTCAGCACCAAAATGCGTGCGGCGATGCCTTCGTTACGCAGCGCTTTTAACGTATCCAGCCCGGACATACCTTTCATGTTGAGATCGAGCAGGATGACATCCGGCGACAAACGCCGCGCTTCGGCCAGCGCTTCAGTGCCGTTATTGGCTTCGGCCACCACTTCCAGCCGAGGCTCCAGCGCCAGCAGCTGGCGAATACCACGGCGCATCAGCGGATGATCGTCAACGATCATAATTGTCAGGGAAGGGTTAGCCATAATCTCTCCAATATTTCATTTTGTAGGGTCGCCATTCATGGCGACCTGGTTCCAGGTGCGCATGAATGCGCACCCTACCAAACCACCGTAGGGTCGCCATTCATGGCGACCTCATTCTCATTGTTAACTCAACCGATGCGCCGGGCGCGGCGGAAAACGCAGCGTAACGCGCGTGCCTTGCGCCTGCGGGGTAATCATCAACGTGCCGGATAAGCGCGCGGCACGCTCCGCCATAATCGTTAATCCATAATGTCCCGGCGGCTCTTCAAGGCTGCTAATACCGCAGCCATCGTCTTCAATCGTCAGCAGGTGGTCCTCATCAGCGACACGCTGATAATGAATCTGAATATTCTGCGCCTGCGCATGCCGAATCGCGTTGAGCAGCGCTTCGCGCGCAATCTGCAGCACATGCACTTGCTGCTGGGCATCCAGCGTCTGCAGGCCGGGCTGATAATCGAAGTCGATGACCGCCTGCGATTGCTCCTGCAGCGGCGCAATCATCGCCTGCATCGCCTGCACCAAATCAGCCTGTTCGATGGTCAGGCGGAAAGTGGTCAGCAGCTCGCGCAGTTGCTGATAGGCTTCGGCCAGCGCGCGATCAAAATCAGCGATAATCGCCAGCGCCTGCGGTTGCGACTCATCGACATTACGCCGCAGCAGCGCCAACTGGATGCGCAGGAAAGAGAGCGACTGCGCCAGCGAATCGTGCAATTCGCGCGCAATGGTGGCGCGCTCTTCTATTAATAGCATCTGCTGATACTGTTTTTGCGTCTGCCAGATCCATAGCGCGCGCGCCAGCATGTTCGCCAGGCTCTGCATCAGTTCGTCGGCGGGCGGTGCGCGGCGGGTTTGCCAGCACAGCTCGCCCAGCCGCTGCTCTTCCTGCATTAACGGTAATCGCTGCCAGCTTAAATCATCCGCCGCCACGCCGGCCTGAAACTCAATCCCCTCGCTGGCAATTTGCAGCACCGTTAATGCTTCACGCCGCTGCACCAGACGCAGCAATCCCTGAAACAGTTCGGGATTGGGTGGGCTGCTGGTGAGAATTTGTGAGCTTTCATACAGCAGGGAAAGCGTGCGATTGGCTTGCGTGAGATCTTCTGTTTTATCCCGCACCGCGCACTCAAGCAGGCGATAGTGCGAATGCAGCCGTTCCGCCATGGTGGTGAAGGCCTGCGCTAGCACGCCCAGTTCATTGGGTTGTTGCACCGGCAGCGGCGGAAAAGCGAAATTCGCCTGCTCAACATATTGGCTGGCGGTCACCAGCGCGTTGAGCGGCCGCACTACGTTGCGGCGGATAAAGCGAATCGTCCACAGCGCCAGCGCCACAATCGCCAGAAAACCAAACAGGCTGCTGGCGGCCACCAGATGCATTTTCAGCTCAGCGTAATGCTGCAATGCCAGCACGAAGCGGTCGATCTCACTGACGTAACCCGCGACACGCTGCTGGTAGATTTGCGCCCGCTCGGGCTGTAATGTCTCCTGCAACATCGGCCAGCTGTCACGCAGATAGCGATAGCGGCTGCTCACTTCAAGCGGCACCCACGCGCGCTCCAGATGTTGTAGTGCCGGGGATTCCAGCGTTTGCCGGTAGAGTTGAATGTGATGTTCCAGCTGCTGCGGATCGCGCGTGCTGTCCCACGCCAGCCGGTAAATCTGCATGCGCAGCGATCCGGCGACATTTACCGCTTCGGCATCGCGCAGGCTGCTGGAGAGCGTCATCAGCGCCAGCCCGGTGGTTAACAGCGACAGCAGCACAATCACACTGAGTGCGCGGGCAATGGTTCGAGTAACGGGACGTTTCACAATCACAGTAATAACCCTTGTAAGAGCGGGGGATTATAGGGCAGCCGTGCGGTAACGGCGAGTTCGATCTCGTCACATCAGGTTACTTTTATCAGATAAAACCCTTTCTCTTTACCTTTCCCTAAATAACCCGCGCTAAGCTGGCGAATTATTAAACGGCTTTACCGCTTGCTCAACCTGGTTTTCATTCCCTGCGTGATAATGAGTCCTGTAACCCTTAACGGAAGACAACAGGAGCATCACATGAAGAGACGTTATGCCGTTCTGACTGCTGCACTGCTTGCCACCGCAAGTTTCTCGACGCTGGCAGCCCAGCCCGTAAGCGCTACACAAGCGCAAAACCTGCAAAGTGCGGGCACCGTTTCCATCAGCGGCGTGCGCGGTACGCTGGATGATGCAACGCGCCATCTGTCGCAAAAAGCGCAGGAGGAAGGCGCCAGCGGCTATCGCGTTATTGGTGTACAAACTCCAGGCGATTCCAGCCTGTGGAGCGGCACCGCAGAGATTTATCGTTAATTCCCTCCAGTAGTTACCCCTGTAGTAAGAGTTATCCCTGTAGCCATCCCTTTTACCGGTCAGCCCTCTGACCGGTTTTTTTGTGCACCGCGACGGATTATTACAATTCATCTTGTGCAGCTTGGCGGTATTTTTTGCTTCGTTCTTGCAGAACGGGTAGGATTCATCGCCGTAAATTCCCACCCCGCCACGCGACATCGTTCCGCCGCGTGACACCGGGTTTTTACCCCATTTCGCACCGCCATACGCAATCGTTTGGTTCAGCGGTGATTGATGGTCAGGACAAACAGGATAGCTATGAAATCAACTAAAAAAACCGCAGCCGAACAACGCGCTGCGAAAAGACGCTGGCTCAACTCGCACGACAGCGGTTACCACAAAGCAATGGGTAATCGTCAGGTACAAATGATCGCCATCGGCGGTGCTATCGGTACCGGTCTGTTCCTCGGTGCTGGCGCGCGCCTGCAAATGGCCGGTCCTGCACTGGCGCTGGTTTATCTGGTGTGCGGTATCTTCTCCTTCTTTATCCTCCGTGCGTTGGGCGAACTGGTATTACACCGTCCTTCCAGCGGCAGCTTTGTTTCTTATGCACGTGAATTCCTTGGGGAAAAAGCGTCTTACGTAGCGGGCTGGATGTACTTCGTTAACTGGGCGATGACCGGTATCGTCGATATCACCGCCGTCGCGCTTTACATGCACTATTGGGGCGCGTTTGGCGATGTGCCGCAGTGGGTGTTTGCGTTGGGCGCGCTGGCGATTGTCGGCACCATGAACATGATCGGCGTGAAGTGGTTCGCCGAGATGGAGTTCTGGTTCGCGCTGGTCAAAGTGCTGGCGATTGTGGCGTTCCTGATTGTGGGAACGATATTCCTGGGCAGCGGTAAGCCGCTCGACGGCAACACCACAGGATTCCACTTGATCACCGATAACGGCGGCTTCTTCCCGCACGGTTTGCTGCCAGCGCTGGTGTTGGTGCAGGGCGTAGTATTCGCCTTCGCCTCGATTGAGCTGGTCGGTACGGCGGCGGGCGAGTGTAAAGATCCCAAAACCATGCTGCCGAAAGCCATCAACAGCGTGATTTGGCGTATCGGCCTGTTCTACGTCGGTTCCGTGGTGCTGCTGGTGCTGCTGCTGCCGTGGAACGCCTATCAGGCGGGGCAAAGTCCGTTCGTGACCTTCTTCTCTAAACTTGGCGTGCCTTACATCGGTAGCGTGATGAACATCGTGGTGCTGAGCGCCGCGCTGTCGAGCCTCAACTCGGGGCTTTATTCTACCGGTCGTATCCTGCGTTCGATGTCGATGGGAGGTTCTGCACCGCAGTTCATGTCGAAGATGAGCAAACAGCAGGTGCCGTATGCCGGTATTTTAGTGACCATCGGTGTATACATATTTGGTGTGGTACTCAACTACTACGTGCCTTCACAGGTATTTGAAATCGTTCTGAACTTTGCTTCGCTCGGCATCATTTCGTCGTGGGGCTTTATCGTGGTGTGTCAGATGCGTCTGCGCAAAGCGATTAAAGAAGGCAAGGCAGACGATGTCAGCTTCAAACTGCCGTGGGCGCCGTTTACTTCATGGTTGACGCTGCTGTTCCTGGCGAGCGTCTTAGTGTTGATGGCGTTTGACTATCCAAACGGCACCTACACCATCGCCTCAATTCCGTTAATTGCCGTGATTCTGGTGCTGGGCTGGTTTGGCGTGCGCAAACGCGTGCATGCTGAAGCGCAGAAAGAGCATGAACATCATGCTGAGAACCACGATACGCTGGCGGAAGATTCACCGCGCTAATCACAGCGATTCTCATCTGCGGGGGCCTTTTGGCCCCCGTTTTTATTTCAATTCCCCTTCACTTGATCCCACGTCGGGATTTACCCCTTTGGGGTAATATAGCCCTCATTAGCGTCAGGTTATTTTACGCACCATCTCTCTTTCCCCCGTTTAAGGTGAACCGATGGCGCTGTCGCGACGTGAACTCTTTACCGGGCAGCGCGTAGCGTCTGCTAACGGCATCGCTTTGCCGTGGTGGCGGGAAGAGAACGGTTGTGATGGCTGCGGCAAATGCGTGGCGGCCTGCGAAACCCACATCATCCGTCTCGCTGCCGGTGAAGTGCCGCACCTCGATTTTTTGCAGGGTGAATGCACGTTCTGCGCCGCCTGCGCAGACGCTTGCCCGCAGCCGCTGTTCCACGCGCGTGAAACCGAACCGTTTCCGCAACGCATTCGCATCGACAACCGCTGCATCACCTTTCTTGGCGTGAATTGCCGCAGCTGTCAGGAGAGTTGCGAACAGCAAGCCATCCGTTTCCATTTGATGCCGAATGGCATCGCACAGCCTGAAACCCTTCCGCAGCATTGTACCGGTTGCGGCGCCTGCATCGCGCCTTGCCCGGTCTCAGCCACAGGATTACATCATGAACCATGAACACAGTTGGCACGTCTGCGGCCTGGTGATTCAGGCGCGCCCGGCGTCGATTCCCGCCGTGAAAAGTGCGTTGCTGGCCTTTGACGATTGCGATATCGCTGCCGAAGACGCCGCGCGCGGCACGCTGGCGGTGACGCTGGGTGCGGCAGATAGCGCCGCGCTGCTGCGCAATATTGAAGAGAGCCGCAACATCGCTGGCGTGTTGGCGGTATCGCTGGTGTATCACCAGCAAGACGAAATTGAAGAACCTTGTAAGGAAGCATCATGAGTATAAGTCGTCGTGATTTTATGAAGGCCAATGCGGCGGCTGCTGCTGCCACGGCTGCAGGACTCACCATTCCTACCGTGACCAAAGCCGCGACCTCGCTGGCTGCGCCGATTCGCTGGGAAAAAGCGCCGTGCCGATTCTGCGGCACCGGCTGTGGCGTGTTGGTCGGCACCCAGGATGGCCGCGTAGTGGCTTCGCAGGGCGATCCGCAGGCAGAAGTGAACCGTGGTCTGAACTGTATCAAAGGCTACTTCCTGCCGAAGATCATGTACGGAAAAGATCGTCTGACCCAGCCGCTGCTGCGCATGACCGACGGCAAATATGCCAAAGAGGGCGAGTTCACGCCGGTCAGTTGGGATCAAGCCTTCGACATCATGGAAGAGAAGTTCAAAGCGGCGCTGAAAGCCAACGGCCCGGATTCGGTCGGCATGTTCGGTTCCGGTCAGTGGACGGTATGGGAAGGTTATGCGGCCTCCAAGCTGATGAAAGCCGGTTTCCGCACCAACAACCTCGATCCCAATGCGCGTCACTGCATGGCTTCGGCGGTGGTCGGCTTTATGCGCACCTTCGGCATGGATGAACCGATGGGCTGCTACGACGACATCGAGCAGGCCGACGCCTTTGTGCTGTGGGGCTCGAACATGGCTGAGATGCACCCGATTCTCTGGTCACGTATCACCGCGCGTCGTCTCAGCAATGACAACGTCAAAGTGGCGGTGCTTTCCACTTATCGTCATCGCAGTTTTGAGCTGGCCGATAACGCGATAGTGTTCACGCCGCAGAGTGATTTGGTGATCCTCAACTTCATCGCCAACTACATTATTCAGAACAATAAGGTCGATAAAACCTTCCTGCAGAACCACGTGACACTGCGCAAAGGCGTGACTGACATCGGTTACGGCTTGCGTCCCACCGATCCGCGTCAGGCTGCGGCGAAGAACCCGGACAGTGGCGAATCCACGCCGATGAGCTTCGACGAGTTTGCGAAGTTTGTTTCCGAGTACACGGTGGAAAAAACCAGCGAAATGAGCGGCGTGGAGAAAGATCAGCTGATCGCCCTCGCCGAACTGTATGCCGACCCGAAAGTGAACGTGGTGTCGTACTGGACCATGGGCTTTAACCAGCATACGCGCGGCGTGTGGGCCAATAACCTGTGCTACAACCTGCACTTATTGACCGGTAAAATTTCGCGTCCTGGCACCGGTCCGTTCTCGCTCACCGGCCAGCCGTCGGCGTGTGGCACGGCGCGTGAAGTCGGTACTTTCGCCCACCGTTTACCGGCGGACATGGTGGTCAACAATGACAAACACCGCGCCACCGCCGAGAAGCTGTGGAAGCTGCCGCAGGGCACGGTGCCAGCCAAAATTGGCTTGCACGCCGTGGCGCAGGATCGCGCGCTGAAAGATGGCAAGCTCAACGCCTATTGGGTGATGTGTAACAACAATATGCAGGCCGGTCCGAACCTGACGCAGGAGCGTATGCCGGGCTGGCGCGATGAGCGCAACTTCATCGTGGTGTCCGATCCCTATCCCACCGTCAGCGCCTTGTCGGCTGACCTGATTCTGCCTACCGCGATGTGGGTGGAGAAAGAGGGCGCCTACGGCAACGCCGAGCGTCGCACCCAGTTCTGGCATCAGCAGGTCAAAGCGCCGGGCGATGCGAAATCCGATCTGTGGCAGCTGGTGAATTTCTCCAAACGTTTCAAAGTGGCGGAAGTGTGGCCGGAAGCGCTGCTGGCGCAGAATCCTGAGCTGCGTGACAAAACGCTGTTTGATGTGCTGTACGCCAATGGCCAGGTCAACCAGTTCCCGCTGAGTGAAGTGGCAGATGGCCAGTTGAATGATGAAGCGCGCGAGTTTGGATTCTACATCCAGAAAGGCTTGTTCGAGGAGTACGCCAGCTTTGGTCGCGGTCACGGCCACGATCTCGCGCCTTTCGATGTTTACCATCAGGCGCGCGGCTTGCGCTGGCCGGTTGTCGATGGCAAAGAGACGCGCTGGCGCTATCGCGAAGGTTACGACAGCTACGTTAAAGCCGGTGAAGGCGTGCGTTTCTACGGCAAGCCGGATGGCAAAGCCACCATTTTCGCGCTGCCCTACGAAGCGCCAGCGGAATCGCCGGATGAAGAGTACGACCTATGGTTCTGTACCGGTCGCGTACTCGAGCACTGGCATACCGGCACCATGACGCGTCGCGTGCCGGAGCTGCACCGCGCGGTGCCGCAGGCGCTACTCTATATACATCCGCTGGATGCCAAAGAGCGCAATTTCCGCCGCGGCGAGAAGGTCCGTGTGGTGTCGCGTCGTGGTGAAACCCTTGCCACCGTGGAAACGCGCGGTCGCAATCAGCCGCCAAAAGGTCTGGTATTTATGCCGTTCTTTGATGCGGGCGTGCTGGCCAACAACGTCACGCTGGACGCCACCGATCCGCTGTCGAAGCAGACCGATTACAAAAAATGCGCCGTCAAGCTGGTTAAAATTTAAGGCAGGATGCAATGAAACCCTTAATCACACTCGTTACTTTGGCCGCCCTGATGCTGGGCGGCACGGTTTACGCCAATAACGGCGTCGATCTTAATCAGTCACCGGAAGTGACGGCCACGCAGCAGGGCACCATTCATCAGCCCAAAGAGCAGAGCCGCCAACCGTTGAACTACGTAAATCAGCCGCCGGTGATCCCGCACAGCGTCGATGGCTATCAGGTGACGAAAAACGTTAACCGTTGCCTGCAGTGTCACGGCACGCAGAGCTATCTCACCACCGGCGCGCCGCGCGTCAGCCCAACACACTTCACCGATCGCGATGGTCTGGTGAGCAGCACCGTGTCGCCGCGCCGCTACTTCTGCCTGCAGTGTCACGTACCGCAAACTGATGCCAAACCGGTGGTGGAAAACACCTTCAAACCGGCTGACGGCTTCGGTAAGTGAGGAAATGATGAAAGAGAAACTTCTGCGCATCTGGCGCTGGTGGCGACGTCCAAGTCGTCTGGCGCTCGGTACCTTGCTAATTCTGGGCTTTGCTGGCGGGATTATTTTCTGGGGCGGATTCAATACCGCGATGGAGATGACCAACCGCGAGCAGTTCTGTATCGGCTGCCATGAAATGCGCAATAACGTCTATCAGGAATATATGCAGACGGTGCACTACAACAACCGCAGCGGCGTGCGCGCCACCTGTCCGGATTGTCACGTGCCGCACGAGTGGGGCCCGAAAATGCTGCGTAAGATCCAGGCGAGCAAAGAGGTGTATGCCAAGATTTTCGGCATCATCGATACGCCGCAAAAGTTCGAGGATCACCGCATCGAGCTAGCGCAAAACGAGTGGCGCAGGATGAAAAACAACAATTCGCAGGAGTGTCGTAACTGCCACAACTTCGATTATATGGATTTCACCGCGCAGAAAACCGTGGCCGCGAAGATGCACAGCAAAGCGATTGAGGAAGGGAAAACCTGTATCGATTGTCACAAAGGCATCGCGCACCATCTGCCGGATATGAAAGACCAGCCAAACGGTTTTTGAAACGGTTGCCATAAATGGCAACCCTACGTTCGAGCGTGTTTCACCCGTAGGGTCGCCATTTATGGCGACCTCGCTCACAATTCAGATAGTTTTCCCCGCCGCTTCGGCCTATTATCTCAGGCTCCCTCAATTTAGCAGTGGAGCGGTTATGTCGTTAAAGATCAACATCATCAAAGACAAGTTGCTGTCAGAAAACTGGTTTGTGCTGCGCAACTTCACCTACGAACTCACCCGCAACAACGGCGAAGTCGTGCGTCACAAGCGCGAAGTTTACGATCGCGGTAACGGCGCCACCATCCTGCTGTACAACACTGAAAAAAATAGCGTTCTGCTGGTGCGTCAGTTCCGCATTGCCACCTATGTGAATGGCAACGAAAGCGGCGAGCTGATTGAGACCTGCGCGGGGCTGCTGGATGACGACTCGCCGGAAGAGTGCATTCGCAAAGAAGCGATTGAAGAGACCGGTTATCAGGTGGGCAAGGTGGAGAAACTCTACGAAGTCTATATGTCGCCGGGCGGCGTGACCGAATTGATCCACTTCTTCGCCGCGCAATACAGCGATGCGCAGCGCGCCAACAATGGCGGTGGTGTTGAGGATGAAGAGATTACCGTACTGGAGCTGAGTTTCCCGGAAGCGCTGGCGATGGTAAAAGATGGCCGCATTCGTGACGGTAAAGCCATTATGCTGTTGCAGCATGCGCAGATTGCCGGTTGGTTAAAGCCGTAATTTGGCCAGGTCGCCATAAATGGCGACCCTACAACACCCGTAGGGGCGGCATTCATGCCGACCTTGTCCATTACCGCACAGGATTATACCAACTCACCCAACGCTTCCGGCACGCACTCGGGATACGCCTGCAAACGCGCCAGCGCTTCGGCGTAAGAGGGCATCGAATGTGCCGCACCAGATCGCTCCACGCACAGCGAAGCATAAGCCGAAGCAAACAGCGCCGCCTGCGGCAGTTCATCGCCAGAAGCCAGCCGCGCCGCCAGTGCGCCGTTAAACGCATCGCCCGCGCCGGTGGTATCCAGCGGCTGAGCCGGGAACAGCGGAATACGCAGCGGCGGCTGCCCGGCTACTGAAAGCAACGCGCCGGAAACCCCCAAGGTAATAATCACCTGACGCGCGCCTTTGCGGTGCAGCTTTTCTGCCGCTTGCTGCGCGCTGGCGAAGTCGGTGACCTTCACGCCGGTCAACTGCATCGCTTCGGTGCTGTTCGGCGTCAACAAGTCCACTTTCGCCAGCAGCGCATCAGTGACTTTCTGCCACGGCGCGGGATTCATAATCACAAAGGTGCCGCCAGCGCGCGCGTTGTCGATCATGCGCTGTATCGCGCTGAGATTATTCTCCAGCTGCACCAGCAGAATATCGGCGGCGGCAACGGTGGGTTGGCAGCGCGTCACTTCGGCGGCAGTTACCGTGGTGTTCGCGCCGGGATAGACCGAAATCATGTTCTCGGCATCGTCACCAGCAACGTAAATCAGCGCGTTGCCGGTTGGTTTCTCCTTGCAGGTAAACAAGGTGATGGCATCGAAACCGGTCTTTTCCAGATGACGACGCGCAAACATGCCGAAGTCATCATTACCAATCTTTCCGATATAGTGCACGCGCGCCCCGGCACGCAGCGCGGCCGTGGCCTGGTTGGCACCTTTGCCGCCCGGTCCCATCATGCTGGTATGGGCGGTGAGCGATTCGCCCGGCATCGGAAAACGGTTCATCACCGCGACCACGTCGAGGTTGAACGAGCCAAACACACACACTTTTCCTTTCATCATGCACTCCTGAACAGACGTTCGGCGGCTAAACAGGCACCGCGACAACCGGTGTGATCGGTGGATTGGCTAAACACGATCTTCAAACCGTCGCGCGTGGCGGGTGGACGAAGATGCTGCTGAATCTGGCTGCGTAATTGCGCCAGCGGGAAGTCCGCCATCGCCAGCACGCCGCCGCCCAGAATCAGGTATTCCGGATCGAGGATGTTCATCTCGGTGGCAATCAACTGCGCCAGGCGCTGCACAAAAGCCTGTAGCTCCGGATGCTCGCGATGCTGGGTAAACAGCACCGACATATTGGTTTTCGGCACGTTGGCGCTCGCCCAGCGGCTTAGCCAGTGGCCGGAAGTGACGGTTTCCGCACAGCCACGATTGCCGCACGGGCAGGGCAGATCGTTGCCAGTAATCGGCACATGGCCGAGCTCACCTGCGCCGCCGTGCTGACCATGATAAAACTGACCGTTGATCCACAAACTGTTGCCCATGCCGGTGCCGGGATACAAACCCACCGCGCTGTCCGGCAGCTGCTCCAGCTGCAGTAAATCCCACAGCATCAGATGGTTAACATCTTTATCCATCGCTACCGGCACGCCAAGACGTTCGGTGAGCAGCGCGGCAACCGGTTGTTGATCCAGCGCCTGGATAAACGGCAGCGAAATCACCTGCTGGCGGTCGCGACTGAGAATGCCGGGTAATCCGAGCATCACGCCGCTCACCGGCTGCTGCTCCAGCGTTTCACTGATTAACTCGCCCAACGCGCTCAGCGCATCAGGTTGCTGCGCCCAGCTGGCCGTCGGCACTTTACGGAAGCTCGACCAAACGCGGCCTGCTTCCATCAGCTGCAGACGTGTGCCGGTGCCGCCAATGTCGATACCGAGCCAGCATTTTTTCATGCGGATACCTGCGCCAATCCCTGAGCCTCATCGATGCTTTCGCGCATCATATTCCAGGCGGTTTCCAGATCGTCGTGAATATTGAACAAACCGGAGGTGCCAACAATCAGCACTTCTGCGCCTGCGCCAACCAGCGTGTTATAGGTGCGGGTGTTGCAGGAACCGTCGATCTCAATCAGGTATTGATAGCCGTTGGCCTGCTTCAGCGCTTTCAGCTCCTGTACCTTCTGCACCATTTCCGGAATAAACGGTTGCCCGGCGTAGCCCGGATCCACCGTCATCACGGTGATCTTATCCACCAGATGAATGTAGTGATGGATAAAGGAGACCGGCGTCGCGGGGTTGAGCACCACGCCAACTTTCTTGCCGAAGCTGCGGATCATATTGATCACGCGGAACGCATCGCGGTTGATGGTTTCGGCGTGCGGGCAGATGTAATCCGCACCCGCTTTGGCAATCACTTCAATGAAATCGGTGGGCTGCTCGACCATCAAATGCACATCCAGCGCCACTTTGGTAAACGGGCGAATCTGCTCAATAAAGAACGGCGACAGCGTGATATTTTTCACGTAGTGACCATCCATAATGTCGATATGCAGGAAGTCGGCGCGGGAGTCCAGCACGGCGAGCTGGTGCTTGATCTCCATCAGATTCATACACATCAACGACGGGGAGACTTGAATACGCATCATACTTCCTTTTTTTCGGTCAAAGGGTTAAGCGCCGCAGCCAGCTTGCTGAGTTTGACGGCACGATGTTCGTTAAAGCGGGTTTTAAATTGTTTGAAGGCCAGCACCACAATCAGCACCGCGCCCCACATTGCCAGGCTGACGTGCTGGCTGATGTTCATCAGGTTGAAGCCGGTGGATAGCACTTGCAGCGCGATCAGCGCCAGCACCACGCCAGTCACGCGACCAAAGCCGCCGTTGGGATCGGTGCCACCAAGGATGATCGCCAGCACCGTCAGCAGCAGATACGCATCGCCGTAACCCATACGCGCCGAGTTGAAGCGCGCCATCATGATCAATCCGGCCAACACGCACAGCAGGCTGGAGATGACGTACACCAGAATCACCATGCGATGGGTATTGATGCCGCTAAACCAGGTGGCGTTGATGTTGCTGCCGCCCATGTAGATGCATTTACCGGCGCGGGTTTTGCCGAGGAACAGCGCCAGCAGCGCGGCAGCAATCAGGAACACCCACAGCGGCAGCGGAACGCCAAGCAACGTGTTAGAACCGAGCGCCTGCACCACCGACGGCATACCGCTGACCGCTGCACCTTTGGTCAGCCAGATGCCGATGCCGTTGAGCGTCATCATGGTCGCCAGCGTCACCAGAATCGGGTGTGCCCCGATGCGCGTTACCATCACGCCGGTAATCACGCCAATCAGCGCCGCAATCAGCATCGCGCCGATGATGGCGATGAACAGCCACAGCAGTTGCATACCGGTTCCCGCATCGGCGGGCAGGGCGCGCATCAGCGTCCAGGCGATAAACAGCGCTGTCAGGTTGGCGGTGGCGATGATCGCCAGATTCAGTCCGCCGCTGAGAATGGCGATAAACATCGCCAGCGTCAGCAGACCGAGCTCAGGCAACTGGAACGCCATGCTCATAAAGGTCGAATCAGTGAGAAAGCGGCCCGGCAGCATGATGGTGAAGGTCGCCAGCGCCAGCGCAATTAACAGCATCAGGCCGATATTGGTGCCGTCCGGACGCAGAGCAGAGAGTGATTTCATGTGAATGCGCCTTCCGTTAGACGAAACTGACATCAGTTTCTTTACGTTTTTTGTAGTGAGTCACGGCGATGGCCACCATGATCACGCCGCCCACCACGATGTTCATGAAGTAGTTGGAGACGCCAATCAGGTTGAGGCCGTTCTTCAGGATGGCGATGAGGAACACGCCCATTAAGGTGCCGCTCACCGTGCCTTTGCCGCCCATCAGGCTGGCACCGCCCAGCACTGTGGCCGCCAGCACATCCAGCTCGCCGCCAACCAGCGCATTCGGCACCACTTCACCCATGCGATAGACCTGCACTAAGCCGCCAATCGCCGCCATCGCGCCGAGCCAGCCGTAAGCGAAGATGTGAATCAGACCGACGCGAATACCGATGCGGCGCGCTGATTCCGCATCACCGCCCACCGCATACAGCTGGCGACCGAGATTGGTTTTGTTCAGCAGCAGCGCGGTGAGTCCGGCAATTACCAGCATGGTCACCAGCGGCAATCCAATCTGGAAGCTGTTGCCTTGCCAGGTGAATGGCAGCACGCTGCGCAGCGTGATCCACCAATCCGGCAGCGAATAGAGGCTTTTGCCGCCGGTCACCCACATCAGCAGGCCAAACAGCAGCGACTGCATGCTGATGGTGATGATGATCGACACCACGCGCAGCGAGGTAATCAGCAGGGCGTTGATCACGCCAAACAGCGTGCCGCACACCACCGCCAGCAGAATGCTGAGCAGGGCGTTATCAAACTGGAACTGCACAAACAGCGAGGCGATCAGGTATTGCACCACCGACGCCACCGCAGCAAAGGAGATATCGATGCCGCCGGTCACCAGCACCACAAACAGGCCGAGGGCAAAGATGCCGGTCACGGCGTAGCTTTCAGCCAGATCCAGCAGGTTTTGCACCGTCAGGAACTGGTCGCTGGCGGCAGAGAAAAACACGATGAACGCCAGCAAAACCCAGGCAAGCCAGCCCTGGCTGGAGCTCGGACGTAAACGAGAAAAATCAGGCATTGATCACCTCCGCCAGCTGCTGTTGCTCAACGGTATCGGGTTGGTATTCGGCATGAACGGTGCCATCACGGAAGTGCAGGATGCGGTCGCAGTTGTACCAAACCTCAGGCATTTCGTCGGAAATCAGGATGATCGACAAACCTTCCTTCGCCAGCAGATGAATCAGCTGATAGATGCTGGCTTTAGCGCCGACATCCACGCCAACGGTGGGCGAATCGAGGATCAGGATGCGCGGCTGGGTCAGCACCCATTTCGCCAGCACGATTTTCTGCTGGTTGCCGCCGGAGAGCGTTGAGATCGCCAGATTGGGATCGGCAACGCGCACGCCAAGCTGCTGAATCCACTGCAGGATCAGCTTGTTCTTGCGGTATTCGTCAATCAGGTGGAAACGGTTTTGCAGCTTGTCGAGGATCGGCAGCACCATATTGTCGGCCACCGATTGCTGCTGCACCAAACCCAGCGTTAAGCGATCTTCGGAGACGTAGCCGATACCGGCTTTGATCGCGTCCTCGTGTCCACGAAAGCGCACCGGTTTGCTGTCGAGCCAGATCTTGCCGCTGTCCGGTTTGGTCATGCCAAACAGCGACAGTGCCAGTTCGGTACGGCCAGATCCCAGCAGGCCGCACAGGCCCAGCACTTCGCCCTGATAGAGTTTGAAATTAACGTCGTGATATTGTCCGGCGCGCGTCAGTTTTTCGACTTCGAGGATCAGGCGGTCGTCATTGCGCGTCGGCGTTTTTAACTGGTAGTCGAGCTTCAGGCCGGTCATCAGTTCGGTCAGATGGTGCGGCGTCATCTCTTTGGCGGGCCAGCAGCCCATTTTGCGGCCGTCGCGGATCACCGTCACGCGATCCGAGATCTCCAGCACTTCATCCAGGCGATGGCTGACAAACACCACGCAGATGTTTTTGTCTTTCAGGTAACGCACGGTGCGCAGCAGCTGATTCACCTCGGTGCGCGTCAATGAAGCCGTGGGTTCATCCATGATCACCAGCCGCGCATCGGCGACCAGCGCACGGCAAATCGCCACCTGCTGGCGGGCGGCAATCGACAGCGATGCCACTTTCTCATCGAGGTTGAGGTCAAACTTCAGCTCATCAATGATGCGCTGCGCCGATTCACGCAGTTTGGCTTTGCGGTGCCAGCCGAGCAGGCTACTTAAGTTGTGCTCGAAGGCGATGTTTTCCGCCACGCTGAGATTAGGGAACAGCGACAGATCCTGATAGATCACCTGGATGCCGAAGTCACGCGCCTGACGTGTGGTCAGACGCGGGAAGCTTGGGCCTTCGCCCAGCGTGATGCGGCTGCCGCTATCCGGTGCATGCACCCCGGAAATGACTTTGATTAAGGTGCTCTTGCCACAGCCGTTGGTGCCAGCGAGACAGTGCACTTCGCCAGCCAGTAAGGTCAGCGAGATATCGCTCAGTGCGCGGTTGCCACCAAATGTTTTCGACAGGTTGTCGAGCGCAATCAGCGTCTGTGGGATCACCTCTTTCATCATTACAGCCCCATTTTCACCAGTTTTGGCAGGTTCTCTTTGTCCAGGCTTTCGGTGTTATTGCCGAGGATGGTGTGGGTCGCCTCGTCAACTTTCACTTTGCCCAAACCCTCGATGGTCATTCCGTCGGTGATTGGCTCTTTCTTCTGCATCATGTCGGCGATGCGCACGAACACTTCGCCTGCGGTCTGCGGATTCCAGATGTAGCCGCCTTTGATCGCGCCGCGCTGCACCAGTGACGCGCCCTGACCAGGACTGAAGGCTCCAATCACGCAAACCTGATCCATCTTGTTACGGTTCATCACCGCACGACCGGCGCCAATAGGACCTTGTGAACCAAAGGCCATAATCCCTTTCAAATCCGGGTACTTGGACATCAGCTCATTGGTAGTACGAATCGAGTCATCCAGTGATTCGCCGACGCCAAACTTGTCGGTGACCATCTGCATCTTCGGATAGTGTTCTTTCTGGTAATTTAGCGCGGCATCGGTCCACTGCTGATGCAATGGCACGGTCAGGCTGCCGACGTACATGGCGTATTTGCCCTCTTCATGCATGCATTTTGCCAGCGCTTTCATATGGTTAATGCCGTGCGTCGGCGCATCCACCAGTTCGAAGTCCCAGTTGGCGCCTTTCTGATCCGGCGATTCGTGAGTGATGACTTCAATGCCGGCATCACGGGCGCGCTTCAGCACCGGCTCCAGCACTTTCGGGTCATTCGGCACCACGCCAATGATGTCGACCTTCTGGGCGATCAAATCTTCGATAGCGCGTACCTGCAGAGCCGGATCGGCCGCCGTTGGGCCCACCATCCACGCGTCAATGCCGCGTTTCGCCGCTTCACTCTTGATGCCCGCTTCCATGGCGTTGAACCACGGAATACCGCCAATTTTCACCACGATGCCCATGCGTAATTTGTCAGCAGCGTGCGCGCCGGAGGCGGCAAACAGGGCGAGCAGAGAACAGGCGATAAGATGTTTTTTCATAAAGACTCCGATTTAATTTTTTATTAGCTGCATAGAATGGCTGCGCTGGGAGCAATCAATAATATTGACGCCGTTCCACGCTAATTCTTGTTCCAGCTCTTTGTCTTTTAATTGGTCAGTAATAAGAAAGTCCACATCGCGATAATGACAAATACGCGCGAATGAGGGCCGCAGGAATTTACTTCCGTCCAGCAACAGATGTTTTCTTTCCGCTGCTAATAACATTTGCTGTTTTAAATGTGCGTTGTTTTCGTTACCTTCACGTAAATAACCGTCATTGCCTAAACTGCTACAGGAAAAAAAGATCTTATTAATCTGAAATTCCCTGAGCGGTTGCTCGGCGACTACGCCGTGGAAATCTTCATAACGGTCAGAATATTCTCCCCCCAGACAGATAGTGCGGATGCTGCCGCGTGCCGCAAGGGTTTGCACAATCCTGATGGAATTGGTTAATACCGTTAATTCAATATCCGGGAGCTGTCGCGCTAAATACCAGCAAGTGGTGCTGCTATCGAGTAATATACAATCGCCGGGGCTAATGAAATCGAGTGCGCGTTTGGCAATAGCCATCTTGGCATCAACGTGTTCATTTATTCTCTGGCGGAAAGATAATTCACACTCGTTAACGCCTCTTGTATTCCCCTGAATGTTAGCGGCCTGTCGTTTTGCTGGTACCGCACCACCGTGACTGCGTTGTAACAGACCACGTTTCTCCAGCTGAGTTAAATCACGCCGAATGGTTTCTTGTGAAACCTGACATAACGTGACTAATTCAGCGACAATGACCCGACCATTTAAATTTAATTCGTCAATAATTCGCTGCTGTCTTTCAATCGGCAACATACTAACCTCCGATGGTTATAAATTACTGGATTGCGCATTTAGAAAGTGTGGGCTGCGCACGAGTCCACAGTCACCAAAACGCCTTAGCTGATTAGAGTGATCTGGATCTGTCTTTAATGTAAATGAGATGTCTGGTTATCAAAATTACGTGATGCACTTCACATAAATGCGCCTGATGTCGCGAAATCCGCGTTCTACGCGCGTTGCATAGCCGCAACATGGATTTAACCTAGCATGACTGTTTATGACCGTTTGTGTGTATTTGACCGTTTTGTGATGCGTCAACAAGAGTGCGACGAATCCGATTGAGCAGGAATCGGTCAAAACGGATGATGAGCCATTGCGTTATCCAATACCCGATTGCCACAAGGTGATGTCTTTTTCAGCGGTTGACCCCGCTTTTAGGGCCGGCTCACAGTTTAGGCCTGCTGACAGCGTTCCCGTTGCGCTATTATTTTCTTTCCAGGAATTTGGGGACCGATTTTTTTGATGTCGTATTGGATGAAGTTACTGCTTTTATTGCCCTTTCTTTTTGTCGCATGCGTACAGGCTCAGCCACTGCAAAAGTCATTTTCTGACTGGCAACTGACCTGCAACAATGCGGCTTTTTGCGTGGCACGCAGTTTTCCCGGTGACAATGGCTTAGTGATGACGATTTCACGTCATGCTGGCGTCAACGATCGCCCCTTGTTGCGCATTGATTACGGCAGCGGCTACAGCGGTGAGCTGCCGGGCGGCCCGCTAAAGGATAATTTGCTGCTCGATCAACGCCGTTTGACGCCGGATCTCAAACACTGGACGGTGGAGCCGCACCATCTGGCGACCAGCAATGCTATCGCCATCGACGAGTTCCTGGCGCAGACGCTGGATGCGCAAAATCTGCAATTGACCTACAAAGCCAACGCCACCATTCCGCTCAGCGGCATGAAGGCAGCGTTATTGTTGATGGATGATGTGCAGGGCCGCGTTAACGGTGCCAGCGCCTGGGTAAAACGTGGCGACCGCGTGCAGTGGGATGTGCCGCCGCAGCCCGCGTTGCCGGCGTTACCTGCGCCGTTACCGTCGCCGCCACCGCTGACGCAGGAAGAGACCAGCGGTTTGATTGATTTTGGTACCTGGCGGGTAAATACCGATAACTGCTCGCTCGATCCGCTGCGACGTGAAGTGAGCGTGTCGCCGCTGACCGACAGCAAAGCGCTGCTGCTGATCAGCTGTGAAACCGGTGCTTATAACGTTATCGATCTGGCATTTGAAGTGACGCGTGATGCGCCTTATGTGTCGCGTGGCTTGAGCTTAACGCTGCCGTTTACCCCAGCATCACGCAGCGATAATCAGCTGGAGTTGGTGAATGCGGAGTTCGATGCCAGCCATGGATTGCTTTACACCTTCAGTAAAGGACGGGGATTGGGTGATTGCGGCGTGGCGACGCGCTGGCAGTATGACGGCAACGAATTTGTACTGGCAGAGTATGCGGAAGAGAAGACCTGCGATGCGTGGCACAGCAGTGAAGACTGGCCAACACTCTGGGTCACTGAATCGCAAAATCCGGTGCAGTCGCGTTAATCAGTAGGGTCGCCATTAATGGCGACCTTCCCCCATATGATTAACGAATCGCTTGAACCGTCATTGGTGAACCCGACTGATTCCCAACCAGCTCGGTCAGCATATTATTCACGCCATCGCTCATCGGGGTGAAACGCGTTAACGGCGAGCGCGTCACCACCACAAATACACCAACGTTGTGCTGCGGCACCATCGCCATATAGGTAATAAAACCGCCGCCGCCGCCAGTTTTCTGAATAATCCCCGGACGACCTTCCTTCGGCCCCATATAAACCCAACCCATGCCCAGCGCATCGGCTCGGCCCGGCACATCCATGCCTTCCACTTTGGTTAGCTGGTCACGACGATAAATCAGCGTTTGCAGGCGATCAATTTGCGGTGTGCGGTGATTCACCGCCGAGTTGAGGAACTGCTGCATCCAGCGGCCCATATCGTCTGGCGTTGAGTAAACGCCGCCGCTGCCGATAGCCGCCAGCGTGTTGTTGCACGGACTGGCGCCTTTCTCCGCAATCATCAGACGCTGACACTGATCCGGTGACGGCGTGAAAGTGGTGTCTTTCATGCCCAACGGACGCGTTATCAACTGCTGAAACAGCGCCGGATACGGCATGCCCGCCGCTTTGGCGAGTGCATCGCTCAGCAGATCAAAGCCAAGATTGGAATAGGCGGCATTGGTGCCCGGCGCGGCTTTTAATGCGGCGCCGCTCAGCCATTGCCAGCGATCGGACTTGGTCGGCCAGACAAACACCGGACGATGCGGTTTACCGCCGGGCTGCTCGCGCGGCAGGCCGCTGGTATGCGTGGAGAGGTTAATCAGGCGAATTGGCTGGCCGTTATAGCTCGGCACGCGCGCGCCAGGCTGCGCGTATTTGCTTAGCGGATCGTCAAGACGCAGCTGGCCGCGTTCGGCCATCTTCACCATCACTTCGCTGGTCATCAGCTTGCTGAGTGAGGCAATACGAATCACCGAATCGGGCTGCGGACGCACGTTGTTGCCGGGGCGCGTATCACCAAAGCTGGCGAAAACCCGCTGATTGCCATCAATCGCCACCAGCGCCATGCCGGTTGCGCCGCTGCCATAGAAAATGTGCTCGGCGTAGCGATCAACAATTTGCGATGCCAACAGTGGATCGGGCGATGACTGCGCCATGCTTTTTAATGGAAGCACTGAAACCATTAAGGCCAGTAAAAAAGGAGTACGTTTTTTCAACGGGAAAGCGTCCGCTATAGGAATCGGAGGAAAGCTTATAGTAATCAGTTTGAGCGAGGCGTGAAGAGGGCAGGGCGGATTTTTTTCTGTATCAGGCTGTGATCAAAAAATGGCCCTTACGCCAAAAAGACGCAGGGCCAGATCGATTAGTGCGGCTTGAGTAATGCTTCGGTATGGCTAACGATGTTCTCGACGGTGAAACCGAATTCCGGGAACAGTTTGCCAGCGGGAGCTGACTCACCAAAGGTGGTCATACCGACAATCGCGCCGTCCAGCCCGACATACTTGTACCAGTAATCAGCGATACCGGCTTCGACTGCCACGCGCGCTTTCACGCCGGATGGCAGCACCGATTCGCGATAAGCGGCATCCTGCTTATCAAATACGTCGGTACTCGGCAGCGACACTACGCGAATTTTGTGGCCGTTGGCGGTGAGTTTTTCCGCCGCGCCCAGCGCGATTTCAATCTCTGAACCAGTGGCGATAATGATCGCTTCCGGTGTGCCCGCGCTATCTTTCAGCACGTAACCACCGCGCGCGATATTCGCCACCTGCTCTTTGCTGCGATCCGGCTGCAACAGATTCTGACGCGACAGAATCAGCGCGGTTGGCCCGTGATGGCGCTCAACTGCGGCTTTCCATGCCACGGCGGTTTCCACCTGATCGCATGGACGCCACAGGCTGAGGTTTGGCGTAACGCGCAAGCCGGCGATTTGCTCAACCGGCTGGTGCGTCGGGCCATCTTCACCAAGGCCGATGGAGTCATGCGTATACACCAGCACCTGACGCGCCTTCATCAGTGCCGCCATGCGCACCGCGTTACGCGCATACTCGACGAACATCAGAAAGGTGGCGGTGTACGGCACGAATCCGCCGTGCGTGGCGATGCCGTTGCCAATCGCCGTCATACCAAACTCACGTACGCCATAGTGAATGTAGTTACCGGCGAGGTCATCTTTGATCGATTTCGAACCCGACCAAATAGTGAGGTTGCTTGGTGCTAAATCCGCCGAACCACCGAGGAATTCCGGCAGCAGCTTGCCATACACTTCCAGCGTATTTTGTGAGGCTTTACGGCTGGCAATTTTTTGCGGATTAGCCTGCAACTGCTCAATAAATTTCTGGGTTTCCGTTTCCCAATTTACCGGCATTTCGCCACTCACGCGGCGGCTGAATTCCTCTGCCAGCTGCGGATGGGCAGCTTTGTAGGCGGCAAATTTCTCATCCCAGGATTTTTCACGCTGGCTACCGGCTTCTTTAGCATCCCACTGCTGATAAATCTCTTTAGGGATTTCAAATGCCGGGTATTTCCAGCCGAGTTTCTGTCGCGTCAGCGCCACTTCCTCTTCGCCCAGCGCTGCGCCGTGCGACTCTTCTTTACCGGCTTTATTCGGCGAACCGAAACCAATCACCGTGCGGCAGATGATCAACGATGGCTTATCGGTGACGCTTTGCGCTTCCTTGATCGCCGCCGCAATGGCTTCTGGATCGTGGCCATCAATACCTTCTGCGCTGCCGATCACATGCCAGTTATAGGCTTCGAAGCGTTTATGGGTATCGTCGGTGAACCAGCCCTCGGTTTCACCATCAATGGAGATGCCGTTGTGGTCGTAGAAACCAATCAGCTTGCCAAGACCGAGCGTACCGGCCAGCGAGCTCACTTCATGCGAGATGCCTTCCATCAAACAGCCATCGCCCATAAACACGTAGGTGTAATGGTCAACGATATCGTGATCGGGTTGGTTAAACTGCGCCGCCAGCGTGCGCTCGGCAATCGCCATGCCTACGGCATTGGCTAAACCCTGGCCGAGCGGACCGGTGGTGGTTTCGATGCCTGGCGTGTAACCGAGTTCCGGGTGACCTGGCGTTTTGGAATGCAACTGGCGGAAGTTTTTCAGCTCTTCCATCGGCAAATCGTAACCGGTGAGATGCAGCAAACTGTATTGCAGCATCGAACCGTGACCGTTGGAAAGAATAAAGCGGTCGCGATCAATCCATGCCGGATTATTGGGATTATGGTGGAGGAAATCGCGCCATAAAACTTCGGCGATATCTGCCATGCCCATCGGCATGCCGGGGTGTCCGGAATTTGCTTTTTGTACCGCATCCATGCTGAGTGCACGAATCGCGTTAGCCAACTCTCTGCGTGAAGACATAAGGTTCTCCCTTGTGATTTGGCGATAGCGGATGAGCCAATGCCCATCCGCCATAAGAGTGAGTGCGGATTACAGACGAGAAGAGAGCACGTCTTCCAGCTTCTGCTGGTCGATGGCGAACTGACGGATGCCGTCTGACAGTTTTTCTACCGCCATCGGATCCTGATTGTGTTCCCAGCGGAATTCCGCTTCAGACAGTGAAGCAGGCTGATGGAAGCCTTCGGTTGATGGCTCCAGCTTACGCTCCAGTGGCGCATCACTGTTGGCCAGCTCTTCGAGCAGGTTAGGGGAAATGGTCAGTCGGTCGCAGCCGGCCAGCGCCTGAATCTGTTCCACTTTACGGAAGCTGGCCCCCATGATGACGGTGCTATAACGGTGCTTCTTGTAGTAATCGTAGATACGACGCACAGATTTCACGCCCGGATCTTCATCAACCACATACGGGTCGATCGGTTTGCGTGAGTTGTACCAGTCATAAATACGACCAACAAACGGCGAGATCAGGAACACACCGGCTTCAGCACAGGCACGCGCCTGAGCGAAGGAGAACAGCAGCGTCAGGTTGCACTGAATACCGTTTTTTTCCAGCTCCTCGGCGGCTTTGATGCCTTCCCAGGTCGAAGCCAGTTTGATCAGAATGCGTGAGCGGTCGATGCCGTACTCTTCGTAAAGACGTACCAGCTTCTCGGCTTTGGTAACGCACATGCCACGATCGAAGGAGAGGCGCGCATCCACTTCGGTCGAAACACGGCCCGGTACGCTCTTCAGAATTTCCATACCGAGGTTGATCGCCACTTTGTCGCTGGCGTTAATGATTTGCGTCTCTTTGCTGCCGCCCTGTTTTTTTGCGTAGTCGATGGCGTCATCAATCAGATGTTTATAAGCGTCAAGGCCGGCGGCTTTCAGAATCAATGATGGGTTGGTGGTGGCATCTTCCGGGTGGTAATGGCGAATGGATTCGATATCGCCGCTGTCCGCCACCACGGTGGTGTACTGTTTTAATGCATCTAGCTGGTTCATCACTTAACTCCTTGATTAGCAATAATGTGGGCAAAGGTGTTGCACCCATTCCTGTTAAGTATTGGTCCAACACAGTGCTACAGACGTTGCACGAAGAAAATGCGTTTTCTCTGATTGTGACGTCGTGGCGCTTAAGAGGTGCGATAGTGAAAGGAGGTCTAGCCTAAACGGTTCAGCTACGCTTTTTGCCATCAATAAGAATAGCAGGCTGTGCCGATCCCGCAGGCGAAGCGGTGGCAATCTGTGCCTTTCAGACTGTGCGTTCTTTGAGCGCCTTCACCCTCTTTTGTGCCGCACATTCCTATACTGAACGCTCACTTAGCTGCGCCAAAGGATGCCTAATGGACGATCAACTCAAGCAAAGCGCTCTCGATTTTCACCAATTCCCCACGCCCGGAAAAATTCAGGTTTCACCCACCAAACCTCTCGCCACACAGCGCGATTTGGCGCTGGCCTATTCGCCCGGCGTCGCCGCACCTTGTCTGGAAATTGCTGCCGATCCGCTGGCGGCGCGCAAATACACCGCGCGCGGTAATCTGGTGGCGGTGATCTCTAACGGCACGGCGGTGCTGGGATTGGGCAATATTGGCGCGCTGGCGAGTAAGCCGGTAATGGAAGGCAAGGGCGTGCTGTTTAAAAAGTTTGCCGGTATTGACGTGTTTGATATCGAAATCGATGAGCGCGATCCCGACAAGTTGATAGAGGTGATTGCCGCGCTGGAACCCACTTTTGGCGGTATCAACCTGGAAGATATCAAAGCGCCCGAGTGCTTCTATATTGAGCAACAGCTGCGTGAGCGCATGCAGATTCCGGTGTTCCACGACGATCAGCACGGCACGGCGATCATCTGTACTGCCGCAGTGCTCAACGGTTTAACCATCGTCAAAAAAGCCATCAGCGATGTGCGGCTGGTGGTCTCCGGCGCGGGTGCTTCGGCGATTGCCTGCCTGAATCTGCTGGTGGCGCTCGGCATGCAGCAGCACAACATTGTGGTGTGTGATTCCAAAGGCGTGATCTATCGCGATCGCGAGCCGAATATGACGCCAACTAAAGCCGCGTACGCAGTAGACGACAGCGGCGCACGCACGCTGGACGAGGTGATTAGCGGCGCGGATATCTTCCTCGGCTGTTCTGGCCCCAAAGCATTGACGCCGGAGATGGTGCAGAAGATGGCGCAGGATCCGCTGATTCTGGCGCTGGCCAATCCCGAACCGGAAATCATGCCGCCGCTGGCAAAACAGGTGCGGCCCGATGCGATTATCTGTACCGGCCGCTCTGATTTCCCCAATCAGGTGAACAACGTGCTGTGTTTCCCGTTTATCTTTCGCGGTGCGCTGGATGTAGGCGCCACGGCGATCAACGAAGAGATGAAGCTGGCGGCGGTACACGCGATTGCGGCGCTGGCGCAGGCGGAACAGAGCGATGTGGTGGCATCGGCATATGACGATCAGGATCTGAGTTTCGGCCCGGAATATCTGATTCCCAAACCTTTCGATCCGCGCTTGATTGTGCAAATCGCGCCAGCGGTAGCCAAAGCGGCGATGGAATCGGGCGTCGCCACGCGACCAATTGAAGACTTTGATGCTTATCGCGAGCAGCTCACCGAGTTCGTCTACAAAACCAACCTGTTTATGAAACCGATCTTCTCGCAGGCGCGTAAAGATCCGAAACGCGTGGTGCTGGCCGAAGGCGAAGAGGTGCGCGTGTTGCACGCCACGCAGGAGCTGGTGACGCTGGGGCTGGCGAGGCCGATTCTGATTGGCCGCCCGAACGTCATCGCCATGCGTCTGCAAAAGCAGGGTTTAAAGATCGAGGCGGGCAAAGATTTTGAGATCGTTAATAACGAGTCGGATCCGCGTTTCAAAGAGTACTGGAACGAGTATTACCAGATCATGAAACGGCGCGGCGTGACGCCGGAAACCGCCCAGCGCGCGGTGATCGGCAATCCTACGTTGATTGGCGCAATCATGGTGCATCGCGGCGAGGCTGACGCGCTGATCTGCGGCACCATCGGCGATTATCAGGAACATTACGACGTGGTGGAGAAAGTGTTTGGACTGCGTGAAGACGTGAAGGTGGCGGGCGCGATGAATGCGCTGCTGTTGCCGAGCGGCAACACCTTTATCGCCGACACCTACGTTAATGAAGATCCCAGCGCGGAACAGCTGGCGGATATCACGCTGCTGGCGGCAGAAACGGTGCGACGCTTCGGCATTGAACCACGCGTGGCGCTACTGTCGCACTCCAGCTTTGGCACTTCGAATGCGCCGGGCGCGCGCAAAATGCGCGAAGTGCTGGCGCTGATTCAGCAACGCGCCCCGGATCTGGAGATCGACGGCGAGATGCACGGCGACGCGGCGCTGGTCGAGAGCATTCGCCGCGAACTGATGCCAGATAGCCCGCTGAAAGGCACCGCAAATTTGCTGATTATGCCGAACGTTGAAGCGGCGCGTATCAGCTATAACCTGCTGCGCGTCTCCTGCTCCGAAGGTGTCACGGTGGGACCGGTACTGATGGGGATCAGCAAACCGGTGCACGTATTGACGCGCATCGCCTCGGTGCGGCGCATCGTGAATATGGTGGCGTTAGCGGTGGTGGAGGCGCAGACAGAACCGTTATAGAACCATCAAAAAGGTCGCCATGAATGGCGACCCTACGGGTTATTTCAGCCAATCTTTCACTGGCAGGAAATCGCGGTACAGCGAGGCTTCGGGGGAATTGGCTGCTGGCTGATAATCGTATTCCCAGCGCACCAGCGGTGGCATCGACATCAAAATGGATTCGGTGCGACCGCCGGTTTGCAGGCCAAACAGCGTGCCGCGATCCCACACCAGATTGAACTCGACGTAGCGACCACGACGGTAAAGCTGGAACTGGCGCTCGCGATCGCCCCACGGCAGCGCTTTGCGCCTGACCACAATCGGCAGATAGGCCTCGGCGAAACCGTTGCCGACCGTCTGCATGAAATCGAAGCAGTAATCGAAATCGGGCATGTTTAAATCGTCATAGAACAGGCCACCGATGCCGCGCTGCTCGTCGCGATGCTTGAGATAGAAGTAATCGTCGCACCACTTTTTGTAGCGCGGATAAACCTCTTCACCAAACGGCTGGCACAGATCGTGTGCGGTTTGATGCCAGTGCAGCGCATCCTCTTCGAAGCCGTAGTAAGGCGTGAGATCAAAACCGCCGCCAAACCACCACACCGGATCGGCACCCGGTTTTTCCGCAATAAAGAAGCGCACGTTGGCGTGACTGGTTGGTACGTAAGGATTGGACGGATGTACCACCAGCGACACGCCCATCGCTTCAAAGCTGCGGCCAGCCAGTTCGGGACGATGTGCGGTAGCGGAAGCGGGCATTTGATCGCCGTGCACGTGCGAGAAGTTAACGCCAGCTTGTTCAAATACCGCGCCATCACGCAAGACGCGACTGCGTCCGCCGCCGCCGCCGGGACGCTGCCACTCATCTTCGGCAAAGCTCGCCTTGCCATCTTCCGCCGCTAATTGGGCGCAAATATCATCTTGCAGCGCCAGCAAAAAGGCTTTGACGCGGGAAATATCGGGATTGCTCATCAGTCACTCGTTCCGGAAATTTGCCGCGATTCTACCACAGGATAAAGGCTATGCTTCGCGACGATCGACCTCATCGAAGTAGCGGGCGATGCCGTCGGCAATGGCGCTGGCAATTTTCTGGCGGAACGCCTGCGTACCCAGCAATTGCTCTTCACGCGGATTGGTAATGAAGGAGGTTTCCACCAGCACCGACGGAATCGACGGCGATTTCAGCACTGCAAACGCGGCCTGCTCGGTGTGCTGGCTGTGTAGATGATGCACCGGGCGAATCTGATCCAGCACGTGCTTGCCGAGCGTCAGGCTGTTGCGGATGGTATCGGTCTGCACCAGATCGAACAGAATCTGATTGAGGTAATGATCTTTATCCTGCACCTCGGCACCGCCCACTTTGTCGGCGTCGTTTTCACGCTGCGACAGGTAACGCGCCATCGCGCTGCTGGCACCGCGATTGGAGAGGGCAAACACCGATGCGCCGTTTGCATCCGGGCTGGTGTAGCCGTCGGCGTGAATCGACATAAACAGGTTAGCGCCGTGCTGATGGGCAATTTCAACGCGCTGATAGAGCGGAATAAAGTGGTCGCTGTCGCGCGTCAGTCGCACTTCGATACGCGGATGCGATTGCAGCAGCGTCTTCACGGTGTTAGCGATCGCCAGCACGATGTGTTTCTCTTCTGAACCCTCTTCGCCGACAGCACCGGAATCAATGCCGCCGTGGCCGGGATCGATCATCACGATGCGTTTGCCGTTGCTGGCGGGTTTCGGTGGCGTATGGCGCGGACTGACGCGCAAATCGCTGTTCTGTTCTTTGGCCTGTACCGCGCGCGGTGACAACACCGCCAGCGCTAAACCGGAAAGTATCAGTTGGCGACGATTGGTAAGGCGCTTAAGCAGTGAAATCTTCTTCATTTACGGGTCCATGGCAGGTAAATCCTGCCCAGTGTTATAGCGTAACAATTGCCAGGCGGCGACCTCGTAACTATTTCAAGTGTTTACTTTCTATTGCAACTGACTAACAGCGATGTCGCGCTTTTTTTGCCCCGTTGTCACGCGTGAGGGTTGCGCCTGGCAAAGAATGCGTGATAATCAGCGAATTGTGCCTAACAGCAGGGTAACGTCGATGGAAATCCGTTCTTTCCGCCAGGAAGATTTTGAAGAAGTGATCACGCTCTGGGAGCGTTGCGATTTGTTACGCCCATGGAACGATCCCGAGCTGGACATCGAACGCAAAATGAACCACGACCCGGAACTGTTTCTGGTTGCGGAAGTCGGTGGCGAAGTGGTCGGGACGGTGATGGGCGGCTACGACGGCCATCGCGGCTCCGTCTACTATCTGGCGGTCCATCCTGATTATCAGGGCCGTGGCTTTGCCAATGCGTTGATGAATCGTCTTGAGAAGAAGCTGATTGCGCGCGGTTGCCCAAAAATCAATTTGATGGTGCGCGAAGAGAACGATCAGGTGGTGGCGTTCTATGAAAAGCTTGAGTACGAGCCGGTGGATTCGCTGCTGCTGGGCAAGCGTTTGATTGAAGATCGCGAGTATTAATGGTCGGTTTGAAATACCTTCCCGAAGAGTACGATGCGAAAGGGCAGCTGCGGCTGCCGTTTCTTTTCTGGCTGATCCTGTTATTGCAGGCGCGCACCTGGCTGCTGCTGGTGATGGCGGGCGCATCGCGTCAGCAGGGCAATGATTTGCTGGCGCTGTTTTATCCCGATCGCCAAAGCTTCTGGCTGGGACTGGCGTTAGGCATTCCGGCGGCTATCGGCTTGTTGCTGACCGGCTATCGCCAGCGCTGGCCGCGCCTGTGGCAAAGCTGGCGCCATGTATTAAGTGCATCGTTACTCATCAGCCTGCTATGGCAAGGTTTCAGTCTGCTGCAAGGTGCCTTTCCCGACTCGCCGCTGCCGCTGTTATTGACGCTGTTTGACTTGCTGGCGCTGTTCTGGCTGCAAACGCAACATCGCCTGCGCGACTGCTTTCTGCCGGAACATCAGCACATCGAATAAACTTTTTGCCGGTTTGCGACTCCAACAGGCACGCCAATCGGCTTAGCAGATCAAGGAGTTTTCATGAAAGTTGTTCGTCACGCACTGCTGGTTAGCAGCATGATTTTGGCCGGCTGCGCCAGTTCGGGTTCCTCAACCAACGCGAGCGATAGCGAAAGTCATTGGTACAATCCGCTGAACTATCACTGGTCGGCGCTCAATCCGCTCGGCTGGTTTGGTGGATCGCTGGAGGTCACCGAGCAAGGCGTTGCGGGCCTGACGAGCACCACTTCAATGTCGGAAGACGCCATTAATAAAGCGCTGAACGGCGATTACAAATTGCGTCAGGGCATGCGCACGCAAAATGGTCAGGTGGTGGATTTCTGGCAGGCGCTGGATGGCGATAAAGTTAAATTGGTGATTAACGGCAGCACCAGCGTTGAGCGCATTGAAGTGCAGGATGCCGATGCCAAAGCGGCCGACGGCAGCAAGATCGGCGATCTGTTCAGCGCTAAGTTCAGCAAAGCCTTTAATAACTGCAAAATGGTTACCGGTCTCGATGCACGTGATGTTGAGTGCCGTGCGCCGGGTAGCCAGCACATCTCCTACATCTACAGTGGTGAGTGGCATGGTCCGGAAGGTTTGATGCCGTCGGACGATACTCTGAAAAGCTGGAAAATCAGCAAGATTGTCTGGCAGCGTTAAACAAGATAAAACTTGCTTAAACACCCGCTCAAAGAGTGTGGCTTTCCGGTATGATATGGGCGAAAAAAACATCGTCTAACTTTCATGCCGGAGAGCAGTTCAATGTCTCAGTTTCAGAGCGGGATCCTGTTGGAACACCGCCGTTTCGCCATTTGGCTCGAAGCCCGCGTCACGGGCGATCTTGACGCGCTGCGCCAGGGCAGCAAATCCTTCCTGCAGCAGCTTGAAGCGCTGCAAACCAAATTCAGTGATGCCGGATTGGGCGCGGTGATCGCCTTTGGCGATGCGCTGTGGCGCGATCTGCAAGGCAACGCTTCCGCACCTGAACTCAAAGCGTTTGCGCCGCTCGGCAACGGCATTGCGCCTGCCACGCAGCGCGATTTGCTGATCCATATTCAATCTCAACGACACGACGTGAACTTCGCGCTGGCTCAGGCGGCACTCAGCGCCTTTGCTGCTGCCGTAAATATCGAAGAAGAGACGCACGGTTTCCGCTGGATTGAAGATCGCGATCTGTCGGGCTTCGTCGATGGCACGGAAAACCCGCAGGGCGAAGCGCGTAAGGATGTGGCGATTATCAGCGCGGGCGCGGATGCGGGCGGAAGCTATGTGTTTACCCAACGCTGGGAGCATAACCTCAAGCTGTGGAATCGTATGGCAGTTGAGAAGCAGGAAGCGATTATTGGCCGTACTAAAGAAACAGATGAAGAGCTGCCGGGCGATCAGCGTCCTGCTACTTCGCATCTCAGCCGTGTCGATCTGAAAGAAGAGGGCAAAGGGCTGAAGATTCTGCGCCAAAGCCTGCCGTACGGCAGCGCCAGCGGTACGCATGGCCTGTACTTCATCTCTTACTGTCATCGTCTCTACAATATCGAGCAGCAGCTGCTGAGCATGTTCGGCGAGCGCGACGGCAAAATGGACGCGATGTTGCGCTTCACTAAACCGGTGAGTGGTAGCTATTTCTTTGCGCCGTCATTGGATGTGCTGACAGCGTTGTAATTAAGCGAGGTCGCCATAAATGGCGACCCTACGGTGTGAGATTTCGTAGGGTCGCCATTTATGGTGACCTGGACAAAACGCCGCACAATTCATTCCCACTCACCGCATAAACTCTCCCGCCGTCTTATGCCTTTTTAGACTTTGAAATCCCTAAACGATATATAAAACCGTTACAGCTTTCCCTTGAGTTATAAATACACTGACAGCATCTAATGGCATTGGCTTAACTGCCGTCTTTCAGGGTGCAGCATGACACTTCCGATTTCGAAAAAATGGCTTGGCGGTATCGCGCTGTCGTGTGCTTTAGCCAGTGCGGCGCAAGCGACCGAGTTGCTGAATAGCTCCTACGACGTTTCACGCGAACTGTTTGTTGCCCTGAATGCACCCTTTGAAAAGCAGTGGGACGCTGCGCATCCCAATGACAAGCTGACCATCAAGCAGTCACACGCCGGTTCTTCAAAGCAGGCGCTGGCGATTCTGCAAGGCTTGCGCGCCGATGTGGTGACGTACAATCAGGTTACCGATGTGCAGGTGCTGCATGACAAAGGCCAACTGATTCCCGCTGACTGGCAACAGCGTCTGCCAAACAGCAGCTCACCGTTTTACTCCACCATGGCGTTTCTGGTGCGTAAAGGTAATCCAAAGCAGATTCACAGCTGGGCCGATCTGGCACGCGATAACGTGAAGCTGATTTTTCCGAATCCGAAAACGTCCGGTAACGGCCGTTATACCTATCTTGCCGCGTGGGGCGCTGCCGATCAGGCCGATGGCAAAGATATAGCCAAAACCAGAGCCTTTATGGCGAAGTTCCTGAAGAACGTTGAAGTGTTTGATACCGGCGGTCGCGGCGCTACCACTACGTTTGCCGAGCGCGGTCTCGGCGATGTGCTGATCAGCTTTGAATCGGAAGTGAATAACATCCGTAATCAGTACGGCAAAGACCAGTACGAAGTGATCGTGCCGAAAACCAATATTCTGGCGGAGTTCCCGGTGGCGTGGGTCGACAAAAATGTCGAGCACAACGGCACCACAGACGCGGCCAAAGCCTATCTGAATTATCTCTACACGCCTGAAGCGCAGAAAATTATCACCAGTTACTACTATCGCGTGAACAATCCGCAGTTGATGGCGGAGCAGAAAGATCGCTTCCCGCAGACTGAACTGTTCAACGTCAAAGATGCCTTTGGCGGCTGGGACAATGTGATGAAAGTCCATTTCGCCAGTGACGGTGAGCTGGATAAATTACTGGCAGCGGGGCGCGGTTAATGTTTGCGCTTGCTCAAAAACGTGTCTTGCCGGGCTTTGGATTGAGCCTCGGCACCAGCTTACTCTTCACCTGCCTGATTCTGCTGCTGCCGATCAGTGCTTTGCTGATGCAGCTGTCGCAGATGACGCTGGCGCAATACTGGGCGGTGATCACCCATCCGCAGCTAATTGCCGCGTATAAAGTGACGATTCTGGCGGCGGGCGTGGCTTCGCTGTTCAATGCGGTATTCGGCATGCTGATGGCGTGGATTTTAACGCGTTATCGCTTTCCGGGACGCACGCTGCTTGATGGTTTGATGGATCTGCCTTTTGCGTTGCCAACCGCAGTGGCGGGCTTAACGCTGGCAGGCCTGTTTTCGGTCAACGGCTGGTACGGTCAGTGGCTGGCGCATTTTGATATCAAAGTCTCTTACACCTGGCTCGGTATCGCCGTGGCGATGGCCTTTACCAGCATCCCGTTTGTGGTGCGTACCGTGCAGCCGGTGCTGGAAGAGTTAGGTCCGGAATATGAAGAAGCAGCGGAAACCCTCGGCGCAACGCGCTGGCAGAGCTTCCGTCGCGTGGTGCTGCCAGAAGTGGCGCCGGCGTTGCTGGCGGGTACTGCACTGTCGTTTACCCGCAGCATCGGTGAGTTCGGCGCAGTGATCTTTATCGCCGGTAACATCGCGTGGAAAACCGAAGTGACCTCACTGATGATTTTTGTGCGTCTGCAGGAGTTTGATTATCCGGCGGCGAGCGCCATCGCTTCAGTGATCATGGCCGCTTCCTTACTGCTGCTGTTCGCGATTAACACCTTGCAGAGCCGCTTTGGCCGTCGCTTAGGAGGCCACTGATGGCGGAGATTTCACACATTAATCACGCTGACCGCCAGCCAATCAACTGGGGCAAGTGGCTGCTGATTGGCATCGGTGCGCTGGTTTCCATCCTGCTGCTGGTGGTGCCGATGGTTTCCATCTTCTGGGAAGCGCTCAACCAGGGTTTGGTTGCCTCGCTGAATAACCTGAAAGATGGCGACATGCTGCACGCCATCTGGCTGACGCTGTTAGTGGCGCTGATTACCGTGCCGGTCAACATGGTGTTCGGGACGCTACTGGCGTGGCTGGTGACGCGCTTTACTTTCCCCGGCCGCCAACTCCTGTTGACGCTGTTTGATATCCCCTTTGCGGTGTCGCCGGTAGTTGCCGGTTTGATGTATCTGCTGTTCTGGGGCGTCAACGGTCCTGCCGGTGGCTGGCTGGATGCGCACAACATTCAGATTATGTTCTCCTGGCCGGGCATGGTGCTGGCCACCATCTTCGTTACCTGTCCGTTTGTGGTGCGTGAGTTGGTGCCGGTGATGCTGAGCCAGGGCAGCCACGAAGATGAAGCTGCGGTGCTGCTCGGCGCATCAGGCTGGCAGATGTTCCGCCGCGTGACGTTGCCGAATATCCGCTGGGCGCTGATGTATGGCGTGGTGCTGACCAACGCACGCGCGATTGGCGAATTTGGTGCGGTTTCGGTAGTTTCGGGATCGATTCGCGGCGAAACCTATACCTTGCCGCTTCAGGTTGAATTACTGCATCAGGATTACAACACCGTGGGCGCCTTTACCGCCGCCGCGCTGCTGACCCTGATGGCAATTGTAACGCTGTTTCTGAAAAGCGTGGTGCAGTGGCGATTAGAGCATCAGCAGAAGCGCCTACAGGAGGAAAATCATGAGCATTGAGATTAAACAAATCAACAAATCGTTTGACCGCACGTCGGTTCTGAACGACATCTCTCTGGATATTCCTTCCGGCAAGATGGTAGGGCTGCTGGGGCCGTCCGGCTCCGGTAAAACAACGCTGCTGCGTATCATCGCTGGGCTGGAACATCAGAACAGCGGGCAAATCCACTTCAATGGCAAAGACGTCAGCCGCATCCATGCGCGCGATCGTCAGGTTGGATTTGTGTTCCAGCACTATGCGCTGTTCCGCCACATGACGGTGTTCGACAACATCGCCTTTGGCCTGACGGTGCTGCCACGTCGCGAACGTCCGAGTGCTGCTGAGATCAAACAGCGCGTTACGCGTCTGCTTGAGATGGTACAACTTTCCCATCTGGGCAACCGCTTCCCGGCGCAGTTGTCTGGTGGACAGAAACAGCGTGTGGCGTTAGCGCGAGCGTTGGCGGTAGAACCACAAATTCTGCTGCTGGATGAGCCGTTTGGCGCGCTTGATGCGCAGGTGCGTAAAGAGCTGCGTCGCTGGTTGCGTCAGCTGCATGAAGAGTTGAAATTCACCAGCGTGTTCGTCACCCACGATCAGGAAGAAGCGATGGAAGTGGCGGACACGGTGGTGGTGATGAGCCAGGGTAATATCGAACAGGTTGGCACGCCAGATGATGTGTGGCGCGACCCGGCGACGCGCTTTGTGCTCGAATTCCTCGGTGAAGTGAATCGCTTTGCAGGCGAAGTGCACGGCTCGCAGTTCCATGTTGCAGCACATCGCTGGCCGTTGGGCTACACGCCGGCGCATCAGGGCGAAGTTGAGCTGTTCCTGCGTCCGTGGGAAATCGATATTTCCCGCCAAAGCAGCCTGGAAACACCTTTGCCGGTGCAGGTGCTGGAGATCAGTCCGCGTGGTCACTTCTGGCAGTTGGTGGTACAGCCGAGCGGTTGGCAGGGTGATGTGTTCTCGGTGGTGTTTGATGGCGATCATAACGCGCCGATTCGCGGTGAACGCCTGTTCGTTGGCCTGCAACAGGCGCGAATTTACCATGGCACTACGCCGCTGCGCCCGGTTGCCTTTGCCGAGAGCGCCTGATATTTTTGACACTCCTTCGGGCGGGACTTTCCCGCCCGTTTTATTTGCACTTCTTTCGTCTGGAATCAAACCGTGACCACACTGGAAAATACCATCGGCAATACGCCGTTGATTAAGTTGCAGCGCCTGACGCCTGATAACGGCAGCGAGATCTGGCTAAAGCTGGAAGGCAACAATCCAGCGGGTTCCGTGAAAGATCGTGCGGCCTGGTCGATGATTCATCAGGCGGAGTTGCGCGGTGATATCAAGCCAGGCGATACCTTGATTGAAGCCACCAGCGGCAATACCGGCATTGCGCTGGCGATGATCGCCGCGATGAAAGGTTACAAGCTGCGCCTGCTGATGCCCGATAACATGAGCCAGGAGCGTCAGGACGCGATGCGTGCTTACGGCGCTGAATTGCTGCTGGTAACGCGCGAGCAGGGCATGGAAGGGGCGCGCGATTTGGCGCAGGCGATGGCTGATCGTGGCGAAGGGCGCGTGTTGGATCAGTTCAACAATCCCGATAATCCGCTGGGACACTACCTCACCACAGGCCCGGAAATCTGGCAGCAAACCGCTGGCCGCATGACGCATTTTGTCTCCAGCATGGGCACTACCGGCACCATTACCGGCGTGGGACGTTACCTGAAAGAGTTCGCGCCTGCGGTGCAGGTGATTGGCCTGCAGCCGCAAGAGGGCAGCAGCATTCCCGGTATACGTCGCTGGCCCGAAGCCTATCTGCCCGGCATTTTCCGTCCGGAGCTAGTGGATGAGGTGATCGATATGGCGCAGCGCGAGGCGGAAGAGACCATGCGCGCGCTGGCACAGCGTGAAGGGATTTTCTGTGGCGTTAGCTCTGGCGGCGCGGTGGCTGGCGCATTGCGTATTGCGACGGCTCAGCCAGGCAGCGTGGTGGTGGCGATTGTTTGCGATCGTGGCGATCGCTATCTCTCCACTGGCGTTTTCCATTGAGTGATTTTCCCCGCATTTAATTTGGCCTATGCGTACCTTTAAAGTATGACTGGGCCATTTTTGTCTATAGTTCCCCTAATAATCGTCTAGCGTAAGCACTGTAAGGATCGCGTAAAACCGGCTGCGCTCGCGGCGGAGTCAGGACAAAATAGCGGCAATTTTGTACGAGAGATAAAAATGAAAATCCTGCTGGTAGATGATGATGTAGAGCTTGGCACCATGCTGAGCCAATACCTGATTGCGGAGGGCTTTGAAACGCAATTGGTTTTAACCGGAAGCGCCGGTGTTGAAGGTGCGCTGTCGGGTAATTATACCGCGATGATTCTCGACATCATGCTGCCTGATATGAGCGGCATCGATGTGCTGCGTCAGGTGCGCCAGAACAGCCGCTTGCCGGTGATTATGCTGACGGCGAAAGGCGACAACATCGATCGTGTTATCGGCCTGGAAATGGGCGCGGATGATTACATGCCGAAACCGTGCTATCCGCGTGAACTGGTGGCCCGCCTGCGTGCCGTGCTGCGTCGCTTTGAAGATCAAACTCCGCTGCCGGATAAGAAAGAGCTGCTGCGCTGGGGCGATCTGAGCCTTAATCCTGCGACACGTATCACCGAATGGCAGGGCAAACCGTTCGACCTGACGGCTTCAGAGTTCAATTTGCTGGATCTGCTGCTGCGTGCGCCGGACCGCGTGGTATCGAAAGATGAGCTGTCGGAAAAAGGCCTTGGCCGTCCGCGCGAAGCTTACGATCGTAGCGTTGATGTGCATATCAGCAACATCCGTCAAAAGCTGGCTGCGTTAACCGCCGACAGCGTCAACATTGAAACTGTGCGCAGTATTGGTTATCGCATTCGATGAAACACAGCTATCGCGGCCGCATGTTCTGGAAGATTTTGCTGGGCTTCTGGATCGTGTTTGTCATCATCAGCCAGCTGTTGTGGCTGGGCTTTACGCTCTCCGGTAATCGACATGAGCCGCCCGAGATTGTCGCGATTCGCCGTATCGTTAATCTGCAAATGGCTTCCGCCGTCTCAGTGCTGGAACGCGGCGGGCTGAGCTCGCTGGATGACATGATGGCGGATTGGGAGCCGAACGATCGTCAGTTTTTCTCCGTCATTCAGCACGATAAACCCGTTACCACGCCGGGCGATGCGCCACCGGAAACCTTTAGCGCTCCGTTTCATGGTCCTTTTCCCAATGTGATTGTGCGTTGGGTGAAAGGACAGGATGGTAAACAGTACGAGTTGCGTTATGACGTTAAAGGCCTACGTGAAGATAGCTCGATGGGCGGCGGCGGCCCGCGTCGCATCCTCAATATCCCAGAACCGATGTTTACCTTCGCCGGTGCGCTGGGGCTGCTGTTTAGCCTGTTGCTGGCGTGGAACCTGACGCGACCGATGCGGCAGTTGCGCGAGGGCTTTGCGCGTGTCTCCAGCGGTGATTTGTCGGTGCGGCTCTATCCGGTGATGCGTAAACGCCATGATGAGCTGTCAAACGTTGCGCAGGATTTCGATGCGATGGTTGAGCGCCTCGATACGCTGGTAAAAGCGCGCGAGGAGCTGCTGCATGATATCTCCCACGAGCTGCGTTCACCGCTGGCACGCTTGCAGCTGGCGACCGGCTTAGCGCGGCAGACACCGGAATCTGTGGAATCCTCACTCAATCGTATTGATGAGGAGGCCCGACGCCTGGACAAGATGATTGGCGAACTGCTGACGCTTTCGCGTGCTGAACACGAGAGTATGCCGGGCGAACAGTATTTCGACCTTACCGGCCTGCTGCATGCGGTGGTGACTGATGTGCGCTACGAGGCGCAAATTCCTGGCGTGAAAGTCGATTTTCAGGTTGATGAGAATGCGGATTACACCGTTCACGGCAATGCAGAGCTGATTCGCCGCGGCGTGGAGAATGTACTGCGCAATGCGCTGCGTTTCTCGCATAAAGGTCAGCACATCAATGTGCGCCTGCAGGCGGAGAATCAGTGGCTGGCGATAAGCGTGCGCGATCAAGGACCGGGCGTTGACGATGAGAAGCTCTCAAGTATCTTCGATCCTTTTGTCCGCGTAAATTCTCCGCTGATGGGCAAAGGCTACGGTTTGGGGCTTTCAATTGTGCGTAAGGTGATTCTGGCGCATCACGGTGAAGTGCAGGCGGTAAATCGCCCGGAAGGGGGTTTGGAGCTGACGTTAAGGTTGCCGCGCTGGAAGCAGGAATGATTTTTCCTGATAAAGCGCACATTTGCTGCACCGGGCAGGACGACGGGGCAGAGGAGTAAAGCGTCCCGCGCCATGGACGGCGCGGGCCGAGGCCCAGGGACGGTTTATGCCGTCTTTACGATCTGGCCCGTCGTCCTGACCGCACCTCGCGCATTCAGAGCTCTAATTTTTAAGTAAACAAAAACGGCACCCATTGGGTGCCGTTTTACAATTCTCACGAATCAGCCGAAGCTTACTTCTTGATGCGGATAACCGGAGTCTCGCCCACAGTTACCTGACCGGAGAGTTTGATCAGGTCTTTAATCTCGTCCATGTTCGAGATTACAACCGGCGTCAGCGTGGATTTCGCTTTCTCTTCCAGCAGTGCCAGATCAAACTCGATCACCACGTCGCCTTTCTTAACCTTCTGGCCTTCTTCAGCGATGCGTTTGAAACCTTCACCTTTGAGCTCAACCGTGTCGATACCGAAGTGAACAAACAGTTCGATGCCGTTATCAGACTCGATTGAAAATGCGTGGTTAGTTTCGAAAATCTTGCCGATAGTACCATCAACCGGTGCAACCATTTTGTTGCCGGTTGGTTTGATTGCGATACCGTCACCAACGATTTTCTCAGCGAATACCACATCAGGTACGTCTTCGATATTTACGATTTCGCCTGACAGAGGCGCAACGATATCGATAGTGCCTGACGCGCTCTCTGATTTTTCGCCAAAAAGTTTAGAAAACAAACCCATGATCTTCTCCTAAGCAGTAATTTGAGGCTAGCGTCCGTGGATCAGCAGAGCGTTTTTTCTTTAATGAACTTGTTGACCAAATTCATCAAATCATCCGCTGTTGGTTGATCCAGAGCCTGCTCCGCCAATGCCTTCGCATCTTCGAAATTAGTATTACGAATGATTTTCTTGATGCTTGGGATTGAAATGGCGCTCATGCTGAATTCGTCCAGCCCCATTCCCAGTAACAGTAGTGTAGCACGTTCATCACCAGCCAGCTCACCACACATGCCGGTCCATTTCCCTTCGGCATGTGATGCGTCGATCACTTGCTTAATGAGGCCCAGAACAGACGGCGTCATTGGGTTATAGAGGTGTGAAATCAAATCATTACCACGATCGACCGCCAGAGTATACTGCGTCAGGTCATTTGTCCCAATACTAAAGAAGTCGACTTCTTTCGCCAGATGGCGCGCAATCACTGCGGATGCTGGCGTTTCAACCATGATGCCCACTTCAATGGACTCATCAAAGGATTTGCCTTCTTCACGCAGTTGCGCTTTCAGCAGCTCCAGCTCGCCTTTCAGAATGCGAACTTCTTCTACTGAAATGATCATTGGGAACATGATGCGCAGTTTACCGAAAGAGGATGCACGCAGAATCGCGCGCAGCTGCGCATGCAGAATCTCTTTGCGGTCCATGGCGATACGAATTGCGCGCCAGCCGAGGAACGGGTTGTCTTCTTTTGGCAGGTTCATGTAAGGCAGATCTTTGTCGCCGCCGATGTCCATGGTACGCACGATAACCGCCTGCGAACCCACAGCTTCAGCAACCGCTTTGTATGCCTGGAACTGCTCTTCTTCGGTTGGCAGTGAATCGCGGTCCATAAACAGGAACTCGGTACGATACAGGCCAACACCTTCTGCGCCGTTACGCTCTGCACCAGCGACATCGCGCACGGTACCGATGTTAGCGCAGACTTCAACCTGATGGCCGTCCAGCGTAATGGCTGGCAGATCTTTCAGTTTCGCCAGTTCATGCTTCTCAGACAGATATTGAGTCTGGATCGCTTTCAGCTCTTCCAGCTCCTGCTCGGAAGGATTGACGTAAATCTTGTTGTTCACGCCATCAATAATCAGGAAATCACCGTTTTTCACGGTGGTGGTCACGTTACCGGTGCCGACAATGGCTGGCAACTCGAGTGAACGCGCCATGATAGAGGTGTGAGAGGTACGTCCACCAATATCGGTGATAAAGCCCAGCACCTTTTTCAGGTTCAGCTGTGCGGTTTCTGACGGCGTTAAATCCTTCGCCACCAGAATAGATTCTTCAGCAATCGCGCTCAGATCAACAATGTGCAGACCGAGAATGTTCTGCAGCAGACGCTTACCGATATCACGTACGTCAGCTGCACGCTCTTTCAGGTATTCGTCATCCAGCTCTTCCAGGGCAACAGCCTGGCCTTCAATCACGGTGTGAGCGGCGGCGTCAGCGGTAGCGTGGTCTTTTTTGATGAGGTCGATGATTTCCTGCTCAAGCTCTTCGTCTTCGAGCAGCATGATGTGACCTTCAAAGATCGCAGCTTTCTCTTCACCGAAGGTTTCACCGGCTTTAATGCGAATGGCTTCGAGCTGTGAAGCAGCTTTGCTGCGTCCATCGAGGAAGCGCTGAACTTCCTGCTCAACCTGATCGTCAGTAATTTTTTTACGGCTAATGACGATCTCATCTTCCTTCAGCAAAAGTGCGTTGCCGAAAGCGATACCCGGTGATGCTAAAATGCCTGAAATCATAACCCTACCTTTTAATCACGATGGCTCATTGACCCGATGCGTCGCCACTGTCGCGGAGCAGTACTCTAAAGATGCAATAACGCGGACAGGTTGTCCGCGATCAAGATATTTGCACTCAATGGGGCAAAGGGGTCGGTTTAGTTGCGAACTGAGCCGGTTACTCCAGCTCAGCCATCAGCTTGACCAGGTGCTCAACCGCATTCTGCTCATCTTCACCTTCGGCAGACAGCGTAACAACCGTACCTTGCGTCAGACCCAAAGTCTGCAGTTTGAACAGGCTTTTCGCGCTGGCAGATTTGCCATTGGAAGTCACAGTGATTTCTGACTGGAAAGCCTTTGCTTCTTTAACGAACTGGGCTGCAGGACGAGTATGAAGGCCGTTAGGTGCGGTAATGGTAACTTCTTGCTGGAACATTCTATTTCCCCAACTTTATCAGGTTTGGTGTTATGGATCTAAAGTCTAGCCTGGAGCCGTAACTTTAGCCTGTGTAGGTGCGCTGGTATGGCTTTAAGCTCACCACAAAATGCGCTCGAATGAGTACGTCATTAACAGTGACAGATCAAAAACTGCACGAATGCGCCACTCTTCTCATTATGCCGTGATTCGCCGTTTCGCCAAATCAGTAAATCGATTCAGCTTGATCCACTTCAAAGGCAGATTAATTTCAGGCACCGAAATAATTGGAAGCTTAAATACCAGAGCCGCATCACTGAAAGCAATCTGTCTGGTGATAAAAGTGAGATCTGCACCACAAAAAAGCACCCATTCGGGTGCTTTTTTCGTCAGTTTCAGACTTTGAGCATCACTGCTGCAGCTCTTTCTCAGTGAAGAGATCGGCAAACAGTGCGGTACTTAAATAGCGTTCGCCGGAGGAGGGCAGGATCACCACGATGTTCTTGTTGGCGAAGGCTTCATCCTCTTGCAGCTTCAGCGCGGCAGCAACGGCAGCACCTGAAGAGATACCCGCCAGAATGCCTTCTTCTTCCATCAGCTGACGTGCGGTGCTAATGGCTTCTTCGTTAGTGATGGCGATTACGCGGTCAATCAATTTCAGGTCAAGGTTGCCAGGAATGAAGCCGGCACCGATGCCCTGAATTTTATGTGGACCCGGCTTAATCTCTTCGCCCGCCAGCGCCTGAGCAATAACCGGTGAATCGGTTGGCTCTACGGCAACGGTAATCAGCTCTTTCTTGCCTTTGGTGTTCTTGATGTAGCGGCTCACGCCAGTCAGCGTACCGCCGGTGCCCACGCCCGCGATGAACACGTCAACTTCGCCATCGGTATCTTCCCAGATTTCTGGGCCGGTGGTTTTCTCGTGGATTTCCGGGTTGGCTGGGTTGCTGAATTGCTGCAGCAGCACATATTTATCCGGATCGCTGGCGACTATCTCTTCTGCCTTCGCGATGGCACCTTTCATGCCTTTTGGACCTTCGGTCAGCACCAGGTTAGCACCCAACGCTTTCAGCAGCTTGCGGCGCTCAATTGACATGGTTTCTGGCATGGTCAGCGTCAGCTTGTAACCGCGCGCTGCGGCGACGTAAGCCAGCGCAATACCGGTGTTACCGCTAGTTGGCTCAACCAGCTCAACGCCCGGTTTCAAAATACCGCGTTTTTCCGCGTCCCAAATCATATTGGCACCGATACGGCATTTGATGCTGAAGCTCGGGTTGCGCGACTCGACCTTAGCCAGAATGCGGCCGTTACCGATGCGGTTCAGTCGAACCAGCGGCGTATGACCAATTGTCAGAGAGTTGTCTTCATAGATCTTACTCATAGCTCGTCCTTAACTGTATGAAATATTGGGAACCCTCAGAGCATACCTTTTCTAATGATGTGCGGAAGGAAAGAAATCGCATATCTATATAGCGCACAACCATAAGCCTTACGCAAAAATGCATAAGGCATTTTAAAGCTTTAACGGCGCGCATGTTGTGCATGATAACGATCAACCCACATGGCCGTCGCACCGCATACCGCCACCGGCAGAATCGCCAGATTGATAATCGGGATCATGGTGAACAGGCTGACCAGCGCACCAAACTGCATATTGGCGCTTTTGTGCTGGCGCAGCGCCTGGCGCATCTGCTGAAAACTCACTTTGTGGTTATCAAAGGGGTAATCGCAATACTGCACGGACAGCATCCACGCACTGAATAAAAACCATAGAACCGGTGCCACCGTTTGTCCAAATCCAGGGATGAAGTGCAGCAACAGCAAACCAATTGCACGCGGCAAATAGTAGCCAAGCTTCTGTAACTCTCGTTTCATGATGCGCGGTACATCTTTAACCATGGCCATCCAGCCACTATCGGGCAGTGGCGTTCCGGTCAATCTCCCTTCAAGCTGCTCGGCGAGCAAGCCACAGAAGGGCGCAGCAATCAGGTTTGCCAGCGTCGAAAAGAAGTAACTGAACACCAACACAATCGAAATCACCGATAGCGGCCACAGCAGATAACTCAGCCACTGCAACCAGTCGGGGATATGTGACATTAAAGCTGGGATCCACTGCCCCAAACGCTGAAACAGCCAGACAAAGGCACCGCCGAGCAGCACAATGTTGATCAGTAGCGGCATGATGACATAGCGACGAATGCCGGGCAGGCGCACCAGTTTCCATCCTTCAGCGAAGTAGTGAACACCATTAAAAGTTGAGACCGAATTTCCTGCGGGCATAGCGAGCCTTTCTCCTAAATATAGCGGCGCGACCATCATAACCTGGCTTTTTGTCGGCTTCAGGTCTGGTTTGCGCGAAAAAACAGCAAAAAAACGTGGGGCAGCTATCTAATTTGTCAGAAAATACTGCACAGACTTGCACTTGTTTAGCTGGGCAAATACAGTTAGAGGATAAAGTTTGCCGTGGTGGCAAGGTATTGGAACAACAGAGAATACAATGATGCAGGATTTGCGTCTGATATTAATCGTTGTTGGCGCGATCGCCATAATAGCGCTGCTACTTCATGGACTGTGGACCAGCCGTAAAGAGCGCTCCTCCGTGTTTCGTGATCGCCCGCACAAACGTCTGAAACAGCGCGAAGAAGCCGATGAAGATCTGCTGAGCGAAGAAGATGATGGCGTCGGCGAAGTCCGTGTACGTCGTCATCGTGATGCGGATGAAGAACCCGAATTCACTGCGCGTCCAGCGAGCGCGCCGCGTGCGCCTGAACCTGTGCGTCAACCGGCATCACGTCAGGCTGACCCGTTATTGGGCGATCCGTTGCTGGATGACGAACCTGAAGTGCGTAAGCCGGTGGCGCCACAAGCGCCCGTGGCGAAGCCAACGCCAGCGCCTGCACCACAACCGATTCAGGCCGATCCGCTGCTGGATAACGAACCGCTTTCCGCAACGCAGCCTGCGCCAGAGTTCCAGGCGGCAGAAGAGCCAGAATTTGAACCTGAAGTGCCAGTTGCGCATCAACCCGAAGCGCAACAGCCAGCGGCGGCTGCGCCGGGCAGTAAAAAAGAAGCCGTATTAGTGCTGCATGTTGCTGCACACGCGGGCGGCGAACTGAATGGTGAAGCGCTGTTGCAGGGCATTCTGCAGGCCGGATTCCAGTTTGGTGAGATGAACATTTTCCATCGCCACCTGAGTCCAGCAGGCAGCGGTCCGGTGCTGTTTAGCCTGGCGAACATGGTGAAACCGGGTTCATTCGATCCGGATCAAATGGGCAACTTCTCAACGCCCGGCATCTCCATCTTCATGATGGTGCCGTCGTACGGCGATGCGAACCAGAACTTCAAGCTGATGCTGCAATCCGCACAGCGTATCGCCGATGATGTGGGTGGCGTGGTGCTGGACGATGAGCGTCGTATGATGACGCCGCAGAAGCTGGAAACCTACAAAACGCGTATTCGCGAAGTTATCGGTTAATCGCCGCTAGCTGAGTCAAAACAAATACAACCCCCGCATGTCGGGGGTTTTTTATCGGATAAGAGACTATGAAATCGGTTCAGGAGCAGATCACCGCGCTGCGCACCACGTTACGTCACCACGAATATCTCTACCACGTGATGGATACGCCGGAGATTCCGGATGCAGAGTATGACCGATTGATGGTTCAGCTGCGCGAGCTGGAAAGCGCTCATCCTGATTTGATTACACCTGATTCTCCGACACAACGCGTGGGCGCGGCACCGCTGGCAGCTTTTGAGCAAGTGCGGCATGAAGTGCCGATGTTGTCGCTGGATAACACCTTTGATGAAGCGGGCTTCCTTGCCTTCAACAAACGCGTGCAGGATCGCCTTAAAAGCACTGACGAATTGACTTATTGCTGCGAGCTCAAGCTGGATGGCTTAGCGGTGAGTTTGCTGTATGAAGATGGTTTGCTGGTGCGCGCAGCAACGCGTGGAGATGGCACCACCGGCGAGAACATCACGGCGAACGTGCGCACTATTCACGCCATTCCACTGCGTCTGCATGGCGACAACATTCCCGCACGCGTTGAAGTGCGTGGCGAAGTGTTTATCACCGAAAGCGGCTTTGAAAAGCTGAATGAAGAAGCGCGTCGCACCGGCGCGAAAGTCTTTGCAAACCCACGTAACGCAGCTGCCGGTTCGCTGCGTCAGCTCGATCCGCGCATTACCGCCAAACGTCCGCTGACCTTCTTCTGCTACGGTTTTGGTCTGCTGGAAGGCGGTGAAATGCCCGCCAGCCATTGGCAACGTTTGCAACAGTTTAAGGCGTGGGGATTGCCGGTCACCGATCGTATTCGTCTGGCTCATAGCGCCGGTGAAGTGCTGGCGTTTTATCGTCAGGTTGAGCTGGAGCGCCCGTCGCTCGGCTTCGACATTGATGGCGTGGTTATCAAGGTCGATTCACAGGCGCTGCAGGAGCAACTCGGCTTTGTGGCGCGTGCGCCGCGCTGGGCTGTGGCCTTTAAATTCCCGGCGCAGGAACAGATGACGTTCGTGCGCGATGTCGAATTTCAGGTAGGCCGCACCGGCGCGATTACGCCAGTCGCGCGTCTGGAGCCGGTTCAGGTTGCGGGCGTTGTGGTGAGCAACGCTACCCTGCATAACGCTGATGAAATCGCCCGATTGGGTTTGCGCATCGGCGACAAAGTCGTGATTCGCCGCGCCGGTGACGTGATTCCGCAAGTGGTAAATGTGGTGGAATCGGAGCGCCCGCAAGAGACGCGTGAAATCGTCTTCCCGAGTCATTGCCCGGTGTGCGGTTCAGACGTTGAGCGCGTGGAAGGTGAAGTGGTAACGCGCTGCACCGGCGGCCTGATTTGTGGCGCGCAGCGCAAAGAAGCACTCAAACATTTCGTTTCGCGTCGTGCGATGGATGTCGATGGCATGGGCGACAAAATCATCGATCAGCTGGTAGAGAAAGAGTACGTCTTAACGCCAGCAGATCTGTTCCGTCTTACGGCCGGTAAGCTGACCGGCCTCGATCGCATGGGGCCGAAATCGGCGCAGAACGTGGTTGATGCGCTGGAAAAGGCCAAATCCACCACGCTGGCGCGTTTCCTCTATGCGCTGGGTATTCGTGAAGTCGGCGAAGCCACCGCTGCTAACCTTGCCAATCACTTTGGCGAGCTGGAAAAGGTGATGAACGCCGATCTCGATGCCCTAATTGAAGTGCAGGATGTCGGCAAAGTGGTGGCAACGCATGTGCGTAACTTTATGGATGAAGAGAGCAATCGCGCCGTTATTCGCGATCTTACCGAAGAGATTGGCGTGCATTGGCCGCAGGTTGAAGTGGTGAATGTCGAAGAGATTGATAGTCCGTTTGCCGGTAAAACCGTGGTACTGACTGGTTCTTTGTCGCAGATGAATCGTGATGATGCCAAAGAGCGTTTGGTGGCGCTGGGCGCTAAAGTGAGTGGCAGCGTGTCGAAGAAAACCGATTTGCTGATAGCGGGCGAAGCGGCCGGTTCCAAGCTGGCGAAAGCGCAGGAACTCGGCATTCCGGTGATCGATGAAGCGGAAATGATTCGCCTGCTCGGAGCCTAACGTGGATAAACAGCAACTGGTAGAAATCGCCAATACCGTGATGCCGTTCGGCAAGTACAAGGGCAGAGTGCTGATTGATGTGCCGGAGGAGTATTTGCTGTGGTTCGCCCGCAAAGATGAATTTCCGGCCGGTAAGTTAGGCGAATTGATGCAGCTGACGCTGACAATTAAGATTGAAGGGCTGGAAGGTTTAATCAAACCGCTCAAGCGCAGTGAATAACCAAACGGCCCGCATTTGCGGGCCGTTCTATTTAGGATTTCTGCGCTTCTACTGGCTGCTGCGCCAGCCGTTTTTCATTGCCGGCTTTATAGCGCTGGGCAATGAAAGAACACACCATTAACTGTACCTGATGGAAGATCATCAGCGGCAGCACGATAATACCCACAGATGCGGCCGGGAACAGGATGTTGGCCATCGGCACACCGTTTGCCAGACTCTTTTTCGAGCCGCAGAACAGTACGGTGATTTCATCGGCACGGCTAAAGCCAAACAGGCGTGATGCTCCGAGATTAATCGCCAGCGCAACAAACAGAATGAGCAGGCTGCCCGCCAGAATCCATAACAGCGTATCCAAACCGACGCGGTGCCAAATACCGTTCACAACTGCTTCACTGAAGGCTGAGTAAACCACCAGCAGAATGGATGTCTGGTCAGTTTTACCAATCAGGCTGCGATTTTTTTCCACCCAACCGCCGATCCAGCGGCGTGACAGATGACCAATAACAAACGGTACCAGTAACTGCAGCATGATTTTGCCAATCTGCTCCAGCCCATTACCCGGCATTTCGCTATGTACATTCATTACCAGATTCACCAGCAGCGGCGAGATAAATACGCCGAGCAGGCTGGATGCCGACGCTGCACATACCGCTGCGGCAACATTACCGCCCGCCATCGAGGTAAAGGCGATGGCTGACTGCACGGTAGCAGGCAGAATGCAGAGATAGATAAAGCCGGTATAAATCTCCGGACCGACATTCACCGGATGCCACCACACCAGCAGCAATCCTAAAATTGGGAATACCACAAAGGTGCTGCACATAATCCACAAGTGCAAACGCCAGTGGCTGCTGCCGGCAATGATTTTCTCGCGCGACAGTTTAGCGCCATGCATAAAGAACAGCAGGGCGATGGCGGCGGTGGTCAAATATTCAAAGATGTCGACAAAGACGCCTTTGGCAGGAATAAAGCTGGCCAGCAGCACGGTGATGATGAGTTTAATCATCATCGGATCGAGGCGTAAAAATCCCATTGTTAAAATCCGGTTAAATTTAAAAAATTGATGGTGCTGATTGTGCGCCCGCTAGGTTTAGAAATAAAATTGATTTATTGCATTAATCTATGAGCGATATCGATGAATTACACCTTACGTCAGTTGCGCACCTTTGTAGCCGTGGCGCATCACGGCAGCTTTAGTTTGGCCGGACAAGCGATTGGTTTGAGTCAGTCTGCGGTTAGCCACAGCATTAAAGAGCTGGAAGCGGAAATGGGCGTACGCTTACTGGATCGCACCACGCGAGAAGTGATGCTGACCGAAGCGGGGCAGCAGCTGGCTACGCGGCTTAATCGTCTGCTGGAAGATCTCAATACCACCGTGTTGGATGTGCGCAGCTATGGCGAACAGCGCAGCGGCACGGTGCGTGTTGCCGCCAGTCAAACGCCTTCTGCCCACCTGATGCCGCAGTGTCTGGCCAGCAGCCAGCAGCGCTATCCGGATATCCGCGTCATCCTGCATGACCGCGTGCAGCAATGGGTGTTGCAAAGCGTACGCAATGCGGAGGTCGATTTTGGCATTGTGATTGGCCCGCTCAACGACACCGATTTCGCTAGCGAAGAGATTCTGCAGGAGCCTTTTTTACTGCTGTGTCATGAAGATGACGAGCTGGCGCACATTGAACAGGCAAAGTGGTCGATGCTGGCCGGACGCAATATGGTGCTGCAGGATTATGCTTCTGGCAGTCGCGTATTAGTCGATGCCGCGCTGCAACAACTGGTGTTAAATGTGCATGTGGTGCAGGAAATCGGCCATCCCGCCACGCTTTATCCGATGGTGGAAGCGGGGATTGGCATCAGCATTCTGCCCGCGCTGGCCTTGCCGTTGCCGTCAGGACGCAAACTCACGGTGCGACGTCTCTATCCGGAAATTAATCGCAGCCTGATGCTGATAAAGCGCAAAAACCGCTCGCTGACACCCGCCGCAGAAGCGATCTGGCAGGAAGTGCGTCAGCAGGCGGCCCTGCTGACGCAACAACGCATGCTGAAGCCGGCGTTTTAAACGTACACGTTGATCTGATTGGTATCCGTCGGACGGTTAATTCCATCGGCTTTGTTCGCCGCAGGTTGCTGGGCTTCCTGTTTCTGTTGCGCTTTCTCGGCTTGCTGCTGCTCAATCTGCGCGATTTGCGCTTCAATCATTTGAATCTGTGATTGCAGCATCTGCTCCTGTTCCGATTTTTGTTCATCGGTGAGCGTATCGTCGCTGGAAAGATCTTTCAGCTGCTTGGTGATGGATTGAATCTGTTTGTTAAGGCTGGCGATTTCTGAGGTCGATCCGCCGCCGCTACTTGCGGTACTGACACTACTAACGCTGGATATAGACATGGTTTTCTCCTTGCAATAGACCATTATCGTTATCGGTCAGAGCAGCGGGAGGCTTGAGGGCAGGGAGTGTTAAGCTTGCGAAAAGGTTTTGTTGGGTTTTGGTTCGCTAACGTGCAGGCGATAGAAACGAAAAAAGCGCCTAAAAGGCGCTTTTCTCTGAATTGGTGGGTCGTGCAGGATTCGAACCTGCGACCAATTGATTAAAAGTCAACTGCTCTACCAACTGAGCTAACGACCCGAAGTGGTGGGTGATGACGGGCTCGAACCGCCGACCCCCTCCTTGTAAGGGAGATGCTCTACCAACTGAGCTAATCACCCACTTCGTACTGCTTAACAAGAGCGTCATCTGACTAAGATATGGTGGGTGATGACGGGCTCGAACCGCCGACCCCCTCCTTGTAAGGGAGATGCTCTACCAACTGAGCTAATCACCCATATCTTATCTCTTGTTCACTGCGGGCCACCTCTAAACCTTCTAAAGAGTGGTGGGTGATGACGGGCTCGAACCGCCGACCCCCTCCTTGTAAGGGAGATGCTCTACCAACTGAGCTAATCACCCCCGCTGTGTGGAGTCGCATTATAGGGATCCTTCAAAGTGAGTCAACGGTTTTTAAAACTTAAATGTGCGTTCGCTTTAAAAATAATCATCGTGGGGCGCTTTTCGCCAATGTGCTGGTTTTATTAGCAGAAAAGCGCACAGCAAACCGGGATGCCACCGCGACAATCATTGAGGAATCAGCCTCACCTGCTAGAATGTGCGCACTGTTTTTTCGCGTTAACCCGTTTTTTTGTCATCCAGACAATAAAACCTGCGCATTTAAGGCAATGCTGAATGAAAATCAAAACTCGCTTCGCACCCAGCCCAACCGGCTATTTGCACGTAGGCGGTGCTCGTACTGCTCTTTACTCATGGCTTTATGCTCGCCATAACAAGGGCGAATTTGTTCTGCGTATCGAAGATACCGATCTGGAGCGTTCCACACCGGAAGCCATTGAAGCCATCATGGATGGTATGAACTGGCTGAGCCTTAACTGGGATGAAGGTCCGTATTATCAGACTAAGCGTTTTGATCGCTACAACGCGGTGATCGACGACATGCTGGAAGCGGGCACGGCCTATAAATGCTACTGCAGTAAAGAACGTCTTGATGCGCTGCGTGAAGAGCAGATGGAAAAGGGCGAAAAGCCGCGTTATGACGGCCGCTGCCGCGACAGCCATGAACATCACGCTGCTGATGAGCCGTGCGTGGTGCGCTTCCGCAACCCGCAGGATGGTTCTGTCATCTTTGACGATCAGATTCGTGGCCCGATTGAATTCAGCAACCAGGAACTGGATGACCTGATCATTCGTCGTACCGACGGTTCGCCAACCTACAACTTCTGTGTGGTGGTGGATGACTGGGATATGGGCATCACTCACGTGATTCGTGGTGAAGACCATATCAACAACACGCCACGCCAGATCAACATCCTGAAAGCGATCGGTGCAGAAGTGCCAACCTATGCGCACGTCTCAATGATCCTTGGCGATGACAGTAAGAAGCTGTCTAAGCGTCATGGCGCTGTCGGCGTGATGCAATATCGTGATGACGGTTATCTGCCGGAAGCGCTGCTCAACTATTTGGTGCGCCTCGGCTGGTCACATGGCGATCAGGAGATCTTCAGCGTGCCGGAAATGGCAGAGCTGTTCACCCTGGATGCGGTGAGCAAATCGGCCAGTGCTTTCAACACTGAAAAGCTGCAGTGGCTGAACCATCACTACATTAATACGCTGCCGCCGGAATACGTTGCTACACAGCTGCAATGGCATATTGAGCAGCAGAAGATTGATACCCGCACCGGTCCGGAACTGGCTAAGCTGGTTACCTTGCTGGGCGAGCGTTGCAAAACTCTGGTAGAGATCGCGGCATCTTGCCGTTACTTCTATGAAGAGTTCGAAGCCTTTGATGCTGACGCGGCGAAGAAGCATCTGCGTCCGGTCGCGCGTCAGCCGCTGGAAGTGGTGCGTGACAAACTGGCCGCGATCAGCGACAGCAACTGGAACGCTGAGAATGTGCATCATGCAATTCAGTCTGCGGCAGATGAGCTGGAGCTGGGCATGGGTAAAGTCGGTATGCCACTGCGTGTTGCGGTGACCGGTTCAGGCCAGTCACCGGCGCTGGATGTGACCGTGGAAGCGATTGGTCGCAGCCGCAGCGTTGCACGTATTGAGAAAGCGCTGGCCTTCATCGCTGAGCGTGAAGCAAACGCATAATATGAAAAAGCCGGAAGCATCTGCTTCCGGCTTATTTATTCTTCCTGAATCCCCAGACGCTCCAGTACGCCTCGAATTCCCTCCCGCAATAACAACGCCGCAAATTGCTCTTGCTCCGCTGCCGTCATTTGCTGGACAGAATTTATTAATAACGCAGGTAACGTATTTTGTTGTGCACCGTAATTAGCCGCCGGTTCGTTCGCGTGGCGGGTGGACTGAACAAAGCTCTTTACACGCTCATCAATATGGATCAATCGCGCTTTACCGCCCTGAACACCGGGCTTTGGCGTGGTTGTCCAGTTTTCACGCTTGATCCATTTATTCACCGTTTGCCGACTGTAGCCCGTTTCCAGCGCGAGCTCCTCGGGAGTAAGCCATTCCTTTTTCACGATGCAGTCCCTGTTAAATACATTAGTTCTACATATTACAACAAAACGTAACGGGGAAAAGTAACCTGGGCAGAAAATGCCTTCTGCTCTCCAACAAAAGGCAAAATTCGGTTATTGCGCTTCGCTCACTGCGGGTTGTTCAGGACGGAAAGCGATGAAATAGGTGAGGCCAACAAAAATTGCACCGCCCACGCCGTTACCAAGGAACACCGCAATTACGTTTGGCGCAAACTCCGCCCAGCTCATCTGGCCGGCAAAAATCGCTGCCGGAACAATAAACATGTTAGCGACAACGTGCTGGAAGCCAATCGCCACGAACGCCATCACCGGGAACCACATACCGAAGATTTTACCTACCACATCTTTACTGGCGAAGGCGAGCCACACCGCCAAACACACCAGCCAGTTGCAGCCTACGCCGGAAATAAAGGCGTGCAGGAAATCGGCATTCACTTTAGCGTGCGCAATCGCCACGGTTTTCTTCAGGTAATCGCCCTCTGTCATGCCCAGCATGTGACCAAAAAACCATGCTACTGCAACGCTGCCAATAAAATTGGCGACGGTAACCCAAAACCAGTTACGCAGTACGCTGAAGCCACTGATGCGACGCGCGAACCAGGCGATTGGCATCGTCATCATATTGCCGGTCAGCAGCTCACCGCCCGCCAGCACCGTCATGATCAAACCAACCGGGAACACCGCAGCGCCGAGCAGCACGCCGAATGAGCCCCATTCAGCAGGCAGTTGGTTAATCACATGTAGATCTAGCAGGAAGCCAGTGGCGATAAACGCACCGGCCATGAAGCCAAGAATTAACAAGGTGGAGATAGGAAGGCGGCTTTTAGCCACGCCAGCTTGAATCGCCAGTTGGGCGATCTCTTTAGGTGTATGCAGCGACATAATTCACTTTTCTTGTATGGATTAATGGGGACGTTGCTGGCCGGTCATTGAGAGAACACCCTGGCAGGATGACCGGTTAATTAGCGCGCTAAGTTTTACACGCACTTTTAACGAAAACAAGACTGCTCCTAACATCTTTAACCTTAAATTAACGCTGGGTTGAGGTTGGGTTTGGTGAGCATTGTTGGATAGCGCATATAAATAGAGGCGATTTGGGATGAAGTGTAGAAAAAAAAGCCATGCTGACGCGGGGTTGACGCCTTTTTCAGCGATCAAACACAGAACGAGAATTTGACGTTGACACTCAAGAGGCGGTTTCATATTATCCCGTCCGTCGAGTTTACTCGGCAGTTTTTCGGTTCGGGGGTATAGCTCAGCTGGGAGAGCGCTTGCATGGCATGCAAGAGGTCAGCGGTTCGATCCCGCTTATCTCCACCAAACCGCTCCCAACGGTTTGACCGAAAAATGATTTCCAGATGTGGGGGTATAGCTCAGCTGGGAGAGCGCTTGCATGGCATGCAAGAGGTCAGCGGTTCGATCCCGCTTATCTCCACCAAATCTCTGTTCGTTCTGAACACATTCAAAAAATCACCTTCTAAACGCAACGCAATAAATTGCGGTTTTGTCGTTTGTAGGGTCGCCATTTATGGCGACCACATTACTGCATAACGCGGAATTATTGTCAGGCTGTAACAGCTTGCGGCTGCAATTGCAGCACACGGAAACCATGCGTGCCATCGCGATCCAGCTGCGCCACTAAACCGTATTCCCAGTCCAGATAAGCCTGCATCACGCCCGCTTCAATATCGGTGCCTTCATACGGGCGACGATAGCGCTCGATAGCCGGTGACAGCAGTTGCTGCTCTCCTTGCTCCGTTGGCAAACCCGCGCCGCGCCATGCAGCGTTACCGCCTTCCAGCACAAACACCGGCTTGCCGGTCAGCTCAGCCACCTGTTCCACCGCATAACCCGCCAGCAGGCTGCTGCCACAGGTTAATACATAGCGACGCGCCTCCGGCAACAACGCTTTGCCTTGCTGTTGCAGAGTAGAGCGCAGCAACCAGGCCGCGCCCGGAATATGGCTGTTAAGATGGTTTGCGCGCGTGGTGAAATCCAGCACCTGCGTTTGCCCTTCCTGCAACCATTCCGCTAACTGCTGCGGTGAGATGAGTTCGGGTTGAGCAACGGGCGGCACCTGCGCTTTCCAGTTACCGCTTTCACTGAAATCACTGGCCTGCAGCTCCTCCAGCACTGAAACCTGCCAGCCAAGCTGTGCCAGCCAGGATGCGGTCATATTGGCGCGCACGCCATCATCATCAATCAGCACGATACGTGCCCCACGTACGCTGGCGTAGTGATCGGTCTCCTGCACTAATTGGCCCCCCGGCACGTGGCGGCTGCCCGGCAGATGCCCGGCGGCGTACTCGTCGGCATCACGTACATCAAACAGATAAGTGGTGCGCGCCTCCTGCTGCCAACGCTTGAGCGTAGCGAGTGGGATACGTTCCACACCCGCGCGATCGGCGATACTGCGCGCATTGTTCGCCGCCTGACGCTGAGCCGTTTCGCTGGCCTCGCCGTAGCGGCGCGACTGGCCTTTATCCAGCGCATGTCCGGCCAACGTCCAGCCGATGGTGCCATTGCGTAGTGCAAACACCGGATTGCGAATTCCGGCATTGACCAGCGATTGCGTACCGATGATGCTGCGTGTGCGACCGGCGCAGTTGACAATCACCGTGGTCTCCGGCGATGGGGCGATATCACGCACGCGCAGCACCAGCTCACCGCCCGGCACGCTGGTAGCGCCTGGAATACTCATGGTTTGATATTCATCGAAACGGCGTGCATCCAGCACCACCACGTTAGCATCGCTGTTAATCAGCTGATGCACTTCGTCCGCTGACAAAGAAGGCGTGTGATTGTAATGCTCAACCAGCTCGCCAAACGATTTGCTGGGTGAATTAACGTCGATAAATAGTTCGCCGCCCGCCGCTTGCCAGCCAGCCAAATCATCCGCCAGCAGCGCGACATTGCTGTAACCCAGTGCGGCAATGCGCTCGGCAGCGGTTTGCGCCAGGCCTTCGCCGCCGTCATACAGCGTGATGGCGGTGGTGCGCTGTGGAATGCGGTCCAGTAGCTCAAGCTCCAGCTTTGACAGCGGAATATTCACCGCAAACAGCGGATGCGCGGTGGCAAACAGCGCTTCATCGCGCACATCGACAATCGCCACTTCCTGCTGCTGACGCAGCGCATCAATAATGTCCGCCGCCTGGCGTAAAGGGAAAACCGGTTTAGTCATGTGAAAGGTCCCAAATGTTCGGTAAGTAGCGGTTGCTGTAACCGGAGATAAACGTTTTTTCGCTGCCGTCTTCGCGGTAGACCGCGCGTTTGACCGCGCCAATGTTGGCGCCATAAACGTGAATGCTGATGGAGACGCGGTCGTCATAGGCGTTGCTGACGCGATGAATATCGCCGACCGTTGGTGATACCGCTTCAACGCTGCCGGGATCGAGTCGAACGGGTGCGCCTTCCGGCTGTAATCCGTTCGGCCCCGGCTGCCAGGATTGTGAAATTTCCGCGCCGCGCAGCATGCCAATCAATCCCCATACGCGATGGTCGTGAATTGGCGTTTGCTGGCCCGGCCCCCAAACGAAACTCACCACCGAGAAGCGCTGCTGCGCATCGGCATACAACAAATATTGTTGATAGTGTTCGGGATGAGGTTGGCTAAAGGCGTCGTCTAGCCAATCGTCGTGGCGAATCAGCTCGCCAAGCCACTCGCTGCCACGCTGTAACACCGTGGCTTCCTCGGGCTTTGTATCCAGCAAATTAGCCAGATTTGCGACGAAATCGCGCAGGCGTTGGTGCTGATAATGGCTCATCAGATTCAGGCGCTCCTTTTATCTGCGGCGGAGAGCGCATCGACTTTCTCGCGCGTCAGCGGAATCAGCTCACGGCCATATTCCACCGCATCGTTAAGCGGGTCGAAGCCGCGAATCAGCACGCTATGGATGCCAAGGCGATAATATTCCAGCAGCGCATCGGAGACTTGTTCCGGCGTTCCCACCAGCGCGGTGGAGTTGTAGCCGCCCTGAACCAGTTTTGCGACGCCGGTCCACAGCACTTTATCCAGACGATCGCCTTCATTGGCGGCGGCGAGTAAACGCTGTGCGCCAACGCTCTGCGGTTTCGCCTTGCCAAAGGCAAAGCCAGTTTCGTTGAGCTGTTTCTCTGCCGTGGCGCGGATGTGTTCCGCGCGTTCCCAGGCTTCTTTTTCAGTTTTGCCAAGAATCGGGCGGAACGAGATGTTGAAGTTGATTTCGCGCCCCTGTCTGGCAGCAGCAGCGCGCACGTTGCGTACTGTCTCCTCCGCGCCTTTCAGCGGTTCGCCCCACAGCGCAAACACATCGGCATGCCGTGCTGCGACATCAATCGCTTCCTGCGACGATCCGCCAAAATAGATTGGCAGTTTTTTCTGCAACGGTTTGATGGCCGAAAACGCCTGCTCGACCTGATAAAATTGACCTTGATGATCGTACGGCTGCGCGGATTCGAGGCTCTGCTTCAGCACCGTAAGAAACTCATCGCTGCGCGCATAGCGCTCGGCTTTGTTGAGGAAGTCACCGTCGCGGCGCTGCTCGGCATCGCTGCCGCCGCTGATAATGTGCACCGCTAAACGGCCGTCGGTTAAGTGATCCAGCGAAGCCAGTTTGCGCGCCGCCAGGGTTGGCGACACAAAGCCGGGGCGATGCGCCAGCAAAAATTTCAGCGTTGAGGTGTGCGCCGCCGCGTGCGCGGTGACCAGAAAGCCATCCGGCTGATCCGACCAATAGCCCTCCAGAATGCGATCAAAACCGGCGTCTTCGTGCGCCCGCGCAAATCGCGCAATGTACTCTTTATCAAACAGCGGGCCGCTAGCCGGGATAATCTCGGAGGCGAGGCGGTGGCCAATCATGCCAAGGAATTGAATGCTCATGCGGTTCTCCTGAAGTGACGTCATGGAGAAAAACTACGGGCGCAGGCGGTGTGAACGGAAATTCAATATTGTGCAAAGGTTTTGCGTTTGATGGTGAAGCGGGTGATGGCGGGGGAAAAGCCGGGGCGAGGTGGGATAGAACCGATTGAAATAAATAAGAAGAGAAGGGCGAGCCGCAGCTCGCCCCTTTGATCAGAAGGCCAACACCAGGCCAGCGATAGCGGCTGATAGCACGCTCACCAGCGTTGAACCGTACAGCAGTTTCAGGCCGAAGCGTGAAACCACGTTACCTTGCTCTTCGTGCAGACCTTTAATCGCACCCGCCACAATCCCGATAGAGGAGAAGTTAGCAAAGGAGACGAGGAACACCGAGAGAATACCTTCCGAATGAGGTGACAGCTGACCGGCGATTTTCTGCAGATCCATCATCGCCACGAATTCGTTGGAAACCAGTTTGGTTGCCATGATGCTGCCCACTTGCAGCGCTTCGTGTGAAGGAACGCCCATCACCCACGCAAATGGATAGAACACATAACCCAGCACGCCCTGGAAGCTGATGCCGAAAATCAGATCGAACAGCGCGTTCAGACCCGTAATCAAGGCAATAAAACCAATCAGCATCGCAGCGACAATCATTGCCACTTTAAAACCGGCGAGGATGTATTCGCCCAGCATTTCAAAGAAGCTCTGGCCTTTGTGCAGGTCCTGCAATTGCAGATCTTCTTCGCTATCAACGCGGTACGGGTTAATCAGCGACAGCACGATAAAGGTGCTGAACATGTTCAATACCAGCGCGGCAACCACATATTTTGGCTGCAGCATGGTCATGTAGGCGCCGACAATCGACATGGAAACCGTCGACATGGCGGTCGCTGCCATGGTGTACATGCGACGCTGTGACATTTTGCCGAGGATATCTTTATAGGCGATAAAGTTTTCTGACTGTCCCAAAATCAGAGAGCTTACGGCGTTGAAAGATTCCAGTTTTCCCATACCGTTTACTTTTGACAGTACGGTACCAATGCCGCGAATCACCCAAGGTAAGATGCGGAAGTGCTGCAAAATACCAATCAACGCCGAGATGAAGATGATCGGGCAAAGCACGTTGAGGAAGAAGAAGGCGAGACCTTTTTCACTCATATTGCCAAACACGAAGTTGGTGCCTTCGGCGGCATATTTGAGCAGATGATCAAAGAAACCAGCGAAGCCCTGCACGAAGCCGAGACCGATGGAGGAGTTCAGGAAGAACCACGCCAACAACAATTCGATGACCAGAAGCTGTACGATAAAACGAAGACGGATGCTTTTACGATCGTTGCTGACCAGCAAGGCCAGCACCGCTACCACCACTAGTGCTAAAATAAAATGCAAAACATGGGACATGTCGGCTCCAAATTTGAGGAGGGTTGTATTTTGTTGCGTATTCTATGTAACGCGTTACTTAAAAACGAGATCAAAACCACATTATAAGTATTCGCTATCGCGATTTTTCTCAGATAAGTCTGACCGCTCACAACCCCATTACAAATTCATCACAAGAAATATCCACAAAAACATTGTCTATAAAATGACCCAAGCGTAGAGTCATTTGCGTTGCACGTATTTTTGGCAAGAACTGGCTTTACCGCAATGTATAGCAATGGCTATACTTCATAGCACCATCTATTAATATAATAACTATAACCAAATTTCATCTGCCTTGAATGACCCTTAATCTGGTCGGGTCAACAAGCGTTAAGACAGGGTAAAACTATGCTAGAAAGCCGCACCGCTGAGCGCGCCGCTCGCGGAGCCAGAAAGATCAAACTCGCGCTGCTGGGTCCCGCTTTTATTGCGGCGATTGGCTATATCGATCCCGGTAACTTCGCGACCAACATTCAGGCAGGCGCCGCATACGGCTACAAGCTGTTGTGGGTGGTGGTGTGGGCCAATGTCATGGCGATGCTGATCCAGCTGATGTCCGCCAAGCTCGGTATTGCCACCGGCAAAAATCTTGCAGAACACATCCGCGATCGTTTCCCGCGTCCGGCGGTGTGGTTCTATTGGGTGCAGGCGGAAATCATCGCCATGGCCACCGATCTCGCTGAATTTATCGGCGCGGCGCTCGGCTTCAAGCTTTTACTCGGCATTTCGCTGCTGCAGGGCGCGGTGTTAACCGGTATCGCGACTTACCTGATTCTGATGTTGCAAAGTCGCGGGCAGAAGCCACTGGAATTGGTGATTGGCGGCCTGCTGCTGTTTGTGGCGGCGGCGTATATTGTGGAGCTGTTTTTCTCCCAGCCAAAAGTGAGTGAGCTGGTGGTCGGTATGGCGCTGCCATCGCTGCCGACGTCAGATGCGGTCTTCCTCGCCGCGGGCGTGTTAGGCGCCACCATTATGCCGCACGTGATTTATCTGCACTCGGCGCTGACGCAGCACGGTAATAAAGGCAGCAAGGCGCAACGCTACAGCTCAACCAAACTGGATGTGGCGATTGCCATGACCATCGCTGGCTTTGTAAATCTGGCGATGATGGCAACCGCCGCCGCAGCGTTCCACTTCAGCGGTCACTCCAGCATCGTCGATCTCGATCAGGCTTACTTAACGCTGCAACCGCTGTTGGGCGAAGCGGCGGCAATTGTATTTGGTTTGAGCCTGGTGGCCGCCGGTCTCTCATCTACCGTGGTTGGCACGCTAGCGGGACAAGTGGTGATGCAGGGCTTTATTCGTTTCCACATTCCGCTGTGGTTCCGCCGCACTATTACCATGTTGCCCTCGTTTATTGTCATCTGGGCGGGCTGGGATCCCACGCGCATTCTGGTAATGAGCCAAGTGCTGCTGAGTTTCGGTATCGCGCTGGCGCTGATTCCGCTGCTGTCATTTACCGGCAATCGTGAATTGATGGGTGATGAGATGGTGAACTCGCGCCTGATGCAGAATGCCGGCCGGTTGATTGTGGTGCTGGTTATCGCCCTCAATCTCTATTTGCTGGTCGGCGAAGCGCTCGGTTGGTAACAGCTTTATAAAAGAAAAATCCCGCTCATTAGCGGGATTTTTTGTTTAGTGATGATGGTGGTCGTGGTGATCACGACGATCATCATGGCGATGATCGTGACGCCAATGGTCACGACGTTCACGTTCATGCCAGCGACGTTCGCGCTCACGTTCATAGGCGCGATGACGTTTCCACTCTTCATGACGCCACCAGCGATGGTCATCGTAACGATAACGATCGTTCCACCAGCGCGGTTCACGCCAGCGACCGCCGTCCCAGTAATTACCGTGACGATCGCGATCGCCGAGATGCAGCGTAACGCCCGGACCCAAATTGATGGTGGCGCTGTCGGCTTGTGCTGTGCTGATAGCCAACGGGGATAAAGTTGCCAGCAAGGCGGCAAACAAAATGGCACGTTTCATAACTTCTCCTTTTCAGTAGCTTATCACTGCCACCGTTGCGCTAGTTTGCCACATCGGACCAGGTAAGCCTTGAGAATCAGTCTGAAAACGCTGAGGGAAATCTGAAATGAGAATTTTCTGCTGCGGAAAGCGCCCGACAAATGCCGGGCGGGTAAACGTTTACACTAAGATATTGTGGATGGCGTCAATCTCGTCCTGGCTCAGCACCGGCTGGCTCAACATCTCAACCGCATCATCAATTTGCGCAGTTTTACTGGCGCCAATCAACACCGAGGTGACACGCGCATCGCGCAGCACCCAGCTCAGCGCCATCTGCGCCAGCTTCTGGCCGCGCTGTTGGGCAATCGCCTGCAACTGACGCACTTTTTCCATCTTCTCTTGCGTCAACTGGTTTTCATTCAGGAACTTACTGCCGCTGGCGATACGTGAATCTTGCGGAATGCCCTGCAAATAGCGGTCGGTTAACACGCCACCCGCCAGCGGCGAGAAGGCAATGCAGCCAACGCCGTTATCGCCTAGCACATCCAGCAAACCCTGCTCTGGCGTACGTTCAAACATCGAATAACGTGGCTGGTGGATAAGGCATGGCGTGCCGAGATCGCGCAGAATCGCAATCGCTTCGGCGGCTTTGTCTGCCGGATAGTTAGAGATGGCGGCATACAGCGCCTTGCCCTGACGCACTACCTGATCCAGCGCGCGCATGGTCTCTTCCAGCGGCGTTTCGGGATCGGGACGATGGTGATAGAAGATATCAACGTACTCTAATCCCATGCGCTTCAGGCTTTGATCGAGACTAGAAATCAGATACTTGCGTGAACCCCAATCGCCGTACGGGCCGTCCCACATGGTGTAACCGGCTTTGGTTGAGATCACCAGCTCATCGCGCAGTCCCTGAAAATCCTCGCGCAGAATGCGACCAAAGTTAGATTCAGCCGATCCCGGCGGAGGCCCGTAATTATTGGCGAGATCGAAATGGGTGATGCCGCGATCAAAGGCGTGGCGCAGCAGTTCACGGCTATTATCGACGCGGGTACTGTCGCCAAAGTTATGCCACAAACCCAGGGAAATTGCCGGTAACTTCAGGCCGCTACGGCCACTGCGACGGTATTGCATCTGTTGATAACGTTCGGGATGGGGAAAAGCACTCATGCAGCGTTCCTGTCTCAATAGGGGAGAAAGTGACATCAGCATAGCAGTGTATGCGTTTACACTAAGGCGAAACGCGCCGAAGATCGCAACTTACAGAATTATCTGTCGTCGTAACGAATGCTTGCCACAAATCAGCACCACACGATGGTGAATATCTCGCCAATTCAGCCACATCGCTAATACTCCTGATTATCCCCTTAACAAGGAGCTGTCGATGAAAACCCCCAACGTTGGCGATTATTTACTGCACCGAATACAGCAAAGCGGCATCCGACATCTGTTCGGCGTGCCGGGCGATTACAACCTGCAATTCCTCGACAGTGTGATTGCGCATCCCGAAATTGCCTGGGTTGGCTGCGCCAATGAACTGAATGCGGCCTATGCGGCGGATGGATACGGGCGCTGCAACGGCGCGGCGGCACTGCTGACCACGTTTGGCGTCGGCGAGCTTAGCGCTATCAACGGCATCGCCGGCAGCTATGCCGAATATGTACCGGTGATTCATATCGTTGGCGCGCCCGCGAGTCAGGCGCAGCAGCAGGGGGATTGCGTGCATCATTCGCTGGGTGACGGCGATTTTGGTCACTTCCTGCGAATGGCGCAGGAAGTGAGTGTGGCATCTGCGGTGCTGACGGCGGAAAACGCAGTGGTGGAGATCGATCGCGTTATCAGCGAGGCGCTAACGCAACATCGTCCCGGCTATTTATTGCTGGCGGTGGATGTGGCGGCGGCTGAGATTTCGCTGCCAGAGAAAAAAATTACAGCCGCAGATAACCATCAGCAGGTTGCCGCAGCCTTTGCCGATGCGGCCGAGCGCTTACTGGCACCGGCGCAGCGCGTGTCGCTGTTGGCGGATTTCCTTGCCGCGCGCTGGCAGTTGCAGCCGCAGCTTGAGGCATTGCGCCAGCTGCGCGCGATTCCTGCCGCCACCTTATTGATGGGCAAAGGCGTGCTCAATGAGCAGCAGCCAGGTTACGTCGGCACTTACGCCGCGCAAGGCAGCAGCGATGCGGTGCGCCAGGCGATCGAAGATACCGATGTCACGCTGTGCGTCGGCGTGCGATTTACCGACACCTTAACCGCCGGCTTCACGCAAAATCTGCCCGCCGAACGTGTGATCGATCTGCAGCCGTTTCAGGCCACGGTCGCTGGCGAGGTGTTTGCGCCGTTGAGCATGCAGCAGGCGCTGGCGGCGCTGACGCCGATTTATCAGCGTCACTGTGCGCACTGGCGGCTGGCGGATGCGCCTGAGTGCGAAGAAAGTGAGCAAATTGCTGCGGCGGTAATCAGTCAGCAGGCATTCTGGCAGGCGATGCAGCGCTTCCTGCAGCCGGGTGATATTATCCTCGCCGATCAAGGCACCGCGGCCTTTGGTGCGGCGGCGCTGCGGTTACCGCAGGATGCGCAATTGCTGGTGCAACCGCTGTGGGGATCGATTGGCTATACTTTACCCGCCACCTTTGGTGCGCAAACCGCGCAGCCGGCTCGTCGGGTCATCCTGATTATTGGCGATGGCTCCGCGCAGCTGACGATTCAGGAGTTGGGTTCGATGCTACGCGACGGCCAGCAGCCGATCATTTTCCTGATTAACAATGATGGTTACACGGTTGAGCGCGCGATTCACGGTGCTGAGCAACGCTACAACGATATCGCGCAGTGGAACTGGACCGCGCTACCGCAGGCGCTGAGCCAACAGTGCGCGGCGCAGAGCTGGCGCGTCAGCGAAACGGTGCAGCTGGACGCGGTGATGGAGCAATTAATGCGGAATCGGCGTCTGTCGCTGGTGGAAGTGGTGATGGACAAACAGGACTTGCCGCCGCTGCTGCGTAAGGTCACCGCCGCACTGCATCAGCGTAACAGTGGCTAAATTTCGGAAAGTTGCCGCTGGGAAGTCGGGCAGGCGACCGGTAGGCTGTGCAGCATCTTTAAATGGATTACGCCCATCGTGTAGGTGGGCGTTGTTGTTTTATTGGCAGGCTTTTATAGTGTCCTGCAATTGTTTATGACCCAAGCGGAGCAGCAGAAGAATGACAACATACGCCCTGGTCGGCGATGTGGGCGGTACCAATGCCCGTCTCGCATTGTGTGAGGTAGAAAACGGTGCTATCTCCCAAGCCCAAACCTTCTCAACATCAGACTACGACAATCTTGAAGCGGTGATCCGTCACTATCTTGACGAGCAAAAACAGGACATTAAGCACGCTTGTATCGCCATTGCCTGTCCGATCACCGGCGATTGGGTAGAGATGACCAACCACGATTGGGCGTTCTCCACCAAAGTGATGAAAGAGCATCTGGCGCTGGAAAGCCTGGAAATCATCAATGATTTCACCGCCGTTTCGATGGCGATTCCGATGCTGAGCGAAAAGGAAGTGATTCAGTTTGGCGGCAAAGCGCCCGTTGAAGGCAAGCCCATCGCGATTTACGGTGCCGGCACCGGCCTCGGCGTCAGCCATTTGGTGCATGTGGATAAGCGCTGGATCAGCTTGCCGGGCGAGGGCGGCCACGTTGACTTCGCGCCAAATAGCGAAGAAGAGGGTGAAATTCTCGAAGTGCTGCGCGCGGAGATTGGTCACGTTTCGGCTGAACGCGTACTGTCCGGTGCCGGTTTGGTCAATCTTTATCGCGCCATCGTGAAGTCTGATGAGCGTGAGCCAGAAAACCTCAAGCCAAAAGATGTTACCGAGCGGGCGTTGCAAGACAGCTGCATCGATTGCCGTCGCGCACTGTCGCTGTTCTGCGTCATTATGGGTCGTTTCGGCGGCAACCTGGCGTTGAATCTGGGCACTTTCGGCGGCGTCTATATCGCCGGCGGTATCGTGCCGCGCTTCCTTGACTTCTTTAAAGCGTCCGGTTTCCGCGCGGCGTTTGAAGATAAAGGTCGCTTCCGCGATTACCTGGTCGATATTCCGGTGTATATGATCACTCACGATCAGCCGGGCTTGCTGGGCGCCGGTGCGCACCTGCGTCAGGTGCTGGGCCGCGAACTGTAAGCACGCAGGCGAGCGGCATCCGCCGTTCGCCTTATAACCTCATCAACTGCCGAAAGGCTTTCACCTTGCTGCGACTCACCGGCACCTGCGCATCCAAATCACGCAACTTCACCAAATAGGTATTGTTAAACCACGGCTCGATTTCACGAATCTTGCTCAGATTGACGCAGTAAGATCGATGGCAGCGGAAGAACTGCTGTTCTGGCAAACGGCTGCAAAACTCACTGATCACCATCGACATCACATAGGCTTCGCGCCGCGTATAAACAAACGTCAGCTTCTCGTGCGCCTCAACGTAATAGATCTCATTGATGTCGGTGACGATGATGCGTTCATCTTTCACCAGATTGACGGTTTGTGGCGAGCTGGCCGCCGCGTTTTGCGGTTGCGACTGCTGCTGGGCGCTGGCTTCCAGTTTTTGCAGCATCGTCATGATGCGCGACTCGTGATAGGGCTTGAGAATGTAGTCAAACGCGTCCAGTTCAAACGCGTCAACCGCATGCTCTTTCCATGCTGTAATAAACACAATCAACGGCTTATGGGCAAACTGATTGATGTTTTGCGCCAGCAGCATGCCATCCAGCGACGGAATGTTGATGTCGAGGAAAATCACATCCACCCGATGGTTCTGCAGATATTTCAGCACCTCCAGCCCATCATCAAAGCAGGCCTCAACGCTGATTTGGCTGTGTTGCTGAATCATCCAGCTTAACTCTTGCTGGGCGAGAAACTCGTCTTCAACGATGATGGCTTTCACGTGGCGGTTTCCGTGGTAGGGCGCAGGGGCGCAGGTAGCGGCTGACCATTCTTGCTAAGCGTAAAGGCGATTTCAGTGCCGGGATGATGGCGGGTGATAACCAAACCCTGACCAAACAGCAATTTTACGCGATGATGTACATTCAGCAGACCAATCTTGTTGCCGGGCATTTCATTACGCGCCACGCGGCTCATCACATCCTCGCTGATGCCGTCGCCGGTATCACGCACCGCGACGCGCACCCGATCGCCCAAATCTTTCACGCTCAGCGTTACCACGCCTTTGCCGCGACAAGGCTGAATGCCGTGTACAATGGCGTTCTCCACCAGCGGTTGAATCAGCAGGCTAGGCAGCGTGAAGTGCAGATCCTCATCCACGTCATAAATCATCGACAGCTTATCGCCGAAACGCGCCTGCTCAATCGCGATGTAGTCCTTCACCTGCCACAACTCTTTCTTGATATCGATAAGCTCGTCATCGTTGAGTTCGAGGTTGTAGCGCAGGTAACGCGACAGGTTGATCACCAACTGGCGCGCGGTGTCTGGATTAAGGCGAATCGATGAGGAAATAGCATTCAGCGCGTTAAACAGGAAATGCGGGTTAATTTTGCTCTGCAGCGCGCGCAGTTCAGCCTTGTTCGCCATTTCGCGCAGCTGCTCAGCTCGCGACACTTCCAGCTGGGTGGAGATAATTTGCGACAGCCCAATCGCCATCTCTTTTAGCGAGCCGGTGATGCGATGCGCACGGCGATAATAGATTTTTAGCGTGCCGGTCACTTCCCCTTTTTCCCAAAGGGGAATAACCAGCATAGAGTGAATATCTTTGGTGCGGTGCGCCTCATCGTTGTTCTTGATAATGATTTTGCCGCTGGCGATCGCCTGCGCGGTGGTCGGGCTGATGGCATCATCGCCATTGTGATAGTTCTGCTCGCCATAACCGACGTAAGCGAGGATCTGTTTGTTATTGGTGATGGCGACCGCATCGGCGTGAATGTCGCTGCGGATGATGTCACACACTTTATGCAGTGACTGGCTATCAACCTGACGAAACAGCGGCAGCGTTTTGTTGGCGATCTCCAGCGCCAGCTTGGCCTGACGCGCCGCAATTGCCTCTTTTTCACCCTCAACGCTCTGTACCAGCAGCACGATTAAACCGATGCTCGATGCGCCCAGAATCATTGGCAGCGCAATCTCAGTAACGATCGCCAGACCAAGCGCCATCGGCTTGGCCCACAGCACAATCAGCAGCATGGTCAGGCTTTCGCACAACATGCCGCCGAGAATACCGGCGCGCCAGCGCTGCTCTTTACTCACCCGCCGATTAATCACGCCCGAGGCGATGCCGGCAATGATGCTGGTGATCAAGCAAGGCACCGCCGTGACGCCATCCATATCAATCAGATAGCGATGCAAACCGGCAATCACCCCGGTGGCGATGCCCACCCAAGGACCAAACAGAATGCCGCCGGACATCACCGCAATTACACGCACATTGAGCAGCGAACCGTCGACGTTAATGCCCGACCAGGTGCTGAACAGTGCAAACAGCGAGAATATTGCCGTCACCACCACTTTTTCGCGCACCGAATGCTCATCTTTTTGCAGCAGCTGACGGAACACCCGTGTGCGAGTGAGGAAGAACAGGCAAATCAGCATCAGCGCCGCGCGGTCAAAAACCGCCAGCAGCATGTCGAAGTGGGAAGGCAAGGGCATCTCTCAGGCAAGAAACGGGAGGCTATGATAAAAAATGTGATCACGATCCGCCAGCGCCACGGCAATCTGCAGACCTTTCTCGTAGTCGAGATCAATTTTTAACATGCAGGTCGCCATAAATGGCAATCGTACTCCGCCTTTGTAGGGTCGCCATTCATGGTGACCTCCCGAAAAGAGGAATACCTGACTAACAAAAAGAGGATTAGCGAAAGCGTGCGCCGATCGCTGGTTGTGAATACGCCGGTTTGCTATGTTGCCGTATAAAAAAATGGGAGCTCAACCATGCAATTACTCACTCCACGTTTATCCCTCAGCCGGCTTCAGCCAGAAGACTGGCAGATTTTCAAAGCGGTACACCAGGACGCCGCCACCATGACGTGGGTTAGTGAAATCCCGGATGAAAACGATATCCGTCAACGCTTTAACGAGCGTTTGGCGCCGTGGCAGGCGAGCAGTTTTCATATGCTGTGTCTGGTGGCGCGCATCCGGGAAAGCGGTGAGCCGATTGGGTTGTTTGGCTGTAGCGCCGAATGGCATCCGTATCGTCAGGCCGAAGTGGGTTACATGCTACGCGCGGCGTTTACCGGCTTGGGCTATGGCAGTGAAGCGCTCGACGCGCTGTGCCAGTTTTTACTGCAGGCAGAATTTCATAAGTTAAAAGCGATGGTGATTGAGGGGAATTGGCCGTCGCGCCGTATTCTGGAGAAGAATGGTTTCGCCCTTGAGGGCACGCTACGGGATAATTATCTGCTAAACGGCCAATGGGTAAGCGATTGGGTGTTTGGTCGCCTGAATCCAAATAATTAAAATTATTTTATTCCGCTCTCGACAATCTTGTTATCAGCGCGTTATGTTCTTGGTGCGGTCACCACAGTGACCCACGTCGCTCGGACGGTCCGGGCGCTTACGTAAACCAGAGGACATCATGGCTGATAACAGCACACCCCGTCGTTTCTCGCGTATTGAACGCCTTCCACCGTATGTTTTTAACATCACCGCTGAATTAAAGATGGCTGCGCGTCGGCGCGGCGAAGACATCATCGATTTTTCGATGGGCAATCCGGATGGCCCTACGCCGCCGCATATCGTTGAAAAACTTTGTCAGGTGGCGCAGCGCGAAGACACGCACGGTTATTCAACCTCTAAAGGCATTCCCCGTTTGCGTCGCGCGATTTCGCGCTGGTACGCAGACCGTTATCAGGTGGAGATCGATCCGGAATCGGAAGCGATTGTCACCATCGGCTCCAAAGAGGGTTTGGCGCACTTAATGCTGGCCACGCTCGATCACGGCGACACTGTGCTGGTGCCGAATCCCAGCTATCCGATTCACATTTACGGCGCGGTGATTGCCGGTGCGCAGGTGCGTTCTGTCCCGCTGGTGGCGGGCGTTGATTTCTTCAACGAGCTGGAGCGGGCGATTCGAGAAAGCTATCCCAAGCCGAAAATGATGATTCTTGGCTTCCCGTCGAATCCTACGGCGCAATGCGTTGAGCTCGATTTCTTCGAGCGCGTCATCGCGCTGGCGAAACAGTATAACGTGTTGGTCATTCACGATCTCGCCTATGCCGACATCACCTACGATGGCTGGAAAGCGCCGTCGATTATGCAGGTGCCGGGTGCGCGCGATGTGGCGGTTGAATTCTTTACCCTGTCGAAAAGTTACAACATGGCGGGCTGGCGTATCGGCTTTATGGTTGGAAACAAAGAGCTGGTCTCGGCGCTGGCGCGTATCAAGAGTTATCACGATTACGGCACCTTCACGCCGTTGCAGGTGGCGGCGATTGCGGCGCTGGAGGGCGATCAACAGTGCGTGCGCGATATCGCTGAGCAGTACAAACGCCGCCGTGATGTGCTGGTGAAAGGCCTGCACGAAGCGGGCTGGATGGTCGATCTGCCGAAGGCGTCGATGTACGTTTGGGCGAAAATCCCCGATCACTACGCGCATCTTGGCTCGCTGGAGTTCGCCAAATTACTGATGCAGGAAGCCAAAGTGTGCGTCTCGCCAGGCATCGGTTTTGGTGATTACGGTGATACCCATGTGCGTTTCGCGCTGATTGAAAACAGCGATCGTATTCGTCAGGCGGTGCGGGGGATTAAATCGATGTTCCGTGCCGATGGCATTTTGCCGGGAACGGTGAAAGCGCTGGAAGAAGAAGAGGAATAAACAGTAAGTGGGGCGACTCAGCGTCGCCCCGCCTGGCGGCTCTACAGCATCAGTACAAAGGTACCGACCCAAAGCAACAGGAAGAAAGAAATTCCCATCAAAGCGTATCTCACAAAAACAACTCCTCTGAGCGGCTACCCGGCGGGCGATCCCAAACCCGCGTAACCCGAACAGAATAAGAGAAAGGTGGAGTTCATCAGCGCTACACGCTTTCTTCTCAGGTCGCTCCAGGCAAGCCCGGAACAGGATCGAGGGCTAATTTACGCGGATTTGTCCCAAAAATAAATAGGCCGCTTCTGAGATATTGCTCACATTTTCAGCGGGTCTCAATCTCCGGTATCGCCGACATTCCCACGCGCAGTTTTGCCAGATCCGGCTGGTTCTCATCGAGCACAATTTTCACCGGTAAACGCTGTACCACTTTGGTGTAATTGCCGGTGGCGTTGTCAGGCGAAATGGCGGAAAACGTCGCGCCCGTTGCCGGAGCAATACTATCAACGCGACCGCTGAATACCTTGCCCGGCAAGGCATCTACCTTCACGTTCACTTTCTGCCCTTGCTGCACATCCGCCAGCTGCGTTTCCAGATAATTAGCGGTGATATAGGTTTGCTGCAGCGGCACCACCGCCAGCAAACGCGTGCCCGAGCTAACGTAAGCGCCGAGGCGCACCGAACGCTGACCGACCATGCCATCCACCGGCGCCATAATGCGCGTATAGGAAAGATTAAGCTGTGCCTGATCGACGCTGGCCTGCGCGGCGGTGACATCGGCGGCAGCCTGACGTACTGCGGCTTGCAGCACGCCAACTTGCTTGACGGCGGAAGCCAGCGCTGCTTCGCTCTGGCGCACGGTGGCTGAGGCGGAACGCTGCGTTGAGTTGGCTTTTTGCTGATCGTCTGCAGCGATGGTGCCACTTTTATACAGCTGGTTGTAACGCGCAGCGCTCTGTCCGGCGTACTGCGCTGAAGCCTGGCTCGCCGCTAACGTGGCTTTCGCCTGGTCGATAGTGGATTGCTGCTGTTCCAGCTGCGCCTGGCTACTCAAACGCTTGGCCTCGCTGACCTGCAAATTGGCCTGCGCGGTTTCTAACGCTACGCGGTAGTCGCGATCGTCGAGCGTGGCCAGCAGTTCGCCAGCCTTCACGCGCTGGTTATCCTGCACGTTCACGCTGGCGATGTAGCCGGAAACTTTTGGCGCAACCAGCGTGTAATCGGCATTCAAATAGGCATCGGTGGTGCGATGATCGTTGCCGGTCATCGATGACCAGACAAAAAAGGCCATCGCTAATAACACCAGTAATAAGGCGCTCAACAGCACCGTTCTTTTCAGAGCAAAAGCTTGCATATCAATTATCTCGACGTCGTCGTAACAGGTTGAATCAGAGTTTGCGGTGGCCACACGCGTTTCGGCAGCCAGGCGGTTAACAGTAAAAGCAGGGCGGCGAAGGCAATCAGCATCTGGTAGCAATCACTCAGGCTCAGCACCATCGCCTGCTGCTTCAGCAAGGTGGCGAAGCCGCTGAGATTTTCCGCGCTGCTGGCGCTGCCATCCGGCAGCAACGGCAAGCTGCTGCTGGATTGCGCGCTGTTCGGAGCGGTCATCAGCCACGCACGGCTGGCGGCGCTATCGACCAGCACATTGGAGTGGAATTTTTCACGGTGGCTGATAAACCACTCCACCAGCGTGCTGGCGGCGATGCTGGAGAAACCGCGCACGGTGTTGAACATCGCCGAGGCGAACGGGCCTTCCGGCGGCGCGACCACGCTGGTGGCGCTCATCAGCACTGGCAAAATCACCATCGGCTGACCAAACGCCTGCAGAATCTGTATCAGCCAGAAATTCTGCCGCGCCCAATCAGTAGTGATGTGCATGCCCATCAGGCAGGACGTCACCAACAGCGCCACGCCCGCCGTCAACATCCAGCGACAATCCACCCAGCGAATATTCAGCAGCGCGGCAACAAAAGGGGCGATCAGCAGCTGCGGCAAGCCAATGGTCAGCGCCAGCGGTGCGAACTGCAGCGTGCGGAAGCCTTGCACCTGCGCCAGATAGGCCGACGGCAGCGCCGAACCAGACAGTGACAGAATCAGCACGCCCGCCAGCACCAGCAAGCCGTGCGCGAGATTGCGCCGTCCCAGCATCTGCAATTTGAACAGCGGCAGCGGGTGAAACCATTCATTAATAAAGAACACAGTCAGCAACGCCAGCGCGCTGAATAATAGGCCGCTGAATAACGGCGATTCGAGCCAGTCGAGCCGCTCGCCTTGCGTCAGCGCCAGGATCAGCAGCGCCATACCGGAACAGCCGGTTAGCATGCCAAACAGATCGATCTGTTTGAAACGCTCAAGGCGCAGCGGATCCTGCGGTATACCCCAGCTAATCAGCAGCATGGCGATCAGCATGGCCGGCACCACTTGCCAGAAAACAAATAGCCAGCTGACGTCATCGGTCCAGAACGCCGCCAGCGAAGCGGCCATATTCGGGCCGAAGGTGGCCGTCAGCGCATAACCCGCTAAACCGTATAATTTGATCGGCGGCGGCAAAAAGCGCAGCGCAACGGTCATCAGCATCGGCGGCAGCGCACCGCCAAACAATCCCTGCACCACGCGTAAGGCGATAAACAGCGTTGCGTTGGGCATCAGCGGCAGCAGCAGGCCGCTCAGCATAAATCCGGCCGAGACGGTGAGCGCAAAACGGCGCAAAGAAAAGGTGACGGCGAACCAGGGCGCAATCATCATTGCCGTCACTTCAGCAGCCTGGTACGCGGAGATGATCCAGCTGCCTTGATCGTAACTGATGCCGATGGCGGCGCGGATATCGGCTAGCGCGATATCGGTGACGCGATCGTTTAATCCCGATGTGAGCGCGGCAATCAGCACGCCAACCAATCCCAGCGCCAGGCGCAGAGTAAACGGATGGGGTGCCGGAGCCGCAATGGGCTGGGCGTTCATAGCAGGCTTCTCGTTATATTGTTGATGCAGTGTATTGCGATGTGATACAGATGGCATCTTACATATCGATATGCTGTATTGCAATGTGATACAGGGTGTAAAAGTGCGATCATTCGCGTTAAAGTAGGGCAGGCCAAAAAGGAACGCATCATGGTTGAACTTCCCTCAAGCCGTGAGGATGAAAAAGCGGGTGGCATTCAGGTCATCGCGCGTGCGGCAAAAATTCTGAATGCGCTGGGTGAGCATCCCGGCGGCATGAGTTTGGGTGAAATTGCGCAGGTGGTCGATCTGCCGCGCTCAACGGTGCAGCGCATTATTGGCGCACTTGACAGCGCACAGCTGGTGCGCAGCAGCGGTGCCGGCGGTTTACGTCTCGGTCCGGCGCTGCTCAAGCTGATCTCCAGCGTGCACAGCGACGTGGTGGAAATCGTGCGTCCGTTCCTCGAACAACTCTCTGCCGAAATCAACGAAACGGTATCGCTGGCGCGGGCCAGCGGCACGCAGCTGGCGATCGTGCATTATGTGGTGGCCTCGCGCGAACTGCGTGTGGTGCCGCGCATTGGTCTGAATCTGCCGCTCTACAGCACATCGGGCGGCCGCGCGTTGTTGGCGCTGGAGAGCGATGAAGATGTGCGCGTGATGGTGGGCGAAGCCTATAAAGAGTTAACCGAGATGACGGTGAAAACCCTGCCGCAATTGCTGGAGCTGATTGCCGAAGTGCGCGCCAGCGGATTGGCGATCGATCGCGGTGAGACGCTGGAGGGCATTTCGACCATAGCAGTCGCCATTGATACGCTGTTTGGCCGCTTCTCCATCTCATTGCTGGTGCCGACGGCGCGTTTTCATAAGCAGGAAGCGCACTATCGTGAGCAAATCATCAAGTGCAAAGACGCCTTGATTCGTGAAATTGGCAAAATGACCGCTGTGGAAGGATAACCAACTGATGAAAACCTTGCTGATGGCCATCGATAACTCTCCGGTGGCGGAAAAAGTGATTGCGTTGACCATTGAACAGGCGCTGGCGCATCAGGCGCAGGTCACGGTGTTGTGCTGCGTTGATCCCGCTTACTCCTCCTGCAATCAACCGATTGAGATTGATGCTGGTGAAGATCCGGATGATTTTGTTGCGGCGAAAGATGAGCAGAACACCGCCGAAATGGTGGTGCGTCATGCGCTGGCGCCGCTGCTGCGTGCGGGCGTGGCGGCAAAGGGATTGATTCTGGCGGGTGAAGCGGCGGAAACCATTGTGGCGCAATCCACACTTTTGCAGGCCAGCATGATCATCATGGGACGTCGCCATCTGTCGCCGTTTAATCGTCTGCTGAAAGGTTCGGTCAGCGCCGCAGTGATTGAGCGCGCCAATTGCCCCGTTTTAATCGATGTACGTAAGGATTAACCCCGCTCGATGCTCTCGCTTTTTCCGATTACGCTAGCGGCTTTCGCGCTGCTGGCGATCATTATTATTCTGCTGGTGCGCACCACTTCTTTACGACTGTGGCAAGGCGTGCTGTTGTTTATCTTACCGCTGATTTTGGCGAATCTGCTGTGGTTCAGCTGGTTGCATCCGCGTCAGGAGCGTCAGGCGCTGGTGGAAGAGGTGGCAACCCAACTCCGCCTCGCGCCCGGTTATCGTCTGCTAAAAATTCAGGAACCGGCATTGTGGCAGTTGCTCAATCGCGAACTGCTGCATAAACGGCTTGAAGGCGTTCCCGCCGATCAGGCGCTGGGGGATATGCGCGGCTGGTTGATGGATCTGGTCAATCAACGTCTGACGCGTGCCAGCGATGCGGCGATCATTGACTACATCCGCGTCTCGGTCGAGGAGATGCAGGCGTTGCAGCAGCAGGAACCGCAGCGCTGCTTCCGTTTCCTCTATCCGCAGGTGAATGGCGGCGTCAATTTGCAACAGGTGCTGTCACCGGAATTGAATCAGCGCGATGCGCAGGCGCTCGAAACACTGCTACAGCAAAGCACCGGCAATGAACAGCAGCTGGATCAGGCTGCCGCGCAGCGCGATCTGCAAAGCGTGGTGGAAAAGCTGTATGGCAAGTGGGGCGATCGGCTGCAACAGCTGAACATGCCGGCGGATACCGCGGTTGATCGCGGCGCGATGTGCGCGATGTCGATTGATCTCTACAGCGGGATTCTCGCATTGCCTGTCAAACAAGCGGCCAATCTTTTACGTAAGATGGTCAGCCTTACCGGTTAGCGGGCAAAAAAAAGCCCGCTCAGCGCGGGCATGAAGGTCACTATCAGTATGTTTATTATTAACTCACCTGGTGTGGTGCAGACTTCGTTTTGTCTGGGTACATAGTCGCACCGCTGAGTTGATAAGGGAAACCGTTTGGTTTTATCGATTTGATTGGCAAAAGCTTCACTAATCCCGGACATTTCGCGCTTTAATCCTATAGATAAGCGCGGCGTTGCATTTTAGACTGCGACGCTTTAGAGGAAACCCTAATGAAAAAAATGCTTATTAGCGCATTGGCGCTTTTTATGCTGGCCGGCTGTAGCGTCAGCAAACCAGAAGGATTTGAGCGTGTCGATGAAGATACCAGCTCAAATACCGTGCAGTATCGTTACGATCCGCACACGCTGAATAAAGACGCAATGGAGATCGACCTTGCGAATTATTGCAGTCAGCGTGGATTTGATAAGGTGGAATCACTGCCGTCGCAAAATAGCCATTTGCCCGGATTAAAGAAAGCCTGGTATCAATGTAATTACGCGGTAAAAAGCTAAAAAAATAGGGCGGGATAATTTCCCGCCCTTTTTATTTTCTTATTATTTGCTGTGTATATTCTTTGCCCAACTATCTGCGGTGTCCATAACCGCCGTACCCATGATGCCAGCCGCCGCCACCATGATGGCCCCAACCTGGGCCGCCGCCTCCACGATGATGATCGATAATACAGCCACTCAACATCGTCATAATGGCTACAACCGATGCAACCTTAATAACTTTCTTCATGGAGAGTCCTCCTCTGTTCCAATGACGCCAGATTACAGGGGAATAGTGGAGTGAAGATGCAGGAAATGTAGAGTTATTGCTGAATGTATTACGGAGTGTGTCAATTAAATGCTAAAAAAGTCGCGGGGTAAAATAAGCCAATCGGAATAAGCTGAATGCCTGCTAATAATAACGAGATTACTCCGAAAGGCAAGACTTAATAATAGTGGTTCTCAATTAACGCTTTATAGTGGATCAATTGTGGAGAAATGGGATGCCGCAAATTGCTGCGGCATCCCAGCGAACTTAATTATGCAGTAAAGGTTCAGCCACGTTTTGGCGATTTGGCAGACGGATGCTCAGCGACAGCACCAGTGAAATCACCAGCAAGGTCATAATCAGGCTGAAGGTGACGGTGAAGCCACCAAAGGCGGAGGCAACCAGTGAACCCAGCACGCTGCCGATACCGAAGCCAAGGTAAATCAATCCATAGTTCTTCGTCAGGTTGTTCAGACCAAAGAAATCGCTGACCAGCGACGGGAAAACGGTGATGGTGCCGCCGAAACTGAAGGCCACGCAGGCTAAGGAGAGGAAGAAGGTCGATTCGTTCATATGGGTGAACAGCAGAATGCTCATGCCCACCAGCGAGACGATTTGCGCCAGCGTAATCACACGGATGCGCGCCATTTTATCCGACAATACGCCAAGAATCAGGCGACCGCTGAGGTTGGCGATCGCAATCACCGTGACCGCATTAGCTGCGGTTTGCGCGCTAAGATGCACCATGCCTTCACCAATATCTTTTGCCACGCCAATCACGTACAGGCCGCTCATGCAGGCAGTCAGGAACATCAGCGCCAGCATCCAGTACTGCGGTAAACGCACCGATTGCGCCAGCGTGTAATCTTTGGCTTCCAACTGCGCATTGCCGCCTCTCTTCTGCATTGGCGCATCACGCATCAGCAACGCGCCGACAATGATCATGCTCATCGCCAGCACGCCCCAGATCATGAAGGTATTCTCCAGACCTTGTGCGCTCAGCAGTGCGCCGCAGATGAATTTGAAGCCGAGGCTACCCAACCCATACGCACCAATTGAGCAGGCCGAAATGAGCCCTTTGCGCTCCGGGAACCACTTCACGCAGTTAGAGAGCGTCATCAGATATCCGGCACCATCGGCCAGTCCCACCAATATCCCGGCGCTGAGGTAGAGCATCATCAGATTATCGGCATGCGCGGTCAGCCAGAAACCGACAGCCATCAAAATGCCCGCGCCGATGGTGACGTTGCGCACGCCAAAGCGTTCCTGCAATTTCCCGGCAAGCGAAGAAGCGATTGCCAGGCCAAGACTGAGCAGACCGAACGAGAACGCCACTTCACTGATAGGCGCATCCAGTTTATTCGCCAGCGGGCCGTTAAACAGGCTCCAGGTATAAACCGAGCCCAAAGCGAACTGCGTGATAATGGTGCCAATAAGGGTCAACGTGCGGGTACGTTGGTAATTCGCGGGGGTTGCTGTTGTCATTTTTATCTCTCACTCGAGAAAGCGGAATCTGTGGAGATAATAAGTTGCTCTCGCGCGAGCGGGGGAAACCGTGGCGTGAATGAACCCGACGGTGGCATGAAATGCAGCTAAACGGGTATGAATGACATTGTGATGACAGTAAGTGATGTCATTTAAAGCGTAGCGGTTGCTACGGGTAACCATGTGTAAGTATTTGTATCGATCGCGCCATAATGCCTGCAAAGTCGCGGATGTTTGCCAGGCTTAGAATTCATTCAAGAGGAGGAAATATGAAAGACCGAACATATGAATCCGCGTCTAATGAGGATGAGGTTTGCTGCATTATCGGTCAGGCGGTGATCGAGTTAAGCGATGAGCATCAACCAGTGAACAAATCCACGTTGTCGCTGAAATTACTGGCTATGGCCGACCGCGACAAAGATGATGAACGCGTCCTGCTTTACTGGATTGCCAGAAAAGCCATAACTAAACCTCACCAGCTCAATATCGGCGTTCAGGGCTGGCGTTAGAGGAACAAAAGAGCGGGCGCAATGCCCGCTCTCGTTATTTAGGCGGTACGTAATCGACCCATCGTCGGCCAGCGTACAAACATCACCATATTCCCCGCCAGAATCATCACCAATCCGATAATCGCATTGCTATGCCAGTGATAACCTTCATAAAGCGTGGAGAGCGTGAGCGCTACCAGCGGGAACAGCAAGGTGCTGTAGGCGGCCTGACTGGCACCAATGCGACCGACTAGCGTGAAGTAGGCGCCAAATCCCAATACCGAACCAAATATTGCCAGATAACTCATCGCACCCAACCACTGCATATTTAGCGCGGGTGCCAGTGAATCGCCATTCACTAACGCCAGTGCGGCCATCACCAAGGCGCCATACAGCATCGCGTAGCTATTGGTGGTCAGAATATCGAGTTGACGACGCTGATGGCGCATTGAAATCATATTGCCGAAGGAGAAGCCTAGCGTGCCAAGTGCGCTGAGGCCTACGCCCCACAGCAATTGCGGAGCGGGATGCGCCGCCTGAATATCATTCCAGAACAGCGCAACAATGCCGCCCAGGCCAAGCACCGCCGCTGGCAACAGGCGAAACGAAGGGCGCTGACGGAAGAAGATCCAGCTGTTGAGCGCGTTATACAGCACGGCCATCGAGAAGATCACCGACTCCAGTCCGCTGCTGATCCACGCGGCAGCATGATAGAAGCAGACAAAGTTGAAACCAAACACGCAGCAGCCCTGCAGCAGACAAAACAGATGATCGCGCTTATCCAGCGTTCGCAGCCGACGCAGCAGTTTGAGGATCACCAGCATCACCAGCGACGCCAGTAAGAAGCGCCAAAATACCGCCACCAGAACCGGTGTATCAGCCGCTTCCTGCTGCAGGAAAATGGCAATCCACGTGGTTCCCCAAATCATCACCACGGCAAGGTATAACATCACATTCATAACGCACTCTCCGACACAATCTGGCCCGCAGTGTGGCGTGAAAAGCAACGCGCGGCTTGCACGTTTTTGCGCGGCAATTGCAAAATCTTGCGCTTTTTACTTTTGCGTCCGGCTGTGACCTGTTTTCTGTCTGCGGAGATCCGTACACTAGGCGCTCATGAACTGCGAGTGATATCAACCATGGCCGATTACCAGACCTTCAACATGCTACAGCGCCACAAAGCGCAGCTGCGCGACAGCGTGCAGTTGTCTAGTGGTATTAAGCTGGCGGCCTGGTTTAACAGCGGCGACCGCGTCACCAATCTTAGCGATCATCACACGTTGAGCCTGTATACCGCCGACGGCTATGAAACCTGGCATAAAACCCAGCACGGCTGGCGCAACGGCGGTGGCCCGGATCGCTTTTGCCTGATGCCGAGCGGAGTGGAATCGGTGTGGGATATTCGTGCCGATTTATCGTTTGTACATCTCTACTGCACCGATGAACATCTGCGCCATCTGGGCGAACAGATCTGGGACCGCAGTCCTTCGCAGCTCAATCTGCATGAAAAGATCTTCGCGGCGGACGATCGTATCACCCAACTTTATCGTCACTTCTTGCTGAGCACTGACTGGCAACAGCCGGCGAATCAATTGATGCTCAGCAGCGCATCAACCTTGCTGATGACGCATCTGTTGCAACGCTACAGCGATGTGCAATGGCAAGCGCCGCAAGTGCGTGGTGGACTGGCGCCCGCCGTGTTGCGACGAGTGATGGCGTATATTGATGCGCAGCTTGATCAGCCATTAACGCTGGCGCAACTGGCCGCCGAAGCGGCGCTGAGCGAATACCATTTTGCACGCATGTTCCGTAGCAGCGTAGGCGAGGCACCGCACCAATATGTGATGCGCCGTCGCATGGATGCTGCGTTACAGCTGCTGAAATTCAGCCGTTTACCGCTAACAGAAATCGCGCTGCGCTGCGGTTTTCACTCCTCAAGTCACTTCAGTAACCGCTTTCGGCAGCTGCACGGCGTGACGCCATCGGCATGGCGACACGATCAGGCCTGATTACGATCTCACTCTTAAACCGATGTAATCCGCTGCAATAACCCCTGTTTTTTTCTGAACACATCTCTCAGTTAGGTACTCTCACACTCAGTGAGGCATTTTTTCCATGGATTTTGGAGTAGGATGCTTTGCAGGAATATTAAGCTATCGCATTGATTACAATGACAAGTTACGAGAGGCCGTAATTATGGAAAAGCGCGTTTCAAAGCTGGAAGCGGATATTGATGGTCTTAAAACCGATATGGCCCAGGTGAAAATGGATATTGCGGTGATCAAATCGAATTACGTCACCAAAAGTGAGTTTCATCAGGAGATCGGCAAAATTCACCAGGAGATCAGCAAACAGACGAAATGGATCGTGGCGGGCATGATGAGCACCGCAGGTATGACGTTGGGGCTGGCTCGCTGGTTGTTTTAAGTGAATGATCAAGGAGTGAACATGGAAAGGCGCGTTTCAAAGCTTGAAGCGGATATCGACGATATCAAAACCGATATGGCGCTGATGAAAACGGATATTGCAGTGATCAAGTCGAATTACGTCACCAAGAGCGATCTTTATCAGGAGATCGGCAAAGTGCATCAGGAAATTAGGAGAATTCATCAGGAATTAAGTAAGCAGACAAAATGGATAGTCGCTGGGATGCTGAGTACTGCGGGCATGACGCTGGCACTGGCTCGTTGGCTGTTTTAAGCGGGAGAACGATGAGAATCTGGTGTCCCCTGCAGGAATCGAACCTGCAACTAGCCCTTAGGAGGGGCTCGTTATATCCATTTAACTAAGGAGACGCCGGGCGCGCAGTATAGCGCACCGCGAACCTTATTTTAACTATGCAGCGGTTGTTTGCTCAATCTATCAGCAATTTAAGACCAGGCTTACGCCTGTTTTTGCTTCTCTTTCCGCTTCTGTTCCGCACGCGCTTTGGCTTTTGCCGCTTCACTCATATCGTTACGAATCTGCGCATGGCTAATCAAGGCAAATATCAGCGTACCGCCCGTGATGTTGCCAAGCAGCGTTGGTAGAGCAAATGGCCAGAAGAATTCGTACCACGGCAGCGTGCCGGCAAACACCAGATAAAGCACCTCGACCGAACCGACCACGATATGCGCTAAATCCCCTAACGCCACCAGCCAGGTCATCATGACGATCACCACAATTTTTGCTGCGCCCGCATACGGGAACATCCACACCATGGTGGCGATAATCCAGCCGGAAATCACCGCATTGGCGAACATTTCGCTGGGTGAATTGACCATCACTTTTTCACTGATGGCGGTAAACGCCTGACGCGTCGCATCATCGAATATTGGCATATGATTAAAGGCGAGCGCGCCCAATGCGGTACCAATTAGATTGCCGAGTAGCACCACGCTCCAAAGTCGTAACAGCAGCGCAAAGTTGCTGCCGGTCGGTTTGTGCATTACCGGCAAAACGGCGGTAACGGTGTTCTCGGTGAACAGTTGCTGGCGCGCCATAATCACAATGACAAAGCCAAAGGTATAACCCAGATTTTCCAGTAAAAATGCGCCGGGTACGCCTTTGAGGTGGACCTGAAAAATGCCTTTCGCCATCAGCGAAGCGCTCATCGACAATCCCGCCGCTACCGCAGACCAAAGCAGCGCCATACCGTCGCGCTCAAGCTCTTTTTCACCGTCCTGACGTATCTCCTCATGAATTGCCGCAGCCTGCGAGGGCAGGGCATCTTCATCGACTTCAATCTCCTTGCCTTGTTCCTTTTCATCACTCTCTACATCGTTGTCACTCTTTGAAATCGATGGTGATTGTTTCATGTTTCCCTCGGGTGATAATGCCATTGCGTAATAAGCGTAGCTGGTTTTGGCAAGGTCAATTTGTTACGAAGATTCAATTTAAGAGTAACGAAATTTTAACTGAGTTGGTTTTTTGAACGATTTCTTGATCTGATGCGCACGAATACCCCATTTGGGGTAAGTGGGAGCCAGCTCACAGACTTCGGCCCACAGATTCAATGTGGTATTATCGCCGCCTCATTCATTGCCGTGATTCTCCCTTCTATGCTCGAAGTCATTAATCTCTCATGCGTTCGTGATGAGCGAACCTTGTTTCATGGGTTGAGCTTCCGTGTGCAACCGGGTGACATTGTGCAAATTGAAGGGCCAAACGGAGCCGGGAAAACCTCGCTGCTACGCCTGTTGGCGGGATTAAGCCGGGCGGAAGAGGGCGACGTGATGTGGCAGTCACAGCCGATTCGTCAACAGCGCGAAATATGGCAACAAAATCTGCTCTATCTTGGCCATCACCCCGGCGTGAAATCAGTACTCTCACCGCTGGAGAATCTGCATTTCTGGCACGGCAGCAGCCATGAAGACGCGATTTTTGATGCGCTTGAGCAGGTCGAGCTGCTGGGTTTTGAAGAGGTGCCGGTGGCGCAACTCTCTGCCGGACAGCAGCGGCGCGTGGCATTAGCCCGTCTTTGGCTCAGCCCGGCGTCGGTGTGGATCCTCGATGAGCCCTTAACCGCCATCGATAAAGGCGGCGTAGAAAAATTAATGGCGCGATTCGCCACCCATGCCGATAACGGCGGAGCGGTGATTCTGACCACGCATCAGGATCTGCCCGATAACAGCGCGCGCGTGCGTAAAATTCGTCTTACTTCGGAGTGGGCTTGATGTTAGGCCGGGTCATTCAGCGTGAATTAAAAATCGCCTTTCGCAGCGGCGCGGAAGTGATCAATCCGCTGTGGTTTTTCCTGATTGTTATCACGCTGTTTCCGTTAGGTATCGGACCGGAGCCGCAGCAACTGGCGCGCATTGCGCCGGGCGTAGCGTGGGTTGCCGCGTTACTGGCCTCATTGCTGGCGCTGGAGCGGCTGTTTCGTGACGATTTTCTTGATGGTTCGCTTGAGCAACTACTTCTGTTGCCAACGCCGTTGCCGGTCACGGTGCTGGGCAAAGTGATTGCTCACTGGCTGATTACCGGGCTGCCGCTGATCTTATTGTCGCCGCTGGCGGCATTGTTGCTGTCGCTGGATTTTGCCGGCTGGCGCGCGATGGCATTAACGCTGCTACTTGGCACGCCAACGCTGAGCTTTCTCGGCGCAATTGGTACCGGATTAACCGTTGGGCTGCGGCGCGGCGGTGTATTACTGAGTTTGCTGGTATTGCCGTTGTCGATACCGGTTTTGATATTCGCCAGCGCGGCGATTGATGCTGCCGGAATGGGATTGCCGATCGGTGGTTATCTGGCGATTCTCGGCGCGATGCTGGCCGTCAGCGCAACGTTGTCACCGTTTGCGACAGCGGCGGCCTTACGTATCAGTCTGCATTAATTCGTGTCGCCTCAGAGCGGCCGAAACCTGAATTCTCTTTATTGTGAGCTATGCAAAATGTGGAAATGGTTACACCAGTGGGCAAAGCCTGAGCGGCTTTACCAGCTATGCGGTCGCTTAATTCCGTGGTTCGCGGTGCTGGGTGTTGGCACGCTGTTACTCGGTTGGGTTTGGGGCTTCGGCTTTGCACCGGCGGATTATCAGCAGGGCAACAGCTTCCGGATTATGTACATTCACGTGCCTGCGGCGATGTGGTCGATGGGCGTGTACGCGTCAATGGCTATCGCGGCGTTTATCGGCCTGGTGTGGCAGATGAAGATGGCCGATCTGGTCTCGGCGGCGATGGCGCCGATTGGCGCGGTGTTCACCTTTATCGCGCTGATCACCGGTTCCGCCTGGGGTAAACCGATGTGGGGAACCTGGTGGATCTGGGATGCCCGTCTGACATCCGAGCTGGTGCTGCTGTTCCTCTATATGGGCGTAATTGCGCTCTATCACTCTTTCGAAGACCGCCGCACTGCCGGGCGCGCCGCCGGCATTTTGATTCTGGTTGGCGTGGTTAATCTGCCGATCATTCACTTCTCGGTACAGTGGTGGAACACGCTGCATCAGGGCTCATCCGGTATTCTGCAGCAGGCCATCGATCCGAGCATGCGTACACCGCTGCGCTGGTCCATTCTCGGCTACCTGCTGGTGTTTGGCGCGCTGACCTTGATGCGCCTGCGTAACCTGATTTTGTTTACTGAGCGTCATCGTCCGTGGGCGATTGATGTGGCGCAGCGAGGAAGCAAATCATGACGCCAGCCTTTGCATCGTGGAGCGATTTCTTCGCCATGGGCGGCTATGCCTTTTACGTCTGGCTCGCCGTTATCCTCACCTTGATTCCATTATTCGGCCTGGTGCTGCACACCGTGCTGTTCCGCCGCCGTTTGCTGGCAGAAATTCGCCAGCGTCAGTCCAGGGAGCGCCGCATTCGCGCGGCTAAATCGAAAAAAGCTGCCGATGAAGCAGCGGGAGAATCCGTGTGAATATCCGTCGTCGTAATCGCCTATATGTGGCGATCGCGGTGTTGATCGGGCTTGGCCTGGCGACCGCGCTGGTAATGTACGCGCTGCGTTCCAACATCGACCTGTTTTATACCCCGAGTGAAATTATCAACGGCAAGGGCGAAGATCATCAGAAGCCTGAGCCGGGCCAGCGCCTGCGCATTGGCGGCATGGTGATGCCGGGCAGCGTTAAGCGCGATCCAAAAACCCTCGCGGTCTCTTTCAAACTGTATGACGCCAACGGCGTGGTCAGTGTTACTTATGAAGGCATTCTGCCGGACCTGTTCCGTGAAGGGCAGGGCGTGGTGGCGCAAGGTGTGCTCGAAGAGGGCAATCTGGTGAACGCCAAAGAAGTGCTGGCGAAACACGATGAAAAATACACGCCACCTGAAATTGAAGATGCCATGAAGAAGAATCACACGGGACCTGCGGCAGCTTATCAGCAGTCAGGTGCGCAATCATGATGCCGGAAATTGGTAGCTTCCTGCTGTGTCTGGCGCTGGGTTTAGCGCTACTGTTGAGTGTCTATCCGCTATGGGGTGCTGCGCGTCAGGATGCACGTTTGATGGCGATGGCGCGCCCGCTAACCTGGGGCATGTTTATTTGTGTCGCCGCCTCCTTTGCCGTGTTGGTGCACGCCTTTGTGGTGAATGATTTCACCGTTGGCTATGTCGCCACCAACTCCAACACCTTGTTGCCGGTTTACTATCGTATCGCCGCAACCTGGGGCGCGCACGAAGGTTCACTGCTCCTATGGGTGCTGCTGCTGAGCACCTGGACGCTGGCGGTGGCGATCTTCAGTCGCGGCATGCCGCAGGATGCGCTGGCGCGCGTGCTGGCGGTGATGGGCATGATTAATCTCGGCTTCCTGCTGTTTATTATTCTCACCTCGAATCCGTTTACCCGCACTTTGCCAAACTTCCCGATTGACGGGCGCGACCTCAACCCGATGCTGCAGGACATCGGTCTGATCTTCCATCCGCCGCTGCTGTACATGGGTTACGTTGGATTCTCGGTGGCGTTTGCGTTTGCCATCGCCTCACTAATGGCCGGACGTCTGGATACTGCATGGGCGCGCTGGTCACGTCCGTGGACCACCGCCGCGTGGGTGTTCCTGACCATCGGCATCGTGCTCGGTTCGGCATGGGCCTATTACGAGCTTGGCTGGGGCGGCTGGTGGTTCTGGGATCCGGTCGAAAACGCCTCCTTTATGCCGTGGCTGGCCGGTACCGCGCTGATGCACTCGCTGGCGGTAACGGAAAAACGCGGTAGCTTCAAATCGTGGACGGTATTGCTGGCGATCACCGCGTTCTCATTAAGCCTGCTTGGCACTTTCCTCGTGCGCTCCGGCGTGCTGGTTTCCGTGCACTCGTTCGCCTCCGATCCGGCGCGCGGCATGTTTATTCTCGCCTTCCTGGTGATTGTGATTGGCAGTTCGCTGCTGCTGTACGCGCTGAAAGGCGGTCAGGTGCGCAGCCGTGTGCAGAGTGAAGCCTGGTCACGCGAATCCTTCCTGCTGGGTAACAACGTGCTGCTGATCGCCGCGATGCTGGTGGTGTTACTCGGCACGCTGCTGCCGCTGGTGCATAAACAGCTGGGTCTCGGCAGCATCTCGGTGGGCGAGCCGTTCTTTAACACCATGTTTACCTGGCTGATGGCACCGTTCGCGCTGATGCTCGGTATCGGTCCGCTGGTGCGCTGGCGTCGTGACCAGCCGCAGAAACTGTGGAAACGCCTTGGCGTTGGCCTGTTGGTCACGCTGATTCTGTCGATCGCCCTGCCGTGGCTGCTGCAGGATCGCATTGAGGCGATGACGGTTATCGGCCTGCTGATGTCGATCTGGGTGATCATGCTGACGTTGATGGAACTGCACGAGCGCGCCACCCATCGCCACTCCTTCTTCAAAGGTTTGCGTCATCTGTCGCGCAGCCATTGGGGCATGGTGCTGGGGCATTTAGGCGTGGCGGTGACCGTGGTGGGTATCGCCTTTAGCACCCAATACAGCGTTGAGCGTGATGTACGCATGAAGGCGGGCGATACCGTCGATATCCACAATTACCACTTTACCTTCCACGGCGTGCGCAACCTGCAAGGACCGAACTACAGCGGCGGCGTGGCGGTGATTGAAGTGACGCGCAACGGTAAGCTGGAAGCGGTGATGCAGGCGGAAAAACGCTTCTATGCAGCAGCGCGCACCATGATGACCGAAGCGGCGATCAGCGGCGGTTTCACCCGCGATCTCTATGCGGCGCTGGGCGAAGAGCTGGACGACGGTTCATGGGCAGTGCGGATTTACTACAAACCGTTCGTGCGCTGGATCTGGTACGGCGGCGTGTTTATGGCGGTGGGCGGCTTGTTCTGCCTGTTTGATCCGCGCTATCGCTCACGTAAAAAAGAGCAGCGCGAGGAGCTGGTATGAACAAAAAAATCCTGTTTATCCCGTTAGTTCTGTTTCTGCTGCTGGCCGCGGCGCTGCTGTGGCAGCTGTCGCGCAACGCCAACGGCGATGATCCCACGCGTCTTGAATCGGCGCTGATCGGCAAGCCAGTTCCAGTGTTCAAACTGGAAGCGCTGGATCAGCCCGGTAAAATCTACGATCAGCAGGTGCTGACCGACGGCAAACCGATTCTGCTCAACGTCTGGGCTACCTGGTGTCCAACCTGCCGCGCTGAGCATCAATACCTCAATACGCTGGCGGAAAAAGGCATTCGCGTAGTTGGCCTGAATTATAAGGACGATCGTACCAAAGCGGTCACCTGGCTGAACACGCTGGGTAATCCGTATGCGCTCAGCCTGTATGACGGCAACGGGATGCTCGGTCTGGATCTTGGCGTTTACGGCGCACCGGAGACATTCCTGATCGACGGCAAAGGGATCATTCGTTATCGCCATGCGGGCGACATGAACGATCGCGTCTGGCTCGAAGAAGTGAAACCGCTGTGGGACAAATACAGCAAGGAGGCGGGCGTATGAAGCGGCTGCTTCTCCTTTTAGCGGGCATTCTGCTCAGCACCAGCCTGTGGGCGGCGATTGATACTTATCAATTCGATTCGGTGCAGCAGGAAGAGCAATACCGCGATCTCACTGCATCGTTGCGTTGCCCGAAATGCCAGAACAACAGCATTGCCGATTCCAATGCGATGATTGCGGCGGATATGCGTCTCAAAGTCTACGAGTTGATGAAGCAGGGCGAAAATCGCCAGCAAATCATTGATTACATGGTGGCGCGTTACGGTAATTTCGTGACGTATGAGCCGCCGGTAACACCTTCCACGCTGATTTTGTGGGTGGGTCCAGCGCTGTTTGTGGTGCTGGGTGCGCTGATCATCATTCTGCGCAATCGCCGCGGCAGAGCGCGTAGCGAACTCGATGACAGTGAACAACAGCGCCTTGCGGCGTTACTTAAGCGTGACGGGAAGCCGTAATGACTGGATTCTGGATTACCCTGATTATTTTACTGCTGGCGGCTATCGCGCTGTTTCTGCGTGCCGGCTGGCGTCAGCGCGAGGCGAGCAGTGGCGATCGCGATCGTCTCAACACCGATTTCTATCAGCAACGCCTGCGCGAGCTGGAGCGTGATGAAGAAGAGGGCGTGGTGGCTGAGCGCCCGGAAATGGTGCGCGAGCTGCAACAAACGCTGTTAACCGATGTGCCGCAGCAGGATGCCGCAACCATTCATCGCAGTAGCCGCTGGGTATTGCTGCCCGGCGTGATTGTGCTGTTGGTGGTGTCGGTTGGCATGTATCTGAAAACCGGCGGACTGGTGCAGCAAACCGCGTTTGTTAGCGTGCAACAAGAGTATCCTGCCTTACGTGCGCGCGTAATGGATCCCAAAGCGCAGCCGCTGACTATGGAAGAGCTGGCGCGTCTGCAGCTGGGTCTGCGCAGCTCGCTGCAAAATGACTCTTCAAACCTCAACGATTGGGCGATGCTGGGCCGCCTGGGCATGGTGCTGAATAACGCCACCGATGCCAGCCAGGCATTTGAACATGCGCTGCAGCTCGCGCCAGACAATATCGAACTGCAGCAGGATTACGCCGAAGTGCTGACGCGCTCCAGCGATCCGCAGGACAATCGTCAGGCCAACGTGTTGCTGAAAGAGCTGCTGAAACGCGATCACAGCGATGTGCGCACGCTGAGTCTGCTGGCGTTTAACGCCTTTGAACAGCAGCAGTACAACGAGGCGATTGGTGCGTGGCAGGTGATGCTGAAACTGTTACCGGCAGGCGATCGTCGTATTACCATGATCGAGCGCAGCATTGAACAAGCGAAAACCGACGCGGGACAGCAAAATAGCAATCTGGCATTGACGGTGAGTTTGACGCCGCAGGCAGAAAAAATGTTACCGCAAGGCGGAGTGTTGTATATTTCTGTGTCTGACGGTGTTTCACCGGTGCCTGTGGCTGTGAAGCGTTTACCGCTGAGCCACTTCCCGTTATCGCTCACGCTAGATGACAGCAATGCCATGATGCCCGATCGCCTGCTTTCGGCGCAGCATCAGGTGCAAGTCAGGGTGCGCATTTCGCGCGACGGCAGTGCCAATCCGCAGTCTGGCGACTGGTTTGGATTAAGCGCGGTCACACCCTGGAATGGTCATCAGCAACTGGCTGTGGAAATTAATCAACAGCAGCCCTGAAGCGATACCTTACTGATCCGCACAGGGAGAGAAGAATGAATAACCGCCTGACCGGTTTGGCGTTAGCCAGCTTACTGCTGGTGGGTTGTGCCAGCTCAAAACCGGCTGACAATACGGAACCTGCGCAGCGCAGCGATCCGCTGGAAGGCTTTAACCGCACGATGTTTAACTTTAACTACAACGTGCTGGATCCGTATGTTCTGCGCCCGGTGGCGGTAGCCTGGCGCGATTATGTGCCGGTTCCGGCACGTAGCGGCATAAGTAATGTATTAGCTAACGTGGAAGAACCTGCCAGCATGGTCAACGCCATTCTGGTTGGTGAGCCGCGCCAGGCAGGTATCCACTTTACCCGCTTCTTCCTGAACACCGTGTTAGGGCTGGGTGGCTTTATCGACGTGGCAGGCAAAGCCAATCCGGAGTTGGCGCGTGAAGTGCCGCATCGCTTTGGTAGCACGCTGGGACGTTATGGCGTCGGTTATGGCCCGTATGTTGAATTGCCGGCCTACGGCAGTTTCACCATCCGTGAAGATGGTGGTGACTTCGTCGATACGCTCTATCCAGTATTAAGCTGGTTGAGCTGGCCGATCTCGGTGGGCAAATGGACGCTGGAAGGGATTGAAACCCGTGCGCAGTTGCTGGATTCGGATGCCATTTTGCGTCAGCAGCAAGATCCATATGCCTTCATTCGTAATGCCTACTTCCAGCGACATGACTTTATCGCCAACGGTGGCAAGCTGAAGCCGGAAGATAATCCGAACGCCAGCGCGATTCAGGATGATCTGAAAGATATCGATTCGCAATAAAAAAAGGCGACTCATTGAGTCGCCATTTTTTTATCTCGGTAGCGTTGGCCGTGTCAGTAAAAATCCAATCATCCCTGTACACACCAGCGTGATCGCCGCTAATCCGTACAACAAAACCTGATAAGCATATTGAACATTGTGCACCAGTTCGCGAACCGTCAGTTGCGGCAGCAACTTGCTGGCTTCTGCGATATGGCTACCGGAAAGCCAGCCAGCAACGGCCTCGTGTGTGCTGGCGTCCAGCGCAGGTAATGTCTGGTGAAGTTGCCACTGATTGAACAGCGTCAGCAGCGCCATCACTACCGCCAGCGCAATACCTTCACCGGCCACACGTACCGTATTAAACAAACCGGCCGCCATGCCCGCTCGTTCTACCGATACGGCAGAAACCGCCAATCCATCCATCAAACCCCAGGGCAACGCCGCGCCTGCGCCGGTAACGAACATCGCGATACTTAATCCGGTGATATCGGCAGTTGCGATGGCCTGCGCCATACCCAGCAATCCCAATGTCGCCAGTAGCAAGCCAAATACCGCTACATTGCCAGCACGGAACCAGCGTGTTAGCCAGGCCGCGATACCCGGAAAAATCAGCATCGGCGCGGTCAGTGACAGCAAAGTAACGGCGCTTTGCGTTTCGCTCAATCCCTGTGCGCCCATCAAAAACAGCGGGATTACAATCAGCAGCACCACATAGCAGTAACAGGTGGCGACGGGCAGCAATAGCACGCCAGCAAAGTGCGGCTGGCGCAGCAGCGTCAAACTAAACACCGGCATCTCAGCCCGCTTGGTATGACGATAAAATTCCCCGCCCGCCAGCAGCGTTAATACTGCGCACAGCAGCAGCGGCCATGAAATCGCGCCGTATTGCGGCAGCAGAATTAGCGCAATGGTGAAGGCCAGCAGCGCCATGCTGAATAGCGCGGTGCCGCGCATATCCACAGGTCCGGATGCGCGCACCTGCGGTGCGGCGAGGAATAGCTGGCTGGTTAACGCGATGAGCGTGGCTATTAACGCCAGCACCAGATAAACCCAGCGCCAGCCAAATCCATCGGTAATCAATCCCATCATCAACGGACCAAATGCCAATCCGACACCAAACAGCGTACCGAGCAAACTGAACACCCGCGTACGCGCATTACCACTGTGTAGATGCGCCAGCGCGGTAGCGCCTCCCGCTAACGTCATGGCGGCGGCAATGCCTTGCAGCGCGCGATAGACGCCGAGGGCAAACGCACTTTGGGTGAGAAAAATCAAAAGAGAACTAACAGCGAACAGCGCCAGACCGGCGATAAAAATGCGTTTGTAGCTGAGCTTATCGGCGGCGACGCCTGCAGCAAGCAGACCGCTGCCGAAGGTCAGCATAAAGCCGTTGGTCAGCCAGGCCAGAGAAAGCGGTCCGCCCTGCAGTTCGTGACTGATCGCCGGTGTTGTCACAACACCGCCGGTAAAACTCAGTGGCAATAATAACGCTGCCAGCAGAATCGCCAGCGTTGCACTGCTTTTAGCGCTGATAGTAAGTGCCGTACTGATTTCCGTCATCAAAGGGTCTCGCAAAAAGTGAAGGGATGACGAAGGATGCTATTGCGGATATAAAGATGAATAAATGGGGTGGATATCCATTCTTTGCGGACAAAAGGTTTATCAGCATGGACAGTTTGACGTCGTTAACTTCCTTTGTGCGTACTGCAGAGACGCTGAGTTTTGTGCAAGCGGCGCAGCTGCTTGGCATTTCCGCGTCTGCGGTGGGGAAGAATGTGGCACGATTAGAGCAGCAGCTTGGCGTGCGCCTGTTCCATCGCAGTACGCGCAGTGTCAGCCTGACGGCTGAGGGCGCATTGTTGCTGGAACGATCGCGGCTTATCCTCGAACAAATTCGCGATGTCGAAGCGGAGATCACTCAGGCGGTAAGCCATCCCAGTGGCAAACTGCGCATTTCGCTGCCGGTGGTTGGTTATCGGCTGATCACGCCGCTGCTGCCGCACTTCAGCCGGCTTTATCCGGATATTGAACTGGAGTTGGATTTTAGCGATCGGCTGGTGAACGTCATTGATGAAGGATTTGATGTGGCGATTCGCAGCGGTGAAATGCAGGATTCACGCCTGCAGGCGCGCACGCTGGGCGCGTTTCGCTTTGTGTTGTGCGCCAGTCCTGGCTATTTGCAAAGCCATCAGCCACCAAAGCGCAGCGACGAGTTATCCCGACATCACTGCATTCTGTTTCGCTTCCCGGCAACCGGCTTGCTTCAAAGCTGGGAGCTGGCAAATTTGCGTGTGACTGGCGAATTCCAGCCGTTAAAACTATTAACCGTCAACAACATCGAAGCGATGGTGCATAGCACACTGGCAGGAATGGGCATCAGCTATGTGCCGGATTTTGTCGTGGGTGAACTGCTGAAAAGAGGCGAGTTACAGGAAGTGTTGCCGGGCAGTTGCGTGCGGGAGAGCCGTTTTTCTGCTATCTGGCCCGCCAGCCGTTATCTGTCGCCGCGCGTGCGCTGCTTTGTCGATTTTCTTGCGGCTCACTGGCCGATGGTACATCGCGTGCAGGTTTAATAATAAAAACGGCGACATCACTGTCGCCGTTTTCATTGCTATCTGCACATCAGAACTTGTAGTTGAAGTTCGCGCCGTACAGCCAGGCTTTACCTTCAGAGTTAAAGGTATACGGGCCTTCTTTGACGGTGACTTTCTGACCGTGCATGTAAGAAATACCCAAGTCGACGGAAGCATCTTCATTGAACGCGTATGACGCACCGGCGCTCAGCCACAGACGATCCTGATCCGGGATGGAGATAGAGCGCTTATCGGCCGGAACCGGGCTGTCATCAAAGGCGATACCGGTACGGAAGGTCCAGTTGTCGTCATAGAAGTACGAGGTACCTAACGCGATGCGATAAGCATCGTGGAAGCCTTCATCCTTATAGAACAGCGTCTGGCCATTGCTGCCGGTGGCTTTCAGCTCCTGGAATTGGCTCCAACTGGTATACGTGAGGCTATAGTGAACCGCCCATTGTGGTGCGACTTTATGGTAGCCGGACAATTCCCACATCTCAGGCAGATTCAGCGTCAGAGAACCCGGAATGGTTGAGCCGCCGGTACCGTAAGGCAGACCTAACAACTGCGCCTGCGGCAGGGAGTTCACGTAACCCGGCAGACTGCTTTTGTAATCGCCGTCAAAGTCGATTTTAACTTCTGAACGATAAGTGAAACCGAAGCGGTTGTTCTTATCCACTTCATACAAAATGCCGGCGTTCCAGCCGTAGCCCCATTCATCGCCCTTTAAATGGGCAATTTGGGTATCGGCAGGAATGCCCAGCGCTGCGCCAGATTCACCGGCATAACGCTCAATTTTCGCCTTGGCATAAACCGCATCAAAGCCGATACCGAAGCTGAAATTCTCATTCAGTCGATAAGCGGTGCTGATATTAAAGTTGCCGGTCATCAGGTCGGTTTTGCCGCCATAACCACCAGCGGTATAGCCATTATTAAATTCGGTTGCCAGACCATAGTTGGAGGTTGCAGACGCACCAATCCACCACTGATCGTTAATCGGATGCACGTAGTGAAGATTAGGGATCCACTGATTCGGTGCAATATTCTTGGCATCAAGGCTGCGACCAGACGGGCTTTGGCCGCTAATATCGACTTCAGGATCAATATAAACCGCACCAATCGAGAAAGAAGGGCGATCCATTAACGCCATGGTTGCCGGGTTACGGCTGGCAGAGGCGGCGGTATCACCCATCGCACCTTCACCGGAATACGCACGACCTAAACCAATTGCTGAGAATTCATTCAGTTGAAAGCCCGCGGCGTAAACATGAGAACAGACGAGCGTTACTGCAGCTGCCACAGCTGACTTTGCAAACAGGTTTTTATGGTTCATGACCACAACCTCATCTAGATTTATTATTTAACGTTGTTACGTCGCGTAACAAAGAGCGGCGAATTGTAGGGACTGACGTCAAAACCACATATCAGACCAGTGCGACGAGTATAGGTCCGACCTGTGTATTTGTTGCAATATTGTTTTTTAAATATTTCTGATTTGATCGATAAAATCAGATCTGCTTAACAAAATCTTAGCGGTTCGCCTTCAACATAGCTTTCAATTTTGTTCTGGATCAATTTTTAGTGTGATATTCGTCACTTAGCGGCTTGATCGTGGATGTGAAAACCCAGCAGGCGTACACTTTGCGGCAGAAAAGGATCCGATTGTGTTGAATTTATCGTCAGGAGAAAACCATGACTGATGCCATTAAAAAATGTAGTGCGAACGAAACGGCCGCCTGCTGCTGCGTAGATGTGGGAACCGTGATGGACAATACCGATTGCACCGCGAGCTGGTCTGGCGTGTTTGCCGATCGTCATGCGGCAGATGCGATGCTGGCGCATTTGACGGAGCGCGCGCGTCAGGTGGAATCCGATCCCTGCGATATTCGTGCAGAATTTGCCAACGAAGGCGATGCAGTGCGCCTGTCTATCGACTTCACCTTTGCCTGCCAGGCGGAAACCCTGATTTTCCAACTCGGCCTACGCTAATCCCGCCGCTGCCGAAACCCCTTCGGCAGCCTTAACTCATTTTCGTGTATTCCCTCGCACTTTTTTCCTCTGCTTATTGGCTACTTAGCAACACTTAGTTAACACTGATGATCAGGTCAGACCTGTTTGGCAATGATGCCCCGGTCGAAAATTACAGGTGATTGCAATGAGCAAAGCGCAGCCGCTGCTGACGCGTCAGGGCGAACGTATCGCCATAACCCACGGATTACGCACCCCTTTTGCCCGTCAGGCGACCGATTTTCACGGCATTCCCGCGCTGGAGTTGGGACGCATGTTGATCAGCGAACTGATGGCGCGCAGTGAATTACCGGTCGAGGTTATCGATCAACTGGTGTTTGGCCAGGTGGTGCAGATGCCGGAAGCGCCGAATATTGCGCGTGAAATTGTTCTGAGCAGCGGATTAAGCGTGCATACCGATGCATATAGCGTCAGTCGCGCCTGCGCCACCAGTTTTCAGGCGGTGGCAAACGTCGCGGAAAGTTTGATGGCGGGCACCATTGATGCCGGTATTGCCGGTGGCGCGGATTCATCCTCGGTGCTGCCGATCGGCGTCAGTAAAACGCTGGCGCGTGCGCTGGTGGATCTCAATAAAGCGCGCAGCTTCAGTCAAAAACTCAGCATCCTGCGTCGTTTGCGTCCGCGCGATTTGTTGCCAGTGCCACCGGCGGTGGCGGAGTATTCCACCGGATTACGCATGGGCGATACCGCCGAGCAGATGGCGAAAAGTCACGGCATCACGCGTGAACAGCAGGATGCGTTAGCGCTGCGTTCGCACCAGCATGCGGCGCGCGCCTGGCACTCGGGCGTGCTAACTCAGGAAGTGATGCCGGCATTTGTGCCGCCGTGGAAAGCGCCCATCGAGCAGGACAACAATATTCGCTTCAACGCCAGCGCCGCCGATTACGCCAAACTGCGTCCGGCATTTGATCGTCGCCACGGTTCAGTGACCGCCGCCAACAGCACGCCGCTGACCGATGGCGCGGCGGCAGTGATCCTGATGCGCGAAGGGCGCGCACGTGAACTCGGCATCCAGCCGCTCGGCTATCTGCGCAGCTACGCCTTTACGGCGATTGATGTCTGGCAGGACATGTTGCTTGGACCGGCGTACGCCTCGCCGCTGGCGCTGGACCGCGCTGGCATCACGCTCAACGATCTGACGCTGATTGATATGCATGAAGCTTTTGCCGCACAAACCTTAGCCAACCTGAAAATGTTCCGCGATGAACGCTTTGCGCGCGAGGTGTTGAATCGTCCGCATGCGCTGGGCGAAGTGAATGAAGAGCGCTTTAACGTGCTCGGCGGATCGATTGCTTATGGTCATCCGTTTGCCGCCACCGGCGCGCGCATGATCACGCAAACGCTGCAGGAACTGCGGCGGCGCGGTGGCGGTTTAGGATTGGTCACCGCCTGCGCGGCGGGCGGCTTGGGCACGGCAATGGTTCTGGAGGCCGAATAATGAGTGAATCCGCCTTTCATTTACATATGCGACTCGACCATGTCGGTGTGATTACCATCGATGTGCCGGGCGAGAAGATGAACACGCTGAAGGCCGAATTTGTGCCGCAGATCAAAGCGGTGCTGGATGAAGCGCGCAGCCATCAGGATTTAGCCGGATTAGTGTTGATCTCCGGCAAGCCAGACAACTTTGTTGCCGGTGCGGATATCAGCATGATCGCCAGCTGCAAAACGGCTGAAGAAGCTGAAGCGCTGGCAAAGCAGGGACAAGATGTGATGGCGATGATTGCCGCGCTGCCGTTTCCGGTGGTGGCGGCGATTCACGGTGCCTGCCTTGGCGGCGGCCTCGAGCTGGCGCTGGCCTGCGATGCGCGCATCTGTTCACTGGATGACAAAACGCGCCTCGGTTTGCCGGAAGTACAGCTCGGTTTGCTGCCGGGTTCTGGCGGTACGCAACGTTTGCCGCGCCTGATTGGCTTGCAGCAGGCGCTGCCGCTGATTCTCACTGGCAAACAGCTGCGCGCCAAACAGGCGCTCAAACTCGGGATTGTGGATGACGCGGTGCCGCAATCGATTCTGCTGGAAACGGCGATTGCGCGCGTACATAAAGGAAAAGGCGCTCGCCGTGAACTTTCGCGCCGCGATCGTTTGCTGCAGGGACCGATTGCGCGTCAGGTGCAGTTTTCACTGGCACAGCGTCAAACCCACAGCAAAACCCAGGGCAACTATCCTGCGGCTGACCGTATTCTTGAAGTGGTGCGCATCGGTCTGGAGCAGGGCAGCAGTGCTGGGCATGAAGCAGAAGCGCGCGCCTTTGGTCAACTGGCGATGACGCCAGAATCGGCCGCGCTGCGCAGCCTGTTCTTCGCCTCAACCGCCTTAAAGAAAGAGTCGATGGCCAGTGTTGAACCGCAAGCGCTGAAGCAGATTGGCGTGCTTGGCGGCGGATTGATGGGCGGCGGCATCGCCAGCGTCACGGCGCTGAAAGCCGGTTTGCCGGTGCGCATTAAAGACATCAATCTCGTCGGCGTAAATCATGCACTGCAATACAGCTGGGACTTGTTGAGCAACAAGGTGAAGCAGCGTCACCTGAAAGCGGCTGAACGTCAGCAGCAGATGGCGCGCATCAGCGGCGGCATCGATTATCAAGGGTTCAGCCAGCGCGATCTGGTGATCGAAGCGGTATTTGAGGATCTGGCGCTCAAGCAGCAGATGGTCAGCGAAATCGAAAGTCATTGCCAGCCGCACACCATATTTGCCTCCAATACCTCGTCGCTACCGATTGCCGACATTGCCGCCCATGCGCAGCGACCGGAAAATATTATCGGCCTGCATTACTTCAGCCCGGTGGACAAAATGCCGCTGGTGGAGGTGATTCCACATGCCAATACCTCAGCGCAAACGCTGGCGAACACGGTGCAGCTGGCGCGGCAACAGGGTAAAACAGCGGTGGTGGTAGCAGATCGTCCTGGCTTTTATGTAAACCGCATTCTCGCAACTTATATAAATGAAGCGATGCAATGTTTGCAGGAAGGTGAGCCGATTGAGCATATTGATCGTGCTTTAGTGAAATTCGGTTTTCCTGTTGGGCCGTTGCAACTGCTGGACGAAGTGGGGATTGATGTCGGCAGCAAAATCAGCCCGATTCTTGAGCAGGCTTACGGTTCTCGCTTCAGCGCACCCAACGCCGCGAACGCCATTCTGGCTGACGGCAGAAAAGGGCGTAAGAACCACAAAGGGTTCTACCTCTACCAACGTTCGCGCTGGCCGGGCAAGCGCAAAGCTGATGCGTCAATCTACACGCTGCTGAACATCAAACCGCAGGCTAAGCAGAGCGAAGCGCAGATCGCCGAGCGTTGCGTATTAATGATGCTGAACGAAGCGGCACGTTGTCTCGATGAAGCGGTGATTCGCAACGCGCGCGATGGCGATATTGCAGCGGTATTTGGCATCGGTTTCCCGCCGTTCCTCGGCGGTCCGTTCCGCTATATGGATCAGCGCGGCATTGGCGAAATCGTCAAAGCATTAAGGTCATTAATGCAGCAACACGGCGAACGTTTTACGCCAAGTGAGGCGCTGATCGCATTGTCAGAACAGCAAACGAATTTTTACACTTCTGCATAATCATGAATAGGCGCACAGATTCAGCGGGTTAGTCGGAGGGCTGCGCAGCGGTAAGCGCAGCACCATTCTGAGATATGCTCATTTAATAAACAACCGGTTGACTATACTGAAGCCATTGGGGTAAAACACACCGTTCATTCGCAGAATGAAGCGTCTGGTGCTGTGGTACCGGGCGATATCGACAAACAACAGCGGTGCTTTATGCAAGTTTTTATCATGCGTCATGGCGACGCAGCTCTGGAAGCAGCGAGTGATTCAGTTCGACCTCTCACCCTCTGTGGCTGTGATGAATCGAGAGCAATGGCGAGTTGGCTCAACAGCAAAACGCCAGCAATCGATCGGGTATTAGTGAGTCCGTATCTGCGCGCCGAGCAAACGCTGGCAACGGTACGTGAAACGCTGAATTTGCCGGAAGGGCAGGATGTGTTGCCGGAACTGACGCCAGGCGGCGATCCCGCGATGGTAGCCAGCTATTTGCTGGTGCTGGCGCAGAAAGGGGTTAAATCGGCGCTGGTGATTTCGCATCTGCCGCTGGTAGGTTATTTAGTGTCTGAACTCTGCCCGCAGGAAGCGCCGCCGATGTTCGCCACCTCCGCGATAGCCTGTGTGGACTTTGATGCAGATGCCTGCGAAGGCAAGCTGGAGTGGCAGGTCAGCCCGTCAAAACTGGCTAAAGCAATCTAATCTCTGTGGGCCGCTAGCAAACGCGGCCCTATCCTTTTGCGGCACGTCACGGCAATTCAGGCGGCTGCCACTCTTCTACTTCTATCAGCACCAGCAGCGCGGCGTCGCCGCCGAACATTTTCGGTGCCTGATGAAACGCCATTACATGCGGATGTTGTGCCAGCCAAAGCGGTGTTTGCTGCTTGAGGATGTGTTTACCGTGCCCGGTCATGACGCTGGCGCAGAACAGATGCTCACGGCGACAGGCAGCGATCAGCGCGCCGAGCTCTTGCTTGGCCTGCATCTGCGTTAAGCCATGCAGATCGAGAAAAATTTCCGGCGTGTAATCGCCACGACGCAACTTTTTCTGCTCGTAATGGCTGACATCAGCGCGCACGTAGCGTACCGGACCTTCGCTGGAAAGCAGCGGCTGAAACTCGTCAGAGAAATAATGACTGTTGTCGGCTTGCTCTGATATCAGGCGTTTCAACGGCAGTTGGCGCGTTTTCACCACCGGTTTGTGCACGATGGTGTCCTGTTTCAGCTTGCGCGTTCCGGTCATTAACTGGCGGAACATCTGCTGATCGTCCTGGCTTAGCGGCGTTTTTTTACTCATGGCTCTGTGCTGGGGTCAGAAAAGGCTGATAAACATCAAGTCGCATACCTTAACCGTTAGCGTTAACAAATGTCAGCTTTTTCGCCTCGCTGCGCTGAATTCTGCCCGGCTTCGTGGCACACTATCGGCCGATTGATTTTATGGCCTGCGGAGGGCTACGTGGACAAGATATTCGTCGATGAGGCAGTGAATGAACTGCACACCATTCAGGACATGCTGCGCTGGGCTGTCAGCCGTTTTTCGGCGGCAGGCATTTGGTACGGCCACGGCACGGATAATCCCTGGGACGAAGCAGTCCAACTGGTTCTGCCCACGCTGTGGCTGCCGCTGGATATTCCAGAAGATATGCGCAATGCGCGCCTGACCGCCAGCGAGCGTCATCGCATTGTTGAGCGCGTGATTCGCCGCGTAAACGAGCGTATTCCGGTGGCGTATCTCACCAACAAAGCCTGGTTCTGCGGCCACGAATTTTACGTTGATGAGCGCGTGTTAGTGCCGCGTTCACCGATTGGTGAACTGATTGAGAACCATTTTGCCGGTTTGATCAGCGATTCGCCTAATCACATTCTCGATATGTGTACCGGCAGCGGCTGCATCGCTATTGCCTGCGCATACGCCTTCCCTGAAGCGGAAGTGGATGCGGTGGATATCTCCACCGATGCGCTGGCGGTTGCCGAGCAGAACATCGAAGAGCACGGCCTGCTGAACCACGTCACGCCAATCCGCGCCGATCTGTTCCGCAACTTGCCGCCGGTGAAATACGATCTAATCGTCACCAATCCACCTTACGTGGATGCGGAAGATATGGACGATCTGCCGAACGAATATCGCCACGAGCCGGAACTCGGTCTGGCGGCGGGCAGCGACGGCCTGAAACTGGTGCGCCGTATTCTGGCCTGTGCGCCGGATTACCTCACCGAACAAGGCGTGCTGATTTGCGAAGTCGGTAACAGCATGGTGCACATGATCGATCAGTATCCAGACGTGCCGTTTACCTGGCTGGAGTTTGATAACGGCGGTGACGGCGTGTTTATGCTAACGCGCGAGCAAATCGTCGCGGCACAGCATCACTTCTCATTCTACAAAGACTAAATAAGAGGGCGAGCGCTCGCCCGCAACATCGCAACAAGGAACCAGCATGGCCGGAAACAGCATCGGACAAGTTTTTCGCGTAACCACTTTTGGCGAGTCGCATGGTATTGCGCTGGGCTGCATCGTTGACGGTGTGCCGCCCGGCATTCCGTTAACGGAAGCTGATATTCAGCACGATCTCGATCGTCGTCGTCCTGGTACGTCGCGCTACACCACGCAGCGCCGCGAGCCGGATCAGGTGAAAATTTTGTCCGGCGTGTTTGAGGGCGTGACGACGGGGACCTCAATCGGTTTGCTGATTGAGAACACCGACCAGCGTTCACAGGATTACGGCGCGATCAAAGATCTGTTCCGTCCTGGCCATGCCGATTATACCTACGAACAGAAATACGGCCTGCGCGACTATCGTGGCGGCGGACGCTCTTCGGCGCGTGAAACCGCGATGCGCGTAGCGGCCGGTGCGATTGCTAAGAAGTATTTGCAGATGAAGCACGGCATCGTGGTGCGCGGCTATCTGGCGCAGATTGGCGATGTGGCTTGCGAGCTGAAAGACTGGGGCATCGTGGAAGAGAACCCGTTCTTCTGCCCGGATGCCTCCAAGCTGGAAGCGCTGGATGAACTGATGCGCGGCCTGAAGAAAGAGGGCGACTCCATCGGCGCCAAAGTCACGGTGCTGGCAGAAAACGTGCCGCCGGGATTGGGCGAGCCGGTATTTGATCGTCTGGATGCGGATTTGGCGCATGCGCTGATGAGTATCAACGCGGTGAAAGGCGTGGAGATTGGCGACGGTTTCGCAGTCATCAATCAGCGCGGCAGCCAGCATCGCGATGAGATTCGTGCCAACGGTTTCCAGAGCAACCACGCGGGCGGCATTTTAGGCGGCATTAGCAGCGGCCAAACCATCAGCGCCAATCTGGCGATGAAACCGACCTCGAGCATTACCGTGCCGGGCAACACCATCACCCGCAACGGCGAAGAAGTTGAGATGATCACCAAAGGCCGTCACGATCCGTGCGTTGGTATTCGCGCGGTGCCAATTGCCGAAGCGATGATGGCGATTGTGTTGATGGATCACCTGCTGCGCCAGCGTGCGCAAAACGGTGACGTCAACAGCAGCGTACCGCGCTGGTAAGCCCGATGATGCGCCGTCTGCTCATCACCTGTGCCGCGCTGTTATGCAGTGCGGCTGCGGTTGCCGCCACGCCGTGGCAGCAAATTCATCAGCCGATCGCCGGCAGCCCGCAGTCGATTGGCGGCTTCGCCAACGGCTGTATTGTTGGTGCGCAACAGCTGCCGCTCAACTCACCCAATTATCAGGTGATGCGTCAGGATCAGCGTCGTTATTACGGCCATCCCGATTTAATTGCCTTTATTCAGCGTCTCAGCACCCAGGTTCATCAGCTTCAGCTGGGACAAGTGCTTATTGGCGATATGGGCATGGCGGCGGGCGGTCGTTTTAGCAGCGGCCACGCCAGCCATCAAACCGGTCTGGATGTTGATATCTGGCTGCAACTGCCGAAAACCCGCTGGACGGCGCAGCAATTGCTCAAGCCGCAGCCGCTCGATTTGGTTTCTGCCGATGATAAGCAGGTGATCGCACGTCACTGGCAACCACAAATTGATAGCCTGATTAAACTGGCAGCGAAAGACGACGAAGTGACGCGTATCTTCGTCAATCCAGCGATTAAACGGCAGCTTTGTGCCGATGCCGGTAACGATCGTGCGTGGCTGAATAAAGTACGTCCGTGGTTTGCCCATCGCGCGCACATGCATGTGCGTTTGCGTTGCCCGGCGGGCAGTCTGGAGTGTGAAGATCAGGCTCCTCAACCTGCAGGCGATGGCTGTGGCGCAGAGCTGGATAGCTGGTTCCTGCCGAAAAAACCAGGCAGCACGCCGCCGGTGAAGAAAACGCCGCCGCCACTACCGCCGTCTTGTCAGGCTTTACTCGATAAGCATCTTCTGTAGGTATTTCAATGGATTGGTTCGTTGTTAGCCCGCTAGTCGTTGGTGTGCTGTTTTTTGTGGCAATGCTGGCGGCGTTTATCGACTCGATCGCGGGCGGTGGTGGATTGCTTACCGTGCCGTCATTGCTGGCGGCCGGGCTGTCGCCTGCACAGGCGTTAGCCACCAATAAGTTGCAATCGGTCGGTGGTTCGTTCTCTGCCAGCCTCTATTTCATCCGTCGCGGTGCGGTGAAGCTTAACGAGCAGTGGCTGAATATCGCCATGACCTTTCTCGGCGCGATTGCCGGCACCATTCTGATTCAGCACCTACAAGCGGATGTGCTGCGCCAAATCTTACCGCTGCTGCTGATCTGCATCGGTTTGTGGTTCCTGCTGATGCCGCGTTTGGGTGAAGCAGATCGCGAACGTCGTCTGCACGGTTTGCCTTATGCGCTGGTGGGCGGCGGCTGTGTCGGTTTCTACGACGGCTTTTTTGGTCCCGGCGCCGGTTCGTTCTATGCGCTGGCCTTCGTTACGCTGTGTGGTTTCAATCTGGCAAAAGCCACCGCCCACGCCAAAATCCTAAATTTCACCTCGAATTTTGGCAGTCTGCTGTTCTTTATGTTCGGCGGCAAAGTGGTGTGGGGCACCGGCGCGATTATGCTGCTCGGCGCGGTTATCGGCGCGCGTCTCGGCGCCAGGCTGGTGTTGAGCCGCGGTCAGAAACTGATTCGCCCCATGGTGGTGATCGTTTCTGCGGTAATGAGCGCCAAATTGTTATGGGACAGTCACGGCGGAGAATTGATGGCCTGGCTGGCCACGCTGTAATCCAACACTCGTCAAGACCGGCTGCCAATGCGACAATGGCGCCGGTTTTTTTTAAAGATTAAAAATTATGAGTACAACACACCATTACGATCAGCTGATTGCCATCTTTGATGGCTGCTTCGTTGACGATTTTCAGACCCGTCTAATTAAAGGCGACGACGAACCTATTTATCTTCCAGCGGATGAAACCTCACCGTGGAATCGCGTGGTGTTCGCACACGGCTACTACGCCAGCGGACTGCATGAAATTTCCCACTGGTGCATTGCCGGTGAAGCGCGCCGCAAGCTGGTGGATTTTGGTTATTGGTATTGCCCTGATGGACGCGATGCGCAAACGCAGAGCCAGTTCGAATCGGTTGAGGTGAAACCGCAGGCGCTGGAGTGGTTGTTCTGCGTGGCGGCGGGCTTTCCCTTCAACGTCAGTTGTGACAATCTCGAAGGTGATTGTGAGCCAGATCGCATCGCGTTTCAGCGCAAGGTTCATGCGCAAGTGATGACGTATCTGGAGCAGGGCATTCCGCTGCGACCGGCCCGTTTCATTGATGCACTGACGAATTATTACGGCACGCCGGCACTGACGGCGGCACAATTCCCCTGGCCGGAAGATCTGTAATCCGCGAAGGTTATAAGAAGAGAGGAAGAGATGATCGTAGAATTTGAAACCCGAATTCTGGCCCTGATTGACGATATGGTCGATCACGCCAGCGATGACGAGTTGTTTGCGGGCGGCTATCTGCGTGGTCATCTGACCCTGGCAGTGGCGGAGATTGAGCTGAGCGGTGAACACACGCCGGAAGCGCTGCAAACTCACGTTACCAACAGCCTGCAAAAAGCCATTGCTGCCGGTGAACTGTCGCCACGCGATCAGGCGCTGGTCACCGGCATGTGGGACAATCTGTTCCTGCAGGCACGTCAAACCGCTTAACGTCTCGGGGCGATCGCTCGCCCCGCAGATTATCGACCCGCTTTTTTACCCTTCAGCAGTTTTCGTACCCAGTAGCGATTTGGATTCATCGCCGCCAGCGTGGCAGCATCCAGCGGCTGCGGTTCGCCGCTCATCTGCGCTGCCAGCACTTCGGCCGCCAGCGGTGCGCTGCACAAGCCACGCGAACCTAATGCTCCCAACACAAACAAACCGTTATGCACCGGCGCATCAGCTACATTTGCAGCGTTCGCGCGCTGTTCTGGCAGATCGGCATACTGCGCCAGGGTGGCGTCATAATCTGGCGTGCTACCGCTCATCGGCAGATGATCGCGCGTGGCGCAGCGCACGCCGTTGCGCGCCTGGTTATCTGACACATCAACCTGTTGCGGCCATTGACTTTCCGGCAGACAGTTGATCAGCCGCTGGCGATTCTCCTGCTGATCGTCAGCACGGAAATCCGTCGCGGTATCGCCGCGATGATAGCTGGCGCCGATGCAATGGGTGGCGAAATTCGGGCTAACTGGCGTGAGATAGCCGTCGTAGCACAGCACGGTACGCAGCGCGCCTAATGACGGATTGGTCGGCGCGTGGCTCACCTGTCCCGCCACCGCGTAGACCGGCAGCATTTTGCTTTGCTCGAGTTCCAGCAACGCGTGACCATTCGCCAGCACCACTTGGGGATGATGCACTGGCGGCTGCTGGCTAAAGTGCAGCGTCCAGCTATCTTCATCGTGCGTTAACTGCGTGACGCGATGCAGCCAGTGAAGGCGTAATCCCAGCGATTGCGCGTATTCCAGCAGATTGCTGGTTAGCTGAGAAGGCGACAGCCAGCCGCCTTGCGGATAGAAAATCCCACCGACGCCGAGTTCGACGCCCGCCAGCTGTTGCGCTTCTTCTTTATTAACGGCATACGCGATGTCATGCGGCAGTTCCATGTTGAGCATCTGCGCGATTTTCTCCGCGCTTTTTTGATCCCAGCCCAGCTGCAACACGCCGCTCCAGTCATGCTCAAACTCCACTGGCAGCCGATCGTACAGACGTCGGGCAAAACCAAAAGCCGCCGGGAAGAAGGTGGCCAGCGCGGGATCGTGCTGGTTCAGCAGCGGATAGAGTGCTCCCTGACGATTACCGGATGCGCCCAGCGCGGGCGCATCATCCGCGCAATAGAGTGTCACGCGCCAACCGCGTCGCAACAGCGCCAGCGCCAATACTGCACTGGCGACGCCGCCGCCGATCAGCGCCACATCCTGGCTGCTGGCCGGCGGGCGCGCATACCACGGCTGGCTGTGCGGCAATTCAGCAGCCTGTTCCATTACGCCGACCAGCATTTCACGCTTGTGACCAAAGCCTTTGCGCTTCTGCATGCTGAAACCGGCGTCCTGCAACCCGCGACGCACAAAACCCGACGCGGTGAAGGTCGCCAGCGTGCCGCCCGGACGGGCGAGGCGCGCCATCGCGGCAAACAGCTCTGGCGTCCACATCTCCGGATTTTTCGCCGGTGCGAAGCCATCAAGGAACCATGCATCCACCTGACGATTAAGACTGTCATCAAAGGTGTGAATTAGCGCGTTAATATCACCAAGCCAGAGATCCAGCGTGACTTCGCCGCCGTTAAACAGCAGGCGCTGACAACCCGGCAACGCCTGCGGCCACTGCTGTTGCAGCTGTTCGGCCCACGGCTGCAGCTCCGGCCAATGGGCATGTGCGGCAGCAAGATCAGCGTGCGTCAGCGGAAATTTCTCGCAGCTGATAAAGTGCAGACGCTGCAAAGTGGCGTTGGGTTGCTCATTACGGAAGCGATCGAAGGCTTGCCACAGGGTGAGAAAGTTCAGACCAGTCCCAAAACCGCTCTCGGCGACAATAAATAAATCGCGCGCATGTGCGGCAAAACGGTGTGGAATGTGGTTGCCATCGAGGAACACGTAGCGCGTTTCCTCCAGTCCATTATCGTTGGAGAAATAGACGTCGCCGAACGCTCGGGACACAGGTGTACCCTGTTCATTCCAGTTTATTTGGGCGTGTTCAACCGGGGTTAATTTCACGGGAAAGGCTCATATTTCAGGCAGTGGCGCGAGTTTAGCGATAGACGTCACATGACGCAAATTTACAAAGGGAAATGGCTGATCGGACTTGTTCGGCTTACAACTGTACGCTAGAGTGCACGTCATCCAAATATGTGGAACGAGGATTATTGAATGAAACGTGCAGTGATTACTGGCCTGGGTATTGTTTCCAGCATTGGTAATAACCAGCAAGAAGTGCTGGCTTCTCTGCGTGAAGGCCGTTCCGGTATTACTTTCTCTGAAGAGATGAGAGATGCCGGTATGCGCAGCCACGTATGGGGCAACGTCAAACTGGATACCAACGGGCTCATCGATCGCAAAATCGTGCGTTTTATGAGTGATGCCTCTATTTATGCTTACCTTTCCATGGCCGAAGCGATCAAAGATTCTGGCCTGACTGAAGAGCAGTATCAGCAGAATCCACGTGTCGGTTTGATTGCTGGTTCTGGCGGCGGTTCTCCGCGTTATCAGGTATTTGGTGCTGACGCGATGCGTAGCCCACGCGGCCTGAAAGCGGTCGGTCCTTATGTGGTGACCAAAGCGATGGGTTCAGGTGTTTCTGCTTGCCTGGCAACCCCGTTCAAAATTCACGGCGTGAACTACTCAATCAGTTCAGCCTGTGCCACTTCTGCACACTGCATCGGTAACGCGGTTGAGCAGATTCAGCTGGGTAAACAGGACATCGTTTTTGCTGGCGGCGGCGAAGAGCTGAGCTGGGAAATGGCCTGTGAGTTCGATGCGATGGGCGCACTGTCGACCAAGTACAACGAAACCCCAGAAAAAGCCTCACGTACTTACGATGCCAACCGTGACGGTTTCGTCATCGCTGGCGGCGGCGGTATGGTGGTGGTTGAAGAGCTGGAACACGCTCTGGCTCGCGGCGCACACATCTACGCTGAGATCGTTGGCTACGGCGCAACTTCAGATGGCGCAGATATGGTGGCTCCTTCAGGCGAAGGCGCAGTGCGCTGCATGAAGATGGCGATGCAAGGTCTCGATACCCCAATCGATTACCTCAACACCCACGGCACTTCTACGCCGGTTGGTGATGTGAAAGAGCTGGGTGCGATTCGCGAAGTGTTCGGCGATAACTGCCCATCACTGTCTGCTACCAAAGCCATGACCGGTCACTCACTGGGTGCGGCGGGCGTGCAGGAAGCGATCTACACCTTGCTGATGTTGGAGCACGGTTTCATCGCGCCAAGCATCAACGTGGAAGAGCTGGATGAAGCGGGTAAAGGTCTGAACATCGTGACCAAGCCAACTGAAAAAGCGCTGACCACCGTGATGTCGAACAGCTTCGGTTTTGGCGGAACTAACGCCACGCTGACTATGCGTAAATTGCCATCATAATCCCGTAGGGTCGCCATTCATGGCGACCTAATTATGCCAGCAGTATCTCAAGGGCCGGTTATCCGGCCCTTGTTGTTTTTGACAATCCACCTTCTGCTTGCCTACACTCTCACTCCATCCGAAATAAAATTATCACTTCACACTAACGTGAACCAAATATCCCGTTTCTGTTTTGGCAGCAAGCGCGTGTCTGGTTATTACAAGGAGTTCGACCCATCATGACCACGACTGCTGACGCGCAGACGCAATCCGTTATGCCGCTGGCCTGCACCTCATTTGCGGTGTTCCTCACCTATCTGACCGCCGGCCTCGCGCTGCCGGTGATCCCGCTGTATGTCCATCATGAACTTGGCATGAGTAACCTGATGGTTGGCGTGGCAGTCGGGATTCAGTTCTTTGCCACGCTGTTAACGCGCAGCTTTGCCGGACGTCGTGCCGATCAGCACGGTGCGAAACTCACCACGCAGCACGGCATGCTGGCCATCGCGCTGGTGGGCGTGGCGTATCTGGCGGCGGCGTTGTTACCGGTTTCTCCGTGGACGAAGTTTGGTTTGCTGGCGATAGGGCGCTTGATGCTGGGATTCGGCGAAAGCCTGCTGCTGACCGGCAATCTGACCTGGGGCATGGGATTGGTGGGCAGCAAACGTTCCGGATTAGTAATGTCGTGGAACGGTATGGCGATTTACGGATCGCTGGCGGCTGGCGCACCGCTCGGCTTGCTGATTAATCAGTACGGCGGCTTTGCTGCGTTGGGCGCTGTCGCGCTGGTTCTGCCGTTGTTGGCGCTGGGGATCAACAGCTGGATTGGTAAAGTGCCGGTCGCGGGTGGCGAGCGGCCATCGCTGTTCAGCGTAGTGAAGATTATCTTTCAGCCGGGATTGGCGCTGGCGCTGCAGGGCACCGGCTTTGCGGTAATCGGCACCTTTACGTCACTCTATTTTGCTGCGGAAAACTGGGGCAATGCCGGTTTCGCGTTGACCGCTTTTGGCTGTGCGTTTGTGCTGGTGCGAGTGTTCTTTGGCGGCTTGCCGGATCGACACGGTGGCGTAAAAGTGGCGATGGTCTCTTTGCTGGTGGAAACCGCCGGTCTGCTGCTGCTGGCGTTCGCCAGTTCCGGCTGGATGGCGCTGATTGGCGCGGCCCTGACCGGCTGCGGCTGCTCGCTGATCTTCCCGGCGCTGGGCGTCGAAGTAATCAAGCGCGTATCGCCGCAGATTCGCGGCACCGCGCTCGGCGGTTTCTCGGCGTTTCAGGATATCGCCTACGGTGCCAGCGGTCCGTTGACCGGCTTGCTGGCGACGGCGTTGGGTTACGGATCGGTCTATGTCGCGGGTGCCTGCTGTGCGGCGCTGGGCATTCTGGTCACCTGGACGTTTGCGCGGAGTGCGACAACAGCGTAACCAGCTTATCGCAGGCGCTGACAATCTCACCGGGCGTCAGCGCGGCAAAGCCTAGCAGCCAGCCCGCTTGCTGCACTTCACCGGCATAAAGCTGCGACAGGCGCGGCAGCAGCAATCCGACTTCGCAGGCTTGTTGAGTGAGTCGCGCTTCATCTCCTTGCAACAGCTGTACCGTCAACTGTAAGCCGCCGGTCGCTGGCAGCGGTTTGAGCCACGGTTGTAAGCGCGTTTCAATTTGCGCCAGCAAGCAGTCACGTCGGCTGCGATAGAGTTGACGCATCAGGCGCAAATGGCTGGCGAAATGGCCTTGCTGCAGAAACTCCGCGCTAATCGCCTGCGGCAGCAACGCGCTGTGACCATCCATCACGCTGCGCGCGCGGCCCAACGGCTCCACCAGTTGTGGCGGCACCACCATCCACGCCAGGCGCAGCGACGGGAACAGCGTTTTGGAAAAGGTACCAAGGCAAATCACCCGACCATCCGCTGCTAATCCTTGCAGCGCCGGAGCGGGGCGATCCTCGTATTGAAATTCGCTGTCGTAATCGTCCTCAATCAACCAGCTATCCTGCTGTTGCGCCCACGCCAGCCACTGCAAGCGCCGCGCCAGGCTCATCGCTGTGCCGGTGGGATAGTGATGTGCCGGTGTCAGATAAACCAGTTTCGCGCTGCCGCTCAGCGGCACTGCACCTTCAGCATCCAGCGGCATGGCGCGACAGCGCGCTCCGGCGGCAAGAAACGCATTACGTGCGCCGGGATAACCCGGCTCTTCCAGCCACACTTCGTCACCCGCATCGAGGAACATCAGCGCCAGCAACTGCAGCGCCTGCTGCGAGCTGGTGAGGATCACCACTTGCTCCGCCGTGCAGCGTACGCCGCGCGACAGCGCCAGATAATCCGCCACCGCTTGGCGCAGCGATGGCAATCCAAGCGGATCGCCGTAACCCATCACTTTGCTGCCCAGCGAGCGCTGAACCTGATTGCTGATGCGACGCCACTGCGCGTGCGGGAAGGCGCGTAACTCGGGTGACCCGGCGGCAAAGGCGTGAGGAAAGGGCGGATCCTGACAGCCGCCGGTTGCCAAAACCTGCTGGCCGCGCCGGGAAAAGTGTGGCGAGCGCTCGATGCGGGTTTTCTGGGTAGGCGACGCCATGCGAATCGACACAAACGTCCCGCGTCCAGCGTGACGCTGCAGATAACCTTCGCTCTCTAACTGTGCGTAAGCCGCCTCCACCGTGACGCGCGACAGCGATAAATCGCTGGCTAACTGGCGGCTGGACGGCAACTTCTGCTCATGCCGCAGATGCCCATTGGCGATGGCCTGACGCAAGGTATTGCACAATCGCTCACGTAAACCGCCCTGAGTTTGATGGCTAAACAGCGCGAGAAATGATGTGGTCACAATGGTCTTATCGCTCTGCTGGAAGTGGTATCAATATGCAGACCACTTTGCCGTAAACTGAGGGGAAATCACAACAGGAGAATGCGATGTCAGCGGTCTTAAAAATTGCTCCAGCCAGCGCCAGTGAAAGCGTGGCGTATCTGCAACATAAACTGGCGTACTACACCGATGCGTGGGATTTAGCGGAGGATCTGGCGCAGGGCATCAAGGCAGTCGTGGTGATCGATGCGCGCTCTGACGAGGTGTATCAGGCCGGCCATATTTGCGGAGCTCTCTCTTTTCCGCATCGCACCATGAATGCGGAATCCACTGCGCATCTCGATCGCAGCAAAGTTTACATCACCTATTGCGACGGCATCGGTTGTAACGGTTCAACCAAAGCTGCGCTCAAGCTGGCGTCGCTGGGTTTTCAGGTCAAGGAGTTAATTGGCGGGCTGGATTTCTGGAAACGCGATGGCCATCCAATGGCGTGGGGCGCGGCAGCGGGTGAATGGCCGCACGCCACGCCCGCTGCCAACTGCGGCTGCTAGATAAACAGCCACAGCAGGAAGATAAACAGGAAAATACCGGCAATCAGCGTGAGTGCCGGGCGCTGGGCCAGCGGCTGCGGCAGCATCTGGATAAACGGCGACCAGATTGGCTGCGGACGAATTTGGCTATCGGCCAGCGGCTGTTCGTGCAGTTTCTCGGCGCGGCGGCTAAACAGCAGATTCAGCAGATCCTGCGTCTGCGCTGGCGTCAGCACGGTGGTCGGCAGCGCCTGGAAACGTTGCTGGCTGTAATCTTCCAGCAGTCGCTGCTCATCGTGGGTTAACGGCTGGCGCAGCGAAGTTTCCAGCATCTGCAAGGTTGGCGCACTGTGCTGAGCCAGCGTCTGACGCACCTGCAAATATTGCGTCAGCAGCGGGAAGTGGCGTGATGGAATTGGATCGCCACTTTTCAGATGTACCAGCTTCAGCGTATCGGCCAGCAGTTTCACCGGCGATTCACCGGTTTTCGCCGCAAGACGCGTAACCTGCTGATTTAGCGATTGCTGCTCTGCCGGCAGCAAGCTGCGATCGGACACGCGCGTTTGCTGAGGCTGCGGGATCGCCATCTGGCCGTTTTGCAACATGGTCAGCACCTGACGCAGCTGATCCTGCGACAACGCGCTCAATACCGTTTGGTTAAACTGCTGACGAATAAATTCGCTCACCGCCTGGCGATTATTGCCCTGCGGCAATTTCTCCAGCAGTTGCTGCAACAGCTGGCGCGTAGCGAGGCTGTTTTGCACTTGCGTCAAGCGACCATTGAGATGCTGTTCCGCCGCCGGGAAGTGGCGCGATTGCAGCTCCGCTTCACTCTTCACCCCAACTTCATGCCGCACGCCAGCCCAGAGTTCCGGCGCTTTCAGCGTACTCAAAGACATGATGCGCACAATCAGGCGTTCCAGCGTGGTGCGCTGGGCAGGAGAGAGCGGCTGCTCACCGGCTGGACCGCCAGGACGCGTCGGGCCAGTGGCCTGAGATAAAGGGGAACGATCGCCCGCGGGCACACCGGGACCGCTGAGAGGTTGCATGGCGGAATCCTTGAAAACGGGTCAGATCCGGGTGCGCCGGAAAAAAGAGGCCACATGATAGCAAAAGCCCCCAGGAAATCCACGGGGGCTGCGGCCTTTCCGGATAATAAAATCAGGCGGCGGGATCGGCAAGGGTTGCGCTACGCGGCTTACGCAGCGGGGTTTTCAGGCGTTGCGCCAGAATCACGCCGACTAACGTCATGCCGCCGCCAATCCAGTGATAGCCATGCAGCTGCTCATGCAGGAACATCACGGCAATAATGGCCGTAAATGCCGGTACGAAATTCATAAAAATGCTGGTGGTGCTGGCACCCAGACGCTGCACGCCAAGGATCCACAGGAACGGTGCGATGATCGACGCAAACAGTCCGGCATACAGCACCAGCGGCAGATTGTGCATATTGAGCGTGACATCCGGCGCATGCAGGAAGCCAGGCAGCAACAGCAGCACGCCAAAGAAAATCTGCACATACAGGCTTTGCCAGGTTGGCAGCGGAATCGCCCAGCGTTTGGTCAGCACGCCGTACAAGGCGTAGGAAGTGGACGCTGCCAGCATCATCAATTCACCATTGCCAAGCCGTTGATTCAGCAACTGTGCCGGATTGCCTTCGCTCACCAGCCACACCAAACCGGCGAAAGAAAGTAAGCCGCCAATCAAAATGCCGCGCGTCGGCGCAAGGCGCAGCACAACAAGGCTAAGCAGAATGGTCAGCAGCGGAATGGTCGCGCCGAGTATCCCCATCATCACCGCAGAAACGCTGTGCGCTGCGTAATAGGCGAGGCTTTGATACAGCACCATGCCGAGCAGGCCGAGGATCAGCAATCGCCAGCCATTGGCTTTGATGGTGTGACGATGGCGCCACACGCCCGGCAGGCAAAATGGTGCCAGCACCACCAGCGCTAGCAGCCAGCGATAGAAGGAGATCGCCGCAGGATCGATACTTCCCGCTGAGAGTTTGCTGACGATAGTGTTGATCGACCAGATCAGCACCGCGATCAGCGGAAACAGTAAATTCATGATACAGCTCCTCAGATAATCGCGAATAGTTTACGTTTGACCGGTTTAAAGTAGATAGTTAAAATCGGACAATATTTGTTAGTGACCGGACAGAATGAATCTACAAGTCGAATACCAGCCGCCGATTGATGCGCCCTTGCTGCGCTTCTTCATGCGTTACGACGAGGTCAACGCCAAAACCGAATACCTCACGCATGCGCATGATTGGGGCCAGGTGATTTTTGTCACCAGCCACGTACTGGAGATGGAAGTCGAGGGCGAACGTCTGCTGACGCCTGCCGATATTCCGATCTGGATCCCGGCCGGTCATCGTCACAGCAGCTACAACCACAACGATGCGCGTTTTCGCACCTTTAACCTTGCCGCCGATCTCTGCGCGGGCCTGCCGGATAAAGCCTGCTTATTGCATGTCGATGCCATTGGGCACGCCATCATGAATGATTTTGCCCGCCGTGAACTGGAGCAGCCGCAAACGCAAGCCGACTGGCGCATGTGTGAAGTATTGATCGATCGCCTACGTCTGGCGCCGGTGCACAACAGCTATTTACCGATGTCGGATGACAAATTCCTCGCGCCGATTCTGCGTGCGCTTGAAGCGCATCCCGGCGATAACACCACGCTGGCACAATGGGCGAAGCGCGTGTTCACCACCGAGCGTACGCTAGCGCGACGCTGTCAGCAGCAGTTGAATATGTCGTTCAGCGAGTGGCGGCAGCGTTTACGCTTTCTGCGCGCTATCGCGCTGCTGGAGCAGGGCTGCAGCGTGCAGGGCATCGCCCATGAGCTGGGCTACAGTTCCGCCTCGGCGCTGATTGTGATGTTCCAGCAGCAGGCCGGTACCACCCCCGATCGCTATCGCAGTCGGTTAGGTTAATCCCCGGCTTTATGGCAAAATACGCGCCTTTAAATTCTCAGCAGACAGGACCGCCGCAGTGAAAATTCTCGTCGATGAAAATATGCCTTATGCCCGTGAACTGTTCAGCCGCACCGGCGATGTTGTGGCGGTGCCGGGACGTCCGTTGCCGGAAGCCGAGTTGCAAGATGCCGATGGCCTGATGGTGCGTTCCGTCACCAAAGTGAATGCGGCGCTGCTGGCCGGTACGCCGGTGAAGTTTGTCGGCACCGCGACGGCGGGCACCGATCATATTGATGATGCATCGCTGGCGGCGGCAGGCGTCAGCTTCTCTGCGGCGCCAGGCTGTAACGCCATTGCGGTGGTGGAGTATGTGTTCTCCTCGCTGCTGCTGCTGGCGGAGCGCGATGGTTTTGAACTGCGCGATCGTACGGTGGGCATTGTTGGCGTGGGTAATGTTGGCGGCCGCCTGCAGAAGCGTCTGCAAGCCTGGGGCGTGAAAACGCTGCTGTGCGATCCGCCACGCGCCGATCGTGGCGATCAGGAAACTTTCCATTCGCTGGATGATCTGGTGGCGCAGGCCGACATCCTAACCTTCCACACGCCGCTGTTCAAAGATGGCCCGTATAAAAGCTGGCATCTGGCCGATGCGGCGTTGCTGATGGCGCTTAAACCCAACACCATTTTGATCAACGCCTGCCGCGGTCCGGTGGTGGATAACGCAGCGCTGCTGGAAGTGCTGAAAATGCGCCACGATCTCAGCGTGGTGCTGGATGTGTGGGAGCCGGAACCGGATCTGTCGCTTGATCTGCTGGATAAAGTCGATATCGCCACCGCGCATATCGCCGGTTACACGCTGGAAGGTAAAGCGCGCGGCACCACGCAAGTGTTTGAAGCCTGGTGCGACTTTATCGGCCAGCCGCAGCAGGTGGCGCTGGAAAGCCTGCTGCCGGCACCGGAATTTGGTTCTATCACCCTGCGCGGCAAGCTCGATCAGCCAACGCTAAAACGCTTAGTGCATCTGGTGTATGATGTGCGCCGCGACGATGCGCCACTGCGTAAAGTGGCGGCAAAGCCAGGCGAGTTTGATCGCCTGCGCAAGCAATATGAAGAGCGTCGTGAATGGTCATCGCTGCAGGTGCATTGCGATGATGCGGAGACGGCGGCGATGCTCAATCAACTTGGCTTCCGCGCCAGTTTGTAAAGAAATTTCAATCACCTGCAATATTGCGGGGGATAATTCCTAAATCTCGGGCGATGTTTTCATCGCCTTCTGTTTTTGTGTCAATCTCTGGAGTAACCAACATGTCTGACGGCTGGAATATCGCGCTTTTGGGCGCAACAGGCGCAGTAGGGAACGCTGTACTGGAACTGCTGGCTGAACGCCAGTTCCCGGTTGGTGAGTTGTATCTGCTGGCGAGTGAAAACGGTGCCGGTGAGAACAAACGTTTTGAGGGACGTACCGTGCTGGTGCAGGACGTGGCCGAATTTGACTGGACACAAGTGCAGCTGGCGTTCTTCACTGCAGGTCGTGAAGCCTCGGCGCGCTATGCCGAAGAAGCCGCCAGCCAGGGTTGTCTGGTGATCGATAGCAGCGATCTGTTCGCGCTCGAACCGGATGTGCCGCTGGTGGTGCCTGATGTGAATCCACAAGTGCTGGCGGATTACCGCAATCGCAACATCATTACTGTTGCCGACAGCCTGGTGAGCCAGCTGCTGTGTGCAATCAAACCGCTGGTGGATCTCGCGGGTCTGAGCCGTTTACAGGTTACCAACCTGATTGCGGCTTCCAGTCACGGCAAAGCGGCGGTTGATGGTTTGGCCGGTGAAAGTGCGCGTTTGTTGAATGGCGTACCTGCGGAGCAGCACTACTTTGGCCGCCAGCTGGCGTTCAACATTTTGCCGCTGCTGGCTGACAGCAATGGCAGCGTCGAGAGTGAGCGCCGCGTGGTTGAGCAGGTGCGTAAAGTGCTGCAGGACGAAGGTTTGCCGATTGCGGTAAGCAGCGTGCAGGCGCCAGTGTTCTACGGCAATGCGCAGATCGTGCACGTGGAGAATCTGCGCCCGCTTTCTGCAGAAGAAGCGCGCGATGAACTGGGCCGCTCCGGGGATATCAACCTGAGCGAAGAGAGCGATTACCCAACGCAGGTGGGTGATGCATCTGGCAGCGACGTGCTGAGCATTGGCTGCGTGCGCAATGATTACGGCATCCCAGAGCTGCTACAGTTCTGGTCTGTGGCAGACAACATCCGTTTCGGCGGTGCACTGATGGCGGTAAAAACTGCTGAAAAACTGGTGCAGGAGTATTTCTATTAATGTTGCCTGAAGGTAAGACGCTTAAGCTGGCGTTGGGTATTGAATACGATGGCAGCCGTTATTACGGCTGGCAGCGGCAAAATGAAGTGCGCAGCGTGCAGGAAAAGCTGGAAAAAGCGCTGTCGAAAGTGGCCGATCATCCGGTGGTGGTGTTCTGCGCGGGCCGCACCGATGCTGGCGTGCACGGTACCGGACAAGTGGTGCATTTCGAAACCACTTCGCCGCGTGCTGACGCGGCCTGGACGTTGGGCGTGAACGCCAATCTGCCCGATGACATCGCGGTGCGTTGGGTGAAAGCGGTGCCGGAGGAGTTCCATGCGCGTTTTAGCGCGACGGCACGCCGCTATCGCTACGTGATTTACAACCATCGACTGCGTCCGGCGATTCTGGGCAATGGCATTACCCATTATTACCATCCGCTGGATGCGGAGAAGATGCAGCGCGCCGGGCAGGCGCTGATTGGCGAGAATGACTTCACCTCATTCCGCGCGGTGCAGTGCCAGTCACGCACGCCGTGGCGCAATGTGATGCATCTTAACGTCACGCGTCATGGACCGTATGTGGTGGTGGATATCAAAGCCAATGCTTTTGTGCATCACATGGTGCGTAACATTGTTGGCAGCCTGATGGAAATCGGCACCGGTAATCAGCCGGAAGAGTGGATGGCGACGCTGCTGGCGGCCAAAGATCGTAAGCTGGCGGCGGCGACCGCCAAAGCCGAGGGGCTTTATCTGGTGGCGGTGGATTATCCATCCCACTTTGCATTACCTCAGCCTGCGTTGGGACCCTTGTTCCTCGCGGATTAACCGTTAATTGATGGATTTTTGGGGAGTTGTGGTTATATGGAGTTCATCCACTTTTTAGTCGATTTTATTCTGCATATTGATGTGCATTTGGCCGAGCTGGTGGCGCAGTACGGCATCTGGATTTACGCCATTCTGTTCCTGATTCTGTTCTGTGAAACCGGTTTAGTGGTTACACCGTTCCTGCCAGGCGATTCCCTGCTGTTTGTTGCCGGTGCGCTGGCGGCGCTGCCGGGTAACGATCTCAACGTGCATCTGATGGTGACGCTGTTGGTGATCGCCGCCATCCTCGGTGATGCGGTGAACTACACTATTGGGCGTCTGTTCGGTGAGAAGCTGTTCAGTAACCCGAACTCGAAAATTTTCCGTCGCAGTTACCTGGATAAAACCCACGCGTTCTACGATCGCCACGGTGGCAAAACCATTATACTTGCGCGCTTTGTACCAATCGTGCGAACCTTTGCCCCCTTTGTGGCAGGGATGGGACACATGTCTTATCGCCACTTCGCGCTCTACAATGTTACGGGCGCACTGCTGTGGGTGCTGCTGTTCTCTTACGCCGGTTACCTGTTTGGCGACCTGCCGATTGTGCAGGAGAACCTGAAGCTGCTGATCGTCGGCATCATCGTGGTTTCCATACTGCCAGGCGTAATTGAAGTGTGGCGTCACCGCCGTCAGCAGAAGTCACAGTAAGCTCGTAACCAGATTTTTATCCACAGCGTGAACGGGTTGTGGTTTAATGAGCGACATTTACGGCCTGCTGAAGGTGATTTCAGCAGCAATGAGAAGACTGGACCAGGTCAGCATTAAATAGAAAGGTCATCAATGAGCTGGATTGAACGCATACTGAATAAAAGCACTGCCACGCCAACGCGCAAAGCCAGCATCCCGGAAGGGGTGTGGACCAAGTGCGATAGCTGTGGACAGGTGCTGTACCGCGCCGAGCTGGAGCGTAACCTCGAGGTCTGCCCGAAGTGCGACCATCACATGCGCATGCACGCCCGTGAGCGTCTGCATAGCATGCTGGATGAAGGTTCGCTGGTTGAGCTAGGTAGCGAGCTGGAACCGAAGGATCTGCTGAAGTTCCGCGACTCGAAGAAGTATAAAGACCGTTTGGTCGCCGCACAGAAAGATACCGGCGAGAAAGACGCGCTGGTGGCGATGAAAGGCACGCTGCACGGCATGCCGATTGTTGCTGTGGCCTTTGAGTTCTCCTTTATGGGCGGCTCAATGGGTTCAGTGGTTGGCGCGCGCTTTGTGCGTGGCGTTGAGCAGGCGTTGGAAGACAACTGCCCACTGATCTGCTTCTCCGCGTCAGGCGGTGCTCGTATGCAGGAAGCGCTGCAGTCGCTGATGCAGATGGCGAAAACCAGTGCTGCACTGGCGAAAATGCAGGAGCGCGGCTTGCCGTACATCTCCGTGCTGACCGATCCAACCATGGGCGGCGTTTCAGCCAGCTTCGCGATGTTGGGCGATCTCAACGTGGCGGAACCGAAAGCGCTGATCGGCTTTGCCGGTCCACGCGTTATCGAGCAGACCGTGCGTGAAAAACTGCCGCCGGGCTTCCAGCGCAGTGAGTTCCTGATTGAGAAAGGCGCGATCGACATGATCATCCGTCGTCCGGAAATGCGCTTTAAGCTGGCAAGCCTGCTGGCGAAAATGATGAACCTGCCAGCGCCGCAGCTGGATGGTGATCAGCCGAATGTGGCTGAGCCGGAGAGCAACGAAGCCTGACAGGCAACGGAAAGGCACTTAACGTCCTTTCCTCCAATGCACCGTCTACATTGAATACTTAAGGTTGCATCCGACATGGCCCGCGACCTTAAGTTATTTAATGTATTGATTTTTAACGGGACACATGGATAATTCTCTTCCTCAAGCCACGTCGCCTTTGGCCACGTGGCTTCATTATCTTGAGCATCTGCACTCGCAGGCCATTGAACTGGGTCTGGATCGTATTCAACGCGTCGCAGAACGCCTCGACCTGCTTAAACCCGCTCCTTTTGTCTTCACCGTCGCCGGTACTAATGGCAAAGGCACCACCTGTCGCACACTGGAAACGCTGTTGATGGCCGCGGGCTATCGCGTGGGCGTTTACAGCTCGCCACATCTGGTGCGTTACACCGAACGCGTACGTGTGCAGGGCGCTGAACTGGATGAAGCGCAGCACAGCGCCAGTTTTGCCGCGATTGAAGCCGGGCGCGGTGACATTTCACTGACCTACTTTGAGTTCGGCACCTTGTCGGCCTTCAATCTGTTCCGCGCGGCGAATCTCGACGTGGTGATCCTTGAAGTCGGCCTGGGCGGACGTCTTGATGCCACCAATATTGTCGATGCCGATGTGGCGGTGATCACCAGCATCGCGCTGGATCACACCGATTGGCTCGGCCCGGATCGTGAAAGTATCGGCCGGGAAAAGGCTGGCGTGTTCCGTGCAGGTAAACCGGCGATAGTCGGTGAAGCCGATATGCCGGGTACCATCGCCGACGTCGCGGCAGAGAAGGGTGCAGTGTTGCTGCAGCGCAATCGCGACTGGCAGTGGCAGCAAACCGGTGCCAGCTGGACGTTGCAGGATGCGCACGGCGAACTGCGTGATTTACCGCTACCGCAGGTGCCGTTACCCAATGCCGCCACCGCGCTGACCGCGCTGCGTGCGTCGGGCTTAACGGTGAGCGAAGCGATTATTCGTCAGCATCTGCCGCTCGCGATTCTGCCGGGGCGTTTCCAGACCGTCAGCGAAGCGCCGCGCGTCATTCTCGATGTGGCGCACAATCCGCATGCCGCTTATTATCTGGCTTCACGCCTGGCAGAAGAGCCGCACAGCGGTGAAGTGCATGCGGTGGTCGGTATGTTGCACGATAAAGATATCGCGGGGACTTTGGCGGCGCTGGCGCCTCAGGTTGACCGCTGGTACTGCGCGCCGCTCGACGGCCCGCGCGGTGCCTCCGCCGATGAGCTCCTCGCTCATCTGGATGGCGGCGTGGCTTACAGCAATGTTGATGCAGCCTGGCAAGCGGCGCGTCAGCAGGCGCGTCCCGAAGATGTGATTCTGGTGTGTGGCTCTTTCCACACCGTAGCGCAGGTTATGGAATCGATGGCAGCGGAGAACGGAAGTGGCAAGTAAGTTCCAAAATCGCTTAGTCGGTACGGTCATTCTGGTGGCGATTGGTGTCATCGTATTGCCCGGCCTGCTGGACGGTAAGAAGAAGCACTATAAAGAAGAGTTCGCCGCCATTCCGCTGGTGCCAAAACCGGACGATCAGCAGGATAGCGAAATGGTGCCGCCGGTAACGCAACCCTTACCGGCGCAGCCGCCGGAAGGGGCGGGCGCGGCACAAAATCAGAACGGCGGTAAGACCGCCACCAACGGCAGCGAGCAGCCAACGCAGAATAGCGAGCCAAGCGTGGTAACGCCGCCGCCTGTGCATCAGCAAGTGCAGCCGAAACCGGTTGAACAGCCGAAGCCAAAACCGGTCGAGCAGCCGAAACCGAAGCCGGTTGAACAGCCGAAGCCAAAACCGGTTGAGCAACCGAAGCCGAAGCCTGTTGAGCAGCCGAAGCCGGTGGAACAGCCAAAACCGGTGGAAACGCCGAAGCAGAGTGAACCTGCAGCGCCCGCCGGTCAGGCGTTTGTGGTACAGCTCGGTGCGCTGAAGAATGCGGCGAAAGTAAGCGAGATTGTGGCACAGCTGCGGCTTTCCGGTTATCGCGCCTTCACCGTGCCGTCGACGCCGGTGCAGGGACAAATCACCCGTATTTATGTCGGTCCGGATGCGAACAAAGCCAAGCTGCAAGGCTCGCTGAGTGAGCTGCAAAGCATTTCCGGCCTTGGTGGTGTGGTGAAACCCTATAGCGCCAGATAAAGCGCTGATAAGCCGCGCCGATAACAGTAAAAGGCGCGGCTTTACAAAATTTTCGTAGCGAAGCGCGGCGATAAAATCATTGAATATCAGGGGATTAAATCCCTGATAATACACAGGGCGAGGAAAGTTTTTTTCATCGCCCTTTTTGCGGAAACAGAACCGGAAAACCCTACGCAAACGTTTTCTTTTTCTGTTAGAATGCGCCCCGAACTGGATGCAGGGGTGCGATAGCACTGGGCTGGAAGAGTTCATGATCTGGATTGATTACGTCATTATTGCGGTAGTTGGTTTTTCGGCTCTGGTCAGCCTGATTCGTGGGTTTGTCCGGGAAGCCTTATCTCTCGTTACCTGGGGATGCGCGTTTTTTGTCGCCAGTCATTATTACGCCTACCTTGCAGTCTGGTTTACCGGTTTTAGCGACGAACTGGTGCGCAACGGCATCGCCATCGCGGTGTTATTCGTTGCTACCCTGATTGTGGGTGCCATCGTCAACTATGTCATCGGCTCGCTGGTTGAAAAAACTGGCTTGTCGGGAACCGACAGGGTGTTGGGTGTCTGTTTCGGGGCGTTGCGTGGCGTGCTGATCGTATCTGCTATGCTGTTCTTCCTCGATACATTCACCGGCTTTTCGAAAAGTCCGGACTGGCAACAGTCGCAACTTATCCCCGAATTCAGTTACATCATCAGGTGGTTTTTCGATTACCTGAAAAGTACGTCGAGTTTTTTACCCCGGTGACACCATCGGGCGTGCGGCTAATGAGGAAAAGACAATATGTGCGGTATTGTTGGTATCACCGGTTTTATGCCAGTAAACCAGTCAATCTATGACGCGTTAACGGTGCTTCAGCACCGCGGGCAGGATGCCGCCGGCATTTGTACCATCGATGCTATTAACTGCTTCCGTTTGCGTAAGGCTAACGGCCTGGTCAGCGATGTGTTCGAAGCGCGCCACATGCAGCGTTTGCAGGGCAACATCGGCATTGGCCATGTGCGCTACCCAACAGCAGGCAGCTCCAGCGCCTCTGAAGCGCAGCCTTTTTACGTGAACTCCCCTTACGGCATCACGTTGGCGCATAACGGCAACCTGACCAACGCCCATGAACTGCGTAAACAGTTGTTCGAAACGGGTCGCCGTCACGTCAATACCACCTCAGATTCCGAAATCCTGCTGAATATCTTTGCGCAGGAGCTGGACCGTTTTCAGCACTATCCGCTGGAAGCTGACAACATTTTTGCTGCGGTGGCGGCGGTGCATCAGCAGGTGCGCGGCGCTTACGCAGTGGTTTCAATGATTATCGGACACGGCATGGTCGCCTTCCGCGATCCAAACGGTATTCGTCCGCTGGTGCTGGGCAAGCGCGTTATTGCTGACGGCCGCACCGAATATATGGTGGCGTCAGAAAGTGTGGCGCTGGATACGCTGGGCTTCGAGTTCATTCGTGACGTAGCACCAGGCGAAGCGGTGTACATCACCGAGCAGGGCCAGCTCTCGACGCGTCAGTGCGCTGAGAACCCGAAAACCAATCCATGCCTGTTCGAGTACGTCTATTTTGCCCGTCCGGATTCGTTCCTCGATAAAATCTCGGTGTACAGCGCTCGCGTGCGCATGGGCACCAAGCTGGGCAACAAAATTGCCCGCGAGTGGGAAGATCTGGATATCGACGTGGTGATTCCGATTCCGGAAACCTCCACCGATATCGCGCTGGAAATCGCACGCATCCTCGACAAGCCGTATCGTCAGGGCTTCGTGAAAAACCGCTACGTTGGCCGCACCTTTATCATGCCAGGACAGCAGCAGCGTCGCAGCGCGGTTCGCCGTAAGTTGAACGCCAACCGTGCTGAGTTCCGTGATAAGAACGTGTTGCTGGTGGATGACTCCATCGTACGCGGCACCACATCTGAGCAAATCATTGAGATGGCACGTGAAGCGGGCGCGAAAAAAGTGTATCTCGCCTCGGCGGCACCGGAAATCCGTTTCCCGAACGTGTACGGCATCGACATGCCAAGCGCGACTGAACTGATTGCACACGGCCGTGAAGTGGATGAGATTTGCCAGCTGATCAAAGCCGATGCGCTGATTTTCCAGGATCTCAACGATCTGATCGAAGCGGTTCGTGAAGAGAACCCGGATATCGCCAACTTCGAGTGCTCGGTATTTAACGGTATCTACGTCACCAAAGACGTCGATCAACAGTACCTTGAGTATCTGCAGTCGCTGCGTAATGACGATTCCAAAGCCATTGCGCGTCAGACCGAAGTGGAAGGGCTGGAGCTGCACAACGAAGGTTAAGCCGGAGGTTGTGGCAGAGTAAAAGCAGGGCGGGCGCAATCCCGCCCTGTTTGTTTTTGTATTTTTGCTCAGCGAGCCGCTATCATTGCCGCAATCTGAACCTGCAAGGCTGAATTATGAAACGACTGATCATTGGCATTTCCGGCGCCAGCGGCGCGATCTACGGCGTACGCATGTTGCAAGTGCTGCAACCGCTGGCAGAAGTGGAAACCCATTTGGTGATCAGCCCCGCCGCGCGGCAAACGCTGGCGCTGGAGACCGATTTCAGCCTGCGCGAGGTGCAAGCGATGGCCGATGTGGTGCATGACGTGCGCGACATCGCTGCCAGCATCTCATCCGGATCCTACAAAACTCTCGGCATGGCGATTGCGCCGTGCTCAATGAAAACGCTGTCGGGCATTGTGCACAGCTACAGCGACAGTTTGCTGACCCGCGCCGCTGACGTGGTACTGAAAGAGCAGCGTAAGCTAGTGCTGTGCGTGCGTGAAACGCCGCTGCATCTGGGACATCTGCGCATGATGACCACCGCAGCAGAGTTGGGCGCGCTGATTATGCCGCCGGTGCCGGCGTTCTATCATCGTCCGCAATCCATCGGCGATTTAGTCGATCAAACGGTGAATCGCGTGCTCGATCAGTTCGATATTGAGCTGCCGGAAGATCTTTTCACTCGCTGGAATGGCGCATAATGGTGCATTAATGCACTGCTCGTGTGCAAATTCGCGTGTGCGATCACTCTTCGTGCATCTTGTGCACCAAAAGTTAACAATGTCGCTTTTTCTTCCTCACACCGCTGTTATATTTCCCTCACAAACTAAGTGCTTGCGCCGCTAACCGGCGCAGTATTTAGCGCGCTTGCGCAGCGTTTAGCCAATTCGCACAACTGGCATGAAACGTGCACAGCTTACAGCGCAAACCAACACATCACGCACCACATAACAATAAGCACTTCACTTGAGGGTTACCTATGAAAAAGCGAGTTCTGGCTCTTTCTCTGATGCTGACAATGGTAAGTAGCGCGAGTGTCTTCGCCGCTGTACCGCAGTCGCTGCGCATCGGAACTGACCCGACTTATCCGCCATTCGAATCCAAGAACGCGCAAGGTCAGCTGGTTGGCTTTGATATCGATCTGGCGAACGAAATTTGTAAGCGTATCAAGACTAAATGTACTTATGTGGAAAGTGATTTCGATGCGCTGATCCCGTCGCTGAAAGCGAAGAAGATCGACGCCATCATCTCTTCTCTCTCAATCACCGAAAAGCGTCAGGAAGAGATTAACTTCTCTGAAAAACTGTACGCCGCCAACGCGCGCTTAGTGGCACCGAAAGGTTCTACGCTGCAACCGACCATTGAATCGCTGAAAGGCAAAAATATCGGTCTGCTGCAGGGCACCACCCAGGAAACCTATGCAAAAGAGTACTGGCAGCCAAAAGGTGTCACCGTTACGCCTTACGCTAACCAGGATCTGGTGTATCAGGATCTGAATGCCGGTCGTATTGATGCCGCGTTCCAGGACGAAGTGCAGGCGAGCGAAGGCTTCCTGAAACAGCCTGTTGGCGCTAAATATGCGTTTGCGGGTCCAGCGGTGAAAGATGAAAAAGTCTTTGGCGTGGGTACCGGTATGGGCTTGCGTAAAGATGACGCAGACCTGAAAGCGGCGATCGATAAAGCCTTTAACGAGATGCGTAAAGACGGCACTTACGACAAAATTGCCAAGAAGTACTTTGATTTCAACGTGTACGGCGATTAATTATCCTGTTTCCTAATCCTGGTCTGTGAAATGCAGGAAGGTTGCACATAAGTATTCACTCCGGGCGCTTACATATGTAAACTGCCCGGCTTCATACGCTTGCCGCCATCCATCCTGCGATTCAAATTTCCTGGTTAGGACTGTCCGTCAGTTGGGCAGCGTTTGTAATTTACCCTCACGACAGGATTGAACCCATGTTGTATGGCTATTCCGAAGTAATCCTCAAGGGCACCCTTGTGACGCTGGAGCTGGCACTCAGTTCCGTGTTGCTGGCGGTGGTGCTCGGCTTAATTGGCGCTGGCGCCAAACTTTCCCGCAGTCGCCCGCTGGCGATGCTGTTTGAAGGCTACACCACCTTAATCCGCGGTGTGCCTGATTTGGTGTTGATGCTGCTGATCTTCTACGGTCTGCAGATCGCGCTGAATACTCTCACCGATGCGCTGGGACTGGCGCAGTTTGATATCGATCCGATGGTCGCCGGTATCATCACGCTCGGCTTTATTTACGGCGCTTACTTCACCGAAACCTTCCGTGGTGCATTTCTGGCGGTGCCTAAAGGGCAGATCGAAGCGGCAACCGCGTTTGGTTTCACCGGCTCGCAAACCTTCCGCCGCATTCTGTTCCCGGCGATGATGCGTTTTGCGCTGCCGGGCATCGGCAACAACTGGCAGGTTATTCTCAAAGCCACGGCGCTGGTTTCACTGCTGGGGCTGGAAGATGTGGTGAAAGCCACGCAGTTGGCTGGCAAAAGTACCTGGCAGCCGTTCTACTTCGCCATTGTGGCGGGTGTGATTTATCTGGTGTTTACCACGCTGTCGAACGGCGTGCTGTGGTGGCTTGAACGTCGCTACACGGTGGGTGTGAAAAGGGCAGAGCTATGATTGAGATTATTCAGGAGTATTGGAAACAGCTGCTCTGGACCGATGGTTACCGTTTTACCGGCATCGCGATTACGCTGTGGTTATTGATCATCTCGGTGGTGATCGGCGGTTCGCTCGCGGTGCTGCTGGCGATTGCGCGCGTCTCCTCTAACCGCTTTATCTCCACGCCTGTTTGGCTGTTCACCTACGTGTTTCGCGGCACGCCGCTGTATGTGCAGCTGCTGGTGTTCTACTCCGGCATGTACACGCTGGAAGTGGTGAAAGGCACTGAGCTGCTGAACGCTTTCTTCCGCAGTGGACTTAACTGTACGCTGCTGGCGTTCACGTTGAATACCTGCGCCTATACCACCGAAATCTTTGCCGGTGCGATTCGTTCGGTGCCGCACGGGGAAATCGAAGCGGCGCGCGCCTATGGCTTCTCGCCGTTTAAATTGTATCGCTGCATCATTCTGCCTTCGGCGCTGCGCACTGCGCTGCCGGCGTACAGCAATGAAGTGATCCTGATGCTGCACTCCACCGCGCTGGCATTTACCGCGACGGTGCCGGATCTGTTAAAAATCGCGCGCGATATCAACTCGGCCACCTATCAGCCGTTTACCGCGTTTGGCATCGCGGCGGTGCTGTATCTGATTATCTCTTACGGGCTGATTAGCTTGTTCCGCAAAGCTGAACAACGCTTCCTGGCGCACGTAAAACCTTCTTCATCGCATTGAGTATCACTATGGCTGACAATAAATTAAGCGTTACCGAACTGCACAAACGTTACGGTGAACATGAAGTTCTGAAAGGCGTATCGCTGCAGGCGAATGCCGGCGATGTGATCAGCATTATTGGCTCGTCCGGTTCCGGGAAAAGTACCTTCCTACGCTGCATTAACTTCCTCGAGAAACCGAGCGAAGGCACCATTGTGGTCAACAACCAGCAGATCAATCTGGTGCGCGACACCGATGGCCAACTGAAAGTCGCGAACAAAGAGCAGCTGCGTATGCTGCGTACGCGCCTGACGATGGTGTTTCAGCACTTCAACCTGTGGAGCCACATGACGGTGCTGGATAACGTCACCGAAGCACCGATTCAGGTGCTGGGGCTGAGCAAAGCGGAAGCGCGTGAGCGGGCGATTAAGTATCTGGATAAAGTCGGCATTGATGCGCGTGCGCGTGCCAAATATCCGGTGCATCTCTCAGGTGGTCAGCAGCAGCGCGTGTCAATTGCGCGTGCGTTGGCGATGGAGCCCGAAGTGTTGCTGTTTGATGAACCCACTTCGGCGCTTGATCCGGAGCTGGTCGGCGAAGTGCTGCGCATCATGCAGAAGCTGGCGGAAGAGGGCAAAACCATGGTGGTGGTGACGCACGAGATGGAGTTTGCTCGTCACGTCTCTAATCACGTGATCTTCCTGCATCAGGGCAAGATTGAGGAACAAGGTTCACCAGATGAGCTGTTCGGTAACCCGAAAAGCCCACGCTTGCAGCAGTTTTTAAAGGGATCGTTGAAGTAGTTCCAGGTCGCCATAAATGGCGACCCTACGGCCTAAGGTGCGCATTTATGCGCACTCTTTTATTCCCGCAACAACTCCAGCGCTGTATCCTCATCGGTCACCAGACCTGACACCCAGCCGCCCTGCAGCGCGGCGCGGATCGCTGGATATTTACGTTCGCTGCCGGCAAAGCCAATAATCTGGCGTTGCGTCTTACTCTCCAGCAACACGCTGGTGAGCAGCTCATCGGTTTCACCCAACACGCGTTCACCTTGCTGATTGAAAAAGTGCCCAAGCATTTCGCCGACCACGCCGCGTGCGTTGAGCGCAGCCACTTGCGCATCGGTGATAAAGCCTTCGGCATGCAGCGGGCAGCCGGGTTGCACTTCACCAATGCCGACGAAGGCGACATCCGCCTGCAATGCGCGCTGTGTTACGCGTTGGTAAACCTGATGCTGAATCCACATCTCTTTGTCTTCGGGCGTATCCGCATACAGCGGCGCAGGAATGAAGAAATATTTGCCCTGCATCTTCTCCGCCATCTTCAGCGGCACGTCGTAGCGCGTACCCGAGTCGTCCCGCGCAATCGCGCCAATCATCGACACGCATTGATGCTGTGGTCGCTCAACCCAGGGAAGCACATCGATCATCGAGCGCAGCGTCTTACCAGAACCAATGCCAAACACCTGCGGTTGCTCCTCGCTGATGTATTGCGCCATCACCGCCGCGCCTTCAACTGCCAGCATCTGCTGAATAGCGCCATCATCAAGATTGGCGGACGGCACCACGCGGCACAGCTGCAGGCCAAACTTCTCCTGAACCTCGCGCGCCAGATGCAAACAGTGGGTGACGGGATGATCGATCTTAACGCTGACCATGCCCATTTCACGCGCGCTGGAGACCAAACGCTGCGCCACCTGACGCGACAATCCTAATGCGCGCGCAATCTCCTGCTGCGTCACGCCCGCCACGTAATACATCCAGGCCGCACGTGCTGCCAGTTCTTGTTTTTTCTCTTCTCTGCTCATCGCGCTGTTCCGTCAAAACCGGTGCGCCATGTTAACGCGAGATGCTGGTTAAGTGTTAACTGAGCAAAAGCCCTAAAAAAGAGCAAAAGTATTAATTGTGATTTGGCTCGCAGAACATGGCTGCGGGGTCGCACTATGCTACGCGTTATCGGGCAAATGCCCTTAATCGTGGCAAATGTTTACTTTGAGGCAGCTATGACCAATCAATCAGTGTGGATGCATATCGGCGCAGGCTCTTTCCACCGTGCTCATCAGGCGTGGTATCTGCATAAATTACGTGAGCAGGGCGATGATAGCTGGAGCATCGCTCTCGGCAATATCCGCAATGATGCCGCGCCATTGCTGCAGCAACTCGCTGCGCAAGATGGCGAATATGTGCTGGAAACTGTGACGCCAGACGGCGAACGGGCCTACGAAACTATTACTTCTCTTCGTAAAATCCTGCCGTGGGATAGCAACATCAGCGCGCTGGTTGAGCAGGGGGCGAAAAGTGAAACCCGTGTGATCGGTTTTACCGTCACTGAAGCCGGTTACTATTTGACGCCGGAGTTCGAACTGGACCTAACCCAGCCGGATGTGCAGGCCGATGTGAAAGGCGACATCCGCACGATTTATGGCGCGCTGGCGCGCATCCTCACTCAGCGCGTGGCGAACGGTGGCGCGCCGGTTACGCTGCTCAACTGCGATAACCTGCGCCACAACGGCGAACGTTTCCGTCACGGCTTCCTCGCGTTTCTTGCGGCCAAAGGCGATAACGCCTTAGCGAATTGGGTGCGCGAAAATACCACGTCGCCCAATACCATGGTCGATCGCATTACGCCGCGCCCGACGCCGGATGTGGCTGAGCGCGTCAAGGCCGCCACCGGTAAAGACGATGGCGCGGCGGTGATGGCCGAATCCTTTATTCAATGGGTGATTGAAGATGACTTCATTGCCGGACGTCCGGCGCTGGAGAAGGTCGGCGTTGAACTGGTGGAATCGGTATTGCCGTGGGAAGAGGCGAAAATCCGTATCCTCAACGCCACGCATGCGGCGATTGCCTGGGCAGGCACGCTGATTGGCCTCAGTTACATCGATGACAGCACGCGTCAGCCAACGATCTATCAGTTGGCGTATGACTACGTGACGCAGGATGTGATGCCATCGCTGTCGCCGAGCCCGCTGGATTTAGCCGAGTACCGCGATGTGGTTCTGGCACGCTTCAGTAATCCCTACATCAAAGACACCAACCAGCGTGTAGGTGCAGATGGTTTATCGAAAATCCCCGGCATGGTGACGCCAACTCTGCGCGAATGCTATCAACGCGGCGCAGAACCAGCGGCCACCGCCGTGCTGCCTGCGCTGTTCTTCCTGTTCCTTCAGCGCTGGGCCAGTGATGATTTGCCTTACACCTATCAGGATGGCGTGCTGCAAGCCGATGCGCTGCGCCAGCAGTTTGGCCGCTCCGATGCACTGAACGCTTTCCTCAGCGATAGCGCGCTGTTTGGCGAGCTGGCACAGGACAAGGCGTTTCATGCGCTGGTGACGCGCAGCGTGGCGGATCTGCAGCTGTGGCTGAAACAGCCAGAACGCGCGCTGGCCGCGGTGTAAGGAGCGCAGCATGTATCTGGGAATTGATATTGGTACCTCGGAGCTCAAAGCGCTGATCATCAATGCGCAGGGCGAGATCATCGCCTCGAATCACGCCACGCTCAACGTGCAGCGCCCGCATGCGCATTGGGCGGAGCAGGATCCGGAACGCTGGTGGCAAGCGTGCGGTGAAGTGCTTGCTGGATTACGCCAGCAGGCTGCACAGGCGTGGAGCGAGATTCGCGCCATTGGCTTGTCGGGACAAATGCACGGCGCGGTGCTGATGGATGCGCAGGGCGAGGTGCTGCGTCCGTGCATTCTGTGGAATGACACGCGCAGCGCGCCGCAGTGTGAAGCGTTGAGCAGGCAACATCCAGAGATGATGCAAGTTAGCGGCAATATGATCATGCCTGGCTTCACCGCACCCAAACTGCGCTGGGTGGCAGAACATGAGCCAGAGATTTTTCGTCGCATCGACAAAGTGCTGCTGCCGAAAGATTATCTGCGCTGGCGTTTGACTGGACGCTTTGTCAGTGAACCTTCAGATGCGGCGGGCACGCTGTGGCTCGACGTAGCAAAGCGCGATTGGTCCGACGAACTGTTGGCCATCACCGGACTGACGCGCGCCAACATGCCGGAGTTAGTGGAAGGCAGCGCCGTCAGCGCCACATTAAAAGCCGATCTGGCAAGTGAATGGGGCTTGTCGGCCGCGGTGTGCGTGGCGGGTGGCGCTGGCGACAATGCTGCTTCGGCAGTCGGCGTTGGTGCGGTCAATCCGGGCGATGCCTTTATCTCGCTGGGAACCTCCGGCGTGATTTTTGTGGTCAACGACCGTTTGCTGGCCGATCCGCAATCGGGCGTGCACGCTTTCTGCCACGCCTTGCCCGGACGCTGGCACCAGATGAGCGTGATGCTCAGTGCCGCCAGCTGCCTGCGTTGGTTGTGCAATCTGCTATCAGTGACCGAAAGCCAACTAATGGAAGAGATGGCACAGCTCAGCGAAGAACAGCGGCGGCATGCGCCGGTTTTCCTGCCCTATCTCTCCGGTGAACGCACACCGCACAACGATCCTGACGCCTCCGGTTCCTTCTTCAATCTGCGCCATGAAACGCCACGCGCGCTACTCGGCTACGCGGTGATTGAAGGCGTGGCATTTGGTCTGGCCGACGGTTTTGCGGTGCTCGGCGATGCGCAGCGCCAGATTCAGCAGTGCAGCCTGACCGGCGGCGGGGCGCGCAGCACGCTGTGGGCACAGTTGATCGCCGATGTGCTGCAACTGCCGATCGTCACGCATCCCGCCAGCGCGTCCGGCGCTTTAGGAGCTGCGCGTCTGGCGTGGCTGGCCGCTGGTGGTGTGGAGAGCGAAGTTTGCCTTAAACCGCCAGTGCAGGCGCGCTATCAGCCCGATGCTGCGCGCGGCAAGGTGCTGCAGCAGCGATTGCAGCTGTTCCGCACGCTCTATGCCCAACAGCAGCAGGCGCGAGCGTTGCTACCTGAATAATTCCAAACAGAGGATGAATGAGATGCAATCGAATGATTACTGGTTTGGCTTACCGAAAAAGATGTTCTGGGGCTTCCTCGCCATCGCTATTTTTATGGCGGGCGATGGCTTTGAGATGGCGTTCCTGTCGCGTCACATCACCGATATGGGCTTCACGCCGGCGCAGTCAGCGGTGGTGTTTACCTTCTACGGATTGGCGGCAGCATTGGCAGCCTGGGCATCGGGCGTGGTGGCGGAACTGATTACGCCTCAGCGTGCCATGATGATTGGCTTCGTGCTGTGGATTGTGATGCACACGCTGTTTATGTCGCTCGGCCTTGGCATGCGCAACTATCCGTTAATGGTGCTGTTCTACGGCATTCGCGGCCTGGCGTATCCGCTATTTATCTACTCATTCATGATGATGCTGGTGCAGGTGCTGCCGCGTGAAAAACTGGCGGCCGCCACCGGTTGGTTCTGGGCGATGTATTCAGTTGGCATCGGTGTGGTCGGCAGCTATTTGCCGAGTCTGACCATCCCGATGCTGGGCGAAACTGGCACGCTGTGGCTGGCGATCATTTGGGTTGCTTGCGGTGGCGTGCTGGCATACTTCAGCTTGCGTCATGTGCCGGTTGACCGTTCGCGCGTCAATTTGCCGATGCGTGACAAAATGACCGAAATGTCGCGCGCGGTAACCATTCTGTTTACCAACCAGCACGTGTTTTATGCCTGCCTGATTCGCATCATTAACACGCTGTCGTTATTTGGTTTCGCTATTATCATGCCGTTGCTGTTCGTCGATCGCCTTGGTTTTACCATTTCCGAGTGGCTGCAAATCTGGGCGGTATTCTTCTTCGTCACCATTTTTACTAACATCTTCTGGGGCATTACCGGCGAGAAACTGGGTTGGATCCGTCAGGTGCGCTGGTTTGGCTGCCTCGGTATGGCGATTTCCAGTCTGGCGTTTTACTACCTGCCGCTGTATGCCGGACATAACTTCTGGGTGGCGTTGATTCCGGCGGTGATGTTGGGGATTTTTGTCGCGGCCTTTGTGCCGATGACTGCGGTGTTTCCAACGCTGGAGCCGCATCATAAAGGTGCTGCGGTATCCATTTACAATCTGTCGGCTGGGCTGAGTAACTTTGTTGCGCCCGCGATCGCTTCGGTGATGTTGCCGTTTTTCGATATCGTTGGTGTGGTGTGGGCGTATACCGCGTTGTATGTGTTTGCTGGTGTGCTGACCTTTATTATTCGTGTGCCGCAGCCGGGACATACGCGCGAACCGGCTGCGTTGAAATCAAGTGTTGTGCAGCAGCGGAGTTAGTTTAACCAGGGCGCCATTAATGGCGCCCCTACACGACATCCCGCAAGGCTTCCTCCAGGTCGTACCAGCGAAAACCAAAGCCAGACTCTTCTAAGCGCTTCGGCAACACATGTTGTCCGCCGAGCACCAGCACCGCCGATTCGCCCATCATCAGCTTGATGGCGCTGGCTGGCGTGCGCATAAAGGCCGGACGATGCATCACATGGCCGAGCGTGGCGGCTAACTGCTCATTGCGCACCGCATAGGGCGCAACCATGTTGAAGGGGCCGCGCAGTTCAGCATGGTCGATCAACCACAGCATCGCGTTAACCAAATCGTCAATGTGAATCCACGGCAGATACTGTTTGCCGCTGCCAATCGGGCCGCCGACGCCAAGCTTAAACGGCAGTTTCATCTTCGATAACGCGCCACCTTCTTTCGCCAGCACCACGCCAGTTCGCATTAGACAAACGCGGGTGCGATCGCTCTGCGCAGTGAGCGCCAATTGCTCCCAACGGGCGCACAGCGCATGGGTAAACTCGTCGTGCCCCGGATCCTCTTCGGTCAGCACCAGATCGCCGGTATCGCCATAAAAACCGGTAGCCGAGCCGGAAATCAAAAATTGCGGGGGATTGCTGCTGGCGTGAATCAGCGACACCAGCTGCTCGGTAATCTGCCAGCGGCTTTCGCATAGCCGCTGCTTCTGCTGTTCGGTCCAGCGTTTATCAGCGATTGGTTCGCCCGCGAGGTTGATAACACCATCAATGCCATTTAAATCAGTTTGCTGATTAATGCCGGACCACAGTGCGACGCTGGCGTCGAGGTTCTCGCGTGCGGCGGCGACATCGCGCGTGACGACGCTCACCTGATGGCCAAGCTGCAACAGACGCGGAATCAGGTGGCGGCCAATCAGGCCGGTGCCGCCGGTGATCAGTAAATGCATGTTGAGCCTCCTTGTCATTTTTTATCTGCTCAGATTGAGCATAGAAGAGAAGCGTGCGCGCGGCGTGACTCGGCTTACGCTTATGAAGAAAAAGGAAAAGTCAGCGCTGGTCTTAGCAGCTAAAGATCCGACCAGCGCACCATTGCCTTAACAAATAAAAATCGGTAAACATGATGCACACCTGACGCTTTCCTGAGGCAGCCAATGAATTATCCAACCATTACCTTGTGGTCAGATTCCTGCTTTTTCAGTCCTTACGCCATGTCGGTTTATGTTGCGCTAACCGAGAAGGGCATTCCCTTCACCCTGAAGCGCGTCGATTTATCGCAGAATGCGCAGTGGGATGAGGAATACCGCGCGCTGTCGCTGACCTGCCGCGTGCCTACGCTGCAAATCGATGATGTGCTGTTGACGGAATCTTCAGCGATTGCCGAGTATCTGGAAGAGCGCTTTCCGGCGCCAGAGTTCGAGCGGCTTTATCCGCGCGATCGCGAGAAACGCGCGCATGCGCGCGAAGTGCAGGCGTGGCTGCGCAGTGATTTGATAGCGCTGCGCTCCGAGCGTCCCACCGAAGTGTTGTTCGCCGGCGAACGCTTTGCGCCGCTTACGCCAGCGGGTGAGCAAGCCGCTAATAAACTCATTGCTGCGGTGCAGCGCCTTTTACCTGACGGACAGCAAAATCTGTTTGGCGAATGGTCGATTGCGGATACCGATTTAGCCGTGATGATTAATCGTCTGGCGCTGCACGGCGATGCGCTGCCAGTGAAGCTACAGCACTATGCTGAGTTCCAGTGGCAGCGTGCTTCGGTGCAACTTTGGTTAGCGGAATCGGGTAAAACACGCTGAGCACGATGCGCCTTGCGATGGCGAAAAGAACGCTTTACCTTACCGCCTATTCTAATAAAGCATGGCAAACAGGCGCGTGCTGGGCACGCCGAAAACAGAAAAGGGTTACGGATGGTGGATCAAACGGCAGGTGACGGTATCGAGTGGGTTGATATCGTTAACGAAGAGAACGAAGTCATTGCGCAGGCCAGCCGTGCGCAGATGCGTGCGCAGTGTCTGCGTCATCGCGCGACCTATATTGTGGTGCACGATGGCATGGGCAAAATTCTGGTACAGCGTCGCACTGAAATCAAAGACTTCATGCCGGGTATGCTGGATGCCACTGCCGGTGGCGTGGTGCAGAGCGGGGAAGACCTGCTGGAATCTGCACGTCGTGAAGCGGAAGAGGAGTTGGGTATTGCGGCCGTTCCGTTCGCCGAGCACGGACAGTTCTACTTTGAAGATCAGCATTGCCGCGTATGGGGCGGGCTGTTCAGCTGCGTTTCCCATGGTCCGTTTGCCATGCAGGAAGAGGAAGTAGACGAGATCTTCTGGATGACGCCGGAAGAGATCACCGCGCGCTGTGACGAGTTCACCGATGATTCGCTTAAGGCGTTGTCACTGTGGCTGAGCCGTAACAGCGATGCCGCACGTCGTAAACAGAGCAGCGAAGCATAATCATGCCGTAGGGTCGCCATTTATGGCGACCTTATACACATTGTTAATGTTCCCGCAGAATACCCGTCAACAGCGCCAAAGCATCCTCGAACTGCGCATCCGGAATGGTCAGCGGATAAAGGAAGCGAATCACGTTGCCGTACACGCCGCAGGTTAGCAGAATCAAACCTTGCTCCAGCGCCTGCTGCTGAATAGCTCTGGCAATCTCCGCCGACGGTTTACCCGCCGCATCATTAAATTCTGCCGCTATCATCGAACCGTATCCGCGTATCTCCGCCAGCGCTTTACAATCCGCACGCTGTAATGCCTGTTTTAATCGGCTGCCTAATTGATTGGCGCGGCTGCACAGCGCTTCCTCTTCGATGATCTCTAACACCGCCAGCGCCGCCGCAATCGCCGGTGGACTGCCAGCATAGGTTCCGCCCAGGCCGCCAGGCTCAGGCGCGTCCATGACTTCCGCGCGTCCCGACACCGCCGAGAGCGGGAAGCCACCGGCCAGACTTTTAGCCATGGTAATAAGATCGGGCTGCACGGCGTAATAGTCGCTGGCGAACAGCTTGCCGGTGCGCGCAAAACCGCTCTGAATCTCATCGGCGATCAGCAGAATGCCGTGACGATCGCATAACTCACGCAGTGCAACGACAAACTCTGGCGGCGCAATGTAGAAACCGCCTTCGCCCTGAATCGGTTCAAAGATAATGGTCGCCACCTGCTGCGGGCTGATATCGCTGCGGAAAATCGCTTCCAGGCTATCGAGCGCATCACTAACTGTGACGTTGTGCAGCGCGTTGGGATAGCGCGCGTGAAATACCGGGCTGGCGAAGGGGCCGAAGCCGGTTTTATACGGCACCACTTTACCGGTTAGCGACATTGTCATATTGGTGCGGCCGTGAAACGCGCCGGTGAAGGCGATGATGCCGGGACGACCGGTGGCCGCGCGCGCAATTTTGACCGCGTTTTCGACCGCTTCTGCACCGGTTGAGAAAAAGGTGGTTTTCACCGCGCCGTTAATCGGTACCAACGCATTTAGCCGCTCAGCGAGATGAATGTAGTTCTCATAAGGGATAATTTGAAATGCGGTGTGGGTAAAACATTCAAGCTGCTGTTGCACCGCCGCCATCACTTTCGGGTGACGATGCCCGGTGTTAAGCACCGCGATGCCTGCGGCAAAATCGGTGTATTCGCGGCCATGCTGATCCCACACCGTGGCATTCTCGGCTTTCACCGCATAGAAATCACACATCACGCCTACGCCGCGCGGCGTGGCTTGTAAACGACGGCTGTGCACATCACTGTTGCTCATTATTCACCTCGCAATTAGCGGCAGACTTCAATCAGTGTTAGCGCAGCGCAGGGTTTATGCCAGTGAAGTGCAGGGCAAAAAAAAAGCACGCACCGAAGTGCATGCTTTTTTGCCGGGCCGGGAAGGGATTAGCCTTCGGCCTGCTGGGATTGAATCGCCGTCAATGCGATGGTGTAGACGATGTCATCCACCAGTGCGCCGCGTGACAGATCGTTCACCGGCTTACGCATGCCTTGCAGCATCGGCCCGATGGAGATCAGGTCAGCAGAACGCTGTACCGCTTTGTAAGTGGTGTTACCGGTGTTCAGATCCGGGAAGATGAACACGGTAGCACGACCGGCAACCGCAGAGTTTGGCGCTTTGGATTTGGCGACGTCTTCCATAATCGCGGCGTCGTACTGCAGCGGACCATCGATCACCAGGTCCGGACGTTTTTCCTGCGCGATGCGCGTGGCTTCTCGCACTTTCTCAACGTCGCTACCGGCACCGGAGTTACCGGTTGAGTAGGAGATCATCGCGACGCGTGGATCGATACCGAAGGCTTTGGCTGAATCGGCAGACTGAATCGCGATTTCTGCCAGCTGTTCTGGATTAGGATCCGGGTTGATGGCGCAGTCGCCATACACCAGAACCTGCTCTGGCAGCAGCATGAAGAACACCGACGACACCAGCGAGCTGTTTGGCGCGGTTTTGATCAGCTGCAGCGGTGGACGAATGGTGTTCGCCGTGGTGTGAACCGCGCCGGATACCAGACCGTCAACTTCGCCGCTCTCCAGCATCATGGTGCCCAGCACCACGTTGTCTTCCAGTTGCTCCTGCGCCACCACTTCGGTCATGCCTTTGCTCTTACGCAGCTCAACCAGACGCGGCACATAGTTTTCGCGTACCACTTCTGGATCCACGATCACGATGCCTTTGCCGAGTTCAACGCCCTGCGCAGCCGCAACACGCTGAATCTCTTCCGGGTTGCCGAGCAGCACACAGGTGGCGATGCCGCGTTCGGCGCAAATCGCCGCCGCTTTGACGGTACGCGGCTCGTCACCTTCTGGCAGCACGATGCGTTTGCCGGCTTTGCGCGCCAGCTCGGTGAGCTGGTAGCGGAATGCCGGTGGAGACAGGCGACGGCTGCGCTCTGAAGTTGCAGTCAGCGATTCCACCCAATCTTCATTGATGAAGCTGGCCACGTACTCCTGCACTTTTTCGATGCGTTGCGTATCGTCAGTCGGCACTTCGAGGTTGAAGCTCTGCAGGCTGAGTGACGTCTGCCAGGTGTTGGTTTTCACCATAAATACTGGCAGGCCGGTCTGGAACGCACGTTCGCACAGGCGTGCGATTGGCGCTTCAATCTGATATCCACCGGTCAACAGCACAGCACCGATTTCAACGCCGTTCATCGCGGCCAGACAGGCGGCGACCAGCACATCAGGACGATCTGCTGAAGTCACCAGCAGTGAACCCGGACGGAAGTGCTCCAGCATGTGCGGAATGCTACGCGCACAGAAGGTCACGGATTTCACACGGCGCGTCTGGATTTCACCTTCGTTGATGATATCGGCGTTCAGGTGACGGCACATGTCGATGGCGCGGGTAGCAATCAGGTCAAAGCTCCACGGCACACAACCCAGTACCGGCAGCGGGCTGTTGGCAAACAGCTGCTTAGGATCGATGTTGGCGATGCTGGCTTTAGTGGAATCATCGAAAATCTCTGACAGATCCGGGCGCGTACGGCCTTGCTCATCCACCGGCGCATTCAGTTTGTTGATGATCACGCCAGTGATGTTTTTGTTCTTGCTGCCGCCAAAGCTGCTTTGCGTCAGCTCGATACGCTCTTTCAGCTGCGCCGGAGAATCGTTGCCCAGCGACATCACGAAGACGATTTCTGCATTCAGGGTTTTGGCGATTTCATAGTTCAGCGCAGAGGCGAACTGATGTTTACGCGTAGGAACCAGGCCTTCTACCAGCACCACTTCCGCGTCTTTGGCGTTCGCGTGGTAGTTGGCAATGATCTCTTCCATCAGCACGTCTTGCTGGTTAGAACCAAGAAGCGACTCAACGCGTGACATCTGCAGCGGTTCAGCGGCAGGAATCGCGGAGCTTTTACGGATAATGCTGGTGGTTTGGTCTGGCGCATCGCCGCCCGCACGTGGCTGGGCAATGGGCTTGAATACGCTCAGGCGCACGCCTTTGCGCTCCATGGCACGGATCACGCCGAGGCTGACGCTGGTCAGACCGACGCTGGTACCGGTAGGAATGAGCATAATTGTACGTGACACGATAGAAACCTCTCAGGTGTTGCAGACTGTCTAAAACAACTCCGTCAGCCTAAGCTGACGGAGAGAAGTATTTTTAAGCGGTGAGACGCGCGGCGTCTTGAGCAATCACCAACTCTTCGTTGGTTGGGATCACCACGGCCGGGCGTGTACCTTCTTTGTTGATGAAGCCAGAGTTGCCGAAGCGTGCCGCCAGGTTGCGCTCGTGATCGACTTCGAAGCCGAGTAGGCCCAGTTTCTGCAGCGCCAGCTCGCGTACCATCGCGGCGTTTTCACCGATACCGCCGGTGAAGACCACGGCGTCCAGACGGCCTTCCATCAGCGCGGTGTAGCTGCCGATGTACTTCGCCAGACGGTGGCAGAACACATCCATCGCACGCTTGGCATCTTCTTTGGTGGCGTAGTTGTCTTCCACATAGCGGCAGTCGCTGGTGACTTCGGTCAGACCCAGCAGACCAGACTCTTTGGTCAGCAGCTTGTTGATGGAATCAACGCTCATGCCCAGGGAATCATGCAGGAAGAAGATAATGGCCGGATCGATGTCACCGCTGCGGGTGCCCATCACCAAACCTTCCAGTGGTGTCAGGCCCATTGAGGTATCAACACACTGGCCGTTGCGAATAGCAGAAACAGAACCGCCATTGCCGAGGTGGCAAGTGATGATGTTCAGTTCGCTAACCGGTTTGTTCAGCATTTTCGCGGCTTCCTGCGTCACATAGTAGTGGCTGGTGCCGTGTGCGCCGTAGCGACGAACGCCGTGCTCTTTATACAATTTGTACGGTAGAGCATAGAGATAGGACTCTTCCGGCATTGTCTGATGGAATGCGGTGTCAAAAACCGCCACATTTTTATCGGAAAGATGCGGGAAGTTTTTCAGCGCTTCATCTATACCGATTAGATGCGCAGGGTTATGCAGTGGCGCAAAAGAAGAGGCGTCTTTGATGCCCTGAATAACAGATTCGTCGATGATGACCGATTTGGTCAGCTGCTCGCCGCCGTGAACAATACGATGGCCGATTGCAGCGATTTGTGCCGAAAGCTCTGGTTTTTGTGCCAGAATAGTTTTAACCATGAAGTTCAGTGCTTCGCTGTGTGCCGCACCCGCGCCAAGCTGAGCTTCTTGTTTGCTGCCGTCCAGTTTCCACTTAATGCGTGCTTCCGGTAAGTGGAAGCATTCAGCCAGACCGGACAGATATTCGTCGCCGGTAACAGGGTTAAGGATGGCAAACTTAAGTGAAGAACTGCCGCAGTTCAGAACCAGAACTAACTTCGTCGACATGGAAGTACCTATTTTGTTAAATAGTGGCTAAAAAAAACGCAATCAGACTAACAGCGTAGCCCATGAAAGCTGGTAGGTTAATGATAAACATCATGTGCTAGTCAAAATTTCACTGACATGCAAAAAATTTTGGTGATTTTACGCTTATTTTTGATAAGCACTTAGCGAAACATGGCTCTGGCCGCTCTTTTATTGAGCTAAAGCTTCCGGTAATGTTACTGAAACGGCGTCAGAATACTCACTGTCACCCGCAAAGACAAAAACTTTTGAAGGATGTCACGTAAAGTTGTGTAGTTATCGGTTTATTTTAAATATTGCAGATTTAGTTGAGGTCTATCATGGCGAATGAGACAGACAATCCCGGCTGGTTCGGCTTGTTCCAGCGCGGACAGCGATACATGAAGACCTGGCCTACAGACAAGCGCCTGGCGCCGGTGTTTCCTGAAAATCGCGTGGTCAATGCAACCCGCTTTGCCATTCGTTTTATGCCGCCGCTGGCGATTTTCACGCTGACGTGGCAAATCGCGATGGGTGGACAACTCGGCCCTGCGATTGCAACTGCGCTGTTTGCCTGCAGCCTGCCGATGCAAGGATTGTGGTGGTTGGGGAAACGTTCTGTGACGCCGTTGCCGCCGACGTTGCTGCAGTGGTTTCATGAAGTGCGCACCAAGCTGGAAGAAGCGGGGCAGGCGATAGCACCGGTTGATGGTAAGCCGACATATCAGTCACTCGCCGAAGTGTTGAAACGTGCCTTTAAGCAGCTTGATCGCACTTTCCTCGACGATCTTTGATCTGCTGACGCTTTTACCTGCCAGAGAATTTGAGCCAAATCCCGGTTCAAATCAAAGAAAAGTGGTGCGGACATACACGCATCACTCTCCTTGTGTAATCATTTCTTCATTGTTTAAATCTTAAGCGGCCTGCTGGCCCGGGAGAAAACCATGGAAATGACCCACGCACAACGACTGATCCTCTCCAATCAATACAAAATGATGGCGATGCTTGAGCCGGATAACGCTGAGCGCTATCGTCGTTATCAAACCATTATTGAACGCGGCTATGGCTTGCAGTTACGCGAGCTCGACAAAGAGTTCGGCGAGTTAACGGAAGCGACCTGTCGCCTGCTCATCGATATTATGGAAATGCACCATGCGCTGCATGTTTCCTGGTCGAACCTCAAAGATGGCAGCGCGATTGACGAGCGTCGCCTGGCGTTTCTTGGTTTTGATGCGGCCACCGAAGCGCGCTATCTCGGCTACGTGCGCTTTATGGTGAATGTTGAAGGGCGCTATACCCACTTTGATTCCGGCACCCACGGCTTCAATGCTCAAACGCCGATGTGGGAAAAATACCAACGCATGTTAACGGTGTGGCACACTTGTCCGCGTCAATATCATCTCAGCGCGAATGAGATCGCGCAGATTATCAATGCCTGAATAAGGAGCGATGCGTGAAGTACAGGGGTTTTCTGTTTGATTTAGACGGTACGCTGGTGGATTCATTGCCTGCAGTGATTCGCGCATGGTCACTGTGGGGCGAGCGCCATGGTTTGTCGGCGGAAGAAGTCCTGAGCTATATACACGGGAAGCCTGCCATCAATTCGTTGCGCCATTTCATGGCAGGGCAATCTGAAGAGGCGATTCAGGCGGAATTTCTCTGGCTTGAACGTCTCGAAGCGGAAGACACGCAAGGCGTACAGGCGATTCCGGGCGCGTTAGCGTTACTGTCAACGTTGAATGAGTTGCAGATCCCGTGGGCGATTGTAACCTCGGGTTCGATTCCGGTCGCCCACGCGCGCCATAAAGCCGCAAATCTACCGATGCCAAAAGTGTTTATTACCGCTGAGAATATCAAGCGCGGTAAGCCTAATCCCGAACCTTACCTGCTGGGTGCTGAGCGTTTGGGGCTTTCAGCTACGCATTGCGTGGTAGTTGAGGATGCGCCTGCGGGCATTATTTCTGGTTTGGATGCAGGCAGTGCGGTGATCGCCATGAATGCGCCAGCCGATGCCCCACGCCTTAATGAAGTGGCCTACCGCGTTGCAACGCTTGAACCGGTAAACGTCACCAAATTTGATAACGGCGAGTTTACTCTTTCTATCACCGCATAAAGTAACGGGCCGTTCCGGCCCGTTTTTTTACAGCGGCGTATCTTGTGATATTTCATCCAGCGACAGGCTAAAGCTGGGAATAAACACCTCAACAAAATAATCCATTTCCGGTGAACGGCGCTGCGTAAGGGTTTTTTCCAGGCGTGCTTTGGCTAGCAGAAACTCGTTATTACCTGCCGACAACTCTTCCAGACACTTCACGTAGGCGCAAAGTGCATCCGCTTGCTTCACCACGGATTGCTCACTTTCGGTATGCAAATGTTCATCAATCAGCGGACGATAAGCGTCCTGCAGTTCGGGCGGCAGCATATCAATGAGCTTCTGCTGCGCAATCTTCTCGATCTTTTTGTATTCGTGGGCAATCTGCGCGTTGTAATACTTCACTGGCGTCGGTAAATCTCCGGTCAGCACTTCGCTGGCATCGTGATAGAGCGCCAGCATGGCAATGCGCTCGGCATTGAGGTTGCCGTTAAATTTTTTGTTTTTGATGATGGCGAGCGCGTGAGCAACCATCGCCACCTGCAAGCTATGCTCGGAGACGTTTTCAGTGCGTACATTGCGCATCAATGGCCAGCGATTGATCAGTTTAAGACGGGAAAGGTGGGCGAAAAAATGGCTACGAGTCATGGACGGTTCCTGTTCGCACGGCGGGGAAGATATCTTTTCCCCGAAATGCGAACAGTATACGCGTCACAATTTACTGGCGATACCCTTGTAAGAAACGACCAAACTTGCTGACGGCCATTTCCAGATCGTCCACGCGTGGTAGTGTAACAATGCGTACGTGATCCGGCCACGGCCAGTTGAACGCGGTGCCCTGAACCAACAGCACTTTCTCTTGCAGCAGGAAATCCAGCACCATCTTTTGATCGTCAAAGATGTTGAATTTCTTGGCATCAATACGCGGGAACATGTACAGCGCACCTTGCGGCTTCACACAACTGACGCCAGGAATATCATTAATTAATTCCCACGCACGCTGGCGCTGTTCATACAAGCGCCCGCCGGGCGCGATAAATTCGCTAATACTTTGATAACCACCCAGCGCGGTCTGAATCGCATGTTGTGCCGGAACGTTGGCACACAGGCGCATCGACGCCAGCATCTCCAGTCCTTCAATGTAACCTTTTGCATGTTTCTTCGGACCGTTCAAAACCATCCAGCCCTGACGGAAGCCCGCCACGCGATAGGTTTTCGACAAGCCGTTAAAGGTCACGGTCAGCAGATCGGGAGCCAGCGCAGCAATTGAATGATGTTGTGCTTCGTCGTAGAGAATCTTGTCGTAGATTTCATCGGCGAAAATAATCAGATTGTGCTGGCGCGCAATTTCAACAATCTCAAGTAACAACTCTTTGCTGTAAACCGCGCCGGTCGGGTTATTCGGGTTAATAATGACAATGCCACGCGTACGCGGGGTGATCTTGCTACGAATGTCATCCAGGTCAGGGAACCAACCCGCTGATTCATCACACAGATAATGCACTGCTTTGCCGCTCGACAGCGAAACAGCGGCGGTCCACAGCGGATAATCCGGTGCAGGCACCAGCATTTCATCGCCGCTGTTGAGCAATGCCTGCATCGCTTGCACAATCAGTTCAGATACGCCGTTACCAATATAGATGTCTTCAACGGTGACATCGCGCATGTCACGTGCCTGGTAATGCTGCATGATCGCTTTACGCGCTGAATACAGCCCTTTCGAGTCGCAATAACCTTGCGAGCTCGGCAGATTGCGAATGACATCCACCAGGATTTCATCAGGTGCTTCAAAACCGAATGGGGCAGGGTTGCCGATGTTCAGTTTGAGAACTTTGTTGCCTTCTTCTTCGAGACGTTTAGCTTCTTTCAGTACCGGCCCACGGATGTCATAACAGACATTTTCCAGCTTGCCGGATTTATCAATTTGAAAATTCATTTTTACCGCCTTTACGGGCAGAGTCCTTTAACCTGCCACCAAAAATCAAACTTGCCCAATTTACTCTTCTCACCTTAACAAAAGAAGGGTAGCGCTTGGTTTTGGCGCGTTTGCCATTTTTTCTCTCGCCATATGGCGTAAAAGTCATTGAAAATCTATTAATCTGGTTCATTAATCCACTAATGCGAAAAAAAGTGAGATTAAAAACTGGTAAGGTGGGCTGGACGTGTAAATGCCTTCTTCCATCGCCACAGGAGACTATTCAGAAATTTTTCAGTCACTATTGGTGCAAAAAAAGAATAGCGACCTAACGAAATAGTTAAGTGATTCTTGTTAGATGGCGAAAAAATGTCTGGCAATGATTAAGCTCTGGCTGGCGTCTTAAAATGAAGTGCATTCTTATTCACTTATCAAGGGCGAGATTAAGCGTCAGTAACGGACCTAATATCGTGTAAAACAGTCTTAAAATAGCATTTGCACTGTCACTTTAACGCTGATGCTCAAGATTCAGAACCTGGGGGGCTTAAAAAAAGAGCAGCGTTATGGCAGGATCTGTGCGGAAAGGCTTTTGGTCAAAAATTGCGATGTTTTGAACAAAAACATTTCCATTTATAACGTAAAAATGATTAAGTATAATTTATTATTTGATGCACTTTATCGCTTCGCATCTACATAACATGATGTTATTTCTTTTTAACCCGCAGGGACTTTACGCGGGATACATAGACAACTACGCAGCTTCCAGCACCTGTACGACATACGTTTTCGGCCCAGAAGTTCTGCTGTCTATAATGACGACGCTGCTCTGATCTCAGAGTGGTGCGATCGTCGGCATCCGCCTGACAAAATTTTTTCATGGCAGCTCCACACAGGGCTGTCATTAAGCACCATTGCCTCTTATCTCTTTGATAAGTCGGGTAATACACCAGGGTAGTAGTTTTAAAAAATCTTATAAGTGAAGAAAAAACATGACTAATGCAAATCGTCCGATACTGAATCTCGACCTCGATCTGCTGCGTACATTTGTTGCCGTTGCCGATCTGAACACTTTTGCAGCAGCCGCTGCCGCCGTGTGCAGAACGCAGTCAGCAGTGAGCCAGCAGATGCAACGTCTGGAACAATTGGTAGGTAAAGAGCTGTTTGCCAGACATGGACGTAATAAATTGCTGACGGAGCATGGCATTCAACTGCTGGGTTACGCCAGGAAAATCCTTCGTTTTAATGACGAAGCTTGCACCTCTTTAATGTACAGCAACATCCAGGGCGTTCTGACCATTGGCGCTTCAGATGATACCTCAGATACCATTCTGCCGTTCCTGCTTAACCGCGTAACGTCGGTCTATCCGAAGCTGGCCATTGATGTGCGTGTTAAGCGCAACCCGTTCATGATGGAAATGCTTAATCAAGGTGAAGTCGATCTGGTTGTGACGACGTCCAGCCCAGGAAACTTTACTCATCAGGTACTGCGTACTTCGCCAACGTTGTGGTACTGCGCGGCAGATTATATCTTCCAGCGCGGGGAAGCCATTCCTTTGGTCCTGCTGGATGAGCCAAGCCCGTATCGCGATATGGCGATTGATCACCTCAACGAAGCTGGCATTCCGTGGCGCATCTCGTATGTTGCTTCTACACTGGCTGCCGTTCGTGCGGCGGTTAAAGCTGGCTTGGGTGTGACAGCGCGTCCAGTCGAGATGATGAGCCCAGAATTGCGAGTGATGGGCGCTGCAGAAGGTTTGCCAGTGCTGCCGGATACCCAATATCTGCTGTGCCGTAATCCAGACAGCGATAACGAACTGGCGTTGGCCATCTTCAATGCCATGCAGTCTACCAATGATCCTTACAATCTGAGCGCTAATCCAGACGGTACTTTGCTGCTGGATGACGAAGAGTAAGGGTTACAGTTGCTGGTAATTCCTCGCAAATGGAATACCAGTTAATTGTTAAAACGTATAAAAATGGGCCTTAGCGTGGTAATTACCGGCTAAGGCTTTTTTTTTACCATTCTAGTTGCCGCTTTAAATGTAATTCCCTCGACTTTATTTCAATCTCATTCTTAAAAATGAAACGTGTTCCATTTTTATCTATTTTGGAATGGTTTTATCAATTCGTGCCAACTTTACCAGGGCATTTGTTCATCCACTTCGCTGTTTTTTGCAGCATAAAACCCAGTTATGTGCTTTAGATCAAAAAAATACCCCTGATAAGGGGGGGGAATCTCGGGCGAGACCTGTCAAAATATGATTGTTAAATGCACGATCCACGCATGTGAATACCCGCTACACTAAAATTAACCTCACAAACTGAAGCGATTTAGCTGGCGCTTCGAGGGTTGAATGTTAATAATATGATGCAGCTGTAAAATAATGTTTGGATACTTTTGTCAAAGTTGACAAAAGGTTATAGAAAGGAGTAAAAACCCCTATAAAATTGCTGCTTTATTGCTAATGACAGCAAAATTTATAAGGTTTTTTATCCTTCCCTTGAATCGATGTGGTGTGTTTGCTGCAACAGAGCAGGATGCCATCACCACTTTTGATGAGTAAGCAAAGAGTATGTCGACAACTACAGAAGTGATCGCTCATCACTGGGCATTTATTGTTTTTATCGTTATCGCATTCGGCCTGTGTGCCTTTATGTTGACCGGTGGCTGGTTGTTAGGTGGTCGTGCGCGTGCACGACACAAGGACACTCCGTTCGAATCGGGTATTGAGTCGGTCGGTGACACTCATATTCGCCTCTCTGCAAAATTCTATCTGGTTGCGATGTTCTTCGTCATATTCGACGTCGAAGCCCTCTATTTATACGCATGGTCGACGTCCATTCGCGAAAGCGGTTGGGTCGGCTTTGTCGAAGCCGCAATTTTCATTTTGGTGCTCTTGGCAGGCCTGGTTTATCTGGTGCGCATCGGTGCGCTGGATTGGGCTCCTGCGCGTCGTCGCGTAGTGGTCAAATCTGTCCCGGTCAGTCACAGCCACACCAACCCTCATAAGCAGTAAAAGCGAGGCAATAAGATGGACTACACGCTGACACGCGTAGACCCGAACGGGGGCGGCGATAACGATCGTTATCCTCTGCAGAAACAGGAAACGGTTACCGATCCGCTGGAACAACATGTTCACCGCAGCGTCTACATGGGCAAGCTCGAGCATGCCCTGCATGACATGGTGAACTGGGGTCGTAAAAACTCTCTCTGGCCGTATAACTTCGGCCTTTCCTGTTGCTACGTGGAAATGACCACATCCTTTACCGCGGTGCACGACGTGGCACGTTTTGGTGCTGAAGTTATGCGCGCCTCGCCACGTCAGGCTGACTTCATGGTGATCGCCGGTACGCCATTTACCAAAATGGCACCGGTTATTCAGCGTTTATATGACCAAATGCTGGAGCCTAAATGGGTGATTTCCATGGGCGCTTGCGCTAACTCGGGTGGCATGTACGACATTTACTCGGTGGTGCAGGGCGTGGATAAATTCCTGCCGGTTGACGTTTACATTCCTGGCTGCCCGCCGCGCCCAGAAGCGTATATGCAGGCTTTATTGCTGCTGCGTGAGTCGATTGGCAAAGAGCGTCGTCCACTGTCTTGGGTGGTAGGTGATCAGGGTGTTTATCGCGCCAACATGCAGCCAGAGCGTGAAAGAAAGCGTGGCGAGCGTATTGCCGTCACCAATCTGAGATCGCCAGACGAAGTTTAAGCTTCCCGTACACGGATGGAGCCACGGCCACAGCAGAACATCACAATTTAATGTGCGCCGCCATCCTGACGCCTTCTTTTGAGCGCCTGATTACAGGCCGGAATGGTGAGTAACGTATGACTGATTTAACCACGCAAGATCTCGCACAGCCTTCATGGCAAACCCGCGATCACCTGGATGACCCAGTGGTCGGCGAGCTGCGTAACCGTTTTGGGCCGGATGCCTTTACCGTTCAGGCTACCCGCACCGGGATTCCGGTTGTCTGGGTAAAGCGTGAACAGCTTTTAGAAATCGTTGAATTCCTGCGCAAGCTGCCAAAGCCGTATGTGATGCTTTATGACTTACATGGTTTTGATGAGCGCTTACGCACTAACCGCGCCGGTTTGCCCGCCGCGGATTTTTCCGTTTTCTATCATCTGCTTTCAATTGAACGCAACCGCGACATCATGCTTAAGGTTGCTTTATCTGAAAACGATCTGAATGTGCCAACCATCACCAAAATTTTCGCCAACGCCAACTGGTATGAGCGCGAAACCTGGGAGATGTTTGGCATCACTTTCAATGGTCACCCGCACCTGACGCGCATCATGATGCCGCAGACGTGGGAAGGCCATCCGCTGCGTAAAGATTATCCGGCGCGCGCCACAGAGTTCGATCCCTTCGAGCTGACTAAGCAGAAAGAAGATCTGGAGATGGAGGCGCTGACCTTCAAGCCTGAAGATTGGGGCATGAAGCGCAGCACTACCAACGAGGACTTCATGTTCCTCAACCTCGGTCCAAACCACCCGTCTGCGCACGGTGCGTTCCGTATCATTCTGCAGTTGGATGGTGAAGAGATCGTCGATTGTGTTCCCGATGTCGGCTACCACCATCGTGGTGCTGAGAAGATGGGCGAGCGGCAATCCTGGCACAGCTACATTCCGTATACCGACCGTATCGAATATCTTGGCGGCTGCGTAAATGAAATGCCGTACGTGCTGGCGGTGGAAAAACTGGCGGGCATCACCGTGCCGGATCGCGTCAATGTGATCCGCGTGATGCTGTCTGAGCTGTTCCGCATCAACAGCCATCTGCTCTATATCTCCACCTTTATTCAGGACGTCGGTGCGATGACGCCGGTGTTCTTCGCCTTTACCGACCGTCAGAAAATTTATGACGTGGTTGAAGCGATTACCGGTTTCCGTATGCACCCGGCATGGTTCCGCATCGGCGGCGTAGCGCATGACCTGCCGAAAGGCTGGGAACGTCTGCTGCGCGACTTCCTCGACTGGATGCCGAAGCGTCTGAAAGAGTATGACAAAGCCGCACTGCGCAATACCGTGTTGATGGGTCGTTCGCAAGGCGTTGCGGCGTATAACATGGATGAAGCACTGGCGTGGGGCACCACCGGTGCTGGTTTGCGTGCCACCGGTTTAGATTTTGACGTGCGTAAATGGCGTCCGTATTCAGGCTACGAAAACTTCGATTTCGAGATTCCGGTTGGCGCTGGCATCAGTGATGCGTACACCCGCGTGCAGCTGAAAATGGAAGAGATGTGGCAGTCACTGCGCATTCTGGAACAGTGCCTGAACAACATGCCTGAAGGCCCGTTCAAAGCGGATCATCCGCTGACAACGCCGCCGCCGAAAGAGCGCACGCTGCAGCACATTGAAACCCTGATCACTCACTTCCTGCAGGTTTCGTGGGGCCCAATCATGCCGGCCAACGAATCCTTCCAGATGATTGAGGCGACCAAAGGGATCAACAGTTACTACCTGACCAGCGATGGCAGCACCATGAGCTATCGCACCCGCGTGCGTACGCCGAGCTTCCCGCACCTGCAGCAGATCCCATCGGTGATCCGCGGCAGCCTGGTATCCGACTTGATCGTTTACCTCGGTAGTATCGATTTTGTTATGTCAGACGTGGACCGCTAATTATGCACGATCAAAAAATTGCTATTCACACCATCGACCCTACAGAGGTCTTCGTGCTGAGCGAGGCCGAGCACCACGCTATCGAGCACGAGAAACACCATTACGAAGATGCACGCGCCGCTTCGATCGAAGCGTTGAAGATCGTGCAGAAACAGCGCGGCTGGGTGCCAGATGGCGCGATTAACGCCATCGCAGACGTTCTGGGTATTCCTGCCAGTGATGTTGAAGGTGTGGCGACTTTCTATAGCCAAATCTACCGCACGCCGGTTGGCCGTCACGTCATTCGCTACTGTGACAGCGTGGTGTGCCACATCACGGGTTATCAGGGGATTCAGGATGCGCTGGAGCAGAAGCTGAACATCAAGCCGGGCCAAACCACGGCGGATGGTCGCTTTACGCTGCTGCCCACTTGCTGCCTCGGTAACTGCGATAAAGGGCCGACCATGATGGTGGATGAAGATACCCACGTTCATCTGACGCCTGAAGGCATCGCCAACTTGCTGGAGCAGTATCAATGACCATTAAACAGATCATTCGTACTGCCGAAACGCATCCGCTGACCTGGCGTCTTCGTGACGACAAGCAGCCGATCTGGATCGATGAATATCGCAGTAAAAACGGTTATGTCGGCGCAGAAAAAGCGTTGAAAGATTTCAGCCAGGACGAAATCGTCGCGGCGGTCAAAGACTCCGGTCTGAAAGGCCGCGGTGGCGCAGGCTTTAACACCGGCCTGAAGTGGAGTCTGATGCCTAAAGACGAATCCATGAACATCCGTTACCTGCTGTGTAATGCCGATGAAATGGAGCCGGGCACGTATAAAGACCGCTTGCTGATGGAGCAACTGCCGCACCAGTTGGTGGAAGGCATGCTGATCAGTGCGTTCGCGCTGAAAGCTTATCGTGGCTACATCTTCTTACGTGGTGAGTACATCGAAGCGGCCGTCAATTTGCGTCGCGCGATTGCGGAAGCCACCGAAGCGGGCTATCTCGGCAAGAATATTCTCGGCACCGGTTTTGATTTCGAGCTGATCGTCCACACCGGCGCGGGTCGTTATATCTGCGGTGAAGAGACAGCGCTGATCAACTCGCTGGAAGGGCGTCGTGCTAACCCACGTTCTAAGCCGCCATTCCCGGCCAGTGCTGGCGTGTGGGGCAAGCCGACCTGCGTTAACAACGTGGAAACGCTGTCGAACGTGCCTGCCATCTTCCTTAACGGCGTTGACTGGTACAAAAACATCTCTACCAGCGAAGACACCGGCACCAAAATGATGGGCTTTTCTGGCCGCGTGAAAAATCCTGGCGTCTGGGAATTACCGTTCGGTACCACCGCGCGTGAAATCCTCGAAGATTACGCTGGCGGCATGCGCGATGGCTTAAAATTCAAAGCCTGGCAGCCAGGCGGCGCAGGAACTGACTTCCTTACCGATCAGCACCTCGATCTGCCGATGGAATTTGCCAGCATTGGTAAAGCCGGCAGCCGTTTGGGTACGGCGCTGGCGATGGCGGTCGATCACGAAATCAACATGGTTTCGCTGGTGCGTAACCTTGAAGAGTTCTTTGCGCGTGAGTCCTGCGGCTGGTGTACGCCGTGCCGTGATGGCTTGCCATGGAGCGTGAAGATCCTGCGTGCGCTGGAGCAGAAGAAAGGTCAGCCGGGTGATATCGAAACCCTGCAGCAACTCTGCCGCCAGCTTGGCCCAGGTAAAACCTTCTGTGCCCACGCACCGGGCGCCGTCGAGCCATTGCAGAGCGCGATTAAATATTTCCGTGAAGAGTTTGAAGCTGGCATTGCGCCGCAGGTGTTTGGCAATACCCGAGCCATCGGCGGTATTCAGCCGAACCTGCTGAAAGCGCGCTGGTAATCAGCCGCCATACACGGAACTCACCTCACGCCGAAATGGCGTGGGGAAAGAATTAGATGTTTAACGCTCGTCTTAGGGCGAGCCTTACGGAAGCATGTTCACTATGGCTACAATCCATGTAGACGGTAAAGAATATGATGTGAACGGAGCGGACAACCTGCTACAGGCGTGTCTCTCTCTGGGCCTTGATATTCCTTATTTTTGCTGGCATCCGGCGCTGGGAAGCGTAGGGGCCTGCCGCCAGTGCGCGGTGAAGCAATTCCAGAATGCCGAAGATACCCGCGGTCGCCTTGTCATGTCCTGCATGACACCAGCGTCAGACGGCACCTTTATCTCCATCGACGATGGCGAAGCCAAAGAGTTTCGTGAAAGCGTGGTGGAATGGCTGATGACCAACCATCCGCACGATTGCCCGGTGTGTGAAGAGGGCGGTAACTGCCATCTGCAAGATATGACGGTAATGACCGGACACAGTTTCCGTCGTTATCGCTTCACCAAGCGCACCCACCAGAATCAGGATCTCGGTCCGTTCATTTCGCATGAAATGAACCGCTGTATCGCCTGCTATCGCTGTGTGCGCTACTACAAAGATTATGCTGACGGCAAAGATCTCGGCGTTTATGGCGCTCACGACAACGTCTATTTTGGTCGCCCGGAAGATGGCACGCTGGAAAGCGAATTCTCCGGTAACCTGGTGGAAATTTGTCCGACCGGCGTATTTACCGATAAAACGCACTCCGAACGCTATAACCGTAAATGGGATATGCAGTTCGCGCCAAGCATCTGCCAGCAGTGCAGCGTGGGTTGTAATACCAGCCCAGGCGAACGCTATGGTGAATTGCGTCGTATCGAAAACCGTTACAACGGCACCGTAAACCACTACTTCCTGTGCGATCGCGGTCGTTTCGGTTACGGCTACGTCAACCGCAAAGATCGTCCACGTCATCCCGTTCAGCAACGCGGCAACGATTGGGTCAGCCTGAATGCTGAACAAGCGGTGAATGCGGCGGCGGATGTATTGCGTCGGGCGAAAAAAGTGATCGGTATCGGTTCTCCACGCGCCAGCATTGAAAGCAACTTCGCGCTGCGTGAGCTGGTTGGCGCAGCCAACTTCTCAACCGGTATGCCAGCAGGTGAGCAGGCTCGCGTTGAGCTGATGCTTAAAGTCCTGCAGGACGGCGGCATCTACACGCCATCACTGCGCGAAATTGAAAGCTACGATGCGGTGCTGGTGCTGGGTGAAGATTTGACTCAGGTCGGCGCGCGCGTGGCGTTGTCTGTTCGTCAGGCAGTAAAAGGCAAAGCACGTGAGATGGCAGCGGCGCAGAAAGTAGCTGACTGGCAGATCGCGGCCATCCTTAATATCGGTCAGCACGCCAAACATCCGCTGTTCGTCACCAACGTCGACGAAACCCGCCTGGATGATATCGCTGCGTGGAGCTATCGCGCTCCGGTGGAAGATCAGGCGCGTCTCGGCTTCGCGATTGCCAATGCGCTGGATGAAAGCGCGCCGGCAGTTAGCGGTTTCGACAGCAAACTCAACGGCAAGGTTGATGTGGTGGTTCAGGCGTTGGCAGGTGCGAAAAAACCGCTGATTATCTCCGGAACCCATTCCGGTAGCATCGCGATGATTGAAGCCGCAGCTAATGTGGCGAAAGCGCTGAAAGCGCGTGGTGCCGATGTCGGTATTACCTTCCTCGCGGGTGCGGCAAACAGCTTTGGCCTCGGCCTAATGGGCGGCCAATCGCTGGATAGCGCGCTGGAACAGCTGAGCAAAGGCGAAGCTGATGCGCTGGTGGTGCTGGAAAACGATCTCTATCGTCATGCACTTAAAGCCAAAGTCGATGCGGCGCTGGATACTACCGCTAACGTGATTGTGGTCGATCATCAACGTACCGCCACGCTGGAAAAAGCCGGTCTGGTGCTTTCCACCGCCAGCTTCGCAGAGAGCGATGGCACCTCTATCAACCACGAAGGCCGCGCGCAGCGCTTCTTCCAGGTTTACGATCCCGCTTATTACGATGACAGCGTAGTGATGCTGGAAAGCTGGCGCTGGTTGCGTTCGCTGCACAGCGCGGTTGAAAGCCGTCACATCGACTGGACTCAGCTGGATCACGTGATTGATGCCACCGTTGCGGCGCTGCCACAGCTGAAAGGCATTAAGGATGCTGCGCCAGACGCCAGCTTCCGTATCCGTGGTCAAAAACTGGCACGTTCACCGCACCGTAACAGTGGCCGTACTGCGATGCGCGCCAACATCAGCGTGCATGAACCGCGTCAGCCGCAAGATAAAGACACCATGTTTGCCTTCTCCATGGAAGGTAACAACCAACCAAGCGCACCGCGTTCGCAGATTCCATTTGCCTGGGCACCAGGCTGGAACTCACCGCAAGCATGGAACAAGTTCCAGGCAGAAGTGGGCGGCAAACTGCGTCATGGCGATCCAGGCGTACGTCTGTTCGAAGCCAGCGATCGTTCGCTGCCGTGGTTTACCGCGATTCCGGAAAGCTTTGTTGAAGGCAGCCAGTGGCGCGTCGCACCTTACTACCAGCTATTTGGTAGCGAGGAGATGACCCAGCGTTCAACCACCTTCCAGAAACGCATGTCGCCAGCCATGCTGGTGATTAACCCGGCTGATGCTGAGAAACTGGGCGTCAATAACGGTGCTTCCGTTGAGCTGGTCTGTGCGGGCGAAACACTGCGCTTGCCGGTACGTTTCTCTGCGTCGCTGCAAGCAGGGCAGGTTGGTTTACCGCTCGGTATGCCGGGTGTGCCACCGTTCCTCTCAGGTGCGCAAATTGACAAACTGCAGGAGGCCGCGCAATGAGTTGGCTGACACCGGACGTTATTGAAATCCTGATCAACATCGGCAAAGCGCTGGTCATCTTGTTGGTGGTTGTCGGTTGCGGTGCTTTCATGAGTTTCGCCGAGCGTCGTCTGCTCGGCCTGTGGCAGAACCGTTACGGACCGAACCGTGTTGGCTGGGGCGGCTCGCTGCAGCTGGCTGCCGACATGATCAAAATGTTCTTTAAAGAGGACTGGGTTCCGCCGTTTACCGACCGCTTCATCTTTACGCTGGCACCGGTTATTGCCTTCGTATCGCTGCTGCTGGCCTTCGCCATTGTGCCGGTTTCACCGACCTGGATGGTCACCGACCTGAACATTGGTCTGCTGTTCTTCCTGATGATGGCGGGTCTGGCGGTGTATGCGGTGCTGTTCGCGGGCTGGTCCAGTAACAACAAATACTCGCTGTTGGGTGCGATGCGTGCATCGGCGCAGACGCTGAGCTACGAAGTGTTCCTTGGTTTGTCACTGATGGGCGTGGTGGCGCAAGCCGGCTCGTTCAACATGAATGCCATCGTCGAAAGCCAGGCGCATCTGTGGAACATCATTCCTCAGTTCTTTGGCTTCCTTACTTTCTGCATCGCGGGCGTAGCGGTATGTCACCGTCATCCATTTGACCAACCCGAAGCAGAGCAGGAGCTGGCGGACGGTTACCACATCGAATACGCCGGTATGAAGTTCGGCCTGTTCTTCGTGGGTGAATACGTAGCGATCACCACCGTATCAGCGCTGATCGTGACGCTGTTCTTCGGTGGCTGGCACGGTCCGTTCTTGCCGCCATTCATCTGGTTCGCTCTGAAAACAGCGTTCTTTATGGTGATGTTTATCCTGATTCGTGCTGCGCTGCCGCGTCCACGCTATGACCAGGTGCTGTCGTTCGGCTGGAAAGTGTGTCTGCCGTTGACGCTGTTGAACCTGCTGGCGACCGCCGCAGTGATTCTGTACACCGCGCAGTAAGGGACATTGAGATGACTTTAAAAGATATTGTCGTTGGCTTCGGCACGACAGTGCGCAGTATCTGGATGATAGGCATGCATGCCTTCGCCAAGCGCGAAACCCAAATGTATCCGGAAGAGCCGGTTTACCTGCCGCCACGTTATCGTGGCCGTATCGTGCTGACGCGCGATCCGGACGGCGCAGAGCGTTGCGTTGCCTGTAACTTATGTGCGGTAGCTTGTCCTGTCGGCTGTATCTCACTGCAGAAAGCCGAGACGCAGGATGGACGCTGGTATCCGGAATTCTTCCGCATCAACTTCTCACGCTGCATCTTCTGCGGCCTGTGTGAAGAGGCTTGCCCAACCACCGCGATCCAGCTGACACCCGATTTCGAACTGGGTGAGTTTAAGCGTCAGGATCTGGTGTATGAGAAAGAAGACCTGCTGATTTCCGGTCCGGGTAAATATCCGGAGTACAACTTCTATCGTATGGCTGGTATGGCGATCGACGGAAAAGAGAAGGGCGAAGCGGAAAACGAAGCCAAGCCGATCGACGTCAAAGGGTTGTTACCTTAAGGAGCCAGGTATGGAATTTGCGTTTTATCTTTGCGGACTGGTGGCGGTGTTGACGACGCTGCGCGTCATCACCCACACCAATCCGGTACATGCGCTGCTGTACCTAATCGTTTCGCTGCTGTCGATTGCAGGCGTGTTCTTCTCGATGGGCGCCTACTTTGCCGGTGCGCTGGAAATCATCGTCTACGCAGGCGCCATCATGGTGCTGTTCGTCTTCGTGGTGATGATGCTGAACCTGGGCAAAACCCAGCAGGATCAAGAGCGCGAGTGGCTGAAGCCTTCGCTGTGGATTGGTCCAGGCATCGTCTCTTTACTGCTGCTGGCGGTAATGATTTACGCGATTAGCACAGCAACCGATCAAGGCATTGATGGCACCGTCATCGACGCTAAAGCAGTCGGTATCAGCTTGTTTGGTCCCTATGTTCTGGCGGTTGAGCTGGCATCAATGCTGCTGCTCGCCGGTCTGGTCGTGGCCTTCCATATTGGACGTGAAGAGCGTCATGGCGAAGTGCTGAGCAATCGTCAAGCTGATGCGCAAGCGAATAAGGAGGATCACGCATGATCCCGTTACAACACGGCCTGATGCTGGCCGCTGTGCTGTTTGTTCTCGGCCTAACCTCCGTGGTGCTGCGTCGTAACATCCTGTTTATGCTGATTGGTCTGGAAATCATGATCAATGCCTCCGCGTTAGCGCTGGTGGTAGCAGGCAGCTATTGGGGACAAGCTGATGGTCAGGTGATGTACATCCTGGCGATCAGCCTTGCGGCGGCGGAAGCGAGTATTGGTCTGGCGCTGTTGCTCCAGCTCTATCGTCGTCGTCAGACGCTGAACATTGACACAGTGAGCGAGATGCGCGGATGAATCTTCTCTATTTAACCGTATTATTTCCGCTAATTGGCTTCCTGCTATTGGCGTTTTCACGCGGTCGCTGGTCGGAGAACCTGTCGGCAGCAATCGGTATGGGTTCTGTTGGTCTGGCAGCATTAACCACTATTTATGCCGGTTTCGACTTCTTCAACCAGGGTCAGCAGCCGTTTACCCAGGCGCTGTGGACCTGGATTCACGTCGGCAACTTTGACATCAAAGTGAATCTGGTGCTGGACGGTCTTTCTCTGACCATGCTGTCCGTCGTCACCGGCGTTGGCTTCTTCATCCATATGTTCGCTTCGTGGTACATGCGTGGTGAAGAGGGTTATTCGCGCTTCTTCGCTTATACCAACTTGTTCATCGCGAGCATGGTGGTGTTGGTGCTGGCCGATAACCTGATGCTGATGTATCTCGGCTGGGAAGGCGTGGGCCTGTGCTCATATCTGCTGATTGGTTTCTACTACAGCAATCCAGAGAACGGCAAAGCGGCGATGAAAGCTTTTATCATCACCCGTGTAGGTGATGTGTTCCTCGCTTTCGCCTTGTTCATTCTTTATAACGAGCTGGGCACGCTGAACTTCCGTGAACTGGTTGAACTGGCACCAGCGCACTTCGCTGCAGACAACCATATGCTGCAGTGGGCAACTCTGATGCTGTTGGGTGGCGCGGTCGGTAAATCTGCACAGCTGCCATTACAAACCTGGCTGGCGGATGCGATGGCCGGTCCAACTCCGGTTTCGGCACTGATTCACGCCGCGACCATGGTGACCGCCGGTGTTTACCTGATTGCACGTACGCACGGCTTGTTCCTGTTAACGCCGGAAGTGCTGCATCTGGTGGGTATCATTGGTGCGATTACCTTGGTGCTGGCAGGTTTTGCGGCGCTGGTGCAAACCGACATCAAACGCGTGCTGGCTTACTCGACCATGAGTCAGATCGGCTACATGTTCCTCGCGCTGGGCGTGCAGGCATGGGACGCGGCGATTTTCCACCTGATGACGCATGCATTCTTTAAAGCTTTGCTGTTCCTCTCCTCAGGCTCGGTCATTCTGGCCTGCCATCACGAGCAGAACATTTTCAAAATGGGCGGCCTGCGTAAAAGCATCCCGCTGGTGTATGTCTGCTTCCTGGTGGGTGGCGCCGCGCTGGCTGCGCTGCCGCTGATCACCGCAGGTTTCTACAGTAAAGATGAAATCCTGTTTGGTGCGATGGCAAATGGCCACATCAATCTGATGGTGGCGGGTCTGGTGGGTGCATTCCTCACCTCGATCTACACCTTCCGCATGATCTTTATCGTGTTCCACGGTGAAGAGAAAATTCATGCTCACGCCGGTAAAGGCATTACACATCACCTGCCACTGATTGTTCTGATGGTGCTCTCCACCTTTATTGGTGCGCTGATTACGCCTCCTCTGGCGGGCGTGCTGCCGCAGAACGAGTTTGGTGAAGGCGGCAAAGTGATGCTGGAAATCACCTCAGGCGTAGTGGCTATCGTCGGTATCCTGATCGCTGCAGCGCTGTGGCTGGGTAAACGTCAGCTGGTGACCAGCATTGCCAACAGTGCGCCGGGTCGTTTCTTCGGCACCTGGTGGTTTGCGGCCTGGGGCTTCGACTGGCTGTATGACAAGGTGTTTGTAAAACCTTATCTCGGCATTGCCTGGTTACTGAAAAGCGATCCGCTGAATTCACTTATGAACCTGCCTGCGCTGCTGTCGCGCATTGGTAACAAAGGTTTGGTAGTGAGTGAAAATGGTTATCTGCGCTGGTACGTGGCTTCAATGAGTGTCGGTGCCGTTGTGGTACTGGCGCTGCTGCTGGTGATTTAAAGATTGATGAGCGGGGCGGGTTCGCTCGCCCAATTAGAATGTCAAAAATTGCCTGAAGTAAGGCAATAAAAAGGGAAGTTCGCCGTGTTATTACCTTGGCTAATAATTATCCCCTTCGTTGGGGGCTTACTCTGCTGGTTGGCAGAGCGCCTCGGCGCAAAGGTACCGCGCTGGATTGCCATGATTACCATGGGCCTGACGCTAGCGCTTGGCCTGCAGCTGTGGTTGCAGGGAGGCTATTCACTGACGCAGGCTGCGGGCATTCCGCAATGGCAATCGACTTTCTCAGTACCGTGGATTCCGCGCTTTGGCATCAACTTCCATCTGGCGATTGATGGTCTGTCGCTGCTGATGGTGGTGCTGACCGGACTGCTCGGTTTGATGGCGGTGCTGTGCTCCTGGAACGAAATTGAGAAATATCAGGGCTTCTTCCACCTCAACCTGATGTGGATTCTCGGTGGTGTGATTGGCGTGTTCCTCTCCATCGACATGTTCCTGTTCTTCTTCTTCTGGGAAATGATGCTGGTGCCGATGTACTTCCTCATCGCACTTTGGGGCCATAAAGCATCCGACGGTAAAACGCGTATTAGCGCCGCGACCAAGTTCTTCATCTACACCCAGGCTTCTGGTCTGATCATGTTGGTGTCGATTCTGGCGCTGTTGTTTGTGCATTACAACGCCACTGGCGTATGGACTTTCAGCTACGAAGAGTTGCTGAAAACGCCAATGTCACACACCGTTGAGTATCTGCTGATGCTCGGCTTCTTCATCGCCTTTGCGGTGAAAATGCCGGTGGTGCCATTGCACGGTTGGCTGCCAGATGCGCATAGCCAGGCACCAACCGCTGGTTCGGTTGACCTCGCAGGTATCTTGCTGAAAACTGCGGCCTACGGCTTGCTGCGCTTCAGCCTGCCGCTGTTCCCGAATGCGTCAGCAGAGTTCGCACCGATTGCCATGTGGCTCGGTATCATCGGCATCTTCTACGGTGCATGGATGGCGTTCTCGCAGTTCGATATTAAACGTTTGATTGCTTACACCTCTATTTCGCACATGGGCTTCGTGTTGATCGCTATCTACACCGGCAGCCAACTGGCCTTCCAGGGTGCGGTCATTCAGATGATTGCGCACGGTCTTTCTGCTGCGGCACTGTTCATCTTGTGTGGTCAGCTGTATGAGCGTCTGCATACCCGCGACCTTCGTCAGATGGGCGGTTTGTGGTCACGTATCAAATGGATTCCGGGTCTGTCACTGTTCTTTGCGGTTGCGAACCTCGGTATGCCGGGAACCGGTAACTTTGTTGGCGAATTCATGATTCTGACCGGCAGTTTCCAGGTGGTGCCGGTGATTATCGTCATCGCAACCTTTGGTCTGGTGTTTGCTTCGGTTTACTCCCTGATCATGATGCAGCGCGCTTACTTCGGCGAAGCCAAGTCGAAAGATCCGCTGCCAGGCATGTCACCGCGTGAGTTCCTGACTATCGGCGTATTGGTGGTGTTGTTGGTGCTGCTGGGGATTTATCCACAGCCAATCCTCGACACATCCCATGCTGCGATGAGCAATATTCAGCAGTGGTTTACCGCTTCAATTTCAACTACAAGGCCGTAATTCGCCATGACAATAACTCCTCAACATCTGATCGCGTTACTGCCGCTGTTGATCGTCGGATTGACGGTGGTGGTGGTGATGCTGTCCATTGCGTGGCGACGCAATCACTTTGTTAATGCCACGCTGACGGTGATCGGACTTAACATTGCGCTATTTTCTCTGTGGTTTGTTGGCCAGGCGGGAGCGATGGATGTCACGCCGCTGCTGCGCGTTGATGGCTATTCGATGTTCTACACCGCGCTGGTGGTGCTGGCGAGTCTAGCCACCTGCACCTTCGCTTATCCGTGGCTGGCCGGTTTCCCGGACAACAAAGATGAGTTCTATCTGCTGGTGCTGATTGCGGCACTCGGCGGGATTGTGCTGGCAAGCGCCAACCATCTGGCGGCGCTGTTCATCGGTATCGAGCTGTTGTCACTGCCGCTGTTTGGTTTGATTGGCTACGCTTTCCGCCAGAAACGTTCGCTGGAAGCGTCGCTGAAATACACCATTCTGTCGGCGGCGGCCTCATCGTTCCTGCTGTTCGGTATCGCGCTGATTTATGCTGATTCCGGCAGCCTGAGCTTTGTGCAGCTGGGTAAAAGTCTGAGCGATAGCATGATTCAGGAGCCGCTGTTGCTGCTCGGTCTTGGCATGATGATTATCGGTCTGGGCTTCAAACTGTCGCTGGTTCCGTTCCACTTGTGGACGCCGGACGTTTATCAGGGTGCGCCTGCGCCGGTTTCAACCTTCCTCGCCACCGCCAGCAAGATCGCCATCTTTGGCGTGATTATGCGCCTGTTCATGTACGCACCAGTCACTGACAGCGAAGCCGTTCGTACCGTGCTGGGCATCATTGCCTTCGCATCGATTCTGTTTGGTAACCTGATGGCGATTTCTCAGAGCAACATCAAGCGTCTGCTTGGTTACTCGTCAATCGCGCACCTTGGTTATCTGTTAGTTGCCTTGATTGCGGTGAAAACCCATCAGCTGTCGCTGGAAACCGCGGGCGTATATCTGGCCGGTTACCTGTTCAGCAGCCTGGGCGCGTTCGGCGTTGTAAGCTTGATGTCGAGCCCATATCGCGGTCCGGATGCTGATACGCTCTATTCCTATCGCGGTCTGTTCTGGCATCGTCCGATTCTGTCTGCGGTAATGACGGTGATGATGTTGTCACTGGCCGGTATCCCAATGACGCTCGGCTTCATCGGTAAGTTCTACGTTATCGCCTCGAGTGTGAACGCACATCTGTGGTGGTTGAGTGGTGCGGTGGTTGCAGGTAGTGCGATTGGTCTTTACTACTATCTGCGCGTAACGGTGAGTCTGTATCTCAGCCCGCCGGAACTGCACAACCGCGATACGCAAGCCAACTGGGCGTTTACGGCGGGTGGTGTTGTGGTGCTGATCTCTGCGATTCTGGTATTGCTGCTCGGTATTTATCCGCAGCCGCTGATTACACTGGTGCAGATGGCTCAGCCGCTGATGTAATAAAGACTCGCGTCATGACTGAATCAGGCCTTCGGGCCTGATTTTTTTTGCCTGCAATTCACGGCGTAGTGAGAGATTGAGCACAGAGTCACCACGAGGTTTTCAGCTGCCGCTGCTGCTCACTGCGTTTGGCGTAGCCGGTGTGATATTCTCAACGGATCACTTTTTTTGCTCAGACAAGGAAGCACCATGGAAATGCTTTGGCTTGATTGCCACCACAGTGAACTGACGACGCAGCAACTCTACACGCTGCTGGCGCTGCGCAATCATGTCTTCATCGTGGAACAAAACTGTCCGTATCAGGATATTGATGGTCAGGATTTAGCCGCCGATAACCGCCACATTTTGGGATTTCTCGACGGTAAGCTGCTGGCCTATGCACGGGTGTTAACGCCCGCGCTAGACTCTGCACCGGTGCTGATTGGTCGTGTGATCGTTTCTGAAGAGGCGCGCGGTTTGAAGCTGGGATATCGCTTGATGGAGAAGGCGCTGGAGAGCTGCGAGAAGCATTGGTCGCAGCGCGCTATCTATCTTTCTGCGCAGGCACATCTGGAAGGTTTCTACGGTCGTCTGGGCTTTAAAGCGGTAACCGAAGTGTATATGGAAGATGACATTCCCCACATCGGCATGCAGAAAGCATAACGGCGAGGATTGCTCCTCGCCGTTATCATCAGCCCGGCGTCATCTGCCGGTCATCAACATATTTACGTTGATCCGGCGGCGGCGGGAAGTACTGATAAAGCCAGGTTTCACTCAGCGTCTCATCCTTGGTACGCAGGAACAGGCGCATATCAACCGGTTTGGTCGAGTCGCTATTCGGATACCAGTCAAACAGTATGCGGTAACCGTTCAGTGGCTCGACGTAGAGAATCTCAACCTGCTTGAATGTGCCTTCTGAAACGGTAATCACCGGCTCAATGCCTTTCGGCGCTGCGGCTTTCAGATCGCCACCAACAAAATCAATGGCAAAGCGACGTGACCAGGTTTCCGGGAAGTGTTCGCCTGGTGCCCAACCTTCCGGGAAGCCACCGATACCGGTGCGAGTGGCATCAACACGCGCCAAACCACTGCGCACTGGCGGCAACTGACTCCAGTAGAGCTTGTACTGGAAGTTGAACTCGCTGCCGGCTTTCACTGGTTCTGATGGCTGCCAGAAGCACACCACGTTATCCAGCGTTTCACCGGTGGTTGGAATCTCCATTACGTTAATGGCGCCTTTGCCCCATTTACCAATCGGTTCCACCCACAGGCTTGGACGTTTGTCGTACCAGCCAATCACATCCTGATAATTTTTGAAGTCATGATCCAGCTGCAACAGGCCAAAACCACGCGGGTTTTCGTCCTGATAGGCGTTGAACTGCAAACGCTGCGGGTTGTTCAGCGGACGCGCAATCCATTCGCCCTCACCGGTCCACATCGCCAGGCGATCGGAGTCGTGAATTTGCGGATGGTAAGTGTTGCACATGCGGCGCTCGTTGGTGCCACAGCTGAACATGCTGGTCATCGGCGCGATGCCGAGCTGGCGGATGTCGTTACGTGCAAACAGGTGGTTTTCTACCTCCATCACCACGCGTTTTTCTTCGCAGTGAATGGTGAACTTATACGCACCGGTAACGCTCGCGCCATCCAGCAGGGCATAAACTACAAAAGTGGTGTCATCCGCTTTTGGCGTTTCGAACCAGAATGCAGTGAAGTCCGGGAACTCTTCTTTGCCGTTGCTAAAGGTGTTGACCGCCACGCCGCGTGCGGAGAGGCCGTACTGGAAGGTCTCATCAACTGCACGGAAATAGCTGGCGCCGAGGAAAGAGACGATATCGCGGCGCGCCAGTTCTGGCTTCTTAAACGCGCGGAAACCGGCAAAGCCGAGATCGGTTTTACCCACCAGCTGTTTGGTATCAACGTTGGCGTTGTGATAGTTGAACAGCTCCGGACGGAAGTGGATCTCACGTGCTTCGCGGCTCTGGGCATCGACCGAGAACATGCGGATGCGGCGCTTGAAGCCCATACCGACGTGGAAGAATTGCACGTCCAGCTCGCGGTCGGCGATGTTGTTCCACAGCGAGTGATTGGCGTCGTACTGAATTTCGTTATAGGCCTGCGGAGTTAGATTGGCCAGGGTGTCGGGCAAGGGGCCGGGTGCGCCGCCCCAGGGCTGTTTTGCCAGTGCGGAGGCTTTCTTTTTCAGTGAGTCGAAATCGAAGCGCACTGCGGTACCGTCGGCGATACCATCATCAGCCCAGGCGGATTGTGCAAACAGCGTGGAGAGACCCGTCATGCCGCTAACAGCGGAGAGGGCCATGGACGCTTTCATAAATTTTCTACGATTCATGCCGGAAATCTAATCCTTAGCTGCTCGGGTGTATTTTGACTCTCGTAAGACGAGAAACGTCTGACTACAGGGGGTTACGACAGTCGTGGAAATAAAAAATTCAGTCTGCGGAAAATTTATCAGATTAATCAAATAAGCGAAGCAGAATTCGCGCCGCTCGGCCGTGCATGACACAACTTTGCATTGAGATGGACGAAACTCGGTTAAATCCTGGCAGTCGCCGTCCAGCAAAGCTGGAATTTAAGACTATAGTTAAACCACAACGAGTTAGGAACATGGAGGAACTACATAGTGTCATCTTCAGACCAATTTGAAACGCACCTTGACGACGACCTGGCGCTGCTGACGGAAACGCTGGAAGAAGTGTTACGCGCATCAGGCGATCCGGCCGATCAGAAATACATCGAACTGAAACTCAAAGCTGAACAAGCGCTGGAAGACGTGAAATCGCGCGTTAGCCAGGCGTCAGACAGCTATTACTATCGTGCCAAAAACGCGGCTTACCGCGCCGATGATTATGTGCACGAAAAACCGTGGCAGGGGATTGGCATCGGTGCCGCCGCTGGCCTGTTTGTCGGTTTACTGCTGGCTCGACGTTAAGTTCCAACGGGCGCGACACGCTTCGCGCCCGCTTCCTGATGATCCCGCCGCTTATTCCCGCTAAATCCCTGTTTCGCATCATCCGCGATTGTGTTTCGCCTGCGCGCTTCCTACAGTAAAGCGACAGGGAAAAGGAGAACGCAACGTGATACGTGTAGAAATGCTCTCAACGGGCGATGAAGTGTTACATGGGCAGATTGTCGATACCAACGCCGCGTGGCTGGCCGATGTGCTGTTCCAGCACGGTTTGCCGATGACCAGCCGCAGCACCGTCGGTGATGCGATGAGCTCGCTGGTGGAGGCGCTGCAGAGCCGCAGCCAGATTGCAGATGTGCTGATCGTTAACGGTGGTTTAGGACCGACCAGTGACGATCTCAGCGCGCAGGCCGCAGCCATTGCCAGCGGCAGTGAATTAGTTATCCAGCAAGACTGGCTGGAAAAAATGGAAGCCTGGTTCGCCAGTCGCGGACGCGTGATGGCGCCGAGCAATCGCAAGCAGGCAGAGATCCCCGCCATCGCCGAGATGCTGGATAATCCGGTCGGCACCGCGTGCGGTTTTGCCATGCAGCTCAATCGCTGCTGGATTTTTTTCACGCCTGGCGTGCCGTCGGAATTTAAAGTGATGGTCGAGCAGGAGATCATTCCGCGCCTCAAAGCACGCTTTGAATTGCCAGAACCACCGTTGTGTTTACGCCTCACAACCTTTGGCCGTGGCGAGAGTGATATTGCCGCCGAGTTGGAGCCGCTACCGCTGCCGGAAGGGGTGGTGATGGGCTATCGATCATCTATGCCGATTATCGAAATCAAACTTACCGGACCCGCCAGCCAGCGTGTTGCGATGGAGCAAGTGTGGCAGCAGGTAAAACTGTTGCTGGCTGAGTGCACCATCTTTGAAGGCACCGAAGGTTTACCGGCGCTGCTGGCGCGCGAGTTGCAGCAGCGCGGCTTCCATTTGGCGCTGAGCGAGCAGTTCACCGCTGGTTTGCTTAACTGGCAGCTAGCCGCTGCAGACGTGGCGCTCAGCAAAGCAGAAATTCTGCCGCCGCAGGATGAAGATCTGGAAACTCAGGTTGCGCGCACACGTGATTGGGCGAAACAGCAGGGCGCGGCGCTGGCATTGTCGGTAGGAAATTTGGTGGAAGGTGAAGTGTCGATTGCCTTGCATACGCCGGAAGCGAGCTGGGGCCAACGCGTGAAGTTCACCCATGGACGTCATAACGTGGAAACGCGGCAGAAAGTGGTGGCGATGATGGCGATGAACATGCTGCGTCGCTGGCTGCACGGCAGCGAAGTCAGCACCGGACACGGTTGGATTGATATTCTAGAAACAGTCAAAAACTAACGCGCTGTAGGGTCGCCATTCATGGCGACCTACTCAATCACAACTCGATCTCAATCTCCCCTTTGGCGCGACAGCAGCACGGCAAAATCTCGCCTTGCTGCACAAACGCCAACGGGGTTTCCGCATAATCCACTTCGCCTTTCAGCAAACGCATACGGCAAGAGCCGCAGTAGCCTTCGCGACACTGAAACTCAATGCACAGATTATTGGCTTCCAGCGTCGCCAGCAGATTGGGGTGATCTTCTGCGCACTCCAGCCGGGAGCCGGAGCTACGCAGAATAACAACAGAGCGGCTCATGCTTACAGCTGGAAGCCGTCGAAATCGTCTTCGCCCACTTCAGAATCAATCTGACCGACCAAGTACGAGCTCACTTCAACTTCCTGCGGTGCAACCTGCACGTTGTCCGACACCAGCCACGAGTTGATCCATGGAATCGGGTTCGAACGCGTCTGGAACGGCAGATCAAGACCCACCGCCTGCATACGGATGTTGGTGATGTACTCGATGTACTGGCACAGAATGTCTTTGTTCAGGCCAATCATTGAGCCGCCGCTGAACAGATATTCTGCCCACTCTTTTTCCTGCTCGGCTGCCTTCTTGAACAGGTCGTAGCATTCGTCGCGGCACTCTGCGGCGATGGCTTTCATCTCTGGATCGTCTTCACCGGTGCGCAGCAGGTTCAGCATGTGCTGGGTGCCAGTCAGATGTAGCGCTTCATCGCGTGCAATCAGCTTGATGATTTTGGCGTTACCTTCCATCAGCTCGCGCTCGGCAAAAGCAAATGAACAGGCGAAGCTGACGTAGAAGCGAATCGCTTCCAGCGCGTTGACGCTCATCAGGCAGATATACAGCTGCTTTTTCAGATCGCGCAGGTTCACGGTAACGGTTTTACCGTTGACCTGATGCGTACCTTCGCCCAGCAGATGCCAGTAGCTGGTCATCTCGATCAGATCATCGTAGTACTTCGAGATATCTTCGGCGCGGGCCAGAATCTGCTCGTTGGTTACGATATCGTCAAACACCACCGCTGGATCGTTAACGATGTTACGGATGATGTGGGTGTAAGAGCGCGAGTGAATGGTCTCGGAGAAGGCCCAGGTTTCAATCCAGGTTTCCAGCTCAGGAATAGAGATCAGCGGCAGCAGCGCCACGTTCGGGCTACGGCCCTGAATGGAGTCCAGCAGCGTTTGATACTTCAGGTTGCTGATGAAGATGTGCTTTTCATGCTCCGGCAGCGCTTGGTAATCGATGCGATCGCGCGAGACGTCCACTTCTTCCGGACGCCAGAAGAAGGAGAGCTGCTTCTCAATCAGCTTTTCAAAGATGTCATATTTCTGCTGATCGAAACGGGCAACGTTGACGGACTGGCCGAAGAACATCGGTTCTAACAGCTGGTTATTCTTGTTCTGCGAGAATGTGGAGTAAGCCATTTTGAGTCCAAATGTGAAGAGGGCCGACCAATGCCGGCCCTGACAAGATGAGATTAGATCTTACAAGCGCCGCTTTCGCAGCCATCATCCTGAATGGAAGGCGCCATATCGTCCTGTGCATCTTCCGCACCGTCGCGGGTGTTTTGATAGTACAGGGTTTTCACGCCGAACTTGTACGCGGTCAACAGGTCTTTCAGCAACTGTTTCATCGGCACTTTGCCATTAGCAAAACGGCTCGGATCGTAGTTGGTGTTCGACGAAATCGCCTGATCGATGAACTTCTGCATCACGCCAACCAGCTGCAGATAACCGTCGTTAGACGGCATTTCCCACAGCAGTTCGTACTGATCTTTCAGACGCTCATACTCAGGCACCACCTGACGCAGAATGCCGTCTTTCGATGCTTTGATGCTGATATGTCCACGTGGCGGCTCAATACCGTTGGTGGCGTTCGAAATCTGCGAAGAGGTTTCAGACGGCATCAGCGCAGAAAGTGTTGAGTTGCGCAGACCGTGCGTGGTGATGGACTCACGCAGACCTTCCCAATCCAGATGCAGCGGCTCGTTGCACACCGCGTCGAGATCCTTTTTATAGGTATCGATCGGCAGAATGCCCTGCGAGTAAGTGGTCTCTTTGAACCACGGGCAGGCACCTTGCTCTTTCGCCAATTCGTTCGAGGCTTTCAGCAGGTAGTACTGAATGGCTTCGAAGGTTTTGTGCGTCAGGTTGTTCGCGCTGCCATCGGAATAGCGCACGCCGTTTTTCGCCAGATAATACGCGTAGTTGATCACGCCAATACCCAGCGTACGACGGCCCATAGCGCCACGTTGTGCTGCCGGGATTGGGTAATCCTGATAATCCAGCAGCGCATCCAGTGCACGTACCGCAAGGGTGGCCAGCTCTTCCAGATCGTCAAGGCTGTTAATCGCGCCGAGGTTAAAGGCAGACAGCGTACACAGGGCGATTTCGCCGCTTTCGTCATTGACGTCGTTCAGCGGTTTGGTCGGCAGTGCGATCTCAAGGCACAGGTTCGACTGACGAACCGGCGCGATGCTTGGGTCGAACGGGCTGTGCGTATTGCAGTGATCGACGTTCTGGATGTAGATACGGCCAGTAGAAGCACGTTCCTGCATCATCAGTGAGAACAGCTCAACGGCTTTCACACGCTGCTTACGGATGCTGTCGTCTTTTTCGTATTTGGTGTACAGACGCTCGAACTCGTCCTGATCGGCGAAGAACGCATCGTACAGGCCAGGCACGTCAGACGGGCTGAACAGCGTGATGTCTTCACCTTTCAGCAGGCGGGTGTACATCAGTTTGTTGATCTGCACGCCGTAATCCATGTGACGCACGCGGTTGCCTTCAACACCACGGTTGTTTTTCAGCACCAGCAGGCTTTCAACTTCCAGATGCCACATTGGGTAGAACAGCGTCGCTGCGCCACCGCGCACGCCACCTTGTGAGCAGGACTTCACGGCAGTCTGGAAATGCTTGTAGAACGGAATACAGCCGGTGTGGAACGCTTCGCCACCGCGAATCGGGCTGCCCAGCGCACGAATGCGGCCAGCGTTGATGCCGATACCGGCGCGCTGGGAAACGTATTTCACAATGGCGCTAGAGGTGGCGTTGATGGAGTCGAGGCTGTCGCCGCACTCGATCAGTACGCAAGAGCTGAACTGGCGCGTTGGAGTACGCACGCCGGACATGATTGGCGTTGGCAGTGAGATCTTAAAGGTTGAGATCGCATCGTAGAAGCGCTTCACGTAGTCCATACGGGTTTCGCGCGGATAGCCGGAGAACAGGCACGCCGCCACCAGGATGTAGAGGAACTGGGCGCTTTCGTAGATTTCGCCGCTCACGCGGTTCTGCACCAGATATTTCCCTTCCAGCTGCTTAACCGCTGCGTAGGAGAAGTTCATATCGCGCCAATGGTCGATAAACTCGTCCATCTGCTCGAACTCTTCGGTGCTGTAATCTTCCAGCAGATGACGGTCGTATTTGCCCATCTCAACCATCTTCACCACCTGATCGTACAGCTTCGGCGGCTCAAACTGGCCGTACGCTTTTTTACGCAGGTGGAAGATAGCCAGACGCGCGGCCAGGTATTGGTAATCCGGCGCATCACGAGAGATCAGGTCTGCGGCAGCCTTGATGATGGTCTCATGAATATCAGAGGTTCTGATGCCATCGTAGAACTGAATGTGTGAGCGCAGTTCAACCTGTGAAACGGAAACGTTGTTCAGCCCTTCGGCTGCCCAATCCAGTACACGGTGAATTTTGTCGAGATCAATGCGCTCCTGGCGGCCATCGCGTTTAGTAACGAGCAGACTTTGGTTCATGTCGCGTTTTTACCTGTCCATGCATGAATGACGTATTTATCCCCCATCTATGCACAAGGTTTATGCACAAGCCGCTCGTTGTGAGTAAGCCTGTGGATAAACACTATATATAGGGGGTGCGGGAAGTTTGAACAACAATATGGTGAGTATTCTAGTCAGCAATCTCTTCTTAACAAGAGTTGATTTTCACTCAAAAATCGTCCTTAGCGGCTGGCTAAAATCCTGGATCCGCATGCCGCAAGGCCTGCACTTAGTGTCAACCGCTCAGCACTTTTTTTTCACTTTATGATCGGACGCGTGTTTCTTGCTCAACCATCGCGCTTACGGAATTTTCTTAGATGAAAAAAGCCCCGACAAGGCCGCCAGCAGCGAACTTATCTAAAATTGCTTATGAATTTTTTGTGACTTGCTTAGCCTATAAAAAAGACTGGTACGCGTCTAAAAGGAAATTGATCTGGATAAGAGGTCGCCATGAATGGCGACCCTACGGTGATGCTGCGTATTGATGCGCGCCGGTATGAATACGGTGATGGTGCGATTTTTCGTAGGGTGCGCATTCATGCGCACCGGGATGACATCACTCCTGACGATGCGTATGAACCATATAGTTAACATCGACACCGCGCCCCAAACGGAACTGGTTGGTCAGCGGATTGTAGTGCAGGCCAATCATGTTTCTTTCACGCAGCGGGGTTTCATCGACCCAGTTCAGCAACTCGGCAGGACGGATGAACTTCTTCACGTCGTGCGTCCCGCGCGGCACCATGCGCAGCACATACTCCGCACCAAACACTGCCAGCAGCCAGGCTTTTGGATTGCGGTTGATGGTGGAGAAGAACACTTCGCCGCCGGGCTTCACCAGCTGCGCGCAGGCTAATACCACCGAGCGCGGATCCGGAACATGCTCCAGCATCTCCATGCAGGTCACCACATCATATTGTCCGGCGTGGCTTGCGGCGTGATCTTCCACGGTTTGCTGCACATAGTTAACACTAACGCCGCTCTCCAGCGCGTGCAGACGCGCCACTTCCAGCGGTTCCGCGCCCATATCCAGGCCAGTAACCTCAGCGCCTTCACGCGCCATGCTCTCCGCCAGAATGCCGCCGCCGCAGCCGACATCGAGCACTTTCTTACCGAACAGGCCATTGCTGTGCTGCGCTATCCAGCCGAGCCGCAGGGGATTGATACGGTGCAACGGCTTAAATTCACCCTCTAAATCCCACCAGCGGGATGCCACGGCCTCAAACTTAGCAATCTCGGCGTGGTCAACGTTCTGGCGGCTTTCCTGCGGTTGTTCACTCATTGAATCATCACTCCAGACAAAATATTCCCTCAGTATAAACGCTTAAGTCACGCGAACGCATCTCTCACGCTAAAGGAAAAGCGGGATTAAGGCCTGGTTAACGTTCACCGAAGGGAAGCGATGTGATATACTTTCGCACCTTTAAATCCGGGATTATGTAGAGGGATAGCGGCTCCATGAGCGACCTTGCGAGAGAAATTACACCGGTCAATATCGAAGAAGAGTTAAAAAACTCCTACCTCGATTACGCCATGTCGGTCATTGTTGGCCGAGCCTTACCCGATGTGCGTGATGGTCTGAAGCCGGTACACCGCCGTGTGCTTTTTGCCATGAGCGAACTGGGCAACGACTGGAATAAACCCTATAAAAAATCCGCCCGTGTGGTCGGTGACGTCATCGGTAAATATCACCCGCACGGCGATTCCGCGGTATACGAAAGTATCGTGCGTATGGCCCAGCCATTCTCCCTGCGCTACATGCTGGTTGACGGTCAGGGTAACTTTGGTTCGGTCGACGGCGACTCCGCCGCAGCGATGCGTTATACCGAAGTGCGCATGGCAAAGATCTCTTCGGAGCTGCTGGCTGACCTGGAAAAGGAAACCGTCGATTTCGTGCCGAACTATGACGGCACCGAGCAGATCCCTGAAGTCCTGCCAACCAAAATTCCTAACCTGCTGGTAAACGGTTCGTCCGGTATCGCGGTAGGTATGGCAACCAACATTCCACCGCACAACCTCACGGAAGTGATCAACGGCTGTCTGGCGTTCATCGAAGATGAAGACATCACCGTTGAAGGTTTGATGGAGCACATCACCGGGCCAGATTTCCCGACTGCTGCGTTCATCAATGGTCGTCGCGGTATCGAAGAAGCCTATCGCACCGGGCGCGGTAAGATTTACATCCGCGCACGTGGTGAAGTGGAAACCGATGCCAAGACCGGCCGTGAAACCATCATCGTGCACGAACTGCCGTATCAGGTGAACAAAGCGCGCCTGATCGAGAAGATCGCCGAGCTGGTGAAAGAGAAGCGCGTGGAAGGCATCAGCGCGCTGCGTGACGAATCTGATAAAGACGGCATGCGTGTTGTCATTGAGATCAAACGCGATGCGGTCGGTGAAGTGGTTCTCAACAACCTCTACTCGCTGACCCAGCTGCAGGTCTCTTTCGGCATCAACATGGTGGCGCTGCATCAGGGCCAGCCGAAGATCATGACGCTGAAAGGCATCATCGAAGCCTTCGTACGTCATCGTCGTGAAGTGGTTACGCGTCGTACCATTTTCGAACTGCGTAAAGCGCGCGATCGTGCTCACATCCTTGAAGGCCTGGCGATTGCGCTGGCGAACATCGATCCGATCATCGAACTGATTCGTCGTGCACCAACGCCAGCCGAAGCGAAACTGGGCCTGTTGGCACAGTCGTGGGATCTGGGTAACGTTGCCGCGATGCTGGAACGTGCCGGTAACGATGCCGCGCGTCCAGAGTGGCTGGAAGCCGAGTTTGGTATTCGCGATGGTCAATATTATCTGACCGAACAGCAAGCGCAGGCGATTCTGGATCTGCGTCTGCAGAAACTGACCGGTCTTGAGCACGAAAAACTGCTCGACGAATACAAAGAGCTGCTGGATCAGATCGCTGAGCTGCTGCACATCCTGCAGAGCGCTGAGCGCCTGATGGAAGTGATCCGTGAAGAGCTGGAGCTGATGCGCGATCAGTTCGGCGATGCACGTCGTACTGAAATCACCGCGAACAGTGCAGACATCAACATCGAAGACCTGATCAATCAGGAAGACGTTGTGGTGACGCTGTCGCATCAGGGTTATGTCAAATACCAACCGCTGACGGACTATGAAGCCCAGCGTCGCGGTGGTAAAGGCAAATCCGCCGCACGTATTAAAGAAGAAGACTTTATCGATCGTCTGCTGGTGGCCAACACCCACGACACCATTCTGTGCTTCTCCAGCCGTGGCCGTCTCTACTGGATGAAAGTCTATCAGCTGCCGGAAGCCAGCCGTGGTGCGCGCGGTCGTCCAATCGTCAACCTGTTGCCGCTGGAAGCCAACGAACGTATCACCGCCATTCTGCCGGTGCGTGAATACACCGAAGGCTTCAACATCTTCATGGCCACCGCGAGCGGTACCGTGAAGAAAACCGCGTTGCAGGAGTTCAGCCGTCCGCGTAGCGCGGGCATCATCGCCATCAACCTGCGTGAGGATGATGAGCTAATTGGTGTGGCGCTGACCAACGGTAGCGACGAAGCGATGCTGTTCTCTGCCGCCGGTAAAGTGGTGCGCTTCGCTGAGACTGCGGTACGTGCGATGGGCCGTTCGGCTTCGGGCGTGCGCGGTATTAAGCTGGCTGAAAGTGACAAAGTGGTGTCGCTGATTGTGCCACGTGAAGAGGGCGCGATCCTCACCGTGACGCAGAACGGTTACGGTAAACGTACCGCCAATACCGAGTATCCAACCAAGTCGCGTGCGACCCAGGGTGTGATCTCGATTAAAGTCACCGATCGTAACGGACCGGTTATCGGTGCGGTACAGGTGGTGGATGGCGATCAGATCATGATGATCACCGATGCTGGTACGCTGGTGCGAACTCGCGTGTCGGAAGTCAGCGTGGTTGGCCGTAACACCCAAGGCGTGATTCTGATCCGTACTGCGGAAGATGAAAACGTGGTGGGTCTGCAACGCGTTGCTGAGCCGGTGGAAGAGGAAGAACTCGACGCCATCGACGGTAGCGTAGCGGAAGGCGAGGATGACATCGCGCCGGAAGTGGACAGCGACGACGAAGCACCAGAAGCTGACGACGAAGAGTAATTCGTAACGGCTTTATGAAACGGCAGGTCAGGAAACTGACCTGCCGTTTTTTTATCTGAGTTTTCCGCTAAAGGCGCGGGCTAGCTGGCTTTTTAGGGCCGATAAAGCTAGTGTATGAAAGCTTTTCAACATCCTGATAACTCTTACCGCCAGTGAGCCTCTTTTGAAATATCTTGTCTCCTTTCGCACCACGCTTCGAATTTCGCGCTATCTATTTCGTGCGCTGGCGTTGTTGCTCTGGGCGCTGGGTGCGCTGCTGACCACTTTCTACATCATCAACGTGCTGCACGAGAAAGAGAACGCGGTGCGTCAGGAGTTTGCCACCAATTACGGTCAGGCTGAATGGTACGTTCGCCATTCGGCGGATGTAATGCGCGAGCTGAAATACATCACCGAAAATCGCCTGAGCAGCAGCGCTAATGGTCTGGATGTGCTCAACGGTTTGCCGCCAGGCAAAGGCGCGCTGCCGCAGTTTACGCCGCTGTTTTCCGATGGCGACTGCACCTCAATGAGCAACACCTGGCGCAACTCGCTGGATTCGCTCAGCTACTACATCAATTACTGGAAAAGCAATTTTGCTTCGGCGTATGAATTGAACCGCGTGTTCTTCATCGGTGGCGAAAACCAGTGTCTGGCCGATTTCACCATCGGCAGCAACAATTCGGTCGATCGTGAACGTAGCCTGAAAGCGCTGCGTGAACGCGTGCTGCACTATCGCAACGGCAATGAAGAAGAGCGCCGCCAGCCGATGTACTGGATCACCAGCAGCGCGCAGCCGGGCGTCGGCAACTTCTATATGGTGATGCCGGTGTATGTGGCGAACAAGCTGCAGGCGCTGCTGGGCGTGGAGCAGAACATCCGCCTTGATGAGTTCATTCAGCCGGGCGGTTTGCCGCTGGTGGCCACCATCACCGATGAAAACTACCGTCCGCTGCTCAGTTCACGTCGTGGCGGGCCGGGCTACTCGCTTGACGATCTGCCGGACAACAGCACCTGGTTCGGCTATCTCGACAGCTATCGCCAGCTGGTGCTGAAGAAGCCGCTGCCGCCGTCAAACCTCAATGTGGTGTGGTCGCTTTCCACCGACGTGTTAATGGATCAGCTCAAGCTGATGCTGATTAACGCGCTGCTGCTCAACATCTTTACGGCGGTGATTTTGTTCACGCTGGCGTGGATTTTTGAGCGCCGCATGTTCTTGCCGGCCGAAGAGAATGCGCATCGGCTGGAGGAGCACGAACAGTTCAACCGCAAGATTGTCGCCTCGGCGCCGGTCGGCATCTGTATTCTGCGCACCAGCGACGGCACCAACATTCTGAGTAACGAGCTGGCACATAACTATCTGACGCTGCTGACGCAGGAAGATCGCCAGCGTCTGAATGAAATCATCGGTGGTCAGCAGGTCAACTTTGTCGATGTGCTGACCGGCAGCAATACCAACCTGCAGATCAGCTTTGTGCATTCGCGTTATCGCAATGAAAACGTGGCGATTTGCGTGCTGGTCGATGTCTCGGCGCGCGTGCGCATGGAGCAGTCGCTGCAGGAGATGGCGCACTCGGCCGAGCAGGCCAGTCAGTCGAAATCGATGTTTCTTGCCACCGTCAGCCATGAACTGCGCACGCCGCTGTACGGCATTATCGGTAACCTCGATCTGCTGCAAACCAAAGTGCTGCCGAAAGGCGTAGATTCACTGGTGACGGCGATGAACAACTCGTCGAGCCTGCTGCTGAAGATCATCAGCGACATCCTCGACTTCTCGAAGATTGAATCCGAGCAGCTGAAAATCGAGCCACATCCTTTCTCGCCGCGAGAAGTGGTCAATCATATTGCCAGCAACTATCTGTCGCTGGTGGTGCGTAAACGCCTGACGCTGTATGTATTTATCGAAAACGATGTACCGCTGACCCTGGATGGCGATGCCATGCGTCTGCAGCAGGTGATATCTAACCTGCTGAACAACGCCATCAAATTCACCCATACCGGCTGCATCATCCTGCATGCTTACGTTAAAGAGGGATATCTGGCGTTCCGCGTGCGTGATACCGGCGTCGGTATTCCGGCCAAAGAGGTGACGCGCCTGTTTGACCCGTTCTTCCAGGTAGGTTCGGGCGTGCAGCGTAACTTCCAGGGAACCGGCTTAGGGCTGGCGATCTGTGAAAAGCTGATCAACATGATGGACGGTGATATCGAAGTCGATTCCGAACCGGGCATGGGCAGCCAGTTTATCGTGCGTATTCCGATCTATTCCGGTCAGATGGCGGCACCACCGCTGCTGGACGGCTTGCAGGAAAAAGCCATCTGGCTGGATATGCGCAATGAATATCTCGCCAGCTTCCTGCTGCGTCTGCTGCAACAGCAGGGTATTCAGGTGGCGTATTATCACGGCCAGGCGGCAGCGGATGATGTGATCATCAGCGATCACGATGAGCCCGCTGCGCAAAGCGGACGCGCGCATATTCGTATCTGTGGTCAGCACATCGATATGCCGTACGAAACCGCGCCGGGGCAATGGATTCAGAGCAGCGCGATGCTGCACGATCTGCCGCAGCTGCTCGGCCGCATCTACCGCATCAACATCAATAGCGAAACCGCCACGCCGCTGCCGTTAACCGAGGCAAAAGCAGCCGCGACCTTCGAAGATATCATCGTGCTGATTGTTGATGACCATCCGATCAACCGCATGCTGCTGTCGGAACAGTTAGGCACCGTGGGTTATCAGACCAAAACCGCGCAGGACGGCGTGGATGCGCTGAACGTGCTGAGCCGCAACCATATCGATATCGTACTGAGCGATGTGAACATGCCGAACATGGATGGTTATCGCCTGACACAACGTCTGCGTCAGTTAGGACATACTTTCCCGGTGATTGGCGTCACGGCCAATGCGTTAGCGGAAGAGAAGCAGCGCTGTATGGATGCGGGCATGGATAACTGTTTGTCGAAGCCGGTTACGCTGGATGTGCTGAAAAGTACGCTGGCGGTGTATGCGGAACGCGTCAGAAAGGGCAGGGAAGAGACGTAATACGCGAGCAAAAAAACGGGCGGTGTCAGAAGACGCCGCCCATTCAGGATTACTCTTTGTCGACCTGAGTGGCGCTAACAGAAGAGAGATAGTTCAGCAGCGCGATATCATTTTCCACGCCCAGTTTCATCATGGCTGATTTCTTCTGGCTACTGATGGTTTTGATACTGCGGTTCAGTTTCTTAGCGATCTCAGTCACCAGGAAACCTTCTGCGAACAGACGCAGTACTTCACTCTCTTTCGGCGACAAACGTTTGTCACCGTAACCGCCAGCGCTGATGCGCTCCAGCAGTTTTGCCACGCTTTCCGGCGTATATTTTTTGCCTTTCTGCAGAGCAGCCAGCGCTTTTGGCAGATCGGTTGGCGCGCCTTGCTTCAGTACGATCCCTTCAATATCCAGATCCAACACCGCGCTCAGGATCGCTGGGTTATTGTTCATGGTAAGAACGATAATCGAGAGATCCGGATAGTGACGTTTGATGTATTTAATCAGGGTGATACCGTCACCGTACTTCTCGCCTGGCATGGAGAGGTCGGTAATCAGGACATTGGCGTCCAGTTTAGGCAAGCTGTTTACTAATGCTGTTGAGTCTTCAAACTCACCTACAACGTTAACCCATTCAATCTGTTCCAGTGACTTACGGATACCGAACAGAACGATCGGATGGTCATCGGCAATAATTACGTTCAAGTTATTCATCTTATTGGTTACCTTGCTGCAGCAGTTGGCTGACGTACGCGTCAATTTCACTGGTGGTATTTTTAATGGTTAAATCGTCACATACTTTAATGTGTTGTTCTAACGCTTCACAAAGCAGTTTACCTGACCCCAGATTGAGCATGGCAAACACGCCTTTCAGGCGATGTGCTGTCTGAGCAAGCGAGGGATAATCCTTTTCCGCCGCTTCAGTATACAGTCTCTTCACATCTGGCGGTACTGTCTCGGTAAACAGCTGGAAATAGCCTCCGCTCATCAGCGGCGTGGCTTCTTCATCTTCGCGACTCTCCTCTAACAAATCATGAGAAAGCTGCTTTTCAATCAGGGCCAGCAGCGCATCAAGCAGTGCATTACTGAGATTGAAGTTGACCCGGAATTGTTGATCGTTCAACGCGTGATGACCCATTTCGTCACCGGCCAGCAACAGCGCCCAACCGTTCAGGCGGGCGGGATCGTCGGTTACCAGCACATCATGATCCTGACCGGTTAAACGTTCATCCGACGTAAGGCATTTCGCTCCCCAGTTTTCGAGGTGGCGACAAACGATCTTGTGTACATCTTCGACGGCGATATCCACCAACGCGGTCACGCCTTCCAGCAGTTTCTCTTCCTGCTCGCCTTGCTGCTCTAACGCCAGCGGCAATTGGATGTTGTAGCGTGTGCCGATATCAGGTTTAGCGATGATCTCCAGCTGGCCGCCCATCTGTTTGCACAGTTGCTTACAGAGGAAAAATGCCATGCCGGACGCCTGGCCGAAGCGGTCTTGCGTGGTTTCACCAAGATAGGGGAAATCGACGTTCGCCAGTTCATCGACGCTTAAGCCAGAGCCGGTATCCACCAGCTGCAGCAACACCTGATTGGGCTTGTCTTCAGTGGTTTTAATCTCCAGCGAAATCTTGCCCCAGCGCGTGGTGGTCAGCGAATAGTGCATCAACGTGGTCAGCACTTTACGCAGCGCACGACGATCGCCAAAGCGCATCTCGTCATTGGCTAAATGGTTGTTCACCACCAGCGCTAAACCTTTACGGCGCAGCAGCGGCAGGCTTTCCAGTGCGATCTCATCCAGCATATCCTGCAGGTTGAACACGCTGGCATCCGGCGACCAGTCATGCGCTTCAAGGCGATTGAGCAGCACGATGTCATCCACCAGGCGCGCCAACCCTTGGCTCTCGTCGAGCAGATCGAGCACGCTTTCATCATCGTCGCGCTGGCTGAGTTGCACTAACTGCTTAACCATGCTTTGCAGCGGACGATTGAGCGCGTGACCGAGATTGTGCATCAGCTGCTGGCGCATCTGGTGATTGCGATCCAGCACTTGTTGCGCCTTCTGTAGCTTCTTATTCACCAGCAATTCACGGTCCTGATCGCGCATCATAAACAGCTGGGTATGCGGTGACAGCACGCTGCGCGCGTGGCGAATCTCATACACTTCGTTATTGATGGTCGCCTGCAATACGCCCTGATGCTGATCCGACATATTGATGATTTTCTGCAAATTCAGGTGCGGCAGCAGATGTTCAGCGATTTTATTGCTAAGCAGCGTGCGATTGGTGGCGAAGTCGTACACCAGCAAGCCGACCGGCAAACTGGCGACAATCTCTTCATTCAGCATGCGCAGCGAATCCAGCTCGGCGCTCTGGTTTTCGTTCGGGCGCAGCGACTGCTGACGCAGCAGCGTAATACCGGCAATTGACAGCAAAAACAGCACAAGGTTAATCAGCAGCGGCCACATCAGGTTATGCAGTGTATCCAGCGCCAGACTGGTGAGCGGTACGCGATATACAAGCTGCAGCGACGTACTTGGCAGCGATGCGGCGATCTCCAGATTCGGGTTTACCAGCGCCACGTGGGTGCTTTCGCTGCTGGTATCGTCGCTGGTGGTGGCGGTGGTGGAAGTTTGCGCGGCGTCCTGACGTAACTGGAAATTCTCCAGCGGCATATTGCGCGGGATCAGATCGTTAACCGGCAAATCGAACGCCACCACGGTGGCTAAATGGCCTGGCTGATTGAAGGTGGTGCGCAGCGTAAAGTAGTGATCGTTCTGCCAGGCGAAATGACGCAGCGGCGAGAAGCTTTCACGCTCATCCAGCGCATTAGCCTGCTGCAACATTTCGGCGCGGCGGCTATCAACCAGCGTATTAATCGCGCTCTCTTTATAACGTGTCGCCATGTCTTTCAGCGGCAGCGTGGAGATCATAATCAGGCTGTTATCCTGACCATTAAGGAAATACATCGACCAGGTCGGATTTTCCGCGCCCCACAGCGTATCGAGATAGTTGGACATGCGCATGGTCATATCCAGCGTGCTGCTATCGTGCGAACCAAAAATCAGCGCTTCGGTTTTGCGGCGGGTTTTTTCCAGATAATAGACATCCGGGCGCAGGCGGGTTTCCTGAAGATTGCTGTTCGGCGACGATCCGGCGGCGCTGGTGGCCAGGTTTTCATAGATCTGCCACGTAGCGAAGCGCGACGCATCGATGCGTTTCTGCATCGCGCGCGCCAAATCGGTCATCGCATAGCGCTTCTCTGTAATCCAGGCATTGACGCTATTGTGCACCATCGCGCCCAGCGCCAGAAAAAGCACCAGGTTAAACACCACGAAAAAGCGCGTTACATTGCCGGATGTCAGAGGAAATTTATAAGGCAGCATAGTGTCTCAGGATCATGGAATTAGCGCGCAACCCGTCGGGCACTGGCAGCGACGGCCAGCAGCAGCAGAGCGATAAGCAAAAATGCACCACTCAGGCTGATCCACTGGGAAATTAATCCGATTAAAGCCGGACCTGAAAGAATACCTGCATAGCCTAACGTTGTCATGGCCGAAATCGCCAGATTCGACGGCATATCGTGTTGATTCCCGGCAGCATTGAACAACATCGGCACCGTATTGGCGAGGCCAAAACCCACCAACAGGAAAGCCAGCAGCGCGATTTGCGGCCAGGGTAATAACACCGCCAGCGTCATACCCGCTGCAGCGGCTAACGCACCGGTCAACATCACCGGATAACGGCCAAAGCGTTGAATCACTTTATCGCCGGTCAGACGACCAATGGTCATCGCCACCGAGAACACCGCATAACCCAAACCGGCGTGCGCCGGGCTCATCTCCGGGCTTTGCAGCAGCAACAGCGCGCCCCAATCCAGCACCGCGCCTTCGGCAAGAAACAGAATAAAGCAGAGCAAACCGAGGAAAGCCACCCAGCCGCGCGGGATCACCAGCCACGGCTGATCGGGCTGGTGCAGGCGTTCGGTCATCAGCGTTGGCAAACTCCACACCAGCAGCAACACAATCAGCACCATTACCGCGCCAACCGCTTGCAACGGCGTCAGGCCGCTGCCGAGCAGCAGGCTGACGGAACCCGCGCCGATAATGCCGCCGAGGCTAAAGAAACCGTGGAAACCGGACATCATCGGCTTGCGCGCGGCTTTTTCCACTTCCACCGCCTGCACGTTCATCGCCACATCCAGCATGCCGAGTCCGGCACCAAACACCATCAAGGTGGCGGCCATCAGCCACATCACATCGAGCGTCGCCAGCAGCGGTAACACCGCAAGAACCACCAGCGTTGAGCACAACATCACCCGACGACCACCGAAACGCGCAATTAAACCGCCGGTAATCGGCATCGCCGCCAGCGATCCAATGCCTAAACACAGCAGCAAACCGCCCAATGACGCGCCGCTTAACGCCAGACGCTGGCTGGCGAACGGCACCAGCGGTGCCCATGCGGACATTCCCAATCCGGCGATGAGGAAAACGATGCGTGTCCCAAGGTTGACACGGTGATGCAATTTATTGTGCGGCGCGGCGTCCAGTGCTGTCATAAAGAGTATTTTTCAGTAGCGGTTGAAGCGACGAAGTTTAGCATCAAAGCGGGCGTCACACCGCGCATCAGACAATTCGGATGGCAGCGATTAAACGCCAGAAACAGGCATATTACCGATTTTTCACGCATCGCTACGCTTTTCCAGAACTTTCCTGGCATGTGCCAACCAAAACTGGAGTGACTTAAGTAAAATTTTTTCTGCTGAATGATGCAGTATACTGATGAAAGATTCCGCGCCAGACGCGGCTTACACGTCAATTTTTTGGCGCTGTCGCAAAGCACGCATTTCCGGATTTTCGCCAATAGGCAGCGACCACCTAAAACCGATATGTTAGTCATCCCATCGCCTCCCGATGCGGAATATAGCGAGATCGAGATTATTTCTCCCGATTGGGAGAGTTTTGCTGTGCCTTCTTTTAATCCTTGTTACCTGCTGGTAACCCGTTTTCATCAGGTGAAGCGGACCGTTTATTAACGGCCTGTATGGCGCACCGGTACGCTTAAATCATTAATAAGCTTAATGGCCGCTGCAATACATTCCCTGTAACGAGGTTATCTATGTCTTCACGTCAATCAGAACAACAATTAGCGGCGATTCTGCAATCTGCGGTCAGCCTTTATCCGGTGGCAGACGACACGTCAACTTTGCAAACGCGCAGCGTGAATATCACGCCGCCTGCGCCGCTACGTCCGTATGAACCCATTGCGATGGATGGTGTGATCGCCGCGTGGGAATCCGGCAGGAACATTCACCTGCGCGGTCGCGCCGAATCCGAACCGGGCGCCACCGTGACGCTGAGCTTTAACGGTGAAAGCTGGCACAGCACGGTGAATAAATGGGGTTACTGGAATGCCTCAATGCCGCCTTCGGTGCTCAACGGATTAGCCGATGGCGACTATTCGTTGACGCTAACCATCACCGACAAAGCTGGCAATAGCACCGATACGCAGGTGGGCTTCGGGGTTTACGTGGATAAAACCATCAAGCCCACGCTGACGGTAGATCCGATCAGCGGGGATAACGCGGTCAACGTGGCAGAAGGGATTTACGGCGTGGAGGTGCACGGTAGCGTCACGCATATGCCGGCGAACAGCCATATTACGGTGATCTTAGCCGGTCAAAAATATATCGGCGGCGTTAACGACAAAGGCGAATGGACCGCCGCCATTCCCTCACAAGATCTTCAGGCATTACAGGATGGCGTCTATAGCCTGAAAGTCAGCGCCACCGATCCCAACGGCAAAACCACCGCTTATCAGCAGGATGTCACCTTAATTACCCACGTCAGCAGTTTGCCGCACATCAGTTTCGATAAGGTCACGGCAGACAACGTGATCAATAAAGAAGAGAGCCAAAACGATCTCACCTTTAGCGGCGATCTCTCGGTGGTGGTGCCGGGCCAGCAACTGTTGCTGTGCAGCGGTGATGCGGTCTATCACGCGCAGATTGGCAGCGATGGTCACTGGCAGGTAACGATTCCGTCCAGTGACGTAGCGAATTTCATTTCACTGGGCGAAATCCGTGTTTATGCGCAGGATGGTGCCGGCAACAGCACCGACGCGATGCTGGAACTCAACGTGGTTACCAAACTGCCAGACATCTATTACGAAATTAATATTGGCGGCGATACCACGCTGAATCAGCAAGAAGCACAGCACGATCTCAGTTTCTATCTCGAAGGCGTGAAGGAGCTGACGCTCAACGGCAAAAATTACACGCCGGTCAACGGCATGGTGACCATCAGCGCCGACGATCTGCAGGCGTTGCCGGATGGTGAAGTGTCGCCGCTGGCCACGCGCTGGGATGAGTACGGTAACCACGACACGCAAATCATCGAGAACTTGTTCAATGTCGCCACACATCAGGTACCGACCGTTACGCTGAATCAACCGTCAGGCGACAGCGCCGCCGCCGTTCCGCATAGCGATGCGCGCGCCACGGAAAGCCACTACAACGCCAGCGATAGCAGTTACACCCTCGCCGACCATTTGCAGCAACATCAGGTTCAGAGCCTGGCGTAATCCGCCCATCAACCGCTAGCGACCTCGGCTAGCGGTTGCCAGCTCACTCTCATTTCTCACGGGACAACAGGGATGACTGCACAACCCTTCAACAGCGACAACGGCATCGCGGCGATGCTGCGCGTGGCGGCACGCTTCGGTAAACCAGCAGACGCCAGCACGCTGCGTCAGCAGATGCGCTGGTTTCAACATCTGGTACCCACGCAACAACTAGAACGTTTAGCCGGGCTGTTAGGCCTGCATTTCATGCTGGTGCCGCATAGCAAACTGCGCTGGCGGCAGGAAATTGTGCCGATATTGCTGCTGCTGGAAAACGGCAGCGTGGCGTTGATTGAAGAGGTGGATAGCAAGGGTGGCGTGCGTTACTGGCTGAGCGAAAGTGGCGATGTGGTGCGCGCAGGTCAGCTGCAGGATTTGTTACTGCAGGCCGACATGCAAGTTGGCGTAATTGGCGTGGCGGCACGGGCGCGCGATGCGCGCATCGACGAGTTTGTGCAGCCGTATCAGCCGCACTGGTTTTGGCATAACTTTCGTGGCATGAAGCGGCGCATCGCGGAGATCAGCCTGGCATCGCTGGTCGGTAACGTGCTGGCGTTGGCGGGCATTTTGTTTTCCATGCAGGTCTACGATCGGGTGATTCCGGCGCAGTCGCAGCCGACGTTGTGGGTGCTGTTTGCCGGTGTGGTGCTGGCTGCGGCGATCGAGTATCTGATTCGCCTGATGCGCACCCAGGTTTCCGATCTGATGGGCAAACGCATCGACCTGAAAATATCCGCCATGCTGTTTGCGCGGGCGATGAATATCCGCAACGAAGCGCGTCCGCGTTCCACCGGCTCCTTTATTGCCCAACTGCGTGAAATTGATCAGGTACGCGAACTGCTGACTTCGACGACGGTGAATGCCGCCGCCGACCTGCCTTTTGTGCTGCTGTTTCTGCTGATCATGGCGTCGATTGGCGGCTGGCTGGTGCTGATTCCGTTACTGGCAATTCCGCTGATTGTCATTCCCGGCTTGCTGGTGCAGATCCCAATGGCGCGGCTGGCGCAGGAAGGGCTACGTGAAAGCGCGCTGCGTCAGGCGGTGCTGGTGGAAACCCTCGAAGGCGTTGAAGACATCAAAGCGCTGCAAGCGGAACCCTATTTTCAGCGGCAATGGGAGCAAACGCACGAAGTCAGCGCGGCCATCAGCAATCAGCAACGTTTGTGGGGTGCGCGCCTCACCGGTTGGTCGGCCAGCGTGCAGCAGCTCACCTATGCCGGCATGTTGGTGTTCGGTGTCTATCTGGTGCTCGACAATCAGATCACCACCGGCACGCTAGTGGCGTGCAGCTTGCTCTCGTCACGCACCATCGCGCCGCTAATGCAGCTCACCATGGTGTTCTCGCGCTGGCAGCATGCTAAATCGGCAATGAAAGGGCTGGATGAGCTGCTGAAAAAGCCGCTCGACCAACCCGATCACGCCTCGCTGGCGCACTGTCCGGTGCTGACCGGCAGCTATCAACTGCAAAACGTGCATTACCGCTACGAAGAGGAGAGCGGTAATAGCGTGCTTAACATTCCGCAGCTGCAGATCACGCCCGGCGAACGCGTGGCGATCCTCGGTAAAGTCGGCGCGGGTAAATCGACGCTGCTGAAAATGCTGGCCGGGCAGGCGCGCGCTAGCCAGGGAAAAGTGCTGGTGGACGGCGTCGATCTCACCTGCATCGATCCGGTCGATCTGCGGCGTCAGCTTGGCTGGCTGTCGCAGGATGCGCGGCTGTTTTTCGGTACGCTGCGCCAGAACCTGCTGCTCGGGAATCCGCACGCCAGCGAGCAGGAGATGCTGCAGGCGCTGCGCATCAGCGGCGCGTTAGCGCTGGTGCAACAGGACGCTGCCAGCCTCGATCGCATTATTCATGAGGGCGGACGCGGCTTGTCCGGCGGCCAGCGGCAAATGGTGCTGCTCAGTCGGTTGATTCTGCGCCAGCCGCAGGTAGTGCTGCTGGATGAACCGACGGCGGCGATGGATGAACAGCTGGAAGCGCAGGTGATTCGTCAGCTGGCGCAATGGGTAACCGGGCGCACGCTGGTGCTGGTGACGCATCGTCCCGCGCTGCTACGCATGGTTGATCGCATTATCGTGATGGATAACGGCCGTATTGTGGCTGATGGCGCGCGCGACGAGATTCTGCGTCATGCCGCCAGTAAAAAAGGAGATGCGGCATGAGCGTGGTGTTGCTGGATAAAGAGCTGGCGCGGCGTGAACGTCATACCTCGGCCATCATCTGGCTGTGCGTGGTAGCGCTGCTGCTGTTTCTGCTGTGGGCGCACTTTGCGGTGCTGGATGAAGTGACGGTGGGCATCGGCAAAGTCACGCCTTCCAGCCGCGCGCAGATCATTGATAGCCTCGATGGCGGCATCGTCAAACAGCTCGATGTGCACGAAGGCAATATTGTGCAACGCGGCGAGGTGCTGGCAACGCTCGATCCCACGCGCTTTCAAACCAATTTTGGTGAAGCGATTGCGCGGGTACGCACGCTGCGTGCCTCCTCTGAACGTTTACAGGCCGAGCTCAGCGATACGCCACTGAAATTCAGTACCGATATCCTGCAACATCCCGAGCTGGTGGCGCGTGAAACGCAGCTCTATCAGGTACGGCGGCAGAACTTTATCGAGACCATCGGTAATTTGCAGCAATCGCTGACGTTGGTGCAGGCAGAACTCAACGTGACGGAACCGCTGATGCTGCGCGGGGCGGCGGGGAAGGTGGACGTGATTCGTCTGCGTCGCCAGGTGAGCGATCTGCGCGGCAAAATCGACGAAGCGCGCAACGATTATTATGTGCGCGCTCACGAAGAGCAGGTGAAGAACAACGGTGAGCTGGATGCGCAATTGCAGGTGGCGGCGGGAAAACAGGATCTGTTGACACGCACCACGCTGATTTCGCCGGTACGCGGCATTGTGAAAGATGTGCGCGTCACCACCGTGGGCGGCGTGCTGGAGCCGGGTGGCAAGCTGATGGAGATTGTGCCGCTGGAGGATCAGCTGCTGATTGAGACGCGCATCAATCCGCGCGATATCGGCTACATTCGCCCAGGTTTGCCTGCGGCAGTGAAGATCACCGCCTACGACGCTTCCATCTATGGCGATCTGCGCGGAGAAGTCGAAACCGTTTCACCCGATACGTTGCAGGACGACGTGCGCCACGACGAATTTTACTATCGCGTCTATGTGCGCACGCAAAAAGCCGAGCTGACCAATAAAAGCGGACGCAAATTCGCCATCATGCCCGGCATGGTGGCCAATGTTGAAATTAAAACCGGTCAGAAAACCGTCATAGATTATTTACTTAAGCCGCTGAATAAAGCGAAGGAATCACTGCGTGAGCGTTGATAATCTGCACCGGCTATTATTGCAGCAATCTTTGTTACGTGCCGAAATTAACATTGCCATTTTAAGACTATGAATTGAACAAAATGTGCGGAAAGAGACAAATAATGCGTAGCGATTATTGTGGTTAATTTGACCCGCATAATTAACTTTACGCAATATAAGGTGACACCTGAATTTCTGGCAAAAAAATGCCGGGCAATCTAGCCCGGCGGGAAATTAGGGTAAATCAAATCATTCGGGGTGAATGAAGGTAATAATGAAATAAATGATGATAGCGGGGATAATTGTATGCTCTGGATAGGTTAGAGTTTTGTCATTCAGTGCGGAAATGCAACTTATGTAATCTTATGTTTTTAAACGATTAAATTATATGTTGTCAAAAAGTGCTATATTTTTTACCTATCTGTGCTGGTTATTAGTTCCCCGATATTTACATCCTGAAATAACTATTAAATAGAATGAAACAGTTTTGGAAATTTAGTAGCATTTTCGTGATAGATTATTGCCCAACATAAAATAACAATGGCTTGCCGGCTGAATTTTTAATCGTTCAGCTCGCAGTGGCAAAAATAAAGGCACATTAAAGAGGGTAATAAAATGAAACGTCGCGTTCTCTCCCTGATGATTCCTGCATTGCTGGTTGCAGGATCAGCAAGCGCAGCTGAAATTTACAACAAAGATGGCAACAAATTAGACCTCTACGGCAAAGTGGATGGTCTGCATTATTTCTCTGATAACTCTAGCTCAGACGGTGACCAGTCTTACCTGCGTTTTGGCTTCAAAGGTGAAACTCAGGTGACCGATCAGCTGACCGGTTACGGCCAGTGGGAATATCAGGCAGCACTGAACACTGCAGAAAGCGAAGGCACCGCTAATAGCTTTACGCGTGTTGGTTTTGCTGGTCTGAAATTTGGTGATGCAGGTTCATTCGATTACGGCCGTAACTACGGCGTGATGTACGATCTCGGCGCATGGACTGACGTTCTGCCTGAGTTCGGTGGCGATACCTACGGCGCGGACAACTTCCTGTTCCAGCGCAGCAACGGCCTCGCAACCTATCGTAATACCAACTTCTTCGGTTTAGTCGATGGCTGGAACTTCGCGGTTCAGTATCAAGGCAAAAACGACAACCCAACCGAATCTACTGGCTCTGGTCGTGATGTACTGGGCGAGAACGGTGATGGCTACGGTCTGAGCACCACTTATGATCTGGGTTCAGGTTTCGGTATTGGTGCAGCGATGTTCCAGTCTGACCGTACCAATAACCAGAATGGTAATAATCCGCGCACTGCTAACATTCTTGGTCGCGGTGATAAAGCCGAAGCTTACAGCGGCGCGCTGAAGTATGACGCTAACAACGTTTACCTGGCCGCAATGTACAGCCGTTCATATAACGCGACGCGTTTTGGTGCGAGCGATAGCGGCACTGTTTACGGTTACGCTAACAAAGCAGATAACTGGGAATTGGTGGCACAGTACCAATTCGACTTCGGCCTGCGTCCATCTCTGGCATTCGTCTCTTCTCGCGGGACTGACATCGAAGGTTACGGCAGCCAGAACCTGAAGAAATACATTGATGTAGGCGCAACTTACTACTTCAACAAAAACATGTCGACCTATGTTGATTACCAGATCAACCTGCTGGACGACAACAACTTCACCGACGCAGCCGGTATCAATACCGATGACGTCGTAGCGCTGGGCTTGGTTTACCAGTTCTAAGGGTGATGGAGCGTGACTTGCCGGTCACGCTCCCGTTTTCAGTAGCGCATTCAGCGCGGCACGCAGCACCTCGACCACCAGTTCCGCATCCTCGCCAATCTGTACCTGCACAATCGCTCCCTCAACCAGCAACACCATTTGCGCCGTTTTTACCTGCTGCTCAGGCATCAACTTGTCGCTTATCGCCTGCGCCATCTCACGCTTATGCTGACGAATAATTTCGCTGGCTTCCGGTAACGTGCTGCCCAGTTCCGCCGCGGTATTGATAAACGCGCAGCCGCGATAATCGTCATCCCTGAACCAGCTCAGTAACGCTGCGGGCAGGGCATCGATCAACGCCGCGTGCTGATTCAGCGCATGACGAAACGCCAGCATCCAGCGCTGATGACGCTGCTGCAAAAACGCCAGCACCAGCGCATTTTTCGCCGGAAAGTGACGATAGAAAGTCACTTTAGTCACGCCCGCTTCTGCAATCACCTTATCCACGCCGGTGGCACGAATGCCCTGTTGGTAAAACAACTGCTGCGCGCACAGCAAGATACGATCGCGCGCGGATGCGCTGGCATCAAAGATCAGAGGTTCAAGCATAAAAAATTCCTTGTGTGCATGTAGACAGAATTGTCTACATACGGCAGGATGAATCAAGTAGACAGACCTGTCTACATAATCGGGAGAAATAACATGCTGGTGCCACCGTTCAATCAACAAACCGCGTTACAGAAAGTCCGCATGGCGGAAGATGCCTGGAACAGCTGCGATGCGCAGCGTGTTTCGCAGGTGTACAGCGAAGACACGCGCTGGCGCAATCGCAGTGAATTCGTTAATGGGCGCGCAGAAGTCGTGACCTTCCTGCAGCGCAAGTGGGTCAAAGAGTTGGATTATCGACTGATTAAAGAGTTATGGACGTGGCACGAAGATAAGCTGGCGGTGCGCTTTGCCTACGAATGGCATGATGACAGCGGTAACTGGTTCCGCAGCTATGGCAATGAGAACTGGCACTTTGGCGCCGATGGTTTGATGATTCAGCGATTCGCCTGCATCAACGATCTACCGATTAGCGCCGACCAGCGTCTGTTCCACTGGCCAGCTGGCACGCGTCCGGACGATCATCCGGGCCTGAGTGAGTTGGGGCTGTAGCGGTTACTGCATACCGCGCCATTTTTTGGCTTTGGGCGCCGGTTGCGGCGGCGGGTTGGTGATGGCGGTCAGGCTGCCTTCCATCGCGACACCCGCCAGCGTAAAGGCGGAGAAGCTAAGCCAGTGCTGCCATTTACTGTTTTGTGTTTTAGTATTTTCCATTCTGCACCTCGCTGAAGTTCAACTCATCTTCAACAATGCAGCATTCATGCCAGCGCACCGCTCTCAGCGCCACGCGCCTTGCAGCGACTTTGCTACACTGCGCCAGCGCTGAAGCGGTGCAGAAGGGTGATTTTCTGGTGCAATAATTTAACGTCGGCGTGCAGGATAGTGCTGAATCAGGCGATGGCGGTAAGTCTGCCAACATTTGAAGCTGCCATAAATAAATAGCGCGGCGGTAATTGCGACAATCATATAAACCATCTGATGCTCCTGTAGGTATAACGTTGCAGGAACCGCTTATCCTGTGTCAGCGTTTATCGAACATCAAGCAACTTTAGACTGCTTTACAAGCGAGTTATGCTTTGTAATTGGCTGTAGTAATGCGTTACAGATGAGGAATTGATGCGTTTTCAGAATATTCTGCTAATTAGCCTGCTGGCATTGGGACTCAGCGGTTGCGAAAAAAACAGTAGCCAACCCGCGTTGGTACTGGAAGGCAAAACCATGGGAACCGTGTGGCGCGTCAGTGTTGCCGACGTTGATCAACAGCGCAAAGCGGCGTTGCAGCAGCTGATTCAGCAACAGCTGGATCGTGATGACGGCGAACTCTCGACATGGAAAAGTGATTCGGTGCTGTCGCGCTTTAATCAGTATCAAGGTAATACTCCGCAGCCGGTGAGCGCCGATATGGCGGATATCGTCACTGAAGCGCTGCGAATTGGGCACAAAACCTCGGGTGCGATGGATATTACCGTCGGCCCGCTGGTCAATCTGTGGGGCTTTGGCCCGACAAAGCAACCGGCGCACACGCCCAGCGAGGCGGAAATCGCCGCCGCTAAAGCGCAGACCGGTTTGCAGTATCTGCGCGTCATTCAGGGCGTTGACGGCCAATGGCTGCAGAAAGATCTGCCCGGCTTGTATGTCGATCTCTCGACCATGGGCGAAGGTTATGCCACCGATCACCTGGCGCGCCTGATGGAGCAGCAAGGTATCACCAATTATCTGGTTTCGGTGGGCGGCGCGGTATTGAGCCGGGGCGTTAATGCCAATCAAAAGCCGTGGCGCGTGGCGATCCAGAAACCCACCGATCGCGAAAACGCGGTGGAAGCGCGCGTTGATCTGCAAGGGCACGGCATCAGCACTTCCGGCAGCTATCGCAACTATTATGAACTGGACGGCAAACGCATTTCGCACGTCATCGATCCCACCACGGGAAGACCGATTGAGCATAAGCTGGTGTCGGCGACGGTGATTGCCACCACCGCGCTGGAAGCGGATGGCTGGGATACCGGCTTGATGGTGCTCGGCAGCGAACGCGCTAAAGCGTTGGCGTTAAAAGAGCATCTGGCGGTTTATTTGATCAGCAAGCAGGGCGACGGCTTTACTCACTGGATGTCGCCGCAGTTTAAAACCTTCCTCATCGATCAGGCATCTCAATAAAGGAGGCGCACATGCTGGATTTATTTAGTGACGAAGCGCCGTGGCAGGAACCGCTGGCGGAAGGCGCGGTGATTCTACGACGTCGTGCCCGCGATCAGGCTGATGCGCTACTGGCGGCGATTCACGACATCGCTGCTAAAAATCCCTTTGCCCATCGCATCACGCCCGGCGGCCATCGCATGTCAGTGGCGATGACTAACTGCGGCGATTTTGGCTGGTCCACCGATTCGCGCGGCTATCAATATACCGAGCAGGATAGCAACAGCGGACACCATTGGCCGCCGATGCCCGCGCTGTTCCGCGAACTGGCGCAGCACTCCGCGCGTGAAGCGGGCTTTGCCGGTTTCAATCCTGATGCCTGCCTGATTAACCGCTACGAACCCGGCGCAAAACTGACGCTGCATCAGGACAAAGATGAGAAGGACCTGCGCCAGCCGATTGTGTCGGTTTCATTAGGATTGCCAGCGGTGTTCCAGTTCGGTGGTTTCGAACGCGGCGATGCCACCCAGCGCGTGCTGCTGGAACATGGCGATATTGTGGTGTGGGGCGGGCCATCGCGCCTGCGTTATCACGGCATTTTGCCGCTCAAACCCGGCATTCATCCGCAGGCAGGCGCGTTCCGTTTCAACCTGACTTTCCGCCGTGCTTTTTAGGCACTTTCGGCGTTTATATGCAGGTGCGCATGAATGCGCACCCTACGAAACCCCGCCATATATCCGTAGGGTCGCCATTCATGGCGACCAATTCATTCAGGCAACTAAGAGATGAGAATTATTCTTGCTATCAGCCAAGGCGACATTAAACTGCAGGCTGCTTTATTGACCGCTGGAACCCTTTGATGGCATTGCTGCAAGTCGTTTTTCGCCAGTACCGCTGGCCTTTTATTGGCGTTATTCTTCTCACGTTGTTAAGTGCCGTGCTCGGTATCGGCCTGATTGCCTATATCAATAATGAGCTGATCGTCGCGGTGAATACCTCGATTTCGGTGCTGCCAAGTTTCCTTGGCCAACTGTTCCTGCTGATGGCGGTGACGCTCGGCTCACAGCTGGCGTTGACCATGCTCGGCCACCACTTTGTCTGGCGGCTGCGCGGCGAATTCATCAAACGGATCCTCGACACGCGCGTGGAGCGCATCGAACAGATCGGCAATGCCCAGTTGCTGGCCGGTCTCACCAGCGATGTGCGCGCCATCACCATCGCCTTCGTGCGTTTACCCGAGCTGATTCAGGGCATCATTATTACGCTCGGTTCGGCACTTTATCTCGCCTGGCTCTCGCCGAAAATGCTGCTGATCACCTGCCTGTGGCTGGTGGTGACGCTGGTTGGCGGCTGGTTGCTGGTGTCACGGGTTTATCAGCACATGGCTAAGCTGCGTGAAATCGAAGATGACCTATATCGCGATTTCCAGACCATTATTGAAGGGCGCAAAGAGTTGCAGCTCAACCGCGAACGTGCGCAGCTGATTTACGACAGCGTTTATCAGGAAAATGCCAAAAGCTATCGCCACCATATTGTGCGTGCCGATACCTTCCATCTCAGCGCGGTGAACTGGTCGAATATCATGATGCTGGGCGCGATTGGCATCGTGTTCTTTATGGCGAACGGATTGGGCTGGGCCAACACGGCGGTGGCGGCAACCTATTCGCTGACGCTGCTGTTCCTGCGCACGCCGCTGCTGGCGGCGGTTGGCGCCTTGCCGACGCTGCTTAGTGCGCAGGTTGCCTTTCGCAAACTCAACACCTTCGAACTGGCGCCGTATGAAGAAACTTTTAAAGCGCTGCCAAAAGTCAGCGACTGGCAAACGCTGGAACTGCGCGATGTCTACTTCCACTATGGCGAGCACGGATTCCAGGTTGGGCCGATCAATTTGACGCTGCGTCGCGGCGAGCTGGTGTTCCTGATTGGCGGCAACGGCAGCGGAAAATCGACGCTGGCGATGCTGCTCACTGGCCTCTATCAACCGCAGTCGGGCAGCTTACTGCTGGACGGCAAAGTGGTTGACTGGCAAAACCTCGATGCGTATCGCAAACATTTCTCGGCGGTGTTTACTGACGTACATCTGTTTGATCGCTTGATCGGCGACCAGGGGCAACCGGCCAATCCTGCGCTGGTGCAGCAGTGGCTGGAGCGTCTGAAGATGCAGGATAAACTCAAGCTGGAAGGTAACAAGGTGCTCAATCTGCAACTGTCGAAAGGGCAGAGCAAGCGACTGGCGCTGCTGCTGGCGGCTGCTGAAGAGCGCGACATCCTGCTGCTCGACGAATGGGCAGCGGATCAGGATCCGCATTTCCGTCGCATCTTCTATCGTGAGCTGCTGCCGTGGTTACAGGAATCGGGCAAAACGGTGTTCGCCATCAGCCACGACGATCACTACTTTATCCATGCCGATCGCTTGCTGGAGATGCGCGAAGGTCAGCTGAGTGAGTTGACCGGCAACGAACGCGAGATGGCAACGCTGGATGCGGTGCAACGTACCGATACCGGCCATTAACGCCAGCCGGGAAAGCTTAGCGAAAACCCTTATTGGGCAAGAGGTTGCGGAGTGAGTAAAGTGACTCCCAGCAGAAATCCTCGTTTCTGCGTCCCTGGAACACTTTTCTGTCGTCTTGTGTTGTCACCGGCTCGGGTTTATTTCTGAGCCGGTTTTTTATTTTGGTAGCGGATGCGTCAGCAGTGTAATCACGCGGTTTCCAGCCAGCCAGAAACGCGCCTGCAGCAATACTTCCGTGGTGAAATGCCTATCAAAATCCCGACACAAGCGCAGCGTTGCGCGGCCTTGCTGCACGTCCAGCTCTACGACTTCCGCCTGAAGAAAATCCATCGGCTGATGCAACTGCGGCCACAGCGCTTTGTAAACACTCTCTTTCAGTGAAAACAGCAGCGTAGCGGCCTGGGCAAAGGGCAAAGGTTGCGCCATCAGACGCTGCTTTTCCGCCGTGTTCATTAACATCTCAGCAGTTTCATTAGCGGTTTCCTCCGCCATTATCTGCTCAACGTCCACGCCAATGCACAATGGCTCGCGCGTCGCAGCCATCACCGCAACGCTGTGCGTGTGCGACAGCGACGCCTGAATGCCGGCGGGCCATAGCGGTGAACGATCAGGTGCATTACACAATACAAAATGCGGTAAGCCGAAGTGCGCAAGGTTTTGCTGCACCAGCCAACGACTCGCGAGATGCTCGGCTTTGCGTTTGGTCACCGCGCACTGTAGCGACGCGGGCAGCGGCAATTGCCACGCCTGATGCAGTTCGGCATGCCAGTGTTGTTGATCAAATTCACACCAGGCGATCGGTACGACATCCAGCGACATGCCAGCAGCGCGGATAAACGGGGAAGAGGGCAGAACAAGCGGCGTTTGAGAGGCGAACATAAAAAATCACGGCTGACGGAAAACGTAGTTTTACCAGTCAGCCGGATGGAGAGCAAGCCAAAGGGGCTCGCCTACTTTTAGTTGTTTGGCGGAATCGCCATACCTTTAATCTGCACCACGAAGTGCTGATGGCCTTTGGTGATGCGCGCACCGCGATCGCACCAGCGCGAGGCGAGACGGAAGAAATCGTCGCTGCCGATATCGTAAGCCAGTTCAACTTTATTGATACCCGAGTGCAGGAGTTCTTCCGCATCCTGCAGGTTTTTTGCTTTGATGACCATAATGGTTTCCATCGAAAAAACAAGAGACCTAAGAGTAAGAGAATTCTGTGACAGTTTTGTTTCAGTTTGATGAAGTGCTGTCATATTTATCCAGAAATGTGATCTGGCTAGGGTTGGGTTGCTTTCGGTAAGTTACTGATTAAAAGTCATTTATAACCTTCAGATTGGCGATAATCTGATATTTCTTCTGATCTCTAAAGAGATGGGGGCGTGGCGGAAAAATTTAATCTTCCAAATCGGGATCACAAATAAACCGTGTATTTCTATATAAGAGACGTTTGAGGGTGACGTAGGTCAAATTTATAAACAATAAGAAGTGTATAAATACGTCAACTTAATTCGAATCGGAAATTAACAAGTGAAACCTACCTTTGTTGCTTTATTCATTAGCATGGCTGCTTTTAACCTGAATGCTATGGATTTTTCACAGGCTCAGGAAGGCGTTAGCCATTCAAGTCGTATGGCATCCGCTGCACAAGCTCGTATTAATGATGCCCAAAGCCGAGCTTACGAAAGTGGCACTTTACACGATCGTAATGATGCTCAAATGATGAATAGCGCAAGCGAAGCAAGAGCAAATGCAATAGCTGAGGAACGTGGATATGCCGCTGCACTGGCCAATGCTGTCAATACTCAATCACAACAAGATGCTAATTATGGCATTAAAGGCAATGCAAACCTGACAAACCAGGTAAGGGATATGCAGCAAGCTGTTTCCTATTCAGGTATGTCGCCACGTCAGGGATATGGGGCAACTATTAATGTTGCTGTAAGCAGTTTGAAACCAGATGCAAAAGTCAGTGTGACAGTGAACGGAGTTACCAAAGTGACTACGGCCGCTGCTATTACCGCGGTTAATCCAGAAGCACAAATTGCCGTCTCACATGTTTCCGCCTTTCAGGCTAATCCGGGCAAAGGTTCCAAAAATGATCAAGGCTCATCACATTCTGTTGGTGGCAGCGGCAATGGTGCTAATAATGCTGCTAACACTCATAGCGCGCATGGCTTAGGTGGTGGTGATCATATTGGTGGTGGTTCAGCAATGGGCGGTGGATTCCACGGTAGCTGGTAAGCGAGACTATTGAGATATGAAAAAGGGACTATCCCGAAAGATAATCCCTTTTTCGCAGTGATTTGGTCGGCACGAGAGGATTTGAACCTCCGACCCCGGACACCCCATGACCGTGCGCTACCAGGCTGCGCTACGTGCCGAACGTGGAAGAATATTACTGTTTCCGCGCACGATTGCAATATGAGCAGCATTTAACTGCCTCATAATTAATCAGTTTGCGACGAATCGCTTCTCTTCCGTCAGCACCTGCAGCAGCAACGCCAACTGCGGTTTATGATCTTTCAGCTTGTGACCCTGCGCATCGTAAGCGCTGTAGCTGCCGTTGTTATTCAGCACCAGCGTCACGGTTGGCGTGGTCACCACCAGTTTGCCATCTTCGCTGCTCGCCACCCAATCGTGGCTGCGTTGCGCGGCAAACAGATCTTCACCCTGCGAGAAGTTGGCGGGGTTGGTGCGCACGTGCAGCAGACGCTGCATCAGCGTGGTCATAACATCCTGTTGATCGGTCAGGCGATCGATGGTTTGCGCGGGCGTGTTAGGCCAATGCACCACCAGCGGCACCTGCAAGGTCGCACGATTACCTGGATTATCATCGTTGCTATCAAGATTAACCGCACGCTGCGCCGTAATCACCACCACGGTGTTTTTCAGCAAATCGCGATCCTGCAAGGTTTGCAACACCGCATTAATCTGCTCATCGACACCGCTTGCCTGACGCGTATAGCTGCGCTGGCGCGCCTTCAGGTTGTCGCCATTAACCGTGACACCGTTCAGGGCAATCCACGAGAACCATGGTGCGCTGTTTGCTCTCTGGCCGTTGAGCCAGTTTTGCCACTGCGTCACCGTGGTGCTATTCGGCTGGGTATCGGCCTGCGGCAGCGAATAGTCTGCTAATAAAGCCTGACGATATAGCGGTTGGCTAAAGCCGTCCGATGAGAACAAGCCAAACTGATAACCTTGCGCATTCAGCGCATTGAGCAGGGCCGAAGGCGTGCGCGATGCTAAGACGCCATCCATATAGCTGGAAGAGATGCCGTAGAACAGGCCAAACAGCCCTTTTTCCGGTTGCAGTCCCGCGCTGTAATGTTGGGTGAAGCGCACGTTTTCGCTGGCGAATTGATGTAGCGACGGCAGCGCTTTTTCCACCGTGGCGTTGTTCAGGCCATCAACGGTCAGCACCAGCAGATTGTGGCGCGTACCGCCATCGCGGAAGGTAATGTCACTCAGCGGATACTGCACTGACAACGCTTCCGGATCGCCCTGTTGCACCAGACGGCGCTGATACTCTTGCGCATCCAGCAAACCGTGACGCTCAAGGAAGCGACGCGCAGTCATTGGATAGGAGAGCGGCAGATTGGCGCGCTGCATAGTAATCGGGCGATAGAAGTTAGCATCGGCCCAGATATACAGCAGATGGCTGGCGAAGAAGGCGCTGATAAACAGGGCGGCCAGCGGCTTGCCGAACGAGCGCCGATTAAGGCTGCGCAGTTTTTGCCAGCTCCAGGTCGCGAATAGCATTTCGACGAGGAAAATCAGCGGCACGCTAATAAACATCAGCTGCCAGTCACGCGCCATCTCACTTTGATCGGGGTTAATCACCAGCTCCCACACCACCGGATTAAGGTGCAAATGGAAGCGGCTGAATACCGCGCTATCGACCATTATTAGCGTCAGCCCGGCGGTGGCGATAATCGCCGACAGCACCCTCAGCAATCGCTGTGACATCACCACAAAGGTGAGCGGGAAAATGATCAGCAGATAGCCCGCGAAGACAATGAAACTGAAATGACCGATCCAGCTGGTAAAGGCATAGATACGTCCCGCGAGCGACGCGGGCCAGTCGGCGACCAACAGGTAGCGGCTGCCTAATATAAACGCGAAGATAATATTAAACAGGGCAAACCAATGCCCCCAGCTGATCATCTGGGAGACTTTTTCGCGGTAGCGCTGCCGGTTGGTTACCATATTATGAGGTCAAATCTGCATATTAATGAGCGTTATCGTCGCGTACGGATGACTGCAACGCATCCGCGAAAGATCGTGCCAGAGTGCGGCGTTGAGCCGGTGAAACGCTGGTATTGATCAAGTTAGTTACCATGTTACCCAATACCATCAGGGAAAGGTCGGTTGGCGCTTTGTCTTTTTCAAGAATCTGCGCCATCTCTGCGAGGAGCTTTTCCACGCGTTCGTCACTGTAACGGGATGATTGTGGCATATCGTCGTCTAATCAAGGGTGAAAAGGCGGTATATTACCGTAACAACGCACTTTTTTCCGCAATTTTATCGCAAGCAGAGCGATCAGTTTGTGCTGGTAGTTGAAAGCGGCTGCGGGCGGTGTTTGAATACGCGCCTGAGCTAAAAGGAGAGTCTACCATGAGTCTGGATATCGACCAGATTGCCCTGCATCAGTTAGTTAAACGTGATGAAAACCAGCTGGAACTGGTACTGCGCGACACTTTGCTGCCCGCGACCCGCGCGGTTGAAGAGATGGCAGAAGAGCTGCATCGGGTTTACAGCGCCAAAAGCAAAGCCTACGGCCTGTTTAACGAGGACAGTGAACTGGCCGATGCGTTGCGTAACTGCCGCAAAGGGGAAGATGACTTTCTGGCATTTAGCCGTGCGGCAACCGGACGTCTGCGCGATGAGCTGGGTAAATATCCCTTTGCGGAAGGCGGCGTGGTGCTGTTCCTGCACTATCGTTATCTGGCCGTCGAATATTTGCTGATTGCGGTTCTCAACAGCCAGTCGAGCATGCGCGTGAATGAACAGCTGGATATCAGCAGCACGCATTATCTCGATATCAATCATGCGGATATCGTGGCACGCATCGATCTCACCGAGTGGGAAACCAACCCGGAATCCACCCGTTATCTCACCTTCCTGCGCGGGCGCGTAGGCCGTAAAGTGGCGGATTTCTTTATGGATTTCCTCGGTGCCAGCGTCGGTCTGGACACCAAGGCACAAAACCGTGGCTTGCTGCAAGCGGTGGATGATTATTGCGCCGAATCGGATCTCGATAAAAATGAGCGCCAGAACTATCGTCAGCAGGTTTACACTTACTGCAACGATCAGCTGCAGGCGGGCGAAGAGATTGCGCTGCACGATCTCTCCAGCGAATTACCGCCGCTGGGTGAAAAAACCTTCCAGGCGTTTACTCAGGAGCAGGGGTACGAGCTGGAAGAGACCTTCCCGGCGGATCGCAGCACCTTGCGCCAGTTGACCAAGTTCGCTGGTAGCGGCGGTGGCTTAACCCTGAACTTTGACGCCATGCTGCTTGGCGAGCGCATCTTCTGGGATCCCACCACCGACACGTTGACCATCAAAGGCACGCCACCGAATCTGCGCGATCAGTTGCAACGTCGGACCAGCAGTAAATAAATTTCAACCATAAAAAAACGCCGCATATGCGGCGTTTTTTTTCAACTCATTCAGCGATTAAGCGCGAACGAAGTCGATGTGGAACAGTTTTGGCTTGAACGGATGACGCTGTACCGCCTGAGCTTTAACTTTGATTTCTTTACCATCAACAGCGATGGTCAGCACTTCGCTGTAGAACTCAGCTTTAACTTGCACGTTCATCACAGCGTCGTGGTCCAGTTCGATAGCAACTGGTGCTTCATTTCCGCCATAGATGATGGCTGGGAATTTGTTTGCTACACGCAGGCGGCGGCTCGCACCCTTACCCTGGTCTTTACGTACTTCAGCGTTAATAGTGAACATTTGATGTCTCTTCAATAGTTCCTGCTACAGGCGACCCAGCAACAGGACGGTTATTCAAACTGCTTTTACGGATGCAAAAGCGGGCGGCATTATAGCCCCAATGATGTCGCAGGGGCAAATGATTCTGCCGCTTATCGCAGCTCATTGGCGCGGCGATAACGGCCCTGATAATCAAACATTTTTTCGCGGATCTGCCAGAAATGGCCTTTTGCACGTGCCACCACGAAATCTGGATGGCGTAATAAAGGCTGTAAGGCGATCACATCCGCTGCGGTTTGCCAGCCGAGTTCCACGCCTGGCGCGCGCTGATGCGGACGCATAAACAGCTGCTCAAAGGCTTTACGTTGCGCTGGCGTTTGCAGGCGAAAACGCTCGCTGACGCTGGTGCCATCTTCATCGAAATAGGTGGCTTTCAGCCATTCACCTTTGTCATCGCGTCCTTGCTCCAGCGTCATGCCAGAACAGCGCAACACACGCGCATCTTTCAATTTCAGCGCGGCTTTCAGCATGTCATCCGGGTCGACCAGAATTTTGTCGCATTGATTGCAGCGCCGCGCGGCGATGTCATTCTCGGCGCCACAATCCGGGCAGCTTTTAAAGCGGAAGCGGTAATCACACTGTTCGCGCTCGCCTTCATCATCTTCCAGCACGCCCTGACAGCGGCGACCAAAATGCTCAATGATGTGACCATCTTCAGTGGTTTTGCCCCAAAACGTGTTGGCGAAACCACAGGCGGGACAGAACACCTGCACCGGCTGATTGTCGCTGGCGCCTTTCGGTGCGCCGACTTCGGGGGTAAAAAGATCGTGTGGATTTCCAGCGTAATCCAGCACCAGACAATCGGTTTTGCCGGGCGACAGGCGCAAACCGCGACCGACAATCTGCTGATAGAGGCTGACGGATTCGGTAGGGCGCAGAATGGCGATCAAATCAACGTGGGGCGCGTCAAAGCCGGTGGTCAGAACGGCAACGTTGACCAGGAACTTCAGCTGCTGCGCTTTAAATTCACCAATTAAGCGGTCGCGATCTTTCACTGCCGTTTCCGCCGATACCAGCGCGCTGTTTTCAGGCAGTAGCGTGAGAATTTCACGGGCGTGTTCCACGGTAGAAGCAAACACCATCACGCCGCGTCGATCTTCAGCAAACTCAACAATCTGCCGGATAATATGCGGCGTCACGCGATGCTGTTGTTTCAGCTCGCGGTTGAGATCGGCTTCGCTAAACAGCCCATTATTCTGCGGGATCAGCCGGCTGAAATCGTACTGCACCACCGGCATATCTAAGCGCTCCGGCGGCACCAGAAAGCCGTGTTTGATCATATAGCGCAGCGGCAGCTCATAAATGCAGTCGCGGAACAGTGCTTTCTCATCACCGCGCACCATGCCGTGATAGTGGAACTGGTAAATCCAGCCTTTGCCGAGACGGAAGGGCGTGGCGGTCAAACCCAACAGGCGCAGCTGCGGATTATGTTGCCGCAGGTGAGTGAACAGCAGCTGATACTGACTCTCTTCGTTATCGCTGATGCGGTGACACTCATCGACGATCACCAGCGAAAAGGCGCTGTCGAAGCGATCAAGATTGCGCGCCACCGACTGCACGCTGCCAAACACCACTTTGCTTTCGCTCTGTTTGCGCTGCAAACCGGCGGCGAAGATGTCGGCTTGCAGGCCATACGCCTGATATTTGCTGTGATTCTGCTCCACCAGCTCTTTCACGTGGGCCAGCACCAATACTCGTCCGCGCGCTAACCGCGCCAGTTCAGCAATCACCAGGCTTTTACCCGCGCCGGTCGGCAGCACAATCACCGCCGGCGTAGCATGGCGACGAAAGTGGTTGAGCGTGGCGTCAACCGCCTCTTGTTGGTATGGGCGCAGGGTGAATGACATCGGGGCAAACTTTTTTCTGGAACGGACGCGCATTATGGCATGAAAGCCAGTTAAACGCAGGTTCACTACTGTTAGCAGTCTAAGGATCAAGCTATACTGCCCACACTTTCTTAACGGACAAAAACACCGTTTCAGTTTCCCCCGCAGTAACAGGCAAAGCGAATTCATGCGACTCGAAAAATTCATATCTCAGCAACTGGAAGTTAGCCGTGCTATCGCCGGACGCGAAATCCGCGCCAAAAAAGTCACCATTAACGGCGAAGTCGTGCGCGATGCGGCTTACAAAGTATTGCCAGACGATGAAGTCGAATACGACGGCAATCCGCTGGTGGTGCAGCAAGGTCCGCGCTACTTCATGCTGAACAAGCCGCAAGGTTACGTCTGCTCAACCGACGATCCCGATCATCCCACCGTGCTGTTCTTTATCGAAGAACCTGCGGCGTTCAAGTTGCATGCGGCGGGACGTCTCGATATCGACACCACCGGTTTGGTGCTGCTGACCGACGATGGTCAATGGTCACACCGCATTACCTCACCGAAGCATCACCTGGAAAAAACCTATCTGGTTGAAGTCGAAGAGCCAATCGATCCAGAACTGGTTGAGAAATTCGCTGCAGGTGTACAGCTGCACAATGAAAAAGAGCTCACCAAACCTGCGGTGCTGGAGATCCTTGATGAGAAAGCGGCACGCTTGACCATCAGTGAAGGGCGCTACCATCAGGTCAAACGCATGTTTGCGGCGATGGGTAACCATGTATCGGCGCTGCATCGCGAACGTATTGGTGACATCGAGCTCGATGAAGATCTCGGTGAAGGTGAATATCGTGAATTGACCCAGCAAGAGGTCGACAGCATCGGCCTGCCAGAAGAACTCAAACAACGCAAATAGCGGGAGAACGCGGTGCGCAAGGAAAAGAATTCACCGGTTGGTTTAGTGGTCATCCTCGGATTGCTGGCGATGTTGATGCCACTTTCGATTGATATGTATCTGCCGGCCATGCCGCAAATCGCGCGCGAGTTTGCGGTTTCGGCGGGCAGCGTGCAGATGACGCTCAACCTCTACATCCTCGGTTTCGCTATTGGCCAGTTAGTTTATGGTCCGCTGGCGGATAGCTACGGACGTAAACCGGTGATTGTGCTGGGCACGCTGATCTTTGCCTGCGCCGCTGCGGCTTGTGCGCTGTCACAAACCATCGATCAGCTGATCTTTATGCGCTTCCTGCACGGCTTATCGGCCGCCGCTGCCAGCGTGGTGATCAACGCCTTAATGCGCGATACCTACTCGAAAGAGGACTTCTCGCGCATGATGTCGTTCGTGATGCTGGTGACCACCATTGCGCCGCTGCTGGCACCGATTATCGGTGGCTGGCTGCTGTTGCTGTGGAACTGGCACGCCATCTTCTGGACGCTGGCGGGTGCCGCGCTGATCACCACGGTGCTGGTGGTGACGCAAATCCGTGAAACGCTTAAGCCCGAACAGCGGCAGCGTTTTCATCTGCGTACCACCTTGGGTAACTTCGTGGCGCTGGTGCGCCACAAGCGTGCCTTCAGTTATATGCTGGCGAGCGGTTTCTCCTTTGCCGGATTATTCACCTTCCTCAACGCCGGTCCGTTTGTGTACATCGAAGTGAACCACGTTTCACCGCAGAACTTCGGCTATTACTTTGGCCTGAACGTGGTGTTCCTGTTCGTGATGACGCTGATCAATAGCCGCGCCGTGCGCCGCTTTGGTCCGGTGAAAATGTTCCGCCTGGGATTGGTGATTCAGTTTGCGATGGGCGTTTGGCTGCTGATCTCCAGCGCGCTGGATTTAGGCTTCCTGTCGCTGGTGTTTGGCGTGGCGATGTTTATTGGCTGCGTCTCGACGGTGTCGTCGAATGCGATGGCGGTGATTCTGGATGAGTTCCCACATATGGCGGGCACGGCTTCCTCGCTGGCGGGCACGCTGCGTTTTGGTGTCGGTGCGTTAGTCGGCGCACTGCTCTCATTAGTCAGCATTAACAGCGCATGGCCGATGGTGGCTACGATTGCGCTGTGCGCCACAATTTCGATTGTGCTGTTTACCTATGCTTCACGGCCTCAACAGCCAGCGTGACATCACCAAGGTCGCCATGAATGGCGACCTTACATATCCTGAATCTTCCCGTAGGGTCGCCATTTATGGCGACCTGGCCTAACTTAAATCTCTCCCCTCACTCGCTAATCCCCATTCATTCGTTATGCTTAATGTTTCCATTATGTGAAAATTTAGAGATAAAAAAGTAACGAGATTGCGTCTAAAATGATTGTTAACCGCAGCCGAACACGGTAAACATAGGCATAAATGTGAGAAGCCTCGCAAATTATAAATTGGCTACACGCTTTGTGCTTAAAACGATAAGGCAGACTGAGTTCGTATTCTGAGCTAACCAGGTTGGGATTCACCACGTTGTGCCGTCGTCGTGAATAAAGTTAACGTCTCTGGGGGCCGTATAACTATGCTGCAACTTTCCGTTGTGCATCGCTTGCCACAACATTATCGCTGGTCGCTTGAACATGCGGGTGAAATTGAGCGTCAGGAAGCGGCGAATGGCGTGCATGCCGAAGATTTAGTGGTACTGCGTCTGCTGAGCCACGATGGTCATCCGGCGCTGGAAATTCTGCACCAGCTGAAAGAAACGCTGGCGCAGATTCAGGTCGAATGCAAAATCGCTCAGTGTGAAGGGCAACCTTGTCTGCTGATTCAACGTGATGACGAAAGCGCGACCAACTGCTGCCTGAAAAATCAGGGTGTTGCTATCGCCGAAACCTTTGATGGTCACTGACTAAGATCTTTTCCCTGCGCTGACGCCAGTAGCTGCCGCGTGTAATCGGCTGCTGGTGCGTTAAAAAGTGTTTCGCAATCACCTTGCTCCACCACTTCACCCTGACGCAGCACAATCAGCTGATGACAGAGCGCGCGTACCACCTGCAAATCATGACTGATAAACAGATAGGCGAGTTGATGCTGCTGCTGCAAACGACGCAGCAAGGTCAGAATTTGCTTCTGCACCGAGCGGTCCAGCGACGAGGTGGGTTCATCCAGCACAATCAGCTGCGGCTCAAGGATTAACGCGCGGGCGATAGCGATGCGCTGACGCTGACCGCCGGAAAACTCCGCCGGATAACGTGAACGGCTGTCGGCATCGAGTCCCACTTCCTGCATCACCGCAATCACCTTTGCTTCCTGCTCGGCAGCACTGAGTTCCGGACGATGCACCGCTAAGCCTTCTGCAATCACCTGTTGCACCGTCATACGCGGATTGAGCGACGAATTGGGATCCTGAAACACCACCTGAATGCGCTGGCGCAGCGGCAATAACTGCTTTGGCGATAGCTTATGCAGCGGCTGATCGTCAAACCAGATCTCCCCGCGCGCGGTGATTAAGCGCAGCAGCGCCAGGCCGGTGGTACTTTTACCCGAACCCGATTCGCCGACCAATCCCAGGCTTTCGCCACGCCGCAGCGTAAAGCTGAGATCCTTAAGCGCCAGCTTCTCTGCCACGGTGCGACGCAGCAATCCACGCCGGATCGGGAAACCAACCTGTAGATTCTTCACCTGCAACAGCGGTTTAGGATCCAATAGCGGCACCGGTTGACCATCCGGCTCGGCGGCGATCAGCTCGCGCGTATAGGGCTGCTGCGGTTGGCTAAACAGCAAATCGCAGCGATTGTGTTCCACACCGCGGCCATTACGCATCACCGTGACGCTGTGCGCCAGCTGACGCACAATATTCAGGTTGTGGGTGATGAACAGCATGCCCATATTGAGTTCACGCTGCAGTTCGCGCAGCAGTTGCAGAATCTGCGCCTGAACCGTGACATCCAGCGCGGTGGTCGGTTCATCGGCGATCAGCAGCTTCGGTTGCGTCAGCAGCGCCATGGCGATCATCACGCGCTGTCGCTCACCACCGGAAAGCTGGTGCGGAAAATCCTGCAGACGAGACGCCGCGTTACGAATGCCGACGCGATCCAGGCAGCTTAGCATTTCGCCACGCGCGGCTTCGCGCCGCATCCCGCGATGCACCGACAGCACTTCATACAGCTGCTTTTCCACATTGTGCAGCGGATTGAGCGACACCATCGGCTCCTGAAAAATCATCGCCATCTGGTTGCCACGCAGCCCGCGCAGGGTGCGTTCGCTGGCCTGCAGAATATCCTGGCCGTTAAACAGAATTTCGCCTTGCGGATAGTTGACCGGCGGCTGTGGCAATAAGCGCATGATCGATAGCGCGGTAACGCTTTTACCGGAACCGGATTCGCCCACCAGCGCCAGCGTTTCGCCGGCATCAATCTGCAGCGAAATGTCTTCCACCACGCGGCGATCCTGAAAGGCCACCGCCAGATGATTCACCGTTAGCAGGCTCATTTAGCGTCCTCGGCTCGGGTCAAAGGCATCGCGTACCGCTTCGCCGATAAAGATCAGTAACGACAGCAGCAGGGCGAGGGCAAAGAAGCCCGCCAGCCCCAGCCAGGGTGCCTGTAAATTGTTTTTGCCCTGAAGCAGCAGCTCGCCGAGCGATGGCGATCCGACCGGCAAACCAAAACCAAGGAAGTCCAGCGAAGTTAGCGTGGTGATTGAGCCGCACAGGATAAACGGCAGAAACGTCAATGTGGCGACCATGGCGTTTGGCAGCATGTGGCGCAGCATAATGCGGCTGTCGCTGACGCCAAGCGCGCGTGCCGCACGGATATAATCGTAGTTACGTGCGCGCAGGAATTCGGCACGCACCACGCTCACCAGGCTCATCCAGCCAAACACCACGGTAACCAGCAGCAGCCACCAGAAGCCGGGCTGAATCACGCTGGAGAGCAGAATCAGCAGGAACAGCGATGGCATGCCGGACCACACTTCAATCAGACGCTGACCCACCAAATCGATGCGGCCACCAAAGTAGCCTTGCACCGCGCCGACCACGATGCCAATCACGCTGGAGAACAGCGTCAGCATGATGCCGAACAGCAATGAGATGCGCGTGCCATACAGCAAGCGTGCCAGCACATCGCCGCCGTTAGCATCGGTGCCGAGCCAGTTTTGCGCCGAAGGCGGAGAAGGGAAGGGCACATCGGTAGCGAAGTTGATGGTGCTATCGCTAAAGCGAATCGGTGCCCAAATCGCCCAACCTTGCTGATCGATGCGCTGCTTCAACCACGGATCCTGATAATCAGCGGGCGTAGAGAAATCGCCGCCGTAATCACTTTCGCTGTAGTTGAACAGCAGCGGCATGTACCAGCGCTGCTGATAATGTACTAGCAGCGGTTTGTCGTTGGCCAGCAACTCAGCGCCCAACGACAGGACAAAAATGATCAGGAAAATCCACAGCGACCAGTAACCGCGACGGTTATGGCGAAAACGCTGCCAGCGCTGTTGGTTAACAGGAGATAAGCGCATCAGCGTCCCTCAAAATCAATGCGCGGATCGACCAGCGTGTAGGTCAGATCGCTGAGAATGTTCATCAGCAGGCCAATCAGGGTGAAGATGTAAAGCGTGCCAAACATTACCGGATAATCGCGTTGTATGGTGGCGTCGTAGCCGAGCAGGCCTAAACCATTGAGTGAGAACATCACCTCAATTAACACCGAGCTGGTGAAAAACATGCTGATAAAGGTGGCAGGAAAACCGGCGATCACCAGCAGCATGGCATTGCGGAACACGTGGCCGTAAAGCACGCGCTTCTCATCCAGCCCTTTGGCGCGCGCGGTGACCACGTATTGTTTGCGGATCTCATCGAGGAAGGAGTTTTTGGTCAGCATGGTCAGCGTGGCAAAACCGCCAATCACCGTGGCCAGCACCGGCAGCGTGATGTGCCACAGGTAATCGGTGATTTTGCTGTACCACGGCAGCGCATCAAACTGCGGTGACGTCAGGCCGCGCAGCGGGAACCAGTCGAAGTAGCTGCCGCCGGCGAACAGCACAATCAGCATGATGCCGAACAGGAATGCCGGAATCGAATAGCCAATGATGATAAAGGTGCTGCTCCAGATATCGAAGGCACTGCCGTTACGCACCGCTTTTTTGATGCCCAGCGGAATCGACACCAGATAAATGATCAAGGTGCTCCACAATCCCAAACTGACGGAGACCGGCAAACTCTCTTTGATTAGCTGCAGCACCGATGCGCTGCGGAACAGGCTGTCGCCGAAATCAAAACGGATGTAGTTCCACAGCATTTCGCCGTAACGCTGCAGCAGCGGCTTATCGAAGCCGTAGCGATGCTTAATCTCCTCGATCACTTCCGGATCCAGGCCGCGCGCGCCGCGATATTGGCTGTCGCCGGGATTGTCGCGCACCAGCGATCCGCGCGCGCCGGCGTCGCCACCGCCTGAGCCGGGAATACCGGTGCTGTGACCAAACTGCACGTTGGCTAACGCCTGATCCACCGGGCCGCCGGGTGCTATCTGCACAATAAAGAAGTTCAGGGTGATGATCGCCCATAGCGTGGGGATGATCAGCAGTAACCTGCGTAGAAAATAGGCTGCCAAACCGTGCTCCTCAGCGTCGATCGACCGGCAATCGCCCGGCTTTGTTCACATCGTACCACCAGTTTTCCAGACCGGTAGCAAACGCGGGTTTAATCTCGGGATGGGAAAACTTGTCCCAATACGCCATGCGATCTTCCGCGCTGTACCACATCGGAATCATGTAGGCATTCCACAGCAGGATGCGATCCAGCGCCTGGCCAAGCGGCAGCAGCGCTTTCTCATCGCCCTGATGCTCAACGATCTGCTCGACAAAATGGTCGACGATGGGATCTTTCACGCGCGGCGTATTCCATGAAGAGTTGATGAACTCAGACTGCCAGATAGTGCGCAAGCTGGTGGAGGGCCATGGCATCGCGTAATAGAGTGACGGAATCATGTCGTAGTCACCTTCACGTAAACGCCGTAAATATTGCGAGCTGTCAATCTGGCGCAATGTGACCTGAATGCCAAGCCGTTGCAGGCTGTGCTGGAACGGCAGCGCCCAGTCGTTTTGCGTGCCGCTGCGCATCAGTAATTCGAAACGGAACGGCTGGCCGGTTTTCACGTTCACCAACTGCTGGTTTTTAATCTCCCAGCCCGCCTCTTTCAGCAGCTTCATGGCTTGCAACAGGTTGCCGCGATCGAAACCGCTGCCGTCGGAACGGGGCGGGGCATACTCATTGTTGAACACTTCCGCTGGCAGCTGCGCCTTGTACGGCGCCAGCAGAATCAACTGCTCGGCTTTGGGATAGCCAAGTGCAGCATATTCGGTGTTCTGGAAATAGCTGCGCGTGCGTTTATAAGCGCCGTAGAACAACGCTTTATTCATCCACTCAAAATCAAATGCCAGCGTAATGGCTTCGCGTACGCGACGATCGGCGAACAGCGGTTTTTCGTTGTTAAAGGCCAGCCAACGCGTGTCGGTGGAAACGGTGTTGGGAATGGTTGATTTGACGATGGCGTGACTATCAAAGTTGCGCCCGCGATATTGCGTGGCCCATTTCTTGGCTGAACTCTCTTCACGCAAATCGTAAGCGCCGGCTTTGAAGGCCTCGAACGCCACGTTGTCATCGAGATAATAGTCATAACGCAGGGTATCGAAGTTAAAGCGTCCGCGATTGACCGGCAGATTGGCCGCCCAGTAATCTTTCACCCGGCTGTACTGGATAAACTGACCCGATTTATACGAGGTGACGCGATAGGGCCCGCTGGCCAGCGGCGGATAACCAATCGGCTCATTAAACTTTTTGTTTTGCCAGAATTTTTCCGGGATGACCGGCAGCGTTAACCAGCTAAGAACGCGATCTTTGTCCGGCTTCGGCATGTCGATGCGCACGGTGAGGCGATTAAGCGCTTTAACTTGCACGTCGCGAAACGCCACGCGAAATTGCGGCACACCTTCCGTCATGAATTTCTGAAAGGTAAAAGCCACATCCTGCGCGGTAATCGGTGTTCCATCCTGAAACTGTGCATGTGGATTGATCGACACTTCCATCCAGCGATAGTCGTCGGGATAGCGCGCCGATTCAGCGATCAGCGGATAGTAGCTGCCAGGTTCATCATCGGATGTGGTAAACAGGCCGTCATACAGCGTATCAGTGCCAATGCCGGGATTGCCGCGCGAGGCGAAGCGATTGAAGTTGTCGTAGGTGCCGACCACCGCCAGCGTGATTTTGCCGCCTTTAGGTGCGGCGGGATTGGCGTAATCGTAGTGCGTGAAATTGACCGCATATTTCGGCTCGCCCAGTTTAGCAAAGGCATAGCTTTCGTTGATGGTTGCGGCATGCAGCGGCGCAATGGCGCTACAAAACAATAACGCTGTGACAAGACGCAGCAGCATAAGTGAGGCGATCTCCTGTGGTGTTCCGCACTTTATGGTAGCAGTTTCATGGGGTTCGCGTGATGCTAACTCAGTATGCGCTGGCGTTGGAAGTAACTGGCGAGTTTTTCAGGTCGTAGCGGTCGGCTAAACAGATAGCCCTGTAAATGCGTCACGCCGCGATTCACCAGCCATGCAGCCTGATCGCCGGTTTCAACGCCTTCCGCCACAGTTTTCAGGTTTAGTTTTTTCGCCAGCAGCAGCACCGCATCAAGAACCGGCGAGGTGACGGTTTCCGTGCCAATGCTTTGCACAAACCCACGATCGATCTTCAGATAATCGAACGGATATTTTTCCAGGTAGATCAGCGCACTGTGTCCGGTGCCAAAATCATCAATCGCAATTTTGAAATTGTTTTCGTGCAGCCAGGCGAAGATTTCACCGGCGTTTTTTTCCCCGACCATAGTGCGTTCGGTAATCTCAAACACATAGTTGAAATGATCAGGCGGCATGGCGTTAATCCATACCTGCACATCATGACGGAAACTCTCTGAAGCGAGATGCAGCGGCGAGAGATTGAGGCTCAGACGTGTGCCACGCGGCAGTTGTTTACAGAGAAACTGTGCATCGCGCGCCACCAAAGTAAACAGATGCTGGGTGAGCGGAATAATCAGGTTTTGCGCTTCGGCGTAGCTAATAAAGGCATCAGGCGGAATCATGCCTTCAGTGGGATGCGTCCAGCGCAGCAGCGCTTCCACGCCGTAAGGTTGTCCATCATGTGCGGTAACCAGCGGTTGGTATTCAACGTGAAACTGACCACGTTTGATTCCCTGCATGATCTCTTTGCCCGGACGCTGATGTCGAGTCAGCAATAGCCAACTCAAAGCGGAAACCAGTAAGGAAAATAGTATCCCAGTGAGCAGCGTCAGTGAGTAATCACGTGGCGCTAAGGTGCTGCCAAACAGCACAAAGTGCAGGTCGCTATTGTTAAAGGCTATTTCATGCAGCGATGCAGGCAAATCACTGGCGTGCACCACCTTGTTGCTGCCGCTGAGTAGCGCCTTATTACCAATCACCAACGCCATGCCGGTGATTTCGGGATGATAGGAAGCCAGCAACTGGTAAGGCGTCAGGCTGATGTTCATGGTGGCGAGAATGCCGGTCTCAGCCGAACCTGGATTTTTCAGCCAAAGCGCCAGCGCCGGTTTCGTTGGTAGCAATGGCGTGCCTTCCAGTAAGCGCATATCGCGATCGCGTTCCAGTTCAGATTCAGGCGATATCGCGTTGGCAGCCAGCAAAAAACTGCCCGTAGCAGAAGAGCAGTAAGCATTACTGTCGCGGACCAGCAGGATGGCGCGGATATTCCCGGCAAACGCGGCGCGAGAAGTCAGCTCACGGCCGACGCTGCTACAGGTTAATTGTGTGTATTGCTGCAGTGGATAAAGCGTATCCACCAGGGTTGTAATGACCTGTTGTAAATCGTCACGGCTGTGAGCCAGTAGCTGTTGATGTTGTTGTACGCGTTTTTGCCAGGTCAGTGTTAACAGGACGGTGACAAAAAGCAGAAAAAACAACGTGCCGATGATTACGCTACTCCAGGCGATGCGTCTTGAGTAGCTGGCGTGGCGTTTTAATGTCCCCGAAAGTGGCATGGAGTGTATTCCCCTTGTCTTGCCATTTTTTATTATGTTTATCACTTTGGTCATTACCCAGAGTCCTGCCGACATCGCAGTAATCACGGCGTCTGAAGGGCGATGTTTGGGTATCAGGAAGTCAACGAGAATATAACGAGAGCGCGAAGAATGTCTCGTTATATTTTTGATTCTCAATTACTTTTTATCGATTGGATTTGAGTTAAAAACAGTGGGCGAAAAAAAAACGCTGCCGGGGCAGCGTTTTCTGATTCTCTGGCTGAGAGGATCTTCAAAAGAATACGTTAGCTCGGGTTTTTAGCGAGAACCCGACGCGCTTCACGGTAACGATTTTTCCAATAACTGTCATTCAGATTGGAAATCATCACGCCACTGCTAGTGGATGCGTGAACAAAATTATCGTTGCCGAGATAGATGCCAACGTGGCGACCGGTAGAACCGGCGCGGAATAGCACTAAGTCACCTGCGCGCAATTTATTGCGTGAAATCTCTTTGCCGGTGTCTTGCTGTTCTGACGTTGAGCGTGGCAAATCTAAACCAAACTGCTCGCGAAAGGTGCGCTGAACAAAAGCAGAACAATCAATGCCGCGTTTGGTGTCGCCGCCTAAGCGATAACGTACACCTTTCCAGTCACTGTACTGTTCCATGATGCGGGACTTAACGTCCACATTCTGCACCATCTGTTCAAATTCGTCCTGAGACGCTTGAAGTAAAAAACCATTCTGGTTGTTAACTTCATGATTCTCGTTATTCGCGTTCTGACCGTTATGGGTGCTGCTACATGCTGATAAAAGTGTTGCCAGAGCAACTGCGGGAATGATCCGCCTGAGGTATCTCAGTATTGGTTGAGACTTGACCATTGTACGTGAATTCCTTCGGTTTCCTTACGACAGAATGTCGTCAGCCAGATGACAAAACGGGTTGAGATTAATAAGTACGGCCGTCTAAGACAAATCCTTAATTACTAAAATGTGTTAATGCACACATTTTTGTAGCTTTAAGCACCGCATTTTATGCTGTTGCTTACTAATCGGATTTGAGGTTAACCGATTACAGACCGCGTGGCGAGTGCTTTTATATAAATATTCAAAGGTTTTTTCGATGTGAAATCAATCTGTAACACAATGGCTAGTTTATCAACAATTGGCAGCGATTTAATAGCCAAACAGCGGTGCAATAAGGGGGTAATTCTGGCGCTAAGGCCGATTTTAAGAGGGTTCGGGCTGGACAGACTAAGATAAAGGCTATTGTTCCGCATTTTTCATCATAATCTTTTCTTTTACCTGAATAATGTTAGTTTGCTAATAGTTTATTCAGGTTTTAAATAAGCGCGAGCGATCGACTTTTTATTCTATGATCACTCGCGCTTAACAATTACCTGCGCGGCTTATATTTGCCCGGCAACGAACGGTCCAGCCAATTGACTAGCTTGTCGCTGAATGGCGTTAACAGGCACCAGCTCATGCCAACCAGCACCACCGACAACGAACCGACAGCAATATCGGTAAACCAGTGCGCACCCGCCATCACGCGTGGCAGAGCAAACACCACGCTAATCGCCAGTCCCACCAGAAACGCGCGGAAGCCGAAATAGCGCCACATAAAGCAGGTGAAGATCATCAGCATCATGCCGTGGTCGCCCGGGAAGCTATCTTTCGACGCATCTTTGGCCGGGATGCCGGTCAGTTCGCTTACGCGATGCACATTGTCAAAGAACAGCGTTGGGCTGGAGTGTTGCACCGGCAGCAGATGGCCGAGCTGGTTCAGGATCACGGCGCTTAGCAACATGGTGATGCCAATCGCGAGCATGCGACGGCGTCCTTGCGGTGTTTCGCGACGCCAGAAGCACAGATACAGCGCACCCATCGCCAGCAGTGAAACCACATCGAAGCCGCGAAAGTTAGTGATGGCCACTAACAGCGCGAAGCCGTGATGGTCAACCATCTGGTCATTGAAGCCATAAAAGATGGCTTTATCGATACCAAACCAGAACCCGTGATCGGGCGGCAGGTACCATGAAACAAACAGCATTATCCCTAGCGCATTCAGCAGCAGGATGGTGATTAATCGTGACGCGCGCATAAAAAATAAATCCAAAGTGAAAACAACGGGGCAACCTAACGCACCTAATTTAAACGAATCTTCAACAAGGCGGTCTGCAAAAGGTTCCAGTCTACGGGCTGATGATGGATTAATTCGATGCGGCTATCCGGCGGGGTAGTAGGGCGCGTTTCGATAAACAAGTCTTCGCCCTGGCGATTGATGTTGACTAAACCGTCCGCCGTCCTCAGTACACCTTTAACACGATCCACCGGCGCAAGCCGCGCCCACTCTAGCGCGGCAATAGTATCGAACACGGTTTCCTCATCAAAAATCCAGCCACAGGAAGCATAACCCTGGCCTTCATTGAGCGCCCGACGCCAGCGCGCCTGACCATCCAGTTTCAGTGCGGCTAAGCCTTGTGGACGTGAAGCGTGGTGGTGGTGGGCTGCATCGGGAACCGCACGATCCGCCAAGGCGGGTTGCGTCAGCAGCGCGGGATCGATCGCACCCCAGGCCGCTTCTACCAGCTGGCGTTCACCCAAAAATTGCAGCTGCCAATCCTGTAAACGCTGACGATCCTCATCGCTCCAGCGATCGCTTTTGTTCGCCACGATGACATCGGCCGCCACCAGCTGATCGCGGAAGTTCTCATTCTCCACCACGCGTGCGTCGGCGAGCTGGCGCGGATCGAGCAACGTTAAGGTGGCATCCACCTGAATCCAGGGTTGATAGACCGCAGCACGCAGCATGTTCAGCAGCTGTTTAGGATGGCCAAGACCGGTGGGTTCGATAATCAGACGATCGGGTTTCGCCTGCTTCAGCAGCATGTTCAGCCCAACCTGCAGCGGCAAGCCGTTAACGCAGCACATGCAGCCGCCGGGAATCTCTTTCAGCGTGGCACCACGATCGGCGAGCAGTGCGCCGTCGATGCCAATTTCGCCAAATTCGTTGACCAGAATCGCCCAATTTTCGTCGGCGGGTTTGTTGGCTAACAGATGCAGCAGTGTGGTGGTTTTTCCGCTGCCGAGAAATCCGGTGATGAGGTTTACGCGCGTCACAAAAGGGCTCCCAAAAAAAGAGAATAAATCGCGCGCGGATGAAGGGCATCCGGCGCGCACGGCCTTGTTATACTATAACAATCACCGGCGGCCGGACGGAAGCACGTTATGAGTCAGCGCGTCCCATGTAACGACGTTCCGCAATATGAATGCGGATGCGATCGCCATTGCTCAGATATTCTGGCACCTGAATGGATAAGCCGGTGCTCATGCCAGCGGGTTTGGATCGCGCGCTGGCGGAGGCGCCTTTGATGCCCGGTGAGGTATCAACAATTTCCATGTCGACGGTTTGTGGCAGTTCAAGTGCCAATACCTGGCCGTCCATCGTCAGCACCTGAATGCCGGGAATGCCGCCTTCAGGAATAAACAGCAGCTCTTCTTCGATTTGCTCTTTCTTAAAGTTGTACGGCGTGTAGTCTTCGTCATCCATAAACACATACTCATCACCATCTATATAAGAGAAGGTGACGGCGCGGCGGCTGAGCGAAATGGCGTCAATAATATCGTCGCCTTTGAAGCGCTCTTCCACTTTCAGGCCGGTGCGGACATCGGTAAAACGCATCTTATAGAGCGTCGCGGCACCGCGAGCACTTGGGCTCTGCACATCAATGTCTTTCACCAGCAACAGTTTGCCGTTCCAGGTGACAGCCATCCCTTTTTTGATCTCATTTGCCTTTGGCATGGTGGTTTTCTCGCTGACAGGAGGTTAATGCGCGTCACGTTACTCGCGCGGCGAAAAACTGGCAAGCGAGGCAATGTAAAATTGTTGCCGGTGCATGGCATTCGCGGCCTCAGACTGTTATTGTCGCGGCGAATTGTCTACAGGAGCGCATGATGTTTTGTCGTGACCAGTGCGGTGCCTGTTGCACAGCCCCCTCAATCTCATCCCCGATTCCTGGCATGCCGCACGGCAAGCCGGCCAACACGCGTTGTGTGCAGCTTGATGAGCAGCAGCGCTGCAAAATCTTTGGTTCACCGCTGCGTCCTGCGGTCTGTGCCGGTTTACAACCGAGCGCGGAAATGTGCGGCAGCAGCCGTGATAGCGCTATGACGTTCTTGCTAAAACTGGAAGCCGATACCGCACCTTGAACCCTTTGCTGACGCTGAGCTGAAAAATTTGGCTTAGTGCCGGTTGTCTGTACAGCAAAAGCATCAGCCTGCCTGCCGGTAAAAATCTTAAATCCAACATGAAGTGTGCGGGACGTCAAAAATCTGCTACTCAGATCGCGCATTTTCTTGCCTGCTGTTCGTGGCTGTACCATATTCCCTGAAACGTTTCAGCGTTGTCATTCCGGCTAAGTCCGCGATGCATAGCATCTTTTTTCAACATCTAGCTGAAACGATTCAATACAGCAAGCGAGGAGAGATATGTTCCAGCTCGAAGTTCAGGCTATTCATACCGGTGCTAGCGCACAGAATAAAGAAGAGGCCATTCGCCAGGTTGCCGCTGCGTTAACCGCTGCGGGCAATGTGGCCGAAGGCTACGTTAACGGCATGCTGGCGCGCGAACAGCAAACCACCACTTTCCTGGGTAATGGTATTGCCATTCCGCACGGCACCACCGACACCCGCGACCTGGTACTGAAAACCGGTGTACAGGTTTATCAGTTCCCGCAGGGCGTGGATTGGGGCGAGGGGCAAACGGCATATGTGGCGATCGGTATTGCCGCCAAGTCTGATGAACACCTCGCGTTGCTGCGCCAGCTCACCCACGTATTAAGCGACGACAGCATTGCTGAACAGCTGAAAACCGCCTCGGCGGAAGATCTGCGAGCGCTGCTGATGGGCGAAAATCAGGCGGCAGAATTCAAATTCGATACTTCGCTGATTGCCGTTGATGTAGCGGCCAGCGATTTAATTACCTTACAGGCACTGAACGCCGGTCGTCTGCAGGCTGCAGGCGCGGTGGATGCGTCCTTTATTGCTGACGTGATTTCCCGTGCACCGCTGAGCCTGGGTCAGGGCATCTGGCTGAGCGACAGCGCTAACGGCAACCTCGGCAGCGCAGTGGCTGTCAGCCGCACCGCTGCACCATTCCAGCATCAGGGCGAAAACGTTGCGCTGCTGCTGACCGTGGCGGCTAACGATCAGCGTCCGCTGGAGGTGCTGGGCTACCTCAGTAACTTGCTGCTAACCAACAAAGCTGAACGTCTGCTGAAGGCCGATGCCGCCGGGATTCTGGCGCTGCTGACTAGCGAAGTCGATGAAGCCGCTGAGCTGCTGACTGCGGAGTTCACCATTCGCAACGAACATGGTTTGCATGCGCGTCCGGGAACGGCGCTGGTTACTGTGATCAAGCAGTTCAACAGCGATATCACTGTGACCAATCTCGACGGCAGCGGTAAACCGGCTAACGGCCGTAGCCTGATGAAAGTCGTCGCGCTGGGTGTGAAAAAAGGCCATCGCCTGCGCTTTACCGCCAGCGGTGATGATGCGCAGCAGGCGCTGAACGCGATTGAAGAAGCCATTAACGCCGGTTTAGGCGAGGGGGCAGCATGAGTCGTCGTGTCGCAACAATTACCTTAAACCCGGCTTACGATCTGGTCGGTTACACGCCAGAAATTGAGCGCGGTGAAGTTAACCTGGTGAAAACCACCGGCCTGCACGCGGCGGGTAAGGGCATCAACGTTGCCAAGGTGCTGAAGGATCTGGGTATCGATGTCACCGTCGGCGGTTTCCTCGGCAAAGAGAATCAGGACGGCTTTCAGCAGCTGTTCAGTGAGCTCGGCATTGCTAACCGTTTTCAGGTGGTGCAGGGCCGGACGCGTATCAACGTTAAGCTGACCGAAAAAGACGGCGATGTAACCGACCTGAACTTCTCCGGTTTTGACGTCACCGCGCAGGATTGGGATCGCTTCACCGCCGATTCACTCACATGGCTGGGCCAGTTCGACATGGTGTGCGTCAGCGGCAGCTTGCCAGCCGGCGTAGCGCCAGAAGCGTTCACCAAGTGGATGAGCGATCTGCGCACGCTGTGCCCGTGCATCATCTTCGACAGCAGCCGCGAAGCGCTGGTAGCCGGTCTGAAAGCCGCGCCGTGGTTGGTGAAACCGAACCGCCGCGAGCTGGAGATTTGGGCCGGTCGTAAACTGCCTGCGCTGCAGGACGTGATTGGTGCCGCACATGAACTGCGTGAGCAAGGTATTGCGCACGTGGTGATTTCTCTCGGTGCGGAAGGCGCGCTGTGGGTGAATGCTTCCGGCGAATGGATCGCCAAACCGCCCGCTTGCGAAGTGGTCAGCACCGTTGGTGCCGGCGATTCGATGGTCGGCGGCCTGATTTACGGCTTGCTGATGCGTGAATCCAGCGAGCACACGCTGCGTCTGGCAACGGCAGTGGCGGCGATGGCCGTCAGCCAAAGCAACGTTGGCGTTAAAGATCGTACCCAGTTGGCCGCGATGATGGCGCGCGTCGACTTACAACCCGTTAACTAACAGCAGGAGAGCGATAATGAAAACGCTGCTGATAAAAGATTCTTCACTGGGACTGGCATCAGGACATCTGGCGCTGGAACGCTTACGCGCGACGGCGGCACAAGCCGGGCTGACGCTGACCGATAATGCCGCCGAAGCGGAACTGGTGCTGGTTGCTGGCCATAATGCGCCGCATGACGCAGAGCTGGCGGGTAAATCGCTGGCGCTGGTTGATGTGCAGCAAGCGCTGCGCGATCCGCTGGCGGCAATCAATCAAGCCAAAGCGAGTGCCAAAACCTGGCAGCCTGCTGCTGCAGCAACCGCTGCCGCGCCAGTGGCGGCGCAGAGCGGTGGGCAGAAACGCATCGTGGCGGTGACCGCTTGCCCAACTGGCGTTGCCCATACCTTTATGGCCGCCGAAGCTATTCAGGCCGAAGCGACCAAGCGTGGCTGGTGGGTGAAAGTCGAAACCCGTGGTTCTGTGGGCGCTGGCAACGCGATTACGCCAGAAGAAGTGGCGGCAGCCGATCTGGTGATCGTCGCGGCTGATATCGATGTGGATCTGGCGAAATTTGCCGGTAAGCCGATGTACCGCACCTCAACCAGTCTGGCGCTGAAGAAAACCGCGCAGGAGCTGGATAAAGCGCAGGCCGAAGCGAAAACCTATCAGCCGAGCGGCAATCAGGCGGCTAGCGCGCATGGCGACAGCAAAGAGAAAGCCGGTGCCTATCGTCACCTGCTGACTGGTGTTTCGTACATGCTGCCGATGGTGGTCGCTGGTGGTTTGAGCATCGCGCTGTCATTCGCCTTTGGTATCACCGCATTTAAAGAGCCGGGCACCTTAGCAGCGGCACTGATGCAGATTGGTGGCGGCAGCGCCTTTGCGCTGATGGTGCCCGTTCTGGCCGGCTTCATTGCCTTCTCGATTGCGGACCGCCCGGGTCTGACGCCAGGTTTGATTGGCGGTATGATCGCCACCAGCATTAACGCCGGTTTCCTTGGCGGCATCATCGCCGGTTTCATTGCGGGTTACGCCGCGAAGATGCTCAGCAGCAAAGTGAAGTTGCCGCAGAGTATGGAAGCGTTGAAGCCGATTCTGATCATTCCGCTGGTGGCGAGTTTGATTACCGGTTTGCTGATGATTTACGTGGTTGGTAAGCCGGTTGCTGGCATCATGACTGGCCTGACAACCTGGCTGGCAAACATGGGTACGGCGAACGCAGTACTGCTGGGCGCGATTCTCGGTGGCATGATGTGTACCGACATGGGCGGTCCGGTGAACAAAGTGGCTTACGCATTTGGTGTTGGTCTGCTCAGTTCACAAACCTACGCACCGATGGCGGCAATTATGGCGGCCGGTATGGTGCCACCGCTGGCGATGGGCCTGGCGACGATTGTTGCGCGTCGTAAGTTCAACAAAGGTCAGCAGGAAGGCGGTAAAGCGGCGCTGGTACTTGGTCTGTGCTTTATCTCTGAAGGTGCCATTCCGTTTGCGGCGCGTGACCCAATGCGTGTGCTGCCATGCTGTATCATTGGCGGCGCGGTAACCGGTGCGATTTCCATGGCGATTGGCGCGAAACTGATGGCACCGCACGGTGGTCTTTTCGTCCTGCTGATTCCTGGCGCGATTACCCCAGTGTTGGGTTATCTGATGGCGATTGTGATTGGTACTGCGGTGGCAGGTCTTGGCTACGCCATCCTGAAACGTCCGGAAGAAGAGCTGGTAAAAGCAGCGTAATCTTCGCCAGACATGAAAAAGGGAGCCTCGGCTCCCTTTCGTTTATGGCTGGCATCAATACAGAACCATTACGTAGGGTCGCCATTCATGGCGACCTGGTTAAATCATTAACCCTGCTGCTCTGACTTCAGCCACGCAATCTCATCCTTCCAGATATCGGGATTGATGGTTTCCAGAATCATCGGAATGCCGTCAAAACGTTTATCCTTCATCAGCCAGCTAAATGCGGTTTTGCCAATATTGCCTTCACCCAAACTGTGATGGCGGTCGACGCGACTGCCCAGCGTGCTCTTGGCATCATTCAGGTGCATCCCGCGCAGATATTGGAAACCGACGATGCGTTCAAAATCGCTAAACGTCTCCGCGCAGGCTTCTTCGGTACGCAGATCGTAACCGCCCGCAAACGCATGGCAGGTATCAATGCACACGCCAACGCGCGACTTATCTTCCACGTGTTCAATAATGGTGGCGAGGTGCTCGAAGCGGAAACCGAGGTTGCTGCCCTGGCCAGCGGTGTTTTCGATCACCGCCACCACGCTGCTGGTTTTATCCAGTGCGATGTTGATCGATTCGGCGATACGCTTCAGGCACGCTTCTTCATCAATTTGCTTAAGATGGCTGCCGGGATGGAAGTTCAGCAAGGTCAAACCCAACTGCTCGGCACGCTGCATCTCATCGAGGAAAGCTTCGCGCGATTTCTCCAATGCTTCCATCACCGGATGGCCAAGGTTAATCAGATAGCTATCGTGCGGCAGGATCTGCGCAGAGGTGAAGTTATAGCGATCGCAGGCGGTTTTAAACGCATCGATCACTTCTCCTGACAGCGGTACTGCTTTCCACTGGCGCTGATTTTTGGTGAACAAAGCAAACGCGGTGGCTTCGAGTTCGTGGGCACGGATAACTGCCTGGTCCACGCCGCCTGATGCACTGACGTGTGCGCCGATATATTTCATGCCGCTCTCCTGATTGGGCGATTGCTACTGCAAAGCGCTCACTATAGCGGATGCGATTACGCCATGAAATGTTGCACCAGCACATTGAGTGCTCCGCCGCCAACAATCAACCAGCCAAACATCACCAAGCCGAGCAGCAGCGGTTTCAAACCGGCCTGCTTTAAGGCACTGAAACGCGTGGTTAAACCCAGCGCCGCCATCGCCATCGCCAGCAGCAGATTTGCCAGCTGATTCAGCGTACTAACCACGTTAGCAGGCAGCAGATGCAACGAATTAAATAGCGCAACCACAATAAATAGCAGCGCGAACCACGGGAAACTGATTGATTGCTGCTGCGCGCTGTGGCTACGTTGACGCTTCAGCCAGCTGCCCAGAATCAGTAAGAAGGGCGCTAACATCATCACGCGCAGCATTTTAGCGATCACCGCAGTATTCTCGGTTTCTGCACCCATTGCATGCCCAGCCGCGACAACCTGCGCCACTTCATGCAGCGTCGATCCGGTAAAGATGCCGAAATGTTCTGCACTAATAGTCGGCAGCAGCGACCACAATAGCGGATACAGCACGATGCCAACGGTGCCAAACAGCACCACGGTGGCAACCGCTACCGCCACTTTTGACGGCGCAGCTTTAACGATAGGTTCACTCGCCAGCACCGCCGCCGCGCCGCAAATGCTACTGCCCGCACCAATCAGCCACACGGTTTCACGATCCATCTTCAGCATACGAATGCCGATAAAACAGGTCAGCAGGAAAGTTGAACTGAGGACCATCGCATCGATCAGCACGCCGCTCAGACCGACATCAGCAATCTGCTGTACGGTAATACGAAAGCCATACAGGATGATGCCGAGGCGCAGCAAGCGCTGTTTCGCCAGCAGCACGCCGCTGTCACAAGCTCCAGCAATCTGCGGATAAAGGGTGTTGCCGAGCACGATGCCCAAAATAATCGCTAACGTCAGCGCACCGAATCCGGCACCGGCCAACCATGACTGATTGCCAAGCCACGCCGCGAGACCGGCAATCGCGACAGTCAGCAGCAAACCCGGCAGCCAGTGATGTAGATGAAACGGGCTTTTATTCACGCTTAACTCAGCCATACTTTTCTCCTTATCGTGTCGGCATTCATTTCGAAATGCCGCTCACTTAAGCAATAAATCGCTTATGTAATCAGGTGCGCATGAATGCGCACCCTACGAAAACCCGTAGGGTCGCCATTTATGGCGACCTTCTAACATTCAATCTCTGCCTTAAGCGTGCGCTGCACTGGTATAAAAGTAAAATTGATAATATATTTATAATTAACCAGAATAAGTAATATAAGAGGGACACATGCACATCACGTTGCGGCAGATTGAAGTGTTTACCGAAGTGCTGAAAAGCGGCTCGACAACCCAGGCTTCGCAAGTGCTGGCGCTGTCGCAGTCGGCGGTGAGCGCCGCGTTAGCGGATCTGGAAAACCAGCTTGGCGTGCAGCTGTTTGACCGCGTCGGTAAGCGGCTGGTGGTGAATGAGCATGGACGTTTACTCTATCCGCGCGCCGTGGGTTTGATGGAGCAGGCGGGTGAAATCGAACAGCTGTTTAAAGAAGATAATGGGGCGATTCGCCTGTTCGCCAGCAGCACCATCGGCAATTATCTGCTGCCCGGCATGATCGCTGCCTATCGCCGTGATTTTCCCGCGCTGCCGCTCGAGCTGAGCGTCGGCAACAGCCAGGATGCGATTAATGCGGTGGCGGATTTTCGCGTCGATATCGGCTTGATCGAAGGTCCATGTCACGAGCTGGATATTATCAGCGAGCCGTGGCTGGAAGATGAGCTGGTGGTATTTGCTGCGCCGGATGCCGCCATCCTGCAGCAGCCGATTACGCTGGAAACACTCGCCGCCGCACCGTGGATTCTTCGCGAGCGCGGCTCGGGTACGCGTGAGATCGTCGATTATCTGCTGCTGTCGCATCTGCCGCAGTTTCAGCTCGGCATGGAGTTGGGCAACTCAGAGGCGATTAAACACGCGGTGCGTCACGGCATGGGCATCAGCTGTTTGTCGCGGCGGGTGATTGAAGATCTGCTGGAAGCCGGCACGCTGGTGGAAGTATTGATCCCGCTGCCGCGCCTGACGCGTACGCTGTATCGCATCCATCATCGACAGAAGCATGTCTCCAAAGCTTTGAGCCGTTTCCTGTCGTATTGCCGAGAATAATCGCAGCGCTAAACACGCTGCGGCTAATAATTCCTGGCCGATCATGAAGGTAACTAATAACCCGACGTGAATGCTATACAGCTTGGGGCTAGCTGCTACAATCTCGCCTCATTTTTATCCAGCATAGCGTTTACACATGCATAATGACTCAAAAACAACACAACAACCTGGATTGCGCCGTGAATTAAAAGCGCGTCATCTCACCATGATCGCCATTGGTGGCTCCATCGGTACCGGCCTGTTTGTCGCCTCGGGTGCCACCATTTCTCAGGCCGGACCTGGCGGCGCGCTGCTCTCTTATGCGCTCATCGGCTTGATGGTTTACTTCCTGATGACCAGCCTCGGCGAACTCGCGGCATTTATGCCGGTTTCTGGCTCCTTCTCCACTTACGGTTCGAAATACGTTGAAGAAGGCTTCGGTTTCGCGCTGGGCTGGAACTATTGGTACAACTGGGCGGTCACCATCGCCGTTGACCTCGTCGCCTCGCAGCTCGTCATGAACTACTGGTTCCCGGACACGCCCGGCTGGATCTGGAGCGCACTGTTCCTCGGCCTGATGTTCCTGCTCAACTACATCTCCGTAAAAGGCTTCGGCGAAGCGGAATACTGGTTCTCGCTGATCAAAGTGACCACCGTCATCATCTTTATTGTGGTGGGCGTGCTGATGATCACCGGCATTATGCGTGGCGCAGAAAACGCTGGCTGGCACAACTTGACCGTCGGCGAAGCGCCGTTTGCCGGTGGATTTGCCGCAATGATTGGCGTGGCGATGATTGTCGGCTTCTCCTTCCAGGGTACCGAACTTATTGGTATCGCGGCCGGTGAATCCCAGGACCCGGCGAAGAACATCCCGCGCGCGGTGCGTCAGGTGTTCTGGCGAATCCTGCTGTTCTATATCTTTGCCATTCTGATCATTAGCCTGATTCTGCCGTACACCGATCCGAAGCTGCTGCATAACGACGTCACCGATATCGCCATCAGCCCGTTCACGCTGGTGTTCCAGAATGCCGGTCTGCTCTCAGCGGCAGCGGTGATGAACGCGGTGATTCTGACGGCGGTGCTGTCCGCGGGTAACTCCGGTATGTACGCCTCAACGCGCATGCTGTTCAACCTGGCACGTGAAGGCAAAGCGCCACGCATTTTCGGCAAGCTGTCGAAAGGTGGCGTGCCGCGTAACGCGCTGATTGCCACCACCGTGGTGGCGGGATTGTGCTTCCTGAGCTCGAAATTTGGTAACCAGGAAGTCTACCTGTGGCTGCTGAACACTTCGGGTATGACCGGCTTTATCGCCTGGTTGGGTATCGCCATCAGCCATTACCGTTTCCGTCGCGGTTATATCGCGCAGGGCCACAGCCTTGCCGATTTGCCGTACCGTTCGGGTTTCTTCCCGCTGGGACCGATCTTCGCCTTTATTCTGTGTCTAATTATCACGCTGGGGCAGAACTATCAGGCGTTCCTTGCCGACCGCATTGATTGGTATGGCGTGGCCGCTACCTATATTGGTCTGCCGCTGTTCCTGGTGATTTGGTTGGGTTACAAGCTGACACGCGGCTCGCGCTTCGTGAAATACAGCGAGATGGAATTCCCGACGTTTAAAGAGTGATTTTTACGTTAAGGTGCGCATTTTTGCGCACCTGCTTTTTAAGCTTTGTTACTCAGATTGAATTGATAATTATTATCACCTGCACTATTGTGGCTGCCGTTATGATTTCGACAAGAAACGGGTAGAACAATGCGTACCACCGACGCCACGCTGCTGGCGGAAAACGGCCTCGAAACCGATACCATCACACATTATCGTCAGGTACTGCGCCAGCGACTGTTGTTAATTGGCGTGCTGGTGCTGGCGATACTGGCCTCAGTAATTCTTGATTTCACGCTCGGCCCGGCTGGGCTCTCCCTCGACACCTTATGGCAAACGCTGACCCATCCCGATGCGGTCGATGCCGGCACGCGCGTGATTGTCTGGGATATACGGTTACCGTACGCCTTGATGGCTGTGGTGGTGGGCTTCTCGCTTGGCCTCGCCGGTGCAGAGATGCAAACCATTCTGAATAACCCGCTCGCCAGCCCGTTTACGCTCGGCGTCTCGTCAGCGGCGGCCTTTGGTGCGGCGCTGGCGATCATCCTCGGTATCGGCATTCCTGGGGTACCGGACCAGTGGTTTATCTCCGCCAACGCCTTTGTGTTTGCGCTGTTTGCCGCCTTGATGTTGGATGGCGTGACGCGCTGGACCAAAGTTTCAACCTCTGGCGTGGTGCTGTTTGGTATCGCGCTGGTGTTCACATTCAACGCATTAGTCTCGATGATGCAGTTCATCGCTAGCGAAGATACCTTGCAGGGCTTGGTATTCTGGACCATGGGCAGCCTTGCGCGCGCGTCGTGGGAAAAGCTCGGCGTGTTAACCGCCGCCTTTGCCATCCTGATTCCGTTCTCAATGCTCAGCAGCTGGAAGCTGACCGCGCTGCGCCTTGGCGAAGATCGTGCGGTGAGCTTTGGTATCGACGTACGCCGTCTGCGCCTGGCGACGTTGCTGCGCATCAGTATTCTCTCCGCGCTGGCGGTGGCCTTTGTCGGCCCGATTGGCTTTATCGGCCTGGTCGCGCCGCACATTGCGCGCATGATGTTTGGTGAAGATCACCGTTATTACCTGCCAGCCAGCGCGCTGGTCGGTGCACTGGTGCTGTCGTTGGCCTCGGTGGCGTCGAAAAACCTGATTCCCGGCGTGATCATTCCGGTGGGGATTGTGACTTCGCTGGTCGGCGTGCCGTTCTTCCTCAGCATTATTCTGCGTCATCGGGGGACGGTGTAATGGAACAGGGATTACGTCTGAGTAATTTCTCCGCCGGTTACCCGAAGCGCAAGGTGATTGAAGATCTTAACGTGCCGGAACTGCCGCAGGGCAAAATCACCGTGTTGCTCGGTCCTAACGGCTGCGGCAAATCAACGCTGCTGCGCGCGCTGGCCGGTCTCGGCAAAGGGCAGGGCGAGCTGTGGCTGAACGGTGAAGAGCTGATGGGCCAGCCGTTTGCGCGTCGGGCGCAGCGCGTGGTTTATCTGCCGCAAAGTTTGCCGGCTGGCGTGCATCTGCACGTGCTGGAGTCGATTATCGTGGCGCAGCGCGCGTCGGGTGGCTTGCACAGCGCCTCGAGCGAAGCGGAGATCATGCATCTGCTTGAGCAACTCGGCATCGCGCATTTAGCCATGCGCTATCTCGATCAGCTGTCGGGCGGACAGAAGCAGTTGGTTGGCCTGGCGCAGTCGCTGATTCGTCGCCCGGAACTGCTGCTGCTGGATGAACCGCTTAGTGCGCTGGACCTCAACTACCAGTTCCACGTGATGGATCTGGTACGTCGTGAAACCCGGCTGCGCAATATTGTGACGGTGGTAGTGGTGCATGATATCAACATCGCGCTGCGTCATGCGGATCACGCGCTGATGCTGAAGGATGGCAATCTGCTGGCGGACGGCGAGCCGTCGCAGGTGATTACGCCAGAGACGCTGGCGCAGGTGTATGGCGTGCGCGGCCGTATCGAGCACTGCTCACGCGGCATGCCGCAGGTGATGATCGACGGGCTGGCGGAGACGTTGGTGTAATTCAGGTGCGCATGAATGCGCACCCTACGTAAGGTCGCCATTTATGGCGACCTTGTCACACCAACAAATGCTTCGCGTGGAAACGCAGATGGTCTTCCACGAAGCTGGCTATAAAGAAGTAGCTGTGGTCATAACCCGGCTGAATGCGTAACTCCAGCGGGAAACCTTGCTCACGCGCTACGGCTTCCAGTCGCTCTGGACGCAGTTGATCGGCGAGGAACTGGTCGCTATCCCCTTGATCAATCAGAATCGGCAAGCGCTGTTCCACGTCACGCATCAACAGGCAGCTATCCCATTCACGCCACGTTTGACGATCTTCACCCAGATAAGCGGCAAAGGCCTTCTGGCCCCACGGCACTTCAGTCGGATTGACGATCGGCGCGAAAGCCGAAGCAGACGCAAAACGCCCGCCAAGACGCAGTGCCAGCACCAGCGCACCGTGTCCGCCCATCGAATGCCCCATCACCGACTGACGATCGCTCAGCTTGAAGTTATCCGCCACCAACTCCGGCAACTCGCTGCTGAGGTAATCGAACATGCGGAAGTTCGCCGCCCACGGCTGCTGCGTGGCGTTGAGGTAGAAACCTGCGCCCTGGCCGAGATCGTAACCGCTGTCGTTCGCCACCTCGTCACCGCGCGGGCTGGTGTCCGGCATAATCAGCACCAAACCCAGCTCAGCAGCAACGCGCTGTGCACCGGCTTTGGTAGTGAAGTTCTCATCGCTGCAGGTCAACCCAGCGAGAAACCACACCACCGGCGGCGGCGCGTCACTCTGCGGCGGCGGCAGAAAAATGCTGAAGGTCATCGGACAGTTCAGCACCGCCGACTGATGGCGCCAGCGCTGCTGCCAGCCACCAAAGATGCGATGCTCTTCTAACAGCTCCAAAGTGGAAGCCATAACGTCTCCTGATTACTTAGTAAAATGCACCACCGTACGAATTGATTTCCCTTCATGCATCAGATCAAAGGCGTCGTTAATCTCTTCCAGCGGCAGTTTGTGGGTGATGAAATCGTTAAGCGCGAATTTACCGTCGAGATAATCCTGCACGATGCCCGGCAACTGTGAACGGCCTTTAACGCCACCAAACGCGGAACCACGCCATACGCGACCGGTCACCAGCTGGAATGGACGGGTAGAAATTTCCTGGCCCGCGCCAGCAACGCCGATGATCACCGATTCGCCCCAACCTTTGTGGCAGCACTCCAGCGCCGAACGCATCACGTTGACGTTACCGATGCATTCGAAGGAGAAATCGACGCCGCCGTCGGTGAGTTCAACGATCACATCCTGAATCGGCTTATCGTGATCTTTCGGGTTGATCAGATCGGTTGCTCCCAGTTTGCGCGCCAGATCGAATTTGCTGGTGTTGAGATCGATACCGATGATGCGGCCGGCTTTCGCCATTTTCGCGCCAATGATCGCTGACAAACCAATGCCGCCGAGGCCGAAGATCGCCACGGTATCGCCTTCTTTCACTTTGGCCGTGTTCATCACCGCGCCCATGCCGGTGGTGACGCCGCAGCCCAGCAGACACACTTCTTCCAGTGGCGCTTCTTTGCTGATCACCGCCAGCGAGATTTCCGGTACCACGGTGTATTCAGAGAAAGTTGAGGTGCCCATGTAGTGGAAAATCGGCTTGCCGTCTTTGAAGAAGCGGGTGGTGCCGTCTGGCATCAAACCTTTGCCCTGGGTGGCGCGAATCGCCTGACACAGGTTGGTTTTGCCCGAGAGACAGAACTTACACTTGCCGCACTCTGGGGTGTAAAGCGGAATCACGTGGTCGCCCACGGCAACGCTGGTCACGCCTTCACCGACCGCTTCTACCACGCCGCCGCCTTCGTGGCCGAGGATCGCCGGGAATACACCTTCCGGATCTTGTCCAGACAAGGTGTAAGCATCGGTGTGGCACACGCCGGTGGCCACGATGCGCACCAGCACTTCACCTTTTTGTGGTGGCATCAGATCCACTTCTTCGATTTTCAGCGGTTCGCCAGCTGCCCAGGCAACGGCGGCGCGGGTTTTAATCATGTTCATGCAATCCCTCTTCCTGTAGATGCGGGACAAAAGCCCCGATGGTCGTGATGTCGATAAAAAAGAAAATCACTCGGCAGCGTGCAGCGGATGCCGCAATTCGTCGTTAACCGGGCGATCGTCAAACAGTTCAATAATCAAATACTTCAGCGCTTCCACGTTGGGAGTAAACGCATCGCGTCGCCACATTAGCCAGGTGGCGGTATCGCGGTAAGCGGGCGGTAACGCATGCTCCTGCACGCGTGCGCGTGCGGGCATTTGCGCCAGCACCGAGGCGGGAATCATCGCCACGCCCGCGCCACCGGCCACGCACGCTACCATCGCGTGATAGGACTGAATCTCCATCACGCTGCTTGGCGCGGTCTGGCTTTCACGATACCAGGCTTCCAGCTTGGTGCGGTAGGAACAGCTATTGCGGAACGCAAACAGCGTGTCGCCTTGCACATCGCGCGCGCTGGCAATCGGCGCATGTTCCGGGCTGGTGATCAGCACCATCTGCTCGTTAAAGGCAATGCAGCCGTTGAGATCGTCGTGCGCCACCGGGCCATCCACCAGCGCGGCAGCCAGCGTACCTTCACGCACCTTGTCGATGATTTCACCGGAGGTATTGGTGATCAGCGACAGTTCCACGGCGGGAAAACGCTGGTGATAGGCCGCCAACAGCGCGGGCAACCGCGTCGCGGCGGTGCTCTCCATCGAACCAAGCGCAAAATTACCGCCCGGCTCACCGGCGCGCGCCATATTCAGCGCTTCATCGCTCAGCGCCAGGATGCGCTGCGCATAGTTGAGGAAATTGTGGCCCATTGGCGACAAACGAATGCGTTGCTTCTCACGAATAAACAGATCAACGCCAATTTCATCTTCCAGCTGGCGCAGACGCGTGGTGAGATTGGAAGGTACGCGATGGAGTTGCTCGGCGGCACGCGCCAGCGAACCGGATTCGGCTACGGAGCAAAACATGCGGAGCTGTACTAAATCCATATTCTCTTCTCGTAAACAACTTGGTTAGTATTATTCACTTTCCGTGAGTTTAAACGTCATGCATGCTAGTGACAAGTGATAAAACATCCTGAGGTCGGTATGGCGTTTCGTGTCGCGCTTAGCGCGTTCTTAAGTTTAGTGGTTGCGATGGGGATTGGGCGATTTGCTTTCACGCCGCAGGTTCCGCTGATGATTCATGACCATCAATTGACGCTCACCAGCGCCAGCCTGGTGGCAGCACTCAACTATCTCGGTTATCTGTTTGGCTCTTTTGATGCGATGCGTGCGCGCAAACGCGTCGAGTGGCGCTTACAGGCGGGCGTGTGGGGCGCGGTGATATTAACGCTGCTGTCGGCCTGCGTCAGCGGTCCGTGGTTACATGGCTTGATTCGTTTCCTGATTGGCTGGGCCAGCGGCTGGGCCATGGTGTTACTGGCGGCATGGGCCAGCGATCAGCTGCATCATCATGGCCGTCCGGGCTTGCTGGCAGCGGTGTTTGCCGGCCCCGGCACCGGCATCTTTATCAGCGGCATGCTGGCCGTGGCGCTGCATGCCAGCGGCGTCAGTGCGGCCTTTGCGTGGGCGGCGTATGGTTTGCTGGCACTGTTGTTGATTGCCGCAATTGCGCGTTTTCTGCCGCGTACCGGCCAATTGCATCGTCCCGATCAAGCTGCATCGCCGCTGGTGCTGAATGGCGATCTTAAGCGCTTGGTGCTGAGCTACAGCCTTGCCGGATTTGGCTACATTCTGCCCGCCACCTTTTTGTCGCAAATGGCGGCGGCGCGTTTTCCTGACAGCGCCTTTGCCCAGTTTGTCTGGCCAGTGTTTGGCGGCGCGGCGGTGATCGGCATCGTGTTAGGCATCCTGACGCGTCACTGGGGCAGCAGCCATGCGCGTTTAGCGATGGTGCTGTGGGCGCAGGCATTGGGCGTCATCGCCGCGATTGTGCTGCCGGGTTTAAATGGCCTGATGCTGGGCGCGGCACTGATTGGCGGTGGATTCCTGTGCGTAGTGCAACTGGCGTTGCAATATGGGCGTGAGCTGGCACCGCAGCATGCGCGCTATCTTGCCGGTTTGCTCACCACCGGCTATGCGGTCGGGCAGCTGGCCGGTCCGCTGCTGTCGTGGATTTCCAGCATGCTGTGGCATCAACTGGAACCGGCGCTATGGGTGGCGGGCGCCAGCTTAATCGTTGCCGGGATGCTGGTTTTACGTCGCAGTAAGTGATGAAAAGCTTATCGGAATGATTACTGGATTAAGGGCGCGGAGTATTTCACAATACGCGCTCAGAATTTCCCCCGTGGGCGAAGACCCGCGGGCGCATCACCTGCCGGAGAAGAGTAAATGAGTATCTTAAGTCAGGAAGCCGCCCTGGTTCACGAAGCGCTGTTGGCGCGTGGTCTGGAAACGCCGCTACGCGCCCCGGTGCGTGAAATGGATGACGACGCACGTAAACGCGAAATTGCCGGCCACATGACGCAAATCATGCAGCTGCTGAACCTGGATCTGGAAGATGACAGCCTGATGGAGACGCCGCACCGCATCGCTAAGATGTATGTGGATGAGATTTTCTCAGGTCTGGATTACGCCAACTTCCCGAAAATCACCGTCATCGAAAACAAGATGAAAGTGGATGAGATGGTGACCGTGCGCGATATCACGCTGACAAGCACCTGCGAACACCACTTTGTGATTATCGATGGCAAAGCCACCGTGGCGTATATCCCGAAAGAGAAAGTGATTGGCCTGTCGAAAATCAACCGTATCGTGCAGTTCTTTGCCCAGCGTCCGCAGGTGCAAGAGCGCCTGACGCAGCAAGTGCTGGTGGCGCTGCAAACGCTGCTGGGCACCAATAACGTTGCGGTATCGATTGATGCGGTGCATTACTGCGTGAAAGCGCGTGGCGTGAAAGATGCCACCAGCGCAACCACCACCACCTCGCTGGGCGGCTTGTTCAAATCCAGCCAGAACACGCGTCAGGAGTTTTTGCGCGCGGTTCGCCACAGCTAATCTGTTTGGGCGGCAGCTTGTCGCCCGATTTCCTCTCTCCGTCAGGGCACTCGATGCAACGCTATCTCGCGCTGGATTTCATTCGTGGTTGCGCCATTCTCGGCATCTTGCTGCTAAACATTGTCGGCTTTGCGTTGCCATCGGCGGCATATCTCAATCCGGCGTGGCGCGGAGAGGCTTCAACATCTGATGCCTGGACATGGGCGATCATGGATGGCCTGGCGCAGCTGAAATTCCTCACGCTGTTTGCCTTGCTGTTTGGTGCTGGCCTTTACATGCAGGCGCCGCGCGGCAGCCGCTGGATGTCGGCGCGTCTGACGCTGCTGGTGCTGCTCGGTTTCATTCACGGCATCTTTTTCTGGGAAGGCGATATCCTGCTGGATTACGGCCTGATTGGGCTGATTATCTGGCGCATGCTGCGTGATGTGCCGTCCGACCGTGCGTTGTTACAAACCGGCGCATTACTCTATTTGGTTGGCTGTGGCGTGTTAGTAGTATTCGGCCTAATTTCCAGTCCGAATCCTACACGTTCCTGGCTGCCAGGCGCGGCGGATCTGCAATATGAAAGCTACTGGAAACTGCTCGGCGGTTGGGAAGCAGTGCAGAATCGGCTGGATCACCTGTCATCCGGTCTGATGGCGCTGGCGTCACAATATGGCTGGCAGCTGGCGGGATTGATGCTGATTGGCGCGGCATTGATGCGCAGCGGCTGGCTGAGCGGGCAATTCAGCGTGCAGCACTATCGACGTTCGGCTGCGCTGCTGCTCACCATCGGCTGGCTGATCGCCATTCCCGGCATCGCCGCGCAGTGGATGATTGGCTGGGAATTCCGCTGGACCGGTTTCTTCCTGCAGGTGCCGCGCGATCTCGCCAGCCCGTTTATCAGCCTTGGTTATGCCGCACTTTGCCTTGGATTTTGGCCGCAAATTGCGTCAACCCGCATTAGTTACGCCATTCAATGCGTTGGCCGCATGGCATTGAGCAATTACCTGTTACAGACGCTGATTTGCACCACGCTGTTCTACCGCTTTGATCTTTTCCTCAAGTTTGACCGCCTGCAGCTGCTGGCTTTTGTACCGGCTATCTGGCTGGTTAATATCCTGTTTTCCGTGCTGTGGCTGCGCGTCTTCCCGCAGGGGCCAATGGAGTGGATCTGGCGCAAACTGACGCGTCTTGCCGCGGGAAAACCTGACCCTTCCTCCTCGCTCAGATAATGATGTTCATCACAAAGGTTGCAGAATTGTATGTAACCGTTTTCATTGATGTGACGTGATTCACGTAGTCGTGCCAGATGCCCTGACAGAATAGCGCCGTTACGCGCTTGTCGCGCATTTTCAGCCTCTGTGGAACAGCTGCATGATAACGATTCGTGATGTCGCCCGTCAGGCCGGTGTGTCAGTAGCCACCGTGTCGCGTGTGCTCAATAACAGCAGTGCAGTCACCGCCGATACCCGTGAAGCCGTGCTGGCCGCCGTTGACGCGTTAGGCTATCGCCCGAACGCCAACGCCCAGGCGCTGGCGACACAAATCAGTGACACCATTGGCGTGGTGGTGATGGACGTTTCCGATCCCTTCTTTGGCGCGCTGGTGAAAGCGGTCGATACCGTGGCGCAGCGTGTGCATAAACACGTGTTAATCAGTAACTCCTGGCATCAGGAAGAGAAAGAACGTCACGCAATTGAGGTGCTGATACGTCAACGCTGCAACGCATTGGTGGTGCACGCGAAAACGCTTTCAGACGCCGAATTGACGCAATTTATGGATCAGGTTCCGGGTATGGTATTGATTAATCGTACTATTCCCGGTTATGAACACCGCTGCGTCTGCCTGGATAACGTCACCGGCGCTCAGGTGGCGACGCGCATGCTGTTACAACAGGGACATCAACGCATTGGCTTTCTCAGCTCCAGTCATCCGATTGAGGACGTGACACAACGGCGTGAAGGCTGGCTGCAGGCCTTGTCAGAGCAGGGAATTCGCCCGCAGGAGTCATGGATTGCTCATGCTGAACCTGACATGCAAGGCGGCGAAGCAGCGATGGTGGAATTACTTGGCCGTAACTTACATTTAACAGCAGTGTTTTCCTACAATGATGGCATGGCAGCCGGTGCATTGACCGCTTTAAAGGACAACGGCATCCAGGTTCCACAGCATTTCTCTGTCATTGGCTTTGATGACATTCCCATTTCACGTTACACCGATCCGCAGTTAACTACGGTCCGTTATCCTATTGTTTCTATGGCAAAACTTGCCACTGAGCTGGCGCTCAAAGGTGCGGCCGGTGAACTGGATATCAATGCATCACACTGCTTTATGCCCACGCTGGTACGTCGCCATTCTGTCGCCCAGCGGCAAATTGTGGAGTCGGTCACTAATTCAGGCGATAGCCCAGTGTAACCGTTTCCAATCTGTGATTGCATTCACAGTTAATTAACATGCCGCTCACTATGATGGCAGCGTCTTACCGGACTGAAACATCATGTAACGCTGAGAAATCCTCTTCCCAGCAGGTTTCAGTAGCCGATTGAAATAGTTCACAACACTCTTCAGGAAGCGTTTACCTACAGGGAAGTCAGGATTGCGATGGTGGCCCGGCTTTGCGTTACGCGTCCGCCCATTATCAGGTTTACAACCGACGGCGCTGTTTGCCCGCAGGCAAATAGCGCAATGAAATGCCCTACATAAAAAACCGGAGATACCATGAATAAGAAGGTTTTCACGCTCACAGCACTGGTTGCCAGCATGATGTTTGGTGCAACTGCGCACGCCGCCGATACCCGCATTGGCGTGACGATTTACAAATACGACGACAACTTCATGTCGATGGTGCGTAAGGACATTGAGAAAGAAGCGAAATCATTGGGCGGTATTCAGCTGCTGATGAACGACTCGCAGAACGACCAGTCCAAACAGAACGACCAGATTGACGTGCTGATGGCAAAAGGCGTGAAAGCGCTGGCTATCAACCTGGTGGATCCGGCTGCTGCGGCAGTGGTGATTGATAAAGCGCGCGGTAACGATGTGCCGGTGGTGTTCTTCAACAAAGAACCTAACGCCAAAGTGCTGGCCAGCTATCCGAAAGCGTATTACGTCGGTACCGACTCTAAAGAGTCTGGCATCATCCAGGGTCAGCTGATCGAGAAGCACTGGAAAGCCACGCCAGCGTGGGATCTGAACAAAGACGGTACGATTCAGTTCGTACTGCTGAAAGGCGAGCCGGGCCATCCGGATGCTGAAGCGCGTACCAAATACGTGATCGATACCCTGAACAAAGACGGTCTGAAAACGCAGCAGCTGGCGATGGATACCGCGATGTGGGATACCGCACAGGCAAAAGACAAAGTTGACGCCTGGCTCTCTGGCCCGAACGCCGACAAGATTGAAGTGATTATCGCCAACAACGATGCGATGGCGATGGGTGCGGTTGAAGCGCTGAAAGCGCACAACAAAACCAGCATTCCAGTGTTTGGTGTCGATGCACTGCCAGAAGCGCTGGCTCTGGTGAAATCGGGCGCACTGGCCGGTACCGTGTTGAACGATGCGGAAAACCAGGCGAAAGCGACGCTGGATATTGCTAACAATCTGGCCAATGGCAAAGAGCCAACCGCTGGCACCAACTTCAAGATGGAAAACAAAATCGTACGTGTTCCTTACGTACCAGTAGATAAAGAAAATCTGTCGCAGTTTGTGAAGTAATTCATCCTGGGCGCGGCGTTTCGCCGCGCCTTATTGCATCTGACCAACGCTTTATTTAGCCAGGTAAATTATGGCCAGTGAGAATCCGACCACACAGCGTGAATATCTGCTGGAGATGACGAATGTCTCGAAATCATTTCCAGGGGTTAAAGCCTTAGATAATGTGAATTTAAAAGTGCGGCCGCACTCCGTTCATGCATTAATGGGAGAAAACGGCGCCGGGAAATCTACATTATTAAAATGTCTGTTTGGGATTTATAAAAAGGATACGGGGAGCATCCTGTTTCAGGGTGAGGAAATTGATTATAAGAGCTCCAAAGAGGCGCTGGAAAATGGCGTTTCCATGGTGCATCAGGAATTAAACCTGGTTCTGCAACGCAACGTCATGGATAACATGTGGCTTGGCCGTTATCCACGTAAAGGCGTGTTTGTCGATCAGGATAAAATGTATCGCGATACCAAAGCGATCTTTGATGAATTAGATATTGATATCGATCCGCGCGATAAAGTCGCCACCTTGTCTGTCTCGCAGATGCAGATGATCGAAATCGCCAAAGCTTTTTCCTATGACGCGAAGATCGTCATTATGGATGAGCCGACATCATCGCTTACCGAAAAAGAAGTGAATCACTTGTTCACTATTATTCGTAAGCTGAAAGATCGCGGCTGCGGCATTGTCTATATCTCGCATAAGATGGAAGAGATATTCCAGCTGTGCGATGAGATCACCATTTTGCGTGATGGACAGTGGATTGCCACTCAGCCGCTGGAAGGGCTGGATATGGACAAGATCATCTCGATGATGGTTGGCCGTTCATTGAACCAGCGTTTCCCGGACAAGACCAACGTGCCGGGGGAAACCATTCTTGAGGTGCGTCATTTAACCTCACTGCGTCAGCCTTCGATTCGTGATATCTCGTTCGATCTGCGTAAAGGTGAAATTCTTGGTATTGCCGGTTTGGTGGGAGCCAAGCGTACCGACATCGTCGAAACCCTGTTTGGGATTCGCGAAAAGTCGGGCGGCACGATTAAATTGCACGGTAAGGCGATTAATAACCATAGCGCCAATGAAGCCATTAACCATGGCTTTGCGCTGGTGACGGAAGAACGTCGTTCCACCGGTATTTATGCTTATCTGGATATTGGCTTTAACTCACTTATCTCCAATATTAAAAAGTATAAATCCAGCATGGGACTGCTCGATAATAAACGCATGAAAAGCGACACCCAATGGGTTATTGATTCGATGCGCGTGAAAACGCCGGGTCATCATACGCAAATTGGTTCGCTTTCCGGTGGTAACCAACAAAAAGTGATCATTGGTCGCTGGTTATTAACGCAGCCGGAAATATTGATGCTGGATGAACCAACGCGCGGGATTGATGTGGGCGCGAAATTCGAAATCTACCAACTTATTGCTGAGTTGGCGAAGAAAGAGAAGGGCATCATTATTATCTCTTCTGAAATGCCAGAGCTGTTGGGTATTACCGATCGTATTTTAGTGATGAGTAATGGCCAGGTAGCAGGCATTGTTGATACCAAAACGACCTCGCAGAATGAAATCCTGCGTTTAGCGTCATTACACCTTTAATGAAGCAAGGGCTTTAACATGAAAGCGACTACTAAAAAGAATGCGCTAACCTGGTTAAAAGAGGGCGGCATTTACGTTGTCCTGTTTGTACTGCTGGCAATTATTATTTTCCAGGATCCAACGTTCTTAAGTTTAATGAACCTGAGTAACATTCTGACTCAATCCTCGGTGCGTATTATTATCGCATTGGGCGTGGCCGGTTTGATTGTCACCCAGGGTACGGACCTTTCAGCGGGTCGTCAGGTGGGTTTAGCGGCAGTTGTGGCCGCCACGCTGCTGCAGGCGATGGATAACGCGAACAAGGTATTCCCGCATCTGGATACCGTGCCAATTCCGGTGGTTATCCTGACCGTGTGCATCATCGGCGGCGTGATTGGTCTGGTGAACGGTGTGATCATTGCTTACCTGAAGGTAACGCCATTTATCACCACCCTGGGCACCATGATCATCGTTTACGGCATCAACTCACTCTATTACGACTTTGTGGGTGCATCGCCGATTGCCGGTTTCGATCCTGGCTTCTCAAAATTTGCCCAAGGCTTCCTGCGTTTCGGTGACTTCAAACTGTCGTTCATCACCTTCTACGCTGTGATTGCCATCGTATTTGTTTGGGTGCTGTGGAATAAAACCCGCTTCGGCCGCAACATCTTCGCTATCGGCGGTAACCCGGAAGCGGCGAAAGTGTCTGGCGTAAACGTACCGTTCAACCTGATTCTGGTGTATGCACTGTCTGGCGTGTTCTACGCGTTCGGCGGGATGCTGGAAGCGGGCCGTATCGGCAGCGCCACCAACAACCTCGGCTTTATGTATGAGCTTGATGCAATTGCGGCTTGTGTGGTCGGCGGCGTGTCGTTTGCCGGTGGCGTCGGTTCTGTAGCGGGCGTGGTGACCGGTGTGATCATCTTCACCGTCATCAACTACGGTTTGACCTACATCGGCGTTAACCCTTACTGGCAGTACATCATCAAGGGCGGCATCATTATCTTCGCCGTGGCGCTGGATTCACTGAAGTACGCACGTAAAAAATAAGACATCACACAGCAAACAAAGGGCCGCGTAATGCGGCCCTTTTTACATTGGCGGTCGTCATAAATGGCGACCCTACAAAATGCACCGCTACCACTTACTTCTGCAGTTTCTCTTCCAGCTCTAAAAGCTGCTCTGGCGTCACCGCCGGATAACTCTGCGCATCTTCTGGCACTTCATGCACCGCAGGAATCGGCACTAGCGGACCGAGGAAACGCGGCTCGCGCTTCATCAAATACAAATCCGCCAGCGCACCTAAACGTGCACCCACTTCGCGGAAACGTACCGACAACATGTTTTTCGGCGATGGCACCGCATAACACTGCGCCTGAATCCCCAGATGCTGCGCGATATACAGCGCACGCTCGCAGTGGAAGCGCTGGGTAATGATGATGAAATCGTTGGTATCGAACACTTTGCGCGTGCGCACAATCGAATCCAGCGTGCGGAACCCGGCGTAATCCAGCACGATGTCCGACGGCGCGACGCCCGCTTTAATCAAATCGCGGCGCATGGTCATCGGTTCGTTATAGCTTTGCTGCGCATTGTCACCGCTCAGCAGCAGGTAATTGACCTTGCCGCTGTTATAGGCGTTCAACGCGCCCTGAATGCGATAGAGGTAATACTGATTGATGACGCCCGTGCGGTAATACTTGGCTGTGCCCAAGACCACGCCGACCTGACGATGCGGCAGCGAGGTGACATCTTCGTAAATAAAGGGCGCGGTTTTCCAGCTGATCCAGCGATCCAGGCCGAGCGCGGTCGCCACCATCAGTAAGATGATGAAAAACAGACCAAAGAAAACGCGTTTAATCATGCGCGCGGGCACTCGGTTGGCAGAATTCAGAATGGATAAAGGCTACTTGAGGCGGGCGGGGGAAGCAAGTAAACGCCAGTTGGCTGACGTTTTTTTAAACGTTGCCGGATCTAAATGATCCGGCAACGAATTTATCAGATCGAAGTACGGCGATAGTTACGATACTGCGGCAGCCAGAAGTTGTTGCTAACGGCTTTCGACAACACATCTTCCGAGGTCACCACCGCCACGCCAGCCAGCTGCGCGGCTTTGCCCACTTCAATGGCAATCAGCTTGGAAACGCCCTGAATGTCTTTGATCTCCGGCAGCACCGGCCCTTCGCCGTCGTTAACCAGCGGCGAACAGTCGGCCAGTGCGCGGCTGGCGGTCATCAGCATCGAATCCGTCACGCGACTTGCGCCTGCAGCGATCACACCCAAACCGATGCCAGGGAAGATATAGGAGTTGTTGCATTGGGCGATTGGATAGGTTTTCCCTTTCCAGGTGACCGGTGAGAACGGGCTGCCGGTGGCAACCAGCGCGGCACCGTCGGTCCAGGCGATGATGTCGGCTGGCGTGGCTTCCACGCGCGACGTCGGATTCGATAGCGGCATAACGATTGGACGCTTGGTGTGCTTGTGCATCTCGCGAATGATCTCTTCGGTGAACAGGCCAGGTTGGCCTGACACGCCGATCAGGATATCCGGCTTGGCATTGCGCACCACGTCGAGCAGAGAAATTGAGTCGCTGCTGGTGTCCCAGTCTTTCAGGCTGTCGCTCTTCTGCACCAGCTTGCTCTGGAAATTAAGCAGGTTCGGCAGTTTGTCGGTCAGCAGACCGAAGCGGTCGACCATCATCACACGGCCACGCGCTTCATCATCGCTCAAACCTTCCGACTTCATCTGCGCGATGATCTGCTCGGCGATACCGCAACCGGCAGAACCGGCACCAAGGAACACCACTTTCTGCTCGCACAGGCGGCTGCCGGCAGCGCGGCTGGCGGCGATCAAAGTGCCGACCGTCACCGCGGCGGTGCCCTGAATATCGTCGTTGAAGCAGCAGATCTCATCGCGATAGCGCTCCAGCAACGGCATGGCGTTTTTCTGCGCGAAGTCTTCGAACTGCAACAGCACATTCGGCCAGCGACGGTTCACTGCCTGGATGAACTCGTTAACGAACTCTTCGTACTCTTCGCCAGTAATGCGCGGATGACGCCAGCCCATATAGAGCGGATCGTTCAGCAGCTGTTGGTTGTTGGTGCCGACATCCAGTACAACCGGCAAGGTGTAAGCCGGGCTGATGCCGCCACACGCGGTATACAGCGACAGCTTACCGATTGGGATGCCCATGCCGCCGATACCCAAATCGCCGAGACCGAGAATACGTTCGCCATCGGTCACCACGATCACTTTTACATTCTGCTTAGTGGCGTTCTGCAGCATGTCTTCGATGCGGTCGCGGTTGTTGTAAGAGATGAACACGCCGCGCGCGCGACGGTAAATTTCAGAGAAGTGTTCACAGGCGGCGCCGACCGTTGGGGTGTAGATAATCGGCATCATCTCTTCCAGATGATTGTCGAGCAGGCGGTAGAACAGGGTTTCGTTGGTATCCTGGATGTTACGCAGATAGACATGCTTGTCGTTGTTATTTTTGAAATCCAGGAACTGGCGCCAGGCACGTTCTGCCTGCTCTTCGATGGTTTCTACCGCTTCCGGTAGCAGGCCGTTGAGGTTAAATTCGTTACGTTCTTCGAGGGTGAAGGCGCTGCCTTTATTCAACAGCGGAAATTCCAGCAGGATCGGACCCGCATAAGGAATATACAGCGGGCGTTTACTTTCGTAGTCGAGTTCCATGCAGTGCTTGCTCCGGTTGCAGTGTTTTCTGACGTATCGCCGGGAAAAGGTAACGCCAGTCCATCTTGAAGTGAAGAGGTTCTGGCGCCCGATCCTATGAAAATTCCTGCAGATGTACAGCTTTTGTTAACAGAAGGTCACAAAAGCGGTAAAAGGATCACTAAACTGATGTTTTCGAAACTAAAGTAAGTGAGAAATCCTCACATCCTAACGCCGTAAGCGTAGCGCGTGTCGCATCCAGCTGACTCAGCGTGCTGTCCTGACATTCTGCCAAAACCGCTTGCTGAATAGTCTCCAGCGCTTCGTTGCTCATGTTCATCAAAATCAGTGCGGCCTGCAGCGGTGGCAAGCTTGGATTGAAGGCGGCGTTTTCCGCATAGCGGCCGGTAAAGACCTTGCCGCTCTGGCTGCGCAATGCCACGCCGCTGTAGCTGTGACTGTAAGGTGCGTGACTGTGATTAGCGGCCTCAATAGCGGCCTGTTGCAGCGCATCACCTGCAATCGCAAAACCATGATCGATTGGGGTCAGCAAACGTTCAGTTATGTTCAAATCGGCTGGACCAAACGCATCCGGCAAATAGTCGCCCAGCGTGCTAACGGCGCGTCCCGGCAGGCTAATGCGAATCGCCGTGCCGCTGTTCAGCTCGTTCATAAACTGACGGCAATGTCCGCACGGCGTGTAGTTGACGGTGATTGCCGCCAGCTTCTCTTCACCGCGCAGCCAGGCATGCGTAATGGCACTTTGCTCGGCGTGCACCGTCTGCTGCAGCGGCGTGTGCAGGAACTCCATGTTGGCACCGAAGTACCAGTGGCCGCTGACGCCGCGCGAGATCGCGCCGACATTGAAATTAGAAACGGTTGCCACCGCGCAGCTCGCCGCCAGCGGCAGCAGTTCCAGCGCCAGCGCATCTTCATCCAGACCGGTAAGCTGTTTCAGTTGCGCGACATCCTGCGGACGCAATACGCCATGGAAATCCGGCGCATCGAGCAGCGGCTGAATCGCAGCTTGCAGCGCAGCGGGCAGGGCAGAAAAAGCAGTAAGGAATCGTGAATGCATGATGTGATGGCCTCAGTTACGCGTTAGCGGCGATGCGCCGCCAGAGGTTTTATATGTGATCCAAGTCGCTCTGACAATGCAAGCTGATCGGGTTGTTTCAACTTTGCGAGATCTCTCGCAAGTTTCAGCCCCACCAATGCATTAATAGCGGAAAAAGGAACGGTGCCAGTAACGAAGTGATGATGCCGCAAATCACCAAAGCCAGTGAGCTGAAGGCGCCTTCCTGATAATCGATCTCAGCGGCGCGTGCGGTGCCTAATGCGTGCGAAGCGTTACCAATTGCCAATCCGCGCGAAGATTTGTTTTTCACCTTAAACAGATTAAGCAGCATATGGCCAAACACCGCACCCAGTACACCAGCGATGAGCACGCAGATAGCGCTGATAGCGGGAATACCGTGCAGCGAAGCGGAGACCGCCATCGCAATCGGCGTGGTGACGGATTTCGGCATAATGGTGGCGGCGATTTCCGGCGTTGCGCCCATCCACAGCGCAATCGCGGTACCCGACACCATCGCCGTAATGCTGCCGATGAAACAGACGCTGATGATGGTTTTCCAGCGCGCACGAATCTGATGCATCTGCTCATACAGCGGCAACGCCAGCGCGACAACCGCCGGTTGCAGCAACTGATTGAGCAGGCTGCTGCCGGCAAAATAGCGCGTGTAAGGCAGATTGGTGAGCAGCAGAATCGGAATGACAATCGCCATCGCCACCAGCAATGGATTGACGATGGAGATATTGATTTTCGCCGCCAGTTTACGCGCCAGAAAATAGGCGATTACGGTCAGCGGCAGCGACCACCATGCGTCAATCATTCGGCTTCTCCTGCGGGCGCTGCAAACGCTCTGCGCTGAGACCCACAATCAGCAGCACCATAAAGGTACTGACAATGCACGACACCACAATCGGCCCGAACTGCGCGGTGAGGATATCGGTATAGCTCATCACGCCAACGCTAATTGGCACAAACAGCAGCGCCATATAGCGAATCAGTAAATGGCATCCAGGTTTTACCCACTCAACCGGCATGATTTGCAGCCCAAGTAACAGGAACAGCAGCAGCATGCCGATGATGCTGCCAGGAATGGTTATCGGGAGCAGGGCAGAAATCCCTATTCCGGCATAAAGCGCTGCATAGATGATGACGAAGGCGCGCACATAGCGCCAACAAGCAGAGAGAACGGCAGGCATGTCAGGCTCCTGTTTTCGTAGCGCTTTATCATACGCATTAAGCGATTAGCGTGCTAGCGATCACATTGGAATGCAGATTCCAGCTTTTTCATCGCAATCTTTTCCTCCTCTACACATGGCGTAGGGTAAGCCGATAGCGTGAAAGGGAGGGCGATGATGAAAGCGATTTCGCGACAGCGACAACTGCGTCAGGCGATGCCAGAAGCTGAACTGCGATTATGGTGTTTTTTACGTAACCGTAATTTGTGCGGAGTGAAGTTTCGGCGTCAGCATCCAATTGGGCGTTATATCGTGGATTTCGCCTGTATTGAAAGGCTGCTGATCGTTGAGCTGGATGGCGGACAACATAATGAAGATGAAGCGAAAATTTATGATCAACAAAGAACGGATTATTTAAAGCGCTATGGCTGGAGAGTGATTCGATTCTGGAATCACCAGGTTTTCGAAGAGTTTGATGCGGTGATGGAGGAGATATATCGGCAGTTGATGTTGTCTGGGCCCTCACCCTAGCCCTCTCCCGCAAGCGGGCGAGGGAATAGTTAGATGGAGCAGGTTTGCAAAAGTAGAGTGAAGATTAACTGACCGCAATGAGCGGTTCCCTCTCCCGCAAGTGGGCGAGGGAATAGTTAGATGGAGCAGGTTTGCAAAAGTAGAGTGAATATTAACTGACCGCAATTTGCGGTTCCCTCTCCCGCAAGTGGGCGAGGGAATAGTTAGGTGGAGCAGGTTTGCAAAAGTGGAGTGAAGATTAAATGACCGTACTGAGCGGTTCCCTCTCCCGCACGCGGGAGAGGGCTAGGGTGAGGGCAAAAATTTCTTACTTAACCGGCATGCCCGGCACTGCGCCGCTATCGACGGACAGTACAAACAGGTCTTTGCCGCCAGGGCCCGCTGACAGCACCATGCCTTCTGAAATACCGAAGCGCATTTTACGCGGCGCGAGGTTAGCCACGATGATGGTCATCTTGCCGACCAGCACGGAAGGATCCGGATACGCCGCGCGAATGCCAGAGAAAATCTGACGCTTCTCGCCACCCAAATCCAGCTCCAGGCGCAGCAGTTTGTCAGAACCGTCAACCAGCTCAGCTTTCTCGATCAGCGCCACGCGCATATCGACCTTGGCGAAATCATCGATGGTGATGGTGTCGCCAATCGGCGCATCCGCCAAAGGACCTGTTGCCGCAGGTTTGTTCGCCGCCGCAGCATCCTCTTTCGAGGCTTCAACCAGCGCGTCAACCTTGGTCATTTCGATACGGCCATACAGCGCTTTGAACGGTGCTACTTCATGATTCAGCAGCGGTTGGGCAATCGCATCCCAGCTCAGCTCGCTCTGCAGGAAGGCTTCGGTGCGTTCGGTCAGCGATGGCAGCACCGGCTTCAGCCAGGTCATCAACACGCGGAACAGGTTGATGCCCATTGAGCAGATCGCTTGCAGGTCGGCATCGCGGCCTTCTTGCTTCGCCACCACCCAAGGTGCCTGCTCATCGACATAGCGGTTCGCCAGATCGGCCAGCGCCATGATTTCACGGATCGCGCGGTTATATTCGCGGCTCGCCCAGGCTTCGCCAATCTTCTCAGAGGCATCAACAAAGGTCTGATACAGCGCCGGATCGGCCAGTTCGCTCGCCAGCTTGCCGCCAAAGCGTTTGGTCAGGAAGCCCGCATTACGTGACGCCAGGTTCACCACTTTGTTCACCACATCTGCATTCACGCGCTGCACGAAATCTTCCAGATTCAGGTCGATGTCGTCGATGCGCGAGGAGAGCTTGGCCGCGTAGTAGTAACGCAGGCTGTCGGCATCCAGATGCTGCAACCAGGTGCTGGCTTTAATAAAGGTGCCGCGCGATTTGGACATCTTCGCGCCGTTCACCGTCACATAACCGTGTACGAACAGGTTGGTTGGCTTGCGGAAGTTGCTGCCTTCCAGCATCGCCGGCCAGAACAGGCTGTGGAAATAGACGATGTCTTTACCGATGAAGTGATACAACTCGGTGGTGGAATCTTTCTTCCAGAACTCGTCGAAATCGAGATCGCCGCGCTTGTCGCACAGGTTTTTGAACGAACCCATGTAACCGATTGGCGCATCCAGCCAGACGTAGAAATATTTGCCCGGCGCGCCAGGAATTTCGAAGCCGAAGTAAGGTGCATCGCGCGAGATATCCCACTGCTGCAAGCCAGACTCGAACCACTCTTGCATCTTGTTAGCCACCTGCTCTTGCAGCGCGCCTGAACGCGTCCACGCCTGCAGCATCGCGCTGAAAGAGGGCAGATCAAAGAAGAAGTGCTCTGAATCGCGCAGCACCGGCGTCGCGCCTGAAACCACAGATTTCGGGTCGATCAGCTCGGTTGGGCTATATGTCGCGCTGCATACTTCGCAGTTATCGCCATACTGATCCGGTGACTTACATTTCGGGCAGGTGCCTTTCACGAAACGGTCTGGCAGGAACATGCCTTTCTCAGGATCGTACAGCTGCGAGATGGTGCGGTTCTTAATGAAACCGTTCTCTTTCAGACGACCATAAATCAGCTCGGACAGCTGACGGTTTTCATCGCCGTGTGTCGAGTGATAGTTGTCGTAGCTGATGTTGAAGCCAGCGAAGTCGGTTTCGTGCTCCTGCTTCATCTCCGCGATCATCTGCTCCGGCGCGATGCCCAGTTGCTGCGCTTTCAGCATAATTGGCGTGCCGTGGGCGTCGTCTGCACAGATGAAGTGAACCTGGTTGCCACGCATTCGCTGGTAACGGACCCAAATGTCAGCCTGAATGTGTTCAAGCATGTGACCGAGATGGATTGAACCGTTTGCGTACGGCAGTGCGCACGTTACCAGAATTTTTTTAGTGACTATAGTCATGATTGCGTAGCGTTCCATTGATGAAAAAGCGGGTTTCCCCGTCATACTTCGCGTTGCAGGCGCGTTGTCTTCTCTCGCTCACCCAAATCACTTACTTGAGTAAGCTCATTGGGATTCTCTCGTTTGCCGCCTTCCTGCAACACGAATTATTTAGGGGAATGATGGTAACCGAAGCACCCTCTGCCGTAAACACAGCTGCACATCCCCATCACTTTTAGCGCCTATCTGATACTATTGAACAGACACCGCCGCAATCTGGCGTGAAGAATAAACAAGGAGAGGGGATGACTTCACAATCCCAGCAACATCATTCACCTGAAGCGCTGCGAGCATTGGTTATCGGCGTGCTAAGTGACTTTGAACATCCGACGCTGCAACACAACCTGACCACGCTGAAAGCGCTGCGCCACGTCGCGCTACTGGATGACAAGCTGCATATCGAACTGGTGATGCCGTTCGCGTGGGCCAGCGCCTTTGAAGAGCTGAAAGCGCAAACCAGCGCTGAACTACTGCGCCTGACCGATGCCAGCGCCATTGACTGGCGGCTGCGTCACGATATAGCCACGCTGAAGCGGGTGAAAAATCATCCGGGCGCGACCGGTGTGAAGAACATCATCGCCGTCAGTTCAGGCAAAGGTGGCGTGGGTAAATCCAGCACCGCCGTGAACATGGCGCTGGCGCTGATTGCCGAAGGGGCGCGCGTGGGGATTCTCGATGCGGATATTTATGGCCCGTCGATTCCGAACATGCTTGGCACCGAAAACCAGCGTCCAACTTCGCCGGATGGCACGCATATGGCGCCGATCATGGCGCATGGCCTGGCAACCAATTCAATTGGTTATCTGGTCACTGACGACAATGCGATGGTGTGGCGCGGGCCGATGGCCAGCAAAGCCCTGATGCAACTGCTCAATGAAACCATGTGGCCGGATCTGGATTATCTGATCCTCGATATGCCGCCAGGCACCGGCGATATTCAGCTGACGCTGGCGCAGAACGTGCCGGTGACCGGCGCGTTAGTGGTCACCACGCCGCAGGACATTGCCTTGATTGATGCACGTAAAGGCATGGTGATGTTCGAGAAAGTCAGCGTGCCGGTGCTGGGCGTAGTCGAGAACATGAGCATGCACATCTGCAGCCAATGCGGACATCACGAGCCGATTTTCGGCACAGGCGGGGCGCAGAAGCTGGTGGAAGATTACAACACGCGTTTGCTGGCACAACTGCCGCTGCACATTACGTTGCGTGAAGATCTGGATGATGGCGAACCTACCGTGGTGCGCCGTCCGGAGAGTGATTTCACCGCGCTCTACCGCCAGCTGGCGGGGCGCGTCGCGGCGCAGCTCTATTGGCAGGGAGAAATTATCCCTGGCGATATTGCCTTCCGCGCCGTTTAACGTCGTCCATTTCCGCTGGCGCGTGTCGCCAGCGGAAAATGCATCAGCACATATTTTCCCTGCTCGCTCTCGCCAACCGCCTCACGCCGCCAGCCGTGTTTGAGATAGAAATCCATAGCCGCCTGATTCTGTTGCAAACATTTCAATGCGCCAGTCGAGCTAAATCGCGACTGCACTTTTTCTAACAGCGCGCTGCCCACGCCTTGTCCTTGCGCATTTGGATCGACATACAGGCTATGCAGGAAGTTGTCATTATCCAGCACCGCCGCAAAACCCACGCGATGTCCGTCCAGTTCGGCGACCAGCACGGTTTCGCCCAAAATCACCGCATCGAAATCTTCTAACTGCCAATCATCGCCATCCAGCCACGTCCAGTTATGGCGTCGCGCGGCAAGGTACAGTGTGCGCAGAAAAGGCCGATCGGCTTCGTCAAAAAAACGGATTTGCACGCAAAAGCTCCATTTGGGGGGTAATCTGTGACGTTGCCAGGTGCGCATAAATGCGCACCCTACGAAACCCATACCCGCTAAATCGTAGGGTCGCCATTCATGGCGACCGCCTCATGTCTATTACCCAACGTAAAAGTAGCAGTTTCATCGCAAAAAGATAAAGCCTGTCAGAACCGCGCCATTTTTGTGTAGAATGCCCGCGCGAGCCGCATGAAAGCTGGCGTCGGCGCTTTGATAGCTTTTGGTTATCTAATTGATAACGTCTGCATATTAGAAGTTGGCCCGAAAATTCTGTAGCCTGCATCACATCTTTTAACGGAGGTCACCATGTCCATCATTAATACCAAGATCAAACCATTTAAAAACGCAGCGTTCAAAAACGGCGAATTCATCGAAGTCACCGAGAAAGACGTTGAAGGTAAATGGAGTGTTTTCTTCTTCTACCCGGCTGACTTCACCTTCGTATGCCCAACCGAACTGGGTGACGTTGCAGACCATCACGAAGAGTTCCAGAAACTGGGTGTAGATATCTACTCTGTTTCTACTGACACGCACTTTACCCACAAAGCCTGGCACGGTTCTTCAGACACCATCGCGAAAATCAAATACGCGATGATCGGTGACCCAACTGGCGCGCTGACCCGTAACTTCGAAATCATGCGCGAAGACGAAGGTCTGGCAGATCGCGGTACCTTCATTGTTGACCCGGAAGGCATCATCCAGGCGATCGAAATCACTGCAGAAGGCATTGGCCGTGACGCATCTGACCTGATCCGTAAAGTGAAAGCAGCACAGTACGTTGCTTCTCACCCAGGTGAAGTTTGCCCGGCAAAATGGAAAGAAGGCGAAGCAACTCTGGCTCCATCACTGGACCTGGTTGGCAAAATCTAAGTCAACACTGCGCCATTCGATCTTTCTCTATCGGGTGCTACGGCACCCGATTTTCATGACAGGAACTCACTATGCTCGACACCAATTTAAAAACCCAACTCAAGGCTTACCTTGAGAAATTAACGAAACCGGTTGAGTTGATTGCCACATTGGATGATGGCGCCAAATCCGCAGAGATCCGTTCTCTGTTGGCCGATATCGCGGGCTTGTCAGACAAAGTCAGCTTCTGTGAAGAGAACGATCGTCCGGTTCGTAAACCCTCTTTCCTGATCACTAACCCAGGCAGCCAGAGCGGTCCGCGCTTTGCCGGTTCGCCAATGGGCCATGAATTTACTTCACTGGTTTTAGCTTTGCTGCAAACCGGTGGACACCCTTCGAAAGAAGCGCAGAGCCTGCTGGATCAGGTTGTGGCTTTGGAAGGCGACTTCCACTTCGAAACTTATTATTCACTGTCGTGCCACAACTGTCCTGACGTGGTACAGGCGCTGAACCTGATGGCGGTACTGAACCCGCGTATCAGCCATACCGCAATTGACGGCGGTATGTTCCAGAACGAAATCACCGAACGCAACGTGATGGGCGTGCCGGCGGTGTTCCTCAACGGTAAAGAGTTCGGTCAGGGCCGTCTGAGCCTGGCGGAAATCGTCGGTAAAGTGGACACCAACGCAGAGAAGCGTGCGGCAGAAGAGCTGAACAAACGTGATGCCTACGAAGTGCTGATCGTCGGCAGCGGCCCAGCGGGCGCGGCTGCGGCCATCTATTCTGCACGTAAAGGCATCCGTACTGGCCTGATGGGCGAGCGTTTCGGTGGTCAGGTGCTGGACACCGTAGACATCGAAAACTACATCTCCGTACCGAAAACCGAAGGCGCGAAGCTGGCCGGTTCTCTACGTGCTCACGTGGATGATTACGACGTCGATGTGATTGACACCCAGAGCGCCATCAAGCTGATACCAGCGGCGAAAGAGGGCGGTCTGCACGCGATTGAAACCGCATCTGGCGCGGTACTGAAATCACGCAGCATTATCATTGCTACCGGCGCACGCTGGCGCAACATGGGCGTACCGGGCGAAGAGCAGTATCGCACCAAGGGCGTAACCTATTGCCCGCACTGCGACGGTCCGCTGTTTAAAGGCAAACGCACCGCAGTGATCGGCGGCGGTAACTCAGGCGTGGAAGCGGCAATCGATTTGGCCGGTATTGTTGAACACGTGACGCTACTGGAATTTGCCAGTGAAATGCGCGCCGACAAAGTGCTGCAGGACAAACTGCGCAGCCTGAAAAACGTTGATGTGATTCTGAACGCCCAGACCACTGAAGTGAAAGGCGATGGCAGCAAAGTCACCAGCCTGACTTACATCGACCGTAACAACCAGACCAGCCACGAAATCGCGCTGAGCGGCATCTTCGTGCAGATTGGTTTGTTGCCAAACACCACCTTCCTCGAAGGTGCGGTAGAGCGCAACAAGATGGGCGAAATCATCATTGATGCCAAGTGCGAAACCAGCCTGAAAGGCGTATTCGCCGCAGGCGACTGCACCACGGTGCCATATAAGCAGATTATCATCGCCAGCGGTGAAGGCGCGAAAGCCTCACTCAGCGCCTTTGATTATCTGATTCGCACCAAACCGGCTGAATAAGTTTTGCGATAGCCACGCAATAGCCCCGCAACCTGTGTTGCGGGGCTTTTTTTATTTCAAAACAACCAATGATTACCCTATCCAGCGAATGGCTTGTGCATCGCTAATATCGCGGTAATAGATTTTATGCAGCCGTTCGCCGCAACCTTTACATTGAGCTTCAACATGGGTTGAGAAATAGGCTCGTCCGGTGGGGGAAGTAGCGCCTTTACGGGAAATACGGATGTTGTGCCATTTGTGTGCATGCGGAATAAAGCTGAAGAATTTTAATTTCATTATCGCTACCGGATTTGGGGGGCGGTGTCGGTCTTCAAGTCCGGGATGCAATTAGGCCGATTTTCTCCTGATGCGAGATTGATATTTATCAAGCTGAAACGAGGTCTGTCTCAAATTTACGATTTAAATGCTGGTGATAAAGAGAAATAAGAGGGGTGGAGAATATTGTTTTTATAAAAATTGATTTAGCCGATATAAAAGCGATTCTCCATCACTTTATGTTTTTAATAAAAGACGGTCTTGATCATTATTTTGGTTAGTTTGCCCCTTGCATGTTAGCAAGGGGCATTGATTTTACAACGTTTCAGCGCGGCTGAAACGTTTGCCATCAGGACTCACGCTACGCACCCAAACTTTATCGTCGGTGGTAATGGTCGGTTTGGCATGTGGCAGATAACGTTGCCAGTTTTTACCGTTATCCACGCTGTACTCCAGCGGCAGTCCTGGTAGCGCAATGTTCATGGTCAGCGTGCCATTCTCCACGCGCGCGCCCGGTACCGGCAGACGATAGTGAATACCGGCTTTATCCATCTTGCCTAACTCACGCTGGCCTAACAGGTTGGCGAAACGCTGCCAGTCCTGATTGCGCTGCTGCTGGTTAACGAAGTGGGTTTCGCCACCTTTAAAGGTGCGGCCTTGCTGATAATCCAGCTCCCACTCCGCGCGATGCCAACCGCGTTCGGCCACCGACAACAGGCGAGGGAATACCATGTAATCCATCTGCTGATCGGTACGCGTGGTTTCACTCCACAGCTGCACCGAAATGCCGTAAGCGCCTGACCACGGCTTATTCGAGGTGGCATCAAAGGTTTTGCCGTCGCGATCAACCGAGGTTTCCGCGTTCTGCGGCAGGTTGTCTGGCGCGAAGCCAAACATCTTGCGCTCATCGCTGAAGCGTGTGCCCCAGTAATAGCCGCGCTCGTTAGGATTCACTTCATACGGGAAGTCCATGTAGACGTAATCCGGATTCGAGATCACCACTTCGTAATCTTTCAGCGTCCAGTCGTTGGCGGTGTCAAAGCCGCCCCAATAGAGCGTGTCCCAGAAATTAACGCGTACGCGCGAAGTGGCGAAGGCGTGTGCGTCAGCTGCATCTTTCAGCCCATCTTGCCAGGCCTGCATCACCGGAATGCCGTGGGCTTTCACCATTTTGCTCACTTCCAGCGCGAAGTGGCTTGGTAAATGCTCCAGATCTTCCACCTTGCCGGACTTCACCACCGCCTGGCAGACCTGAGATTTTGCCCAGGGTTTGTCTTCTTTGCTTTGGTCTAAAATGCCCGTTCCCGCTTTCGGGTTCTTAACATCGCTGTAGCCGGTTCCGAGGCGGATATTTTTCGCTTCATCACCGCCAAAGTGCCAGGTGGTCAACGGTTGGCCCGCTTCACGGTGCATCGCCTGCACTTCACCAATCACTTTATCGACAAAGCGCTTAGAGGAATCGAGGCAGGGATTGAGATAGCTGGTGCGGTCGTACAACTGTACGGAACGTGTATTCGAGGTATCGGTTGGATCCACCAGACGATATTCACTAGCCTGCTGCGGTTTACCCGCTTTCATGTACTGCTGATAACGCGCTTCCATCGAGATCACCGCAGCGCGTGCGTGCGCGGGCATATCGATTTCCGGAATGACTTCAATGTTGCGCGCCTGAGCGTATTTGACGATCTCAATATAATCGGCGCGGCTGAAATGCCCGGTTCCGTTGTTATCCGTGAACGGACCAGAACCCAATTGCGGCAGCAGACATTGTTGCTCGGTGAGATCGTGACAACGCTTACTGCCCACGTCGGTCAACTCTGGCAGACCGGGAATTTCAATGCGCCAGGCTTCGTCATCGGTCAGGTGGAAGTGGAATTTATTCATCTTCCAGGCCGCCATTTGATCGAGCATGCGCAGCACCGCTTGCTTGCTGTGGAAGTTACGCGCCACATCAAGGAAGGCACCGCGATAGGCAAAGCGCGGGGCATCTTTCGCCTCGAGCGTGGCGATAATCGGTTTACCTTCAGCGGGTACCAGCGAGAGTAACGACATCAAGCCGTAATAGACGCCCGCCTGGTCGTAACCAATGATATCGGTGCCGCGTGGCGTGATGCGCAGTTCATAAGCACCAGAAACCGCATCTGCGCCACGGAAATGATTAACGGCGATACGAGTATGAACGGCATAACCCGCTGACTGCTGTTTGAGCCCCATCAAATCGAAACGCTGCTTAACCGCATCCGCTTGATTGCTTGCCAGCACTTCAAGATGCAAGGCGACGCCACGGCTCAGATCGACATCGGCAGCATGAACTTTCACCGTGCGCGGCGTTGGGGTGATTTGTCCGCGCAACGCGCTAGCAGGCAGTTGCGCCACATCGGCATTCTTGGTGAAGCGACTTTGCGGCAGCATCAGCACGTTTTTATCGTCGGCGATGCGCTTCCATTGGTCGCCAAATGGCTTAACGAAGTCCCTGAGGTTTTCGGTATCGGTGCTGGTGATGATTTTTGGCGAGGCATTGGCGGCGGTGACGTACCAGCGCGGCATCACGTCAGTGATAAACAGCTGCCAGTATTCATTGACGATCGGAATCTCAATCGACTCGCCAGCCGCGATGCCTTTGAATTTTTCCGTGGGTTCCAGTCGGGTAAGATCGCCGACGATGTGCGTCATTTTGAACTGATCGTTATCGACCCGCAGCGTTTCGTGCACATTGCTCATGTAGATCGCCCAGTTTTTGCTGGTGAGCGCCGGGCCGTTGTTGGTCAGTGTAATGGTGGCGGTATTGCAGGATGCCCAATCGGCGCCGAGTTTCGCGCAGTTCACGCCGTGATCGGCAGCCTGGTTGTCAGTGACCTGATACTGCACGCCGAACTGGCTGATTTGGTCGACGACCTGCTGATTACTGCGCGGGGATGAACTGCAGGCGGCAAGGCCCATCACGCTCAGCGCCAGTAAACTAATTTTTAGATTTTTCATACTGTTATCCTTTTCCACAGAGGTAAGTCTCTGGCTCCTGCCAGATCGGGGTCAAAACAGGGTGAATGGCGCGACGACCATAAATTTGATGTCTTTTTCGTCCTGGAAGATGTTGCCGTAACCGCCGCTGTAGCTGGGAAGATCGCTGTGATTGTCGTAGCGGGTGTAATGCAGTTTGAATTGCGTGTCTTTGGCGCGGCCTTGCTGGATGGTGTAAACCAGGTCCATGCTCCACGCCGACTCTTTCAGGCGCTGGTTTTGGTCGTAAATCGGATTGGTGGAAGGCTTCGCGTCCCAGCCATAGGCGTATGAAGTGCCGACTTGCCAGCCGGGCAATTGCCAGTGCCCAAGATCGACCATCACACCGGCGAACAACGCTTTCTCACCGTTGGCGTTCCAGTCAGAGCGGGAATCCCACCACACATCCATGCGGCCATTCGAGCTGGCATAGGACGGCGTCATACGCTGCAGGAAGAAGCCCTGATTACCTTCGGCTTTTACCCATGTGCCTTCAAGGCGGAAATCGAACGCGCCAAGCGTGTAGCCGAACGTCAGCGCCTGCAGCCAGGCGAGGCCATCGTAAACATCGTTGACCTGGCCCACGCCGCTGTTGTCACGATCCTTCGCGCCGTAAAACTGATAGCTGGTACGCAATGGCGCATCGGCCAGCGGCAACTGATAAGAGGCTTTGGCAAAATACTGATCCATGTAATTCGCCGCCTGGCCATATGCGCCTTCCAGCACCAGCGAGTTTTTGAAATCGTATTTGGCACCAAAGGATTGCAGCCACGGAATCTCGGTTAGGCCATCGGCTTTGCGGAAGTTGTACATGTCGCGATACCACGGCGCTTTGTATTCGTCCGTCCACATCCAGGAGACGGAAAGGGCGCCCGCATCGCTGAAATCGAAGAGGGTTCCCGCTTCAACGCCGCGATAGGTGCCGGGCAGGAAACTCCAGTGCGGTGCCAGCAGCGTCTGTCCGCTGGGTTGCAGATAGCCGGCGCGCAGCCAGTTATCCTGCCATTTTGCCTTGATCGCCGCTTTATAAAGACTTAAGCCGCTCTTATCACCGCTCCAGTCCTCATCCCAGCGCGTACGGGCGTTGCTGAAACCAATTTCATTCGGTGCTGCCGGGCCGCCATTGCTTAACTCCACTGCGCCAAATGCCGCCAGATCGAGGCCAATCACATCACCGGCATAACCGGATGAGAAGTCAAGATTGGCGTTTGCAGAGGCGTGATGCAGATTGGCATCGTACTGACCATACGCGCCTTTTTGCGGATCCATCTCTTTGCGATCTCGCTGGCGTTGCCAGTAAAACAGGTTGCCAGTGAGCGATGAGTCTTCGACAAAACCCGTGGCGTGGGCGGAGGGAACCGGCACAAAAGTACCGGCAAACAGGGCAGAGATAATGGCCGCAGAGAGCGGCGCGCGTGGAATCCGACGCATAGCAAATCCTCCGTGATGCTTCCATGAACAATTAATAAATCCGTACTGTTTCGTCATGAAACAAGTTGCGGGGATGCTATTTTTCGCGACGCGAATTATCAATGGGATTTATTACAAAGTATGACATGGCACGCAAAAAGAAGGGTTTTTAAGGACTTTAATCAATCAGTTAGATGAACCTGTAAAATGTAACTTTGCGAGCAAGATCCACAGGTAAAGCGGCGATAGCTTGCTTTAATCTGGCTTGTTCCCTATGCTCGCCAACGTAGTTTTGACTCGGGGTGCCCCTCTAATACAGGGCTGAGATACACCCGCCGACCTGATCTGGATAATGCCAGCGTAGGGAAGTCAGATGCCTGACCGCATTCGCCTTCTTGATCGCCGGTTGGGAGCTTTATGAAACAGCCTGACCTTCTTTCCCCCGCGCAACTCGCGCACTCTTTGCAACTGCTGCGTCAGCAAGCGCCGCTGGTGCACTGCATGACCAATGACGTGGTGCAAACCTTTACCGCCAACGTGCTGCTGGCACTGCAAGCTTCGCCTGCGATGGTGATCGATCCCGAGGAAGCGGCGCAGTTTGCCGGTTTTGCCGATGCGTTGTTGATCAACGTAGGCACCTTAACCTGCGATCGTCGTGATGCGATGCTGGCGGCGGTGCAAGCAGCGCAAGCGGCAGGCACGCCGTGGACGCTGGATCCGGTGGCGGTCGGCGCATTAAGCCTGCGCACCGCCTTCTGCCAGCAGTTGCTGAGCCTGCAACCGGCAGCGATTCGCGGTAACGCCTCAGAAATTCTCGCCCTGGCGCATCAGGCCACCGGCGGACGCGGTGTTGACAGCCTGCATCAGGCCGATGCTGCGCTGAGCGCCGCCCAGCAACTGGCGCGTGATTATCACACCGTTGTGGCAGTGACCGGTGAAGTCGATTACGTCACCGATGGCTTGCAAACCTTGGCAATTCCCGGCGGTAGCCCGCTGATGACGCGCGTGGTTGGTACAGGTTGCGCGTTGTCGGCGGTGGCTGCAGCCTTCACCAGCTTGCCAGGCGATCGCCTGCAACATGTGGCTGCGGCTTGCCGCGTGATGTCGTTGGCCGGTGAGCTGACAGCACGTCAGGTTGCCGGACCGGGCAGCTTTGTTGCTGCCTTCCTCGATACGCTGTGGACGCTGGAGGTGAGGGCATGAAACGCATCAACGCCTTGACCATTGCGGGTACCGATCCGAGCGGCGGCGCGGGTATTCAGGCCGATCTCAAAGCCTTCTCCGCATTGGGCGCTTATGGCACCAGCGTTATTACCGCGCTGGTGGCGCAAAACACCTGTGGTGTGCAGTCGGTCTATCGCATAGAACCTGATTTTGTCGGCGCACAGCTCGATTCGGTGCTGGATGATGTGCGCATTGATGCCGCGAAGATTGGCATGTTGTCCCAAACCGCGATTGTCGAGGTGGTCGCAGAGCGGCTGAAACGGGCCAGCCTGCCGTTTGTGGTGCTGGATACGGTGATGATTGCCAAAAGCGGCGATGCGCTGCTGTCGCCAGATGCCGTAGCCAGCGTGCGCGAATTGCTGCTGCCGCAGGTGTCGCTGATCACGCCGAACCTGCCGGAAGCTGCGGCGCTGCTGGGACGCGCGATGGCGCAGGATGAGAAGACCATGTTGCAGCAGGGCGATGCGCTGCTCGATCTCGGCTGTGAAGCGGTGCTGATGAAGGGTGGGCATCTCAGCGATGCCGAAAGTCCGGATTGGCTGATTACGCGCGACGGACGCCAGCGCTTTACCGCGCCGCGTGTTAACACACGCCACACACACGGCACCGGCTGCTCGCTCTCCGCCGCGCTGGCGGCGTTGCGTCCGCGTCATGATGATTGGGCTGCAACGGTGGCCGAAGCCAAGGCGTGGCTACAACAGGCGCTGTTGCACGCCGATTCGCTGGAGGTCGGTAAAGGCATTGGGCCGGTGCACCATTTCCATCAATGGTGGTAGGGCGTAACGCCAGATTGCCGCTTTTTCACTGCGCATCCGTCTGAAAAATGGAGTCAGCAATTTGCCAGCGTGGCGCTTTCCGGTCCAGGCTGTTGGGGGCGAATCGGCATCGGCCGGTTCCAATCCAGCCATTTATCAGGAGCGAACATGACGGACATCGTACAGTTATTGGGCAAAGAGGCGGACAGCCTTCTTCAACATCGCTGCATGACCATTCCAGCGGATAGCCTCTATTTACCAGGCGCGGATTATGTTGATCGCGTGATGATCGACAACAATCGTTCTCCCACCGTACTGCGCAACATGCAAACGCTGTACAACACCGGACGTTTAGCCGGCACCGGCTATTTGTCGATTTTGCCGGTCGATCAGGGCGTTGAGCACTCGGCGGGCGCCTCTTTTGCTGCGAACCCGGCTTATTTCGATCCGAAAAACATCGTTGAGCTGGCGATTGAAGCCGGCTGTAACTGCGTGGCATCGACCTACGGCGTGTTGGCCTCTGTTTCTCGTCGCTACGCGCACCGCATTCCGTTTATGGTGAAGCTTAACCACAACGAAACCCTGAGCTATCCGACGCAATACGATCAGACGCTGTACGCCAGCGTTGAGCAGGCCTTTAATCTCGGCGCGGTGGCGGTTGGCGCCACCATCTACTTTGGCTCCGAGCAATCGCGTCGTCAGATTGAAGAGATCTCGGCGGCCTTTGAACGCGCGCACGAGTTGGGAATGGTGACGGTGCTGTGGGCCTATCTGCGTAATGATGCGTTCAAGAAAGACGGCGTCGATTATCACGCCAGCGCCGATTTAACCGGCCAGGCCAACCATCTGGCGGCGACTATCGGCGCGGATATTGTGAAGCAGAAGATGGCGGAGAATAACGGCGGCTATAACGCGGTGAAGTTTGGTCACACCGATGAGCGCGTCTACAGCAAGCTGACCAGCGAGAACCCGATTGATTTGGTGCGTTACCAACTGGCGAACTGCTATATGGGCCGCGCGGGATTGATCAACTCTGGCGGCGCTTCTGCCGGGGAAACGGATATCGCGGAGTCAGTGCGTACGGCGGTGATCAACAAGCGTGCTGGCGGCATGGGATTGATTCTGGGGCGCAAGGCGTTTAAGAAGACGCTGAAAGAGGGCGTGCAGCTGATTAATGCGGTGCAGGATGTTTATCTGTCAAAAGATGTGACCATAGCCTAAATGTAAAAAGGTCAGCATAAATGCTGACCTTACGTAGGGTCGCCATTCATGGCGACCTCTTCAAATCACGGCGCTTCAAACCACTCACTATTACGCTCGGCAATCGGCGTAATGGTCAAAATCATCTCCTGCAGATGACGGCGCATCGCGCTCTCAGCGGCTTCAACATCATGCGCTTTCAACGCGTTATAAATATCTTCATGCTGCTGAATCAAACGCTCCGGCGGCGACACTTCGCTTAAGGTCAGAAAACGCACGCGGTCCATGGTGGCTTTAATGTTCTCTACCGTTTCCCACGCCAGCAGGCAGTTAATCCCTTCCGCAATCAGGCGGTGAAACTCATCATCCAGCCCTAAGAAGGCCTGGCTGTCATGACGTTCAGCGGCGAGACGCTGCAGCTGCAGGTTATGCTCCAGCGCCATCAATCCGTTGGCACCAATCTCCTGCGCGGCGCGGCGTACCACGGCAATCTCTACCGCTTCACGGATAAAGCGGCCGTCGGCCACGCGCTGGGCAGAGATTTTGCGTACGAAGGTGCCGCGCTGCGGTAACACCTGCACCAATCCGGCTTCCGCCAGCTTGATGAAAGCTTCACGTACCGGCTGACGCGATACGTTAAAACGCGCCGACACTTCCTTCTCCGACAGCAGCGAGCCCGGATGAATAACGCAGGTCACAATATCTTTGCGCAGATAACGATAGATCTGCTGATTTACCGGTTCGCTGGTGGTTATGGTATAGGCAGTCGACATGCAGCAATATCCGTATTACGGCTGGCATCTGCCAGCCCGTTAAGAAAGGTTCAGTCTAATCAGCACGCTGCGTCTGCGCTACACATTTGTGCAGGCGCTTAGCCTTGTGTGACGAGGCTTTGCACCGTGGCGCGCGCGCCCTGTTGCACTAGTTGCAGATAGAGTTCGGTCACGCGTGAGACGAAGACTGGCTGCTGCTGCAAATCGTCGCCAAACACGGCGTTTAGGCCGAGCAACGCTTTAACACGTGGTGCACCGTCCTCACTGTTGGCCACAATGTTCGCCAGCTGATCTTTCAGCGGATCGCGAATCTCAATCGCCTGGCCTTGCTCATCCACGCCGCTGACGTAGCGCATCCAGCCCGCCACACCCAGCAACACGAAGTCGCATGAAGTGCCGTTGCGCAGATGCCAGCGTGCGCTATCCAGCAGACGCTGCGGCAGCTTTTGCGTGCCATCGGTGGCGATTTGATAGGTGCGATGCTTGATGGCGCGATTCTCGTAACGCGCAATCAGGGAATCGGCATAGGCTTCGAGATCGACGCCCTGCGTGCGCAGCGTTGGCGCCTGATCCTGCAACATCAATGCACGCGCCGCCGCACGATAGCTGGCATCGGCCATGCAATCGCTGATGTGCTCATAACCGGCGAGAAAACCGAGATAGGCGAGGAACGAGTGGCTACCGTTGAGCATGCGCAGCTTCATCTCTTCGAACGGCAGCACGTCACTGACCAGCTCCGCACCGGCGTTTTCCCACGCCGGACGTCCGTTAACAAAGTTGTCTTCGATAACCCACTGGAAAAACGGCTCGGCTTCTACCGCAACCGGATCGCGGCTGCCTAAACGTTCGGCCAGCGCGTCGAATGCCGCATCGGTCATTGCCGGGACGATGCGATCAACCATGGTTGAAGGGAAGGTGATGTGCGTCTGGATATAATCCGCCAGTTCAGCGCTGTGGCGCTCGGCCAACTGAGTAATCACGTTACGCGTGACATGGCCGTTTTCCGGCATGTTGTCGCACGACATCACGCTAAACGGCGGCAGATGGCGTTCGCGGCGACGGATAATGGCCGCCAGAATCAAGCCGGGCAGTGAGCTTGGCTCAGTAGGATTCGCGAGGTCGTGCACAATATCGGGATGATCGGGATTGAGCTTGCCGCTCGAGGGCATATAGCAATAGCCTTTCTCGGTCACGGTCATCGAGACAATCGCCACATCCGGCTGGCTCATCGCCTCAATCACCGAATCAATGCCGTCGCCTTTGCCATGCAGCGCTTGCGTTACCACGCCAATCACGCGCGTGTGTAAACTCTCATCGGCCATTTCGGTCAGCGTATAGAGCAGATCCTGCTGACGCAGCGCCTGAATCAGCGTGCCGCTGTTGAGATTCACTTCGCAGTAACCCCAATCGCTGCCTTGTGCAGCCAGCTTATCGGTTGCCAGCGCCTGATGCGCACGATGGAAGGCACCAAAGCCGATGTGCACCATGCGGGTTTTGAGTTGGCTGCGATCGTAAGCGGGACGTTGGACATCAGCGGGGAGGCGTTCAAGCTCTAACATAATCATTCCTTTTGGCAAATGGGGCGCTCAGCGCCCCATGAGATTTACACTGAAACCGGTTTATTGTTGGCCTTGGGTTCGCGAATTACCAGCAGCACCAGCAGCGCACCGACGCCAGCAACCGCACCCGCGAGGATGAAGGCGCTGTCAAACTTACCCGAGTGCTGCACGATGAAGCCAGTTACCACCGGGCCGATTACGCCTGACAGGCTACCAATCAGATGGATAAAGCCACTGATGCTGCCGACACGGCTTTTATGCACCACATCCTGCACAATCGCCCAGTAAATCGCGCCGGTGATGTAGAGGAAGAAGATGGAGATCGACATCATGATCACCGCCGAGTTGACCTCTTTTATCGTACCTGCCAGCGCCACGCAAATCGCAGCGGCGGTAAGTGAAACCACCAGCACAATTTTTCGTGAAAGCAGCAGCTTGCCGGTGATATTGAAAATCTTATCGGAGATCCAGCCACCCAACGCCAGGCCAACGAAGCCAACAATCCACGGAATCATGGTGGTGATGCTCATCGCTTTGATGTCGAGGCCGTGCGCCTGCACCAGATACGCCGGGAACCAGCTCAGGAAGAAGAACAGAATGTAGTTGTAGCAGAAGAAGGCAAAGGCGGTGACCAGAATGATCGGCTGGCGCAGATAGAAGCCCAAACCGTGCGCGTTGCCGCTTGGATCGATGACGTCAGCCGGTTCTTCGGCTTTTAGTTTTTCCACCAAGGCACGCTCTTCCTCTGATACGCGCTTACTTTTCGCCGGGTTATCGGATGCGAAGAAGAACCACAGCGCCAGCCAGACAAAACCAATCGCGGCGATCACCACAAACGCCGGACGCCAGCCGAACGACAGCGCCAGATAACCCACAATCGGACCGGCAACCGCGCCACCCAGCGGTGAACCCGAGCTGAGTAAGCCCATCGCAGTGGCGGCCTGTTTTTTCGGGAACCAGCCGTTAATGGCTTTGTTCGCCGACGCCGAGATGGGGCCTTCCGCCATGCCAAACAACACGCGCAGAATCATCATAGACCAGAAGCCGGTCGCCATCGCGGTCAGGCCGCAGAACAGCGACCACATGCCAACGGCGGTGCCGAGCACGATGGTCGGGCCGAATTTATCGGTCGCTAAGCCACCGATGAAGTTGAATAGGGCATAACCGAAGAAGAAGCTACCGAAAATCATGCCGAACTGTTCGGCGTTGATCATCAGGTCTTTTTCCACCAGCGGTACGGTCAGAGAGAGGGCGATACGATCAAGGTAATTGATCATAAACACCAGGAACAACAGCAGTACGAGGGTCCAGCGCAGGTTCTTAAACATAGAAACTCCGTCATCGTCATTTTTTATAGTAATAATGCCGGCGGGTAAGGGACCGGCATGGGGACACCTGGTGTGCGGGTTAACTTAACCCATTTGTAGGATCACTTTGCAGCAGGTGCGGGGATCTTTTTCGAACAGCGTCATGGCTTGCTCAACCTCGGCCAGCGGGAAATAGTGCGTTACCAGTTTCTCCGGCTGGATCTGGCCTTGCTCAATCCACTCAATCACCTGTGGGAAGCGATTGCTGTTGAGACGCGAGGTGAACAGCGACAGCTCTTTACTGGTGAGACTTTGCTGCGTAATGCTGCACGGCTCGCCAGAAAAGCCCAGCAGGCCAATACGCGCCGCCGGTGAGGCGAGGGCGGCGGCTTCGGCCAGAATCGAAGGATGGCAGGCGGCATCAATAATCAGCGTCGGCTGCACGCCTTCCAGCTGCGCGGCGAGCGGAATCTCGCTGTTGTTGAACACCTGATCGGCACCGTTTTCCTGCGCCAGCGTCAGACGTTCTGGCAGACGATCAACCACCAATACCTGTTCAACGCCATACACGCCTTTCAGCACCTGAATGGCGGTGAGGCCCATGGGACCAGCACCGTAAATCAGTGCTACATCGTTTGGCTGTGGTTTGAGGAAGGCGGTGATATTGGCCGCGATGGTGAAAGGTTCGACCATGCTGGCGAGTTTGTCGGGAATGCTATCCGGCAGGCGGAAGGCGTTTTTAGCCGGTGCGACGGCATATTCGCTAAAGCCACCGTCGCGGTGCACGCCAATCACCTGCAACTCTTTGCAGACGTTTGGGCGACCAATGGAGCAGGGATAGCAGTTGCCGCAACTAACCACCGGATCGACCGCTACGCGTTCGCCAATGCGGCTGGCGGCAACGTCAGCGCCGACCGCATCGATCAGGCCAAAAAATTCGTGACCAATGACGCGCGGATATTTGGCGAAAGGATTGTGACCGTGCCAGATGTGCACATCGGAACCGCAGATGCTGGCAAATTGCACCTTCACGCGTACTTCACCTGCTGCGGGTTGCGGCAGCGGACGCTCAGCCAATACCAATTCACCCGGTTGCTCTATCACTACACTTTTCATCATCTACTCCAACGGGAATGCAATGATGAAAAAATACGCGCACTAATACTACCATACAAGTCGGCGTTACAGAGTTGTGAACAGAATCACAGAGGAACAGTCACGTAGGGTCGCCATTCATGGCGACCAGGGAATTGCGGTCACCCTAAATGGCGAACCTACAAAGACAAAAACCCGCTCAGGTTTCCCTGAGCGGGTTTTTTAAATTTGGCTCCTCTGACTGGACTCGAACCAGTGACATACGGATTAACAGTCCGCCGTTCTACCGACTGAACTACAGAGGAATCGTTTGAACGGGGCGCATATTATCGAGCGGACCTCGCCTTGTCAAAACTCTTTTTCACAATTCGTTCTGACTGCTGAATAAAGCGTCAATTGCACGCTATGAGCGAACTCAGCGCGGCAAAATCATGGCTGACAGAATCTGTTTTGTGACGATGATCACTAACTCTATGCAAAATTACATTCTGATTTGTCGATTTTGTCAGATACCTCGCATGCATGATCACAGATATTTCATTTCACCGTTGTCGGGGCAAAAAGCGAAACATATATTCCACATCAACTCTTACCCGAATGCAGGATTAGTCATGAACAAAGTCAGAATCGGTATGATTGGCAGTGGTTACATCGGTCGTTGTCATGCAATTGCCTACGCTCAGGCACCCACAGTTTTTGCCCTGAAAGGCGAGATCGTGCGTGAGATGCTGGCGGAAGTTAATCCAGAGCTGGCGGCGAAACAGGCGGCAACCTTTGGCTTTGCACGTTCTACTGGCGACTGGCGTGAGCTGGTACGCGATCCAAACATCGATGTGGTTGATATCTGTGCGCCAAACTTCCTGCACAAAGAGATGGCGCTGGAAGCGATTCGCAACGGCAAGCACGTTTACTCCGAGAAACCGTTGTCGCTGTCCGTGGCCGACGCGGAAGAGATGGTACAAGCGGCGGCGCTGGCGGGCGTGAAAACGCTGGTTGGTTTCAACTACATGAAAAACCCGACCAGCCAGCTGGCACGCGAAATTATCGCTCGCGGTGAAATCGGCGACGTGGTGCACTTCTACGGCACGCACAACGAAGATTATCTGGCACGCCCGGAAACGCCACTCGACTGGCATTGCCAAAAAGCGCTGGCGGGATTAGGCGCGTTAGGCGACCTGGCTGCGCATATTGTGAATATGGCGCACTATCTGGTCGGTGATATTGAAGAAGTCAGCGGCGATATGATGACGGTGATTAAAGAGCGTCCGGACCCGAAGGATAAGTCGCGCCTGCTGCCGGTGGAAAACGAAGATCAGGCCAGCGCCTTGCTGCGCTTTAAAAACGGTGCGCACGGCGTGTTTGAAACCTCGCGTATCGCCTGCGGCAGCAAAATGGGCCTGACCTATGTGGTCACCGGCACCAAAGGCACGCTGCGTTATACCCAGGAGCGTATGGCCGAGCTGGAGTTGTACATTCACGATGACCCGGCAGGACGTCAGGGTTTCAAAACCATTTTGACCGGTCCGGCGCATCCAGATTACGCCAACTTCTGCGTTTCTGCCGGACACGGCATCGGTTTCAACGATCAGAAAACCGTTGAGATCCGCGATTTGATCAATGGCATTGCCGCTGGCGATCGCATGTGGCCAGATTTCGCCGAAGGATTGCAGGTGCAGAAGGTGCTGGAAGCGGTAGCGGTTTCCGCGCTGGAACGCCGCTGGATGAAGGTGTAATCATAGTCAACTGAATACAATCGTAGCGGCGCAATTTATTGCGCGCCGTTGAAAAGCGCGATAAATCGCGCCGCTACGGTAATGTGCGTTAAGCAAGTAACGGGCACTGCGGCGGCAAGCGGCAGCTCAGTGCGCCCGCCATCACTTCAATCTCAAACTCACTTCCGGTCAGTGGTTCACCATCCAGATTAAACGTCATCTCATGCGGTGAACGGATGGTGAGCGACTGCAACTGCGCGCTGACGATATTCGGATTTTCATCATCACGCGTCAACGAATGTAGCAACGTGGGCAACAGCTCTTGCGCTGTAACGATGCTGAGATTGAGCTGTCCATCATTAATCAGCGCATCCGGGCAGAGCTTTTGCCCGCCGCCGGCCTGACGTCCATTGCCAATGCCAATCACCAGCGCATCGCCTTGCCAGTTAAAACCGGGTCCGCTGATTTCACAGCGATCCGGTTTCAGCGCATCGACGCGCATCAATCCATGAATGAAGTACGATACACCGCCGAGTGCCGATTTCAGCTTTTCGGGGGTTTCGGTGGTGATGCGCGTGCCAAATCCGCCGGTCGCCATATTGATAAAGTAGCGATCGCCGTTCACCCGCGCCAAATCGATGGTTGTCGCTTTTCCCACCAACGCTAAACGCAGCGCCGGTTCCATCCCTTCCGGAATACCGACGCTGGTGGCGAAATCATTGGCAGTGCCGAGCGGTAAAATGCCCAGCGCCGGACGTTGCTGTTCGGGCAAGCGCGCTAGCGCGGTCGCGATTTCATTGATGGTGCCATCGCCGCCGCCGGCCACCACGGTTTCTGCCTGCAAATCAACCGCTTCCTGCACATAACGATCGCCATCACCCTTTTCCCAGGTGACGCGCACCGCCAGATTAAAGCCTTCATCACGCAGCGTATTCACCGCAGCGCGCAAATCTTCATTACCTGCGCCTTTCCCATTGAGGATCAGCAGCGTCAGCGGTTTGTTTTGCATTATCAGTTCCTTGATGCGAGTTACAGAGCACAGGTTATAGCATAGCTGGGGAGAGAACTTTATCGGCGGGAGATTAAAAAAGAAAACCCGCACGGGGGAGCCGGGCGGGTGAATGAGGTGGTTCCTGGTACTACCTGCTTTTATTCTTACTCGTTAGCAGCAGGCGGGATTCTAAAGCGAGGCGAAGAGGTGGTCTGTGATCCTAATCTAACTTCGCCGAAATCTTTTCATTAAGTGCGATTTTTCCCGTGTGGATCGTAGGTGCTGTTGCCATCGGTGAAGTTACGCAGCAGCAGGGCAAAGGCGAGATTGACTGATTCCGGTACCGGAATCCACACGCGATGCCCATCGCCTGGCGCCACGTCCACCGCCGATCCTTTATCGTTCTGCATGGTTTCAAGCGTGCAGTTGAGGTTGCCTTCTGGCGTCATGATCTCGACAGAATCGCCGAGCATAAACTTGTTCTTCACCGCAATCTGCGCCCAGTCACCGCGACGCTCGCCAGTAAATTCACCAACAAACTGCTGGCGCTCGGAGATGGAGAAACCTTGCTCGTAGTTCTGATAGCTGTCATGGGTATGACGACGCAGGAAACCTTCGGTGTAACCGCGATGTGCCAGACCTTCCAGCGTCTCCAGCAGCGCCGGGTCGAACGGTTTGCCCGCAGCGGCATCGTCGATGGCGCGACGATAAACCTGCGCGGTGCGCGCGCAGTAGTAGAAGGATTTGGTGCGGCCTTCGATTTTCAGCGAATGCACGCCCATTTGACTGAGACGTTCAACGTGCGCCACCGCGCGCAGATCTTTTGAGTTCATGATGTAGGTGCCGTGTTCGTCCTCGAAGGCGCTCATCACTTCACCCGGTTTCATCTTCTCTTCCAGCAGGAACACGCGGTCGGTGGTCGCGCCGACGCCGAGCGTGGGCTCTTGCACCTTAACCGGTTCATGGAATCCGACAATATTGCCAACCTCGTCCTGCTTGCCTTCTTCCACTTTATATTCCCAGCGGCAGGCGTTGGTGCAGGTTCCTTGATTGGGATCGCGTTTGTTAAGGTAGCCGGAGAGCAGGCAGCGACCGGAGTAAGCCATGCACAGCGCGCCGTGTACGAAGATCTCAATCTCCATTTCCGGTACCTGCTGACGGATTTCGGCGATCTCATCCAGCGACAGCTCACGCGACAGAATTACGCGCGTCAGCCCCATTTGCTGCCAGAATTTTACCGTTGCCCAGTTAACCGCGTTGGCCTGTACTGAAAGGTGAATCGGCATCTGCGGGAAGGCTTCACGCACCAGCATAATCAGTCCGGGATCGGACATGATCAGCGCGTCCGGCTGCATCGCCACCACAGGAGTGAGATCGCGGATAAAGGTTTTCAGTTTGGCATTGTGCGGGGCAATGTTGACCACTACGTAGAATTTCTTACCCAGTTCATGGGCTTCATTGATGCCCTTCGCCAGAATCTCGTGGGTGAATTCGTTGTTGCGTACGCGCAGGCTGTAGCGTGGTTGGCCGGCATAGACGGCGTCAGCGCCGTAGGCAAAGGCATAGCGCATATTCTTCAGCGATCCCGCTGGAGAAAGCAGTTCAGGTTTTAACATGGATTTTCTCACTGATATCAGGTCAGCATGCCATCGTGGATGGCAGGTGCAGCGGCCGCATTATACGGCCCTGCAAAAGGTGGGGAATTGTAGGCAGGCCCGCACCCGATGTAAATTGACCTGGATCAATGTAAGCCGCTGCAGGCTACAGCAAGCGGCAGACGTCCGCTTCCCAGCGATAGCCCATGCCGTACACCGCGCGGATAAACGGCTGTTCCGCATCGAGGCTTTCCAGCTTGCGGCGCAGATTTTTGATGTGGCTGTCGATGGTGCGATCGGTGACTACGCGGTAATCGTCATAAAGATGATTGAGCAGCTGCTCGCGTGAGAACACTTTCCCCGGCTCCAGCGCCAGCGTTTTCAGCAGACGAAACTCCGCAGGCGTCAGCTCCAGCTGCTGTTCACGCCAGCTAGCCTGAAAGCGGCTTTCATCGATATGCAGATGCGATTCCTGCTGCGCCTCTTCCGGCGAACGTTTGACGCGGCGCAAAATGGTTTTGACGCGTGCCACCACTTCACGCGGGCTGAACGGCTTGCAGATGTAGTCATCCGCGCCGATTTCCAGCCCCAGCAGGCGATCAATCTCCTCGGTGCGCGCGGTCACCATGATGATCGGCAGCTCAGAGAAACGACGAATTTCGCGGCACAGCGTTAAGCCATCGCGGCCGGGCAGCATCAAATCCAGCAGCATCAGGTCCGGCGGCGTTTGCTGTACGTAGCTCAGCACCTCGTTACCGTCGGCAATGTGGTGCGTGCGATAGTTGGACGCCTGCAGATAATCAATCATCAGCTGCGCCAGTTTGGGTTCATCTTCTACAACAAGGATCAGAGGATCGCTATTTTCCGGGCTCATAAGGGACGTCTAGTGAGGAACATACGGCAAGTTTAGCGTGATTTGCAGTCCACCTAAATCAGAGTGATCCGCACTGATGCTGCCGTCATGCGCTTCAGCGATATTCTTACAGATCGCCAGGCCAAGCCCCGAGCCGCCGCTGGCGCGATTACGCGAACTTTCCGCGCGGAAAAATCGTTCAAATAATTGCGCCTGATGGGCCGGATCGACGCCCGGTGCGCTATCGGCAAACCTCAGCTGCCAGTTTTCACCCGCCAGCTGCATCGAGAGCTGAACCGCGCCGCCGCTGTCGGTATAACGCAGGCTGTTTTCCAGCAAATTGGTGAACAGCTGCATCAGACGATCGGGATCGCCAAAGCTCTCCGCCTGCGCGGGCAATGCCAGATTGAGCGTTAAGCCGCGGCTGCGATAACGTTCGCCGAAGCTGCCCGCTACTACCTCAAGCAGATTAACCAGATCAACCGGCTGTTTACGATAGGCGAGGGCGCCCGCATCGGACAGCGACAACTGATGCAGATCGTCGACCAGTTTGGTGAGAACCACCACTTCGCTCTGCAACGAGCTGATGGCTTCCGGCGTCAGCTTGCGCACGCCATCCTGCATCGCTTCCAGCTCACCGCGCAGAATCGCCAGCGGCGTGCGCAGTTCATGGGATATGTCGGCCATAAAGGCGCGGCGGTTGCTTTCATTCTTTTCCAGCGAGCTGGCAAGCAGGTTGAAGTCGCGGCCCAGTTGACCGAGTTCATCGCTGCTGCCGACTTCCACGCGGGTGGCGAAATTGCCCGCCGCCAGATGGTGTGTACCATCTACCAGTCGTTTCACCGGTGCCAGTAAACCGCGCGCCAACAGCCAGGTGACCAACGCAGCGAGTAAACCGGTTAGCGCCACGATCATCCAGCTGGTGCGTCGCTGCTGCTGATCAAAGTTGATGTCGGTGCTGCGCGTCAGACGTTCAGCCGGAGAGGCAATCACCCAGCCGACAATCTTGCCGTTGCTGGTGGTGATATTGCGCCTGGTGCCTTCCGGCGGCACCGGCTGGCGCGGCCCGGATAACACTTTGTATTGCTGATCGATAATCCAGAACTGCGTGCGCCAGCCGTGCGGCGGTAGCTGATTAACACTGCCAGGATTCTGCTCCAGCGAGCGCAAAATAGAAAAAATCAGCTTGTCATTAGTACGCAGAAAATCCCAGCTACCGTGCTGCTCATACTGATCGGCCAACGCATCGCTCAGCAGGGTTAAGCGCTGTTCGTTGCCTTTTTTGATGTAGTCCACAAAGCCGTGCTCAAAGCTGAGCCGCACGCCCCAATGCATGGTGATAATCACCAGCATGCAGGTGGAAAAAATCGCCGCAAACAGTTTGGCGCCAATGCCCCATTTTACCGGCCGCTTCATCCTTTGCTCCTGCCTCTAAGGTCAACGTTTTTACTGACATCCTTCGGTACGCGCCAAAATACAAACGCCGGCAGCGCAATCACCAGCGCCATGCACAGATAGGTGTAAATGAAGGTCTGATGCGCCGCCGCGCTGTCGGTCACCACGCCGTGGCCGAATGCGCCCAGCAATAAACCGGCCACGGTGACGCCAATACTCATCGACAGCTGCATGATCATCGACAACAACGAGTTACCGCTTGAAGCCAGCTCGTCCGGCAGTTCCTTTAGCGTCAAGGTGTTCATCGAGGAGAAGCGAATCGCATTCACCATGCCTTGCATTAAAAGCACCACCGGCAGCAGCCAGATCCAGCCAAGCAGCGCCACCAGCGGGAACAGCAGCACCACTAACGCCAGCGCAAGGGTCGCGCCGACTAACGCATTGCGATAGCCGAACAGGTTAACGATGCGCACCACCACGCGTTTGGTACCCATGTTGCCGAGCACCATCGGAATCATCATCAAACCGGCGTGGAACGGGCTGTAGCCAAGACCGACCTGCAGGAAGATCGGCGTCATAAACGGCAGCATGCCGCTACCGATGCGGCCGGTAAAACTGCCGAGCAAGCCAATCGAATAGATGCGGTTATCAAACAGTTTCAGGCTGAACAGCGCGTTATCGTTGTTGCGGCCGTGCATCAGGTAGAACAGCAGCGAAAACACCCCGACCAGAATCAGTAAGCCGAGCAACAGCGGCGATCCGCCGGAGCTGCGCTGACCATCCAGCGCCAGCGTTAAGGTCGCCATGCCGACCGCCAGCAACACAAAGCCGAGGAAATCGAAGCGCCGCGTCTGCATGGTGTAGTTGGGCATCAGCGTTAGCGTGGCAATCGCGCCAATGATGCCAACCGGAATGTTGATCAGGAAGATCCAGTGCCAGCTGGCGTACTGCACCAGAATCCCGCCCAGCGCCGGGCCAAGCAGCGGACCAATTTGTCCCGGCGTGGTGACGAAAGTCATCGCCGACATGTATTGCTCGCGCGGCACGATTTTCATCACCGTTAAACGGCCAACCGGCACCATCATCGCGCCGCCAATGCCTTGCACCACGCGCGCCATAATCAGCTCATCCAGCGTGGTGGAGAAGGCGCACAGCAGCGATCCGATGCTGAACAGCACAATGGCGCAGAAGAAGATATTGCGCACGCCAAAGCGGTCCGCCAGCCAACCGCTGATCGGCAGCGTAATCGCCACGGTAAGCACGTAGGAGACGATCACCGAGTGCATATTCAGTGGGCTGACGTTGAGATCGCGTGCCATCGACGGGATCGCGGTGTTAACGATGGTGGTATCCAGCGCCTGCATAAAGAAGCCGAACGCGACGATCCATAGCTGCCAGCGCACGGTGGCGTTTTGCGTGTTCACTGAATCTCCTCTGCTGTGCGGTCACCATAAATGGTGACCCTACGAATGTAGTGTGCGGTTTTGTAGGGTCGCCATTCATGGCGACCTCCCTTAACCCGCCACCAACACCTTTTTCTTACGCCGCCGCAGCTTATCCATCATCAAATAAACCACCGGCGTGGTGTAGAGCGTCAGCAGCTGGCTCATCACCAAACCCCCGGCGATGGTGATGCCGAGCGGCTGACGCAGTTCCGCGCCGTCACCGCTGGTCAATACCAACGGCAGCGCGCCAAACAACGCGGCGAGCGTGGTCATCAGAATCGGGCGGAAGCGCAGTTGGCACGCCTGAAAGATCGCGTCGCGCGGCGACAGATTGCCGTTGCGCTCGGCATCCAGCGCAAAGTCGACCATCATGATGGCGTTTTTCTTCACGATACCGATCAGCAGCAGAATGCCGATCAACGCAATCAGGCTGAACGGCGTGTTGAACAGCTCCAGCGCCAGCAGCGCGCCGACGCCCGCCGACGGCAGCGTGGAGAGAATGGTCAGCGGATGCACGTAGCTCTCATACAGAATGCCGAGCACGATATACACCGCCGCAATCGCCGCCAGCATCAGGTAAAGCTGGTTGGATTGCGACTGCTGGAACACCTGCGCGGTGCCGGCAAAACTGCCGCGCACGCTGGAGGGCACGCCAAGCGCGGTGATGGTGCGATCGATTGCTTCAGACGCCTGCGATAGCGACACGCCTTCCGGCAGGTTGAACGAAATGGTGGACGCCGCCGACAAGCCTTCATGGTTCACCGACAGCGGCGCGTTGGCCGGTTGCCACTTGGCAAACCAGCTCAGCGGAATCGCTTTGCCGTCGCTGTTAATCACAAACATCTGATAGAGTGAACTGATGTCCTGGGTGTAGCGCGGGTCGACTTCCATCACCACTTTGTACTGGTTAAGGGGCTGATAAATGGTGGAGATCTGGCGCTGACCAAAGGCGTTATTCAGCAGCGCGTTAGCGGCAGACACATCGATGCCGAGCCGTGCCATGCTTTCACGATCGTAGGTCAGATTCATTTCGCTGCCGTTGTCCTGCTGATCCGAGTTGACGTCCGCCAGCTCGGGCAGAGCGGCAAACGCCTGACGGATTTTCGGCTCCCATTCGCGCAAATCATTCAGGTTGTCTGACAACAAGCTGTATTGATAGCTGGCGTTGGATTCACGTCCGCCAATACGAATGTCCTGCACCGCGTTGAGATAGAGATTCGCGCCCGGCTCTTTCGCCAGCTTGATACGCAGCCGGGCAATCACTTGCTGCGCGCTTTCGCTGCGCTCGGAGAGCGGTTTGAGCGAGACGAACATCGAACCGCTGTTGGTGCGCGAACCGCCGGTAAAGCCGGTAACGTTATCTACCGCCGGATCGGCTTTGATGATGTTCATGAAATCCTGCAGCTTGCCGCGCATCGCCTGGAACGAAATGCTCTGGTCCGCCGAGATAAACCCTTGTAAGCGGCCGGTATCCTGCTCTGGCATAAAGGTTTTCGGGATCGAGATGAACAGCCAAACTGTAAGCGCCACGGTGCCGAGCAGCAGCATCAGCACCCAAATAGCGTGGTTCAGCACCCAACCCAATGAACGCGCGTAGCCGTTCTGCACCTTCATCAGCAGCTTGCCGAAACCGCGCGTGCGCGGCTGGCTACGCTTGACCTGCGGCTTGAGCAGGTAAGCGCACATCATCGGCGTCAGCGTGACCGAGATAAACAGCGAGATCAGAATCGCCACCGACAGCGTGATGGCAAACTCTGAGAAGAAGCGGCCAATGATGCCGCCAATCATCAGCAGCGGCAGGAACACGGCAATCAGCGACAGGCTCATCGACAGCACGGTAAAACCGACCTCGCGCACGCCGGTCAGCGCCGCCTGCAGCGGCTTCATGCCCGCTTCGACGTGGCGCGCAATGTTCTCCAGCACCACAATGGCGTCATCGACGACAAAACCGGTGGCGATGGTCAACGCCATCAGCGACAGGTTATTCAGGCTAAAGCCGCACAAATACATGGCGGCGAAGGTACCAATCAGCGAAACCGGCACCGCAGCGGCGGGGATCAGCGTCGCGCGCCAGTCGCGCAGGAAGGCAAACACCACCAGAATTACCAGCGCCACGGCGATGATCAGCGATTGTTCCACTTCATGCAGCGAGGCGCGAATGGTGGGCGAGCGGTCCTGCGCAATTTGCAGATCGATGGCGGCGGGGATCACGTCATGCAGTTCCGGCAATTCGCCACGAATGCGATCGACGGTATCGATGATGTTGGCTTCCGGCGATTTACGCACCACCAGCAGCACCGCCGCTTTGCCGTTGGTCATCCCGGCGTTACGCACGTCCTGCACCGAATCCTGCACGTTAGCGACATCACTGAGCCGCACCGCTGCACCGTTGTTGTAATGCACCACCAGCGGCTGATATTCGCTGGCGGTTTGCAATTCTCCGTTGGTGCGTAACTGCCAGCGCTGCTGCACATCATCAATCGCGCCCTGCGGACGGCGCTGGTTGGCGTTGCTGATGGCGGTGCGCACCGCATCCAGTGATACGCCCTGATTAAAGAGTGCCTGCGGGTTGAGTTCGACACGCACCGCAGGCAACGAGCTGCCACCAACCGTCACATCGCCCACGCCTTCAATTTGTGACAGCTTCTGCGCCAGCTGCGTTGAGGCGTAATCATACAGCTGACCGGGATTATAAATGTCCGAGGTCAGCGTCAGGATCATAATCGGCGCATCGGAAGGGTTGGCTTTGCGGTAGCTTGGGCGGCTCGGCATGCCGGTTGGCAGCAGGCTTTGCGCGGCGTTGATCGCCGCCTGCACATCGCGCGCCGCACCGTTGATGTCGCGATCAAAATCGAACACCAGAATGATGCGCGTGCTGCCCAGCGAGCTGGTGGAGGTCATTTCACTGACGCCGGCAATGCGGCCCAGCGAGCGCTCGAGCGGCGTGGCTACCGAGGCCGCCATGGTTTCTGGCGATGCGCCGGGCAGCGAAGCCGAGATCAAAATCACCGGGAAATCCAGCTGCGGCAAGGGTGCCACCGGCAGCAGGCGGAAGCCGAGAATACCGGCCAGCGCAATCGCCAGCGTCAGCAAAGTGGTGGCGACCGGGCGATGGATAAACAGCGCGAAGAACTTCACGACTGCGCCTCCGAGCGTTTAAAGCGACGGCGCGTAGCGTGCGACAGGCGATCAAACAGCAGATAGATCACCGGCGTGGTGAACAGTGTCAGCACCTGGCTCACCACCAAACCGCCGACCATGGCGATTCCCAGCGGATGGCGCAACTCAGCGCCGACGCCGGTGCTCAGCATCAGCGGCAACGCACCGAGCAGCGCCGCCAATGTCGTCATCAGAATCGGACGGAAACGCAGCAAGCACGCCTGATAAATCGCCTCGCGCGGCGGCATGCCTTGCTCACGCTCTGCGGCCAGCGCGAAGTCGATCATCATGATGGCGTTTTTCTTCACGATACCGATCAGCAAGATAATGCCGATGATGCCGATGATATCCAGCTCGTTGCCGCTCAGCATCAGCGCCAGCAGCGCACCCACACCGGCGGTGGGCAGCGTCGAGAGAATGGTAATCGGATGGATAAAGCTCTCATACAGTACGCCAAGCACGATATACATCGCCACCACCGCCGCCACGATCAGCCACACGGTGCTGGACAACGCGGCTTCGAAGGCCAGCGTGCTGCCCTGGAACTGCGTCATCATCTCGGCGGGCATGCCCACCTGATCTTCCGCCGCGCTCACCGCTTTCACCGCATCGCCCAGCGAATAACCGTCGGCGACATCAAACGAGAAGGTTGCCGACGGGAACTGATCGAGATGGTTGATGCTGAGCGCGGCGTGGCGCTCCTCGATTTGCGCGATGGCGCTGAGCGGCACGCTGCCGCCGTCGCTGCTGGTCAAACGAATGCCGTCGAGGCTCGCCAGTCCCGGCGTGGCATCGCTGTTCTGTTCCAGCACCACGCGATATTGGTTGGCCTGGGTGTAAATGGTGGAGATCAACCGCTGACCAAAAGCGTTATACAGCGCGTTATCGACATCGGCCATGCTGATGCCCAGGCGGCTGGCGCTGTCACGATCGACACGTACAAAAGCTTCCAGACCTTGATCCTGCCAGTCACTGCTGACGTCACGCAGCTGCGGCAGCGTATTCAGTTGCTCCAGCAGTTTCGGCACCCACAAACTCAGCGACTCGAGCGAGCCAGATTGCAGCGTGAACTGATACGGCGTGCGGCTGGCTTGGGTATCAATGGTCAAATCCTGCACTGGCTGCAGCCACAGCGAAATGCCCGGCACTTTAGCTAACGCCTGTTGCAGGCGCTGCTGCACCGCCGGAATACGATCGTCACGCTCATTCAGCGGCTTGAGGTTGATTTGCAGGCGCGCGCTGTTGAGCGCGGCGTTGGTGCCATCGACGCCGACAAACGAGGTCATGCTCTGCACCGCCGGATCTTTCATGATGATCGAAGCGACATCACGCGTGCGCTCCGCCATGTTGGCGTAAGAAACCGACTGCGGCGCCTGCAAGGTGCCCTGAATGATGCTGTTATCCTGCTGCGGGAAGAAGCCTTTGGGGATGACGATCCACAGCAACACGGTGATCAGCAAGGTGCTGAGCGCCACCGACAAGGTGATCCACGGATGCAACAGCACGCGCGTTAAGCCGCGTCCGTAGCTGGCAATAACGCGGTCAAACATCGCTTCGCTGGCGCGCGAGAAGCGGTTCTGCTTGCGCAGCGATTCGGCGCTTAACATGCGGGCGCACATCATCGGCGTCAGCGTCAGCGATACTACGGCGGAAATCAAAATCGCCACCGCCAGCGTCACCGCGAATTCGCGGAACAGGCGGCCAATCACATCGCCCATAAACAGCAGCGGGATCAGCACCGCAATCAGCGAGAAGGTGAGGGAGATAATGGTGAAGCCAATCTCGCCCGCGCCTTTCAGGGCCGCCGTCAGCGGCTTTTCACCTTTTTCGATATAGCGCGAGATGTTCTCGATCACCACGATGGCATCATCGACTACAAAGCCGGTGGCGATGGTCAGTGCCATCAGCGTCAGGTTGTTGATTGAGAAGCCGAGGAAATACATCGCGGCAAAGGTGCCGATCAGCGACAGCGGCACGGCGACAGCGGGAATGATGGTCGCCGGGACGTTACGCAGGAACAGGTAGATGATCATCACCACCAAAGCCATCGCCAGCATCAGTTCGTGCTGGGTATCGCTGACCGAAGCGCGGATGTTGGTGGTACGATCGGTAAGCAGTTTCACATCCACCGATTTCGGCAGCGTGGCGGTTAAACCGGGCAACATGGCGCGGATATTATCGGCGGTGGCGATGATGTTGGCGCCGGGCTGGCGCTGCACGTTGAGCACAATTGCCTGCTGACGGTTCGCCCAGGCGCCGAGCCAGCTGTTCTCGGCACCTTGTTCAATGGTGGCGACATCGCCCAGTCGCACCGGCGCGCCGTTGTTATAGCTGATGATCAGCTTGCGATAATCTTCCGCCGAGGTCATCTGGTCGTTGGCCGACAGCGTAATCGAGCGCGTTGGGCCGTCGAGGCTGCCTTTCGCCGAGTTGACGTTAGCGTTGGTAATAGCGGTGCGCACCGATTCGCTGGTCAGGCCGAGCGCGGCCAGCGCCTGGGTGTTCATCTTCACGCGCACCGCAGGGCGTTGTCCGCCCGACAGCGTCACTAAACCCACGCCCGAAACCTGGGAAATTTTCTGCGCCACGCGCGTTTCCACCATGTCCTGCACCTGCGTGAGCGGCATGCTGGTGGTGGTAACGGCGAGCGTCATGATCGGCGGATCGGCCGGATTCACTTTGCTGTAAACCGGCGGATTCGGCAGATCGTTAGGCAGCAGGTTGGTGGCGGAGTTGATCGCCGCCTGCACTTCCTGCTCGGCAACATCCAGTGACAGCGTCAGCTGAAACTGCAATGTCACCACGGAAGCGCCGCCCGAACTCTGCGACGACATCTGCTTCAGGCCGGACATCTGGCCGAACTGGCGTTCCAGCGGCGCGGTAATCGAGGAGGTCACGACATCGGGACTGGCGCCGGGATAAAGCGTAACCACCTGAATGGTCGGGTAATCGACTTCAGGCAGAGCGGAAACCGGCAGAAAACGGTAGCCGAGCACGCCGGCTAACAGAATGGCGATCATTAGCAGCGTGGTGGCGACGGGGCGCAGAATAAACAGGCGCGAAGGTCCACCGCTGCTGTCAGGAGGCATCACCTGCATTATTGACGCTCTCCGCGTGCAGGCTGCGCAGCGCGCGTGCTGTGTGTCGCGGCACTTTGCGGTGCCACCACTTCAACAGTGGCGCCTTCCGTCAGACGATCCAGCCCGTCGGTCACCACGCGATCGCCTGCTTCAAGGCCCGCGCTGATCACCACTTTCTGGCTGTCCTGCAACCCAGCGGTAACGCGTTTCTTGCTCACTTTGTTGTCGCTGTTGACCACCCAGACAAAGTGACCGTCGTTGCTCATCTGCAGCGCGGCGGTCGGGATCACCACCGCATCCTGCAAGGTATCGACTTTCAGACGCGCGTTGACAAACTGATTCGGGAACAGCGAATCATCTTCGTTGCTGAAACGCGCTTTGAGCTTGATGGTGCCAGTGGTGGCATCAATCTGGTTGTCGAGACTCAACAGCGTGCCGCTGGTCAGCAGCGTTTTGTTGCTGCGATCCCAGGCTTCGACGATCAGCGGCTGTCCGCTTTTCTGCGCCTTGAGGATTTGGCTGATGTTGTTCTCGGCGACGCTGAACACCACGTCAATCGGGTGCGTTTCGGTGATCACTACTAAACCGGTGGTATCGCCGGACGTGATGTAGTTGCCGACATCAACCTGCTTCAAGCCGACGCGTCCACCAATCGGCGCGGTAATGCGGCTGTAAGTCAGATTGAGCTGGGCGCTGGCGACGTTGCCTTCATCGGCTTTAATGGTGCCAAGCGTTTCGCTCACCAGCGAACGTTGCGTATCGAGTTCCTGCTGTGACACCAGCGAGGTTTTTGCCAGTTTTTCATAACGACTGAGATCGCGGCGCGCATTGGCGAGTGTGGCCTGATCTTTTGCCAGCTGGCCCTGCGCCTGGGTTAACGCCACCTGATAAGGACGCGGATCGATTTCCGCCAGCAAAGCGCCAGCGGCCACTTGCTGTCCTTCCTGGAAGTGCAGCGCCATCAGTTGCCCATCAACACGGCTGCGCACGGTGACGGTATTGGCGGCGGTGACGGTACCGAGGCCACTGAGGAAATACGGCACGCTTTCTGTTGTGGCAGCGGCGGCTTGCACCGGCGCTAAGGGGCGTTTGCCGCCTGCGCCGCGTCCACGCTGCTGCTGACCTTCAGCCTGCGTCTGTTTATTCGGTTCCGCTGGATGTTGCCACCAGTAATATCCGCCAGCCAATACGGCAATCACGGCTACGGCCAGCAAGCTTGTTTTTAGTCGACGGTTCATCAAGGTGTGTGCTCTCCAGCGGTTTCGTATTCCCAAGGTGCGTAATAAAAATGCCACTACGCAAACGAATGATTGTAGTCGCCCGGATCGGGCAAAAATTGAAGGAAATAAGAATATCGCCCTGTCGAAGGTAAGTATTCATATTCTGTAAATATTCTGCCAGCAATACGCATAAGCGCGACCATTTCCTTTGCTAAGCTCAATAGCAGACCTGTCTCGTTTGAATAAGGAGAACAAAATGAGTCAACAGAAACTCCGCCAGCTTGGCGACAGCGGTATCGAAGTTCCCCGTCTCACCTTTGGCGGCAACGTGTTTGGCTGGACGGTGGATGAGAAAACCTCGTTTTCACTGCTTGATGCGCTGGTGGAGAAGGGCTTGTTCTTCATCGATACCGCCGACGTTTATTCGCGCTGGGCGCCGGGTAATGAAGGTGGCGAATCGGAAACCATCATCGGTAAATGGCTGAAGAAAAGCGGCAAGCGCGACAGCATCGTGCTGGCCACCAAAGTCGGCATGGAGCTGTCACCAGAGAAAACCGGCCTTAAACCGGCTTACATTCGTCAGGCGGTGGAAGATTCACTGCGTCGCCTGCAAACCGACGTTATCGATCTCTACCAGGCGCACCGCGATGATGAAACCACGCCGCTGCTAGACACGCTGAAAGCCTTTGATTCGCTGATCAAAGAGGGCAAAGTGCGTGCGATTGGCGCGTCTAACTACAACGCTAAACGTCTGCAGGAAGCGCTGGATGTGAGCAAGCAGCACGGCCTGGCACGCTATGAAACGCTGCAGCCGGAATACAATCTCTACGATCGTCAGGAGTACGAAAGCGGTCTGGAGCAGGTCGCGGTGAAAAATGGCCTCGGCGTGATTAACTACTATTCGCTGGCCAGCGGCTTCCTCAGCGGTAAGTACAAAAAGCCGGAAGATGCCAGCAAAAGTAAGCGCGGGCAGGGTATCGTGGATAAATATCTGAATGAACGCGGCAAGCGCATCGTTGAAGCGCTGGAAGATGTCGCCGCCTCGCACGATGTTTCAGCAACGCAGGTTGCGCTGGCGTGGCAGATTGCGCGCCCAAGCATTACCGCGCCCATTGTCAGTGCCACTTCGCTGGAGCAACTGGATGAGCTGGTGAAAGCTACTCATCTGGAACTCAGCAAGCAAGAGATCGAAGAGCTGGCGAGCGCCAGCAAACTGTAATGTTTTCAGGGACGCTGCGGCGTCCCGCCTTTTTCCTGCTCTGCCTCACAAAAAATGCCATTTTAGCCAAAAGATTTTCAATCATCGACTGGCGTCACAATTGCGCTAACGCACTATCAACCTGCGGTAAACTGCGCACATATTTGCAAAAATTGCCAAATCCTCAGCACTATCCTCTGTTCGATCCATTCCAGTAACTTCATATAAGAATAACCATCATGAACAGAAAAGAAGCAGTGCAGCATTTACCCCGCCTGGCAGCGGGAACCCTGATGTTTGCGATGCTGAGTGCATCTGCGCTGGCCGCTGATGCTTTCAGTTACGACTCTCCATATATGTTTGGTGATTGGGGCGGTTACCGAACGCAGCTGGAAAATGACGGCATTAAATTCGACGTTAACTACACCATGGAAACCGGCTCCAACCTGGCAGGAGGTGCCGATACCAACACCACCATGCGCTACAGCGATCAGTGGGCGTTTGGCGCTAACTTCGACCTGGAAAAACTGCTCAACTGGCAGGATGCCCAATTCCAGGTGACGATTACCGATCGTAATGGTCAGAACATCGCCGATCAGGTCGGCGATTCTCGTACTGGCATGTTGTCATCACCTCAGGAAGTGTACGGACGCGGCCAAACCTGGCGCTTAACCCAATTCTGGTTGAGCCAGGGTCTGTTCGATAACACCGTGAACCTGAAAGCGGGTCGTGTGACCGTTGGCGAAGATTTCGATAACTTTGACAGTAAGTTCCAGAACCTGGCGTTTGGTAGCGGCCAGGCAGGGAACTGGCGTGGCGATCGCTGGTTCAACTGGCCGGTTTCCCAATGGGGCGGTCGCGTGAAGGTGAATATCACGCCTGAGGTATTCTTCCAGGTCGGTTTCTATAACCAGAACAGTGCCAACTACGATCGCGGCGATGGCTTCCGCCTGGATACCAGCAACTCCGAAGGCAATATGGTGCCGGTAGAGTTGGGCTGGAAACCGACGTTAGGCGCAGACAAGCTGCCGGGTAATTACCGCATCGGTTATTACTACTCTTCGGCGAATGGCGACAACTACGGCAGCTGGCGCGATGGCGCGTATCAAAGCCAGGATCATGCTTATGGCGGCTACGTGCTGTTGCAACAGCAGTTGACGGCACAAGGTGGCGATGCCAGCCGTGGCTTGGGCGTAACCGTACAAGCGGTGATGAACGACCACAAAACCTCGAAAACCGATAACTATCAGTCTGTGAGCTTCACCTGGAAAGGGCCGTTTGATGCGCGTCCACAGGATGAGATTGGTGTCGGTGCAGCGCGTATTCACGTTAACAGCGCTTACACGCGTTCTTTGCGTGAGCAAAACAACGCTAACGGCGAGACGGACTTCAACAGCCCAACCTATCTGCCAATTCAGGATGGCTCAGAGTACAACTATGAGATCTACTACAACGCCCAGCTGACCAAATGGCTGCAGCTGCGTCCGAACCTGCAATATGTGGTGGCGCCGGGTGCGGTGAGTGAAGTGAAAGATGCGTTTGTAGGCGGGATCAGTGCGAACGTGAATTTCTAATCTGCCAGAATCTTTGGCTTTTCCCTCTCCTTTTGGGAGAGGGCAGGGTGAGGGGAAAATCGTACCGTGCGTTCTGTCCCTCACCCTAACCCTCTCCCGCAAGCGGGAGAGGGAACTATCTGAACATCACTTCGGCCCAGCGGGCGAGGCCGGCGGTCACCGAGGCGAAGTCATCGCCGCTGGCAATTGGCGTATCGGGCAGCGCCTGCTGCAGTGCGGCGCGCAGCACCGGCGAACGTGCGCTACCGCCGGTGAGGTAAATCACTTCTGGCTTGGTTTCGCAGGTGGCAAGCGCCAGATGCACTTGCTCCAGAATCCGTTCCAGCGGCTGGTTAATTGCTTCTTCCAGCTGTGCTGCGCTGATCTGCGCCTGCAATTGGGTGGCGATAAACGCCAGCGAGGCGTCGGTCTCTTTCACCTCCGACAGCGCAATCTTGCTCTCTTCCGCCGCACGTACCAGACGATAGCTCAGCTTCTGCTGCCACACTTTCAGCAGGTGCGCCACTTTGTCACCGTGTTCGGCATCGCGGATCAAATCGCGCAGCAGTTTGCCGCTGGCCGCAGAATAGAAGTCGCTTTGCGCCGGAACATCGTTGATTGCGACCGCATTCCACCACGGCAGCGCAGGCAGCGCGGTGCCTTTCTGCGTATTGCCACCGAGGCCCAGCAGCGGCATCAAGGTTTTGAACGCCAGCATAATGTCGAGATCGTTTCCGCCCACGCGGCATCCGCTGTGGCCGAGCAAACTTTCACGGCGATCGGTTTTGTGACGCCATTCCGGGCCCATCAGCAGCATCGAGCAGTCGGTGGTACCGCCGCCGATATCCACTACCAATACGCGCGTCTCTTTCTGCAGCGTAGCTTCAAAATCCAGGCCTGCCGCTACCGGCTCAAACTGGAACTCGACATCACGGAAACCGGCGCGCTGTGCTGCACGCAGCAGAATGCCTTGCGCCTGCTGGTTAGCCTCTTCACCGCCTAAACCCTGGAAGTTAATCGGGCGACCAATTACCGCTTGCTCAATCGGGCGATCGAGCTGAGTTTCACCTTGCTGACGAATGTGCAGCATCATGGCGCACACCAGATCTTCAAAGAAAGCGATCTGCTGCGGCTTCAGGCCGTTAGCGCCGAGGAAGGATTTTGGTGACTTCACAAACCACACTTCTTCGGGATCGACCATGTATTGCTGCAGCGCAGTCAAACCGAACTGCACGCTGCCTGGCGTGACGTCGATATCTTCTTCGCGGTTATAACGCAGCGCACGCTGCAATAAGGCGGTGCCTTCGCTGTCTGGCGTTGGAACCTGATGATGGCGATGCAGCCATTCGCTGATCGCTTCGCGTGTTGGTGCACAAATCATGGAGGGAAGCAGGCGCTGACCATTCTCCAGTGTCAGCAGGCGCGGCGTGCCATTATCGCTGACCGCAATTGAGCAGTTTGCTGTGCCGTAATCGAATCCGATAAACATATTTATCCCCCATGCCGGAAAAAAGGGGGCGACTTTAGCGCAGCCAGCGCGGGCTGGCAATGGGCAGACGTGGCAGATTACATCTGTACTTCTTGATAAACGTGATACTGACCACGGCCCGCGTGTTTTGCGCTGTAACAGGCGACATCGGCTTGTGACATCACCACATTGCTGATGCAGTTGCGTTGATCAATTTGCGTGATGCCGGCACTCGCGCCAACGTGATAAGGCTGATCCTGCCACATAAAACGGTATTCGCTCACTGCGCTGACGATGCGCTGCACCACGTCGCGCACCTGATCCACTTCGCAATTTGGCAGCAACACGCCAAACTCGTCGCCGCCCAAACGCGCCAGCATATCGCTGCTGCGCAGATGATGCGGCATCAGCTCTGCCAGTTCGCGCAGCAATGCATCACCGGCGGCGTGGCCAGCGGTATCATTTACCGCTTTGAATTTATCCAGATCGATAAACACCAATACGTGATGGCTATTATTGGCCGCCGCATCGTTCACCAACTGCTTTAAACGCTGCTCGAAGCTGTGACGATTTGGCAGGCGCGTCAGCATGTCATGTGAGGCGCTGTAGCTCAGACGCTTCATTACCTTGCGCGATTCACTGACATCCTGAATAACCATTACCGCGCCGATGCTGGCACCGGTCAGGGTTTTCAGCGGCGTAATGCTGTAATGAATCTCGACGCGCGTGCCATCTGGCGTGTGCAGCACCAGCTCTTCATCGAGATCGGGGGAGATTTTTTCGCCAGGCAGCTGGCACAGCAACAGATTGTCCACACGCGGCCCACTTACGCCGCGAGTGATGTTGAGAAGCTCGGTAATCGGCACGCCTGCGGCTTTTTCCTGCGGCCAGCCGCTCAACGTTTCGGCCACCGGATTCATAAAGGTAACGCGCATTTCATCATCGGTACTGATCACCGCTTCGCCGATGGAATCGAGGGTGATCGCCATGCGCTCTTTTTCCTGGAACAGCGCTTCATTCAGCGCGCGCAGCGGCGTGATGTCCTGACAGATGCCGAGCATACGTTCAATCTGCCCATCCTGACTCAGGATGCGGTTGGCCTCAGAACGCACATAGCGCGGGCCTTCCGGCAAATTGATGCGGTACTCCAGCTGGAAAGCGCTGCGGCGTTCGATGGCTTGCTGCACCACCAGCGCGGCGGTTTCCCGTTCAGCGGGATCAAGCAGATGCACCCACAGATCGTAGGTGGGCGTTTGATGCGGACCTAAGCCAAACAGCTCGTACATGCGCTTGTCCCACAGCATTTCACCGGTCAGCAGATTCCACTCCCACACGCCGATGCCGCCGGCTTCGTTTGCCAGCGTGATGCGTTCCATCAGGCGGCGATTGACCTGCTCGCTCTGCTTCAGCTCGGAGATATCGATGATCTGGGCGATGAAGTAGTGCGGCTGTTGCGCGGCGTCGCGCACCATCGAAACCGTCAGGCGCGCCCAGACGATCTCGCCATCCTTGCGGAAATAGCGCTTCTCCATGGTGTAGGTCATGATTTCACCGGCCACCAATCGTTCCAGCTGCTGCAAATCGCTGTTGAGATCGTCGGGATGGGTAATTTGCTGGAAAGTGAGCTTTTTCAGTTCATCGGCCGGAAAGCCCAGCGTCTGACACAGCGACTGATTGACCTGCTGCCAGCCACCATTCGGCGCAACCAGCGCCATGCCGATCGCGGAGTATTCCATGGCGTTACGGAAGCGGGTTTCGCTCTCGCTGATGTGATGTTTTTCGCGCTGGAAGGCGTCCATCACCAGCGCCATCACGTGGCTTGGCAGCAGCACCAACAGGAACGGCAGCCAGGTACTGACCTGGCCGAGCAGCATGCCGTTTTGCGCCAGGTTGACCAAATTAAAGGCGAGCAGAATCGAGATAAAACTGGCATTGAGGAAGAACAGCAGAAAGGCTTCAAATTTTGGCAGCCGCACCGCACACCAGAACAGGATCACCACAATAAAGGTGAAGGGCCACGGCAGAAAACGCAGCGATAAATAGCTGGCGAGTAGCGTGCCAAACAGCGTCAGGCAGGTTTCCAGCTGTCGGCCTGGCGTTAAAATCTGGCGCAGCGGTTTATTCGGCCACAGTAATAATACCGGACCAAATGCCAGCACGCCGATCACTTCAGAAATCACCCAGGTCGAGAAGAAGGGCAGTGACGCGCTGCTACCGACATGCAGCATCCACAATGCCACCACGCCGCCGAGCAGCGGCGCAATCAGACCGGCGCACAGGGCAAAGCGCACCCAGTCGAGTAACGAATTGAGCGGGGCGCGGCGATCGAGCAGGGCGCGCAGCATCACGCCGCCCAGAATCGCCTGCACCATATTCAGGATGGCGAACTTAATATTGCTGAGCGCGGGACCAATAATGATCAGATTGGCCAGCGCGGTACCCATCACGCAAGCAAACAGCAGCAAGGGAACGTGTCTGGAGTGCGCACGAAACACGATCACCGTCATTAGCGCGGTGGAGTACCAAAGCGGTGAAATACGTCCGCTGACAACAATCAGTTCCAGACAAAATAGCGTCAGTAGAAAAGTGAGCCCGCCAATGAGCAAGGCATTGAGCCATATTCGGTGTGGTCTTTCTCGTGAAGTCAATATTTCGAGGGTCATGCAAGAATCCAGCTGCGCGCACCTGATTCACGATGGAAAATGCGCCAATCAATCACTATTTCGCATGCTAGCACATCTGTTTGAGATTTCTGCCGGGAATTGCATTTAAGTCGTTATTCACTGAATTGATTGGCCCTTTGCGCGCAAAGGGCCAAACGGTGTTAGCGAAAAAGATCGGCGCGGGTATAAGGCTTTTCTAAGCCGGCAAGATTGGCAGAGAAGCGCTCAAGGAATTGTTGTGTGGTGGCGACGCGACCATGGCCCAGCAGCAGCAGCGGCACCAGCAGCGCAACGCCAATTTGCGGCAGACTAAAGCCCTTCAGCGAAGTGCGGCGCTGTGTCAGCAGGAATGCGGTGCTGAGCGTGAAACCGAGCATCAGGCCCGCCAGCACTTCGCTTTTTGAGTGCGCGTGAATCACCAAACGTGAAAGGCCGACCATCAACGGGATCAGATAGCCGATACCAATGGTAAACAGACGCCAGCGCGGCGACCAGCGACCTGAGATCAGCCACATCATCACCGGCCAGAGCGTGGCTGACATCGCGCTGTGTCCGCTGAAGCCGGTGAAGTTGAATCTGGCGCTACCAATGCCAAAGCCGAGAAACAGTATTTTTGAGACGCTCACCACCAGGCCAGCCAGACCAAACGCCAGCACCCAATACCAGACGGTTTGGCGGTTGTCGCTTTTCCATGGCAATACCAGCGCGATGATTACCGCAGTCGGGATCAGCAACATGCTGTCGCCAAAATAGGTCAGGGTTTTCCAGCTCATACTTTTCCTTGCGGCTACATTCGGAGTGCCAACGCCAGCTACAGTGTTGGCAGATGAACAGTGTATCGATTAAGCGTCTGGCTGCAAAAGGGGATATTCTGAAAAGCCGTTGGCCCATTTCTCTGGCATCAAACCGGTGAAATACCTATAATTGCCGCCAACTAACCCTCTCATTCGGCCCGTTGCAGCTTCGGCTTAGGCAGGCTCCAGTTATCAGGTCTTAAAAAAGTATGACTGACAAGTCTCATCAGTGCGTGATCGTTGGCATCGCAGGTGCATCCGCATCCGGAAAAAGTCTTATCGCCAGCACGCTCTATCGTGAAATCCGTGACCAGGTCGGTGACGAGCATATCGGTGTGATCCCCGAAGATGCCTACTATAAAGATCAGAGCCACCTCACCATGGAAGAGAGGGTGAAAACCAACTATGACCATCCGAGTGCGATGGATCATGATCTGTTGTTGCAGCACCTGCGCGCGTTGAAAGCCGGCCAGGAAATTGAGCTGCCGGTTTACAGCTATGTTGAGCACACCCGCACCAGCGATTGTATTCATCTCAAATCGAAGAAAGTCATCATCCTTGAAGGCATCTTGCTGTTAACCGACGCGCGCCTGCGCCAGGAGATGAACTTCTCCATCTTCGTCGATACGCCGCTGGATATCTGCCTGATGCGTCGCATGAAACGCGATGTGAATGAGCGCGGCCGCTCAATGGATTCGGTGATGAGCCAGTATCAGAAGACCGTGCGTCCGATGTTCCTGCAATTTATTGAACCTTCCAAGCAGTACGCTGACATCATTGTGCCGCGCGGCGGAAAAAACCGTATCGCGATTGATATCCTCAAGGCCAAGATTAATCAGTATCTTTAACGACATGGCGTCCGCCCCGGCGTGACGCGCTGTCGTAGCCATTCGCTACACTTAATTCATGGAGTACCTGCGATGAGATTATGCGATCGCGATATTGAAGCCTGGCTGGACAACGGAAAGTTGGCGATTGAGCCGCGCCCGCCGGTGGAACGCATTAATGGCGCCACGGTGGATGTGCGCCTCGGCAACCAGTTCCGCACCTTTAGCGGCCACACGGCGGCGTTTATTGATTTGAGTGGTCCTAAGCACGAAGTCAGTGCTGCGCTGGACCGCGTCATGAGCGATGAGATTGTGCTGCCGGAAGGCGAAGCCTTTTTCCTGCATCCTGGCGAACTGGTGCTGGCGGTGACGCTGGAATCGGTCACCATTCCCGACGATCTGGTCGGCTGGCTGGATGGCCGCTCTTCGCTGGCGCGCCTGGGTTTGATGGTGCACGTCACGGCGCACCGTATCGATCCGGGCTGGCAAGGCCGCATCGTGCTGGAGTTCTATAACTCAGGCAAACTGCCGCTGGCGCTGCGTCCAGGCATGTTAATTGGTGCTTTGAGCTTTGAGCCGTTGTCGGGCCCGGCTGCGCGACCGTATAACCGTCGCGAAGATGCCAAATATCGTGGTCAGCAGGGCGCGGATGCCAGCCGTATCGACAAAGACTGACTAAAACTAATGCTTGCCAAAATAATTCGAGTTGCAGCAAGGCGGCAAGCGAGTAAATCCCCGGAAGCTTACATCAGTAAGTGACTGGGGTGAGCGAGCGCAGCCAACGCTGCGGCAACTTGAAGTATGACGGCAATGAGGAATTGATGAGAAGAGTGATAACTACGCTGGCCATCCTGTTAGTGGTGGTCGTAGCGGGCATGACGGCATTGGTGTTGCTGGTCAATCCCAACGACTTTCGTACCTATATGGTACAGCAGGTAGAGCAGCGCAGTGGTTATCAGCTTCAGGTTGGCGGCGATCTGCGCTGGCACGTCTGGCCGCAGCTCAGCATTCTCGCCGGGCGTATGAGTCTGACCGCGCCGGGCGCCACGCAGCCAATGGTCACCGCCGACAATATGCGGCTGGATGTCAATCTCTGGCCGCTGTTGTCGCATCAGCTGAGCGTCAGCCAGGTGATGCTGAAAAACGCCATCATTCGCGTAACGCCAGACAGTGCAGCGCAAAAACCGACCGGTGCGCCGGTGGGTCCGGGTGATGCCGAGCCGGTGAGCAGCAGCAATAACGGCTGGTCATTCAACATCGGCAAATTGCGTCTTGCCGATAGTTTGCTGATTTGGCAGCAGCCAGGCGGCGATGAATACAATTTCCGCGACCTCAATCTCAACCTCGATCAGGATGCCAGCAAACAGGCCAGCATCAATCTGGCTACCCGAATTTCGCGTAATCAGCGCAATGTCAGCGTCAATCTCAAAGGGCAAATGAATGTGGCGCAGTATCCGCATCGTTTAGTCGGACAGTTGGATGAGATGAATTACGCCATCGACGGTGCCAATCTGCCGACGCAGGGGATAAAAGGCACCTTGAGCGGTCAGGGGGAATGGAACGGTGACAATCAGCATTTCTCCTTACAGAAGATGCAGCTCACCGCCAATGACAGCGCACTGGAAGGCAGCGCCGATGGACGTTTGGCGCTTCCACAGCAGCTAAATCTGGCGCTGCATGCTACCAGTTTGAATATCGACGCGTTGATGGCGAATGCACCGTCGACGGATAACAGCGCGCCGCAGCAGGCTAACGTGACCAGCACGCCGGTGATTGCTGAGCCGCGTATGCGTGACAACAGCGACTCGCCGCTGAATCAGCTGGATTTGACGCTCAACCTCACCGCAGATAACAGCGTGTGGCGCGGCCTGACGCTGACCAATTTGCAGCTCGACGGCAGCAATCAGCAGGGTTTGATGACGTTGAGTAAGCTGCAAGGCAAATTCGGCGAAGGGCATTTCTCGGTGCCCGGCTCGGTAGATATTCGTAAACCGGTAACGCAAGTGGCGTTCCAGCCTGAGCTGGATAACATCGCCATTGCGCCATTGCTGAAAGCTTTAGAACTGCCAGAGACGCTGCAAGGTACCGTTTCGCTGAAAGGCGATATCAGCGGAGCGGGATTAAGCATTGAAGAGGCAAAACGCAATTGGCAGGGCAGTGCGGACCTCGAAGCCACCAACTTGCAGCTTTCACAGCTGAATCTGCAACAGATGGTGCGACGTGCGGTGGCGCGCGTCAGTAATCGTGTCACCAACGATCAGCCCGACGATCAGGGCATTCAGCAGTTGAGTGGACGCGTTACGCTTAAACAGGGCATTTTCAGCTTACCGGATCTGCAGGGCGGCAACAGTCGTCTGGCGGTGCAGACCAAAGGCAATGTCGATATGGTTAAACAGCAGCTCGACGTCACCATTAATATGATGCTGCGCGGCTGGCAGGGCGACGACAAATTAGCTGCTCTGCTGAACCAGCAAACTATTCCGCTACGCATGTACGGTGGCTGGAATAATCTGCAGTACTCATTACCAGTGGATGACGTGGTGCGTCAGCAACTGCAAAGTGAAGCGAAGTCGCGCCTGAATCAGTGGCTGGATCGCCAGCAACCGGCGAAACCTTAACGTAAGGTCGCCATTCAGGGCGAAATGCCGAACAGTTAAGCGCAGAGCGACTTTCGTTCGCCGCGAAGTGGGGCAGTTGCAGCATCTTCGTGCGGCGACCGAGCAGAGAGCGCCTGGCCGCGCCCTCTGCACTCCCGGGCCTTGCGCCAGCCCAGCTCGCCGCTGCGCGGTGCCTTCACTCGTTCACGATTCCTGACGGACCGGTGGCGATTCGCTCCTGCTCAGCGCCACCTCTCGCCGCATCCATGCGGCTCGCCCTGGAATCCCTCACTCGCTCAGCGAGATGGGATGTCGCCTTAACATCCGCGCTGCAGCCGCAATGCATTATCCTGCCTCCCCATCGCTGTAAATCCCGTAGGGTCGCCATTTATGGCGACCTGGTTGATTACAATGCGATCGGCACTATCTCAACCTTCTGCACGCGATGGTTTTCTACCTGCAACGTACGCAATAGATAATCGCCGATCTGTAACTCTTCGCCTTCCTGCGGCACATGTTGCAGGCTATCCATCAGCAATCCCGCCAGCGTGTGGTAATTGCGCTTCTCATCCAGCGGCAGCTGCACATAGACGGCTAAATCCTCTAATGGCATATGACCGTTTGCCACCCATCCTCCGTCTGGCAGCACTTGAATATCATAGCGCGCATCAACTTTTTCCCCTTCAATCGGCAGATTGCCGGCGATGGTTTCCATCAGATCGCTTAGCGTGACCACGCCTTCCACCGAACCAAACTCATCCACCACAAAGGCGAAGTGGGTGCGCGCATTGCGGAACTGCTCCAGCGCCTGCAATAAGGTGACGCGCTCAGGAAATATCAGCGGCTGGCGAATCAGCGAGCGTAAATCCAGTGATTTGCTGTGCAACGATTGATGCAGCAAATCAATCACGTGCACCACGCCAAGTGGGTCGCGGCCCTGTTCGGTAACCAGAATGCGCGTGTGCTGATTACGATCGAGCTTCGCCATAATCTCCGCTGGATCTTCAGTCAAATCGATATGCTCAACGTCATGGCGCGAGGTCATGATGCTATTAATCTGACGCTGGCCAAGCCCCAAAACGCGGGCAATCATGCGGCGTTCCTGGCGATTGAAGAGTGCACCTTCCTCGCCGTCGGCTACCAGTGACGCGGTATCGGCGTCAAGCTCCGCACGCTGCGCTTCGCCGCGCAGAATACGCAATACGGCTTCTGAAGTGCGCTGACGCAGCGGGCGTCCGGCAGTGAGGAAGCGACGGCGATTAAACATCGCCAGCTGATTGAGTATCTCGATGACGATGGAGAATCCAATCGCCGCGTAGAGATAACCTTTCGGGATAATAAAGCCTAACCCTTCGGCCACCAGACTGAAGCCGATCATCAGCAGGAAGCTCAGGCAGAGAATCACAATGGTCGGATGGCCGTTGACGAAACGCGTCAGCGGCTTACTCGCCAATAGCATCAGCAGTATTGCCACCGTTACTGCCGCCATCATCACCGGCAACTCATTGACCATGCCAACGGCGGTAATGACCGAGTCCAGCGAGAAGATGGCGTCCAGCACCACTATTTGCGCCACCACTGGCCAGAATTTAGCACCGTTCTTATTTTGACCAGTTTCTTCGTCAGCCCCTTCCAGACGGCTGTTTAACTCGGTGGTGGCTTTATAAAGCAGAAAGAAGCCGCCGCACAGCAGCAGCAGATCGCGGGCGCTGAACCCATGATTCAGCAGAGTGAACAGCGGTTTTGTCAGCGTAACCAGCCAGGAAAGTGAGGCGAGTAGCGCTAAACGCGACACCAGTGCAAGTAGCAGACCGATAATGCGCGCACGGTCGCGTTCCTTTGGCGGCAACTTTTCTACGAGGATGGCAATGAAAACCAGGTTATCAATGCCCAGCACCAGCTCCAGAACGATTAGCGTTACTAATCCGGCCCAGAGCGACGGATCAATGATCCACTCCAACATGTGTTAATCACCTTAATGTCTGTGTCATGCGCTTAATCTGATGATAGTGAAATGGCATAAAGCCTACAAATAGCGGCTAACGCGGTCAATGCACGGTGTTGCCAGGCAAGAAGAATAACCCTGATTGCCGATTTGCACAGATAAGATGAAAGTATGGATAAAAATTGCACCTGAATGATGGCGGCTATTATTTTTTTTCAGCAGACAAGTACGTGCATTTTTAATGCAGCCTATTGCGTCGTTGAGTATCGAATTAATCTGAATTTTGCAGAGGAATGGCCTGAAAGGGCTGGCATCAATACTTATGGCTGGTAGTCTTTTTCCTAAAATAGTGCAGGGAAGACGGGGCCTACTTGTAAACAAGCCAGTAATAACTAGTATAGCAACGTGTTAGTAAATGTCTGCGCCAAAGTCGTTAATAGCGTGCTCCTTAGCCTTCTAATGTTGCGAATTGTGATCGCACGCGGACCACGGCCAGTAATTAGCGCAAAAATGCCGCATAAAACAAGCTGTAATTAGGATGATGAAAGCGGTATTGGCAGCGACAGCCAAGGGCGGTAGCGTGCCTGAAGCGCCTTTCTCTTGGTTTAACGGTCTGCCACTGTGGTAAGGGAAGTCGGACTAATCTGTTGGTATTAATCACAATTCTCTTGCTTACTATTGTGAGAATTGATTTGGCCTCAGAGAATTTACCGCAGATTGCCTCAACAAATGCAGTGAATGTTTCGCTCGTTTATTAAACAGCGTTGAGGCATTAGGGATTAAAGAAATAATATAAAAGAGTTAAATATGCGCGATAACGAAATTACATATAAAAGTCTTCTGACCAAAATTTTACTGGCGTGCTCGGATTTAATTTGTTTCAACGCAGCATTGTTTATTGCCATGGCGTTGATTAATTCGTTTACCCATTCTCCACTGGCAGATATATCTGAAAAATACCTGCATTTAAAAATCGCTACTCACATTGCGTTATCGGTTATTTGCGTAGGCTGGTTCTGGGTTCGCCTGCGTCATTATACTTACCGCAAACCATTCTGGTTCGAGCTCAAAGAGATCTTTCGTACCATTCTTATTTTCTCTGTCATTGATTTGTCAATTTCAGCACTTTCACAATGGCAAATGTCGCGCTTTGTCTGGGTAGCGACCTGGGTTCTGGCGTTGATTCTGATTCCATTAGCGCGCGCCATCTCTAAACGTGTGCTGAATCATTACGGTATGTGGAAGAAGCAAACCATCATCATCGGCAGCAGCCGCAACGCGCAGGAAGCCTGGCAGGCGCTGCAGAGCGAAGAAGTGATGGGCTTTGATGTTATCGCCTTCTTCGATGTCGATAAGAGCAGCCCGCAGGCCAGCATCTCTGGCGTACCAGTGCTGCACAACGAACAAGAGCTGTGGCAGCTGACCAACAGCGAAACCCAGTTCATTGTGGCGGTGGAGTTTGAACAGAGCCAGCACCGCGATCACTGGCTGAAAACGCTGGCGATGCACAATTGCCGTTCCGTTTCCGTGATCCCAACGCTGCGTGGTGTACCGCTGTATGGCACCGACATGGCTTATATCTTCAGCCATGAAGTGATGATTCTGCGCGTGAATAACAACCTGGCGAAGCGCACTTCGCGTTTCCTTAAGCGTGCATTCGATATCGTCGGCGCACTGAGCATTATCCTGGCGCTGTCACCGGCGTTGCTGGTACTCGGCTTTATGGTTGGCCGCGATGGCGGACCACCGATTTACGGTCATGAACGTGTGGGTCTGGGCGGACGTAAGTTCAAATGCCTGAAATTCCGCTCCATGGTGATCAACTCGAAAGAGGTGCTGGAAGAGGTACTGCGTACCGATCCTGTTGCGCGCGCCGAGTGGGATAAAGATTTCAAACTGAAGAACGACCCACGCATTACCAAAGTCGGTCATTTCATCCGTAAAACCAGTCTGGATGAGCTGCCGCAGCTGTGGAACGTAGTACGTGGTGATATGAGCCTGGTGGGTCCGCGCCCGGTTATTGAAGATGAACTCTGCCGTTATGCCGGTGATGTCGATTATTACCTGATGGCGAAACCAGGCATGACGGGATTGTGGCAGGTTAGCGGTCGTAACGACGTTGACTATGAAACACGCGTCTATTTTGACTCGTGGTATGTCAAGAACTGGTCGCTGTGGAACGACATTGCGATTCTGTTTAAGACGGTTGGCGTAGTGCTGAAACGCGATGGCGCCTATTGATAGACAGCGAGGTCGGGGAGTGCATTACTTCCCCGATTGAAAACTGCGGGTGCTGAGTGTGTCGTTATTAGACAGCTGCACTGATTGAGTCTGTATAAACCATTTTAATTGATGTCGTCTTTAGACTCGGTGACAACATAAAACCAAGGGAGCGCATAATAATGACCCACAGTTTCAGTGTTTAACCTGTCATATTCCATTTTTGTAAGACGCTACACAGCGGGCGATTTCGCCTCTATCAATCAATAACTGATAGCGAAGAATCAGATGATAATGAAAATTAAATTGATACCTTTACTGGTATCCGCGACTTTTCTCTCCGGATGTACCATTGAGCCGGGTTCTCACCTTTCCACCAGTGGAAAAGATGTCATAGAGCAACAGGATAGCAACTATGACATCGACAAATATGTCAACGTCTTCCCGCTGACGCCGCGTCTGGTTGAACAGATGCGTCCGAAGCCGTTAGTCGCTCAGGCTAACCCAATGCTGCAAAATGAAATTCAGAGCTACGAATACCGCATCGGTGTTGGTGATGTGCTGAACGTCACCGTCTGGGATCACCCAGAGTTGACCACACCCGCCGGTCAGTACCGTAGCGCCAGCGACACCGGTAACTGGGTGCAGGCGGATGGCACTATTTTCTATCCGTACATCGGTAAAGTGCGCGTAGCAGGCCGAACTGTCACCGAGATCCGCACCGAAGTGGCGCGTCGTCTGGCACAGTTCATTGAAAGCCCGCAGGTTGACGTTAACGTCGCCTCGTTCCGTTCACAGAAAGCCTATGTGACCGGTTCAGTCACCACTTCCGGACAACAGGCGATCACTAACGTGCCGCTGACCGTGCTGGATGCCGTCAACGCCGCAGGCGGTTTAGCCGCCGACGCTGACTGGCGCAACGTGGTGCTGACGCACAACGGCAAAGAACAACGTCTTTCGTTGCAGGCGCTGATGCAAAACGGCGACCTGAGCCAAAACCATCTGCTCTATCCGGGCGACATCCTTTACGTGCCACGTAACGACGATCTCAAAGTCTTCGTAATGGGCGAAGTGAAGCAGCAGTCAACGCTGAAGATGGACCGCAGCGGCATGACGCTGGCCGAAGCGCTGGGCAACTCGCAGGGTATGGATCAGACCACCTCTGATGCCACCGGCGTGTTCGTGATTCGTCCGATTCGCGGCGCCAACCGCACCAAGATCGCCAACATCTATCAGTTGAATACCAAAGATGCGGCATCGATGGTGATGGGCACCGAATTCCAACTGGAGCCATACGACATCGTCTATGTCACCGCTACACCACTTACCCGTTGGAACCGTGTGATTTCAAGCCTGCTGCCGACCATCGTAGGTGTTGACGATGCCAGCTCCGCGGCGCTTCGTTTCCGCAACTGGTCGAACTAAGGGTTCGCCATGATTAAGTCCGTGTTAGTCGTCTGCGTCGGCAACATTTGCCGCTCCCCAACCGGGGAGCGTCTGTTCAAGCGCGCGCTACCAAACACCCGGATCGCCTCAGCAGGGCTCAGTGCCCTGAAAGGTTATCCGGCGGACCAGAAAGCCCTCGATGTGGCCGCCGATCACGGTGTGTCGCTCGATGGTCATCAGGCACAGCAGTTAACGGCCAGCATGTGCCGTGACTATGACCTGATTCTGGTAATGGAAAAGCGCCACGTTGAGCAGGTGAATCGCATCGATCCAGCCGCACGCGGAAAAACCATGCTGCTTGGCCACTGGCTCAATCAGCAGGAAATTGCGGATCCGTACAAAAAAAGTCGCGAGGCCTTTGAAGAGGTCTACGGGTTACTGGAAAACGCTACCCAGAAATGGGTCAACGTATTAAGCCGATAGTTGGGATTATCCATGAATATCAAAAACAAGGTTATGACCGCGCCAAAGGAAGATTCGAATGGATGGGATCTGGCGCATCTTGTGGGACAGCTGATTGATCATCGCTGGATCATTGTTGCCGTTACCGCCTTCTTCATGCTGGTGGCGACGCTCTACACACTGTTTGCTACACCAATCTACAGCGCAGATGCGTTAGTGCAGGTTGAGCAGAAGAATGCCAGCTCAGTACTGAATGAGTTAGACAGCATTCTGCCGCCAACGCCGGCATCCGATACCGAGATTCAGATTCTTGAATCACGTATGGTTATCGGTAAAACCGTTGACGATCTGGGTCTGGATACCGTTGTCACCCAGAACTATTTCCCGGTGATTGGTAAAGGTCTGTCGCGCCTAATGGGCAACAAGCCATCGACTGTCGCGATCTCCCGCCTGGAAATTCCACGCACCATCGATAAGCGCACCGTTGAACTGGAAGTGACCGGTCCTGACTCGTACACCGTGTCAGCGGATGGTGATGAGCTGTTCAAAGGTAAAGTCGGTCAGCTGGAAACGCACGGTGAAGTGACCATGCTGGTAAGCGGCATTAATGCTGATGAAGGCACCAGCTTCAGCGTCACCAAGCTGAACGAGCTGCAGGCGATTAACTCGGTGCTGGCCAACCTGACCGTTGCTGACAAAGGCAAAGACACTGGCGTGCTGGGACTGGAATATCTGGGTGAAGATCCAGAGCAGATCAGCAAAGTGCTGAACCAAATCGTCAATAACTACCTGCTGCAGAACGTTGAGCGTAAATCTGAGCAAGCGGAGAAGAGCCTTGAGTTCCTGCGCAATCAGCTGCCGCAAGTGCGCGGCAAACTAGATGATGCGGAAGACAAGCTGAATACCTTCCGTCGCCAGAACGAGTCGGTTGACCTGTCGCTGGAAGCAAAATCTGCGCTGGATTCTTCTGTCAGCGTACAGAGCCAGTTGAACGAACTGACCTTCCGTGAAGCCGAAGTGTCTCAGCTGTTTACCAAAGATCACCCAACCTATCGCGCCTTGCTGGAAAAACGCAAAACGCTGGAAAATGAACAGGCAACGCTGAACAAAAAGATTTCTCAGATGCCACAAACGCAGCAAGAGATCTTGCGTCTGACGCGTGATGTGCAGTCTGGTCAGGAAATCTACATGCAGTTGCTGAACCGTCAGCAAGAGCTGGGTATCAGTAAAGCCAGCACCGTGGGTGATGTGCGCATCATCGATGGCGCAGCAACCGGCAACAGCCCGGTAGCACCGAAGAAACTGTTGATCATCGCGGCGAGCCTGATTCTGGGTCTGATGGTTTCTGTTGGTCTGGTTCTGATGAAAGCGCTGCTGCATCACGGCATCGAGAATCCAGAACAGCTGGAAGAGCTGGGCATGAACGTGTATGCGAGCGTGCCGCTGTCAGAATGGCAACGTAAGAAAGATACCGAAGCACTGGCGCGTCGTGGCAACAAGGTGAAAACCGATCCACACGAAACGTTGCTGGCGCTGGGTAATCCTACTGACCTGTCAATCGAAGCGATTCGTAGCCTGCGTACCAGCCTGCACTTCGCGATGATGGAAGCAAAAAACAACATCCTGATGATCACCGGCGCGAGCCCAGGCATTGGTAAAACCTTTATCTGTGCCAACCTGGCAACGCTGGTAGCAAAAGCGGGCCAACGCGTACTGTTCATCGATGGTGATATGCGTCGCGGTTACACCCACGAACTGCTGTCAGCGGATAACAAATCCGGTCTGTCCAACGTGTTGTCGGGCAAAACCGAGTTCAGCCCAGCACTGATTCAGAAAGGTGCGTACGGTTTTGACTTCCTGCCACGCGGCCAGGTGCCACCAAACCCGTCTGAACTGCTGATGCATCGTCGCATGGGTGAGCTGCTGGATTGGGCGAGCAAGAACTACGATCTGGTGTTGATTGATACGCCACCGATTCTGGCGGTAACTGATGCATCTATCATCGGTAAACTGGCCGGTACGTCGCTGATGGTGGCGCGTTTTGAAACCAACACGCCGAAAGAACTGGATGTCAGCTTCAAACGCTTTGCCCAGAACGGTATTGAGATTAAAGGTGTGATCCTCAACGCCGTGGTGCGTAAAGCCGCCAACTCGTATGGTTACGGTTACGACTATTACGATTACGAGTATGGCAAACCGACCAAAAGTTAATTTGCCCGTCATTCACTGTTAATGATGAGGGTAATCCGGTGAAGAGAGGGGCGGGTTGACCGCCCCTTTTGATTGCACCGTTTGAATGACGACACGCAACGATTGACACAGGTGATTCTCTTTATAACGCCAAAAAAAGCCACTGTTGGCATGAGAACTTGTGGAATTAAGGAATCACACCATGGCTCCATATTGGTATTTATCAGGGTTTGTACTGTTGCTTGCGCTGGTCGAAATCCTGTTGAAGAAAGACGAACGAACCACCCATATTCTGACTTATCTGCTGTGCATCGCCACCGTCACGCTGATTATCTTCGCCGGTATTCGCGGTCTCGGCACCGGGATGGACGACTATCAATATCGCAGCTTCTTTGCTGACTTCATCCGCCGTATTGAGGTCAACGGTTTTGCTAACACCGTCGCCTTCTTCCGTTACGAACCGCTGATTTTTGCTATCGCGTGGATCACCAGCCTGTTTTCACACAATGCCAGCGTGTTCCTGTTTGTGTTCAGTATTCTGGCGGTATCGACTAACGCCATCTTCTTTAAAAAGATGTCGCCATATCCCGTATTGGCATTAGCGCTTTACTCGGCGCACATCTTTATTAACAAAGACGTTAACCAGATTCGTTTTGGCCTGAGTTCGGCGCTGTTTCTTGGCGTGATCTGGACGATTTACCTCAAGCAATACTGGTGGGCGTTTGCCTTCTTTATTCTGTCATTCCTCAGTCACAACACCGCAGTAATGGTGGTGACCATCATTCCGTTCCTGTTTATTCGGGAATCGCGCTGGTGGCCAGTGGCCATCATCATGTTCAGTGTGCCACTTTCGGTGGTGGGCGGAACCGGCTTTATCGCCTTGATCGCCGGACATCTGGGATCGATGGGTGAGAGGGCCGCAGGCTACAGTAACGAAGCCTCGAATGCCGGTGACGGCAGCGTGGTGTCGGTGTCAAACCTGAAAAACATCATGCTGGTGTTTATCTTTGTCTACTTCATGCTGAGCAACCAGCTCAAGCGCGAACAGTACGACGTGTGGAAGCTGAACTACCTGCTAATTCTGACCTTTGCGATCGGCGGCGGCATCAGGATCTTCTTCTATAACTACTCATCGGGTGCGCGCCTGTCGAACTACCTGCTGCAGGTCGAACCGATTATTTTGACGTCGCTGATTTATCAGTCGAAACGGGTACTGAAGCCGGCGATGTTTGCGATGTTTGCTTTCTTCCTTGTTTATTACCTCTATTACAACACGATCTCACTGAAGCAAGCCGTTGTCGGCTATGAAGTTGCTCGTGAATTCAAATTGTTTCATTAACCGATGAGAGGAAATATGCGGAAGACCTTACTGGCATTTCTGATCACCTCTGCGCCGTTGCTGGCGCAGGCAGACGATCATCCCGGCACCTTTATCATCGCGGCCTACGGTGACTCGACCACCGCAGGCGTTACCGCTTCGGGCGGTCGTAACATCATCAGTCAAAACAACGAAGTGAGTTTTTTGCAGCAGATGTTGCGCGAGAAGTACGGCAACAACATTGAGGTGAAGAACCACGGCATGCCGGGCGCACAGGTTTCGGTGCTGGTTTATAACAAAGACAATACGCCGATGGATTGGTCAGAACGCATGGCGAAATCCGATGCCAACATGATTCTGATTAACTATGCGATCAATGATGCGCGCATCAACTTCTTCAAAGACAAAGGCGAGCGCATTGAAACGCCGGAAGAGTACAAGCGCATCATTACCGAGCTGGTGAAAGGCGCCAAGGCAAACAACAAACTGGTGGTTCTTCAGGAACCGAATCCAATTTGTGGCAAAGCCGAGCGCTGGAACGTCTGGCCGTATGTTTACCAGTTAAATGAAGTGGCTAAAGAGCAGCAAGTTCCGATTGTGAAGCAGTTCAGCGTCATCAAAGAAAACCGTGACTGGCAATCTGAGATGTCGCCCGATTGCATTCACCCCAATGAGATGCTTTATAAACAGAAAGCAGAAAGAACCTTCAACGTCTTAAGCAGCACTTTCGATAGCGTTTTGTCACGGCACAGCAGCTAACCCAACTCAGATTCAGGAGCTGACATGTATGTATTAATCATGGTGCTGTCATTTTGTCTGGCGCTAATCATTCTGCGAGTATTCTCCTTCCACAAAGGCGTTTACAACGAGAGCGGTATTAAAAGTATCTCTGGTATGCGCGCGCTGCTGGCCAGCATCGTCGCGTTCTCACACTTCGCCCACTACATCTATTCGCTGGATGGTCAGTGGGTGTTCGATAAAGATTATTTTGCCTGGTTCTCTGAAGGTAATTTCTTCGTTAACTCCGGCAAATTTGGTGTGCTGCTGTTCTTCATGATCTCCGCCTTCCTGTTCTATCGCTGGCTGGATAATGAAACCCTGACGCCAGGGCAACTGACGCACAAGCTGCTCAAGTCGCGTATCCGCCGTATTGTCCCGATGTTCTGGTTCTCCGGTTTTGTCATCATCGCGGTGGGCGTGGTGCAGGGCGATCTCACTTATAGCCTTACGGCGGTGAAAGATGCCGTGTTGTGGTTGCTGTTTATTGGCAGCTATCGTATTGGTGATTTCCTTACGGCGGATGTGAACGCTGGTGTTGAGTGGACATTGCGCCTCGAATGGTTGCTATATCTGTCGATTCCGCTGATTTACGTTCTCAACCGCGCCACCAAAGGAAAATACAAAACGCTGCTGATTCTCGGCTCAATCGGCGTGATTTTCTGTGTGGCGGTTGGCCTGCGTCTGTGGGGTAAAACCTATACCGATCCGCGTCCGGTGCTGGGCTTCGCCATGGGTTATCTGGCGTATAAATATCGCGACATGTTTGCGCACTACAAAACCTCCAGTCTGGCCGGCTTTGCAGTGATTGTGCTGTCGCTGTTCTCGCTGTCGTTTACCAGCAACACCTTCTGGTATCTGATTTTCCTCTGCTGTCTGACGGTGATCTTCTTTATTGTCAGCAGCGGCAATGCGGTGTTTGGCATTCTGGAAAACAAAACGCTGATGTCGATTGGTGAGGTGAGTTACAGCCTGTATCTGATTCACGGTGTGGTGCTCTATTTCATCAAGCAGATCCCGGAAACGCTCTATCCGCATTCGTTCCTGTTCTACACCTTGCTTTCAACGCTGTTCTTTGTCGCCTCTTTCTATGTGGCGAAACTGACTTACCTGTTTGTCGAGAAACCGTTTATCGGCAGTAGCAACAAGAAGAAAGTGGCGATGAAGACCTCGCCGACAAATTAGGACATCACCCATTATTCTTTTGAGCCCACAAGTTATATCATTGATTTTGTAACTTTTTTAATGAGGTGCTGGCAATGCAGGAGATTCGCTTCTCAATTGTTATTCCCGCGTATAACGCGTCGAAATCGATTGTCACGACGCTAGATTGCGTCAAAGCGCAAACCTATCGCAATTTTGAAGTCATTATTGTTGATGACAAATCGGCCGATGCGGCCGAACTGGCGCAGGTGGTACGCAGCGAGCGTTATCAGGATTTGGCTATCAAACTGGAGCTGTCTGAGGTCAAACTCAACGGCGCCGGCGCCCGTAATAAAGGTATTGAGTTGGCAAGCGGCGACTTTATCAGCTTTCTCGATGCCGACGATGAGTGGCATCCTGACAAGTTGCTGGTCGCCAGCGAAACCATCGCCAAACTGGAAGCGCAGGGCAAATCGCGCTACGTCATCTTTAGTCAGGTGAACATCCATCAGGATGGCAGCTTCCTCAAGGTGATGCCGATGCAACCGCCCGGTAAGAACGAAACCGTGGCCGAGTATCTGTTTGGCTGTTACGGCTTCATTCAAACCAGCACCATTGTGCTGAAGCGCGAAGATGCGGTGAAGATCCAGTTTGATGCGCGCTATATTCGCCATCAGGATTATGATTTCTGCATCCGCGCCGACCGCATGGGTTACGCATTCGTGATGATCGACAAGCCGCTGGCAACGTACCATCTGGTGACCAAATTTGGTTCCAAGCACAAAGGCGAATCGGTCAAATACTCCTTCTTCTGGCTCGATACCATGAAGCCGCATCTGACCACACGCGACATCCACACTTACAAGGCGTTCAAGCTGCCGCTGCGCTACAAGATGGATGGGAAATCGCTGCAGGCCAGCCTCAGCTTTGCACGCTACTTCTTCCTCACCAACCGTGATAATCGCGCCTACTTCATGAATCGCCTGCTCGATAAGGTGAAGTCGCGCTTCTCGGGTAGAAGAGCCGTCTCCTGATTCACTTTTAAACACTTTCACTTGCTCCCTACATGGGGGCAATTTTTTGGTTCCTGAAACTCCGGGTAGACAAATGACAAATCATGTTGGCACCGTCGGTATTGTGATGCCGATGTATAACGCGCGAAATACCGTTCTGCGCGCGGTTGAGTCGATCATCAACCAGACCTACAGCGACTGGCATCTTTACCTGATCAACGACAAATCCACCGATGATTCACTGGCCTTTGTGCGTGAACATTGTCAGGACGCACGCATCACCATTCTCGACAATGAAGTGAATCAGGGCGCAGCCGAAACCCGTAACGTTGGGCTGCGCGCAGCGAAAGAAGAGATCATCGCGTTTCTCGACAGCGACGACGAGTGGCACCGCGAAAAACTGGCCGAACAGACGGCTGCGATTGCCGCCGGCGACGATTTCGTGATTACGCATTATCACTACAAAACCAAAACCGCTGACCACGATATCAACTACAGCAAACCCTACCTGCAACAGGAAAACTTCGTGAAGAAGCAGTATCGCGTTTGCTTCTCCTCGGTGTGTTTCCGCCGTCCTCCACAGGGCATCTTCTTCCAGCGTAAAGGCCACGAAGACTTCCTGTTCCTCTATGAATTGTTCCTCCGCTACAAACAAGCCCGCGTGATCCAGAAAACCCTGGTCAACTATTACGAGTTGGGTGATTCACTGTCGCGCAACAAAAATAAAGCGGCGAAGTGGCACCTCGAATTATTAAGAATTATCTATAAAAACAATCCGTTAAAAGTATATTACTATTACGTCTGGTATATGGTGAATGGGGTTCTTTTTTCCTTAAAACACCGCTAAGCGCAACGGTGCTTAGCTGCTTATATATTTTTGAGGTGGAAAGGTTCTATGAAAAAGATCGTTTTGGTGATTAAGGATGCCTACTCGTATGCGGGCACTGAAAACATCTGCAACTTTATGTCTGAATGCCTTGGCGAACAACATGAAGTCACCATTTACTCGCTGGAAGGCAACGGCAAAACCTTTTATCCGTTCGAACGGGTGAAGAAAATTGTCAGCTTTGAAGGCCACAGCAACCCGATTAAAAGCGCCGTTGCCAGCATTCATCAGGAAGGCTTCGACAGTGTATTCCTGATCAGCATGGGCCGCCTGAGCGTGATGTTCGCCTTCTGGAACCTGATGGCGCTGAAGAAGAAGCGCTTTAAGGCGTATGCCTGCGAACACATCGCGATCAATTCGTTCAGCAAGCCAATTAAGCTGCTGAAGTGGCTGATGCTGCGCTATTACGACCAGGTGATCGTCCTGACCGACAAAGATCATCAGGTGTTTAACCGCTGGAATATTGCCAGCCAGCAAATCCCCAATCCGGTGGTGTACAAAGCGTTTCAACGTCAAACGCGCAGCCGTCAGGCGCTGGCGGTGGGGCGCCTGGATAACCAGAAAGGCTTCGACCTGTTGCTGGATATCTGGGCCGACTTCAGTAAGAAGCATCCCGAGTGGAAACTGGTGATTGCCGGTGACGGCGAACTGCGTCAGCAGCTGCACGATCAGGCTGCCGCGTTAGGTATCACTAACAGCGTCAATTTCGTCGGCAAAGTCAGCAACATTAACGATTACTACCGCGAAAGCGACATGGCGCTGATGACCTCGCGCTATGAAGGTTTGCCGCTGGTGCTGCTGGAAGCCAAATCCTGGTCGCTGCCGGTGGTGGCGTACGATTGCCCAACCGGGCCGCAGGAGATCATCAATCACGGTGAAGATGGCTTCCTAGTGCCGATGAACGACAAAACCACCTTTATTAAGCATATGGAGCAGCTCGCCAGCGATGATGGCCTGTTCTATGCGATGAGTGAAAAAACCAAAGAAACCGCGCTCAAGTTTGACGGTAACCAGATCAAGCAGAGCTGGCTCGCGCTTGTTTAGCGACAATTATCGTGCCTCGGGAATCCTTTTTGGCCGCACAACCACGGGAATTGAAGCATGAAAAGAAGAGAAGTCTTGCAGGCCGCAGCCTCCTCGATTGTTACCGCGCTCTCAGTGAGTGCGTTTTCCAGCTACGCCGCAAAAAGTGGTCAGCCAACGTTAAAATCTATCGATCCGTCCAGCGTACCCGCAGGCGATGTACCGATTCTGACGCCAGAAAACGTCTATACCATGCCACCGCAGTTCTGGCAGAACTTTGAGGGCAAACTGTGGATCGGTAAGGCAGGCAGTGATGCCAGCCAGTCTGGTAATCAGATCCCGGTGTTTCTGCGCGATGCCAATGGCAAAGTGTCACAAATCAGCCAGCCGATTGCGTTGAACAAAGGCAACTTCGCCCAGTTCATTCACGATAATGCAGCGTTGATCGCCAATCCATCACACTCAATGGTGGTGGAAGATGATCAGGGCCACACGCTGTTTTCCATCAGCGATGTTTCACGTCCTAATCAGAGCAACTTTAGCCAGCGTCTGGCGCAGCCGAACGGCTATCAGCTGATTGGTGAGATCCCGTCAGTTGAAGAGCTGCGTAAAACCCGTCCGCTGTTCGCCGGTGCCAAAATCAAGCTGAAAAGCTGGCACGAAGGGCTGGAAGTGGGCGGCGGCGAGTTCGTCGGCACCTTCGGTGATGGCAAAGATGACGGCGGCGTGAACTTCAGCGGCAACGGTTTCACCTGGCGTCGCGTGGTGGAAGATTTTAACCGCCTGACGCTGTTTGATTTCGGCGCTATCGCCGACGGCAAAACCGATAGCGCACCGGCGATCAAAGCCATGTATCAATGGTCGATTGATGCCAGCCAGCAGATCTGCGTGCAGTTCCCGGCCGGCACCTTCTTTGTCTCCGAATGTGATTTCGGTGACGAAGGTCGTCGCTTCTTCCGCATCTCGGGCGCGATGGTCAACTTCGGTTATTTCCCGGCGACCACGCTGGTTTCTGACGGTCGCTCCGAATTCCTGTTCCAGGTAAATGCGCGCTGGACGGAAATCTCCAACCTGAATTTCAACGGCAACACCGATAAGCGTCCGAACAAACAGGGTTTGTTCCGCAACACCTGTCCGGGCGGCCAGTTCTTCCGTGGCGCTTGCCTGCGCTTCAATCAGGTCGGCGGCGTCTCGCTCAGCCTGCTGGATACGCTGGATTGCAAAATCGACCAGTGGTACGCCAACGCCTGTACCGGCGATGTGATTAAAGCCAGCTGGTCGGGGCAAAAGGCTGGTGCATGGGATCACAGCACCGCGATTGAGCTCTCCAACTTCAACGCTCAGCACTGTAAAGGCGGCATGGTGTTGAATCTGCCGCGCTGCAGCCAATCGATCATCCATAACGGTTGGATTGAGCACAGCGATTTCCCTGGCGACATCTCGAACGGCCAATGGATTGTCGATGCGCTGAGCATTGAGGATTGTAAGAACCCGCTTAACGCGCGTAACTCGCGCCTTAATATGCGCCAGACCAATCTGCAGTCGGGCAGCTGGATTGATAACTCGCTGGAAGGCGAACGCTGGCTGAACATCTGGGAAATGGGCTCGACGCGCGTTGAATCTTACGGCGTCGCTATTGATGGCAGTCTGAAATACAACTACATCACCTCGCGCTTCCGCCTGACCAATAACAGCGATCAGCAAACCTGGTTTGAACTCGGCAACTTCTACTCACCAACGGTGGGCGATAGCTGGGAGATCGAGGTGTTTGGTCAGTCGCAGTTCAATAACGGTACCGCTAACCAGCCGCTGATGGATGTTATCAACGGCAAAGGTACCGGTGGCCGCGCGGTGATTCATCTGCAGCGTAAGAAAAACAAAGCCGAAGCCAGTTGGTCAGCGGAAGGTAGCTCGCCAGTGGTTGATGTGCGTTTCGAAGCGCGTAGCGATACCGACACCAAAGTCTACGTCAAGCTGGCGGGCTGGACGCCGACCACCGCCGTGCTGATCAAAAGCACCGCCAAGGATCGCTTCCTGACCGGCCAATGTGCGCGTGTGGATGCGGTGATGGACAAAGGCGCACCGGGCAGTGGCGCACAGCAGGCACCGCAGCGTTTCAGCCTGCACAACGGTAAGGCTGGCATCGGTGGAAACGAGCAGGGCGATTTGCTTATGGCATCGCGCGCGCTCAAGCCGGAACAGGTGGATACCCGCGAACCCAAAGGTTTCATCTCGGTGGTGATTAATGGTGAGCAGGTGGCTATGCCGTATTTTGCCGTGAAGTCGTAATGAGTGGTTTGTAAATCGGTCGCCATAAATGGCGACCCTACGGCATTTGATGAGGGTTTTGTAGGGTGCGCATTTATGCGCACCGGAAAGCAGCAGCGACGTTCAGAATGGTTGAGGGTTTTGTAGGGTGCGCATTAATGCGCACCAGAGAGCAGCATCAACGTTAAGCACCACTTTTTGGGGTTTACTCCCATTGCAGTCCTTTTAAACAGAGTTCACTTTGCCAGTGCAGCTATTGGCGGCTTGTAAAAATTACAAAAATTTTTCCGGAGTTTTTTTATGAAGATTTTATTGGTAGGAAACCATACCTGTGGAAATCGTGGGGATGGCGCGATTTTACGTGGGCTGATTGATTCACTGAAATCCGCGCGCGCGGATTTGGATATCGATGTGATCAGCCGTTATCCAACAAGCTCTGGCTATTTACTGCAGCAGGACATCCAGCAGGATTCCCTATTCCTGCACAACAGCAAATCGGGCAAAGGGTTAGTCGGCAGCCTGAAACGCAAAGTGGCGAACCGCTTGATGCCGGACATCATGATGGCGCACCTCGGCAAAGGCGGCGTGTACAAATCCTTCTCGGTGCCACCACATCTGGCGGCGTTTACCAATAGCCTTGCGCAGTATGATGCGATTATTCAGGTTGGCGGCTCGTTCTTCGTCGATCTCTACGGCGTAACCCAATTCGACCACGCGCTCTGTGCGCTGATGGCGAAAAAGCCGCTGCATATGGTCGGTCACTCGGTCGGTCCGTTCGAAAACCCGCGCGTGAATGCGCTGGCGAACTTTGTCTTTGATCGCGTCGACAGCCTGGTGCTGCGTGAAGAGGTGAGCTACGACCGCCTGAAGCAAGATGGCGTGACCACCAGCAAAGTGAAGAAGGGCGTTGATACCGCATTCCTGGTTGAAGCGCGTGAAGTGGCCAATCCAAGCCATAACCTGCTGCACTGGCAGGCGATTATCAGCGCACGCAAAACCATTGCGATCACCGTGCGTGAACTGGCGCCGTTCGACAAACGTCTAGGCGTGACGCAGAAAGAATACGAAGCTGCCTTTGGCCGCGTGATTAACGCGATGATTGCCGAAGGTTATCAGGTGGTTGCCTTCTCTACCTGTACCGGTATTGATAGCTACGCCAAAGATGACCGCATGGTGGCGCTGACGTTGCGCGATCATGTCGAGCATCCCGAGCATTACCATGTCATCATGGACGAGTTTAACGACCTCGAACTCGGCATCCTCCTCAGCCATTGTCATCTGACAATTGGTACCCGCCTGCATTCCGCCATCATCTCCATGAACTTTGGTACGCCAGCCGTGGCCATTAACTACGAGCACAAGTCGCTCGGCGTGATGAAACAGCTTGGCCTGCCGCAGATGGCAACCGATGTGCAGAGCCTGATGGATGGTTCGCTCATCGATAAAGTGCAGACGGTGCTGGCCGACTACGACAACGTGAAACACAAAGTTGATACCGCGGTGGCGCAGGAGCGTGAGATTGGTAACCGCATTACAGCAGAAATTCTCAACGTCCTGGGGTGAAGTGATGAAGCTGACCTTTTTCACCATGCGTTTTCCTGTTGCCTCTGAGACCTTTGTGCTCAATCAGGTGACGCATTTCATTGACGCAGGCTACGACGTGGAGATTATCTCCGTGTTTCCAGGCGATATGATTAATCGCCACGCCGCGTTCGATGACTACAATTTGGCAGCGAAAACCCACTATTTACTGCCGGAAGAGAAAGTATCCAACCTTGATAAGCTGACGCAGCGTATCGGCTTGATACTGCCGAAAATCACCAAAGGCGCGCTGCTCAAGTCGCTGAATGTGCGTCGTTACGGCGCACAGGCCAGCAAACTGCTGCTGCCGGCGATTGTCGCCAACACTAAGCAGCCATACACCGCAGATGTGTTTCTGGTGCACTTCGGCTATGCCGGCGCGCTGGCGAACAAGCTGCGCGAGCTCGGTGTGCTGAAAGGCAAGCAGGCGACGGTGTTCCACGGCGCGGATATTTCGCGTCGTCACATCCTCGAAGAGCACAAGCTCGACTACATCAATCTGTTCAAACAGAGTGAACTGATGCTGCCTATCAGCCACTTGTGGGAGAACAAGCTCATCGAGATGGGCTGTCCGCGCGCCAAAGTGCACGTGACGCGTATGGGCATCGAGCCGGAGAAGTTTAACTTCCGTCCGCGCGAAGCCTTCCATCAACCGCTGCGCATCGTCTCTGTTGCGCGTCTGACCGAGAAGAAAGGGTTGGATGTGGCGGTGAAAGCCAGCGAAATCCTGCGTAATAACGGCGGCCAGTTCCAGTTCACCATCATCGGTAACGGCGAACAGGACGGCATGATGCGTGAGCACATTGCGCGCGCTGGATTGCAGGATTGCGTCGACATGCCGGGCTTTAAGCCGCAGGACGAGATTCGTCAGGCTTTGAACGAAGCGGACATCTTCCTGCTGCCGTCCAAAACCGCCGCAGATGGCGATATGGAAGGCATTCCGGTGGCGTTGATGGAAGCGATGGCGGTTGGCTTGCCGGTGGTTTCCACCTATCACAGCGGCATTCCTGAACTGATTGAGAATGACGTCAGCGGATGGCTGGTGGCTGAGAACGATCCTGACGAGCTGGCGGCGACGCTGCTGCGTCTGTCACGCGGCGATGTGGATGTGGCTCCAGTGGTCGCGGCAGCGCGGCAAAAAGTCGAAACTGAGTTCAATCAGCACATCGCTTACGGTGAGCTGGCGAAAATTCTGGAGCGCATGGTGTGAGCGGATTAAAAAAACAGGCCGTTTGGCTGTTTGGTAGTACCTGTTTTGCCGCATTGCTTCAGGTGTTACAGCTCGCCGTTCTGGCGCGCAAACTGGAAACGCACGAGCTGGGTTTACTGGCGATCATTAATGCGATTCTGGCGGTGGCGACCGTGCTGCAGGATATGGGCATGAGCAGCTACATCGTGCATCGCCAGGATATTAATCGCCGCGAGCAGAGCACCATTTATTGGGTGAACGTGTCGCTCAGTTTCTGCACCGGCTTGATTATGCTGGCGATTGCCTATCCGGTGGCGTGGTTCTATCACCTGCCGGAGCTGGTGGGATTAATCATGCTCACCAGCCTCAACTTCCTGGTGTTGGGACATCTGTCGCAGTATCAGGCGCACTATGTGAAAACCAAACGCATGGTGACGCTGGCGAAGATTGAGATGGCCACCAAGCTGTTTGCGTTCCTGTGTACCGTCGCGATGCTGTATTACACCTCGCTCACCGTGGCGGCGGCGATTCTTGGCCTGTTCATCAACGCCTTCACACGAATTCTCTGCATGATCTACTTCGGCGAGAAATCGTGGCGTCCGACCTGGGAATTCGACGGCAAAACCTTCGTCAGCGCGGTGCGTTACGGCGTGTATCAGCTCGGTTCGCAGACCATTAACCAGCTGCGTACTCAGGCGGATGCGCTGATCGTCGGTAAAGTGATGGGCGCGGAGATGCTGGGGATTTATTCGCTGGCAAAAGAGCTGATTCTGCAACCGCTGAAGCTGGTTTCGCCGGTGATTAACCGTCTGGCATTGCCGCGCTTTGCTGAGAAGCAGCACGATCCGGAGCAGCTGAAAAAGCTGTTCCTGAAAGGCACCTTCGTCATCATGCTGTTCAGCAGCGCGATGTATCTGGCGATTGGCATTTTGTCACCGGTGATTGTGCGCGTGCTGTATGGCGCTTCGCATGAACAGGTTTATCATCTGATTCCGCTGATGCTGTTGTTTGGCATGCTGCGTCCGATGGGCGGCCTAACCGGCGCGATTTCGCAGGCCAACGGCCGCACCAATGTTGAGTTCTACTGGAACATTGTGGCGAGCCTGGTGGTGGTAGCGGTGCTGGCGACAACCTACATCTGGCCGAACGTGCTGTATGTGGCGTTGACGCTGTCGATCTCGCAGGTACTGATTTCTGCCTTTGCGCATCCTTTCTTCATCAAGCCGGTGATTGGTATCCGCTTTATGCCGTATGCGCGCCAGTGGGTTTCGGTGTCGGTGGTGTTTGTGGCGCTGATGATGCTGGTAAACCACTTCAACCTGTTCGTGATGCCGGAATGGTTTGAGGGCTGGCTGTAACCTTCGTAGGGTCACCGTTAACGGTGTAATGTCGCTCAGTTAAGCATTAATTTCGATATGAATTCAGGTGCGCATGAATGCGCACCCTACGAAAAACGCGCCACTCCTTAGTAGGGTCGCCATTTATGGTGACCTTGCAATTCCTACACGTTAACTTTTCTGAAAATCACTGGTCTTTTCCTTCGTCACTCTCATTCCATCCTCTCGCGGTTTTTCAGCGGCTTAGTACATCGTTTCCGCTTTGGAATACTGGCATTTTTACCGGCCAAATTAGCGATTTTTGATGGCGTGACAGAGAGTTAGTGCCGGTTTTTCAGATAAAGATTATACTTGCTCGACCGGCCGATCCTGCATAATCGACCCCACGTATTCACTTCATGAAATGGAATAAATATGACCAAGCTTAAAGCAGTAATCCCCGTTGCGGGTCTCGGTATGCATATGCTTCCTGCGACCAAGGCCATTCCGAAAGAGATGCTGCCAATCGTCGACAAACCAATGATTCAATACATTGTTGACGAATGCGTCGCGGCTGGCATCAAGGAGATTGTGCTGGTCACCCATGCTTCCAAAAATGCAGTGGAAAACCACTTCGATACCACTTACGAGCTGGAAGCGCTGCTCGAAGCACGCGTTAAACGTCAGCTGCTGAGCGAAGTGCAGTCAATCTGTCCGCCGGGCGTGACCATTATGAACGTGCGTCAGGCTAACCCGTTGGGTCTGGGCCACTCCGTGCTGTGCGCGCGTCCAATGATTGGCGACAACCCATTTGTGGTGGTGCTGCCAGACGTGCTGCTGGATGACTCTACCGCTGACCACCTGCGTTATAACCTTGCATCGATGGTTGCTCGCTTCGAAGATACTGGCCACAGCCAGGTGCTGGCGAAACACATGCCGGGTGAAGACCTCACCGAATATGGCGTGCTGACCACCGAAGAGCCGATTGATAACCCAGGCGATATCAGCACCATCACCAGCTTTATCGAGAAGCCAGAAGCCGGCTCAACCGACTCTGATCTGACGGCAGTAGGCCGTTACGTGCTCTCTGCCGATATCTGGGAAGAGCTGGAGCGCACTGAGCCAGGCGCATGGGGCCGCATTCAGCTGACCGATGCTATCGCCTCCCTGAGCAAGAAGAAGCCGGTAGATGTGCAACTGCTGACTGGAACCAGCTATGATTGCGGTCGTAAACTCGGTTACATGCAGGCATTTGTCTCTTACGGCTTGCGTAACAACGCTCAGGGCCGCGATTTCCGCGAATCCATTCAGAAAATCCTGGCGAAATAAGCTCTCTCATTCTCTACCGCGCCATTAGCGCGGTTTAAAGGAGTACACATGGCTATTTTGGTAACGGGCGGAGCAGGTTACATCGGCTCCCATACGGTGCTGGCGCTGTTAGAGCGTGGCGACGACGTTGTGGTCCTGGATAACCTTTGCAATGCTTCCCGCGAAGCCATCAACCGCGTGGAAAAGCTCTCAGGTAAAAAAGCGGTGTTCGTTGAAGGCGACATCCGTGATCGCGCCTGCCTGCGTGACCTGTTTGCCACTAACGATATCAGCGCTGTGATTCACTTCGCTGCGTTGAAAGCCGTTGGCGAATCCACGCGTATGCCGCTGGAATACTACGAAAACAACGTAGCTGGCACCGTGGTGCTGTTGGAAGAGATGCGCGCTGCTGGCGTGTGGAACTTCATCTTCAGCTCATCTGCGACCGTTTATGGCGCGGATGCACCGGTTCCTTACGTGGAAACCACGCCTATCGGCGGCACGACTAGCCCGTACGGTACCTCTAAGCTGATGATCGAATTCGTGATGCGCGACTTCGCTAAAGCGGATCCGAACTTCAAAGCTATCGCGCTGCGCTACTTCAACCCGGTTGGCGCGCATGAATCTGGCGAAATCGGTGAAGATCCAACCGGCATTCCTAACAACCTGCTGCCGTATATCGCGCAGGTGGCGATTGGCCGTCTGGAGAAGCTGGGCGTGTTTGGCGACGACTACGACACGCCAGATGGCACCGCACAGCGTGACTACATTCACGTTGTCGACCTGGCAGAAGGGCACCTGAAAGCGCTGGACCACTTAGCCAAAGTTGAAGGCTACAAAGCTTACAACCTCGGTGGCGGAGTAGGCTTCTCCGTGCTGGAGATGATCAAGGCGTTTGAGAAAGCTTCCGGCAAGCCAATTCCGTTTGAGTTCAAGCCACGCCGTGACGGCGATCTGCCTGCGTTCTGGGCCGATGCCACGCTGGCGAACAACGAACTGGACTGGCGCGTGACGCGCGGGATCGATGCCATGATGCGTGATACGTGGAATTGGCAGAGTAAGAATCCTAACGGTTTCAAATAGTTATTTTATTTATTGGTAAAGCCTGTCAATGGACAGGCTTTTTGCTTTTTTGGATTAGCAAAAAATAGATGCTCTACAAAGCTCTTCTTCCACATACATATGTTCAGTGTTAGGATTTCGACAAAAAATATAATAATAAAACGCTAATAATTGTATGAAAAACAAGCAGTAGATTGCAGGCTGCTTTAAAACATGTAGGTGAGTATTTTGGTAGCTAGAGCCAAGGGCGGTAGCGTGCTTAAAAGAATTAATAAACTGAGGGTGGAATGAGGATAATCTATTTTGTTAACACGGCATGGTATTTTGAGTTGCACTGGATCGACCGTGTAAACAAATTGGTAAAAAATGGACATGAAATACACCTTATCTCAAATTTCTCGAATGAAATAATAAAATCAAATCTTGAACGGCAAGGTATTAAGTGTTGGAATTTAGATATTGATAGATTTTCCATTAATTTATTTACTAATGTTAAAATGCTCATCGGCTTTTATATCCTATTGAAAAAGATTAAGCCTGACTTGCTTCATACTATTACTATAAAACCTAATATAATTGGTGGTTTAATTTCAAGAATCAAAGGAATACCCCAAATTATCAGTGTAGTAGGATTGGGACGAGTGTTTTTAAAAGATAACTTATTGAGAAAAATTGTGAAGGTTTTGTATAAGGCCATCTTGTACAAAAATAATAATGTCCAGCTAATATTCGAGCATTCTTCAGATAAAGAAACACTCGCAGGTATTACGTCCATCGATAAATCAAGACTCCATGTTATTGATGGTGCAGGGATTGATATAGAAAAATATGCTTATGAGCCTGAAGAGGAGAGTGAGAACACTAAAGTATTATTTGCGAGTAGATTGCTCAAATCTAAAGGACTAGAGTTATTAGTTGAAAGTATTCGGAAGTTGAAGAAAGAAGGTATCAAAATCGAATTGTCAGTTGCGGGTATTGTTGATGATGAAGATCCTGATCGAATTCCCCTTAGCCAAGTTAAGAGCTGGGAAGATGAAGGATTAATAAGTTGGTTAGGAACACGTAATGATATTGAATTTTTGCTAAGAAAATGCAATATCATGGTGCTGCCTACTAAATATGCTGAAGGAATTCCCAGAATAATACTTGAAGCCTGCTCTATAGGAAGGACTTGTATTGTGGGTAATATGCCAGGTTGCCAAAGCATCATTACCGATAAAGTTAATGGCATTGTTCTAAAGAATCATACAATTGACACATTGAGCGATGGTTTAAGATTTTTAGTGAATAATCCCATTATTCGCAAGGATTATGGAATAAAGTCATCTAATTTGATAAAAGATAAGTTTTCAAAAGAAATTGTAATAAGTAAAACTCTTCAAGTATATCAGAATGCTTTAATTAAAAAGACTTAATGTTAAAACGGGAATGTAAATGTTAGTTGCAACCAAATCTATGCTGAATAGCTTTCGTCGTCATCGTGGGCTTATTTGGCAAATGACTAAGCGTGAAGTAACAGGTAGATATAAAGGCTCATTTTTCGGTCTAGCTTGGTCTCTTTTTAACCCTCTTATGATGTTAATAGTTTATACGTTTGTATTTTCTATTGTATTTAAAACCCGGTGGGGAACTGATCCTAATGCAGGGAAAGCAGACTTTGCCATTGTGTTATTTATTGGTCTAATAGTTTTTAATTTATTTTCAGAGTGCATTGGTCGGGCACCTACCCTGATTACATCCAATGTGAATTATGTGAAGAAAGTTGTTTTTCCACTTGAAATTTTATCGTTTGTTAATTTTTTCGCTGCTTTCTTTCATGCTATTATTAGTTTTACGGTTTTGTTGCTCGCAATAATAATATTTAAACAACATATACATATTACTATATTGTTATTGCCTATTATAATTTTACCCTTAATGCTAGCAATATTAGGATTGAGTTGGATACTTGCGGCTTTAGGTGTTTTTGTTAGAGATATTGCCCAAACAATCGGTATCGTTATTAGTGTATTAATGTTTATGTCACCAGTTTTTTATCCAATAGCGGCATTGCCTCCAGCGTTTCAAAAAATAATATTACTTAACCCACTGGCATATATGATTGAGGAAGCGCGTAAAGTCGTTTTCTGGGGTTATGAGCCAAACTGGATGATGTTAGTTATCAATTTGGTAATAGGTAGCATTGTTTGTGTCATTGGGTTTGCATTTTTTCAAAAGGTAAGAAAAGGATTTGCTGATGTCTTATAATGATAATGTAATTTGTGTAGAGAACATCAGTAAATGCTATCAAATTTACAACAATCCACGTGACCGATTAAAACAATTTTTTATTCCAAAGTTCGAAAGTTTAGTAGGTCGAGAATCCACGCAGTTTTACAGTGAGTTCTGGGCATTACAGGATATCAATTTTGAAATTAAAAAAGGGGAAGCTGCTGGTATTATAGGCCGTAATGGATCGGGTAAAAGCACGTTACTGCAGATAATAACAGGAACATTAACCCCTACCTCTGGAAAAGTATTAACTAAAGGTAGAATTGCAGCCTTATTGGAATTAGGCTCTGGATTTAATCCTGAATTTACTGGAAGAGAAAATATATATTTAAACGGTGCAGTTCTGGGATTAACTAAAACAGAAATTGATAATAAATTTGATTCTATTGCTGGCTTTGCTGATATTGGAGCGCATCTCGATCAGCCAGTAAAAACTTACTCAAGTGGTATGATGGTAAGGTTGGCGTTCGCCGTTCAAGTTCAATTAGAGCCTGACATTTTGATAGTAGATGAAGCTTTAGCTGTTGGTGATGCTCTCTTTCAGAAGCGCTGCTTCCGACAAATTGAGAAATTGACAAGCAATGGTGTCACTTTGCTTTTTGTATCGCATGACCAAGAATCCGTGCGCACATTGACAAACAAGTCGATTCTACTTGATCGAGGCAAACAGATTATGAGTGGACTATCATCTGAAGTCTTGCTCGAGTATCGTCGTTTATTGCATGATGAAGAGAATAAGTTTTATTCGAATTTAACAGAAGAAATTTCAGAGAGAACAAACACTGAAACAGTTCTTGAAATAACAAAATCGGAAAGTATTAGTGCCTCAAATGAAGATGAACAACAAGAAACTTTACGTTCAGACAAGCTCTCATTTGGAGAGGGAGAGGCTGTTATTGATAAAGTTGAACTCTTCAACATCCAAAATGAAAAAATAAATGTTTTCAATCCCGGCGAAAACATCAAAATAAGAGTTCATTTCACTGTCAATCAGCAAATTGATAAATTAAATGTTGGAGTAAGAATAAGGAATAAAGAAGGGGTAAAAATTTATTCCTGGGGTACACTGAATCAAGATATGTTTAAATTAAGCAATGGTGAAAAAGACGATCTCTTCTGGAATAAAAAGTTCGATAAAGGTCAAAAACATTTTGTAGACCTTGAGTTTGATTGCTCCCTGGGGAGTAATTTATATGAAATTCAAGCCTCTGTTTCATATGAAGAAACACCAGATTATTTCTCACAAAGAATATTGCACTGGAGGGATGAAGCTGCTTTCTTCCACGTCCATGTATTGCGTGATGTTTATTTTTTTGGTGGTTTAACTGATTTAAAAATGAAAGCTAAATGGTGAGAGTATGATAAGCCCTGCGTTAGTTGAGAAGTTTTATGGCCTTGGGAATTATATCCTTATCGATTGTAATCATGATTTCACAAAATATTTTTTACTAACAGGCTACAACATTGTATCGATTAAAAAAAATGATATTAATAGAGTAAATGTTGAAGGTGATAAAGAATATAATTTTGCAATTATCTCAATTAATAAACATTGGAATGAATCAGATTTCAACGGCTTAGAGCAGTTACTAAGTCGAATCCAGACTCTGGAAAATATATTTGTAACAACGTTGGATGCTGAAGCGGATAAAATTGAGTTTAACACAGCTACTAACGTCATTTTTAAAGCAGGTTTTGAAATAGACAGTTCTTTATATAAAGAGTCAAATCCTGGTTACTCATTATTTATGAGGCGCTGTATTAATAATGGCTTTGCTGCAAAAACTGAGTTAGATCAACTCGCTGAAGTTGAGCTTTGTGCTGAACTGAATGGCTACATACGCCCTAATGAGCATATCTGCATAGTGCATACTAGTTATGATGTTTTTCTAGGGTATTTTAATCAGTTTTCAAATGCTGAGCGAGTAGAGGGATATTCAACAAACGATGATTTTTATAATAATTGCAAACTGAATAAATTGAGGGAGGGGGGGGGGGGAGCGCAATTAGAAAATTATTATGATTGCATGTTTCTACTCAATAATGATAACAAAATAGATAGTTTTGAGTCTCTTAAAAATTTAACTAAATATTTGTCTCCAGGTGGTCGAGTTGTAATTTGTTCAGATACATTCAACCCCTCGAGTTTAAATTCTGATTTTGAGATCGAAGTCGCCTATCATTTGCCACATAATCAAGTGGTTAAAAAAATTTTCGGCTACAAAGAAGTGATTGGTAAGTTTAAAAATTATTATGTACTAATGAAGAGCCCATTTAATAATTTATCTCAATTTAAATTTTATGAAAAAACTTACCTTTACAGTAAACCACCCCAAAATTTGCTTAACTTTGCTAATGATTATGTGAATCCATGGCTTATTAAATCCATGGTTGAATTTCCTACTCGAAATAAAAATGAGCATGCGCTAGCTAGATATGCAAAACAAATATTGAATAACTATAACAATTTAAGTCCTGATTATGGTGCGGCGTTAGCAATTCTTGGTTATCAAGAACTGAAGAAAGAAAAGCATGGTCGTCAAGTACTAAATGATATAATTAAATATATCAATAATGTAAGCATGATATCCGAGAAAAGCTCACATCAGGTTAGGTGGCTTATATCATTATCGGTATTAGCTGCTGAACTTCTAAAAATAAGAGATCTCCGTAATGAGGCCTTGAATTTATACTCAAGTTGTCTAACTTTAGATTATCTGAAGTTCAGCCCAACTATTGGCACTAAAATACTCCAGGCCTATTATAATGTTATCGTGATTCATTACTGTAATGGTAATAAATACGAAGCCGAAAACTATTTGATTGAATCTCTTCAGCAAGGTATAAAAATCCTAAATGTATCATTTGAAGAGTTACTTGGTAACGCTGAGAAACCGCTTACTTTTACTCTCTATATTTATCATGATATCCTTGACTGGATAATAAAATTGACGAATTTAAAGAATAATTTAGGAATAAAAAATAATTTAATACCGAGACTCAATTCGCAGACCTGGTCAGGAATGCTTAGTGAGCGCTTGGATGCGATTTCAAATATGAATGATCTAATTCAATCAAGAGATAAGGCTATATCTTCCCAGGGAGAAATGCTGGAAGAGAGATGGCTGGCAATGCAAAATATGAACGAAATAATAAATTCGCAAAAGGTCTTGATTGAAGAGCGATGGAATGCAATGCAAGATATGGAAAGATTAATAGAAGAGCGCTGGGATTCGATGATGGAAATGGAAAAAATGATTATTGAAAGGGATCAAAAAATAGAGCAACTGTCAAAGCCGCAATGAATTTATGCTGCATTTTATTTCAATAAATTCTTGAATATCTTAATTTAGGCTGGTTATTAATTATGTCTACCATTTCATGGTTTATCCCAAGTTTGATCAAGGGTTCTGGCGGTCACCGAACTATTTTACAGCATGCCAGTTATTTAGAAAGAAAAGGTCATTGTTGTATTATCTACCTAGAAGATGAACATGGTATTGGTGATGCCTCAGAAAAAATAGCATCTATATTTAACATGAAATTTTCCAATGTTATTTATGGTTGGAAAAATTCTAAGCCTTCAGATATAGCGATAGCGACCGTTTGGTACTCTGCTGCCTTTGTTGCTTCCTTAAACTTTGAATGTAAAAAAGTCTATTTTGTGCAGGATTATGAAGCTTGGTTCAATCCAATGGGTGATGCATACCTAATGGCTGAAAATTCTTACCAATATGGCTTAACTCCCATTACGATTGGTAGATGGTTAAGGCACACCTTAAAAAACAGTTTCAATGTTGATGGATACCATTTTGAGTTCGGTGCTAATTTGGATATCTATAAGAAGATTCCTTCTATTAAGAAAGAGAAAGCAGTTTGCTTTATCTACCAGCCAGATAAACCTCGTAGGTGTTCACGGCTAGGGCTTGAGGCTTTAGGAATCGTTAAACATCGCTTACCAAATGTAAAAATCTATCTTTATGGTTCGGATACAAAAGAACATGTTTGGTTTGAACACGATAATCTAGGATTAATCGATCTTGAGCAATGTAATGAGCTTTATAATAAGTGCCAGGTAGGCTTATGCTTAAGTTCTTCAAACCCATCACGGATTCCTTTTGAAATGATGGCTGCGGGCTTACCTGTCGTTGAAATGTGGCGTGAAAATAACTTTTATGACTTACCTGAAAGTGCTGCTCTACTAGCCCAACAAACTCCAGAAAGCCTTGCAGAGGCCATTATTAGACTACTTTCAAACGATGAACTCAGAGATAAAATGTCTCAATCTGGTCATGAGTTCATGGTTGACCGAAATCTGAATGTAGAAACCGAACAATTTAGCATTGCAATTAATAATGTTTTAAATGGCAATTCTTTTAGCGATAAAACTATCCTAAAAATGTACAATGCTGAACCAATAAAAGCTGAGTTTACACGGGAAGCCACACTTTCTGCAATTCATATTATCGCTCCATCACGTTTAAAGAAAATCGCTATGCTACTCCCGATTAGATTAAGAGAACCATTAAAAAAAATATATCGGATTGTTAAAGGTAATTAATTATAATGAAATTAAAGCTAAAAACTGTTGACGTTTGGGACACTTTATTGAGAAGGAAATGTCATCCGGATACAATTAAGTATGCCACTGCACGCTATGTTTACTTTAAATATTTCAGTAAGCATAACATCTCAGATCTTGATGTCCTGTTTAATAAAAGAATTGAAATCGAAAGAGAAATTGGTAAACGAACTCAAGCAAGTGGTTTTGATGATGAATATCTTTTTGAGGAAGTTATTCATGAATGGTGTGTTTTTTTATTCAATAGTATTACTTCTAAAGAGCTTGCTGATATAGAACATGAAGTTTGCCAGTATGAATTTGATCTTGAACTCATATTAACAGAGCCTGACTCAACAATAGCTGACTTTTTAAATGAACATCCATCAGAAAAAACACTATTTTTATCTGATTTTTACATGTCTAAGCCTAGGCTACAGGCTTTGATTGATAAAAACGGACTCCAGGATTTAGTGCCTGATGGAATATCTTCAGCCGATATAAAACTCAATAAGCGTTCAGGACATCTTTTTGATTATGTGAAAGATGAATTCGCTATTTCAGGTAGTGAGTGGTTGCACATCGGTGATAATGAATGGTCGGATGTTAAGCAGCCAGAAAAACGTGGCATAAAGTGTATTCATTATTTACCGTCCAAATTACATGAAATAAGATTGCAACATGAATCTAATTTTCACGATAAGAGCAAGATTTTCCAACATGCTCTGGATGTGATTGAATCATCTTTTTCATATGAGAACAATAATAAGGATAACTTCAAGCTTGGAATAAAATGCTCGCCATTTATTGTAGGCTATGTTTTATTTATTCTGGAAAAGGCTTTCGAAAATAATTGTGATAAAATCTTCTTTTTCACGAGGGAAGGTGAGTTTTTCATTAAAGCATTTGGGATAATCATCGAGAAACTAAAACTCGATTTAGTTAATATCAAATTTCCAGATTATGAGATACTTGAAGTTAGCCGGTTAGCTACTTTTTCTGCCTCTATCGGAGACGTTAATGTTCAGGAAATGATGCGTGTCTGGAATCTTTATAGCACGCAGTCTCTTCATGCACTTTTCAAAACTATAAATATTGATGAGATTTTATTTTCTGAATTGCTAGAGAAATATAGTATCGATCCTGCTGAGCTTATTCGTTATCCATGGCAAGATTCAAGAGTGCAAAAACTTTTCGCAGACTCAAAATTTATTCATCTGATATCTTCCCACCGTGATACTAAAAAGGATGAATTACTCTCATACTTAAAAGGAAAAGGCCTTAGCGAAGAGACAAAGAATGTCTGTGTAGTAGATGTCGGATGGAGAGGGACAATTCAGGATAACATTGCCCTTGTATTACCAAATGTAATATTTCATGGTGTCTATCTAGGTTTGGCTAAGTATCTGAATCCTCAACCTAACAATAGTTTTAAGTATGCATATGGCCCGGATCTAAATCATTCTCAAGACTTGCCTCATTATCTCGATTCAGTCGCTCCAATAGAGATGATTACTAACTCACCCTCTGGAAGTGTGGTGGGGTATACCAAAACTGATGAGGGCGTTGTAGCATTAAGAAAAGTTGATGCAGAGGAGAATAAAGCCTGGGTAAACTTCACTCAAGACTTCCAAAACGGTATTCTGACTTCTTTAGAGACATGGAAGAGTGATGTTTCTATACATGTATTAACCAGTAAAGATTTGAAGCCACTCGCGATGAAAATATGGGGTGGGTTAATTAGTGGCTCAAGTGCAAATTTGAATGATGCTTTTGAAAACCTCAATCACAATGAAACGTTTGGGCTTGGTGGCTATGTTGAAAAAAGTAACGTACCTTCATTTATTGATATTTTCTCGTCGCCATTTAATTGGAAAAAAAGAAAGGTATTGATTGATTTTGTTGTTGCTAACCAATGGAGCGATGGCATTAGAAAGAAAAGGGATATTTCATTCTTAAAACGCCATTTACTTGCATTGATTATCGATTTCGCAATTTTTTACAAACATAATCTTATGCGTAGATAATATCACTTGATTGGTGGTTTTTCGTGCTTATGGCATAAGCTTATATTGAGATCTACATCACTTGATGTTAAAAAAACGTATCTCAAATTTCTTTAGACAGGAGTTGAAAATGTCCAAGCAACAAATAGGTGTTGTAGGTATGGCAGTAATGGGCCGCAACCTAGCCCTTAACATTGAGAGCCGCGGTTACACTGTTTCTATCTTCAACCGTTCGCGTGAAAAGACTGATGAAGTCATCGCTGAGAACCAGGGCAAGAAACTCGCGCCTTTTTACACTGTAGAAGAGTTCGTTCAATCACTTGAGAAACCGCGCCGCATCCTTCTCATGGTACAGGCAGGTGAAGCTACCGATAAAACCATTGCATCGCTGACTCCGCACTTGGACAAGGGCGACATCCTTATCGATGGTGGTAATACCTTCTATAAAGATACCATCCGTCGTAACAATGAATTGTCTGATCAGGGCTTCAACTTTATCGGTACCGGCGTTTCTGGTGGTGAAGAGGGCGCATTAAAAGGTCCTTCAATCATGCCAGGTGGCCAGAAAGAAGCTTACGAACTGGTTGCACCAATCCTCGATAAAATCGCTGCACGTGCGGAAGATGGGGAAGCCTGTGTTGCTTACATCGGCCCGAACGGAGCTGGTCACTATGTGAAGATGGTGCATAACGGCATCGAATACGGCGACATGCAGCTGATTGCTGAAGCGTATGCTTTGCTGAAAGGTGCGTTAGGTCTGAACAATGAAGATTTGGCTAAAACCTTCACTGAATGGAACAACGGTGAGCTGAGCAGCTATCTTATTGACATCACCAAGGACATCTTCACTAAGAAAGATGAAGACGGTAAATATTTAGTTGATGTAATCCTCGATGAAGCAGCTAACAAAGGTACGGGTAAATGGACAAGCCAGAGTTCACTAGATCTCGGTGAGCCACTATCTCTGATCACTGAATCAGTATTTGCACGTTACTTGTCTTCTCTGAAATCACAGCGCGTTGCTGCTTCAAAAGTTCTTAGTGGCCCGCAGGCGAAAGCCTTCACTGGTGATAAAGTTGAGTTCGTTGAAAAAGTTCGTCGCGCTCTGTATCTCGGCAAGATCGTTTCTTATGCTCAAGGCTTCTCTCAGTTGCGTGCCGCATCCGAAGAGAATAACTGGGAGCTGCATTATGGTGAGATTGCTAAGATCTTCCGTGCTGGTTGCATCATCCGTGCTCAGTTCTTGCAGAAAATCACCGATGCATATGCAACAGATTCAAACATCGCCAACCTTCTTTTAGATCCGTACTTCAAGAATATTGCAGATGAATATCAGCAGGCTTTGCGTGATGTTGTTTCTTACGCGATCCAGAATGGTATCCCTACACCTACATTCTCTGCGGCTATTGCATACTACGATAGCTATCGTTCAGAAGTTCTGCCGGCTAACCTGATTCAGGCTCAACGCGACTACTTCGGTGCACATACTTATAAGCGCATTGATAAAGACGGTGTATTCCACACCGAGTGGTTGGATTAATTTTCTCAAATTTGATAAAGCCTGTAGGTTTATGCCTATAGGCTTTTTTTTTAATATAAACTTTACATTATCTTCTCGAAAACTTAATATAAAAAAACACATTATAAAATTATGATTACAAAATGGAAATTAGAAAACACAGAATTGAAGCTTTAGATGGGCTAAGGTTTTTCGCTTTCATCATGGTAATGTTTTATCATTATTTATTTATTGCTCCCCTTCAAGGTTTTATTCCCAGAGAATACGCTATCGATGCATTCTCTTTTGGTGACTTTGGTGTCGATTTGTTTTTTTTAATAAGTGGTTTTGTAATTACGTTATCATCTGAAAATAGAACTCCCAAAAAGTTCATCATTGCAAGGTTTAATAGAATATTTCCCCTCTTTGTGATCTGTGCGTTAATTATTTTCTTTTTTAGTATCTCTTTACCGATGGTAGATCCAAAAGAAAGATTTATTTCTCTGGTTTTTAGTTTGAGTTTTTACCCTGGTGTCTTTGGAAAAGATTATTTTAGCTCAGTATACTGGACTATAGCTGTCGAGGTTACTTTCTATATTTGGGTCTTTATTTTAATGAAGTTAAGATTATGGAATAACTTTAGAAATGAAATATGCTTTGCGTGGTTAGCATTGTCGCTACTAAACAACTTCATAATACATAACAACTTGATATCTACTATCTTTATTACTCATTTTGCTGGGCATTTTGTTATTGGTGTTGTTATATTCGAGCTTAGAACATCTAAAATTCAGCCCAAACATTCTTTGCTTATTCTCATATCTTCAATATTTATCTATAACAACATGATTGGGCATCAAAAATGGATCGATTCTTTTGGAGTTAGTTACGATCATGCTTCACTATTATTTATGACTTTTTTCATAATAGCATTGGTATGGATAACATCTCATGTAGAATCTTTAGGGAAATATTATAATTCTATTAAAATGTTGGGTGCAATGACATATCCATTGTACTTGGTACATGCTGATTTAGGTTTTTGGTCTCACGCAATCTTCGAAAGAAAGATATGGAGTATCTTCCCTATGACTAAACAATATGTTGGTTATCATTTAATGGTTTTTATTGCTATTATTTTATCATTTTTGACTTCCTATTTATTAGTTAAATATATTGATCCACCAATGCAAAAATTACTTAAGAAATGGCAGTCTTGATTATAAGGAATTAGTCGTGAACCAGAATGATTATTTTTTCTCAAGATGTACTTTAATTTTAATATTATTTGTTATAGTTACAGTTTTATATTATCCGCAATTTTTTGGTTTTGTTGGAACTGATGGTGGTGTGTATTATGAGGTGACCAATCGTTTAAAGATTGATGGTGGGCTACATTTATGGAAAAACTATTGGGATCATAAACCTAATCTTACTTATTACCTAATCTACCCATTTACGTTCTTAAGTATTGTTGAAATGGAATCCTTAGGTATCAAGTTAGCTTTCCTGACTTATTATATACTAGGTGGAGCAATATCCCTTTTAGCTATTAATATGATTAATAGTAAAAACCAGATTATCTTATTGATATCTTTTGCTATTATGTTCCAGTTCTTATTAGGCGATCTTGACCTAGTTTCAAATGGTGTTTTTTTCTCACTGAGTTTATTCTTAGAGTTTTCTGGTTTAGTTTTAGCCTTGTACGGTTCAAAGAAATCGCATCTTTTTTTTTCCGGTCTATTCTTGGGCTGTGCTCCATTTTTAAGGCCAACATCTATTATTGCTTGTTTCATCCTAGTCGTATATTTTTTAATAAATTTTATATCTAGAAAGAACAATAACGAAGTGCGGAAATTAGCGAGAATATTTATAACGATATTTTTGATATCTTTGATTTTGCTTTTTTTATTGGTCCTTCAATCTGGTAATGTTTCAAATTTCTTTGATACATTTATTAAATTCAACTCAACGTATGGAGGCTTTTATAGAAATAAAACATTAATTACAGATTTTTTCACTCAAAACTACGTTGCATTTTTCTATTTTGCAATTTCTTTTATTTTAATGATTTATTCTTTTTTTGTTTCCAGGAAAAAAAACTCTTTCCTATTAGTTCTTTGGGCATGTTTAGAAATTATCTCTTTTGTTTATCAACGTAAAATTCAAAGTTTTTATGTTTTTGGTTTTTTGCTTCCTACATTATTAGTGTTTATAACACTAATAAATGATCAGCTTAATTCAAAAACTCAAAAGTTTATATATTCATTATTCCTTTGTTTTTGTCTACTAATTAATCTGAATTCAATATATACGAAATATAATCTTATTATTGAGGGGAATCATTTTGGAACTCAAGAAAATCAGTTTACATATCTGGTTCCTCAGAAAATGGCAAGTTTGTCATGTGGGGAGAAAAATAAAAATATCCTCGTTTATGGTAACCGAGCTCAGCTATACACATTTTCAGAAAAACTGGGCATTTTACCGTATAAATGGCCTGTTTATTTAAATCCACTAGTTGATCGATCTATATTTTCTGGTTTAGCTAACGAATTTATGGACGGGCTGCGCAATGACCCTCCTGTTTTTATCGTGTATTCGGGAGGCCCAGGTTGGGATCCGAATATAGATGGGCGGATTTTAAAATTAGAAGAGTTTATTAACGAGCAATATAGAGAAGTGGAGCTCAAACCTAAAGTTTCAAATGAGTATCCCTATAATTACATTTATAGGTTATATATTAATAAAAATTGCACTGACTGAATTCAAAGTTGCCCCGATGGGGCAACTTTAATGGTTAAATTAATTCAAGCAGTTCTCTTGCCATAGCCCTTCCTTCTCTAATTGCATAATTAGTACCTCGGTCTTCAGGGTAGATCATTGCCATTGAAGATAAATGCAGCCCACCAATCGGATGGTGCTTTTCAGGAATCAATTCACTGTATTTTTTTACAACAATAGGTTGTGACCATTCTTCTTTCCATAAATGATGTTTCACTATGCATGAAGAGTCAAAGTCGGGGAACATTCTTTTAATATATGGTAATGAGTATTCAAGGAATTCATCTTTATTTTTTTTATACAGTTCATCACTTACTGGTAGATACTTAGATAGATAAACTATATGCTTTCCTTGATAATTCTCTGGACCTTCAAAATTAGTATGCTCAATGACACCTACAAAAGGAAAAGTTGGGTCATTCACGTTAATCCAATAAAGTGATGATAAAGAACGGTCTAATTCCAATACTAAACAAGTGTTACCGATGTAACTTATTTTATTTAACTTTTCAATATATTCTGGTTCTGCCCAATGTTGGATTAAATTAGCTGTTAGCGGTAATGCCGTTGTGCAGACGACATGTTTTGCTATAAGTTTTTTATCAGGCGCGTCAGACTCAATAATCCATAGGTCATTTTTTTTTGTTAATTTTTTAATTTTAGAATTGAGTATTAACTCTGAGTTATTATTTGACTTTATGAACTCCAGCATTATTTTTGCAAGAGCAATAAATCCACCTTCAAAATATGCAAGTCTTTCCTCACCACCTTTACCCCGACTTCCACCGCGCAACTTTAATTTGTTCCAAAACCATACAGCTGAAATATCATCAGCATAAGGACCAAATTTGCCACGAAGTAGTGGTTCCCATACTGTTTTATAGACTTCTTTACCTCCTAATGAACATAACCACTCTGATGCACTAAGTGTTTCGAGTTCATGCCAGTTTTTAACCCTTCTTGCTCGTAATGCCAAAAGCCCAAGACGTATTCTATTGATCATATTAAGTGGTTTAAATTTTAATAGATCGAATGGTGTCGATAATTTGAAGAAGTTATTGGCAAAGAAAATACCAGTATTTGAAGGGTTAATTTTTACCTTGTCTAGACAACCTAGTTCTGATACCAACTCCATAACGTATTCATCGTTGGTAAACCAATGATGATAGAATCTGTCTAACTTATTTCCTCCAACATCAAAAGCTGATGCCAATCCCCCAATATCATTTTGGGCCTCAACAATTGCGATTTTCAAGTTTTTACGCTGTTTAGTAAGTTCATAAGCGACACTTAGACCGGTGAATCCAGCACCTATAATGACTACGTCATAAACAGAGGTTGTTTGATTATTGGATTCATTACACATTATTTTTACCTTTGAGAATAAGCATAATACCGCCAGCGACTGTAATAGGCAGCCAAATTACAACGTGTACAAGCAGCGCATAGGCAGATGCGATAGTTGCATTGTTGCCCGATATTTTCATTGTTTGCGAAACAAAGTAATCGAATGTTCCGAAATAGCCTGGGCTTCCAGGAATTAAAGTTGAAAAAGTTCCTATTGGCATTGCAAATAGTGCTGATTTGTTGTTTATAATTTCTATTATGGATAATGAAGTTATATAAAATACCAAGGCTTCAAATGACCACGCTATTAGTGATAAAACTAGCAGTTTCGAAGTTATCCCTAAAGAAGAAGTATTATTGACTAATGAAGTAAAGTTATTCAAACCTTGTTCAAATCGGGATAGGTTTACGTTTGCTGTTTTTTTCAACAAATCACTAAAGAAATGCAATGTTAATGTATAGACTTGTGGCTTTATTAATAATAATAAAATGCAAAAACATCCTAACAGAGGTAATTGTTGAGTGATGTTATTAGTGTAGGGTATTTTGACAAAGAACAGACTAACCCACAGGAAGAACAATATGCAAAATAAATCAAGGAATCGTTCGATAACCATACTCGCTAATATTGATGAAGTTGATTTGTTGATTTCCTTGTTATAAAACATAACTCGCGCAATATCACCAGCTCTCAATGGGAGTACGTTATTCATAGCAGTTGTTATGAATATTATTTTCACACATTTATGGTAGCATATTTGTTCGTTCTTGTATTCGAGCATTATCTCCCAACGTTTTGCACGAAGTAAATATCCAACAAAAAAGAAAATAACTGCTAAAGTTAACGGCAATATTGACGCGTTGGAAATTATCTCATTTAACTCCGCTAATGATAATTTTCCTATTGTTAGATATAGGAAAATCAACGAAATTAAAATGCCTGCAATAAAGCGAAATTTTCTATTATTACTTATTTTCATTTTCGAAACCGTTTTTATTTTTAATAATATATAAAGGTCTCGCCTTTATTTCATTGTAAATACGGCCAATATATTCCCCAAGAATACCAACTGATACCAACTGAACACCTCCAATAAAAAGAACTGCTATCATTAAAGCTGTCCATCCTTCAACCCAATTGTTTGTTAAAACACGCATTAAAATTGCATATAAAATACCAAGTAGTGAAATGCTCGCGCAAATAAGACCAATTCCAACGGAAATTTTAAGTGGTTTTGTAGAAAAAGATAAAATACCGTCTAGAGCAAACTTTATCATCTTTCTAAGGGGATATTTACTTTCACCGGCAAAGCGAGGTTGACGATTATATTCGATAGCTATCTGATTAAATCCAACCCAGCTGATCATACCGCGTAAAAATCTATCTTTTTCTGGCATTGACCTTAATACTTCTATAACTTTTTTATCCATAAGGCGGAAGTCACCTGTGTCATGAGGTATTGCCGTATTTGATAGATAATTCAAGGATTTATAAAAGTATTTTGCTGTCAATAATTTGAAATAACTTTCTCCCGCACGTTCTTTTCTTTGACCATATACAACGTCATAGCCGGAATTCCAAATTTTAATCATTTCAATTATGACTTCAGGCGGATCTTGTAAGTCTGCATCGATTAAAACTACTGCATCACCATCAGCTAAATCAATCCCCGCAGATACGGCAATCTGGTGTCCAAAGTTTCGAGAAAAGCAAACTAACTTAATTCCATTCTTATTGATATTGCTGTCGATAATATTAACTGTATTGTCAGTGCTACCATCATCTATGAATAATAACTCAAGGTCATAGTCATTAATCTCTTGTTTTAAGAGAGTTAGCCTGTCAATTGTTACCTGAATACTTTCATCTTCATTGAAGCAAGGAATAACAATTGAAATTTTTTTCTTTATTACATTCATTACATAGTCTGCTTAGATTTGTGTTCAACATCAATATGCTTATATTATACCAACAACTCCCCACGTCTCCCAGCATTCTCCCCAGCCAACCGCACCACCAACATCCCCGCCGTGACAAACTTGGTCAAATTCCTCGCATACAGCACGCCGCCATACTCTGCCACCAGCGGCATCACCTGGTCAGTAATAGGATCAATAACCTCCGCCACCACTTCCCCAGCCTTAATCCACTCACCCAGTTCACGCCGATAAAGCACTAATCCAGATTGCGCCGCATGGATATACTCACATCCCGCCAGCTCCGTCGCCGGATGAATCAGGGAAGGGGATTCACCCACTTCACCGGCAATATAACCACCTTCAATTAGCGCATTGATAATCGCGTCAGCATCTTTTTCCGCCATTTCAGGCGATACATCCGCCACACCGCGTAATTCTAGAGTCACCGGCAGCAAGCCACGCGGCATAGGATATTCATCCCCAAAGCGCTCAGCCAACGTTATCCACGGCTCACAACAGGCCTCATCAAACGGCTCGCCGCCAGAAATCTGCGCCAGCAATTGCACTTCACTGCCTAACCAGCGCGCCAGCGGTTCGATGTCTGGCCACGCTTGTGGCGTAGTATAGAGATGTGGCAGCGCATCCCAGTCGCAATGCAGATCAATCATTAAATCCGCCTGGCTCGCCATACGCATCAGCGTAAAGCGCTGGGCATCAAGTTCAGTGCGGGCAATACGCTCACGGTAATGACGATCAATCGCTTCGCGGATCAGGCGTTTATTTTCGTATTCACTTTGCGTCAGGGAATCCGCCAGTTCTTCAGCCAGCGCTTCACCCAATGCAGGGAAGCGGCGGTTGAAATCTTGTCCTGAAAGCGTATGGAAACGCCCGAGATGGCTACCGTGCCAGTGTTGTCCCATCGCTAAAGGATTCGCGACCGGCACCAGCGTGATTTTGGCTTTAAGCTGCCCCGCAGATTCCAGCGCTAATAGCTTCTGTTTCAAATACCACGCCACCGCCATTCCGGGCAGCTCATCGCCGTGCAGTGCAGCCTGAATGTAGACGCGTTGCTGCGAATCGGTGCCGAAGTGGAAGCTGACAATTTCGCGTTGCGTGCCCAGCGAGGCGCTTAATAGAGGATGATGTTGTTGTTGCATAACGCTATCGATGTCCTTTATTCATGGCACGCTTTCAGCGACGCCTGATTCATTTTCTGATGGAATTATAGTGCTGAGTGCGAAAAGGGCGGCAAAAAGCCGCCCAAAAGATTACTGCTGAATGGAAATGTCAGTCGCGAAGTACTGTTTCTGAATCTTATCGAAAGTGCCGTTCTTCTTTAGCTCGGCAAAAGCGTTATCCAGCGCGGTTTTCAGTTCGGTGTCGCCCTTACGCAGACCAATTGCGGTACCCGGACCGATAATCGGATCCTGCACAATCGGGCCCGCCAGTTCGAAGTCTTTGCCCTGCGGATGTTTCAGGAAACCATTTGCGGCCTGGGCAGCATCGGTAAACACCACATCAAGACGACCCGAAATCAAATCACTCTCAACCTGTGCCTGATCGCCATAAGGTACAACTTGCACGCCATGCGGCTGCCATTTTGCCAGCGCATAACGCTCCTGCACGGTGCCTTGCTCAACGCCCACGGTTTTGCCTTTCAGCGATTCAGCGGTTGGCAGCAGGCCAGAACCTTTACGCGCAATCAGCTGCGTATGGGTGTCGTACAGCGGCACGGTGAAATCAATCTGCTTTAGACGTTCTTCGGTGATGCCCATATCAGACAGGATGGCGTCGAACTTACGGGCTTTCAGCGCCGGGATCATGCCATCGAACTGGCTTTCCACCCACACGCATTTGGCCTGCATCTGCTCACACAGCGCATTGCCAAGATCGATATCAAAACCGACCAGTTTGCCCTGCGGGGTTTTGGATTCGAAAGGAGGATAGGTAGGATCAACCGCGAAACGCACCTGATCAATTTTTGCCTGCGCGCCAAATGCGCAACCTGCCAGCACAGCCAGCGCCAGCGTCTGACGCAGGCGGGCGGTTAAACGAGAACTTGCCATAATATCGGTCTTCTTTTGATGTGATGTTGAGTCAAGAAGAGTACCGCTCAGGGCCGGGCAAGGCAATTAGAGGATTATTTTCATCACGTTACCATTATGCAGCGCCTGGTAATCCGCAACATTCAGCACCACCGATTGCTCCAGCAATCCGGCATTAAAGGCGATTTCGTCATAGCGTTCGAACAGCAGCGGATCGACCACCAGCTGTAAATCAGGATGGAAACTAAACGGGGGAATAGCGCCAAAAACGCAGCCGGTCAGCGCATCCACTTCTGCAGGTGAGGCCAGTGAAGCACGTCGACCACCAACCGCTGCAGCAACCTTGCTGAGATCCGCTTGCTGATCGGCAGGCAGCACTGCCAGCACATGTTGCTTAATGCCGTTGCCTTTTACATGACACACCAGCGCTTTCGCGCCTTGCCCAACTTCAGTTCCGCGAATCGCCGCCACCGCTTCACATTTGCCGGTCGCTTCATGTTCCATCACGCGATAACGCGCCTGATGCTGGTCGAGCAGGGCGATCAGTTTTTCATGAGTGGTCATGGTGTCTTCCATGCTGATGAATAGCGTAGGGTGCGCATTTATGCGCACCTGGAACATTGGTCGCCATGAATGGCGACCCTACGGAAAGTTATTTATGACGCGCCCGCAGATTATTGATGATGGTGCTTAAATCCAGCTCCTGGTCCTGCAGCAGCACCATCAGGTGATACAGCAAATCAGACGCTTCATTGGTCAGCTCGTGACGATCATTAACCGTTGCAGCCAAAGCTGTTTCCACGCCTTCTTCACCCACTTTCTGCGCGATGCGCTTGGTGCCGCTGGCGTAAAGCTTCGCGGTATACGAACTCTCAGGATCGGCAGTTTTGCGTGAAGCCAACAACTGCTCGAGCTGATAGAGGAACGTCCAGTCTGGCGCCGCCGGAGAGAAGCAGCTGGATGTGCCGAGATGGCAGGTTGGGCCAATCGGATTCGCCAGCACCAGCAGCGTATCGTTGTCGCAATCCGGCGTAATGCTCGCCACTTGCAGGAAGTGTCCCGAGGTTTCGCCTTTGGTCCATAAACGATTTTTAGTGCGTGAGAAGAAGGTGACATTGCCCTCGCTGAGGGTTTTTTGCAGTGCTTCCTCGTTCATATAACCGTGCATCAGCACTTCGCCGGAAACGTTGTGCTGGACGATAACGGGCATCATGCCCGCGGTTTTGACCCAATCCAGCCTGGCCAGTTGTTCTGCAGTTAACACGCGCGAATCTCCACACCGTTGTCGATCAGGAAGTTTTTCAACTCGCCGATATTGATAATTTGTTTGTGAAACACTGAAGCCGCCAGCGCGCCATCGACATTCGCCTGCTCAAAGGCTTCGAGGAAGTGCGGCATGGTGCCTGCGCCGCCTGAGGCGATCAGCGGCACTTTGCAGACATCGCGCACTTTCTTCAGCTGCACCAGATCGTAGCCATTCCGCACGCCATCCTGGTTCATCATGTTGAGGACGATTTCACCCGCGCCCAGCTTCTGCACTTCCTGTACCCAATCGAGGGTTTCCCACGTGGTCACTTTGGTGCGCGCTTCGTCGCCGGTGTACTGATTGACGTGATATTTGCCGCTCGCTTCGTCAAACCAGGTATCGATACCCACCACGATGCACTGCACGCCAAAGCGATCGGCCAGGCGTGTAATCAGCGTCGGATCGGCTAACGCCGGCGAGTTGATGGAAATCTTGTCGGCACCAAACTGCAGAATGCGCGCCGCGTCTTCTTCGCTCTTAATGCCGCCCGCCACGCAGAAAGGAATATCGATCACTTCCGCCACACGTGAAACCCAGCTTTTGTCCACGACGCGGCCATCTGATGAGGCGGTGATATCGTAGAACACCAGCTCATCCGCGCCTTCCTGCGCATAGCGCTGCGCCAGCGGCACGATGTCGCCGATGATTTCGTGGTTGCGGAACTGAACGCCTTTCACCACTTGCCCGTCACGCACATCAAGACATGGAATTATCCGTTTTGCCAGCATGCAATCGCCTCCGCAACAGTGAATTTATCTTCCAGTAAAGCGCGACCGACGATCACGCCCTGCGCGCCGCTGCCGCGTAACGCCGCGATGTCATCCAGCGAACCGATGCCTCCAGAAGACTGGAAGGCGATGTCCGGGAAGGCCGCAGAGACTTCTTTATACAGTTCGACGTTGGAGCCGCTCAGCGTACCGTCGCGCGAAATATCGGTGCACAGTACATGTTTGAGGCCAACCGGCTGATACCAGCCAATTACCTCTTCCAGCGTTACGCCCGCCGCTTCCTGCCAGCCGCTGATCGCCACTTCTTTACGGTTGTTGGCATCAATGCGCACATCTAAAGCCAGCACGATGGCGTCCGCGCCAAACTCGCTGAACCAGCTTTTAACTTCTTCCGGCTGCTTCACCGCGGTAGAACCGACCACCACGCGCGTAGCGCCTGCTGCCAGCAGTGCCGCCACGTCATCGCGATTACGGATGCCGCCGCCAACCTGCACCGGCACGTTCACGCCGCGCAGTAAGGTGGTGAGCAGGGGAATCTGGCGTTTGGCCGGATCCTTCGCGCCGGTCAAATCCACCAGATGCAGCACTTCAGCGCCCTGACGTTGGTAATCCTGCAAGCGCGGCAGCGGATCGCTACCGTAATCGCGCTGCTGGCCGTAATCGCCCTGATGCAGGCGCACCACTTTGCCGTCGATTAAATCTAATGCGGGGATAATCATCACATCTCCAGGAAATTTTTCAGCAACTGCGCGCCTGCTTTGCCCGAACGCTCCGGGTGGAACTGCACGCCGAAGAAGTTATCTTTCTGCAGGGCGGCAGTAAACGGATGACCGTAATCGCACTGCGCGATGGTGGCCGCATTCACCGGCATGGCGTAGCTGTGCACGAAGTAGAAGTAGCTGCCATCGGGAATGTCGCGGAACAGATGATGGCCCGCTTTGGCGGTGATCTGGTTCCAGCCCATGTGCGGCAGCGGTAAATCCTGCGTGTCCATCAGCGTGACCGGCTCATCAACCAGCCCGAGCGTGGTGACGCCGCCGTTCTCATCGCTACCGCGACCGAGCAGCTGCATACCGAGGCAAATGCCGAGCACCGGCTGAGTACAGGCTTTGATCAGATCGATGAGATCGCGCTCCTGCAGCTGGTTCATCGCCGCCTGCGCGGTGCCAACGCCCGGTAGCAGCAGCTTGTCGGCATGCAGCACCACATCCGGGTCGCGGCTCACCTGCGGCGTGTAGCCGAGGCGCTCAATGGCCCACTTCACCGACGACAGGTTGGCGCAGCCGGTATCGAGGATCACCACGTTCATCACAGTACTCCTTTCGAGCTCGGCAAGGTGTTGCCTTCCACGCGAATCGCCTGACGCAGCGTGCGGCCAAAGGCTTTAAACAGGCTTTCCACACGATGGTGATCGTTGCGGCCTTTGGTTTTCAGGTGCAGCGTGCTCATCATGGCGTAGGAGAGCGAGCTGAAGAAGTGCTCGACCATCTCGGTGCTGAGATCGCCCACGCGCTGGTAGCTGAACTCGGCTTTGAATTCGATGTGCGGACGACCGGAGATATCGAGCGCGCAGCGCGCCAAACACTCATCCATTGGCAGCACGAAGCCGAAACGGCCGATGCCACGTTTGTCACCGAGTGCTTTCAGCAGCGCTTCGCCGAGCGCCAGACCGGTATCTTCCACGGTGTGGTGATCGTCGATGTAGAGATCGCCTTTCACATCGATGTTCATGCGGAAGCCGCCGTGTACTGCAATCTGATCCAGCATGTGATCAAAGAAGCCGACGCCGGTGTTAATTTTGCTGCCGCCTTCACGATCCAGCCACACTTCGACTTTAATCTGCGTCTCTTTGGTGTTGCGTTGCACCAGCGCATAGCGATCGCGCATGGTCAGACGCGCCTGAATCGCATCCCAGTCTTCGCCTTCCGCGCCGTAACGCAGGCCCTGAATGCCCATGTTCTGCGCCAGCTGGATATCGGTGAGGCGGTCGCCAATCACGTAGCTGTTAGCGGTATCGAGCGCGCCGGCGGCCAGCCAGGCTTCCACCATTTTGGTTTTCGGCTTGCGGCAATCGCAGTTATCTTCCGGCATATGCGGGCAGATCAGGATGTCGCTGAAATTCACGCCTTGTGAGCTGAGAATCTGCATCATCAGGTTGTGCGGGCCGTCGAAATCGGCCTGCGGGAAGCTAGCGGTGCCGAGGCCATCCTGATTGGTGATCATCACCAGTTGATAACCCGCTTCCTGCAACGCCAGCAGCGCAGGAATGGCGTTCTTCTCAAATGCCAGCTTCTCCATGCGATCCACCTGATAATCGGTGGGTGGCTCAGAGATGATGGTGCCGTCGCGGTCGATAAAAAGGATTTTCTGACTCATGCTTGCTCCACTGATAAGGCTTGCAGCGCGGCGATCAGGCGCTCGCACTCTTCACGGGTGCCGATGGAGATGCGCAGGCATCCCGCAAGGCCGGGGTTTTTATTTTGGTCGCGCAGAATAATGCCTTGATCCCACAGCGTTTTAAACACTTTTGGCGAATCAGTGAAGCTCGCCAGAATATAGTTGGTTTCGCTCGGGAACACCTGCTGCACCACGCTGATCTTCGGCAACTGCTCAAACAGCCAGGCACGATTGGCGTTCAGCTCGGCAACGTGCTGACGCATCAGCGCAATACCTTGCTCGCTCAGCGCTTGTCCGGCCACATCGGCCACCGGCGTGGCGAGTGGATAGGGCGCAATCACCTTCATCAGCAAATCGATCACCGGCTTGTTCGCCAGGGTAAAGCCGCAGCGCAAACCGGCCAGCGCAAAGGCTTTGGACAGCGTGCGCAGAATCACTAAGTGCGGATACTCCTGCAGCCAGCTCGCCAGCGTCGCTTCCGGGCAGAACTCGATATAGGCTTCATCGGCCACCAGCAGCGCTTTACCGGCGGTCATATCCAGCAATTTGCGAATGTCATCGGGATTGATCAAGTTGCCGGTCGGATTGTTTGGACTGCACATATAGACGACTTTTACGCCGTCGAGCTGGTCAGCAATTGCCGGCAGATTCAGCTGCCAGTCATCGAGTGCCGCCACGGTGCGGTATTCGATGCCGATGGTTTCCGCGCTGACGCTGTACATGCCATAAGTTGGCGGGCAGAACAGAATCGCATCTTTGCCCGGCTCACAGAAGGCACGCATCAGCAGTTCGATACCTTCATCCGCGCCGCGGCTCACCAGAACCTGCTCCGGCGTCAAACCGGCGTAAGCGGCGTAACGCTCAATAACAATCTTCGGCTGGCATTCCGGGTAGCGATTCAGCGTCTGCTGCGACAGCTCAAACGGTACCGGCAGCGGGAATTCGTTGGCGTTCAGCCACACATCACCGTTACCACCCAGACGACGCGCCGATTGATACGGCGTCAGCGCTCGCACATTGGCGCGCGCTAACTCTTCAATATTCAGGCTCATGCTTGCTCCTTCAGCGCGGCAACACGCAGGGTAACGGCATTTTTGTGGGCTTCCAGCTGCTCGGCGGCAGCCAGCGTTTCAATCGTTGCGGCAAGATTGAGGAAGCCTTGCGGCGTCAGCTCTTGCACCGTCATACGTTTCTGGAAATCGGCCAGGCCGAGGCTGGAACAGGTGGCGGTGTAACCGTAGGTCGGCAGCACGTGGTTGGTGCCTGAAGCGTAATCGCCCGCCGATTCCGGTGACCAGTCGCCAAGGAACACCGAACCGGCGCTGGTGATGCTTTCTACCAGATCGCGCGGTTGGCGCGTCTGAATGATCAAGTGCTCAGGACCGTACAGATTGGAGATCTCGATGCACTGATCCAAATCGCGCAGCACAATCAGTCTGCTGCTTTCCAGCGCCTGACGCGCGGTAGCGGCACGCGGCAGCTGCGCCAGTTGCTCTTCAACCGCTAGCGCCACGCCTTCGGCCAGTTTTAGCGACGGCGTGAGCAGAATCACTTGTGAATCCGGGCCGTGTTCCGCCTGCGACAGCAAATCAGAAGCGACGAACGCTGGCGTAGCGCCTTCATCGGCAATCACCAACACTTCTGATGGACCGGCCGGCATATCAATCGCCGCGCCATCTAAACGCTGGCTAACCTGACGTTTGGCTTCGGTCACATACGCGTTGCCTGGGCCAAAAATCTTGTCCACTTTCGGCACGGTTTCAGTGCCGAAGGCGAGGGCGGCGATGGCTTGCGAACCACCAACCTGAAACACTTCTTTAACGCCGCACAGTTGTGCCGCGTAAAGAATTTCATCGGCAATCGGCGGTGGCGAGCACAGCACCACGCGACCGCAACCGGCGATGCGCGCGGGTGTCGCCAGCATCAATACGGTTGAGAACAGCGGAGCGGAACCGCCTGGAATGTACAAACCCACCGATTTCACCGGACGGGTAATCTGCTGGCAGCGCACGCCAGGTTGCGTTTCCACATCCACTTCCGCCAGAATCTGCGCATTGTGGAAGGTTTCGATATTACTCACGGCCACGGCCATCGCCTGCTTCAGCGTGTCGCTCAGACGATCGCTGGCGGCTTGCATCTCTTCGGCGGTGACGCGCAGGTTATCCACCTGCGCTTTGTCGAAGCGTGCGCTAAATTCACGCAGCGCCGCATCGCCACTCTCTTTCACTTTTACCAACACGTCGCGCACGATCTGGCTGATACTTTCTGAAGCCGAAATCGCCGGACGCATCAGCAGCGCTTGCTGCTGCTCTGCGCTGCATTGCTGCCAATCAATGGGTGTCATCAGCGTACTCATGGTGTTACTCCAACATTTTTTCGATTGGCAGCACAAGGATCGAGCTGGCACCCAGCGATTTCAGCTTTTCCATGGTTTCCCAGAACAGCGTTTCGCTACTCACCATGTGCATCGCTACGCGGCTGACATCACCAGCCAGCGGCAGCACGGTTGGACGTTCAGCACCCGGCAGCAACGCAATCACTTCATCCAGACGTTCGCTTGGCGCGTGCAGCATGATGTACTTGGATTCACGCGCTTTAATCACGCCCTGAATACGCGTCATCATTTTGTCCACCAGCTCTTGCTTGGCGGCTGGCAGTTCGCCGTCGCGCTGAATCAGCACCGCTTTAGAACGGTAGATCACTTCGACTTCGCGCAGGCCGTTGGCTTCCAGCGTGGCGCCGGTTGAAACAAGGTCACAAATCGCATCGGCCAGGCCAGCGCGAGGTGCAACTTCAACAGAACCGTTCAGCAGGCAGGATTTAAAGGCTACACCTTGTTTATCGAGGTATTTCTTCAGCAGGTGTGGATAAGAGGTGGCGATGCGGGCGTTATTCAGGCATTGCGGGCCGGTATACTCTTCATCAACCGGCATCGCCAGCGACAGGCGACAACCGCCGAAATCCAGACGACGCAGCGTGAAGTAACGCGGATCTTCGCCCTGAGCACGACGGTTCAGCAGCTCCTCTTCCAGTACGTTTTCACCGACGATACCGAGATCGACGACGCCATCCATGACCAGGCCAGGAATATCGTCATCGCGCACACGAAGGATGTCGATCGGCATGTTCTCCGCAAACGCAATCAGACGCTGTTGCTGAAGGTTGATTTTGATACCGCAGCGTGCCAGCAGTTCGCGTGATTCATCACTTAAACGGCCAGATTTCTGCATAGCTATGCGAATACGGGTGTTATCTAACATGGTTCCTGTCCTCTTATTCAATCCTGTCTGAACGTGTTGGTTTGCGTTCGCCCATAAAAAAACCCCCGGAAGATGATCTTCCGGGGGCTCTCTTTGCGTTCGCACCACTGGAAGATCCTAATCGTCTCCCAGCACACATCGCCTGAAAGACTAGTCAGGATGATGGTGATGATGGTGGTTGAACTGAACGCGTGTCATAGTAAATTCCGTTGCTGAATGAGTATTCATTTGCGTGCTGAATAACCTAACGAAGATGGTGACAATTGGCAACCCTTTTTTAACCGTCAATTTCCGGAATCTCCCGAAACAGTTTGCGCTGGTTTGGCACATCTAGCCGCACTAAGATGAAGTGTGAGCCCATAGCAGGAGTCGATATGAAAAAGGTCGCGATTGTAGGTCTGGGATGGCTGGGGATGCCGCTGGCGATGGCGCTAACGGCACGCGGCTGGCAGGTCACCGGCAGTAAAACCTCGCCGGATGGCGTGGACGCCGCACGCCGCTGTGGCATCGAAGCCTTCCAACTGGTGCTGACGCCCGAGCTGGAGTGTGAAGCCGAAGAGTTAGAGTCGCTGATGGCGGTGGATGCGCTGGTGGTGACTTTACCCGCCAGCCGCACGGTGAAAGGCGGTGAAGATTACATGCAGGCGGTGCAGAACGTGGTGGACACCGCGCTGGCGAAAAAAGTCCCGCGTATTATTTTCACCAGCTCTACATCGGTATACGGCAGCGGCGAAGGTGTAATGAAAGAGACCAGCCCACTGCAGCCGGAAACTGTCGCCGGCAAAACGCTGGTGGAGCTGGAGAACTGGCTGCACGATCTGCCCGGCACCAGCGTGGATATTGTGCGCCTCGCAGGATTAGTGGGGCCGAATCGTCATCCAGGTCGTTTCCTCGCTGGCAAAACCGGGCTGGAAAACGGCGGTCATGCGGTCAATCTGGTGCATCTCGATGATGTGGTGGATGCGATTGTGCTGCTACTGCAAACCCCGAAAGGCGGGCACGTTTACAATCTGTGTGCATCGAAACACCCGTCGCGCGATAGCTTTTATCCCAGCGTGTCGAAGCAGCTGGGGCTGGAACCGCCGACGTTTGTGGCGGAGCCGGAGCGTTCTAACGGCAAGGTGATTGATGGCTCGAAAATCGCTAACGAGCTGGGGTTTGAGTATACGTATGATGACCCAATGAAGATGCCGTTGGAATGACAATGTAGGGTCGCCATTCATGGCGACCTGGTCAAAACCTCACACCCCAAACCGATCCCGCAACGCATACCATGCCGCGCCCATCGCCGTGAGCGGCACCTTAAACCTTCTTCCGCCCGGAAACGGCAGATGTGGCAATTTCGCAAACGCATCAAATCTCTCCGCATGCCCACGCAACACTTCAGCAATCAATTTCCCAGAAAGATGCGTACAGGTCACGCCATGCCCGCTGTCGCCCTGCATAAAGAAGGCATTCTTCTCGACCTGGCCAAACTGCGGCATGCGCGATAGCGTAAGCAGGAAATTGCCGCTCCAGCGGTGGCTGATTTTGATATCACGCAACTGCGGAAAGGTGCGAAGCAGCTTGGGACGAATCAGCGCTTCAATGTCATCCGGCTCGCGCGCGCCATACACCACACCACCGCCGTACAGCAGGCGGTTATCGGCGGTGAGGCGGAAGTAATCCAGCAGATAGTTACAATCTTCAACGCAGTAATTGTTCGGTAGCAAACCCAGCGCCTGATCGCGCGTTAAAGGTTCGGTGGTGACGATCTGCGAACCGCACGGCATGCTTTTGCGCGTCAGGCGCGGTTCAAGCTGCGACGGTAAATAGGCGTTGCCGGCAAAAATCACGAAAGTGGCGCTGACTTCACCTTTGGCGGTTTTTATTCGATGCGGTGCGCCATATTTCACTTCTATCGCCGCCGATTGCTCATAAATGCGCCCACCGTGACGACGAATCGCCTCGGCTTCACCCAGCGCAAGATTAAGCGGATGCAGATGGCCGCCGCGTTTATCAAGCAAGCCACCGACGTAGCGATCGGTCGCCACTTCACGGCGAATGCCACGTTCGTCGAGCAGTTCCAAATCGTGATTACCGTAGCGCGCCCAAAGCGCTTTCTGGTTGCGCAAATGGCCCATTTGCCGCTGATTGAGCGCGGCGAAAATACCGCCGGGACGATAGTCGCAGGCGATAGCGTAACGGTCGATGCGGTCGCGAATGATCTCCGCGCCTTCAAACATCATGCTGCCGAGCATCTGTGCAGTTTGTTTGCCGTAGCGCTGTTCAATCACATCCACGTCGCGGCTGTAGGAGTTGACGACCTGGCCGCCATTGCGGCCGCTGGCGCCAAAGCCAACTTTCGCCGCTTCAAGCAGCACCACGTCGTAACCGGCTTCGGTGAGAAACAGCGCGGACGAGAGCCCGGTAAAACCGCCGCCAATAATGCAGACATCGCACTGCACTGACTCTTGCAGCTCCGGCCACGGCTCATGCGCGTTGGCGGAAGCGGCGTAATAACTTCCCACATGTTGCATTACATCCTCCTTAAGCGCGAAAACTTAGAAATTGGCGGGCGTATGCGCGCTAACAATGCGACACGGCTGATCTGAGGTATTGGTAAAACTGTGCGGTAAGCCGGTATCAATCACATAGCTTTCACCGCGATAAAGATGGTAACTCTGGCCGTTGACCACCAGCGTGATTTCACCTTCCAGCACCGTGCCGGTTTCCTCGCCGGGATGGCGTAACTTCTCGCCGGTGCTGGCGCCGGGTTCATAACGCTCCAGCAGCATCGCCAGCGCGCGTCGCGCGGCACCGTTATCGATTAGCATCAGCGATACGCCAAGGCTGCCGATCTCCACGCACTCTTCCGGGCGTACAATCACGCGCGGCGTGGCATTGATTTTGGGTTCGGAGAAAAACTCCGATAGCGATAGCCCGTAAACTTTCAGCAGCTTCTGTAAGGTGCTGACGGCCGGGCTGACTTTGTCCTGTTCGATAGTGCTAATGGCGCTGTGCGTTAAACCTGATAACTCAGCGACGCGACGCTGAGACAATCCCAACTCCTGCCGGATCTGCGATAAGCGACGTCCGGGTGCCAGAGTGGCATCATTCATGGCTGTTTTTCCTTGTGATTACAGACAGCGGCGTGGATAAAGGCCGCAAACAAACGGCGCGAGACCGGATCGCGGTCGGAATGCCACTCCGGATGCCACTGCACCGCGAGGGCGAAAGGGTGCTTTGGCAGGCTCACGGCTTCAATCAGCCCGTCGGGCGCGCGCGCTTCCACACGCAGCAGCGGACCGGTTTCGCGGATGCCTTGTCCGTGCAGCGAGTTGACCGCAAAAGGTTCGGCGCTGCCGAGCAGTTGGCTCAGCATGCCATCCACTTCTGGCTGTACGTCATGAACCGGCGCGTATTGCTCCTCCAGCGATAGCGCATCGTTTTCGCGGTGCTCCTGAAAAAGATGCGTCATATGCAGTTGGCGATGCAGCGCACCGCCGTTGGCGACCACCAGCTCCTGCAAGCCACGACAGATGCCGAACATCGGCATCTTTTTACCCATCGCATGTGTGATAAGCCCGAAGGCGAGGCGATCGCGCGCCGGATCGGCATGCGCCTCTTTACCGTCTTCGCCGTAATGCCAGGGTTCGATGTTGCTGGGGCTGCCGGTCAGCAAAATGCCATCCAGCACGGTCATACTGTTTTCTAATAGATGAGGCGCCTGCATCAGTTGATGCGGCAATGGCAGCGGCACGCCACCGGCAAGCACGATAGCGTCGAGATATTTGTTGTGAACCGTTTGCCCTGGATGGTTGCCAATTAAGTTCTGGCACATCACTACGCCAATCAAGGGCTTGTCAAAAATAATGCCCATAACGTCTCCGCGTTGCTGTTCAATATTTTCGCCAGAAATGCGCTGCTGGCCTGTAAAGTGTGCAATATTTTGTCAATCTAGCAACCGATCGTTCATTCCTCAAACAGAATTGTTACATTTGCACACTTTTTGCGTTAGAGCTATGTTAGAGGAGTGGCTGTTATTTTGAGCATTACGCGCACCAATATTAAACGGTAAAGGGCGGGTGGGATCATGACGAACCTCGTAGAAGTAGAAGACTTCACGCGACATAGTGAAGAGAAACGAACAAGCGCGTTCCAGCTGGAGGTCAAAACCTGGCTGGAACGCCATCCTGAAACGCAGTATGTCGATATTCTTCTTAATGATTTAAATGGGGTATTTCGCGGTAAACGCATTCCCATCTCCGCATTGGCAAAACTGGAAAAAGGGTGTTACTTCCCAGCTTCGGTTTTCGCGATGGATATTCTCGGTAACACCGTCGAAGACGCCGGACTTGGACAATCACTCGGCGAACCCGACCACCTCTGCATGCCGGTTCCCGGAACCTTAATTCCCTCTGCCGCCGATCCCACGCACATCGCCCAGCTGTTGCTGACCATGTGTAACCAAGATGGCACTCCCTTTGACGTTGAACCCCGTAATGTCCTCAATCGGCTGTGGCAACAGCTGCGCAATCGAGGATTGTTCCCGGTGGTAGCGGTAGAGCTGGAGTTCTATCTGGTGGATAAAAAGCGCGATGCCGAGGGCTTTATTCAGCCGCCGTGCTCGCCGGGCAGTGATGAACGCAATATGCAGAGCCAGGTCTATTCGGTGGATAATCTCGATCACTTCGCCGACGTTCTGCGGGATATCGACCATTTAGCCAAGCTGCAAGGCATTCCCGCCGATGGTGCATTAGCGGAAGCTTCACCTGGCCAGTTCGAAATCAACCTGCATCACACGCGCGACGTGCTGAAAGCGTGTGACCATGCTATTCAGCTGAAACGGCTGGTGCGTCAGGTAGCGGAAAATCACGGCATGACCGCGACATTCATGGCCAAACCTTACGAAGAGTACGCAGGCAGCGGCATGCATGTGCACATCAGCATGCTGGATGCCGCCGATCACAACGCCTTCGCGCTGGATGACGGCAGCGATTCACCGCTGATGAAACGCGCGCTGGCGGGCATGATCGATCTGATGCCGGCTTCGATGGCGTTGCTGGCGCCGAACGTGAATGCCTATCGTCGCTTCCTGCCGGAAGCCTATGTGCCGCTGCAGGCATCGTGGGGACATAACAACCGTACGGTCGCGTTGCGCGTGCCTTGCGGCGATGCGGATAACCATCGCATTGAGTATCGCGTGGCCGGTGCGGATGCAAATCCCTATCTGGTAGTGTCAACTATTCTTGCCGGTATTTTGCACGGTTTGGATAATCAGCTACCCTTACCGCATCCGGTGCAGGGCAATGGACATGAAGCAGAAGGGCTGGCATTACCGATTCGGCAGAGCGATGCGCTGTATGAATTCGAGAATAGCTACCCGCTGCAGAAGCTGTTGGGCGAGCGTTTCAGCGGCGTGTGGCACAGCTGCAAACAGTATGAATTGATGCAGTTTGAGCGCTTAATCACCTCAACAGAAATCGACTGGATGCTGAAGAACGCCTGACGCAGGAAGATTTGATCTAACGTCTTGTGCCGATGGCATAAGTTGGGGCAAAATACGCGCCCTGCAAAATGAGAAACATAACCGACGCTTATCCCGTCGGTTATTTTTTTGCATGATGTACTCACTGAAATTCAAACGAGGCCGGACACGCATCCGGATAGATAGATACTGACAAACACGCTTGTGCGTGAGATTTGAGGAAAACAAAGATGGGACTGTTTAACATTGCACCAGCTCAGGCTGGTTCTCGCTTCCGTGATGACTACGGCGCCGCGACAATCGTAAACACTTATATCACTTCTCACTGCAGCAAATTGCGCAGTAGCCCTGTAGCCCAACCGATCGCGGTTGTCGTCTGCGGGGGCCTGAACAATGTCGCTTAACACCTCTGCCGCACCTCAGCGTGCACATCTGAAAAAATCCCTGACCTTGATCCCGGTTGTCATGATGGGCCTGGCGTATATGCAGCCAATGACCCTGTTTGATACCTTCGGTATCGTGTCTGGATTGACCGACGGCCACGTCGCCACCGCTTATGCTTTCGCCCTGATCGCGATTCTGTTTACTGCCGTGAGCTACGGCAAGCTGGTACGCCGCTTCCCATCTGCGGGCTCCGCTTACACCTATGCTCAGAAGGCAATCAGTCCGCACGTCGGCTTTATGGTTGGCTGGTCATCACTGCTGGACTACTTGTTCATGCCGATGATCAACATCCTGCTGGCGAAAAGCTACTTTGAGACGCTGGTGCCGGGCATTCCGTCGTGGATTTTCGTGGTGCTGCTGGTGGCCTTTATGACCATCTCCAACCTGCGTGGAATCAAAACCGTTGCCAACTTCAACAGCGTGATCGTGGTGCTGCAAGTGGTGGTAATGGTAGTGATCACCGGCATGGTGGTTTACGGTGTGGCACACGGTGTTGGCGCAGGAACCTTGACCAGCAGCAAACCGTTCTGGTCTGAGAATGCACACGTAGTGCCAATGATTACCGGTGCGACCATTCTCTGCTTCTCGTTCCTTGGCTTTGACGGTATCAGTTCGCTGTCAGAAGAGACCAAAGATGCTGAACGCACTATCCCGCGCGCGATTTTCCTCACCGCGCTGATTGGTGGTGTGATCTTTATCGGTGTTTCTTACTTCCTGCAGCTCTACTTCCCGGACATCTCACGCTTCACCAATCCGGACTCTTCACAGCCAGAGATCATGCTGTTCGTGGCGGGTAAAGCGCTGCAGATTGGCATCCTGATCTTCTCGGTGGTGACGGTGCTGGCATCCGGTATGGCGGCGCACGCAGGCGTTTCGCGTCTGATGTACGTGATGGGCCGTGATGGCGTGTTCCCACAGCGTTTCTTTGGCTTTATTCACCCTACTTACCGCACACCGTCGCTGAACGTGCTGCTGGTAGGCGGTGTGGCGCTGCTGGCAATCAACTTCGACCTGGTCACCGCAACCGCACTGATTAACTTCGGTGCGCTGGTGGCGTTCACCTTTGTGAACCTGTCGGTGATTGCGCAGTTCTGGATCCGTGAGAAGCGTAACAAGACGCTGAAAGATCACCTCAACTATCTGGTGCTGCCGGTGATGGGCGCCCTGACAGTGGGTGCGTTGTGGATTAACCTGGAAGAGACCTCAATGGTGCTCGGCCTGGTGTGGGCAGCGATTGGTATTATTTACCTCGCGTTTGTTACCCGCACCTTCCGCAACCCGGTTCCGCAGTTCAGCGAAGAAGTGTGATTTAAATGACCAGGTGCGCATGAATGCGCACCCTACATCGTAGGGTCGCCATTAATGGCGACCTGGTTTAAAACCGTAAAACCTAGCTCGCCAACACCAACTCCCAACTCCCCGCACTCAACGCCTCGCGTCCCGCTTTACTCAGCTCCGCATCGGTAATCAACGTATCAAAGCGCTCCAGCGGCAACGCCAGGTGCGTCGCAATCTTGTTGTACTTCGAACTGTCGCTTAACAACACGCGCTTACTACTGACATCGCTCGCCGCCTGTTTCACCGGTACTTTATCCTCATCCGGCGTATACAGCCCGCGCGGGCCCCAGCAGGATGCGGAGATAAATGCGATATCGATCGCCAGCTGGCGCAAACTGCGTGCAGCTGCTTCACCGACGCTGGAACGGTTCTCACGACACACCGTGCCGCCGGTGTGAATCAGCTTGCAGCCGCTGCTCTCCATCAGCAGGCGTGCAATCACGAAATCATTGGTCACCACCAGCAGGTCATCACGCTCTACCAGCTCGCGCGCCAGCGCCAGGGTGGTGGTACCGGCATCAAGATAGATGCAGCTATTTCGTGGAATATGACGCGCGGCATACTGACCAATCGCCATCTTCTCGCCGCTGTACATATTGGTTTTCGCCAGATGCGACGGCTCCGCCGCCAGGCGATCCGCCGAGCGCACGCCGCCAGAGACAGACAACACCGCGCCTTGCTCTTCCAGCTTCTGCACATCGCGACGAATCGTCATATGCGACACACCCAACCGCTCAGTAAGCTCGGCAATACTCACAACGCCGCGTTCGCCAACCAGCGCTAAAATTTGTTGATGACGTTCAACCGGAATCACATTGCTCTCCCTGAATTATCATTTTTTCACATTGTAGATCATCGATTCACAGCCCGCAGCACAATTTATCTTCCCGATATGTAAGCAGAAATACCGTATCAACAGGGTGCAGCGCGCTAACCTCCGCCTGTGAATCCATGTTAAGCATTGCGCAGTGAAGTTAATTTTTGTGATGTCACGCACGTTTATTCGCCACTGACTGCGGCAGACTTAACACCAATGAACAAATTATCACTTAAATTAACAATGGAGGTTTGCTATGTCAGCAACCGTGAATAACATCGGCGTGATTGGTTTAGGTTCCATGGGCATGGGGGCAGCGCAGTCTTGCATCCGTGCAGGATTAAATACCTGGGGTGTTGATCTCAATCCGCAGGCGCTGGAAACCCTGCGTCAGGCCGGTGCGCGTGATGCGCAGACCTCCGCTGCCAGCTTTGCCGCTGAATTGGATGCGGTGCTGCTGCTGGTGGTCAACGCCGCGCAGGTTAAAGCGATTCTGTTTGGTGAAAACGGCGTGGCGGCGCAGCTCAAGCCCGGCACCGTGGTGATGGTCTCTTCTACCATCTCTTCACAAGATGCGCAGGCGATTGAACAACAGCTGGCTCAGCATCAACTGCTGATGCTGGATGCACCGGTTTCCGGCGGCGCAGCCAAGGCGGCGGTCGGTGAGATGACCGTGATGGCCTCCGGCAGCGACGAAGCTTTTGCCCTGCTGAAGCCGGTACTGGATGCGGTGGCGGCGAAAGTCTATCGCGTGGGCAGTGAAATCGGTCTCGGCTCAACCGTTAAAATCATTCACCAGCTGCTGGCGGGCGTGCACATTGCCGTGGGCGCTGAAGCGATGGCGCTGGCCGCCCGCGCCGGCATTCCGCTCGATACCATGTATGACGTGGTAACCAACGCCGCCGGTAACTCGTGGATGTTTGAGAACCGCATGCGTCACGTGGTGGATGGCGATTATTCGCCAAAATCAGCGGTCGATATCTTCGTTAAAGATCTCAATCTGGTGGCGGATACCGCCAAGTCGCTGCACTTCCCGCTGCCGCTGGCCTCCACCGCGCTCAACATGTTTACCGAAGCCAGCAACGCCGGTCACGGTCGTGAAGATGATAGCGCGGTGATCAAGATCTTCAGCGGCATCACGCTGCCGCAGGCGAAGGAGAAGTAATCATGCGTTTAGGCGTCATTGCAGACGATTTTACCGGTGCAACCGACATCGCCAGTTTCCTGGTGCAGAACGGTCTGCCGACCATTCAGTTCAACGGCGTGCCGGAAAGTCACGACGAACTGAGCGCGCAGGCGATTGTGATCAGCCTGAAGTCGCGCTCTTGCCCAGCGCAGCAGGCGATCGATCAGTCGCTGGCGGCGCTGCAGTGGCTGCAACAGCAGGGCTGCGATCGTTTCTACTTCAAATATTGCTCGACCTTCGACAGCACCGAGCAGGGCAATATTGGCCCGGTAACCGATGCGTTGCTGGCGGCGTTGGGCGAAACGCAAACGGTGATCTCGCCATCACTGCCGGTTAACGGTCGCACGGTGTATCAGGGCTATCTGTTTGTCGCCGATCAGCTGCTGTCCGAATCGGGCATGCGGCACCATCCGGTAACGCCAATGACCGACAGCAATCTGGTGCGTTTAATGACGCGCCAGGCCAAAGGTCAGGCGGCGGTGATCAACGCCGCGCAGCTGGATCAAGGTGCCGATGCGGTACGTGCGCAGCTGGATACCTTGAAAGCACAGGGCATCAACTATGTGGTGCTGGACGCGCTGCACGAACAGCACTTGCTGACGCAGGGCGAAGCGCTGAAAGAGACGCGTCTGGTGACGGGCGGTTCAGGCCTGGCGATCGGTATTGCTCGCGCCTGGGCAACACAGCAGCAGAACAGCGACGCTGAACACGCCGGACGTCCGCAAGGCGAGCGCGCGGTAGTGATCTCTGGCTCCTGCTCGCAGATGACCAATCGTCAGGTGCAGGCGTATCGCCAGCAAGCGCCATCGCACGAAGTGCTGGTGGAGCGCTGCCTCGATAACGCTGAAAGCTATGCGCAGGAACTTTGTGATTGGGTGGAAGCCAATCATCAGCCCGATCTGGCGCCCTTGCTGTTTGCTACCGCCGATGCGCAGCAGCTGCAAGCCATTCAGCAGCAATACGGCGCGGCGCGCAGCAGTGAAGCGGTTGAGCAGCTGTTTGCTGCGGTAACGCGGGAGCTGAAAAGCCGTGGCTGGCAGCGCTTTATCGTCGCCGGCGGTGAAACCTCGGGCGTGGTGGCACAAAGCCTTGGCGTCACCGCATTCCACATTGGGCCAATGATTTCGCCGGGTGTGCCGTGGGTGCGCGATATCCAGCAGCCGCTGTCGCTGGCGCTGAAATCCGGCAACTTTGGCGACGAACAGTTCTTTGCCCGCGCACAACAGGAGTTTTCAGCATGACGGAACAACAAGCACGCGAAGAAATGGTACAGCTCGGCGCGTCCTTCTTTCAGCGCGGATACGCTACCGGTTCAGCAGGCAACCTGTCGCTGCTGCTGGAAGATGGTAACTTGCTGGCGACGCCAACCGGCTCCTGCCTCGGCGAATTGCAGGCCGATCGTCTGTCGAAAGTGACGATTCAGGGCGAATGGATCTCCGGCGACAAGCCGTCGAAAGAAGTCGCATTTCACCGCGCACTGTACCTGAATAATCCTGAGTGCAAAGCGGTGGTGCATCTGCACAGCCACTATTTGACGGCGCTCTCGTGCCTGAACGATCTCGACACTGAAAACTGCATCCGTCCGTTCACGCCGTACGTGGTGATGCGCGTGGGTGATGTGCCGGTGGTGCCGTACTACAAGCCGGGCGATCAGCGTCTGGCCGACGATCTGGCCAATCTGGCCTCGCGTTATAACGCCTTCCTGCTGGCCAATCACGGTCCGGTGGTGGTGGGCAAATCTCTGCGCGAAGCCGCCAATAACACCGAAGAACTGGAAGAGACCGCGCGTCTGATGTTCACGCTCGGCGACCGTTCGATTCGTTATCTGACCGATAGCGAAGTCGCGGAATTGAGGAATTTCTAATGCCTAAGTTTGCAGCCAATTTATCTACCCAGTTCGGTGAACTGCCGTTTATCGAGCGCTTTGCCGCTGCGGCTAACGCCGGTTTTCGCGCAGTGGAATTCCTGTTCCCGTATGACTTTCCTGCCGAGGTGATTAAAGCCGAGCTGGAAAAACATCAGCTGGAACTGGTGCTGTTCAACACCGCCGCAGGCAACGTGCAAGCGGGCGAGTGGGGCGTTTCTGCTATTCCGGGCCGTGAAGCCGAGGCGCATGCGGATATTGACCGCGCGCTGGAATACGCGATAGCGCTTAATGTGCCGCAAGTGCATGTAATGGCGGCAACGGTGCCAAACGGTGCCGATCGTGCGGCCTATGAAGAGACTTTCGTGCGCAACATGCACTATGCCGCCGAGCGTTTTGCACCGCACGGCATTCGCCTGCTGCTGGAAGCGCTCAATCCGGTTACCAAGCCGAATTATCTCTACTCCAGCCAGTATCAGACGCTGGCGATGATGGCACGGATCGATCGACCCAACGTCTTTACCCAGCTCGATCTGTTCCATGCGCAGCTGGTGGACGGCAATCTGACGCATCTGATTCGCGAATACGCCGGTCGTTATCGCCATATCCAGATCGCCTCTGCGCCGCATCGTCACGAGCCGGATGAAGGCGAGATCAACTATTCCTATCTGTTTAACCTGCTGGATGAAGTGGGCTACGACGGTTGGGTGGGATGTGAATATATCCCGCGCGGCCGTACTGAAGCGGGCCTTGGCTGGTTCGCGCCTTACGCTAAATAACCCCTGTTTTACCGCCCAACACAGCGGCTTTGTACGCTGTGTTGGGCAAGTCTTACCTCAATTCGTCAATGCCAGAAATAACCATACTAATAAATAGATATAAATCAGAGGGATACCATGTCTACCGCATTGTTGTTAGCTATAGCTACTGCCAGCATCGTGATCTTGCTGCTGCTGGTGATTAAAACCAAAGTTCACCCCTTTGTGGCGCTGCTGATTGTCAGCCTGCTGGTGGCGATTGCTACCGGCATTCCCGCCGACAAAATCATGGAAACCATCTTTAGCGGGATGGGGAATTTGCTGGGGCATATCACCATTATCATCGTGCTGGGGGCGATGCTCGGCGCAGTGATTGAAGCCTCAGGCGGTGCGGAGTCGCTGGCGCAACGCTTCAGTAAATCGCTGGGTATCAAGCGTACGGTGGCGGCGTTAACCATGGCGGCGTTTATTCTCGGCATTCCGGTGTTCTTCGAAGTTGGCTTTATCATCGTGATTCCGCTGATTTATGGCTTCACCAAAGTGGCGCGCGTGTCACCGCTGAAGTTTGGCTTGCCGATGGCGGGCGTGATGCTGACGGTGCACGTGGCGCTGCCAACGCATCCAGGTGCGGCTGCGGCTGCAGGGATTCTGCATACCGATATGGGCTGGCTGATGATGCTCGGAATCCTGATCTCGATTCCGGTCGGTATCGTCGGTTACTACGTGGCGAAAGCGATGAACCTGCGTCAATACCATCTTTCCGTTGATGTGCTGGAGCAGCTGCAACTGGCGAAGCCGGAAGGTAAGCCGAAAAATGACGCGCCACCGCCGGGTGCGCTGACGATTACCGGCCTGATTGTCGTGCCGATTCTGTTAATCGTTATGGGAACGGTAGCGCACACCACGCTGGCAGAAGGCAGCACGCTACGCTCGGTGATGACGGTGATTGGAACCCCAGCCATTGCGCTGCTGATTGCATTGGGACTGGCGGCGTGGCTGCTCGGCGTGCGTCGCGGCTGGAGCAAAGAGAAGTTAGAAGATCTCACCGGACGTGCGATTCCCAGCTCTGCCAGCGTGATTCTGGTGGCGGGTGCGGGCGGTGCCTTTGGTAAGGTGCTGGTGGAATCGGGTGTGGGAAAAGCGCTGGCGTTGACGCTGGAAACTTTGCATCTGCCGCTGGTACCGGCTGCGTTCATTCTGTCGCTGGCGCTGCGTGCGTCGCAGGGATCGGCAACGGTCGCGATTCTGACCACCAGTGGTTTACTAAGCCAGGCGGTGGGCGATGTGACGGATATGCAGCGCGTGCTGGTGACGCTGGCGGCATGTTTCGGTGGTTTAGGCTTGTCGCATGTTAATGATGCGGGATTCTGGGTAGTGACGCGCTATCTGGGCTTGTCAGTGGCGGACGGCCTGAAGACCTGGACCGTTTTGACCACGGTGATGGGATTAAGCGGCTTTGCGCTGACGTGGTTGGTTTGGGGTATGATTTAAATAACGTGGTTAATTCCGTGCATCAATTGTGATATTCGGGATAGAAATAAAAACGCTGTGTCATTAATTAAAAAATGACACAGCGTTAATTTACGTTACTTCAGAGCAAATCAGATTATTTCAACTTTAACATCTGACTGCACAAGCAGCTCTGCATTCTCACCATTGTGGCTATAAACTTCATATTTTACGCCCGCAACGGTAATGGTGCCTTTTTGATGCGTCCACTGCTCAATATCACCACCTTCCGGCATAATATCGTTCAGTTGAATAACATCATTTTTATCGCCCTGAATCATCAGTTGCTTGGCATCAGCTTCAGTGAAAAGACCTTCCTCGCCATAAGTCAGCAAATCTTCCACGGTGATAACTTTGGTGGTGCTTTCACCATCTTGCAGGTCAATAATCGCTTGGGATTCGACAAGGCCATTTAACTCAACCTTGCTGTCATCATGGGCAGCGATGTTGGCGCTATTACTGTCGTAGCCGTAATCGGGGTTTACTGGGTTATTTCCCCAGATAACGTTATCAATCAGAATATTAGTCTGACCATAGGTATCGATCGCAACACGATAGATTAGCTGACCAGCAGGTGCAGTATAGTTTACGAAGCTACTATAACTACCGGAATGTATTACATTGTTATAGACATCATAAAAAGTTACGCCGACATAACCTTCCAGGCTGAATTGGATGTCAGTAGTCTTGCCGACAGTAAAGCTAAAAATATCATCAGGTGAAAGCCTCATCTTTCCGTTTTCTTGATAAGCCACGCCGGTTAGAACTGCGAAACCCTCAAGTCCATTACCTGAGCTATATACCGGTCCATCTGGAATAGTTGTAAAATATGCGTCACCTTTACCTGTAGGATAACTGGATACACCATAAATAACACTTGCAATACCCATTCCCCCTTTATCTTTAACCGTAACTGTCACCTTGCCAATCAATTCACCTTGTGGCGCTACAAATCCTGATTGTTTTATAACTCCCTCGATTGATGCACCAACTTTGGAACCGAAGTCCGACGATCCCAAATATTTACCTGTGGTGCTGTAATAAGCTAACCGTGCCCAGCCACTGTCGGACAGCCCATTAACTGCCATATAAAAATCAGTAGAAGCTGCTATTTCAAAAGTGACACTTTTCGCAGTGTTATCACCGTCATCAAGAAACTTAAGGTAACCTGGTTCCTTTTTAACTATCGCTTGGTTTTTAGAGTACAGAGTTCCTTCCACTAATTTTAAGGTGCCCCCGTTTAATGAACGGAAAGTGTATCCTGAACTAAATGACCTGCTTCCTGTAATGATCACTGGATCATCATGAAAACTATCAGCGTAGTAACCTTCACCCGATTTTCCAGTACCCACCAAAGTAAACCTGGCTTCATTTGAAGGGTCGCTGACTCCGGCTGATTTTACTTCTCTTGCGGTGATACTGTGGAAACCTGAAGAATAATTACTGTCGTGCAGATATGACCATTTACCGTCGGTGCCTGCCGTGGTGCTGCCAATTAACGTTGTGCCATCGTAAATATTAATAACGCTCAGCGCGCGGCCTGTGCCTTCAACCTTTACGCTGCCATCATCAATAATGCCGCCATTAGCAAACTTGTCGTATGCGCCACTCGCCTGGTGCTCGAACAATCCTGTAATGCTTGGTTTATCCGGACCCAAACCGGAAGTATCGATTTCGATCTGCCATTTATTTGACACGCCGGAATAGTCACGCTGCACGGCCCAGAAGTTATGGCGTCCGTCGCCCAGCGCCGTCGGCGTGAAACTCCAGTCACCATTACTGCTTGTCTGCGTGGAGCCCAGCAGTGTGCTGCCGTCGTAAATAAGGACAAAGCGTCCCGCTTCAGAGCGACCGGATAAGGTTGGCGTGCTGTCATCGGTGATACCGTTGTTGCCGACAGGCCCGGTAACGCCAACATCGTCAAATACCTGTGTAATGGTGGTCGGCACCGAAGGTGACGGATAAATATGCAGATCGAAACTGTCATTCCAGTCCGCTGCATCTTCACTCTTAACCTGGAAATTCCAGTCGCCAGCTAACAGATCAACCGACGGCGTCCAGCTCCATTTTCCATCATGGCCTACATCAACGGTGACACTGTTCTGGCTGCCATTGAGCGTGTACTGAATCACAACCCGGCTGTTCGATTCTGCCCGACCAGTGAATCTCGGTGACATGTCATCGGTAAAGTCGCCGCTGTTGAGTTTGCCGATAGTGGTGCCAAAATCGTCCCAGACTTCGGTGATTTTTGTCTGTTGATCGCCTGAACCCGCAGCAAAGATGTCCAGGTTAAATAGTGCAGAAGAGACTTTAGGTGTCGCCGCCTGGAACTCGTATTGACCGGCCGCCAGCGCAGGGGAAGGGGTCCAGCTCCAGTTTGGTCCGTTCACCGTTGCGGTTGCGCTTCCTGCCCAGGTGCTTTCACCCGCTTTGCGGTAGTAAACGATGACTGTAGCGCCTTCATTTGCCTGGCCGCGCAGTGTTGGCGTAGTGTCGTCGGTGAGCGCGCCATTGTTCAGCACGCCACTCCATTTCCCCACATCATCAAGGGCGTCGACGATGGTAACGAAGTCAGCCATGCCAACATTAATGATGAAGGAATCAGAGACTTTGCCCTCACGGTAAATCGGCGCACCATTGGCATCTTTGCCAAACTCTTCAATAGCCACCAGGGTTAATACGTTCTCACCCTGTTGCAAATCATTATTCGGCTCGATAACCCATTTGCCGGTCACTGCATCAGTTTTTGCACTGCCAATATCATTGCCTGCTGCATTCCGCAAATATACAACGGTATTAGGCTGAGCAACGCCCGTCAGGGTTGGTTTAGCATCGTCTGTTAGTTGGCCCGGATCAAAGCTACCGGTTTTCGCGCCAACGTCATCTTTGAGATTTATAAGCTCAGGGGCTTCTGGAGGCGTAGTATCAATGACCAGCGTGCGTAAGGTTGCTGGACCAACGTTACCTGCAGCATCAATGACAATAATTGACAGATTATAAACACCATCAGGCAGATCTTCATCGAGCGTCCAGGTGAATTTACCGTCAACAGGATTGTAATCCGCATTGACCTGTTTTTGGCCAAGCGTAATTCTTACTACGGTGTTTGGATGGTATTCACCGGTGGAGCCGGCGAAAGTAGGGCGTCGAATATCTCTGTAAATATATTTTGTCTGGTCATATGCAAGTAAGTTCATAGTTTCAATTCCGATTCAATAACTAAGCGTTGTAGTGAGTTAAGAGAATCAAAATGGTATAGAAACCTATTTCAGCTGCTAAAGAGACGTGTCTCAAAAGCCGGTCAAAGGCTATGAGTTATGTGTATTTTAAGAGTGGAACTAAAAAATCAGACGGAGAGTGAAACCAAAGAATTCGATGCTTAAAAAAACGAAGTAAAAAGCCGGTTAAAAGGAAAACCCTCTCTTGCGAAGAGGGCATTGAACAAATCTTCTTAAGACACTAACTCCTGCGCATACAAATACAGCGCCTTCAGCTGTGCCATCTTCTCAGTATTGTCTTCATGCAAACTCGCCAGCGACTCTAGCTCCAGCAGAAACGCCTGCACACGCTCAGCATTCAGCGCTTCGCGGCGATGCTGCAACCAGCGCTGCTGCTCGGCGTCATCCAGCGTGCCGGGGAAGTTACGCGCCCGGTAGCGGAACAATAGTTTAGCAATGCGCTTATCCTCAAAGGTCAAATCCAGCGCCGGTAAGTTCTGCGGTGGCGTCTGTCGAATAATATTCATGCCAGCGCGATCGGCGTCGCTGAAGAAACCGTCATACAACTGCGCATCCACATCATCTGAAGGCGTAAACGGCTCGGCGTCGGCAAACAGCGCCACCACTTTCTCACGCACCTCCGCGTGTTCGCGCAGCAGCTTAAGGTTTGCGAGACACTGCTGACGATCGATATTCAGGCGCGCGGCATCTTCCGGACGCAGCGTGCTCGCGGGCGCCAGCACCGGACACTTATTGATGTGCACCAGCTTGATCGGCACCGCAGGCAGATCGCCCAAATCGCTGTGACGGGTATACAAACGCTCACGCAGTTCATCTGATCCTAGCTCTAGCAGCGGCGACATATCACCGGCCAAATCGGCGACAATCAGCGCGTTACGATTATCCGGATGCCACGCCAGCGGCACAATCCAGCTGGTGTTACCGCGCGCTGCGCCAAACATGCCTGAAACGTGCACCAGCGGTTTCATCTGCGGGATATCAATCAGCGTCATCAGTTTCTGTTTGTTGCGATGGGTAAACAGAAACTCAAATAGCTTCGGCTGCTTCTCTTTTACCAGTTTCGCCATCGCCAGCGTGGCATAAACGTCCGACATTGCATCGTGCGCCTGTTCGTGCGCCACGCCGTTGGCCTTGGTGAGATGCTCCAGCTTAAAGCTCGGGAAGCCATCGTCATTTTCCGGCCACTCAATGCCTTCCGGGCGCAACGCGTAGCAGGCACGCATCACATCGAGTAAATCCCAGCGTGAATTGCCGTTTTGCCAGCTCCAGCCGTACGGATCATAGAAGTTGCGATAGAAGATATTGCGCGTCACTTCATCATCAAAACGCACATTGTTGTAACCAATCACACAGGTTTGCGGCTCGCTAAACAGGCCGTGAATGCGTTCGGCAAACGCCGCTTCTGTCACGCCGCGCGCTTTGGCGGTTTGCGGCGTAATGCCGGTGATCATCACCGCTTCCGGCTGCGGCAGATAATCGTCGGCCGGCTGGCAATAAAACACCTGCGGTTCACCTACCGCATTGAATTCTTTATCGGTACGCAGGCCCGCGAACTGCGCCGGACGGTCCAGCGATGGGCTTTTACCGAAGGTTTCATAATCGTGAAATAAGAAGGTGAACTCAGAGGCGGGCACGGCGTTATCCTGGCAATGGAGAATCAACGCACAGGATAGTCGTCCGTGGATAGCAGTACAACCTCGATCATCCTCGCTGCGAGCGGGCGCGCAGCATTTATGCGCAGTTCATACTTTTTTTCAATTTATTCAGATCTGTAAGCGCTATTTGCCGTAAAACGTGCGGCGGTAAATTCATTTTTTGATCTTGAGGAAGAAGTGTTGAAAAGGCGTCTGCTGGTAACTGTATCTGGAATGATTATTTGGGCATCGTTGGCGCAGGCTGACGACAGCATGCCGTTTCCCCTGACGCCACCGCCGATTGATGCGGCTTCGTGGGTGCTGATGGACGCCACAACCGGACAAATTCTCACTGCCGGCAATCCGGATGAAGAGCGTAATCCGGCCAGCCTGACCAAACTGATGACCGGTTATGTCGTGGATCGCGCTATCGATCAGAACAAAATTAGCCGCGATGACAAAGTCACCATCGGCAAAGATGCGTGGGGCGCAGGCAATCCGGTGTTTAAAGGTTCTTCGCTGATGTTCCTCAAGCCGGGCGATCAGGTCACGGTGCGTGACCTGATGCGTGGCGTGATCATCGATTCGGGTAATGATGCCTGCGTGGCGTTAGCGGATCATGTGGCCGGTAGCGAAAGCAGCTTCGTTACCATGATGAACAGCTACGTGCAGAAGCTTGGTCTGTCGCACACCCATTTCGAAACCGTGCACGGCCTCGATGCGCCGGGCCAGCACACCACGGCACGCGATTTGGCGGTGCTGTCGCGCGCCATCATCAGCGGCGAGCCGGATTTCTACGCCATGTACGGTGAGAAAACCCTGAGCTGGAACGGTATCACCCAGAACAACCGCAACGGCTTGCTTTGGGATCAAAATCTGCACGTCGATGGCCTGAAAACCGGCCACACCGAAAGTGCTGGCTTCAACATCATCGCCTCTAACGTCGTCGGGCGTCATCGCTTGATCGCGGTGATCATGGGCGGCAAGAGTTCGAAAGGCCGTGAAGATCAGGCGCGCAAGCTGCTGGTTTGGGGCCAAAACACCTTTGACACCGTGCAGCTGTTCCACGCGGGCAAAAAGATCGGTACCGAAAACGTCTGGTACGGCAATCCGCATAAAGTGGATGTCGGCACCACGCAGGATATTTATCTGTCGCTGCCGCGCACCGAAGTGGCCAACGTGATGGCGAAGTACGTTATCGATCGCAAAGATTTGGAAGCGCCGCTGAAAGCGGGCGAGCAGATTGGTGAAATTCAGGTGATGGACAAAGATAAGCAGCTGGCAAGCTATCCGCTCTACGCGCTGCAAGCGGTTGATCAGGCTGGCATCATTACGCGCATCAGCGATTACGTGAAACAGAAACTGTAATCTGTCGCGTATTTCCGCGTCATCATCGTCGCCGTGCTGCGGCGGTGATGGCACAATCGCTGTTTCTGCTGCTGATGAGAGGCAAGGTATGAAAGCATCGATTGTTGAACGTAATCCGCAAAGCTGGCTCGGTTACCATCTGCAAGGTCCGTGGCAGGAAACCGTGCCGCGCGGCTTTAACCAGCTGAAAAGCTGGGTAAGCGAGCACAAGGTTGAAGGCGAATGGCTGGCGATCTATTACGGCAATCCGCAGGAGCTGCCGCCTGAAGAGCTGCGCGTGGAAACGGTGATTACCGCGCCAGAAGAGATGATTCCGGCGGCGGGCGACGATATCGAAAAAGGCTTATTGCCGGGTGGCCGCTATTTTCATGCGCGTGTTGAAGTGCTCAACAACGATTTCTTCAGCGCGTGGCGCAGTTTGTTCGATAGCTTGAACGCCCAGGGCGGTTGGCAAGTCGACAATCGTCCGTGCTTTGAGCATTACCTTTCAGATGGATCTGACAGCGGCGACTGGTTGGTGGATATGTATATTCCGGTACGTGCGGCTGAATAAATTACGCGGTCACCATAAATGGTGACCCTAAAAAACCGCACCGCACCCGTAAGGTCGCCATTCATGGCGACCTTCTTAATGGCCGCATAAAACTGAATGCGTTACATCAATGTTTCCATTGGGAAAACCTGATGTAACGCCCATGTTGAATTTCAGCAAAACACGAAAAATAGTTGCGTTCAACCCTGATGCCGCAGCCCTCGCCAGGGTAACATAGCGCGCAAATTTTTAGCGTTCCCGGACAACCATGTTACGCGCTGACAAGCCCATCTCGCAGATTGAGTTCTGGTTCTACCGCCACTATCGCGCCGTGCACGGCGTGCGCATCGCTATCGCTTTTGTGCTGTGCTTCCTGTTTGTTCGCCTCACCGACATTCCCGAAGGCACCTGGCCGCTGATCACGCTGGTGGTGGTGATGGGGCCGATTTCCACCTGGGGCAACGTGCTGCCGCGTGTGGTGCAGCGCATTAGCGGCACCTTCGCCGGTCTGATTTCTGGCCTGATTGCGCTCAAGCTTGAGCTGTTTTCGCTGCCGGTGATGCTGGTGTGGTGCGCCATTGTGATGGTGGTTTGCGGCTATCTGACGCTGGGCAAACATCCCTACATGGCGCTGTTGATCGGTATCACGCTCGGCGTGGTGGTAGGTGCACCGGCCGGGGATTTCACCATTGCCATGTGGCGCGGCGGCGACGTGATTCTCGGTTCGCTGATGGCACTGCTGTTTAGCGCCATCTGGGCGCAGCGTGCGTACACGCATTGGCGTATCCAGCTGTCGGATGCATTTATCGCCATGGCCAAGCTGCATCACACCGGTTTCTCCGCCAATCTGCTGGAGAAACCGCGGCTGAATAAACCTTTTCAGAAGCTGCTGAGCGGTGTAATTAAAATGCGCGCGCTGCTGGAGCCGGCGAGCAAAGAGACGCGCATTCCGAAATCGGTGTTTGAGGCGATCCAAACCATCAATCGCAATATGGTGAACACCATGCAGATGCAGATTGATGCATGGTGGTCGTCGCGTGAAAGCCACTTGATTATGCTCAATGCGCCCACGCTGCGCCGCACCCAGCAGATGACCGAAGACACCCTGAATGCGCTGGCAACGCTGATGGTGAAAGGCGAAACCGAGCAGATCACCGCCAACAGCCACGCGCTGGAGGAGATCACCCAGGAATTGGAGCAGCTGATTGCCAATCGCAGCGGGCGTTCCGAAACTACGGCGATTTACGGTTACGTCTGGCTGAGCCTCGAACAGGCGCGTCAGCTGGAGCGCATGACCGATTTAGTGCGGCTGGCGCTGCGTAAATAGTTTTCTCAGGCAATGACTTAATGTGAATCACCCTTTCTTTGCGCTAAGATAAGCGCCAGTCCGAATTTAGCGGTGAGAATTGCAACCCTGGCGGCCAAGCCGCTAAGCTAAACGTTATGACTATTCCGCCTGCCGACGCAGGCCTCAAGAAAGGTGCCAACATGGAAAATGCCAAGCAATCATTTCAGGACGTACTGGAGTTTGTGCGTATGTTCCGTCGTAAAAACAAACTGCAGCGCGAAATCGTGGATAACGAGAAGAAAGTCCGTGATAACCAGAAACGTGTGCTGCTGCTGGACAACCTGAGTGAATACATCAAACCAGGCATGAGCATCGAGGCGGTGCAGGAAATTATCGCCAGCATGCGTGTGGACTATGAAGACCGCGTTGATGAATACATCATCAAAAACGCTGACCTCTCCAAAGAGCGTCGCGAGCTGTCGAAGAAGTTGAAAGCGATGGGCGAGCCAAAAGCGCAATAAACCGTAGGGTCGCCATTCATGGCGACCTTTTTCTTTCTACTTCCCGCTTAACGCTTCAACTTCCGCGCCAAAACCTGCAACTGCTGTGCAATCTCCGCCACATCCACTTCATCCTGCTGCGGTGCCGCCGTGGTTTCACGCAGTACCAACTCGGTTTCCAGCGTCTTCTCTGTCACATCGCCGCCTTCCAGCTGCGCCAGCAAGCGATCAACACTCACCGCGCCCAACTGCTGCAAATTCTGCCGCACGGTAGTTAACGGCGGCTGATACCACGCGCTTTCCGCCGTATCGTCATAGCCAATCAGCGAAATCTCCGCCGGGATCCTCACGCCATGTTGATGCAGCGCCCGCATCGCGCCGAGCGCCATTTGATCGTTGGCCACCAGCAGCGCCTGCGGCAGATGGTCGGGCAACTGCGCCAGCAGTGCCTGATAGCCCGAAGCCGCGCTCCAGTCACCGCTCAACACGCAGAATGGCGTGAGTTGATGCGCCGCCAGCGCCTGCTGCCACGCGGCAAAACGTGCGCGCGCCGAAGCGGAACTTGCCGGGCCATTTAACACGCCAATCTGACGATGGCCGAGCGCCACCAGATGATCAACCGCCTGCTGCGCACCGGATTCGCTCTGATACTGGCACTGCGCCACTTCAGCGCTGCGCTCCACATCGAGAAACAGCACCGGTTTGTTGTCGCACTGTTGCTGAATCTGCGCGGCCTGCGCGGCATCCAGCGGCAGGTTGATCAGCAGCGCATCCACGCGCTGTGCCAGCAGTTCATTCACTGTATCCTGCGGCGCGCTGTCGGGATTCGCCATGGCGATCACCAGATGATAACCCTGCGCTGCCGCGCGTTGCTGAATCGCCGAAGCGATCTGTGCGGGCGCCATCAAGGCTAAATCGCTGGTAGCGAGCCCCAGCGTACGGGTGTTTTTGCCCGCCAGCTGCTGCGCCACGCGATTCGGCACATAGTTGAGCTGCTGCATCGCGGCTTCTACTTTGGCGCGGGTGCGCGGCGAAACCTGCTCGGAATGGTTGAGGACGCGGGAAACGGTTTGATAAGAAACCCCAGCCAGATGAGCAACATCGTCGAGGGTTACGGAGCGCGCAGTCATGAATCTCTCCTGAAGATTAAGCTGCGAGTGTAGCAAATTTTTCCCTGCCGACACGCACTTAAGCCGCTACACTGCCAAAGGTAAAAAGAGGAGAACCGGATGCAACTCAATAACCATCAGATTCAGGATATCAACACCTTGGCGGCCTGGCTGGCGCTGGATCAGATGCCACAAGATGGCTCGCTCGACATCGATTTAGCCATTCTCGCCGGTCACGCGGTACTACCGAACGTGGAAGCGGTGATTGCCGTGGCGAAAAAATATCAGCTGCCGTTATTGATCAGCGGCGGCATTGGCCACTCAACGCCGTTGCTGGTGGAGATGCTCGCGGCGCATCCGCTGTATCGCCAAATCGACAGCAAAGGCAAAAGCGAAGCCGAATTGTTAGGCGATGTCGCCCGCGTCTTTGCCGCGCTGCCGGACGATCTGCTGCTGCTGGAAACCACCTCACGCAACTGTGGGGAAAACGCCGCCTTCAGCCAGAAACTGCTGGATGAGCACAGCTGGCAGCCGCAGCGCGTGCTGCTGGTGCAGGATCCGCTGATGCAGCGTCGTACCTGGGAAACCTTCCGCTTTCAATGGCGCGATCGTGCGGATGCGCCGGAATTTATCAGCTGGCCGGTGTTTGGGCCGCAGGTGAAGATGGACGCGGGCATGTTGCGCATTATTGGTGCGCCGCCGCAGGGATTGTGGTCGATGGAGCGTTTTCTCTCGCTGCTGATGGGGGAAATCCAGCGCTTGCGTGACGATGAAAATGGTTACGGGCCGCGCGGCAAAGGTTTCCTCGGCCACGTTGAGGTGCCAGAAGAGGTGGAAGCGGGCTGGCAACGTCTGAAACAGTTGCCAGGCGTGCAGTCACGGTTATGAGATTTCGGTCGCCATCCCTGGCGATCCGTTTTATCGACCCTGCACATACACCTGCAAATTGACATACACCGCGTTCAGCAACGGCGTCACCACGCCGCTGCGTGCGCCGCGCACCAGCAGATCGCCAATCACCTGATCGGCCTCAATCTCAAAGCCCTGGGTTAAATCGCGATACATCGACGAGGTCATCGCTGCTTTAGGATTGTTCAGCGTCTCATAAATCTTCGCCGTCACCGCCGGGCGCTGCTGATAACCTTCCGCGCTTAGCACCGACAACACTTCACCAAATACACTTTGCAGCAGCGCTTCGCCGCCTTGTGACGTTAGCACCTGTTGCGTATTACCGCGCGCGAGACAACACACCGCACCAAGCGTGCTGAGCAGCAACCATTTTTCCCACAGCTCGCTGATGATGTTGTCGGCAAACACCGTATCAAACTGCGCCGCACGCAGCGCTTCATCCACCAGCTGCAAACGCGCATCATTGTGACCGTCCAGCGCGCCGTAATAGAGAATATGCAGCGGCGTCATCTGCAGCACTTCGCCGTTTTCACCCAGCGTGGCGTTGATTTTGCACAGGCCACCAATCACCTTGTCGCCAAAGCGTGCACGCAGCGTATCGATATGTCGCATGCCGTTGAGGATCGGCATGATCAGCGTGTCGGGGCCGACGGCGGGCGCGATGTCGGTCATCGCCTGATCCAGCGCGAAGCTTTTTACCGTCAAAATAATCAGGTCAAAATGCCCCGAAAGCGAGCCGGCCTGCGCCAGTTGCGGCTGAATCAATTCGCTACCGGCGGGCGTTTTTAGCACCAGACCGGTTTGCTGCAACTGCTGAAAGCGGCGCTCGCGCACCAGAAAAGTCACATCACGTCCTGCTTGCGCCAGACGCGCACCGAAATAGCCGCCGGTGGCGCCGGCGCCGACTACCAGAATACGCATGGTCAATTTTCCCGTTGAGAGTGAAAGCCTTACCTTAAAGTGAGCGGCGACGGCTTTCCAGCCCGTAAATGCTGAATCAGATACAAGATTTTAACGATGTTTAAAAAAGGCTCAAACTGTTCGTATTTACTCGTACAATAGGTTTAGGCTGTTGCGCAGCGGCGGGCAATGGTGCGCGCCGCATAACTAGTCGAATGACTAAGGACGCATCATGCCCCGAACCCTCCCCATCGAACGTTATCGCAACATCGGCATCTCCGCGCACATCGATGCCGGTAAAACTACCACCACTGAGCGCATCCTGTTTTACACCGGAATGAGCCACAAGTTAGGTGAAGTGCACGATGGCGCGGCAACCACCGACTGGATGGCGCAGGAGCAGGAGCGTGGTATCACCATTACCTCGGCAGCGGTGAGCTGCTTCTGGCCCGGTATGGACGGCAGCTTTACGCCGCACCGCATCAACATCATCGATACGCCCGGACACGTCGATTTCACCATTGAAGTTGAACGTTCAATGCGCGTGCTTGATGGCGCGGTGATGGTGTATGACGCCGTCGGCGGCGTGCAGCCGCAGTCTGAAACCGTGTGGCGCCAGGCCAACAAATATCATGTGCCGCGCATCGCCTTCGTCAACAAAATGGACCGTCAGGGCGCGGACTTCTTCCGCGTGGTGCAGATGATGAAAGACCGCCTGCACGCCAATCCGGTGCCGATTGTCATTCCTATCGGTGCGGAAGAGCACTTCAGCGGCGTGGTCGATCTCAACAAAATGCGCGCCATTTACTGGGACGACGCCAGCCAGGGCATGAGCTTCAGCTATGCGCCAATTCCTGCTGAGTTGCAGGCACTCGCCGCCGAGTGGCGCGAGAACATGGTGGCAGCGGCGGCTGAAGCCAGTGAAGCGCTGATGGATCGCTATCTGGAGCAGGGCGATCTCAGTGAAGACGAGGTGATTGCCGGATTGCGTCAGCGCACGTTGCTCGGCGAAATCCAGCCGATGCTGTGCGGCAGCGCGTTCAAAAACAAGGGCGTGCAGCGCATGCTCGACGCGGTGATTGAACTGATGCCTTCACCGCTCGACGTACCGGCAGTGAGCGGCGTCAACGAGCAGGGCGAACACGATGAACGTCATGCGGATGACAGCGAGCCGTTCTCGGCGCTGGCGTTCAAACTGATGAGCGATCCCTACGTCGGACAGCTGACCTTCGTGCGCGTCTACTCCGGCGTGCTGCGCAAAGGTGACAGCGTATGGAACGCGGTGAAAGGACGCAAAGAGCGCATCGGTCGCATCGTCCAGATGCAGGCCAATGACCGTATCGAGATCGAAGAGATTCGAGCCGGCGATATCGCCGCCTGCGTGGGGTTGAAAGAGGTCACCACCGGCGAAACGCTGTGTGATCCCAATGCGGTGATCACGCTGGAGCGCATGGAGTTTCCCGATCCGGTGATTTCGCTGTCGATTGAGCCGAAAACCAAGAGCGATCAGGAGAAAATGGGCCTGGCGCTACAGCGGCTGGCGGCCGAAGATCCGTCGTTCCGTCTGCACACCGATGAGGAATCGGGCCAGACGATTATTTCCGGCATGGGCGAGCTGCATCTGGAGATTATCGTGGATCGCATGAAGCGCGAGTTTGGCGTGGAAGCCAACATCGGTCGGCCGCAGGTTACTTATCGCGAAACCATTCGCAAAACGGTGCGCGAGGTGGAAGGTAAGTTTGTGCGCCAGTCGGGCGGTAAAGGTCAGTACGGCCATGTGGTGCTGACGCTGGAGCCGCAGCAGGCGGGTGCCGGATTTGCCTTTGAAGACGCCACCAAAGGCGGCGTGGTGCCGCGCGAGTTCATTCCTTCGGTGGAGAAGGGGATTCGTGAAGCGCTGAACAGCGGCGTGCTGGCCGGTTATCCGGTGGTGGACATCAAAGCCACGCTGACGTTTGGTTCGTACCACGACGTCGATTCATCGGAAATGGCATTCCGCATGGCGGCGATCTTTGGCTTCAAAGCCGCCGCGAAACTGGCCGATCCGGTGATCCTCGAACCGCTGATGCAGGTGGAAGTTGAAACGCCGGAAGAGTATGCCGGTGGCGTGATGGGCGATCTGTCGTCGCGGCGCGGTACGCTGCAGGGCATGGATGAACGCTTTGGTGCGCGCATTATTCGCGCCGAAGTGCCACTGTCAGAGATGTTTGGCTACGCCACTACGCTGCGATCGATGTCGCAAGGCCGCGCAACCTATAGCATGGAGTTTGCGCACTACGCGGAAGCGCCACGCAACGTGGCTGAAAGCATCATCGCCGCGCGCGCCTAGCTTTAGAGTGAAATCAGACCGGGCACAGAGGTAACACGTTGTGCCCGGTCTACTTTTAAATCGACCGCTCGATCACGTGAATTATTTAGCACCAAAAATGGACAGTTAATTTCCGCCGGTAAGCCGATAGTATTTGCAGAATGAGGGATATTTATCGGAAATTAATCATGGATGTCATTTATCTGGATCAGTCTTGCTATCACCAGCAGGGCTTAATTGCGCTGCTGGAACATTCAAATATCACTTGCTGTAATACGCTTCGTGAAATGAAGACGCTGATGAGTGACAGGGAAAAAACCGCCAGCCTTTCACCGATTATTATTTTTGATTTGCCAGTAAACTTCCGCACGGCGCTGGCTCAGATAGATTATCTGACCAGACTGAAGATCACCTTAAATGCGACGCTGATTTTCTTTTCAGATTCAGTGAAAAACAAGATTAATTACAGCACTCATGCCATCACAGCCGATTGTTTTATCGATAAAAGATCTCCAATCGGCACCATCAGTACCAGGCTGGCGATGATGTTGTGCCAGCATAAAAACGGCCAGCTGTTGGCTGCTCCCGCCATCAATAATCATTTAACCCGTAAAGAATTCAACTTCCTGCGTTGTTTATTCACTTACGAATCGATTGAAGGTGTGGCGAAAATAACCGGTATAAATAAAAAAACACTCTACAGCCATCAGAATAAGATTGTTAAAAAACTCAATCTGAAAAACAGCCTGCATCTCTATCAGCGTTTCACCAATAATTTTTAAACCACCCATCCCGCACGGTCGCCATTCATGGCGACCTGATGCGCATAAATGCGCACCCAACGAAAACATCGGATAATGTCATCACCGCCCGCGCCATTATTGCGTCGTCGGAGTATAAATAATCCTCAACGTACCCTGATAACGGCCCGCTGTTTTTGACGATAAGGTGAAGGCTGGCGTAATGAGTTGTATCGGCGCGGGAACGCACAGCACCGAATTGCTCTGGCCCGGTAACACCACACGCCTTAACACTCCTCTGTTGGTGCCGCTCCAGATAATTTCACTGCCGTTATCGACTGCCTGGCGCGCTTTAGTCAGCGGGTTAATCACTTCAACCGCATAATCGAGACGATTTTGCGCCAGATTTTTGTCCGCGCCTGTGCGATATAACGAAAATAATCCCGTGGCTCTGGCGGGCGCGGCTGCACCTTCGTCCTGAAATAAGATGCTCACCCGGTTGCTGTCAGAGTTATTGCCGTCGTACAGGCACATATCCAGGGAACGGCTGCCGCTGACGGTGGTGGTGGCGCGCGCACCGGGGAAGGTTTTTAAACCGAGATCAATATTGGCGGCCGCATTGCCAAACTCTGGCAGATAAATCTGCTGATTACCGTAATCCGTCACCTTAAAGGTCATGGTGGCGATCCAGTCACCCATCTTCGTCACGTTGGTACACCCCACATTCACGTTCTGCGAATTTCCGGTGCAAGAGGTCACGGGCCACTGCATCAGCGACATTTTCAGCGTTGCGCTCCAGGTGCCCGCCGACGGGAATTTACTCAGCTCAGAAGAAGGAAGATAGGCTGAATAATCGGTGCCATCGCCACGCGGCGTGACGGCACCGCCAAAAGCATTCATCGGCACCAGATTGGTCGCCACCACCACATTATTCAATGAGCGCCTTTTGGTGAGATAGACATTCAGTACCAACGTCTGTTTGGTGCTGCTTTCGGTAAACAATAGCGGCACGGGATAGGGTGACGGCGACGCTTCCAGCCAGACAGGTAATGTCAGGCAGGCACCATATTGATTGCTGGTGCGCGACTGGCAAACCAGCGTGTTGCGGCCCCATTTTGGCGCGTCGTTGGTATCGTAACCGCCGTTTTCATTGGTCCAGATCGGCAATTGCGCCGGCACTGACATACGGTCAAACGTCACCGCAACGCTGGTATTGCGTCCAGAAGGCGTGAGCGTGGCGGCCTGCGCCAATGTGTTGGCCATCAACCAAAACAGCGTCAGCGTGATAAGAAATCTACTTTTCATCCAAAATCCCTATTGTTGTTGCGTCGCAGAAGGCGCGGTGCGAGCCAGCGGAACCTCATCCGCCTGGCGGGTGACAATCAGCATTTTTGCTCGTTGCTGTACATCCTGCGGCACTGAAGCCAGTTCGATAGGTTTGCAGTCGCTATCACCGACGTAACGCACCACGTCATGGGTGCTTTTCACCTTCATTTCACAGCGGTACATCTGCATGCCGCGCACCATGTAGAGATTTTTTATGCGGTGATCGGTCTCGGCGCTGAATCCGCCCTGGCCCAAACCGGACCAGCTGGCGACATTCAGCGGTGTGGCACCTTCCAGTGGAAGCTGTTGATTGATCATCAGTCTGCCGAGCCAGGTGTAGCGCGACACAATATTCACCTTGCTGACCAGCATGCGGCCCGGTGCGATGAACAGCGTGCGTCGTCCGGCACCTTGAGTAATTTCGCTGCGCATCCCGTCGGTGGATTCGATGGAATCATTGATGCTGATCGCGCTCTGGGTGTAAGCCGGTACGCTGAAGAGTGTGCGGCCGGTGCCGTGCAGGCTGGCGCTGCCTGCGCCATCAACCGAGACATCCACCCGGGTGTCGCGACTCTCATCGCTGCTCGCCACATGCAAACCGACCGCCGCACCGGGCAGGCCGTTGCCCCATTTACCCCAGTACAGACCGGAACGCGCCACTGCCAAAGAGGAGTTATAGCTGCCGCTGCTGCTAAAGCGTTGAGCGGATGAACCGGACGATGCCGAGCTGACCGCCAGGCTGCCGCTGCCGTATTCACCGCCGGTTTTGCCATAAACGGAAGCATTCAGCTTGTTTTCCTGATTACCGTTGAGGTTCACACCGATTTCCTGCTGATTTTGCGCATCGAAATACCAGTTCTGCGCCACGTTATAGCCAATCTGATCTTTGTTATTGCGATCGGTTTGGTAGGTCATGCCGAGCGAACTGTAGCTCGAATGTGAATTGACGGTCGGGGTGCTGACGCGCGAGAGTGAAACCGAGAGGAAGCCGCCATTATCGCGCTGGGTTCCGCTGCTGCTGGTGCGGGTAAAGAGATTGGCGCTGGTATTAATATTGATGCCGTTGACGCTGAAGCCGCGCCCAAGGCCAGCCTGCCAGGTGGTGGTCTGCGTTTTGCTGTAGAGGTTGCGGCGCGCCCACTGCGGCACCACCGCGTTATCATCCAGTTGAACGGGCAGCACATTGCGGCCCTCATTCTTGCTGGCGCTGTAACCTGCATTCAGATACCAGCTTTTCACCGGCACGCTGAACATCAGGCTGCTGCTCTGGTAGCAACCGCTGAACCCGTACTGCCCACCGTTGTTGCTGTAGCAATCCTGCGCATACAAGGCGCTGCGGTAGAAACTAAGGGAGAATCCGTCGTTATAGGCGACCTGCTGGATATTGCCGCGCGAGCCTTCGCTGCCTTTCAGGTAGCTAAAGCGGGTGGTGAGAATGCCGTCGAGCAGCGGGTTATCAAAGCCGTGACTCCAGTCGAGCGCGCTTTCAATAAAGCGGTTGCGGTTGGTCACGGCGACACCGCCGGTCAGCGCGGCGTCTTGCGTCACAGGCACTTTGATGCCCGCCTGCATCACGCGGCGGTCGGCACCCTGTTGTGATGCAGCGCCGTTGCCCTGCATCTCGCGATCGGGAATGGTTCCGCCTTGTACAAACCATTCAATGTTCTGGCTGGTGGCATTGCCGGTACGGCTAAAAGGTACCTGTTCGGTACGTGACAACTGATTCTCTTCATAGATGCGCAACGTCACGCTGTAGCTGCCATTGGGAAAGGCGCTGGTATCGAGGTTTTGCGTACCCGCATTGAGGTAAAAGGTGCCCAGCAGTTGCTGCCCGCGATAAGCATCAATACGCGACGGGCGCGTAATAAACACCGTCACCGGCGTGCCTTGCGCCGCCTGTGCGCGGTTCATCCAGGCGAGCGTCGAACCGACGCGCGCACCTTCGATGGTGCTAAGCGGTAGCTGGCTTAAGGTAATGTTGCCGCCGGCGTTGCTAAAGATATCGCGCGAATCCATGCGTCCGGCCTGCACGTAATAGCGCTTGCCGAGATCGCGGCGCAGAAACACGTTGTTAAAGCGTACTTCCTGATGACTCTGCAGACGGTATTTTTGCGCCAGATAGTCCCAGTCGATACCGGCATAGCTGTTTTCAGTGAGTCCAAGCGCGCCCGCACCCTGCAGGGATAACGTCTGGTCATCGCGATTGGTGACGAAATTGATATTCTGCTGATGAATAAACGCCGCTTCCGTTTCGGCGGTCTGCTGGTAGTAGGGCGATGAGTTGTCTAACGCCAGCGGCACAAATTCCGGGCCGAGAAACAGCGCCACTTTGGCATTATTTTCGTCGTAGATCAGCGCGAGGGAATCGGTTTCCAGATAGTCGCAGCCTGCTGCGCCGCCGTTGCTGCTGCATGCCTTGTTGCCGTTGCGTGCCAGCGGTTCACTGATCAGATGGTCTAAGCGCTTTTCCTGCTTCGGATCCTTTTGATAATGCTGCATCACCGCCCGCGCAACCTGATGCGGTTTTAGGAACGTGACGGTTTCAAGCGAAACAGAGGCTTCAAACAGGCCCAGCGATTGCCCATAAACAGAAAGGTTGACCCACAGCGTCTGGCCGGTGACCAGCGATTCAAAACCAGGCGGAACCTGCGTGGCAGCGCGGGGTGCAAGAGAGGGGATCAGGGTAATGAAAGAGGCGATTAAAACGACGCGAATATTGACCTTCATTACAGCATCCTGCTGAAAAAGAATAATAAGGAGGGCGATCTGCCTAATGCCGCTCACTTAAGCAATAAATTGCCTATGTAAGCAGGTGCGCATGAATGCGCACCCTACGAAAACCTCGCCAACTGCTGTAGGGTCGCCATTCATGGCGACCGATTACGCTTAACTGACGTGCATTAGGGGCGAATGCCCCCCGAAATAATTGATCAGTCAATACCGACAAATTAGCTCTGCGTGGTGGCCTGAGTAATTAACAAGCTGATCACGCCGGAATAGGTACCGGTTGCCAGCACGCCTTGCGTGGTCTGCGAGATTTTCAGTGGCAAGACTGACGAACCGTTGGCGGTACCCGCCGGGAACAGCGAGGCGTAAGTCAGCGGTGTGTTGGTGGTAGTAATCGGTTTTAAATCCGCGCCCAGCGTGACGGTCAAGGGTACCGCTGTACCGGTGACGGTATTGTTAAGCTGAGCAGCGCTCACCAGCGCAACGTTAATATTGGCGGTTTGCGAGTTCGACCAGATTTTGGTGTCCAGTGAATAGGTAGACAAACCACGGCCCGGAATATATTGCATATTAATGGTGCCCGGTAATGCGGTTCCGTCCGCCTGGGTCATATCGACCGTCGAATCGACATTCGCATTCACCGTAATATCTTTCTGCACCGCCTGTGCATTAAATACAGCCGTTAACGCAGCAGCGATGACAAGTGGTTTAATTAATTTTTGCATTTGTAGCTCCGTGAAAATCCTTGTACTGGCCGTAAATGACCGTCTCATGGGTAGTAAACTGCTTTATAACAAACAGGTTGTTATTCCTTTAATAGGTGTTGATCATTGTCCGATAACGTACTCGGCTATATTCCGCGTGTTGAGATCAACATATTTAATTCTGACTTCCTGAGCAGCGCTTAATTCTGCCGAACTCCAGGCTTTGAAGCGCAGTGTTTCATCCGGATAAACCGTGGCGTGTTCTTTTTTCCACTGGCAACTGCTGCTGATATGTTGTTTTGAGCAAACCGCCACCTCACGAATCACAACGCGTACGGTACCTGAATTCTTGACTTCGCCCGATGTGGATGCAGTAAGCGATAACCGGGCATTGCGCGGCGGAATATGGACCAGCACGCCCCAGACTAAATTGATGCCGACCTGATTGCTGATGTTATTATTCGGCAGCGATTTATCTTTCAATTCATCCGGGGCAGCAACGGCCTCAAAGTAGACGCGCCAGGCGGTCTCTTTTTCCGGCGGTTGTAATGAAATCAGCCGAATGATGCGTTGAGAACCGGAAGCGAGCGCGAACTTATCCGGTGTAGCGATAAGCGAGCGAGAAACGGCATCCTCAACCAATATTTCTTTTTCAAACGGTGTCGCAGGACGCTCAATTCGCTTGATGCTGACGCGAATAAACTGCGCTTCACCGCTCTGTGATAATGTCTGCACCTGCGCCGCACCCTGATTATTCAGGGTGACTTCCATTGGATAGACACTCATATTTGCCCATGCTGATGGAATAGCAATAAAACCCATGAGGATCAGAGGGTAAGCGAGTTTTTTTAGCAGATAATTATTGGATAAAATACCCAATGAAAAGCCGTGATGCAGCATCTTTTGCGGTGAATCGTCCATGATAAATCCTTATGAAATCCATTAAAACCCTGTCGGATATTCCCTGTAAAAATCGGCATGGCTATAAGCCAGCGTGGCTTAATCAAGCGGAATAACCGTGCGTTAAGAAAGTTCTCATAAGGGCTTTGTTAAGTCACTGTCCATTTTTGTGGTTAATTTTTTTAAGCTGTGCTGCAAAGTGAATACTTGAAAAAATATCGCAGCCTAACTTAATGAAATAGCTATAAAAACAAAGATTAATTTACAGGCTTAGGAATGGCCTCATCAGGTTAAAATAAAATCAGGCTTTACAAAAAATAGCGCATTGATGGTAAGATCGTACTCGGAAGGGCAAAAAGACCCTTGTTAATCTTAAAATGTTAACCTCAGAAATAATGCCTCCCAAAAGCATCATCAACCGCTTCTCAACAGGCCTTAAAATAACGTATGAGAAGGTAGGTGGTTTTTGAAATATTTATAATTGATAACCAGGCACACAACACAGTAATATGAAAAGCAAACAGCAACTCACAGCATTAATTTATCATCGCGCATCAGAGATTAAGTCAAATAAAAACATCTCGTTAGTTATGCAGAAGCATTACAAACTGTTGTTTAGACTGTATCTGACTAAGCCGCTCTATTTTAAAGTCATTTTTAAAGCCAATCGCTTTATTATTGGTTCGGCCATCATGGCGTACTCCTTCACCTCAGCAAACCCAACGCTGCGTGATGTAAAAGACTTTTGTAAGAAAACCGGCCTGATTAGCGACAACACTATTGACTCCTTTCTGCTGTTTATTCGGGTAGGCGGGCGTATGGAAGTTAAAAAGGACGCGCTGGATAAACGCAAGTTAACCTACACGGTGACCAGCAAAGCGCTGGATGAAACCCGCGCCTTAATTAATACCATGATGATCCCGTATGGCATGTTGTATGGAGATTTCGACGTTTCGGCATGCCTGAAAATGGAAAACTTCCATGCCGAATACTTCCAAAAATACGCTGAAATTACCCTCAAGCATGTCTACTTATTCGATATGGTGCCAGAGAGTAAAGCCTTCATTTTCAGGGATGCCGGGCATATGCTGCTGATGGATCTTTACATCGAAAGTCTGCAACAAAAAACTACCGTTATTGAGTACAACTACCTGAAAGCGTCACTGAAATGTGGGGTTTCGCGTTCGCACATCAAACGCTGCCTGCAGGACGCCGAAGCGGCGGGTTTGCTGACGCTGGACAAAGCCAGCAATACACTCATTTTGCATCTCTCCTTTATGCAAATGGCGCTGGATTATTTTGCGGTCTATATGGCAATGGTCGAGTATGGGTTACGCGGGTTATCCGGCGTGCCTCCGCTACCGGCAAGCATGTCACAATAATCTGTTTTTTCAGTTATTGGTGAATTGCCATATTCAACAAATCGATTGCCACTATTGTCGTTTTACATTTATTTGTCCGGGTTTTAATAATTCAGCGGGAATTAATACAGGCCAGATTCAGGCCATACATAATATTTACCTGCAATCACCAAGGACAATATGAAATTAAATACAATCGCTTTGGCATTAGGTTTTAGCCTGTTGGGAAACGCGTTTAATGCTGTAGCCGCCGATCAACCGGTTAGCGGTGGCAGTTTAACGGTTGGTGTCGAAACCGAACCGACCACTTTTAACCCACAGCTTAATGGTCAGGACAAAGCGGAAATCACGCTGCGTAACTTCTGGGAATCGCTGCTGGCGCGCCGTCCGGACGGCAGTTTTGTGCCGTGGCTGGCGCAAAGTTATGAGGCCAGCCAGGATGGCAAAGTGATCCGCTTTAATCTGCGTCAGGACGTCACCTTCTCCAACGGCGAGAAGTTCGATGCCAACGCGGTGGCTGAGAACTTCCGCCAAACTCAGGTCGCGCAATATTGCGCTGGCAGCAGTTTGTGCCTGATGGGTTCGCACATCGAGAAGATTGAAACGCCGGACGATCATACTGTGGTGATCACCCTGAAAGAGGTTTACTCACCCTTCCTATCCTTCGCTGCGGGCTTGCAGATTCTGGCACCGGCCAGCTGGAAATCACCGCAGCTGAAATCGGGCGGTAAAGATCTGGCAGGCACCGGGCCCTTTATTCTCGAAAGCTATGAGAAAGGCCAGCAGGTGACCTACGTTAAAAACCCGAAATACAACTGGGCACCGGCCACCGCGAAGCATCAGGGACCGGCGTATCTCGATCGCGTTACCTATCGCTTCCTGCCGGAATCCTCGGTGCGCACTGGCGCGCTGCTGTCGGGCCAGGTTGATGCCATTGAAGGTATTTCGGGTAACGATGCCGGTGAATTCAAAGACAATCCCGACTTTACCTATCAGCATGCGCTGAATACCGGTACGCCGTATTCGCTATTCCTCAACGTGGAATATGGTCCGACGCAGGATGTGAAAGTGCGTCAGGCGTTACTGCAAGGTCTGGATATCGATCCGCTGCTGAAGTCGGTGTATCGCGGCGAACGTACCCGCGCGTGGGGCATCACGTCGCCCATCGATCCGCTCTATAACAAAGAGCTGGAGGGCAAATACGGCAACAATCCGGATGCGGCCAACAAGCTGCTGGATGAAGCCGGTTGGAAAACGCGTGATGGCGAAGGTTTCCGCACTAAAGAGGGCCAGCGTCTGCGCATTGAGCTGATTCAGGCCCAGGCGACGGTGCGTGACCAGCGCGATGTGCTGCTGCAGGCGATTCAGGCGCAGGCGCGTCAGCGTCTTGGCGTCGATCTCAAGCTGAACTACGTCGATTCCGGTACGTATGCGGATGTGCGTAAAAGCGGCAAGTTCGGCACCATCGCTAACTCCAACACGCCAACCGATGGTGTGGATATCGAAAACCACTATCGTCCGATCGCCCAAGGCGGCGCGATAAACTACAGCCGCGTCAACGACGAGAAAATTAATGGCTTGCTGGATAAAGCCGCCAGCACGCTGGATCTCAAGCAGCGCCGCGATTTCTACAGCCAACTGCAGCAGGTGGCATTGCCGCAGCTGGCGCTGGCAGTGCCGCTGTATGAACCGGAAGATCAGTTAGCCACCGCCAGCTACGTGCATGGCTACGGCTTCCGCAGCTATAAACAGATGCCAGAAAGCGTTTACGATGTGTGGGTAACCAAACCGTAATTCTGACTTCGTAGGGTCGCCATTAATGGCGACCTGGCTTTCACATTTTCACCCAACGGTCGCCATTAATGGCGACCCTACAGCATTTGTTATTTCCGTGGGCATTATTGCCTCGCCATAAAATACCATTTCCCATATTCAACAAATCGATTGCCGTTATTCTCGGTTTACTTTAATCCGCCGGATTTTAATACTTTCGGCAGGATTGAATAAGGAAACGGTCACCATGAGTCAGCTAATTGAAGTTGCCAAACCCGACGATGCGGAAGAAATATTTGCGCTGTTACAGCGTGCCTACGCCGCGCTGGTGGCGCTGGATGTGCATTTCACTATTTCACAGGGCAACGTTGAGCAGGTGCGCCGCGTCATCGAGCAGGAAACCGTGCTGGTGCTGCGCAAATGGAAACGCGCGGTGGCGACCGTCACGGTGCGTTTTCCGTGGCAGCAGGATGAAAATGCTCCTTCATCGCTGCCGTTTATCCACTGGTTTGCTGTCGATCCTGATTACAAAGGGCAGGGCTTTGGCCGCGACATCATCACCTACGCCGAAGAAACTCTGCTGAAAGAGACGCTGAAAGCGCCGGGCGTCTATCTCGCCACCGCCATCAAGCATCCTTGGCTGAGCGAGCTCTATCTGCGTCGCGGTTATCAACCGTTTCATCACCGCACCAATCCATTAGGCGAAGCGCTGGTGTTTCTGAAAAAGGAATTCAACCCGCCAGCCGATCAACCCATCGCCAAAATCGCCTGAACAACTAAAAAAGCACCTGCAACCACCAAGGATCTTATGAAAGCGAATTCAATCACTCTCGCGCTGGGTGTCACCTGCCTGCTGGGAAGCGCATCACTTTTCGCCGCTGAGCAACCACGCAGCGGTGGCAGCTTAACCTTTGGCGTCGAAACCGAACCTGTACCGTTTAATCCGCAGTTGAATGGGCAATCCAAAGCGGAAGTGACGCTGCGCAATGTGTGGGAATCGCTGCTGGCGCGCCGTACTGACGGCAGTTTCGTACCCTGGTTGGCAGAAAGTTATGAGGTCAGCCCGGACGGTAAAACGTATCGCTTTAGCCTGCGTCGCGATGTCACCTTCTCCAACGGTGAGAAGCTAGATGCCAACGCGGTGGCCGAGAATTTCCGCCACGTGCAGGATGCGAAGTATTGCGCCGGCAGCAGCATCTGCGCCCTGGGCGCGCGCATTGCCAGCGTGGCGACGCCGGACGACTACACCGTTACCATCACGCTGAAGCAGGGCTATTCTCCGTTCCTGTCGTTCGCCGCCAAATTGCAGATTCTGGCGCCGGCCAGCTGGAACTCACCCGAGCTGAAAGCCGGTGGCAAAGAGATCGCCGGTACCGGGCCATTTATTATCGAAAGCTACGAAAAAGGCCAGCAGGTGACATTCGTACGCAACCCACACTACAACTGGGCGCCCGCCACCGCCAAACATCAAGGACCGGCGTATCTCGATCGCGTTACCTATCGCTTCCTGCCGGAATCTTCGGTGCGCACTGGCGCGCTGCTGTCGGGCCAGGTTGATGCCATTGAAGGCATTTCGGGTAACGATGCCGGTGAATTCAAAGACAATCCCGACTTTACCTATCAGCATGCGCTGAATACCGGTACGCCGTATTCGCTATTCCTCAACGTGGAATATGGTCCGACGCAGGATGTGAAAGTGCGTCAGGCGTTACTGCAAGGTCTGGATATCGATCCGCTGCTGAAGTCGGTGTATCGCGGCGAACGTACCCGCGCGTGGGGCATCACTTCGCCGGTCGATCCGCTCTACAACAACGATCTTGAAGGTCAGTACGGTAACAATCCCGCCGCCGCCAACCAGCTGCTGGACGAAGCGGGCTGGCAAACGCGCGACAGCGACGGTTTCCGCACCAAAGACGGCCAGCGTTTGAGCATTGAGGTGATTCAGGCGCAGGCAACGGTGCGCGATCAGCGCGATGTGCTGCTACAGGCGGTACAAGCGCAGGCGCGTCAGCGTCTCGGCGTGGACCTCAAACTGCGCTACGTCGATTCCGGCACCTATACCGACGTGCGTAACACCGGCCACTTCGGCTCGATTGCTAACTCGAATACCGAAACCGACGGCATTGATATCGAAAACCACTATCGCCCGGTGAAAGCCGGCGGGCCGATTAACTACAGCCGCGTCAACAGCCCGCAAATCAACGGCTGGCTCGATCAGGCAGCAGCGACGCTGGATATCAATCAGCGCCGTAAATTCTACAGCCAGCTGCAGCAATACGCGCTGCCACAGCAGGCGCTGGCGATCCCGTTGTATGAACCCGAAGACCAGATCGCCACCGCCAGCTACGTGCACGGTGCCGGTTTCCGCAGTTTTAAACAGATGCCGGAGAACGCGTACGACATCTGGCTCAGCGACCACTAATCAGGAGGCGAAGATGAGTCTGGAAAGCATTGTCACCCGCACGCCACGCGCGCGTCGGCCATCGGTGTGGCGCAGCGACCTGACGCGCCGCATCGTCAGCCGTCTTTTGGGCGGCGTACTGGTGCTGTGGGCGGCGGTATCGCTGGCCTTTCTCGGCGTGCATCTGGCGCCGGGCGATATCGTTAGTCTGCTGATCGGTGAGCAGCTGCGTACGCCCGCGATTGAGGCGGCGATCCGCGCTGAATGGGGCCTGAACGAACCGCTGTGGTGGCAATATCTGCACTATATGTGGCGCGTGCTGCACGGCGATTTTGGGCGCTCTTACATGCTGAATACCGAAGTCAGCCATCTGCTGGCCACGCAGCTGTGGCCCACCATCAAACTGACGCTGGCGGCGCTGCTGGTCAGCATCATCTTTGCAGTGGTGATTGCCGTCGGCACCGCGCATCGTCGCATTGGTCGCCGCGTGGCTAACGGCGTCGAGCTGTTGCTGGCGTCCACGCCCTCTTTCTGGATGGGCATTGTGCTGCTGTTTATTTTCAGCTTCACCTTGCGCTGGTTCCCGGTGGCGGGCGATCGCTCGCTGTCGTCGCTGGTGCTACCTGCGCTGGCGCTCGGTCTGGCGCAGGGCGCGGTGATTGCGCAACTGCTGCGCCGCGAGCTGGAGCGCGCACTGGATGCGCCATTCACCCTTACGTTACGTGCGTGGGGCGTGGGGGAAACCACTATTCGTTTGCGCCACGCGCTGCGTCATGCGTCCTTGCCAGCAGTGACGTTGACCGGCTGGCTGGTGGGCGGATTGCTGAGCGGCGCGGTGATCACCGAACAGGTCTTTGGACGTCCCGGGCTCGGTAAACTCACCGTCGATGCGGTGCTGGCGCAGGATCTGCCGGTGGTGCTGGCGGTGGCGATTCTATCGGCGCTGATCTACGTGGTGATGAGCACCCTGGTTGACATCCTGTCGCTGTGGATTGATCCGCGTCTGCGCGGGGAGAGCAAATCATGATTGCCGCACTGCAACGCCTTCCGGTTGCGCTGCCCGCCGCGGTGTGGGCAGCGATTCTGTTTCTCATTGTATTGGCTATCGCGGTGACCGCGCCGCAGTGGCTGGCGCACAGCGATCCGCTGCTGGCCGATCCGGTAAACGCGCAGCTGCCGCCGTCGGCGCAGCACTGGCTGGGCACCGATCAGCTGGGACGCGATCTGCTGACGCGCGTGATCTACGGCAGCCGCTATTCGCTGCTGATCAGCGTGGCGGCGATGGCGCTGGCGGTGGTGTTTGGCACCTTGCTGGGATTGGTGGCGGCGCTGGCGCGTGGCGTGGTGGATGAGCTGCTGAGCCGCGCGGTGGATGTGATCTCCGCCTTTCCCGATCTGCTGCTGGCGCTGATGCTCATCGCCTTCACCGGGCCCGGCACCAACAACCTGATTATCGCGCTCGGCGTCGCGTCGGTGCCGCGTTTTGCCCGCGTGGTGCGGGCACAAACCTACAGCGTGATGACCTCCGGCTACGTTGAGCAGGCGCGCACCTTTGGCCTGTCACGCTTCACGTTGATCACGCGCCATATTCTACCGCACGCCATTGCGCAGGTGCCGGCGCTGGCCACGCTGGGGCTCGGCACCGCGATTATCGGCACCGCCGGATTGAGTTTCCTCGGCATGGGGCCGCAGCCGCCGACCGCCGAATGGGGCCTGATGCTGGCGGAAGGACGCAACTATCTGCGTAACGCGTGGTGGATCGCCGTGTGGCCGGGTGTGTTTATCACGCTGACGGTGATTGCGGTGAATACGCTGGGCCGTTACTGGCAGGCACGTTTTGAAGGACGATCCGCATGAGCCAGCCATTTATTGATATCCAGAATCTCTCGATTCGTTTCGGGCCGCAGCAGGTAGTGAAAAACCTCAACCTGCAAGTCTCGGCGGGCGAATCGGTGGCGCTGGTCGGGGAATCCGGTTCCGGCAAAACCCTGACCGCGCGCAGCCTGCTTGGCCTGCTGCCGGAAGGCGCGGTGTTAACCGCCGACCGTTTCACTATCGACGGCCGCGATATGCGCCACGGCAGCCGCAGCGACTGGCGCGCGCTGCGCGGTCGTCGCATTGGCTATGTGTTACAGGACGCGCTGGTATCGCTCGATCCGCTGCGCCGCATTGGTCAGCAGCTGAGTGATGCGCTAAGCGCCGCCGGTCATCGCGGCCATTTGCAGGACAAAAGCATCGAACTGCTGAAGGCGGCGGGCATTCACGATGCCGAAAGCCGCCTCGAACGCTATCCGCATCAGCTTTCGGGCGGCCAGCGTCAGCGTGCGTTAATCGCCACCGCGCTGGCCGGCACGCCAACTTTATTGATCGCCGATGAACCGACCACCGCGCTGGACATGACGGTACAGCGCCAGATTCTGCAACTGCTGGCGCAGCGCCGCCGCGACGGCCACGGCCTGCTGTTGATTAGCCACGATTTGGCGGTGGTAGCGGAACTGGCGGATCGCGTGCTGGTGATGCGCGATGGCGAAGTGGTGGAGCAGGGCAACAGCGGCTCGCTGCTCAATCGTCCGCAACACGCCTGGACGCAGCGCCTGCTACGTGCGGTGCCGACGCCCGCCACGCGCGGTTTGCGCCTCAGCGCGGCAGAACCGACGCCGCTGCCGCCACGCCCAACACGCAGCAGTGCGCCGCTGCTGGAAGGCATCGGCCTGCATAAAGCCTACGGCGATCGTTTGGTGCTCAACGACATCAACTTCACGCTGCACGCTGGGGAAACGCTTGGCGTGGTCGGCGAATCCGGCTCCGGCAAAACTTCGCTGGTGAAAGTGGTGATGGGCTTAACCGAACCGGACAGCGGCACGCTACTGCTGGAAGGGGAGCGCTGGGATCGTCTGCCGGAGAAAGCGCGTCGCGCCCGGCGTGCGCGGCTACAGCTGATCGCGCAGGACCCGTTCAGCTCTTTCGATCCGCGTTACACGGTGGAAAAAATTATCGGCGAAAGCCTCGATAGCGCCGGGATTTACGGCGATGCGCGGCGTCAGCGCGTGCGCCAGCTGCTCGATGAAGTGCAGCTCGGCGACCGCTTCCTGCAGCGTTATCCGCAACAGCTTTCCGGCGGCCAGCGTCAGCGGGTGGCGATTGCGCGCGCCTTTGCACCGAATCCGGCGCTGCTGGTGGCGGATGAACCGGTCAGCGCGCTCGACGTTTCGGTACAAGCGCAGGTGCTGGATCTGCTGGCTGACATGCAAGCCGAACACGGCACCGCGCTGCTGTTTATCTCTCACGATCTCGGCGTGATCCAGCATCTCGCGGATCGCGTGCTGGTGATGCAGAACGGGCAAGTGGTGGAGAGCGGGGCGCTGCAGCAGGTGTTCGCCGCGCCGCAGCATCCGTGGACGCAAAAACTGTTACAGGCGCTGCCGGTCATTCCCGACTGGCAGCCCGCGAACGCATATTAAGGAGAGCAGAATGAGTCAGACACAACGCCAGCTGCGGCTGGGCGCGATTATTCAGGGCGTATCCGGCAACATGTCGGCATGGCGTCATCCCGATGCGGTGGCGGATGCCAGCATTAACATCGGTTACGTGCTGGATCTGGCGCGCAAAGCCGAGCAGGCGAAGATCGATTTCCTGTTTGTCGCCGACGGTTTGTACATCACGCCGCAGTCGATTCCGCACTTCCTCAACCGCTTTGAGCCGATCACCTTGCTGTCTGCGCTGTCGCTGGTGACTAAAAAAATTGGCCTGGTCGCCACGATTTCAACCTCCTACAGCGAGCCGTTTACCGTGGCGCGCCAGTTCGCCAGCCTTGATCATCTGAGCGGCGGTCGTGTTGGCTGGAACGTGGTGACCTCGCCGCTGGAAGGTTCGGCGAAAAACTTCTCGCGCAGCACGCATCCGGAACATGACGAGCGTTATCGCGTCGCCAGCGAATATTTGCAGGTGGTGAAAGGATTGTGGGATTCGTGGGAAGGCGATGCCTTTGTGCGCGACAAACAGAGCGGGGAATTCTTCGCCGCCGACAAGCTGCATACGCTGAATCATCAGGGACACTACTTCTCGGTGCAGGGACCACTCAACGTCGGCCGCTCGCCGCAGGGGCGTCCGATTGTGTTCCAGGCAGGCGCTTCTGAAGCGGGTAAAGCCTTCGCCGCCGAAGCCGCCGATGCCATCTACACGCGGCAGGAAACGCTGGAGCAGGCGCGCGAGTTCCGCGAAGACGTGCGCCGCCGGTTGGTGGCGCGCGGGCGGGATGCCGATGATATTCGTGTGTTCCAGGGTATTAGCGTGATTATTGGTGAAACGGAGGAAGATGCTGAACGTCGCTATCAGCAAACCGCCGAGCTGGTGACCATCGATAAAGCGCTGGAGTATCTTGGCCGCTACTTCGAGCATCACGATTTCAGTCAGTACGCGCTGGATGCCCCTTTCCCAGACATTGGCGAGCTGGGCAGCAATAGCTTCCGCAGCACCACCGACAAGATCAAGCAGAACGCCCGCGAACGAGGCTTAACGCTGCGTCAGGCGGCGCTGGAAGAAGCCACGCCGCGCCCGAGTTTCCTGGGAACGGCGGAGCAGGTAGCGGAAGGGTTGGCGAACTGGTTCCTGCAAGGCGCAACCGACGGCTTTATCGTGCGCGGCGGTACGCCAACCGCGTTTGATGATTTCGTGGCACAGGTGATTCCGCTGTTGCAGGCGCGGGGTATTTATCGCAAAGAGTATGAAGGCGAGACGCTGCGCGAGAACCTGGGATTGGCCGAGCCGGAAAACCAGTTCGCGGTGCAGCGGAGTCGTCAGCAGGTAGCTTAATGTTGGCAAGGTCGCCATAAATGGCGACCCTACAAAATCCCGCACATTTCCCGTAGGGTCGCCATTTATGGTGACCGTTCCAATCGATAAACGGATGATTACAACGCCGTCACGCCCAGCGCGGCGGCGCGATCTTTCCACTCCCGCACTTCGTCATAAACGCCTGATGTAGCTTAATGTTGGCAAGGTCGCCATAAATGGCGACCCTACAAAATCCCGCACATTTCCCGTAGGGTCGCCATTTATGGCGACCATTCCAATCGATAAAGATGGTTACAACGCCGTCACGCCCAGCCCGGCGGCGCGATGCTTCCACTTCCGCACTTCGTCATAAACGCCTGATGTAGCTTAATGTTGGCAAGGTCGCCATAAATGGCGACCCTAAAAAATCCCGCACATTTCCCGTAGGGTCGCCATTTATGGTGACCGTTTTAATTGATAAAGATGGTTACAACGCCGTCACGCCCAGCGCGGCGGCACGATCTTTTAACTCCCGCACTTCGTCATAAACGCCTGATGTAGCTTAATGTTGGCAAGGTCGCCATAAATGGCGACCCTACAAAATCCCGCACATTTCCCGTACGGTCGCCATTTATGGCGACCGTTCCAATCGATAAACAGATGGTTACAACGCCGTCACGCCCAGCGCGGCGGCGCGATCTTTCCACTCCCGCACTTCGTCATAAAACGCCCGATCGCTCACGCTGAACCCGCTGATCAAACTCTCCGCCAGCAGATCCTGATAACGCTTATCGCGGGTCAGCTCGCTCAACGCACTGCGCAGTTTCTCAAGGGTTTCGGCATCGGTTTTGGCCGACGTAATCAGCGGCAGCGCGGCGCACAGCGGCGTTTCGCCGATGATCTCCAGCCCCGCCAACTCCTCTGGATAATTGCGGCGCAGCAGCGCCCAGGTAATGCAATCAATCGCCGCAATATCCGCATCGCCCGCCCGCAACGCCGCCAGCGACTGACGATGACTGCCGCTAAAACGGGTCTCGCTGAAGAATTTTCCGTTCTGCGCCAGCGGGGCAATCACGTAGCGCAGCGAGTTGAAGCCGGAGTGCGAATCGTTGCTGTTGCACACCGCGCGCCGACCGCGAAAATCGCTTAGCGTTAGGTTTTCATCTGCGCTGCGCGCCACCAGCCAGCTGCGATAGCGCATGCCGTCGCAGCCCTGCGCGCTGGAGTGAAAGGTGCCGACCAGCTGTACATCGGGCAGCAGTTCTACCAGCGGATAACCGCAGGTTTGGCTCAGCAGCAATTGCTCATCGCGCCAGTGCGGCAATAAATCCTGCGGCCAGCGAACCTCAGCTGGCACGCCGCGTTGTTGCAACAGCGTCGTTAGCGCTGAGGTCAGGCCGATAGTTGCCTGATGATTGATGTCGTACATCGGTAACGAAAGCGTGGGCATCCTGTGCATCCTTTTGCGTACCCGGATGGGCATTAACCTCGACCGATTTGCGCCAGAAGCGGGTTATCCACTCGCCATAACCGGCGACGCGAAAACCGTGATTACGCTGATGATAACCATCGCGATACAGCAAATAGACTTTGCGTAATCCGTACCACGGCAAACCGGGCAGATCGTGATGTACAGAATGATAGTTGAGATTGAGGAACAGTAAGCGCCACGGCAGCGCGGCTTCGTTATTGACCGAGCGCGCCAGCGGTTCTTCTTCAGCGCGATGCTCGTAGAAGGATCGCACTTTGGTCAGCATCAGCGCCGGGTAACTCACCGCCAGCACGAACCACAGCGGCGAGAAGCCGTGCAGCGTCATCCAGTAAAACAGCCCGATTAGCAAGCTGAGATGAATGATCCACATAGTCATCGCCGGTGTATCGCGCTGGATAAAGGCATTCAGTAAGGTTTTGACGGTCGCGCCCATATCCAGCAGCGGGCCGATCAGCAAGCGGCCGGGAAAAGTATTACGCAGATGAATCACCTGCTGCTGCCACGGCTTGAGTTGTGCCCAGCGCGCCGGTGAAAGGTAGTAGGTTTCCGGATCTTCATCGGGATCGGTCAGCGTGTGATTGCGATGATGCGCCAGATGCGAGTCGCGATATAAACCATACGGATACCATACCGCCAGCGGCAGCGTACCCAACAGCTGATTAAGACGGGGAAAACGCGTCGGGTGGCCGTGAATCAACTCATGCTGCAGCGACATATACCAGGTGGTAAACAGGATCAGCAGCAGCGTGCTCAAGGTTAATCCCAGCGTTTGCCAATAGACAACGCTGGCGAACCAGCCGCCGTAAACTATCACCATCAATAGCCACGTCGGCAATTCGCTGCGCCACAGCCAGCTGCGTGCCAGTTGATGCACCACCTCGCGCTGTTGCGCGCTGAGATAGGCGGATGTCCCTTTACTCATGGAGAAGCCGAACCTGTGAACAGTGATTAGGCTTCTGACGATGATTGATCACCGTGATGAACACAAAGAATCTCTTTTTCTTACTTATGCAAAAAAGTTGATGAAGCGCGCGAAATCTATTGGCTATCAGTCACCTCGTCTGTGGCGTAACCTTGCTGCATTGAAAACGTTTGAGCCTGCGCGGCTCACGAGGAGAATTTCAGCATGAAAAAGATTGGCTTCTTATCCTTTGGTCACTGGACCCCATCATCACAATCCGCCACCCGTTCGGCACAGGACGTCCTGCTGCAATCGATTGATTTAGCGGTCGCGGCTGAAGAGTTGGGTGCCGATGGCGCTTACTTCCGCGTGCACCACTTTGCGCGTCAGTTGAGTTCGCCGTTCCCGCTGCTGGCGGCGGTGGGTGCGCGCACCAAAAAGATTGAAATTGGTACCGGCGTGATTGATATGCGTTACGAAAACCCGCTGTATATGGCGGAAGATGCCGGTGCGGCGGATCTGATTTCAAATGGGCGTCTGCAGCTCGGCCTGAGCCGTGGTTCGCCGGAGCAGGTTATCGAAGGCTATCGCTACTTTGGCTTCGATCCGCAGAATGGTGAAAGCGATGCCGATATGGGGCGTCGTCATACCGAGGAACTGCTGGAGGTGCTGCGCGGTGAAGGTTTTGCGAAACCGAATCCGCAGCCGATGTTCCCGAATCCGCCCGGCTTGCTGCGTCTGGAGCCGTTCTCGGCTGGATTGCGTGAGCGTATCTGGTGGGGTTCTGGTTCCAACGCAACATCAATCTGGGCAGCGCAGCAGGGTATGAACCTGCAAAGCTCCACCCTGAAAGATGATGAAACCGGCGAGCCGTTCCACGTGCAGCAGGCGAAACAGATTCGTGCTTATCGTCAGGCATGGGAAGCAGCGGGCCATCAGCGTACGCCGCGTGTTTCGGTGAGCCGCAGCATCTTTGCGCTGACCAACGACACCGACCGCGCCTATTTTGGTCGCAGTGGACAGGATCAGGATTCGGTAGGTTTCCTCGACGAGAAAACCCGCGCCATCTTTGGTCGCAGCTACGCAGCAGAGCCGGATCAGTTGATTAAACAGCTGGCGCAGGACGAAGGGATTGCTGAAGCGGATACGCTGCTGCTGACCATTCCGAATCAGTTAGGCGTGGATTATTGTGCGCACGTGATTGAGAGCATTTTGACCCACGTTGCACCGGAATTGGGTTGGCGTTAAGTCTAAGATCTCGTAGGGTCGCCATTAATGGCGACCAGATGCGCAGCAATGCGCACCCTACGTTTATTATCTTATTCCGCCGCCAACTCCCACCACAGCTTATCCAGCGCGTAATAACGGTCGCGTTCCGATTCAGGCTGATTCAAATCGCGTTTCCACGGTTTCGCCAGAATAAAGTGCAGGTTCTTCACCTCATCTTCGCGCCACATCTTACTGTGCTGGAACGGCAAGGTTTTCAGCGCGTTGTATTTATATGAAAGCGGTAACCAACGATCTTCGAATACTTCATTGAGTAAATCCTGCTCGGAGAACGGATAGCGACGCAAATCGGTAATCCCCGCCACTTTCTCCTGCAGCCACTCGAACATCGCCAGATCCGGCTTCAACACCAGGAAACCGCCGTTCAGATAGCGATCAAGTGTGGACGGTGCCGGTTCGCCGCGATCCTGCCAGGTATAATGACAGTTCTCCGGCTGCCAGCTGGCGGGATAGCTGGCGATCTTGTTGGGATTGCAGCGACAGGCGTGACACGCTGCCAGCGCATGCTTGCCCAGATCGAGCGTAAACAGCTCATCCATATTGCGCAGCACCAGCATATCGGCATCGAGAAACACCACGCGCTCGCAGTCAACCAGCTCCCACGCACGCAGTTTGCTCCACACTTCACCGAACTGCGCCGAAGCGTAATGCTGCTCCAGTTCGGCATTCGGCATCAGCGGATCCACCGGATGGATTACGCAGCCCAGCGCCTGCAAGGCTTCACGCGTCTCCAGATCGATGGCATCGGTGACCATCACAATCAGCGGCCAGCGGGTTTCACTGCGCTTCAGCGAGCGGTGCAGCGCCTTCACGCCAATAAAATAGTCCGGCTGCGTTAACAGCGTTACCCATGCAAACATGGTTTCTCCCCCTCAAACTTAATCAAACAAAGCAGTAACATAGTCATTGCTAAAACGGCGTTGTGGATCGAGCTGGTTGCGCACCGCGCGGAAAGCGTCCCACTGCGGATAGATATCGCGCCACTGATAGCGCTGCGGATCGTAATATTTGCCCCAGTGCGGACGTCCGCCTTCGGCCGCCAGCAGCTTTTCCACTTCGGTGAGAAAATGCAGGCCATCCTGCGACAGCGAACCGTCATCGGCGTAATAGACCACGAAGCCGAAGAAGCAGGTGGCGTGCTGATACGCCGGACTGAGCCAGGCTTCAGACGCGCCGGTGCAACGCAGAATGATCGGATAGTGCATATGCGGATGATTCTCGGCATACCACGCTTTGATCTTGCTGATAATCTGCGGCGTTTTCTCCAGCGGCACGCCGATCTCAACGTTGATCTGCGGCACGGCAATACCTCGGCAAAACAGCTGATAGATATCGCCGCTGATATCGGTGAAATCGCGGAAGCGTGTCACGGTGCGAAACTGCTTGCCGCCTTTGCCGTGAATCTGCGTATCGCGATGCATCTGCGCCAGGGTCTGATCGATGGTGTCATTCAGGCTGCTGTCGGTGTCATCGCCATGCTCAATCACTTCACGCTGATTGGCGTGCCAGGCTTCAGCTTCTTCGTCGCTGGCTTCATGCGCGTTCCACACGTGCATCAGGTTGTCATCGACAAACCACCAGGCTTTGCTCATCTCATACTGCTGATTCCACTCAACCAGATCCTTTTCCAGCGTATCGGCGGAGACGGCAAACTTGTGGCAGGTAAACAGGCGGAAGGGGCGGGTACGCAGCGTCACGGCGGTAACAATGCCTAACGTGCCGAGCGAAACTTGCGCGGCGGCGAAATCCGGCTCACCGCGCACAAATTCACGCACGCTGCCGTCGGCCAACACCATGCGGATGCGCAACGCTTCATCGGCGATTGAGCTTTGTGCTAAACCCTGGCCGTGCGTGCCAGTGGCCATCGCGCCCGCCAGCGTTTGTACTGCAATCACGCCCGGCGACGAGGCCAGCATGCGATCCATCTCGGTTAAGGTGCTGTAAACCTGTTCCAGTGGCGTACCGGCGGCAAAGGTGACGCTGTCGGCGTCTTGCGCAATCACGCCGTTGAACGCGCTGAGGTCCAGCAGCAAATCCTGCTCATTCACACCCAGCATGCGGCCCGGCGACAAGCGGCTGCCCAGAACGCGCACTTTGCCGCTGGCGGCGCGCAGCAGTTGTTGTAACTCCGCTTCAGTTTGCGGCTGTTGTAACTGACTACGCTGACCAACCACCGTGTTTTGCGCCCAGTTCCACAGTGCGCTGTCCTGGTCAGTATTGTGCGTATGGCGTAAGGGATAAAGGTGGGGATCTTTGTTCACTACGGCGTTCCTTAAATTGAGGTCTGTGACGGTCCCAGGATTTAAAGCGTAGACCATCACCGCACAGCCGCAGCCTACGGGGTTTTGCGCACATATCGCAGCGTGGCGGTGACGGCTAGCTGGCGGTTACGGCGGATGCTGTCTTCTTCGCTATCGTTCGGCGTGAACAGCGTGTGAAAGGTGTAACGATTGGAGACGTGGTGCACACAAATGCTGCTGAGCAAGCGGTGCACATCGACGGTATCCAGCCCATCAATAAATAGCCCTTGCTGCTGGCCGCGCGTCAGAATGTCATCCAGCAAATCGAGCGCACTCTTGTTGAGTGCTTTGATGCGTTCGGATTGCATGATGTAGCGCCCGCGCAGCAGGTTTTCGGTACACACCAGCCGCATAAAATCCGGGTGGGAAACGTGGTAATCGAAGCTGGCTTCCACCAGTTTGGTCATCGCCAGTTCCGGCTCCATCTCGGCGAGATTGAGACCGGTTTCATGCTCACGAATCGCCTGATACACCTGTTCCAGCACCTCAATATACAGCTGCTCTTTGTTGCTGAAGTGATACACCACCATGCGTTTGGTGGTTTGCGCGTGTTCAGCAATCTGCTCCAGCCGTGCGCCCTGCATGCCGAACTCGGCGAACATTTTCAGCGCACCGGCAAGGATGCGTTTCTTCAGCCCTTCAGGGTCATTTTTTCGTTTAGTTGTGGTGTCCGACATAGCGCTCAGTAACAAGTCCATCAAAAGGGGGAAGGATAACACAGCCATTTTCTCGCTTGTGGCGATGCGAGCGGCGCGCGGCTTTATGCTTTTCAGGAATAGCTTTCCTGAATAAATCATAATGCGGGAATAAGCAACTGCGTATACTGCGGTCATCTGTCGTCACGACAGCTTATTTTGACTCGCGCAATTATAACGATCGGGAAACACTTTATGCACACACGTTTTGTCTCAGTAAAAAATAAATTCTTGTTAAGTGCTGGTGCTTTGCTGCTGGCTAGCGCGGCGCTGTCGCCGTTGTCCATCGCGCATGCAGCGGATAAAACCTCGGTAAAAGTCGGCATCATCAGCGGCGAAGATGAAGATGTCTGGCGCGAAGTGATCAAACAGGCGGCGGCCAAAGGCTTAACGGTGAAAACCGTGATCTTTAATGATTACAACCAGCCGAACGAAGCGCTGCAAAACGGCGAAGTGGATGCTAACGCCTTCCAGCATCAGCCGTTCCTCAATAACCAAATCAAGGTGAATCACTACGACATCGTGCGCGTTGGCGATACCGCCGTGTGGCCGATTGGTCTCTACTCGAAGAAAGTGAAAAGCGCCAAAGAACTGAAAGAGGGCGCGGTGATTGGCGTACCTAACGATCCTTCTAACGAAGCGCGCGGTCTGGTGCTGCTCGAGCAACAAGGGCTGATCAAACTGAAGCCGGGCGTCGGCATTGCGGCCACTACCGCCGATATCACTTCGAATCCGCATCATCTGAAAATCAAAGAGCTGGATTCCGGCATCATCGGCCGTTCCGTTCCGGATCTGGATGCCGCCGTCGTCAACACCGATTGGGCGCTGAAAAGTGGCCTAACCACAGAAGATCGCATTGCGCAGGAGCCGGTAAAAGATAATCCGTACAACAACTTTATTGCGGTGAAGAAAGAGAATGTCAGCGCGCCGTGGGTGAAAACGCTGGTGGCTTCTTATCAGAACGATGCCGTGAAGACCGTGTTTGACAAAGTCTACAAAGGCACGGGCGAAACGGCCTGGTAAGGAACTAAAAAGATGACGCTATTCTCAGCAGCCGAAACGCCCTTTACCGCCGTCAAACGCGGCGTGGCGGAAAGCACTCATGACGAGGCGCAGGTGAAGTTTCGCGACAGCGGCAGCGTGGTGCGCCTGCAAGGTGTGTCACGTCGCTTTGGACCAACCCAGGCGCTGCGCGACATCTCGTTGACGGTGCAGAAAGGCGAAATTCTTGGCCTGATTGGACGCAGCGGCGCGGGAAAATCCACGCTGATCCGCTGTCTCAACGGCCTGGAACAACCTGATGAAGGCGTCATCGAAATCGAAGGCCGCAACATCACCGGCCTGTCGGAAAAACAGCTGCAAACGGTGCGCAGCCGCGTTGGCATGGTGTTTCAGCACTTCAATCTGTTATCGGCCAAAACGGTGGCGCAGAACGTGGCGCTGCCGCTGAAAATTGCCGGCATGGATAAAGCGCAGCGTCAGCAGCGCGTGGCGGAATTGCTCGAGCTGGTGGGGCTGGCTGACAAAGCACAAAGCTATCCGGCGGCGTTATCTGGCGGCCAAAAACAGCGCGTTGGCATTGCCCGCGCGCTGGCGGCCAGCCCGGCGCTGCTGCTGTGCGACGAAGCCACCTCCGCGCTCGATCCGGAAACCACGCGCTCGATTCTGGCGCTGCTCAAATCCCTGAATCAAAAACTCGGCATCACCATTCTGCTGATCACCCATGAGATGGAAGTGATCAAATCTGTCGCGCATCGCGTGGCGGTGATTGATGCCGGTGAAATCATTGAACAAGGGCCGGTGTGGCAGGTGTTTGCGCATCCCAGGTCGCAATTGACGCGCACGCTGCTGCGCGGATTACTGCCGCAGCTGCCGGAAAATATTGCCGCGCGCCTCAGCAATGACAAGCAGGGCGATGCCATCTACAGCGTGCACTTTGCCGGTGACGATGCGCAGGGCGATTTGTTAACCCGTTTTGCCGGTGCGCTGCCGGGCAAATTCCGCCTGCTGCAGGGCGGCATCGATCACATCCAGCACTACGCGGTGGTGCGTTTCTTTATTGCGCTCCCGGCGGCGAACGCGGCCGACGAGCAACAGATTCTCAGCTGGCTGCACGCGCAGCAGGCTCAAGTGGAGTTGGTGGGTTATGTCGCCAGTCATGATTGATCTTTTACTTAATGCGTTAGGCGAAACGGTATTAATGACGGTGATTTCCGGTCTGTTTTCGCTGGTGGCGGGCTTGCCACTTGGCCTGATTCTGGTGATGACCAGCCCCGGTGGCATCGCCGAGCATCGCGGCGTTAATCGCGTGCTGGGCTTGATCATCAACAGCTTTCGCTCGCTGCCGTTCATTATTCTGCTGGTGGCGCTGATTCCCTTTACCCGTTTTCTGGTCGGCACCTCGCTCGGTACCTGGGCAGCGATTGTGCCGCTGTCGATCACCGCAACGCCGTACTTCGCGCGCGTGGCCGAAGTGTCACTGCGCGATGTCGATCGCGGGTTGATTGATGCAGTGCGCGCCATGGGCGCCAGCAAGTTGCGCATCGTCTGGGATGTGCTGATCCCGGAAGCGCTGCCCGGCATCCTGTCTGGTTTTGTCGTCACGCTGGTGGCGCTGATTGGCGCTTCGGCAATGGCCGGCGCAATTGGCGCAGGCGGCCTCGGCGATTTGGCGATCCGTTACGGCTATCAGCGGTTTGAAACCTCAGTGATGATCGCGGTGATTGCGGTGCTGATTGTGCTGGTGTGCGGCATTCAGTGGGTCGGCGATCGGTTGGTGCAGCACATCGATAAACGTCATTGATTTGCCGTGGCCATGTGAACGGTGGTGGCCTTTGTAGGGTCGCCATTTTTGGCGACCTAAACGCAACAAGGAAAATACTCATGTCGCTGAACGCCCTTCAGCTCACGCTGGAAAACAACCTCGAACAACACAGCGCCACTTACCTCAAGGTATCGCAGGCGATATTTCAAAACCCCGAAACCGGCAACAACGAATATTTCGCCAGCGAGCAGCTCACCCAGCTACTCACGGCGCAGGATTTTGCCGTCACGCGCAACGTCGCCGGGCATGAAACGGCGTTCTACGCGGTCAAGTCCAGCGACAAACCGGGCCCAACCATCGCTTTTCTCGCAGAATATGATGCGCTGATCGGCATCGGCCACGCCTGCGGTCACAACCTGATCGGCACCACCAGCGTAGCGGCAGCCATCACGCTGGCGCAGGTGCTGGATCAAACCGGTGGACGCGTGGTGGTGCTAGGCACGCCAGCAGAAGAGGGCGGATTAGCCGGACCGGGCGGCCCGAAAGGCAACGTGAAAAAGCGCTTTGTCGAAGCCGGATTACTCAAGGATGTTGACGTGGCGTTGATGGTGCATCCAGCGGGCAAAACCCGGCTGACCGAATCGACGCTGGCCAATAATCATCTCTATTTCCACTTCTATGGCAAGCCGTCGCACGCCGCCAGCGCGCCACATGAAGGCATCAACGCGCTGGATGCGCTGGTGCTGCTCTACAACGGCATCAGCGTGCTGCGTCAGCAACTGCCGGATGGCGTGCGCGTGCACGGCATTATCACCAACGGCGGCCAGGCCCCGAACGTGATCCCGGAATACGCCTCGGCGCATTACTACATCCGCGCGGACAGCCGCGAAGTGGTGGAATCCCTTGAACCGCGTCTGCGTGCCATTGCTGAAGGCGTGGCGCTGGCGACCGGCGCACGCGTCGAGATTGATCATCAAATTGGCCCACGCGATTTCAAACTGAACGCAGCGCTGGATGCTTTGCTGCTGGAAGAGTTCACAGCGGCAGGCGAAACCGTCGATCTGTCGCCGCAGAAAAACAAAGTTTCGACCGATGCCGGCGACATCAGCCATGCGGTGCCGACGGCGCATCCGTGGCTGAAAATCGGCCCCGACGATCTGATTTTCCATACCGTGCCATTCCGTGAAGCGGCCAACTCTGAGCGTGGTTATCAGGCGCTGCTGATTGGCGCGCGCGTGCTGGCGCGCACCGGCTTACGTCTGCTGACCGATGCGGACGCCTTAAACCATGTCAAAGCGGATTTCGCGCGACAACTATAAAGGAGAGTGATGTGTCGCAAACGTATCGCAGAAAATTGAAAACGCTGGTCGGCGCCAGCAGCGTGATTTCCGCCGCCAATGATAGCCAGCCGGGCGTGGGCATCACGCGCGCCAATGAACTGGCGAAAATTGCCGAGCGTGAAAAGATTACCGGGCTGTTTACCGCCGATTTGCTACAGGCCGATCCGGCCGGATTAGCGGGCACCACCGGCACGCAAGATCCGCTGATTGCGCTGGCGGCATTGAGCCAGGTGACCTCGCATATCGGCTTGATCGCCACCGTCAGCACCAGCTGGCTGCATCCCTATAATCTGGCGCGTCAGGTTGGCACGCTCGATCACATCAGCGGCGGTCGCGCGGGCTGGAACGCGGAGACCTCATCGGTTGGCGAGGAGAACTTTGGTGAAAGCCAGCTGCCGCCGCCGCAGGAGCGCTACGCGCGCGCCACCGAATTTATCGAAGTGATGAACGCGTTGTATGACGCCAACGAACGCGCAGCAGTGCAGCGCACCGCCAGCGGTGGCATTAAACTCGACCACACTAAACTGCATCCGATTAACTATCGCGGTGACTATTTCCAGGTGGCGGGTCCGCTTAACGTACCGCCGCCGCCTCAGCGCCGTCCGGTGCAGTTCCAGGCGGGACAATCTGAAGCGGGCGTTACGCTCGGCGCACGTTATGCCGAAGTGATTTACACCTCGCAGCCCACGTTTGAGGCGGCACAATCCTTCGTGGCTGATGTGCAGCAGCGGGCGCGACGTTTCGGTCGCGAACACAATCCGCCGCTGATCATGAACTCGTTCCACGCCATCATTGGCGACAGCGATGCCGACGTGGCACGCCGTTTGCGCGATAAACATGAACGCATCAACTTTGAGCAGGGCAGATTGCGCGTGGCCGATATGTTGGGTGGCGAGGTGGATCTGCGCGACTTACCGCTGGATCAACCGCTTCCCGCCGCGTTTATTCCCGAGCTGGCGCAGGTGCATCGTCGTCAGGGACGCGCCGCCATTTTCCGTGGTTATGCGCTGGAAGGATTAACCTTGCGTGAGCTGATCATCAAAGCCGAAGAGACCGGCCACTGGTTTGTCGCCGGTACGCCAGAAACCCTGGCCGATGCCATTGAACAGCGCTATCGCGCTGGCGTGCTGGATGTGATTTCACTGCATGGACTCGGCCAGCCCGATCAACAGGATTTGCTACTTAACGGCCTGCTGCCAGAACTGCGTCGCCGCCAGCTGATCGATACTGATTATGTAGGGAGCGATTTCCGCAGCAGCCTGGAGCTGGCTGCGTTGCCATCCGCCATCGACTAACTTAAGCCAGGTGCGCATCAATGCGCACCTGGTTGGTGGTCGCCATAAATGGTGACCCTACAAATTGGAACCTATCTCCACACTGCCACGCACGGTTGCTGCATCTCTTCTCACATCACGCCACACTCCGATTATCGCTTTACACCTATATAGCTTTAGACCTATATTAATGGAGGTTAGTGTGTGGCAGATTGAAACGACGGAGCGATTTGATCGCTGGTTGATGTCGCTTGATGACACAGATCGAGCTTGTGTGCTGGCAGGATTGATCGTTTTACGCCAGAAAGGGCCGGGATTAAGCAGGCCATATGCCGATTCGATTAAAGGATCACGTTTCAGCAATATGAAAGAATTGCGTGTGCAGAGTAAAGGCGATCCAATACGGGCATTTTTCGCCTTCGACCCTTGGCGAACAGGAATTGTGCTTTGTGCAGGCAGTAAGGTGGGAAATGAAAAGCGCTTTTATGCCGAGATGATCCCGCTGGCCGATCGTGAATTTACCGAGTACTTAGAGAAAAAGAGATGAAAAGGAGTAACGCGATGGGGAGAACGCTTGAACAGATTCTTGCTGATGAGAAGCCTGAAGTTGTTGCTAACGCTCAAGCGATGGCGGAAGAGATGCTGCTTAATATCCACCTTGCCGAACTGCGTGAGAAAGTGCAGAAAACTCAGGTGGAAATGGCACAGGCGCTCAATATCAAACAACCTACAGTTGCGGGTATGGAAAAGCCGGGACGCGATCTTAAGCTTTCAACGCTCAAGCGTTACATCGAAGCGGCGGGGGGAAAATTGCGTCTGGATATCGAGTTGCCGGATGGTTCGCATTTCGAATTCGTAGTGTAAGAATCCTGCTGGTCGCCATAAATGGCGACCCTACGAAATGCACCGGAACAATGTAGGGGCGCCATTTATGGCGACCTTGCAAAACCCCCAATACACAAAAGCCCGCTCAGGTTTCCCTGAGCGGGCTTTTTGAATTTGGCTCCTCTGACTGGACTCGAACCAGTGACATACGGATTAACAGTCCGCCGTTCTACCGACTGAACTACAGAGGAATCGTGTGAACGAGGCGCATATTAGCGATGCCGATCCCCGTTGTCAAAGCTCTACTGCACACTTCTGGTTTAAGTGCGCGTAAAAGCAGCGGAATGCTGCTTTTCTGCCTTGAATGATCAGATTCTAAACTGCCAGCAAGATCTCACTTTAAAACCAATTCCTTTGAGATGTTAGAGGCATGTCAAAGTTTTGTTATTTGCCGATTTTAAAACAATCATTTCAGTGCTTTTATGATGAAAGTTTCAAATACAAGTTAGATGAAATAAATGAACTGCTAATCATCACCGGCGAAACGAGTTCCTTCATCTAAAACGGCATTTTGAAAATAACTGATTGATAAGGAATGAGTTACAAGAAACAGATGCTGTAAACCGATAGCGTTAGACCAGAAGCCTTACCTCTACAACCACAAAAAAAGCGCCAGTGACGTTGAGTGAATGTAAAAGATATTTTTCATTCGCGGTATCAGCCAACCTGAGCATGTTAACGATAAAGAAGGGTTCCCTATGAAATTCAAAAAAGCGTTATTAACTTCCCTGTTAGTTTGCATGTTACCTGCCGCAGTGATGGCAAAAGACCTTCAGGTAGGCGTTTCTATGGCGCTGTTTGATGACAACTTCCTTACCATTCTGCGCACCGCGATGCAGAAAGAGATGCAAAAAGACAACATTAAAGGCCAGGTTGAAGACGCCAAAGGCGACGTGGCTCAGCAGCTGCAGCAGGTACAGAACTTCATTGGTCAGGGCGTTGATGCCATCATCGTTAACCCGGTGGATACCAACGCCGTGAAACCGCTGGTGGATGCCGCCGCGAAAGCCGGCGTGCCGCTGGTGTTCGTCAACCGTAAACCGGCTGGCGAGTTGAAAGACAAAATGGCGTTTGTGGGTTCGGATTCTGAACTGGCGGGCCGTCTGCAGATGGAAGCGCTGGCTAAAAAGATGAACGGCAAAGGCAACGTGGCGATTCTGCTGGGCGACCTGGCTAACGAATCGACCCGTGAACGCACCAAAGGTGTGGAAGCGGTGGTCGCGAAATACCCGGATATCAAAGTCGTGCAGAAACAGACGGCCAAATTCACCCGTAACGATGCAGTCGATGTGGTGAGTAACTGGCTGACGGCGGGCGATGACATTCAGGCAATCGCCTCCAACAACGATGAAATGGCGATTGGTGCACTGCAGGCGCTGGGCAAAAACCCGAATCACATCCTGGTCGCAGGTGTGGATGGTACGCCGGATGCATTGCAGATGATCAAGAACGACAAAATGGTCGCTACCGTGTTCCAGGATGCGAAAGGTCAGGGTGAAGGCGCTGTGCAAACGGCGGTCAAACTGATTAACGGCGAGAAAGTGCAGAAAGTGGTCGATATCCCGTTCCAGCTGATCACCAAAGATAATTACGAAAAATTCGCCAGTCAGAACCAGAAATAAACCGTAACCGACTCAGCCGTACGGAGGTGATGTATGACCGCTTTTGCGCTTGAAGCCGAAGGCATCAGCAAGTTCTTCCCCGGAGTGAAGGCACTCGACAATGTCTCACTGCGTATTAAACCGGGGTCGGTACATGCCCTGATGGGTGAAAATGGCGCGGGCAAATCCACTTTAATGAAATGCCTTATCGGGATGTATCGTCCCGATAAGGGCACCATTCGCATTAAAGGGGAGCCAGTGCAGTTTCAGGACACCATGGATGCGCTGCGTTCCGGCATCTCCATGATTCACCAGGAACTCAATCTGGTGCCTTACATGACCGTAGCCGAAAACATTTGGCTCGGTCGCGAACCGATGAAGTACGGCTTTGTTGACCACGGCAAGCTGAACAAACAGACGCAGGAACTGCTGAACAGACTAAACATCCGTCTGAAAGCCGATCGCATGGTGGGCGAGCTAAGTATCGCCTCGCAGCAGATGGTGGAAATCGCCAAAGCGGTCTCCTGGAATTCGGACATCGTGATTATGGATGAACCGACCTCGGCACTGACGGAAACCGAAGTGGCGCATCTGTTCACCATCATCCGCGACCTGCGCGAGCAGGGCAAAGCCATCATCTATATCAGCCACAAGATGGATGAGATTTTTGCGATAACCGATGAAATCAGCATTTTCCGTGACGGTGCGTGGGTGGGCAGCAACAACACCAGTGAATACACCCGCCAGTCACTGATTACGCAGATGGTAGGCCGTGAATTGACCCAGCTGTTCCCGAAATTCAACGGTGAAATTGGTGAAGATGTGCTGACGGTGCGCAATCTGACCTGCAAAGATCGCTTCACCGACATCAACTTTTCGGTGCGCAAAGGCGAAATCCTCGGCGTGGCGGGATTGGTGGGTGCCGGACGCAGCGAAGTGATGGAAAGCCTGTTCGGCATGGAGAGTTTCGACAGCGGTGAAATCCTGATTGATGGCGTGCCGGTCAAGATCGATTCGCCTTCGACGGCGATTGAGAAGGGCATGGCGTTCCTGACCGAAGACCGTAAAAAGTCTGGGCTGTTCCTGGTGTTGTCGGTGATGGAGAACATGAGCATCGTCAACATGCCCGATTACACCCATAAAAGCGGTTTTGTCAGCCACATCAAAATGGCGCAGGACTGTATGGATCAGATTCGCAAGCTGAACATCAAAACCCCAACCATGGATCAGATCATCAATAACCTCAGCGGCGGTAACCAGCAGAAGGTGCTGATTGCTCGCTGGCTGCTGGCGCAACCGAAGATCCTGATTCTCGACGAACCAACGCGCGGTATCGACGTTGGTGCAAAAGCAGAGATTTATCGCTTAATCAGTGAACTGGCGAATCGCGGCGTGGCCATCATCATGGTGTCGTCCGAGTTGCCAGAAATTCTCGGCATGAGCGACCGCGTGATGGTTATGCACGGCGGACGTATAACCGGCATCCTCGATAAAGAAGAGGCCAATCAGGAATCCATTTTGTCGTTGGCATCCGAGTGAGGCGTGAGACATCTATGAGTAACGTAAAAATTACGGCCCCGCAGGCCGCAGATCAGAGTTCTTTCTTTAGCAACTTGCGTCACAAGCTGCCAAAAGACACCGGGATTTTTGTCGTGATGGTGGGCATTGCCCTGATTTTTGAAATTGCCGGTTGGTACGTACGTGATCAATCTTTCCTGATGAACACCAACCGCTTAGTACTGATTATTCTGCAGGTCGCGATCATCGGTATCATCGCAGTGGGTGTGACCCAGGTCATTATCACCACCGGTATCGACCTGTCATCCGGTTCGGTTATCGCTTTAACCGCGGTAGTGGCGGCCAGTCTGGCGCAAACCTCAGACAGCCTGTCGCCAATGTATCCGTCGCTGGTTAACTTGCCGGCGGTGATACCGATTGTTGCTGGGATCGGGGTTGGGCTGTTGTGCGGCGTGATGAACGGCGTGTTAATCACCAAAACCGGTATTCCTCCATTCATCGCCACGCTCGGTATGATGGTGTCGGCACGCGGTCTGGCGCAGTACTACACGCAGGGTAACCCAATCAGCTTCCTGTCAGATGGCTTCACCTCCATCGGCCAGGGCGCAATGCCGGTGATTATCTTCCTGGTGGTGGCGTTCCTGTTCCACATCGCGCTGAAACATACCCGTTACGGTAAATATGTCTACGCGATTGGCGGCAACATGACCTCCGCCAAAGTGTCCGGTATCAACGTTAATAAGTATCTGATCATCGTCTACACCATCGCCGGTGCGCTCTCAGGGCTGGCGGGCGTGGTGCTGGCAGCGCGTGTGAGTAGCGGCCAGTCAAGCATGGGTATGGCGTACGAACTGGATGCCATCGCCGCAGCCGTTATCGGCGGCAGCAGCCTGATGGGCGGCGTTGGACGCATTACCGGTACGCTGATTGGTGCGGTGATTCTTGGCCTGATTAAGAGCGGCTTCACCTTTGTCGGTGTGGATGCTTACGTGCAGGACATTATTAAGGGCATCATCATTGTTGCGGCAGTTTCGATTGATATGCATCGCAACCGTAAGAAGCGCTGATAGTGTGGTCGCCATAAATGGCGACCCTACAAAAGGTGCGCATTTATGCGCACCTTTTAATTGGCCGCAGTGATTCGGGAATAAGTTTTCCAACTGGTTGAATCCGTTCTTTTCTGCTCATTTGGTTTCATTCCCGCCATTTCTGCTCATTTTCTGCGTTATCTGCACCAAACCAGCTCATCCGGTCATCACTTTTTTGCACGCCTGACTCGCATTTCCTGCCCCATTGCAGTGCAATTCGTTTAGTTCTTACTCTTTTTGCGTCATCGCTCGCGCTTATTAACTCCTTCGAGGTAATCACAAACGCTTATTTTCCGTGCCTTTAGGAAAAATCTGGCGATGCAATTTTGCATCGCGAACAAACCTGGCCTGCATATTGCAACTTCATTTCCACAAGCCAGCAGGCTGAGACGCCCAACCTGGGTATTCGGGGATTGACGGAGGCAACATGAATTTAAGACGACTCAAGTATTTTGTAAAAATCGTCGATATCGGCAGCCTGACTCAGGCAGCAGAAGTGCTGCACATCGCGCAGCCTGCGCTTAGCCAGCAGGTCGCTACGCTGGAAAATGAACTCGATCAGCAATTGCTGATACGCACCAAGCGCGGCGTGACGCCAACTGAAGCCGGTAAAATTCTGTATGCCCACGCCCGCACCATTCTGCGTCAGTGTGAACAGGCGCAAACGGCAGTGATCAACGCCGGCCAGGCACTCAACGGCCAGGTTTCCATCGGTTTAGCGCCGGGCACCGCCGCATCCTCGCTCACCATGCCGCTGCTGCAGACGGTGCGTGAGCAGTTCCCGGATGTGCTGGTGTATCTGCATGAAAACAGCGGCACCTCGCTGAACGAAAAAGTAATGAACGGCCAGTTGGACATGGCGGTGCTGTACGATCGTGCGCCAACAGCGGGCATCAACAGCATTCCATTAATGAAAGAAGAGCTCTATCTGGTGGGCGCAACGGCGTGTCCGGGTGCGACTGTCGATCTGGCGGACGTGGCTCAGATGAGCCTGTTCCTGCCACGCGATTACAGCGCGGTGCGTAAACGTGTTGATGAAGCGTTCTCGCTGCGTCGTTTGAGCGCACGCATCATCGGCGAAATCGAATCGATCTCCACGCTGACTGCGGCAGTTTCCAGCGGTATGGGCGTCACGGTGCTGCCAGAATCTGCGGCGCGTGCGCTGGTGAGTTCAACCCATGCGTGGATGGCGCGGATTAACAGTCCATCGCTGAATCTGCCGCTGTCGCTGAACATCTCGGCGCGTCTGCCGCTGTCGCCATCAGCGCAGGCGGTGAAGAATATTCTGCTGTCGCTGCTGAATAAGCCAGCGGTAGAGGATCGTGAATTGATGTTAGTGGGTTAATCCCATAGGGTCGTCATTCATGGCGACCTTTTTTATCTTCCTCGCAAAACCTCCCTTATTACTATTCCGCATAACACACCGTTTTTTATTATTTGTTGCGATGACGCCAACTTCATAACATGGACGAAACAGGGGCAGGAATCAGGAGAAAAGGGCGTGAATTTCCAGCAACTTAAAATTATACGTGAAGCAGCCCGTTGCGAGTTCAACCTGACCGAAGTGGCGAATACATTGTTTACCTCCCAATCAGGAGTGAGCCGCCATATTCGCGATCTGGAAGATGAACTGGGCGTGGAAATTTTTATTCGTCGTGGCAAGCGACTCTTAGGCATGACCGAACCGGGCAAGGCGCTGTTGACCATTGCTGAGCGCATCCTTGATGAAGCGGGCAAAGTTCGCCGCTTAGCGGATGTGTTTACCAATGAAACCAGCGGCGTGCTGACTATCGCCACCACGCACACTCAGGCGCGTTACAGCCTGCCGCGCGTGATCAAAGCGTTTCGTCAGCTCTATCCTAATGTGCGTCTTGAGCTCAATCAGGGATCGCCGCAGGAGATCGTCGCCATGCTGCTGGCCGGTGAAGCTGATATCGGCATCGCCTCCGAGCAGTTAGTGAATAACAGCAGCCTCGCGGCGTTCCCGTGGTTCAGCTGGCATCACTCACTTTTAGTTCCGCACGATCATGAGCTGTTGCAGCATCAGCCGGTAACGCTCGCCAGCCTCAGCCGCTATCCGCTGATCACCTATCGTCAGGGTATCACCGGCCGTTCGCGGGTCGATCGTGCTTTCCAGGCGGCAGGACTCAGACCGGATATCGTGCTCAGCGCGCAGGATTCTGACGTGGTGAAAACCTACGTTGAACTTGGTCTTGGGGTGGGAATTCTGGCCGATCAGGCGTGTGATATTTACGAAGGGGAAGACCTGGTAAAAATCGACACCCATCATCTGTTCGATGCCAATACCGTGTGGCTCGGCCTGAAGCGCGGTCAGTTGCAGCGCAATTACGTTTGGCAGTTCCTGGAGCTGTGTAACGCTAATCTGTCGCTGGAGGAGATCAAACGTCAGGCGCTCTCGTACGAAACCGAAAACGAACCGGCCATCGATTTCCAGATTTGATTCGTTGGAAAAAACCGTACCGATCCTTCGTAGGGTCGCCATTTATGGCGACCTTCCCCCACACAGCATAAAATTTCTTTTCCCGCCGCAAAACACGCATCGACATAACTTCCTCTCGCCAGAAAAACATCCTGCGCTGTCGCCTCACGTTACAGTGAAATGACGAAGATACAGGGGATTGTCATGTCGCGAATTCAACTGAAAGATACGGAATTACTGCGCCAGCAGGCGCTGTTTGGCGGTCGCTGGCAGGATGCGCATCAGGGCGCAACGCTTGAGGTGATCGATCCTGGCACGCAGCAGCCGATAGCCACCATTCCGGCATTGGGTGCGGCGGAAACCGAGCAGGCGATAGATTATGCTGAGTCGGTGCGCGTCAGCTGGGGCAAAACCCCCAACGCCACGCGCGCCGCGCTGCTGGAAAAATGGCATCAGCTGATTATTGATAATGCCGACGATCTGGCGATCATCATGACCGCCGAACAGGGCAAGCCGCTGGCGGAAGCCAAAGGCGAAGTGCTGTACGGCGCCAGCTTCGTGAAGTGGTTCGCGGAAGAGGCGCGGCGTATATACGGTGACACCATTCCCGCACCAAGCGACGATCGCCGCATTCTGGTACTCAAGCAGCCGGTTGGCGTGGCGGCAGCGATCACGCCGTGGAACTTCCCGATTGCGATGATCACCCGCAAAGTCGCGCCCGCGCTGGCCGCAGGTTGCCCGATTATCGTTAAGCCGTCGGAGTTAACGCCGCTGTCGGCATTAGCGCTGGCAGTGTTAGCCGAACGCGCCGGTTTCCCCAGCGGCGTGTTGCAAGTGTTAACCGGCTTGCCAACCGAAATTGGCAGCACGCTGACCGCCAGCCGCACGGTGCGCAAAATCTCCTTTACCGGTTCCACCCGCGTCGGCCAGCTGTTGATGCAGCAGAGCGCCGATAGCATCAAGCGCCTGAGCCTGGAACTGGGCGGCAACGCGCCGCTGATTGTCTTTGATGATGCCGATCTCGATGTGACCATTCCCGGCGTGATGGCGAGTAAATTCCGCAACGCCGGACAAACCTGCGTCTGCGCCAACCGCATTCTGGTGCAGCGCGGCATCTATGAGCGCTTCAGCGAGCGCTTGCTGGAAGCGGTATCTGCGCTGAAAGTCGGTGACGGTTTTGCGCCGGACAGCACCATCGGGCCACTGATCAACGACCGCGCCGTCGAGAAAGTTAACAGCCATATCGACGATGCGCTCAGCCAGGGCGCGACCTTGCTGCGCGGCGGCATCAGCGCGCCAAACGGCACCTTTGTTGAGCCCACGGTGTTGGGCAACGTCACCAGCAGCATGCGTATTGCACATGAAGAAACCTTCGGCCCGGTGGCACCGCTGTTTGTCTTCGACACAGAAGAAGAGGCGATCCGCATGGCGAATGACACGCCTTATGGACTCGGGGCTTATTTCTTTACTGAGAATATTCGCCGGGCATGGCGCGTGGCAGAAGCATTAGAATTTGGCATGGTCGGATTTAATACCGGTGCAATTTCATTAGACGCTGCACCCTTTGGCGGAATTAAATTATCCGGCTTAGGTCGTGAAGGATCGCGTTACGGTATCGAAGAGTATTTAGAACAGAAGACGTTTCATATTGGCAGTTTATAAATAATCATCACAGTATTCGTAGGGTCGCCATTAATGGCGACAAACAAAAACAGCGCCGCAACCCTCAGGTTCGCGGCGCTGTTTATTTTGTGCGTCGCGTCATACTTTGCCGCCCATCCCCGTTTTAGTGCAAGTTTCATGCGCATTGCACCGTCGCGACGCACATATTTTGTGAAGTAAATCATCTGTTTATTCCTTCGGCAATTCCGCAAAATTTCGCTCACCAATACGGCAGAAAATTTTTTTGCGCTGTTTTTTACGCATTTTTATTTTTCACTGGGCTGGCATACTTTCTGCATTAACTTATTAGCGTGATAGAAAAACGCAGTGCAAATCGTTAATTGGCGCGTCTGTGATGGGTGTAACAAATAAGGAATTTTCCATGTTAAGTTTCGACCCTGAAAAAGTTTTACTTCCTGCCGGTCATTATATTGGCGGGCAACATCTTAAAACGGCGGGCGCGCGTTTTGCCGTTAAACGTCCGTCCGATGGCAAAGTCTATGCCGAACTCAGCGAAGCCACGATTGAAGATGTTGATCGCGCCGTCACCACCGCGCACCAGGCGCTGAAAACCAGCGGCTGGAGCAGCTGTGCTCCACGTGCCAGAGGTAAAATTCTGCGTCGCTGGGCCGATCTGATCGAGAGCGATCCGTTACTGGCACAGCTCGAATCGCTCGGCTCTACGCGCCCCATCAGCGACGTGATGCAGCACGAAATTCCTTTCACCGCCGAAGCCATTCGCTTCTACGCCGAGTGCGCCGACAAATACAGCGGCGACCTGTTCCCCACTCAGGAAAGCAGCCTCGGCATGCTGATTGCTGAGCCGTACGGCGTGATCGGCGCCATCACGCCGTGGAATTTCCCGCTGTCGATGGCGTCATGGAAATGTGGTCCGGCGCTGGCAGCAGGAAATGCTGTGGTGCTGAAACCTTCTGAGCTGACGCCGTTCTCTACCGTGCGCATGGCCGAACTGGCGGTGCAGGCTGGTTTACCGGCGGGCGTACTGAATATCGTGCAGGGCAGCGGCGCGGTGACCGGTAACGCGCTGGTCACCCATCCGCTGGTGCGCAAAGTCTCCTTTACCGGCTCCACGCTGACCGGCGCTCGCATCATGGGCGACATCGCGCAGCACGGCATGAAACCGGTCACGCTGGAGCTGGGCGGAAAAAGCCCGCAGCTGGTGTTCGACGATGCCGGTGATATCGACGTGTTAGCGCAGCGTATTCTGCGCGGCTTCACCGCCAATGGCGGCCAGGCGTGTGTCGCCGGAACCCGATTGATTGTGCAGCGCGGCATTGCGCAGCCGTTGCTGGATAGATTAGTCGCGCTCTGTCAGCAGCCGCGTCCGGGCTTGACCTGGCAGGAGAGCAGCCGCTATGCGCCGCTGATCGACGAGCGTCAGGGCAACAAAGTAGCGTCAGTAATCGCCGATGCCAAAGCGCAGGGCGCGGAAGTGCTGGTGGGCGGCGAACGCTTTGCCGACACCGCAGAAGGCTGGTTCTGGCAGCCAACGCTGCTGTGCGGCGTTGCCCACGATAATCCGGCGGTGCAGCAGGAAATTTTTGGTCCGGTGCTCACCGTGCAACAGTTTGACAATGAAGAGGAAGGGCTGGCGCTGGCGGCACATGAAACCTACGGCCTGTGCGCCGGCGTGCACACGCTGAGTCTGCCGCGTGCGCTGCGTGCGGTGCGCGCGCTGGAATCCGGCACCGTGTGGGTCAATCGCTATGGCCGCTCCGGCGATTTCATTATCCCCACCGGCGGCTTCCTCGGCTCGGGCATTGGCAAGGATCTGGGACGTCAGGCATTCCAGGCCTGTCAGCGCCAGAAGAGCGTGTTAATCGATTTCTAATTTTGTGTTCTCAACCGCGAGGTCGCTTCATGGCACTGTTTAAACCGAAATTCATCACCTTTGATTGCTACGGCACCCTGATCAATTTTGACATGGCAGGCGCAGCCGAACGCTGCTTCAAAGATCGTGTTTCTGCGCAGGAGATGCTGGCGTTCACCACCGATTTCGCCCGCTACCGTTTTGACGAAGTGCTCGGCGCGTGGAAGCCGTATTACGACGTGGTCAGCGATGCCATTCAGCGCACCTGCAAAAAGTGGGGTGTGGCGTGGAGCCAGGCGGACAGCGACTTTATCTACACCGATTGTGCCACGTGGGGCCCGCATCCTGACGTGCCCGCCGGTTTAGCCAAAGTAGCCAAAGAGTTCCCGCTGGTGCTGCTCACTAACTCGATGAACGATTTGATCCCGCATCACGTGCCGCGTCTGGGCGCGCCGATCCATATGACCATCACCGCCGAAGAAGTCGGCGCCTACAAGCCGCAGATGAAAGGCTTCGAGTACATGCTCGACAAACTGAACTGCGGCCCGGAAGAGATTCTGCATGTCTCCTCCAGCCTGCGTTATGACCTGATGACCTGCTATGACATGGGCATCAAAAACAAGGTGTGGGTCAATCGCGGTCACGATCCGGCCAATCCGGCGTATCAATACACCGAAATCAACGATATCGGCGGTCTGGCCGCTGTGGTTGGACTCTAAGCCCGGAGGCGGCGATGAAACTCGAATCATTCTGGCAAGCCACAGCACCGACCTTTAGCGGCGCAGCCACTGGCGCATTGCCGAGCACCGCTGAGGTGGTGGTGATTGGCGGCGGCTTTACCGGCGTCTCGACGGCGCTCAACCTGGCACGCAGCGGCATCAACGTGGTGCTGCTGGAGAGCGGCGAGGTGATGAGCCAGGCGTCGGCGCGTAACGGTGGACACTGCAATACCGGCGTGGCGCAGAACTTTGCCTCGCTGGTGGAGAGCCAGGGAATCGAGCAGGCCAGCCGCTTCTATCGCGCCTATGACGATGCGGTGAGCTATGTCGAACAGCTGGTGCGTGAAGAGCAGATTGATTGCGATTTCCGCCTGTGCGGCAAGCTGAAACTCGCCAGCAAAGCCTCGCATTTTCCCGGCCTGCGCAGCGCGTGGCAGTTGATGCGCGACACCGTCGATCCGGAAATCGAGCTGATCGGCAAAGATGAGATTCGCCGGGAAGTGGGCAGCGATGCCTTTCACGGTGGGCTGCTGCAGAAGCGTGGCGGCCAGATGCATATGGGCAAGTTTGGAATCGGACTGGCGGAAGCGGCGGCGCGCAGCGGGGCGAAAATCTTCCCGCATCATGCGGTGACCGGCTTAACGCGCCTCGACGGCTATCGCCACCGCGTCAGCACCGCGCAGGGCGAGATCATCGCCGACAAAGTGATGATGGCAACCGGCGTCTCCAATGAAGGGCCTTTCCCGTGGTTCCAGCGCCGCATCGTGCCGGTCGGCAGCTTTATTGTGGTGACGGAACCGCTTGGTGACGAACTGATCAATCAGGTGCTGCCCAAAGACCGCACCTACGTAACCTCACTGAACATCGGCAACTACTTCCGTACCACGTCGGATCGTCGATTGGTGTTTGGTGGCCGCGCGCGTTTTGCGGTGAGCAATCCGACATCGGACACACGCAGCGGCGACGTGCTGCGTGCGGCGATGACCGCGCTGTTCCCGCAGTTGGGCAAATCGCGCATCGATTACTGCTGGGGCGGCATGGTGGATATGACCGCCGACCGCTTGCCGCATGCCGGTGAACAGGATGGCGTGTTTTATTCAATGGGCTACAGCGGCCACGGTACGCAGATGTCGGTGTGGATGGGCCGCGTGATGGCCGACCTGCTGGCGGAGAAACGCAACGAAAACCCCTGGCAGCGCGATACCTGGCCTGCGCTGCCCGGTTACCACGGGAAACCGTGGTTTTTGCCCCTGGCGGGTTTGTATTACAAAGCCAAGGATCGGTTGTCGTGAAATCCAGGTCGTGCGGTCATCGAAACGGTCGCCATGAATGGCGACCCTACAAGACGAAAAAACGAAATCAACAACAATTCATATTGAGGGTGTGCAGATGAGTAAATTCGATAAAGAGTCTGACGCTGTAAATCCGGCCTTAACCCGCATGTTGACCGAAGGGTCGATGTCGCGCCGTGGCCTGATGAAGTTGTTGTCTGCCGGTGCCGTGATGAGCAGCGGTTTAATCGCTTTCCCGCAAATGGGCTTTGCGGCAACCACGCCAGTGAAAGGCGGCAAACTGCGCGCCGCCATGTCTAACGCCTCCGCCACCGACACACTCGATCCGGCCAAAGGCAACAACAGCGGCGATTACACCCGTCAATTCATGGTCTACAGCGGCCTGACAGAACTGGATAAAAGCCTCGCGGTGCAACCGGCGCTGGCGGAATCCATCGACTCCAGCGACGGCATCACCTGGCAGATCAAACTGCGCAAAGGTGTCACCTTCCACGACGGCAAACCGCTGACTGCCAAAGATGTCATCTACTCGCTGAGCCGCCACAAAGATCCGGCGGTGGCGTCCAACGCCTTCAAGCTGGCCGATCAGTTCAAAACCTTCACCGCCGTTAACGACAACGAAGTGACGCTGGAGCTGGCGCAGGCCAACTTCGACGTGCCGTTTATGCTGGCCAGCGCGCCATTCCTGATCGTGCAGGACGGCACCAAAGACTTCAGCAAAGGCATCGGTACTGGTCCGTTCAAATTGAAAGAGTTCACACCGGGCGTGCGTTCGGTTGGCGTGAAAAACCCTAACTACTTCAAGCCGGGCCTGCCGCATCTGGATGAAGTCGAGCTGCTGGGCGTCACCGATCAGGCAGCGCGCGTCAATGCGCTGATGTCGGGCGATCTGCACATCGTCTCCACCCTGAGCGCCGCCGACTGCAACCGCATCAAAGCCACCTCCGATTTCGGCGTGCTGGAGAGTAAATCCGGCATGTACACCAACCTGATTATTCGCACCGATATGAAGCCGGGCAGCAACGAAGATTTCGTGCTGGCGATGAAGTATCTGCAGCCGCGCGACATTCTGGTGAAAACCGTGCTGCAGGGTTACGGCGACGTCAGTAACGATACGCCTGTACCACCATGGCATCCGCTGTATAACGCCGATCTCAAACCGCGTCCGCTCGATGCCGAAAAAGCCAAATTCCACATCGAGAAAGCCGGCATGAAAGGCGCGACGGTGGAGATCATCACCACGCCAAACATTGAAGGCTCGGTAGAGGGCGGCCAGCTGATTCAGCAGGTTTCGCGCAGCACTGGTCTGAACATCAAAGTGCGCCGCGTGCCGTATGACGGTTACTGGTCAACGCACTGGACCAAAGATCCGGTCGGTTACGGCTCAATCAACCCGCGCCCGACGCTGGATATGCTGTTCTCGCAGTTCTATCTCTCCACCGCATCCAACAACGAATCGGGCTGGAAGAATGAGCAGTTTGACCAGCTGGTGGTCGCTGCGCGCGGCGAGCGCGAGCAGACCAAACGCAAGCAGATGTACGGTGACATGCAGAAGCTGATTTACGATCACTGCGGCACCATCATCCCAACCTTTATCAGCTCCACCGACGGTTACAGCAAGAAAGTGGGCGGCGTAGAAGCCTGGCCAAGCGGCATGATGATGGGTTATCGCTTCCATGAATTCGCCTGGCTGAATGCCTAACGTAGGGTCGCCATTTATGGCGACCGCACAATCAGCGCCTGAAGATTCTGAACAAGGAGATCGCCGATGAACCGATACATGTTGTTCCTGATTGCCCGGCGCGCAGGCGCAGGCATCCTGACCTTGCTTATCGTCTCGGTGGTGGTGTTCTTTATCACCAGCCTGCTGCCCGGCGACGCGGCGCAGATGATTCTCGGGCAAAACGCCACGCCGGAAACGGTGGCGGCGTTGCGCCAGCAGCTGGGACTCGATCAGCCGTTGCTGGTGCGCTACTTCACCTGGCTCACCGGCATGTTGCAGGGTGATTTTGGCACCTCGTTCGCCAGCCATCTGCCGGTATTACAGCTGGTCGAGCAGCGCATTCCCGCCACGCTGGAGTTAGCCGGCATCACCACGGTGATCTGCGTGCCGCTGGCGCTGATAATCGGCATCGTGGCGGCGATGAATCGCGGTTCGGCGCTGGACCGTTTTCTGGTGATCAGCACCATGGCAACCGTCGCGGTGCCGGAGTTTCTGGTAGCCACGGTTGCTGTACTGATCTTCGCGGTAAAACTGCATTGGGTGTCGGCGATGTCGTTCGGCAGCCCGGACATGGACGTCATCAGCTATCTCAAAGCCTACGCGCTACCGGTGTTAACCCTGTGCTGCGTGCTGGTGGCGCAGATGGCGCGCATGACGCGCTCCGCCATCATCAACCAGCTCGACAGCCCCTATCTGGAGATGGCGCTGCTGAAAGGCGTTTCGCCGCTGCGTGCGGTGCTGCGCCACGCACTGCCGAATGCGGTCGGGCCGATTGCTAACGCCATCTCGCTCAGCCTGTCGTATCTGTTTGGTGGCGTGATCATCATCGAATCGATCTTTAGCTATCCCGGTCTGGCGAGTGCGCTGGTGGATGCGGTGAGTAACCGCGATCTGCCGGTGGTGCAGCTGTGCGTCATGCTGTTCGCCGCCTGTTATCTGGTGCTGCTACTGGCGGCCGATATCCTCACCATCGCCTTTAATCCGAAATGGAGAAGCTGATGAATACGTTACTGCTGCCTGTACGTCTGTTTCAGTCGCTGTCGCTTTCGGGCCGCATCGGACTGCTGATCTCGCTGTTTTGGCTGCTGATGGCGCTGTTTGGTAACCAGCTGGCGCCGCATAACGTCGAAGACATTGGCGGCGGGCCGATGCTGGGTGGCATGACGTCTGCCAACTTGCTCGGCACCGATTATCTGGGGCGCGATATCCTCAGCCGCATTCTCTACGGCGCGAAATTCTCCATTGGCCTGGCGCTCACCGCTGCGCTGTGCGCCAGCATCATCGGCACCTTGCTAGCACTGCTGGCGGCGGTCGCCGGGCGCTGGTTGGAAGAAGTGCTCGGTCGTGTGAACGATGCGCTGCTGGTGCTGCCGGGCAAAGTGCTGTCGCTGATGATTGTCGCGGTGTTCGGTTCATCGCTGCCGATGCTGATCCTCACCGCCATCTTTACCTACTGGCCGGGCGCGTTCCGTATCGCCTTCGCCATGGCCAGCAGCCTGCGCAATATGGATTACGTGCGTGCCTCGCGTCTGCGCGGGGAAAGCCGCTGGTATGTGGCGATCCACGACATCCTGCCAAATATGGTGCATCCGATGCTCACTGACTTCGGCCTGCGCTTTGTCTATATCGTGCTGCTGTTGAGCGGCTTGAGTTTCCTTGGCCTCGGCGTGCAGCCGCCGTATGCCGATTGGGGCACGCTGGTGCGTGAAAACATTCAGGGCTTGTTCAACGGTTCGCCAGCGGTGCTGATGCCGGCGGTGGCTATCGCCAGCCTGACCATTGGCGCGAATCTGTTTATCGACAGCCTGCAGCAGATGCGTCCGTTGACGCTGGCGAAGGAGGGAGCATGAACGTGACGCCACATACCGCCATGCCGGTGATCTCGGTGGAGAACCTGCGCGTAACGGCGCAGACCGACAAAGGTGAAGAGATCGATCTGGTTTCCGATATTCGTTTCACGGTGCAGAAGGGCGAAGTGCTGGCGCTGATTGGTGAATCTGGCTCCGGCAAAACCACCATTGCGATGGCGCTGATGGGCTATGCGCGCCACGGCTGTCGCATCGCCGACGGCAATATTCACATGGCCGGCACCGATGTGCGCAGCCTGTCGCCGGGCCAACTGCGTGAGTTTCGCGGCAACAAAGTGGCGTACATCGCGCAGAGTGCGGCGGCATCGTTTAATCCTGGCATGCGCATTCTCGATCAGGTGATTGAGCCGGTGGTGATTCACGGCACCATGAAGCGCAAAGACGCCAGGCAAAAGGCGATCGCGCTGTTCCGTGAGCTGGCGCTGCCCAATCCCGACACCATCGGCGACCGCTTTCCGCATCAGGTTTCAGGCGGTCAGCTGCAACGTCTGATGACGGCGATGGCGCTGATTGGCGATCCGGATGTGGTGATCCTCGACGAACCGACCACCGCACTCGACGTGACGACGCAGGTGGAAGTGCTTAAAGCATTTCGTCGCGTGGTGGCGCAGCGCGGCGTGACGGCGATCTACGTCAGCCACGATTTGGCGGTGGTGGCGCAGATGGCCGACCGCATTCTGGTGCTGCTGCGCGGTCAGATGGCGGAATACGGCACTACTGAACGGCTGATTGGCGCACCGCAGGCGGAGTACACCAAACTGCTGATGGATGCGGCGCGGCAAAAAGAGCGCCCAAGCAGCTGGACCTGCGCCGAAGCAGATATGCAGCCGCTGATGGAAGTGCGCGATCTCAGCGCCGGTTACGGCCCGCGCGACAGCAACGGTCAGCAGAAAATCCGTATTCTCGAAGACATCAATCTGAAGCTGTGGAAAGGCCAGGCGATTGGCATTATTGGCGAATCCGGTTCAGGTAAAACCACGCTGGCGCACGCCATTGCCGGACTCAACGCGCCAAGTCACGGCCATATTCTGTTTAACGGCCACTACATTAACGGCGACATGCATAAGCGCCCGGACAATGAGCTGCGCCGTATTCAATACGTGTTCCAGATGGCCGATACCGCACTGAATCCGGCGCACAGCGTCGAGCAGATTCTGACGCGCCCGCTGGTGTTGTTCCATGGCTTGAAAGGTGCGGCGCTGAAAGCTCGGCTGCATCAGCTGCTGGATCTGGTGAAGCTGCCGCGCACCGTGCTGTGGCGACGTCCGTGGGCGCTGTCTGGCGGACAAAAGCAGCGTGTGAATCTGGCGCGCGCGCTGGCGGCCGAGCCAGATTTGATTCTGTGCGACGAAGTGACATCTGCGTTGGATACCGTGGTGGCGGCGGCGGTGCTGGATTTGATCAGCGAACTGCGCCGCGAGCTGGGATTGTCGGTGCTGTTTATCAGCCACGACATGCACGCGGTGCGCGCGGTGTGCGACGATATTGTGGTGATGAAATCCGGCAAAATCGTTACGCAGATTGCCCGCGCCGATTACGATAAGCCGACCAGCGAACTCTATTTCGAACGCCTGAAACGCGCCGTGCCAGAGTTGCGGCAAGGTTGGCTGGATGAGCACGAAGAGGTGTTGAAGGCGGAGTGAATGCCAGGTCGCCATACACAGAACCCGTAGGGTCGCCATTTATGGCGACCTCATTTGAAGGAACAACCATGATCACACTACGCGCAATGACGCAAAACGACATCGAACACGGCTACGCCATCACCCAACAGCTCAAATGGCCGCACCGCCGGGAAGACTGGCAGCAGGCGCTGGCGTTGGGTGAAGGCGTGGTCGCTGAAGAAAACGGCGAGTTCGTCGGCAGCGCCTTTGGCTGGCGCTGGGGCGAGCAGGCGGCAACCATCGGTTTGGTGGTGGTCAACCCGCAGTTTCAGGGCCGTGGCACCGGCAAGCAATTAATGCTGGCGCTGCTGGAAAAATTCCCCGACTACAACATCCGCCTGCACGCCACCGAAATGGGTAAAGGGCTGTACCAGAAGCTCGGCTTTGAGGTCACTGGCCACATTCAGCAGCATCAAACGCGCGAGCTGGCGGCGGTACCGAATGTCACTATTCCAGCCGGTTTAACGCTGCGTAACGCACAAGCCGCAGACGCCGATCTGCTGATCGAACTCGATCATCAGGCGCACGGCATGTGGCGTCCAGCTCTGATCAACAGCCTGATTACCGATTTCCAAACTGTATTGTTACAGGATGCCAAACAGCGCGTGCACGGTTTTGCCAGCCTGCGCCGCTTTGGTCACGGCTGGGCGATTGGTCCGGTGATCGCGCTGAATGTCGACATCGCGCAAACGCTGATTTCCGCCTTGATGCAAGGCCTGCGCGGCGAGTTCGTGCGTATTGATACCGATGGCGCGCTGCCGCTGGCCGCCTGGCTGGAAACCTTGGGTCTGGCGCAGGTGGATGCGCCGACCACCATGATTCGGGGAACGCCGTGGTCACCGCAACAAGGTGAGATGCAGGCGTTCGGGTTGATGACCCAGGCGATGGCCTGATGCATATCGTCTACAAATCAGAAGCCACGCGTGGTGCGCACTGGCAGCGCTGGCTGGCGCAACATGCGCCGGATATTCAGCTGCACATCTGGCCGGATATCGGTGAGGCGGATCAGGTTGAACTGCTGGTGGCGTGGCAGCCGCCGGAAAACCTGATGAGCACCTTTCCCAATCTCAAAGCGCTGTTATCGGTCGGCGCGGGCGCGGATCAGTTTGATCTCAGCCAACTGCCACCCGATTTGCCGGTAGTACGCATGATCGAACCGGGCCTGACGCAAGGCATGGTTGAGTACGTCACTTTCTCGGTACTTGGCTTACATCGCGATATGCCACGCTACTTTCAGCAGCAGCGTGATGAGCAGTGGCAAACTCACCCAATTAGCACCGCCAGCCAGCGCCGTGTGGGCGTGATGGGGCTGGGCGAACTCGGTCAGGCTTGCTTAAAACAACTGGTGTCGCTGGGTTTTGACTGCGCTGGCTGGAGCCGCACCCCGCGTGAAATCAGCGGCGTGCATTGCTGGCACGGCAGCGATCAACTGGGTGATTTCCTTGCTCACAGCGACATTCTGGTGTGCCTGCTGCCGCTCACCGACAGCACGCGCGGCTTGCTGAATGCGCAGCTATTCGCGCAGCTACCTGACGGCGCAGCGTTGGTCCAGGTGGGACGCGGTCCGCAGCTCAACGAAGCGGATTTACTGGCAGCGCTGGCAAGCGGCAAACTCAGCGCGGCGGTGATTGATGTTACCGATCCCGAGCCGCTGCCCGCTGGACATCCGTTCTGGCAGCATCCGGCCATTTGGCTCACGCCGCATATCGCCAGCGCAACACAAACCGACAGCGCCGTCGCCGCGCTGCTCGACAATCTGCGCCGCTATCAGCGTGGCGAACCGATGGTCGGCCTGATCGATCGCAACCGGGGATACTGAGATGCAACTGGAACAATTAGTCGCGCTGCGACGGGATCTGCACGCCCATCCCGAGCTGGGTTATCAGGAGCAGCGCACCAGCGACATCGTGGCGCAGCTGTTAAATGAGCACGGTATTGAGGTGCATCGCGGGCTGGGTAAAACCGGCGTGGTTGGCGTGCTGAAACGCGGCAACGGCACGCGCATGATTGGCCTGCGCGCCGATATGGATGCGCTGCCGATGCAGGATAACGGCAATCAGCCGTGGAAAAGCGTGCACGATAATGTGTGCCACGCCTGCGGCCATGATGGTCACACTGTGATGCTGCTGGGCGCGGCGATTGAACTGGCTGAGCAGGGCGATTTTGACGGCACGCTGGTGTTTATCTTCCAGCCTGCCGAAGAGGGATTGGCGGGTGCGAAAGAGATGATCGATGACGGCCTATTCCAGCAGTTTCCCTGCGATGCGGTGTTTGCTCTACACAACTGGCCGGAGCTACCGCTCGGCGAAGTGCAGACGCGGCCCGGCGCGATCATGGCGGCGGCGGATCGCTTCGATATCACCGTCAAAGGCGGCGGCGGACATGCCGCGCAGCCGCATTTGACGCGCGATACGTTGCTGGCGACCAGCGAGCTGGTGGTGCAGCTCAACACGCTGGTGGCGCGCGCGCTCGATCCCTGCGAACCTGGCTTGCTTAGCGTGACGCGCATGCAGGGCGGCTTCTCGCACAACATGATTCCGGCCGAAGCCAGCATCACCGGCACGGTGCGCACCTTCAGCCCGGCAGCGCAGGACATCATCGAAAACCGTCTGCGTGAAATGGCGCTGCACGTCACCGCCGCACACGGCTTGCAGGCGGACGTGAACTACCTGCGTTATTACCCGGCCACGGTGAATAACGCGGCGATGGCGCAGCTGGCGTTAGACGCGCTGGATCAGGCCGGTATTCAGGCACAACAGGCCAAACAGCCGGCGCTCACCTCCGAAGATTTCGCCTTTATGTTGCAGGCGTGTCCCGGCGCATATCTGTGGATTGGCTCTGCGCCGAGCCAGCCGCTGCATCATTCGGCCTACGACTTTAACGATGCACTGATCCCGCACGGCATCCAGACGCTGACGGCGCTGGCGCGGCATGCGCTGGGTGCAGAATTTCCCTGCTGATTGGCGGTAGATTTTGACAGGAAATGCCGCTGCCCGCTGGATTACGGCAGCGTGAGAAACCAACAGGTTGCGATACTTGAGCCATCCGAACGTTACGTGGAAAGGGGTTTTAAAATGCAGAATGTCATGGCGGAGCAGCAAACATATTCCGATAACAGCCTGTTACTGGACGCGCGTGAGCAGCATGTGCCACGTGGCGTAATCACTGCGCATCAGTTGGTGATCGAGCGGGCGAAAGGCAGCGAAGTGTGGGACGTGGAGGGCAATCGCTATCTCGATTTCGTCGGCGGTATCGGCGTGCTGAACGTCGGGCACAACCATCCGGCGGTGGTCAACGCGGTCACCAAACAACTCGGTTTGGTATCGCACGCCTGTTTCCAGGTGGTGGCGTATCCGGGCTACATCGAGCTGGCTAAGCGCCTCAATGCGCTGGTCGGCGGCGGTGAAGATTTCAAAAGCGTGTTCTTCACCAGCGGCGCGGAAGCAGTAGAAAATGCCGTGAAGATTGCGCGCGCCCACACCAAACGCAGCGGCATCATCGCCTTCGACGGTGCGTTTCATGGCCGCACACTGCTCGGCACCACGCTGACCGGCATGTCCGCGCCTTACAAACAGAACTTCGGTCCGTTCCCATCCGATATCTATCGTTTACCGTTCCCGAATGCCTTCCACGGCGTGAGCGATGATGACTGCCTGAAAGCACTGGATCAGCTGTTCGCGGTGCAAATCGCGCCAGAACGCGTGGCGGCGATCATCATCGAACCGGTGCAGGGCGATGGCGGCTTCCTGCAGGCTGGCGCTAACTTCATGCAGGCGCTGCGCCGTATCACCGAGAAGCACGGCATTGTGCTGATTCTCGATGAAGTGCAAACCGGCTTTGGTCGCACCGGCAAGATGTTCGCTTTCCAGCATCTCGGCATCACGCCGGATCTGGTGACGGTGGCGAAAAGTATCGGCGGCGGTTTGCCGATCTCTGGCGTGGTCGGTAAAGCGGCGATCATGGATGCGCCACAGCCGGGCGGTTTAGGCGGCACTTATGGCGGCAACGCGCTGGCCTGTGCGGCGGCGCTGGCGGTGCTGGATCTATTGGAAAATGACAATCTGCTGGCGCGATCCAATCAGCTCGGCGAGCAGCTTAACGCGCGCCTGCAACAGCTGGCCGAGAAGTATGCCTGCATCGGCGATGTGCGCGGCATTGGCTTTATGCAGGCGGTTGAGATCATTGATTTCGAGACCAAAAAGCCGGATGCGGCGATGACGCAGAAAATTCTCGACTGCGCCTGTCAGGAAGGTTTGCTGCTGATAAAGTGCGGCATTCATCGCAACACCGTGCGCTTCCTCGCGCCGCTGGTCACCACCGATTCGCAACTGGAAGAAGCGCTGCATATCTTTGATATCGCGCTGGCGCGCGCCAGCGGTCGACTGGGTTAAAAAGCGCTTCCTCATTGAAATTATTGCAGTAATTTGAAAACCTCCCGCTGGTATAACCAGTTAACGAGATAGCACATTTACCTTAAAGCGTGTTATATCTTCGGGAGGTTAAACCTAATCGGTTGGCAATGAGGGGTGCTATGAACGGCTTAATGAAACTCGACCGCATCGACATCAATATTCTGGTGCAACTCCAGAAAGATGGCCGTATCAGCAACGTCAATCTCGCCGATGCCGTTGGGCTTTCGCCCAGTCCGTGCCTGCAACGCGTCAAGCGTCTTGAACAGGCCGGATTTATCAACGGTTATGAAGCCCACATCAATCTGACCAAAATCACCGATTCCGTGACGGTATTTACCGAAGTCACGCTCTCTGGCCATCGCCGCGAAGATTTTATGAAATTCGAAAATGCGGTGCGTGAGGTGGATGAGTTAATGGAGTGCCATTTAATTACCGGCGGTTATGACTATTTGTTGCGCTTTATTACCCGCAGCATTGAACATTACCAGGAAGTGATTGAGAAGATGCTGGATGCGCAGATCGGCATCGACAAATATTTCAGTTATATCGTGATTAAATCACCGATTATGAAAAGTAGCGTGCCGTTGAGATCGTTAATTTCGAAACAGAATTCGGTGGAGTTTGGTTGAGTTATTAATGTGTCTGCAATAGAGGTCGCCATAAATGGCGACCCTACGAATGTTATTTACGCGTTTTTGTAGGGTCGCCATTTATGGCGACCTGGCGTAAGAGCAGCACTGAACTATTCCCCCGCACATCCCGTAACGGCGCACTTCATCTGCGGGCACGATATGTAAACCATTAAATCCAAACCGCGCGATTAATCGCGCCGCTACGGAATGTGCGGTTTGTTATTCGGACACAAAAAAGCCACCGCAATAACACGGTGGCCTGAATTTAAATCACAGAACGGATTAATGATTTAAACATTAAACCAGTTCAGTTTTCACACCTTGCTGCACCAGTAATTCAGCATCATCGCCGTGGCTATACACGTTATATTCCACACCCGCAACGGTAACCGTGCCCTCCTGATGCTGCCATTCGCTGATATCGCTGCCTTCCGGCAGAATATCGACCAACTGAACCACATCGCCTTCGTCGCCTTTTACCAGCAGCTGCGTTTTACCGTCTTCAATAAACAGATCTTTTTCACCGTGCTGCAGCAGGGCGTTAAGATCCAGTTTAAGAATATTATCGCCGCTACCGGTAATGTCGATAATTTCAATAGATTCAATTGAGCTATTCTGCGCGATTAAATCGAGAAGCTGTCCTGAGCCGGTAAGTTGCAGGGTGTCGGTAATTTCCTCTAGGCCTTTAATGGGCTGATTTGCTAATAGTTCAATGTCATGTAACTGATGAATGTTATCTACTAAGCTATCACTTACAGAAAACATAGTAGCAGCATCATCATCTGCGCTATCTATGGAATTTAATCCAGTCGTACCAGATTTAGTGCCAAAATTAATGTCATCAATAATGACGGTAGCATGGTAAGAATTTCCATTCGTAGATAATTGCTTCGACGTGGTAGCGGCAATTTTACCTATTAAACGTCCTTCCGGAGCTGTGTAGTTGAAGTTTTTTTCTCGGCCCTCTACCATATCAATATAAACTTTTTCGATTAGTGCGCCTTTGGTGTCATATATGCTAAGGGTGGTCTGAATATCTTTTGTGATTGTTGAGGCGAAGGCCGCGGAGTTAAGTGTTGCACTGAAGTCAGTCACCCCCTTTTCCCAGCCAAATAGCGCTGGAGTATTGGCTGCAGTATTTAAGTACATATATCCGTAAATAGTGTTTGATGAGGTATATGAAGAGTCTCTGAAAAAAACATCATTATATATTTTTATTCCGTTAGGTGTTGTGAATGGAGCTTTTAAAGTGAATATCCCACTATCAGATGCGTAATCTCTTACCCAATCAAAATCATCAAATCCACTCACTCCTACAACTTCTGCAGCAATGTTCAGCTTAAATGCACTACTCCAGCCACCGGTTGAAGTTTTGCTGACCTGGAAATCCCAGTTGCCGTAAGGCAGGGCCGGTGAAGGGGTCAGGGTCCAGTCGCCTTTTGAATCCGCTTTGGTGCTGTAAATCGTGTTGGTGGTGCCGTTAGTCGCACGCAGATAAACGATGCTGTTGGCTTCGGCATGGCCGTTCAGGGTTGGCGTGGTGTCGTCGGTGCTGTCACCGTTTGCCAGCGCCTTAGGCGTGCCCATGTCGTCGTAACCGTCGGTGATAACCGGGTTAAAACCGTCGCTGCCGGTGATGCTCAGTGAGAAGGTGTCTGACCAGGCGTTGTGTCCCTGCGGCTGAACCTCGAAACTCCAGTTACCGGCTGGCAGGCCTGATGCTGGCGTCCACGTCCATTTACCGCTGCTGTCCACATCGACCACAACGGTATTCGCGAGCTGCCCAACCTGTGCGAATCGCAGTACCACTTTGCCGTTGGCTTCACCGCGACCGCTGAACGATGGCGTGGCGTCGTCGGTTATCGCGCCGCTGCTCAGCTCACCCTGCCATGCACCGAAGTCATCCTTCACCATTTCGATGCGGGTTTTGCTGGCGATATCTGCGGCGGTGGCGATATCCAGCGTGAACAGGCTGCTGCTGAAGCCGCCGATGCTGGCCTGGAACTCATATTCGCCGTAAGCCAGCGCGCTGTCCGGCGTCCAGCTCCATTCGGTGCCGTTCACCGTTGCGGTGGCGCTGCCGGTCCAGGTGCTGCTGCCTGCGAGACGGTAGTAAACGGTGACCGCGTTGCCGGCCGAAACGTCGCCGCGCAGGGTTGGCGTGGTGTCGTCGGTCAGGGCACCGCTGCTGAGTTTGCCCATGTAAGCGCCGACGTCGTCGATGGCTTCTTTAATGGTGATGGTGTTTGGCGGCAGAACGGACGCGTCTTCGCCAATCACAATGGTAAACGGCGCAGAAGGTGAGCCCGTACGGGGCACTTTAGCAAACGTCTCTTCAGCGACCAGACGCAGCGCATTGCTGCCGTCCTCAAGGTCCTGCATCGGCTCCATCTTCCACACGCCGGTGTCTTTATCCGCGACGGCGCTGCCGATTTTCTCATTTTTGTCATTGAGCAGGTAAACCGTGGTGCCTTTCTGCGCAACGCCGGTCAGCGTCGGACGTTTGTCATCGGTTGTATCGCCCGGCTCAAATCCGCGCTGCTCTGCGCCGAAATCATCATAGAGTTTGATCAACAGCGGTGCTTCAGGCGGCGTGGAATCAACAACAATCGTGGCGAGTGTGGGTTCGGAAAGGTTTCCGGCCCGGTCGTACTGACGCAGCGAGAGGCTGTAGTTGCCATCGGCATACGGCGTGGTTGCCTCCCAGCGCCAGAAGCCATTTTCATCAATCGGGATCAGGAAGCGGTCGGTGCCGATAACCAGCTCCATTGTGCCTTTTTCGGCGAGTGCTATCGTGTTGCCAAAGACTAAATTGCCGTTGGCTTTTTCGATATAGGTGGTTTCGGTGCGTGCAAAGAGCTCAATCATAAGAATATTCCATTATATGTTTTTAACAGTACTGTCTGCGTCCTGGCGGTGCAGTAACGCAGCCCCCACAACACAGTGCTGAAAGATGTTAAAGCAACGGGTAATAGGGGCGTTCAAGAAAGGTCTGCAAAGAAAGTGCCGAGGATGAGACAGGTGAATAACAGTATATGCAGCCTGTTAACAGGAAATAAAAAGCCACCGCAATAACACGGTGGCCTGAATTTAAATCACAGAACGGATTAATGATTTAAACATTAAACCAGTTCAGTTTTCACCCCTTGCTGCACCAGCAATTCAGCGTCATCGCCGTGGCTGTAAACTTCGTATTCCACGCCCGCAACGGTAACGGTGCCGTCTTGAAGTGTCCATTCGCTGATATCGCTGCCTTCCGGCAGAATATCTACGAGCTGAACTACATCGCCTTCGCTACCTTGAATCATGGTTTGCGTACTGCCATTAGTAATAAAAATCTCATCCTTCCCATGCTGTAATATATCTTCAACAGAAATTTTTAGTATTTGATTTTTGGGATTGATGATGTGGCTATCAATATCACTATTGAAAACCTCAGTCTCTGTAATTTCATCGTGCTGATTAATGCCAGAGGTTATTGAAGGTATTTCCCAAGCAATATTGTCAAAATTAATCCCCCCATTATCTCCGACCCAAATATCAACCCACCCAATCAAATCCCCAGATGTTTTATAACTGTAATTTGATGGAGTGTTTCCATTGGTTAATAACGTAGCGATTTCTTCTCCAATCTTAGCGCCAGTGATATCATAGATAATCATAAATGCTGCGCCACCATTAGTACCCATAGCCTGCCAACTAAAACTTTCCGCTCCATTAAAGTTAATAGAGATACCTGCCTTATCCCTAATGATGAGACTTTTATTTCCAATGTAGGGTATGTAATTTGTTGGTGAACCAGTGACAAATGATTCACCTTTAAGAGATTTTATTGTCAAATCCTGGGAAAATTCATACTCTTTATTGACTTCCAGTTTAGTTCCAATTTCTAAACCCGGTAACGATGAAAAATTCTCAAAATTATAGCTGTATTTTCCTGGTGTGGAAGGTTGAGGCGTTACAATGGTCAAGTCGAATCTATCGCCCCAACCACTTGAAGCATTATTACTTACATGAAAATTCCAGTCGCCGGTTGCCAATTCCGCTGGTGGCGTCCACTGCCAGTTACTTGAAGAATCAGCCTGCACGCTAAAGATTTTCACATCCGCGCCATTGATTGCTTGCAGATAAACAACGCTGTTTGCTGCAGCCTTGCCGTTCAGGGTTGGGGTGGTGTCATCGGTGGTTGCGCCGCTACTGCGCTTGCCAGTTGAGGCACCGACATCATCAAACGCGTAATCAATCACTGGCGCATAGCTGTTTTCACCGCTGCCGGTGATTTCCAGTTTAAATCCATTGCTCCAGCTGCTGCGACCCTGCGCCTGCACGTCAAAACTCCACACGCCGGTTGCCAGTTCAGCGCCCGGCGTCCAGCGCCAGTTACCCGCGCTATCTGCGTTAACCACCACGCTTGCCGCCGAACCGCCTTCCAGCATATAGCGAATAATCACGTTGCCGTTGGCTTCCCCACGACCGCGTAACGTTGGCGTGGCGTCATCGGTGATCGCACCGTCTGCCAGCGGACCTTGATCCAGGCCGAAGTCATCATAAGCGGATTCAATACGCGTACGCAGGCCAATATCCTCAGCGGTGGCAATTTCCAGCGAGAACAGGGCGCTTGAGTTAGCGCCAATGCTGGCCTGGAACTCATAGCTGCCGACTGGCAGCGCGCTGCCCGGCATCCATGTCCAGCTTTCTCCAGTGACGGTGGCCGTAGCGCTGCCGGCCCAGGTGTTACTGCCCGCGAGGCGGTAGTAAACGATAACGGTGCTGCCAGCCGAGGCGGTGCCGCTCAGTGTTGGCGTGGTGTCATCAGTGAGTGCGCCGTTCGCCAGCGCGCCGGTTGTGCTACCTGCATCATCAAAAGCTTCAGTGATGGTGATGGTGTTTGGCGGTAAGCCGTCGCTGCCGATAATGATGTTGAACGCTTCAGATGGCGCGCCAGCACGGGTCACACCATCGAACTTCTCTTCGGCGACCAGACGCAGCGCATTGGTGCCGTCTTCAAGGTCCTGCGTCGGTTCCATCTTCCACACGCCGGTGGTTTTATCGGCTACCGCGCTGCCAATCTTCTCATCTTTGTCATTGAGCAGATAAACCGTGGTGCCTTTTTGAGCCACGCCGGTCAGCGTCGGGCGTTTGTCATCAGTAGTTGAGCCAGGATCGAAGCTGCGCTGTTCTGTACCCTGGTCGTCATACAGATTAATCAGAACAGGGGCTTCAGGCGGCGTGGTATCAATGCGCAGGGTGCGCAAGGTCGGCTTACCAACGTTACCGGCGCGATCTTTTATGGCAATCGAGACGCTGTAATCGCCATCCGGCATCGCTTCGGTCGCGACCCAGGTAAATTTGCCGGTTACCGGATCAACCGGTAGTTCGAAAAATTTGCCGCCAACGGAGACCAGCGCGACGATGCCGGTTTTTCCTTTCTCGCCGGAATCGCCTGGAATGGTGGGAAGAGAGGTTGCTCTCTCAATATATAATGTGCCGGTGTAGTCAAGAATATTCATCGATAAAGGTCCTTCTATTAATCACTTACGTTAAAAAGTATTTTTTTGCATGTTCAGCCACGCGCTTAGGCGTGCACTAAATCAGCGAGGCCGCAGGAAAGTTAATCGAAGTTGTTAATTAGGCTGACGAGAACAGTCTCAAAGCGGATTAGGTATGGGCTATCGCGACCATAAAATGAAGCTGACCAGTGATGCGCCAGCACCACAGCATAAAATTTCATTCCGGTGGCAAAATCGCTGCATCCTGCGCGTTAGCGGTCGTGCTTCGGTTTTCACGGTTAAACCAACCCCATTACACTGATTCCAACCGTTACAAGGAGTTGTTATGAGCACACTCACCATTCCCGATCACATCTGGCAGCGCGATGCCTTCACGCTCTCCACCGAACGCGCCAGGCTGGATTTTGACTACATCCATCAGCAGCTGACGGAAAAATCCTACTGGGCACAAGACCAGCCGCGCGCCAAAACCGAGCGCGCCTTTGCTGGCTCATTGCCGTTCGGCCTGTATCACCAAAATCAGCAAATCGGCTTTGCAAGATTAGTAACCGATTACACCCGTTTCGGCTGGCTGTGCGATGTGATGATTGATGAAAACTGGCGCGGTCACGGATTAGGCCGCTGGCTGGCGGCGTGTGTGCGGGCGCACCCGGAACTGGCCATGGTACATCGCTGGATGCTCTCAACTAATGATGCGCATCCGCTCTATCAGCGCCTCGGCTGGCGCGTGGTGCAGGATCCGCAAAAACTGATGGAATTTCCTCCCTCCTGACACTGGAGTTTCACATGGGTTACCGCGTTGGCGTCGATATTGGCGGGTCGTTTACCGATTTCGCCGTGCTGGATGAACACACCAATCAGATATACACGCTAAAAGTGCTGTCGCGACCGGATCAGCCTGGCAGTGAAATCCTTACCGGATTAACCCAGCTGCAGCAGCGCGATGGCCTTGATCCAAAGCAGATTGACTACTTCACGCACGGCACCACCGTTGGTATCAATGCGGTGATCCAACGGCGCGGCGTAAAGCTGGCGCTGTTCGCCACTGAAGGTTTTTGCGATGTGCTGGAGCTGGCGCGCCTGAAGATCCCGCACATTCATGACCTTTTTTCACGCCGCCCGGCACCGCTGATTTCGCGCGACCGGGTGTTTGCCATTAAAGAGCGCACCGATCGCCACGGCAATGTGTTGACCGAGGTCGATCGGCAAAGCGTGTTGGATGCCATCAATGCCGCGCGCGCCGCCGGTTGTCAGGGCATTGTGGTGGCGCTGCTGCACAGCTATCGCAACCGCCACAACGAAGCGGCGGTGAAAGCCATCATCAATCAACACGCGCCCGACTTGCTCACCTCTTGTTCCGCCGATATCTGGCCGATCATCCGCGAATACGAACGCACCATCACCGCCACCATCAACGCCTACGTGCAGCCGATGGTGATTAACTACCTCGAATCTTTTGAGCGCGCGCTAAAAACCATGGGCGTCCAACCGCCGCCGCGCATTACCAAATCCAACGGCGGTGTGATGGGCGTCGAGCAGGCAAAAAGCGAGTGCGTGCAGATGGTGCTGTCCGGCACCGCATCGGGCGTGATCGGTGCCAGCTTCCTCGCCAGCGCCTGCGGTTTCGACAAAATCCTCAGCCTAGATATTGGCGGCACCAGCGCCGACGTGGCGGTAATCGTCGATGGGAAAGTGGCGCAGGGCAACGGCGAAATCATCGGTGATTTCCCAATCTACATTCCGTCTGTGGCGGTGACGTCCGTTGGGCAGGGCGGCGGATCGCTGGCGTGGATTGATAATCAAGGCGTGCTGCAAATGGGGCCGGACAGCGCCGGATCGCTGCCGGGCCCGGTGTGCTTTCAGCGCGGCGGCACGCAGCCGACCGCCACCGATGCTTTTGCTGCCTGCGGCATGATTGGTCACGGCGATCTCGGCTACAACGCGGTGCAGGTGGATGTCGCCGCCGCGCGCGCCGCGTGGCAGCCGCTGGCGGATTCGCTCGGCATCAGCATTGAAGAGACCGCCGAAACTGCCATCGAGCTGGCGATCTCCAGCATGTATGGCGACACCAGCGGTTTGCTGTCGCGCTTCGGGCTCGACCCGCGTGAATTCTGGTTCCTCGCTTTTGGTGGTGCGGGCCCAATGATGGGCTGCTTCCTGGCGCGCGAGCTGAACATGAAAGGGGTGATTGTGCCGCCGACGCCGGGCGTGCTCTCGGCGCTGGGTGGTTTGGTGGCGGATATCCGCAACGACTTTATCCGCACGCTGTATAGCGATCTCGATGCTTCATTGGCGGATCGTCTGGCGACCGAAGCCGAGGCGCTGAGCCAGCGCGCGCGTAGCTGGCTCAGCAGCCAGCACGGCGCGCATATGCCGTTCACGCTGCACTACAGCGCCGACATGCGCTATCGCGGCCAGTCATTTGAAATCGAAGTGGCGCTCGAGCCGCAGTGGCTGGCGCAGGCCAATGTCACGGCGTTGCATGATGCCTTTGATCGCCAGCATCAGCAGCTGTTTGGTCACTTTGATGCCGACGCGCCGGTGCAGATCATCAATCTGCGTTTGGTGATCGCCTCGCCCACTCCGAAACCGACGCTCAATCCGCTGGCCTCCGCCGACGCACCGGTTGAAGTGGCGAAGCAGGTTAGCGCGTGGATCGATGGCGCGGCGCATCAGGTGGATGTGGTGTTGCGCGCCACGCTGCGCGCCGGACATCAGCTGATTGGCCCGGTGATTGTGGCGCAGGATGACTGCACCACCTGCGTGCCGCCCAACATGAAAGTGGATGTGGATAGCTTTGGCAACCTGCTGATCACGCCAGTGGAGGCGAACTAACATGGCGATTGACGGACGTAACCTGCAAATTCTGGCCAACTACTGCGCGGCCGCCGCCGATGCGATGGCCTTCACCTTGATGCGCACCGCGCACTCAACTTTCGTCAAAGAGACGGAAGATTTTTCCTGCCAGATTGTCAGCCGCGACGGCCTGGCGTTCGCCTCACCGCGCAGCTTCGGCGCGCCCTGGTACAGCGGCATCGATTACGGCCCGGTTTTGGCGCTGATCGACAGCTACGAAGAAGGCGATATCTGCATCACCAACGATTCCTACGCCGGTAACGTCGCCACGCACTCGCCGGATATCCATATCTGGAAACCGGTGTTTCATGGCGGCGAAATTGTCTGCTTTGTGGTGGGGCATATTCACAACACCGACGTTGGCGGCGCGGTGCCCGCGTCTTTATCGCGCTCGCTCACCGATATCGTACAGGAAGGGATTCGCATTCCGCCGCTGAAAATCGTGCGCAACGGCGAACTGAATGAAGAAGTGGCGCGCATCATGCGCCTCAACGTGCGTGCGCCGGAGCAGAACTGGGGCGACTTCAAAGCGCAGATTGCCTCGGTCAACGTCGGCGAACGCAAAATCCACGACATCATCGCGCGCTTTGGCGTCACCGATTTTCTGCAAGGCATCGAAGGCATTCTCGATTACGCCGAAGCCCAGGCGCGCAGCATCATCAACACCATTCCTGATGGCGAATATTTCTATGCTGATTTCGCCGATGAAGATGGCGAAGGCGGTTTCCCGTGCCGCGTGGCGATCACCTTGCGCGTCAGCGGTGACACGCTGGAACTCGATTACACCGGCAGCGATCCGCAGCTGGCGTCGTCGCTAAACATGCCGACCGGCGGACGCGAGCGTCATCCGCTGGCGCTGGTTGGCGTCACTTATGTGCTCTCGACGCTGGATCGTAACCTACTGCTCAACGCCGGCACCTTGCGGCCAACGCGCGCCATTTTGCCGCCGGGCACGGTGATGAACTGCGAAGCCCCGGCGGCGGTCGGCATGCGCTCGCTGACTTGCGCGCTGTCGCAAATCGCTACGCTCGGCGTATTTTCGCAGGCGATTCCCGATCGTTTACCGGCGAATTCGCCGGGTGGTAACTCGATCATGAACATCCGCACCACCGACAGTGCCAACCGCAGCGTGGTGGCCTCGCTCGGCCCGGTCGGCGGCGGGGCAGGTGGCACGCCGCGCCACGATGGACCCGACGGTTCCGGCGGCTTATCGGCGTTCCTGAAAAACACGCCGATTGAGATTAATGAAGCGGAAGTGCCAATCCATTTCCATCGCTACGGCTTAGCCGCCGACAGCGCCGGAGCCGGGCGTTATCGCGGCGGTTTAGCTACCGAGATGGCGTTTGAAGTTTTTGCGCCGAATACCACGGTGACGGCGCGCAACCGCAACCGGTCGGTGTTCGCCTCGGCGGGCGTGCTGGGCGGCGAATCCGGCGGCCTTTCGCACTTCCGCACGCTGCGTAACGGCACGGCGATTGAACACGGTAACACCGACGTCATTCACTGCCAGCCCGGCGATATCGTCGAAGTACGCGGACCCGGCGCGGGCGGTTACGGTTTGCCGGTGGAGCGCGATGTGCAGCAGGTATTGCAGGACGTGCGCTGCGGATTTGTCTCTGAACAGGTGGCGCGTGACAGCTACGGCGTGGCGCTGTGCGACGGTGAGATTGATGAGGGTGAAACCGCGCGGTTGAGGGCTGAGATGCCATCTTCGGCGGCGCAGCATTTCGATCACGGTGCGGCGCGTAGTGCGTTTGAAGCGATCTGGACGCCGGAGCGCTATCGCATGCTGACGGCATTTTTGGCGGCTGCGCCGGTAAGCTGGCGTCACTTCCTTAAGCAGCAGGTGTTTACGGCGGTGGCCGCAGACAGTGATGTGCCGATGGATGTTATTTTCGCGGATCTCAGAGCGCGTTATTCGGTGTGAAGTTTCGGCAAGGTCGCCATAAATGGCGACCCTACAAAAGCTCCGTAGGGTCGCCATTTATGGCGACCTTTCCAATCACCGCACAACCTCAACCATCCACATACAACCGATCCCATTCCCACTGTTTCGGATTGTTTTCAATATATTTTCTGAACGCCAGTAACTCCCTCTCATCTCGAATTACACGATCATAAAAACTGCGTTGCCACACCTTCACACCTGTTTCACGCGTAATCTCGGCTTTGAACCAATTAACAATATTTAGCAGGGTTCTCTGCGCGCTTTCATTCAGCCAAATAATGCCATGCAGGTGATTCGGCATCAGGATAAAGGCATCGAGATTAATAGAGGAATCGCGCTGAGGTAAAGCCCGCCAGGTCTTGATGATGTAATCACCAAGCGGCGTGAGACAGAATTCCGCCGCGATAAATTGACCAAATAAAGGTGCGCGGCGAAAGCAAACCAGCGTGATGAAATACGCGCCATTGGCGCGGTAATCATGATGTTTCAATCGTGAGTATTTGCGGTTTTTCATAATGGCCTCCTTGCCGGAATGATTTTGCAGCATGTCTGGCTAGAGGACGATGACGGGATGTGAAACCTGAGGGGCGTATTCAGAATGATTTATACGGCGCGGCGGGATTATTGGGCAGGTCGCCATAAATGGCGACCCTACGGAGATGTCACTCACATCATCTTCTCAATCTCACTAAACGGCACCGCGTGGCTAAACAAATACCCTTGCAGCTGATTGCAGCCCGCATCGGCCAGCGCGTTTTTCTGGCCTTCGGTTTCGACGCCTTCGGCGGTCACCGTTAACCCCATTGCGTGACCTAACCGCACCACCGATTCAACAATCGCGGTAGAGTTCTGCGCCACGCCCAGCGACTGGGTGAACGAACGGTCGATTTTGATTTTGTCCACCGGGAAGGTGCTGAGGTAATTAAGGCTCGAATAGCCGGTACCAAAATCATCCAGCGCGATGCGGAAACCGGCCTCGCGCAGCGCGATGATGCTGTTGCGCGCCTCGTGTTCATCCTCAATCAGCACACCTTCGGTGATCTCCAGCTCCATGCGCTTCGGATCGGCACCTTCTTCCTGCACGATATGGATGATGCGCTCGACAAAATTCACCGCGCGGAACTGCACTGGCGATACGTTCACCGCCACCACAATATCCGGCAGCTTCAGCGCGGTTTTGCAGGCTTCGCGCAGCACCCATTCGCCCAGCGGAATGATCATGCCGGTCTCCTCGGCGATGGCAATGAAATCGCCGGGTGAAACGTCGCCGCGCATGGCGTGATGCCAGCGCAACAACGCCTCCAATCCCACCACATGCTGGCCGCTGATATCCATCAACGGCTGATACCACACCGCTAATCCTTCAAATTTCACCAGCGCCTGACGTAAATCAGCCGCCATCTGCTGGCGGGTGCGCAGCGATTCATCCATCACTTTTTCGAACTGGCGATACTGGCCGCGCCCATGATTCTTGGCGTCATAAAGCGCGATATCCGCTTTGCGCATCAGCTCCATTCGATCAATGCCATCCTTCGGTGCCAGCGCCAGACCGACGCTTACGCCAACCCACAGCTCGCTGCCGACCAGCTGATACGGCTCGCTCAGGCGGGTGATGATGCGTTTCGCCAGCGATTGCACCTGACCAATATTCTCCACATCCGGCATCACAATGATGAACTCGTCGCCGCCGATACGGCCCACGGTGTCGCTGGCACGCACGATTTCGTTAAGGCGGCGCGCCACCTCAATAATCAGCTCATCGCCAGCGTGATGGCCGTAGGTGTCATTGATATTTTTGAAGCGATCGAGATCCAGCAGCAGCAGCGCCACGCGCTGATCGTGGCGTCCGGCCACCGCCAGCGCCTGGGTTAAGCGATCTTCAACCAGTGAACGATTCGGCAAACCGGTTAATACATCATGAAAGGCCAGATGCTGCGCCTGCGCTTCACTGGCACCGAGTTTCAGCAGCGACTGCGACAATTTGAGCGACGAGGTCCAGATGCGCCGCACCATCACCAAACACAGCACGGTAATCAGCAGCACCGACAACAAAGTAGAAGGGCCAATGGTGCGCATCATCTGCGCGCCCGGTTTATCCGGATTCCAGCTGAGATAGCCGACCGGATCGCCCTGTTGTGAATTCAGCAGAAAGCGCGCTTTGGTTTCTCCCGCCGGTTCGCTGTCGCTGAAGTGCAGCTGGCGCAGCTGGCTGCGATCGGCAAGGTTGCGAAGATAGCCATCATCGAGAAACTTAATGCTCACCAGACGATAGCGCCCGGCCTGTTTGGTGCTGCTGATATCGCCCACCGCCAGCGCGGCAGCGCGTTGGCCAATGCGCACGAAATCGGCGTGATCGGTCGGGCCCGCCGCCACATCGCTGTTTTGCACCAGCGGGCTATTCAGCATGTCCTGCAGATACGGGCCGATGCGCTTATCCGGCACCGGCTGGCCATTGCGCCACACGTTGATCAGCTGGTTGTCGCGGTCCAGCAGCACCACCAGCTGATGATCAAACATGTCATACAGCCAACCGCCGACATTTTGCGTCAGCCAGCTTTGGTCGGGATGCGGCGACGCCAGCTGATCGGCTAGCGGCGACCAGCGCGTCAGGCTACGCAGCTGGCGCAGATGTTCCGTCAGGCTCTGGGTAAAGGAAGCCTCGATCATGCGCTGTTGCTGATCGCGCGCTTCGTTATTGGTTAATGATGTCCCCCAGAACAGACCCACGCCCGCGCCGACAAAGGTAAGCAGCAAAATTGCCATCAGTGGCAAAATTACTTCACGAACAAAGTTGCGGCGAAAACCATCCGATAGTTTTATTGCGTTAATCATTTTAAGGTTGGCCTGACAAGAAGGATTCATCTTTTAACTTAGCAGAACATCGGCAGGCTGTATCCTGTAAGGCCGTTGAAAGCGTGATGTAAATAAGCGGTAAATTTTTGAACACTGTCACAAAGAGAACAGTTAAAAATAATTTATTAAAACCGCTGCCGTTTCGCTGTGATTCTGCTGCCCTAAAGCAAATTCATCCGCCCGTCATTGAGCCGTCACGGCGCTGTCATCTGACATGCGCAATGTAATCGCCATCCCGCAGCAAGCCCGCTGCGTTCCTCAACCAATGCGAATGAGGTATTGAGCGTGATGGAGATATCCAGACATCCGACCACTGTGTATCAGGCCGTTGCCGCCCAACTGGAGCAGGCGCTGCAGGAGCGCTATCGCTGCGGCGACTATCTGCCTTCCGAGCAGCAGCTGGCCGATCACTACGAAGTGAATCGTCACACCTTGCGCCGCGCAGTCGACGAGCTGGTCAACAAAGGCCTGCTGCAACGGCGTCACGGCGTTGGCATTTTGGTGCTGATGCGTCCTTACGATTATCCGCTGCATGCGCAAGCACGCTTCAGCCAGAACCTGATGGAGCAGGGCAGTCATCCCACCAGCGAACGTCTGCTAGCGGTGCTGCGTCCGGCGAGCAGTGATGTGGCGAGCGCGCTAGGCGTGAACGAAGGCGACAACGTCATTCACTTGCGCACGCTGCGCCGCGTCAATGGCGTGGCGGTGTGCGTCATCAACCACTTCCTGGCGGAACTCAGCTGGTGGCCGGCGCTGCAACAGTTCCACAGCGGTTCGCTGCACGACTTTATGCAGCAGCAGCTCGGCCTGAGCCTGACGCGCAGCCAAACGCGCATCAGCACCCGTCGCGCGCAAGCCAAAGAGTGCAAGCAGCTGGAGATTGCGCTGCAGTCGCCGCTGCTGTGTGTGCGTACCCTGAATAAACACAGCGACGGTCAGGTAGTGGAATACTCCGTCAGCCTGACGCGTGGCGACATGATTGAACTGACTCTGGAGCACGAATGACACAGCAAACAGCCCGCCAGCATTGGCTCTCGGTGCTGGCGCACAGCGATGCCAACCAGCTTGAGGCGCACTGGCAGCCGTTACGCCTCAACGCCGATTTTGAACGCATACGACCGGCAGAAACCGGCTTAACCCGTTTGCAGGCGCGCATGGGCGGCAGCGGCAAACGCTTCGTGATGGGCGATGCCACGGTGACGCGCGCGGTAGTGAAACTGCACGACGGCACGCTCGGCTTTAGCTACGTGCTGGGGCGCGACAAAGCGCACGCCGAACGCTGCGCGCTGATTGATGCGCTGCTGCAACAACCGGAAACCCAGGCGCTGTTGCAGGAAAAATTGATTGCCCCGCTGGCGGCACTGCGTGAAGAGCAGCGTCAGCTGCGCGCACGTGAAATCGCCAGCTCCAAAGTGGATTTCTTTACGCTGGTTCGCGGAGATAACTGATGACTTTACTGGCAAGTTTTAACCATCCGGTGGCTGATGCCCAACGTGCCTTTCGCCGCATCCTCAAAGCGATGAGCGAGCCGGGCGTGATGGTGTCGCTGCCGCTGCAACAGGGCTGGGGCGATCTCTCGCCAGCGGCCACGGCGGTGCTGCTGACGCTGGTCGATCAGGAGAGCGCGCTGTGGCTCGATAATCGCATTGATAATGAAGTGGTGCGCAGCAACCTGCGTTTCCATACCGGCGTGCCGATTGTCGATGAGCGCGATGCACCTTTTGCGCTAACGCACGCGGCGGCCAATCCCGATCCGGCGCTGTTCGCCTCTGGCGACAACATGTCCCCGGAAAAAAGCACCACGCTGATTGTGGAAGTGCCGTCACTGAGCGGCGGTTTAACGCTGCGCCTTTCCGGCCCCGGCTTACGTGAATCACGCGCCATTGCGCCGCAGCTGCCGGAAGCGATTCTGCATTATCTGCGCGAGCGTCCGCATCCGTTCCCACAGGGCGTGGATCTGATTTTCACCTGCGGTGAAGCGATGATGGCGCTGCCACGCACCACCGACGTGGAGGTGTGCTGATGTATGTTGCGGTAAAAGGGGGCGAAAAGGCGATTGCCAGCGCCCATGAGCTGCAGGCCGATCTGCGTCGTGGCGATCGCGAAGTGGCTGAACTGGGCTGCGATCAGGTCGCGCAACAGTTGGGTTTAGCGGTCGATCGCGTGATGACCGAAGGCGGCATCTACGATCCACAGCTGGCGGCCTTAGCGATTAAACAGGCAAGCGGCGATTTGGTGGAAGCGATCTTCCTGCTGCGCGCCTATCGCACTACGCTGCCGCGCCTCGCCGACAGCCAGGCGCTGGCAACCGATGAGATGCGTCTCGAACGTCGTATTTCGGCGGTTTACAAAGATCTGCCGGGCGGCCAGGTTCTCGGCCCAACTTACGATTACAGCCATCGTCTGCTCGATTTCACGCTGCTGGCAAACGGCGAAACGCCCGCTGCGCCGCGCGACGATCAGGCGCTGCCCGAGCGCTGTCCGCACGTGTTCAGCATGATGACGGCGGAAGGATTAGCGGCACGTGAAGAGGATGACGGTAGCGAGCCGTGCGACATCACCCGCGAACCGCCAGGTTATCCGGCCACGCGCGCCGCACGGCTGCAACAGCTGGTGCGCGGCGACGAAGGTTTCTTGCTGGCGCTTGGCTACTCGACGCAGCGCGGCTACGGCCGCAACCATCCATTCGCTGGCGAAATTCGTACCGGCTATCTCAGCGTCTCAATCTGCCCGGAAGAGCTGGGCTTTGAGATTGAGATTGGCGAAATCCTGCTGACCGAATGCGAGATGGTGAACGGCTTCACCACCGAAACCGATAGCGCGCCGCACTTTACGCGCGGTTACGGCCTGGTGTTTGGTCGCTCAGAACGTAAAGCGATGGCGATGGCGCTGGTGGATCGCGCGCTGCAGGCGCCGGAGTACCACGAACGCATTGCCGGTCCGGCGCAGGACGAAGAGTTTGTGCTGTCGCATGCCGACAACGTGGAAGCGGCGGGCTTTGTCTCGCATCTGAAACTGCCGCACTACGTCGATTTCCAGGCGGAGCTTGAGCTGCTGAAACGGCTGCGCCAACAGCATCAGGAGCAGAACCATGAGTGAGTTAACCGGCTACAACAACGGTTATCTGGATGAGCAGACCAAACGCACCATCCGCCGCGCGATTCTGAAAGCGGTGGCGATTCCCGGTTATCAGGTGCCGTTTGCCGGACGCGAAATGCCGATGCCTTACGGCTGGGGCACCGGCGGCATTCAGATCACCGCCAGCATCATTGGCGATGCCGATGTGCTGAAGGTGATCGATCAGGGCGCGGATGACACCACCAACGCGGTATCGATTCGTCGCTTCTTCCAGCGCGTCAGCGGCGCGGCCACCACCGAAGCTACCCGTGACGCCACGCTGATCCAGACGCGTCACCGCATTCCGGAAACGCCGCTCGAAGAAGATCAGATCCTGATTTTCCAGGTGCCGATCCCCGAGCCGCTGCGCTTTATCGAGCCGCGCGAGACCGAAACCCGCACCATGCACGCGCTGGAGGAGTACGGCATCATGCAGGTGAAACTGTATGAAGATATCGCCCGCTACGGCCACATCGCCACCACCTATGCCTATCCGGTGAAGGTCAACGATCGCTACGTGATGGATCCGTCGCCAATCCCCAAATTCGACAACCCTAAGATGCACATGATGCCGGCGCTGCAGCTGTTTGGTGCCGGGCGTGAGAAACGCATCTATGCGCTGCCGCCGTACACCAAAGTGGAAAGCCTCGACTTCGACGATCACCCGTTCAGCGTGCAGCAGTGGGAAGAACCCTGCGCGTTGTGCGGTTCGCGCCACAGCTACCTCGACGAGGTGGTGATGGATGACGCCGGTACGCGCATGTTTGTCTGCTCCGATACCGATTTTTGCCACCAGCAGCAGGAACAACAGCATGCACAGTGAACAGCCGCTGCTTGCGGTCAACAATCTCACTCACCTTTACGCGCCCGGCAAAGGCTTTGAAGAGGTGAGTTTTGAGCTCTATCCCGGCGAAGTGTTAGGCATCGTTGGCGAATCCGGATCCGGTAAAACCACCTTGCTGCGCAGCCTGTCGGCACGCTTAGCGCCGCAGCAGGGCAACATTCTTTATCGCGCGCAGGATCTCTATGAGTTGAGCGAGAGCGATCGCCGCCGCTTGCTGCGCACCGAATGGGGCGTGGTGCATCAGCATCCGCTCGACGGTTTACGTCCGCAGGTGACGGCGGGCGGCAATATCGGCGAGCGGTTGATGGCGGTGGGAAATCGTCATTACGGCGATATCCGTAAAGAAGCGATGCGCTGGCTGCAGGATGTGGAGATCCCCGCTAATCGCATCGACGATCTACCCACCACGTTCTCGGGCGGCATGCAGCAGCGTTTACAGATTGCGCGCAACCTGGTGACGCAGCCGACGCTGGTGTTTATGGATGAACCGACCGGCGGGCTGGATGTGTCGGTGCAGGCGCGCCTGCTGGATCTGCTGCGCACGCTGGTGCGCGAGCTGAATCTGGCGGTGGTGATTGTGACGCACGATCTCGGCGTGGCGCGTTTGCTGGCGCATCGCCTGCTGGTGATGAAGCAGGGCCGCGTGGTGGAGAGCGGATTGACCGATCGGGTGCTGGACGATCCGCATCATCCGTATACCCAGCTGCTGGTTTCATCGGTGCTGAGTTGAGATGAACAAGGTCGCCATAAATGGCGACCCTACGACGTGCCCAATGCAACCGTATTGCCCGTAGGGTCGCCATTTATGGCGACCTTCTCGAAGACCAGCACAACTATCAAAACCATCAGGACATCACTATGCAACCTTTACTGCGCGTAGAGCATCTGAGCAAAACCTTTGTGCTGCACAACCAAAGCAGCGCTGCGCTGCCGGTATTGCAGGACGCCAATCTTGAAGTCAGCGGTGGCGAATGCGTGGTGCTGCATGGCCGCTCCGGCAGCGGAAAATCCACGCTGCTGCGTGCGCTGTACGGCAACTATCAGGCCAACAGTGGCCACATCTGGCTGCAACATCAGGGCGAATGGATCGACATGGCCAACGCGCCCGCGCGGCAGATTCTGGCAATTCGCTGTCACACCGTTGGCTGGGTCAGCCAGTTTTTGCGCGTCATTCCGCGCGTGCCGACGCTGGAGATCGTCATGCAGCCGCTGCTGGAGCGCGGCACCGAGCGCGCCTTCTGCGAGAAGCGCGCCAAAGAGCTGCTGACGCGCCTTAACGTGCCGGAGCGTTTATGGTCGCTGGCACCGTCGACCTTCTCGGGCGGCGAGCAGCAGCGCGTCAACATCGCGCGCGGCTTTATCGCCGACTATCCGGTGCTGCTGCTGGATGAGCCAACCGCCTCGCTCGATAGTGCCAACAGCGCCGCAGTCGTTGAACTGATTGAACAGGCGCGCGCCCGCGGTGCCGCCATTGTCGGAATTTTTCATGACGAAGCGGTGCGCGAACGCGTAGCCGATCGCCTGCACGTCATGCAGCCAATGAAAGCAGGAGCAGAAGCATGATCATTAATAACGTCCGGCTGGTGCTGGAGCAGGCCGTGGTGGCGGGTTCACTGGAGATCCGCGACGGGCGCATCGCCAGCTTTAGCGAAAGCGTCAGCCAGTTGCCGGGCGCGCTGGATGGCGAAAACGCCTTCCTGCTGCCGGGTTTGGTGGAGCTGCACACCGATAATCTCGACAAGTTTTTCACGCCTCGCCCGAAAGTGGATTGGCCGGCGCATTCGGCGATGAGCAGCCACGATGCGTTAATGGTTGCCAGCGGCATCACCACGGTGCTGGACGCGATTGGCGTCGGCGACGTGCGCGATGGCGGGCATCGCATTGAAAACCTCAACAAGATGATTGAGGCGATTCAGGACAGCAATCGTAAAGGCATTAACCGAGCCGATCACCATTTGCATCTGCGCTGCGAGTTGCCGCATCACACCACGCTGCCACTGTTTGAGAAGCTGATGAACACGCCAGAACTGTCGCTGGTGTCGCTGATGGATCACTCGCCGGGTCAGCGTCAGTACGCCTCGCTGGAGATGTATCGCACCTATTATCAGGGCAAATATCAGCTTAACGACGAGCAGATGGATCAGTTTGAGCGTGAGCAACTGGCGCTGGCCGCCGAGTTCTCCACGCCGAATCGCAACGCCATCTCCAGTTTGTGCCGTTCGCGCGGTATTCCGATCGCCAGCCACGACGATGCTACGGCGGCGCACGTTGCTGAATCCCATGACGTCGGCAGCGCCATTGCCGAATTCCCTACCACGCTGGAGGCGGCACGCGCCTCGCGTGAATGCGGCATGCAGGTGCTGATGGGCGCGCCCAACATCGTGCGCGGCGGTTCGCACTCCGGCAACGTGGCGGCGGCGGACCTCGCCAGCCACGGCCTGCTGGATATTCTCTCCTCGGACTACTATCCGGCCAGCTTGCTGGATGCGGTGTTCCGCCTGGTTGCTGATGAACGCAACACGCTGACGTTACCGCAGGCGGCCGCGCTGGTGACCAGTAATCCGGCGCGGGCGATTGGTCTGCACGATCGCGGCCGCATCGCCGAAGGACTGCGTGCCGATCTGGTGCTGGCGCATACCGAACATGGTCATTCGCACATTCGTCACGTCTGGTCGCAAGGCAAGCTGGTGTTCTGATGGCGCGCCTGATCTGGCTTACCGGGCCTTCGGGCTCGGGAAAAGACAGCCTGCTGAACGCGCTGCGCGAAGCGCCGCCGGAGAATCTGCTGATCGCCCATCGCTACATTACGCGCGCCGCCGATGCGGGCGGCGAGAACCATGTGGCGCTAAGCGAGGCGGAATTCCGACGGCGCGAGGCGCTGGGTTTGTTCGCCGTGAGCTGGCAGGCGCACGGCATGTATTACGGGCTGGGCGAGGAGATCGATCTGTGGCTGGCGCGCGGGCTAAATGTGCTGGTTAACGGTTCGCGCCTGCATCTGCCGATTGTGCAGCAGCATTACGGTACGCAGCTGCTGCCGCTGGTGCTGCAGGTTTCACCATCGGTGCTGGAAGTGCGTTTGCGGCAGCGCGGGCGCGAGTCGCAAGCGGAGATCGAAAAACGGCTGGTGCGCGCCGCCGAACCGCTACCCGCGCATTGTCATGCGCTGAATAACGACGGCGCGTTGAGCGACACGCTCGAGCATCTACGGCAGCTCATTGTTTCGTAGGGTCGCCATTCATGGCGACCTTGGGCGTTGCATGCATTAACGGACGGTCGCCATAAATGGCGACCCTACGGTGTCACCGTTTAATCATTTTACTGTCATCAAGCTTTCATCCGTTTTGCCCGTAATAGCGGGCAATCAACACCTCATAAGAGATGGAGTGCAACATGGCACAGGCATTACTGAAAACCGTCGTCGACAACCCTTACCCGCACGTTACCGGGCAGGGCAACAAGGTGTTGTCGGTGCAGGGATTGTGCAAAACCTACGGCGCCAATCAGGTGCTGGATAACGTCAGCTTCGATCTGCATGCGGGCGAGTTGGTAGCGGTGATTGGCCGCTCAGGCGCAGGCAAATCGACACTGTTACATATGCTTAACGGCACCATCAGCGCGTCGCAGGGCGCGATCCTCAGCAATCGCCACGGCGAAGTGGATCGCGATGTGGTGACGCTGAATAGCCGCCAGATGCGCGAGTGGCGCACCGAATGCGGCATGATCTTCCAGGACTTCTGTCTGGTGCCGCGTCTTGATGTGCTGACCAACGTGCTGCTCGGTCGTTTGAGCCAGACCTCGACGCTGAAATCGTTCTTCAAAGTCTTCTCCGAAACCGACCGCGCTCGCGCCATTGAACTGCTGCAGTGGATGAACATGCTGCCGCAGGCGTTGCAGCGTGCAGAAAACCTCTCCGGCGGCCAGATGCAGCGCGTGGCGATTTGCCGGGCGTTGATGCAAAACCCGCGCATTTTGCTGGCCGACGAACCGGTGGCGTCACTCGATCCGAAAAACACCAAACGCATCATGGATGTGCTGCGTCAGGTGAGCGAGCAGGGCATCAGCGTGATGGTAAACCTGCACTCCATTGAACTGGTTAAAAGCTACTGCACCCGCGTGATCGGCATTCAGCGCGGCAAAATCCTGTTCGATGGACATCCTTCCCAGTTGACCGACGGCCTGATGCATGAGCTGTACGGCGACGAAATTAACCAGCTCCACTAACTCCCACAGCAAGAGAAAACCTAAGAATGAAACTGACTTCTTTAGCTTTACTGACTATTGCGATGGCATTTGGCGCAAACGCAGCGGATGCACCAAAAGAGTTGAACCTCGGGATTCTTGGCGGCCAGAACGCCACGCAGCAGATTGGTGACAACCAATGTGTGAAAGACTTCTTCGACAAAGAGTTGCAGGTGGATACCAAACTGCGCAACTCGTCTGACTATTCAGGCGTAATTCAGGGCTTGCTGGGCAACAAAATCGACCTGGTACTGAGCATGTCACCGGCTTCATTTGCCTCGGTTTACCTGCAAAACCCGAAAGCGGTGGATGTGGTGGGCATCGTGGTGGACGACAAAGACGGTTCACAGGGTTATCACTCGGTGGTGATCGTTAAAGCCGACAGCCCATACAAAAAGCTGGAAGACCTGAAAGGCAAATCGTTCGGCATGGCCGATCCCGATTCAACTTCTGGCTTCCTGATGCCGAACCAGGCGTTCAAGAAAGAGTTCGGCGGCACGGTTGACGATAAGTACAACAACACCTTCTCCAGCGTCACCTTCTCCGGCGGCCACGAGCAGGACATCCTCGGCGTGCTGAACGGTCAGTTCGAAGGCGCGGTAACCTGGACCTCACTGATTGGCGACCGTGAAACCGGTTATACCTCGGGTGCCTTTGGCCGTTTGATTCGTATGGATCATCCTGACCTGATGAAGCAGATCCGCATCATCTGGCAGTCGCCGCTGATCCCGAACGGCCCAATTCTGGTGAGCAACAACCTGCCCGCTGACTTCAAAGCGAAGGTGGTGGCGACCATCAAGAAACTGGATAAAGAAGATCACGGCTGCTTTGTTAAAGCGGTTGGCGGTACCCAGCACATCGGTCCAGCGACCGTGGCGGATTATCAGAACATCATCGATATGAAGCGTGATTTGATGAAGGGTACGCGCGGCTAAGCCTTCAAAACGGTGCGCATTAATGCGCACCCTACATTGTAGGGTCGCCATTCATGGCGACCTGGTTACACAGGAATCCCCCCCTTGACCGATTTCGAACACTACTACCAACGCATCCGCCGCCAGCAAAAGCGCGACTCGCTGCTGTGGTCGCTGCTGTTGCTGGCGCTCTATCTGGCCGCGGGCAAGATGGCGGAATTTAACCTGCTTACCGTTTGGCAGTCGCTGCCACACTTTTTTGACTACATCGGTGAAACTCTGCCGGTGCTGCATCTTTCACTGCTGTTCGCCGATGGCAAAACCGAAGGCTCGCTGGCCTATTGGGGCTATCGCTTACACTTCCAGCTGCCGCTGATCTGGGAAACTTTGCAGCTGGCGCTGTCGTCCACCATCGTGGCGGTGGCCGTGGCGGGCGTGTTGGCGTTTTTCGCCGCCGACAACACGCAAACGCCGCGCAGCCTGCGAGTGGCGATCCGCGCCTTTGTCGCCTTCCTGCGTACCATGCCAGAACTGGCATGGGCGGTGATGTTCGTGATGGCGTTCGGCATTGGCGCTATTCCCGGTTTCCTCGCGCTGGCGCTGCATACCGTAGGCAGCTTAACCAAACTGTTTTACGAAGCGATCGAAAGCGCCTCGGATAAACCGGTTCGCGGCCTCGCGGCGTGCGGTGCCAGCAAACTACAGCGCATGCGCTTTGCCTTCTGGCCGCAGGTCAAACCGACATTTCTCTCCTACAGCTTTATGCGTCTGGAAATCAACTTCCGCTCCTCAACCATTCTCGGATTGGTTGGCGCGGGCGGTATCGGGCAAGAGCTGATGACCAATATCAAACTCGATCGTTACGATCAGGTCAGCATCACGCTGTTGCTGATCATTGTGGTGGTGTCGCTGCTGGATACGCTGTCCGGCTGGCTGCGTCGCCGCGTAGTGGAAGGAGACGCAGCATGATCGCCTTAGCGCCGGATGTCACCAAACTCAAGCAGGAGCATGCCGCCCTGTTTGCCGCGCAGAACCGCTATCTGCGCCGCGTTGCGCTGGTGGCGCTTGCCATCGCGCTCTATTACCTGTTCTTCTTCGAATTCTTTGGCATTGAGTGGAGCCGTTTTCTCATTGGCTGCCAGCAGCTCAGCCGCTATTTCCTGCGCATGTTTGTCTGGCAGGATTTCCTCAACTGGCCGTTTGGTTACTACTTCACTCAGGTCGGGATTACGCTGGCGATTGTGTTCTCCGGCACGTTGACCGCTTCACTGATCGCTTTGCCAGTCTCGTTCCTGGCGGCGCGCAATGTAATGCACGATCCGGTTACGCGACCGATTTCGCTGGTGGTACGCCGCGTGCTGGATGTGCTGCGCGGTATCGATATGGCGATTTGGGGGCTGATCTTCGTGCGCGCCGTCGGCATGGGGCCGCTGGCTGGCGTGCTGGCGATTGTGATGCAGGATGTCGGCTTGCTCGGCAAACTCTACGCCGAAGGGCACGAAGCGGTGGAGCGTTCGCCGAGTCGTGGCCTCAGCGCGGTCGGCGCGAACAGCCTGCAGAAACATCGCTACGGCATTTTCACCCAGTCGTTCCCGACCTTCCTCGCGCTCAGCCTGTATCAGATAGAGTCCAACACCCGCTCAGCGGCGGTGCTGGGCTTTGTCGGCGCGGGCGGCGTTGGCTTGGTGTATGCCGAGAACATGCGTCTGTGGAACTGGGATGTGGTGATGTTCCTGACCCTGATTCTGGTGGCGGTGGTGATGATCATGGACATGGTCTCCAGTAAGCTGCGTAAACGTTACATCACGGGGAAAGGGGTGCCGTTGTGGCAGCCTGCCGCGCGCGACTAAGCCGTTCACTGCGCTGCCAGGCGCGCTCCAGCGCCTGCACCAGCTGCGCCTGATGCCAGGGTTTCGCCAGCCGCTCACACAGCGGCAGCGTCACCTGCGTCTGGCGCAGATCCTGACCGCTGATCAACACCGTCGCCAGATGGGGCCACTGCGCCTGCGCCTGACGAATCACATCCGCGCCATTAATGCCGCCCGGCAGCATCAAATCACTGATTAGCAACTCGATATCCGGCGTCTGGCGCAGCAGCGTCAGCGCGCTTTCGCCATCGCTACACTCCAGCGTCAGATAACCCAGCTGATGCAGATGTTCGCACAGCGTTTGTCGCACCGTCGGTTCATCATCCAGCACCAACACCAGCCGATCGTTGCTGGCCTGCGGCACCAGCGGCGGCGGCACGCTGAGCGGTTGTGCCGCTTCTGGCGCGCGCGGCAATAACAGCCGCACGGTGGTGCCTTGGCCGGGCGCGGTTTCCAGCTCGATCTGGCCACCGGACTGGCGCACAAAACCATACACCATTGATAAGCCCAAACCGCTGCCGCTGCCAATCGCTTTGGTGGTGAAGAACGGTTCAAACACCTGTTCACGTACCTCGGCCGACATGCCGCAGCCGTGATCGATCACTTCAATGGTGACGCGATCGCGCTTGCCGTCGGCTTCCTGTTTGCGCTGATTCCAGATTCGCAGGCGGATTTCGCCGCTCTGCTGCGCCATCGCATCGCGCGCGTTGACCACCAGATTGATCAACGCATTCTCCAGCTGTCCGGCATCGATCCACGCTGGCCAGCCAGGACGCTGTGCATCGATCACCAGTTGCTGGCCGGGCAGCAGCGCGTGCTGCAGCAGCGAATGCAGATTATCCACCAGCTCCACCACCGACACCGCGCGCGGATAGAGCGCCTGTTTACGCGAGAAGGCCAGCAAACGCTGCGTCAGCTGCGCCGCGCGGTCGGCAGCCTGACGCGCACGATCGATACGGCTGGCAAGCGTGCCGGGCGGCAGCTGATCGACGGTTAACGCCAGGCTGCCGATGATCACCGCCAGCAGATTATTGAAGTCGTGCGCCAGTCCGCCGGTTAGCTGTCCCACCGCTTTCATCTTCTGGCTGTGTAGCAGCGCCTCTTCCAGCGCCTTGCGTGTGGTGCGCTCCAGCACGGTATTCACCATGCCGCGCCGTGGTACCGGGCTGAAACGTAGCTCCAGCGTGCGCCCATCCGCCAGCCGCACTTCCTGCGCATCGGCTAAGCCATTGAGCTCCACATCGACGCGTTTCAGAAGCTGCTGATAGTGCAAACCGCGATGCAGTTCGCGCGGCGCAATGCCGAGCAGTTCGGCATATTGTGCATTCCACACCACCAGCTGACCGCTGTTATCAAACAGCGCAAAGCCATCGCGCATCGCGAGAAAGGTCGATTCCAGCTGGTTGCTTTTCTCTTTTAGCAAGCGCGAGGTGTGCGCCAGCGACGCAGTATTACGCGCAAACACGTTGAAGGCACGCGCCAGATCGCCCAGCTCATCACGTCGCGCCAGACCGGGCACGTTGACGCTCTTTTCTCCCTGCGCCAGCCGCGTCATGGCATGGGCGATGGCGGTGAGACTCGAACCGAGATTGCGGTAGATGTAGTAACCGGCGTAACCGGTGATCAGCAGCGCCAGCAGCATAAACAGGCCGATAAAGCCGATGATCGAATCCAGCTCTTCATGGGTTACCGCGCTGCGAGCGTCGCTCTGCTGCGCTACCAGCTGCACGTAATGGGTGATGTCGTCGTTGAGCATCGCCACCAGCGCTTTGATGCGATAAGTGGCGTAGGCGATGGCGATATCACTCTGCTCCAGCTGCTGCGCCACCGGCTGCAAATCAGTGCTGGTGGCAATTAGCCGCTGCACCTGCGTATTCAGCACGCCGTTGAGCCTCAACGCCCGCCACTGACTGAGCACCGATTGCAGCTGCTGCACTGCGGCCTGCGGCGCGCTGGATTGAATCGCCACGCTGAATAAGCTGTGGGTTTGCTGGCGCAGCGCGGCAGAAGGGGAATCCGCACGCGTTAGCAGGTCAATGCGATTGAGTAACAGCTGCGATTGCCACAGGCCGCTCAGCATCACATTGCGCTGCAGATGGCGCTGATGCCCGGCGCGCAGCAGTTGATTGATGGTCTGTTCCAGCATCTGGCTGCGCTCGCGGATGCGCGTCAGCAGCTGCGGTTGCTGTGCTGCCAGCGGCGCATTCGCCAGTAAGCTCAGCGACCGTTGCAGCTCCTGTTGTGTTTGCTGCAAACGCGCCGATTCGCTTTGATACTCCAGCGCACCCACCACCTGCGATAAACGCACCGCCGCGATTGCCACATTGGCGGTATCGCGCGCCAGCGCCAGGCTGCCGTTCATATCGGCCAGCGTTTGTGCTTGCGCCTGTTCCTGAATGTGACCTGCGTGGCGAAATCCAAAAATTGCTACCAGGCTCACCGCCAGCGTCACCGACATCACCAGCAGGTTAAACAGCAGCAGGCGACTGCGCGCGCCCGCGTGCCAGTGCAGACTGTGACTCATGGCTGCCACTCCTTACCGCTCAACTGCTGGCGAGTATAGAAGCGCGATCGGGGCGAAATATGACAAATATGAATGGCCGCTGACATTTTCCATTTATCTAAGGAGGCTTTACTCGCTGCAACCTTTGCCAGCAGGAGCCTCGTTATGGCGACAGCACCGATATTAGAAATGCGCGCGATCACCCGACGCTTCGGCAGTTTCTATGCGTTAAAAGGGGTGGATCTCACGGTCTGGCCCGGTGAAGTGCATGCGCTGATGGGCGAAAACGGCGCGGGCAAAAGTACTTTGATGAAAATTCTGGCCGGTGCTTATAGCGCCAGCAGCGGGGAAATCCTTATCGACGGCCAGCCGTACACCATTAAAGGCCCAAAAGAGGCGTTGGCGGCGGGCATCACCCTGATTTATCAGGAGATCAATCTGGCACCCAATCTGACGGTGGCGGAGAACATCTTTCTCGGCAGTGAAATCACCCGCGCGGGTCTGGTGAAGCGACGCCAGATGGCGGAAGAGGCGCAGCGAGTGATTGATCGTTTGGGCGCGCAGTTCAGCGCCACCGATCTGGTCAGCCGACTGAGCATTGCCGAGCAGCAGCAGGTGGAAATCGCCCGCGCGCTGCACCGCAACAGCCGCATTCTGGTAATGGATGAGCCGACTGCCGCACTCTCGAACCGTGAAACCGAGCAGCTGTTTGCGCTGATTAAACGTCTGCGCAGCGAAGGGATGGCGATCATCTATATCAGCCATCGCATGGCGGAAGTGTATGAGCTGTCGGATCGCGTTAGCGTGCTGCGCGACGGGCAGTACGTCGGCAGCCTGACGCGCGAGCAGCTCAATGCCAGCGAGCTGGTGCGCATGATGGTCGGGCGGCCGCTCAGCGATCTGTTCAACAAAGACCGCAATATTCCGCTCGGCGACATCCGTCTCGCCGTCAATCACCTGTGCGACAAACACAAAGTACATCCCAGCAGCCTGTCGGTGCGGGCCGGTGAGATCGTCGGGCTGGCGGGGCTTGTCGGCGCCGGGCGCAGCGAACTGGCGCAGCTGATTTTTGGCGTGCACCAACCGAGCGGCGGCGAGATCTGGATCGACGGGGAAAAAGTGCAGATTCACTCACCGCGCGATGCGATTGCGCGCGGCATCGGGTTTCTCACCGAGAACCGCAAAGAGCAGGGCTTATTCCTCGAACTGGCGGCGCAGGACAACATTGTGATGGCGACGTTGGAGCGCGATGCCAGCTATGGCCTGCTGAATCGGCGCAAAGGGCAGAAGATCGCCAGCGAGGCAATTGATGCGCTCAACATCCGCGTGCCGCATGCGCAGGTGCGCGCGGGCGGCTTGTCCGGCGGCAATCAGCAGAAGCTGCTGATTTCACGCTGGGTGGCGATTGCACCGCGCATCCTGATTCTCGATGAGCCGACGCGCGGCGTTGATGTCGGCGCCAAGAGCGAAATCTACCGCATGATGCAGCAGATGGCGCAGCAGGGCGTGGCGATTTTGATGATCTCCAGCGAATTACCGGAAGTGGTGGGCATGAGCGACCGTGTCTATGTGATGCGTGAAGGTGCCATCGCCGGTGAGTTGAGTGGGGCAGAGATTAGCCAGGAAAACATTATGACACTGGCCACCGGCGCACAGCCGGTTCAGGCCTGAGGAGAGCGCAATGACCAGTGAATCCGCACGCGTAAAAAGTCCAACGCTAAAGCGCGCGTTAATGAGTGACCTGCTGCAAACCGTCGGCATCCTGCCGATTCTGATCCTGATCGTGGCGGTGTTCGGCTTTGTCACGCCGAACTTCTTCACCGAGGGCAATCTGCTCAACATTACGCGTCAGGCTTCGATCAACATCGTGCTGGCGGCGGGCATGACCTTTGTCATTCTCACCGGCGGTATCGATTTGTCGGTGGGATCGATGCTCGGTACCACAGCGGTGGTGGCGATGGTGGTGTCGCTCGATCCGGCGTTTGCTTCACTGACGATTCCGGCGGCGTTAGGTGCCGGGCTGATTATGGGGTTGTTCAACGGCATTCTGGTGGCATGGGCAGGGCTGCCGCCCTTTATTGTCACCCTCGGCACCTACACCGCGATGCGCGGCGCGGCTTATCTGCTGGCGAACGGCACCACGGTGATCAACTCCGACATCAACTTTGAGTGGATAGGCAACGGCTATCTCGGGCCGGTGCCGTGGCTGATCATCATCGCCTTTGCGGTGATTGCGCTGTGCTGGTTCATTCTGCGTCGCACCACCTTAGGCGTGCACATTTATGCGGTCGGCGGCAACGTGCAGGCGGCGCGCCTGACCGGCATCAAAGTCAGTGTGGTGCTGCTGTTTGTCTACGCCATGAGCGGTTTGCTGTCGGGGCTGGCCGGATTGATGAGCGCCTCGCGGCTCTACAGCGCCAACGGTAACCTCGGCGTTGGCTATGAGCTGGACGCGATAGCAGCGGTGATCCTTGGCGGCACCAGCTTTGTCGGCGGTATCGGCACCATTACCGGCACGCTGATTGGTGCGCTGATCATCGCCACGCTGAATAACGGCATGACGCTGATGGGCGTCTCCTATTTCTGGCAGTTAGTGATTAAGGGCGCGGTGATCATCATCGCGGTGTTAATCGATAAGTACCGTACCAGACACCATGTAGGTTGAGTTGTGACAGGTCGGCATGAATGCCGACCCTACAAGTAAGCAGGGGCGTCAGTTATGGCGACCATAAAAACCAAAAAGCAGGAGAACATCGACTATGCGTTTTAATCCGATTCTAACCGGACTGCTGGCGGCTACGCTTCTGAGCGCGCCATTGGTGCAGGCCAAAGAGCTGAAATCCATTGGTGTGACCGTCGGCGATCTCGCCAACCCGTTCTTCGTGCAGATCACCAAAGGTGCGGAGCTGAAGGCGCGCGAGCTGGCGGGTGACAAAGTCAACGTAACGCTGGTCTCCAGCGGCTACGATCTCGGCCAGCAGGTGGGGCAGATTGATAACTTCATCGCCGCCAAAGTAGACATGATCATCCTCAACGCCGCCGATTCCAAAGGCATCGCGCCCGCGGTAAAACGTGCGCGTGATGCCGGGATTGTGGTGGTGGCGGTCGACGTGGCGGCAGACGGCGCTAACGCCACTATCACCTCCGATAACACCGCCGCCGGTGCCATGGCGTGCAAATACATCTCCGATCGCCTGAAAGCCAAAGGCAACGTAGTGATCATCAACGGACCGCCGGTTTCTGCGGTACAGAACCGTGTGGAAGGCTGCATGAACGAGCTGAAAACCCATCCGGACATCAAGCTGCTCTCCTACAACCAGAACGCCAAAGGCAGCCGCGAAGGTGGCCTGGAAGTGATGACCGGCCTGCTGTCGGCTAATCCGAAGATTGATGCCGTGTTCGCGATTAACGACCCAACCGCGATTGGTGCCGATCTGGCGGCGAAACAGGCGCAGCGCAATGAATTCTTTATTGTCGGCGTCGATGGATCGCCAGACGGTGAAGAGGCGCTGAAGCGCAAAGGCTCGCTGTTCGTGGCAACGCCAGCGCAAGACCCGCAGGTGATGGCGGCGAAAGCGGTGGAGATTGGCTACGACATCCTGCAGGGCAAACCCGCGCCAGATAAGCCGGTACTGATTCCGGTGACGATGATCGATCGTAACAGCATTAGCAGTTACAAGGGCTGGACGGTGAAGTAAGCCCACACAGATGTAGGGTCGCCATTCATGGCGACCTGAACCCCATAACGTGAGGAGCTTTCATGCAACGCTCTGAAGTGAATGCGATCTTACAACGCACCCGCGAATTCTTTATGCGCCAGGATGTGCATCTGCCGCCGTGGGCCGATTACGGCCTCAGCCAGTGGCGCGCGCTCGATAAACATGACGCTGATGAACTGCTGGCGCTGCATCTCGGCTGGGATGTCACCAGCTTCGGCGCTGACGATTTCAACCAAACCGGTTTAACCCTGTTCACATTGCGCAACGGTTCGCGCGGTGGCCAGCCGTGGGCCAAACCTTACGCCGAAAAGATCATGCACGTGCGCGAAGGGCAGGTCACGCCGATGCATTATCACCCGCAAAAGATGGAAGACATTATCAATCGCGGCGGCGGCAATCTGATCGTCACGCTACATAACCGCGCGGGCAATCAGCTGGCCGAGACGGCGGTGAACGTCACGCTGGATGGCATCCGCCAAACCCACGCCGCCGGTTCGCAGCTGCGTTTGTCGCCAGGCGAAAGCGTTACCTTGCTGCCGGGCATCTGGCACAGCTTTTGGGGCGAAGAGGGCTACGGCGATGTGCTGGTGGGCGAAGTCTCAATGCCCAACGACGACGAACATGACAACGTGTTTCTTACGCCGCTGGCGCGCTTTAATCCGCTTGATGAAGATGAAGAACCGCGCTGGCTGCTGTGTAACGAATATCACCGCTGGCTGGCCTAAAGGAGCCTGATATGGCACTGATTTCCCTGGCGCAGGGTTTGGCCCATGCGCAACAGAACGGCTACGCGCTCGGCGCGTTTAACGTCCTCGATACCCATTTTCTGCGCGCGCTTTATCAGGCCGCTGAGCGGCAGCGCTCGCCATTTATCATCAGCATCGCCGAAGTGCATTTTAAGTACGTCAGCCTCGAACATCTGGTCGCCGCCGTGCGCACCGAAGCGGCGCTGCACGATATTCCGGTGGTGCTGCATCTCGATCACGGCCTGCATTTTGAGGCGGTGATGCAGGCGATTCGCCTTGGCTTCACCTCGGTCATGTTCGATGGCTCGACGCTCAGCTACGAGGAAAACGTACGCCAGACGCGCGAAGTGGTGAAGATGTGCCACGCGCTTGGCGTTTCGGTGGAAGCCGAACTCGGTGCGGTGGGCGGCGATGAAGGCGGCGCACTGTTTGGCGAGGCCGACAGCGATAAGTTTACCGATCCGGCGCAGGCCGCTGATTTTGTGCACGCCACCGACATTGATTGCCTGGCGGTGGCGATTGGCAATGCGCACGGCAAATACAAGGGCGAACCCAAACTCGACTTCGACCGGCTGGCGGCGATTCGTGCGACGGCCGGCATTCCGCTGGTGCTGCATGGCGGCTCCGGAATTAGCGATGCTGACTTCCGCCGCGCCGTTAGCCTCGGCATCAACAAAATCAACTTCTACACCGGCATGTCGCAGGCGGCGCTCGGCGCGATTGAAGCGCAGATTACCCAGCGCGATGCGCGCTACGACTCCTTTGCCGAATTGCTAATGGCGGTGGAACGCGACATCGCCAACGTGGTGGCGCAGCAGATGCAGGTATTTGGCAGCACCGGGAGGGCCTGACAGGATGGTGCGTAACGGAATCATCGGTGCCGGCAGCATGCTGGTGGATCACGTGCAGCGCATCAGCCACTGGCCGGAACAGGGCTGGCTGACGGAGATTCAGCACAGCGAGAAGTGCAGCGGCGGCGCGGCGCTCAACGTGCTGTTTACCCTGGCGCGCATGCAGCTGAATTTGCCGCTGGCGGGCGTTGGCATGGTGGGCGAGGACAGCGACGGCGACTACATCCTGCAACTGCTGGACGATCATCACATCGACCGCCAGTTTGTGCAGCGCACCGCAGGCATCAACACGGCGATGACGCAGGTGATGACCACGCCGGACGGCCAGCGCACCTTCTTCCATGCTCGCGGTGCCAATGGCAAGCTCGATTTGGCGCATTTCGCCGACGTCTCCACTGCACATCGCATCTTCCATCTCGGGTATTTGCTGCTGCTGGATAGCCTTGATGTGCCGGATGAGGAATACGGCACGCGAAGCGCACGATTGCTGGCGCAGATGCAGCAGCGTGGCTACCTCACCTCACTCGATTTGGTGTCGCGCGTGGGCGAATATCGCCCGCTGGTGGTGCCTGCGCTGCGCTGGCTCGACTATCTGGTGATTAACGAACTGGAAGCGCAATCGCTCACCGGCGTAAGTTTGCGCACGCCGCACGGGCTTGCCGCACCCGCAGCCTTTGCCGAAGCAGCGACCTGGCTAATGCAGCAAGGCGTACGTCAGCGGGTGGTGATTCACGCACCGGAAGGCGCGTGGGGCCAGCAAGCGGACGGCGAAGGGCGCTGGCAACCGGCATGGTGCTTAGCGCCAGAAGAAATCGTCGGCAGCGTTGGTGCGGGCGATGCGTTTTGCGCCGGTGTACTTTATGCCAGCCACGAAGGCTGGTCGCTGACGGAAACGCTGAAGCTGGCGCACACCTGCGCCTGTTTTAATCTGCATGCCGCCAACGCGCTGGACGGCACGCGGCCATTAGCCGAGATGCAGCGCTGGATGGATCAGGCGATTTGTGTTTCACGCGCCGAAGAGGCCGGGCGCATCACGTCTGCGGAAAAAACATAGCCGAGACCGCGAATGGTGCGGATCAGGCTCGGTTGATGCGGATTGCTTTCGATCTTGCGTCGTAGCCGCATAATCAGTACATCAATAGTGCGATCAAACACTTCAAGGCTTTCGCTGTGCGTCAGTTCGAGCAGTTGATCGCGGGTTAATACTTTGCGCGCATGCGCCACCAGCGCGCGCAGCAGCGTATATTCACCTTGCGTTAGCGGCACGCTTTCGCGCTGCGGATTGAACAGCTGACAGCGCGCATCGTCCAGCCGCCAGCCGTTGAATTGCCAGCCTTCATCCGGCAACGCTTCCGGCTGCGCCAGTCGTCCGCAGCGACGCAGTGCAGCACGCGCTCGTGCCACCACCACGCGCGGGTTGAACGGCTTGGCGATGTAATCATCCGCGCCCATCTCCAGTCCCACCACCATGTCCGCTTCCGAACCCATGCCGGTCAACATGATCACCAGCAGGTCGGGGCGTTGACGCTGCATCTGTTGCAGCACCAGCAAGCCGTTGGTGTCTGGCAGCATCATATCCAGCATCACCAGCGAAATTTCCGGGTGCAGCGCCAGCAGGGCCAGCGCATCTTTACCCTGATGGCAGCAATAAACGGTAAACACATGTTCATTCAACACATCGTGCAGCAATTCGCACACTGCACGATCATCATCAACCACCAAAATCGCGGGCTTCATGGATGTGCCTCTTTTGTTACGAAAGGGTTAAAAGCAGTGTAACCCGATGTTTTTTACCTGCTGATTCCGGCAACAGAAACGTGAGCGCCATCGCCTGGCAGAGTGTGGAAGCGTGCAGTGCCGCACTCTTTTTGCCAAACAATCGCAACGAGGGAAAACGATTGCGCAGCGCTGGTGCAATGCACCATAATCGCGCCTCATTCTGGTTCGGAATTATCCTAAGCGAAGCATTATTCGGAAACGTAATCGATTGCGTAGGGTGATGGCATAGCTATTGCTATGTGGACAGGGGAAGGTTAAACGCCTTGCGTCCAATACAACAATAAGTCTGTAAACCACATTGGCAAGGAGCGCGCGCATTCGTGCCGACTCCGCTCATGAGAGATGATGATGTTAGAAAAACTCTTCAAACTAAAAGCGCACAACACAACGGTTCGCACAGAAATTATTGCGGGGATCACCACCTTCCTGGCAATGGCTTACATCCTGTTTGTTAACCCGAGCATTCTCGGTGCAACCGGCATGGACAAAGGTGCGGTCTTCGTGGCGACCTGTCTGGCAGCGGCGATTGGCTGTGTGTTAATGGGCCTGATCGCTAACTATCCGATTGCACTCGCACCGGGCATGGGCCTCAACGCCTTCTTTACCTATACCGTGGTTCTGCATATGGGTTACACGTGGCAAGTCGCGCTGGGCGCGGTGTTCTTGTCGGCGGTAATCTTCTTTGCCATGTCGCTTTTCAAGATTCGTGAGTGGATTATTAACAGCATTCCGCTGCCGCTGCGTGCCGGTATTGGTGCCGGTATCGGCCTGTTCCTGGCGATCATCGCGCTGGAAGGCGCGGGTATCGTGGTGGATAACCCAGCTACGCTGGTTGGCCTGGGCGACCTGACCAAACCGGGCCCGCTGCTGGCGCTGCTCGGCTTCTTCATCATTGTGGTGCTGGAAGCGCGTCGCGTTACCGGCGCGGTGCTGATCGGCATTTTAGTGGTGACTTTCATCTCCATGGGCATTGGCCTGACGCCATTTGGCGGCGTGTTCTCTGCTCCGCCTTCTATCGCGCCAACCTTTATGCAGCTGGATATTGCGGGAGCCTTTAACGTTGGCCTGGTCAGCGTGATCTTCGCCTTCCTGTTCGTGGACGTGTTCGATAACACTGGCACCTTGTTGGGTGTGACCAAGCGCGCTGGTCTGGCGGATGAGCAGGGCAACGTGCCGAAAATGGGCCGTGCGTTGATCGCAGATAGCGCCGCTGCGCTGTTTGGCTCGCTGCTCGGTACGTCAACCACCACCAGCTATGTGGAATCGGCTGCGGGCGTCAGCGCCGGTGGCCGTACCGGTTTGACGGCAATTGTGGTGGCGATTCTGTTCCTGCTGAGCCTGTTCTTCTCGCCGCTGGCGGGCAGCGTACCGGTTTATGCCACCGCGCCAGCGCTGCTGTTTGTTGCGGTGCTGATGGCATCTGGTTTGGCAGATATTGACTGGAAAGACATCACCACCGCCGCGCCGGTAACCGTGACTGCGCTGACCATGCCGCTGACCTACTCAATTGCCAACGGTATTGCGTTCGGATTCATCACCTGGACAGTGGTGAAACTGCTGAGCGGTCGCACCAAAGAGGTCAATCCGGCGCTGATCATTCTGTCGATTCTGTTTGTCATCAAACTGGGCTGGCTGAGCGCGTAAATCTTGCTTAACGGAAGCCCGCTCGGGCTTCCGTGTCTGCTGTTGCATCCCTTCGTTGATTTTCTGCGTGTCACCTCGCAATCCTTTTTGATGCTCACTTTCCTTCAATCTCAAAACGGCCCAGGCTGTGAGTGTTGTTTAAACCTGCCCGCAAAAAATGTGCTGCGAATGGCGGGATCGTGGAATGTTAACGCTGCGCAAATCTGTTTCACTAACGGTGTGGTGGAAAGATGAGCAACGCGATGGAAGAGGATTCGGTGATGGATTACCCCATTAGCAATACAACTCGTGTGTTCCCACCGCTTATTTTTGACGTTGGAAACAAAGGAGATCATCAAATGGAACAATTAACCAAACGGGTTGAACAGCTGGAAAAAACCACGCAGCAGATTCAGACAGATGTTGCGGTGCTAACGGCGCGTTCAGAACATTTTGCCACCAAAGCGGATATCGAAAAGGTTAGAGCCGAGCAGGGCGTAATGCGGGTAGAGATTATGGGCGAGCTGGGGGCGCTTGAACAACGTATCGATAAAAAGTTTGAGCGGATGGAGGATCAACTCAACCCGAAGTTCGACAAAATTGATCTAATATTTGAAAGAATTGAGCAAAGATTTGAAAGAGTTGACGAAAGATTTGAAAGAGTTGACGAAAGATTCGAAAGAGTTGACCAAAGATTTAATCAGCTGGAGGATAAAATAGCTGCTTTCAATAACAGCATAACCTGGAAAATCATGATACCGACCGGCCTTCTGGTGCTGGCGTGGTTTGTTCAGAATATCGTTTTGAAAATGTCATGACGCGCTTTACTGCACTGTTCCGGCCCTTTACGGGCCGGAACCCATTATGATTACCTAAATGGCGGCTCGTTAAAGGTTCTCAGCTTCCTGGAATGCAGCTTGTCGCCTTCAGCTCGCAGCAGTTCTACCGCGCAGATGCCAATTTGCAGGTGTTCGGAGATTGCGCCTTCATAAAAGCGGTTTGCCTGGCCCGGTAGCTTGATCTCGCCATGCAGCGGTTTATCGGATACGCACAGCAAGGTGCCGTAGGGCACACGGAAGCGGTAACCCTGTGCGGCGATGGTGGCGCTCTCCATATCAACCGCAACGGCGCGGCTCAGGTTGAAGCGCAGCGCTGAAGCGGAGTAGCGCAGCTCCCAGTTACGGTCATCGGTGGTGACCACGGTGCCGGTGCGCAGGCGCTGTTTAACTTCTTCACCGGGCATGCCGCTCACCGCTTTGGTGGCGTCATACAGTGCGCGCTGCACTTCGGCGATGCTGGGGATTGGGATATCTGGCGGCAGTACGCTATCCAGTACGTGGTCGTCGCGCAGGTAGGCATGCGCCAGTACATAGTCACCGATGGTCTGGCTTTCGCGCAGACCGCCGCAGTGGCCAATCATCAGCCAGGCGTGCGGGCGAATCACCGCCAGATGGTCACAGATGGTTTTGGCATTGGACGGGCCAACGCCGATGTTCACCAGCGTAATGCCGCGACGATTCGGTGATGTCAGGTGCCAGGCCGGCATTTGGTGCTTCTTCCACGCCAGATCGGACATCATCGCCGTCGGGTCTTGAGTATCTGCAGTGATCACCACTTCACCGGCGCAGGCCAGGCTGTCGTAAGGCGTGTTGGGATCCTGCACTTGCTCAATTGCCCAGCGCACGAACTCATCAACGTAACGAGTGTAGTTGGTGAACAGCACGAACGGCTGGAAGTGCTCTACGCCGGTGCCGGTGTAGTGGCGCAGGCGTGCCAGTGAGAAATCGGTGCGCAGCGCGTCAAAGTGCGACAGCGGGAAAATCGCATTGGCGTGGAACAAGCCGTCGGCGGTTTCATCACCGATTTGCGACAGTTCGGTGGTCGGGAAATGGCGTGCGATGCTGGCGCTCATTGAGCGGTCCAGTGACAAACCGTCAATCACATAAGGATAAGGAATTTCCTGCTGTGACGGCGCGACCTCAATCAGCACGTCGTACTCTTTCTCCAGCATCTGCAGCTGCTCGCTGAGATAGTGACGCAGCAGCGCCGGGCGCGTGATGGTGGTGCTGTAGCTGCCGGTATGGGTAAAACGTCCCCATGCGCGGGTACGATTTTTCTGCGGGCCTTCGCCCAGCCAGGTGATGCGCAGCTGCGGATAGACAAACAGCCCTTGCTGACGAGCGGCTTCATCCGGCAATTGCCCGCTGGCGGTGAAATCGCGGATGGCGTTGCGCAGCGCGTCAACGGCTGCATCGTACAGGCGTTCTAATTCGTCCAGCGCTTGCTGGCTGCTCAATCCGTTCCGTTGTGTATTCATGGGTTCTCCTTCAGGAAACGTGGACCGTTTTCACCAGAGCATAGCGGATAAACCCTGCGTGACGATGAAGAATCTGTGATCGACCGCATTCTGCACCATCACGGTGCTGGTGTGTGGCGTAACCACAGCTATGTTTATGATCAGCAGGGATGTTACATCGCGTGTCTCCTGTTCTGGAGCGATGCCCGAGTAATAAATCGTCTACCTTCGCGGTATTGGCGAGCTTATTGCTTAGTTTTCAACCGTGGCCTTAATGAATCGATGCCGTAACTCAAAGTAGGTCGCCATGAATGGCGACCCTACGGGTTTGTGGGCCGCATGCTGTTTTGCCAAAGTTTCAGAAATTGATTTCTCCCATGCCGTGGTATGGCTCCGTTCCTGACCCGTTGAGGATTGAAAGCATGTCTTTGAAATTCATAAAACACCCAATGAAGGTGGCGATTGCAGGTTGTTTAAGCGTGGCCTTTTACGCTCAGGCAGATATTAAAATTGGTGTGGCCGGTCCGTTCTCTGGGCCTAATGCGACGTACGGCGCGCAATACTGGAAAGGCGCGAGCCAGGCTGCAGAGGATATCAACGCGGCGGGCGGCATCAACGGCGAGAAAATCGTGCTGGTGCAGGGCGATGATGCTTGTGAACCGAAACAGGCGGTATCCGTCGCTAACCGTCTGGTTGATCAGGATAAGGTGATGGCGGTGGTCGGCCACTTCTGCTCCTCATCCACCATGCCCGCTTCGGAAGTCTATGATGAGGCCGGCGTATTGGCGATCACCCCCGGATCAACCAATCCGAAAATTACCGAACGCAGCATGAAAACCATGTTCCGCATGTGTGGTCGTGATGACCAGCAGGGCGCTATCGCTGCGGATTACATCATCGATAAGCTCAAAGCCAAGAACGTGGTCATTATTCATGACAAAGACACTTACGGCCAGGGGTTAGCGGATGCCACCAAAGCCTCGCTTGAGAAGCGTGGCGTGAAAGAAGTGCTGTATGAAGGGCTGTCGCGCGGCGAGAAAGATTTCAATGCGCTGGTAACCAAGATCGGCGCGCTGAAACCGGACGTGGTCTATTTCGGTGGCTGTCATCCGGAGGCCGGTCCGCTGGTGCGCCAGATGCGTGAGCAGGGCGTTAATGCCGCCTTCTTCTCTGGCGACTGCATCGTGACTGAAGAGATGGTGACGGCAGCAGGCGGCCCGCAATACACCAAAGGCGTCTACATGACCTTCGGCAATGACCCGCGCACCATTGCCGATGGCAAAGCGGTGATCGACAAATTCCGCGCCAGTGGATTTGAGCCAGAAGGTTACACCTTGTATGCCTACGCCTCCGTGCAAACGCTGGCCGCTGCTTACAAAGCGGCAGGCAAAGACAACGCCAAGGCCAGCGACTGGCTGAAAGCCAACAGCGTCGATACCGTGATGGGCAAAAAAGCCTGGGACAGTAAAGGCGATCTCAAAGTGTCGGATTACGTCGTGTACCAATGGGACGACAAAGGCAAGTATCACCAGCTGTAATGTGCCACGCGGCCCCGCGCAGTGCGGGGCCATTCGCGATTGAGCGCGAGGTGTGCGCTCCCATTGAGTACGAGACGACATTATGGACGCCTTCTTCTTACAGCAGCTGATCAACGGTTTAACGCTCGGTGCCGTGTATGGCCTGATTGCCATCGGTTACACCATGGTTTACGGCATCATCGGCATGATCAACTTCGCCCACGGCGAGGTGTATATGATCTCCGCCTATCTGTGTGCCATTGGCTTATCGCTACTCAGCTTTTTCGGCATTCACTCCTTCCCGCTACTGATTTTCGGCACCTTAATCTTCACCATCATTGTCACTTCGGCTTACGGCTGGGCGATTGAACGTATCGCCTATCGGCCGCTGCGCAACTCGACGCGCCTCGCACCGCTGATTTCGGCGATCGGCATGTCGCTGATTCTGCAGAACTATGTGCAGCTTAGTCAGGGACCGAATCAACAGGGTATTCCCACGCTGCTCACCGGCGTGTTGCGCATGGAGTTTGATGGTGGCGTGGTGCAAATCACCTGGACCAAAATCTTCATCCTGATCGCCGCATTTTGCGGTATGGCGCTGCTGACCTGGATTATCCAGTACACCAAACTCGGGCGTATTTGCCGCGCGGTGCAGCAGGATCGGCGTATGGCCTCGATTCTCGGTATCAATACCGATCGCGTTATCTCGCTGGTGTTCGTGATTGGTGCGGCGATGGCCGGATTGGCTGGCGTGCTGGTGACCATGAATTACGGCACCTTTGATTTTTACGCTGGATTTATCATTGGCATCAAAGCCTTTACTGCGGCAGTGCTCGGCGGCATTGGTTCGCTGCCGGGCGCGATGCTCGGAGGATTATTGCTGGGCGTCGCGGAAGCGCAGTTTGCTGGCATGGTGAATTCTGACTACAAAGATGTGTTCTCGTTTTCGCTGCTGGTGGTGATTTTGATCTTCCGCCCGCAAGGACTGCTGGGACGACCGCTGGTCGCTAAAGTGTGAGGAAGCCCCGATGAATGCAATGACGCAAAGTCCTGTGCGCCAGGCGCTGCTCGACACGCTGCTGGCGGGATTGGTGGCGCTGGTGGTATTTGGTCCGATTGTTGGCGTGGTGCTCGACGGTTACAGCTTCAAACTGTCGCCACAGCGCGTGGCGCTGCTGGTGGCGGTGGTGATGGCGGGGCGCTTGCTGTTCAGCGTGTTTCTGCACGCGCCTTTTGGTCAGCGCATTATGCGCAAGTTTGCCAGCAGCGATGACGGTGTTTACGTGCGTGAGCCCGGCTATCGTTCGCGTTTGCGCTGGATATTGCCGTTGCTGCTGATCGTGGCGCTGGCCTTTCCGTTCCTCTCCAGCAAATACCTGCTGACGGTGGCGATTCTCGGCCTGATATATGTGCTGCTCGGGCTGGGTTTGAACATTGTGGTTGGCCTCGCCGGATTACTCGATCTCGGCTACGTCGCCTTTTATGCAATCGGTGCGTACGGCCTGGCGCTGGGCTATCAATATCTCGGATTGGGTTTCTGGAGCATGCTGCCGCTGGCGGCGCTGCTGGCGGCGTTTGCCGGTGCGCTGCTTGGGTTCCCGGTACTGCGTATGCACGGTGATTATCTGGCAATTGTCACGCTCGGCTTTGGTGAAATCATTCGTCTGGTGCTGACCAATTGGGTGGCCTTTACTGGCGGTCCGAACGGGGTTTCTGTGCCGTCGCCGACTTTCTTTGGCCTTGAGTTTTCCCGCCGCGCGCGCGATGGCGGCGTGCCGTATCACGAGTTTTTGCATGTCACTTACAACCCAAATATGAAGTTTATCTTCATCTATGTGGTGCTGGTTCTGGTGGTATTGCTGGTGCTGTGGATCAAGCATCGCCTGACGCGCATGCCGATTGGTCGTGCCTGGGAAGCGCTGCGTGAAGATGAGATTGCCTGCCGCGCAATGGGGCTCAATCATGTGCTGGTTAAGCTTTCGGCCTTTATGTTGGGCGCGTCAACGGCGGGGATTGCTGGGGTGTTTTTCGCCAGCTATCAGGGCTTCGTCAATCCCACCTCGTTCACCTTTTTTGAGTCGGCGCTGATTCTCGCTATCGTGGTGCTCGGCGGCATGGGATCGACGCTTGGCGTGGTGCTGGCGGCATTTGTGCTGACGGTAGCGCCGGAGCTACTGCGCAGCTTTGCCGAATACCGCGTGCTGCTGTTCGGCATGTTAATGGTGCTGATGATGATTTGGCGGCCGCGCGGGCTGGTGCGCACCGCACGCGTCGGCGTGCCGCTGCGAAAAGGAGTGCGCCATGAGTGATGCCATTCTGCAAGTAAACAACCTGATGATGCGCTTTGGCGGCATCAAAGCGCTAAATGATGTCAGCCTGGCGGTGGAGCGCGGTTCGGTGACCTCGCTGATTGGCCCCAACGGCGCGGGTAAAACCACGGTGTTTAACTGTCTGACCGGCTTCTATCGCGCCACCGGCGGTCGCATTGTGCTCAACGCCAACCAGCGCAGCACCGATGTGATTCAGGTGCTGGGGCAGAAAATCCATGCGGGCGACTGGATCAATCCCACCCGGCTCGGCTCGCGGCTCTGGTACAAGATGTTTGGCGGCGCGCATCTGGTGAACCGCGCCGGGCTGGCGCGTACTTTCCAAAATATTCGGCTGTTCCGCGAGATGTCGGTGATTGAGAACCTGCTGGTGGCGCAGCATATGCAGGTCAATCGTCAGCTGCTGGCGGGCGTGCTGAACACGCGCGGCTACCGTGAAGCGGAGAATCGCGCGCTGGATCGCGCTTTCTACTGGCTGGAAAACGTCGATTTAGTCGCCAGCGCCAACCGCCTGGCCGGTACGCTCTCTTACGGTCAGCAACGGCGGCTGGAGATCGCGCGCGCCATGTGTACGCGCCCGGAGCTGATTTGTCTGGATGAACCGGCGGCCGGGCTGAATCCGGTGGAAACCGAGGCGTTGAGCGAAATTCTGCATCGTTTGCGCGCCGATCATCGCATCAGCGTGTTGCTGATTGAACACGATATGCCGATGGTGATGCGCATTTCCGATCACATCGTGGTGCTCGATCATGGCGATGTGATTGCTCAGGGCACGCCGCAGCAGATTCGTCACGATCCCAAAGTGATTGCCGCCTATCTCGGCGCGGAAGAGGAGAGCGATCATGGCTGAACCGATGCTGGCTTTTGAGCAGGTCGATGTATTTTACGGTCCTTTGCAGGCGCTAAAGCAGGTATCGCTGACGGTGAATCAGGGCGAAACCGTGGCGCTGATTGGCGCTAACGGTGCGGGAAAATCCACGCTGCTGATGTCAATCTTTGGTCAGCCGCGCATTGCCAGCGGCGAGATTCGTTTGCGCGGTGAAGCCATCAGCCAGCGCTCGACACACTTCATCGCTGCCAGCGGCATTGCGCAGGCACCGGAAGGGCGGCGCATCTTTCCGGATATGACGGTGGAAGAGAACCTGCTGATGGGTACCATCGCCATCGGTGAACGGTTTGTCAAAGAGGACAAAGAGCGTATGTATCAGCTGTTTCCTCGCCTGCTGGAGCGGCGCAAGCAGCGCGCCATGACGCTCTCCGGCGGCGAGCAGCAGATGCTGGCGATTGCTCGCGCGCTGATGAGTCGACCGAAGTTATTGCTGCTCGACGAACCCAGCCTTGGCCTCGCGCCGATCGTGGTGAAGCAGATCTTTGGCATCCTGCGCGAGTTGACCCAGCAAGGCATGACGCTGTTTCTGGTGGAGCAGAATGCCCGCCATGCATTGCAGCTGGCGGATCGCGGTTATGTGATGGTGAACGGCGAGATTCGCCTGAGCGGTAGCGGTGCCGAGCTACTCAACAATGATGAAGTGCGCAGCGCCTATTTGGGGGGCGCAGCCGATCCTGCGGTGGTGGCGACAAAAAGTTTGTAATAATGATTAAATGGTGATGGGAAACACTTTGCATAATTCTCAGTGGCCTATCATCATTATTACTCTTCTTCCTCTCCAAAGTGATTTGGTAATCCCTTGCAAAATCCTGGCGTAGCAGTGATGCGGGCGGTCAGAAACACGGCGTGGTATCCCAAACGCCGCTCTTACCGTACGTTGTTCTGGCGAGAAATCACCCCATTAGCCGTGCCCATCTTTATCGAAAACCTTTGCGTGATGCTGATGGGCGTCCTCAGTACCTTCCTGGTGAGCTGGCTGGGTAAAGAAGCGATGGCTGGCGTTGGTCTGGCCGACAGCTTCAACATGGTGATCATCTCCTTCTTTGCCGCCATCGATCTCGGCACCACGGTGGTGGTGGCGTTCAGCCTGGCAAAACGCAACGGCAAACGTGCGCGAGCCGCCACGCGACAGTCGCTGGGATTGATGACCGCGCTGGCGTTTGTGCTGGTGATCGCCATCGAGTTTTGGGGACATCTGATCATTGATGTGATTGCCGGTAGCGCCGATCCCAAAGTGAAAGAGCTGGCGCTGAGCTATCTGCAAACCTCTGCGTGGAGCTATCCTGCAGCGGCGATTGCGCTGATTGGCAGTGGCGCGCTGCGCGGCGCGGGTAATACCAAAATCCCGATGCTGATCAACGGCGGCATGAACATTCTCAACATCGTGATCAGTAGCGTGCTGATTTACGGCTGCATGGGTTGGGAAGGGCTGGGCTTTGTCGGTGCCGGATTGGGTTTAACCATCTCGCGTTATATCGGTGCGGCAGCGGCGATATACGTGCTGTATCGCGGTATTACGCCCGCACTGAAAATCTCCATCGCCAGCTATTTCCGGCGCTGGGACCGCAACATTCTGATGGAAGTGTTGGGCATTGGCGTGCCCGCCAGTATTGAATCGGTGCTGTTTAACGGCGGCAAATTGCTGACGCAGATTTTTGTCGCTGGCATGGGCACCAATGAGATCGCCGGTAACTTTATCGCCTTCTCAATTGCTTCGCTGATTAACCTGCCGGGTAACGCGTTGGGATCGGCATCGACCATTATTACCGGGCGCAGGCTGGGGCTGAATCAGGTGATGCAGGCGGAACGGCAAATCAAACACGTGTTCTGGCTGGCGATGATTGGATTGTGTTCGCTGGCGCTAATCACCGTGCCGCTCGCCGGCACGCTTGCGCAGTTTTACAGCCGCGATCCGGAAGTCATCTCAGTTACTAAGCATTTGATTTGGCTTAATGCCGCCTTTATGCCGATCTGGACTGCGTCTTGGGTGCTGCCCGCCAGCCTGAAAGGCGCGCGCGATGCACGTTACACCATGTATGTGTCGATGTTCAGCATGTGGGGCGCACGCGTGGTAGCCGGCTATTTCCTCGGGATTGTGCTGGGAATGGGCGTGATTGGCGTGTGGCTCGGCATGTTCCTCGACTGGACGGTGCGCGGCGTATTTTTCTGGTGGCGACTCAACAGCGGCAAATGGCTAAACAATTATCGCAAGATGATGGCGAAGAGTCGGGGATAACGCATTGGCCAGGTCGCCATAAATGGCGACGCTTTTATGCAATTTTTGGCAAAGAAGCGCACAACTAATCGTTTTGGTTATAGGGGCGCATGCGGTTTACTGTCAGCCTCAATCATTTGTGGAGCAGCTGACAATGAAAAACCTCTTGCAGCAGTGGTTTAACCAACTGATCAATGGCGAGACTGGACCCGCAGAAGAACGCGAATTCGATCTCAGCAACCATATCGACCTGTTGATTCCCATTAGCCAACTGTACGGCGTTGAGTTCCATCCTTCGGTGTATCGCTATTATGAGAGATAGGCGCCTGCACCATGTGATCCGCTACAGCTACTGGAATGAACTGTGCGCTGATGAATAAAGAACCCGCTCCAGGCCAGCGGGTTTTTTTATGTCTGTGATTAGGCGAGCAAGACGCGTTACAGTTCGGTTACGGCCAATAACGTCATTCTGCGTGCGACATAATCAAGTACGAGGTTACGCTGTTCTTCAGGCATATGGCTTTCAGCGTAGGTAGCAATGATCAGCGAGTGACTTTTCACCACATCGACCAACCATTTGCGGGCCAGCGCGGGTTGAATATCCATACCCTGAGCAAGCAGGATAAAGTCCGCACCGACATATTCCCCATAGCATGAATCAATTCCTGGCGCACTCCCGGCATCATTTTCTTCACATTCGAGCAGAGGCAGCGCTAAGTACTCGCCAAATGCAGCAGGATAGGGTACCACGCTGATAAAATCATACACCGGCGCAAGGTAAGCGGGTCCTGTTTCGGGATGTATGATCCCGATATTACGCAGATGAAAATCATTATTCCCGAGCACATAGGCATAGACGATGCGTAAAAAAAGGTCGCGCTTACTGTTTAAACTATTGCTGACTGCGCTATTCAAAAATTTGGCAGCTCTCTCATAACTGATGGCTTTTTTATTATCAATTTTGCCATATTTATCATCGAGTCCCATCGCGCCGTCCAATTGCTCCTGATGCAATCGGGTCAGATCTTCATCTAAGCGATCATATCTTTTGATCACAAAGGCCAACTCATCTGGTCGGCCTTTTTCAGGCTGAAAGGGGATTAAGCCAAAGGGAGGTACGTTAAATTTTAGACGTTGCATGACGCACATTGTGGCATGCTCATTTTCCGCCAGATGTGGATACTCTTCAGGCGAAGGTTTAAGAATATAAGTGCCATTATTACTAACAACCTGCAGTTCCCCCTTTTCAAGACGCAGTGACAGCTTGGGTTGATAGCCGGAAATACTCATGCCTTTCTGACGTTCAGGCAGTTCCTGAATAAACTGACGACGCGTGAAGGGCAATCTAAGGGCAACTTTTACACTACCAAACAGATGCTTAATGCCTTTAAGGGAATAGTTCGTTTCAAGCTCGGATTCTTTGAGTTGAGCTAAATTTATCAGGCAGCATGCTGAATTCATGATGTTATCTCCTTGAGTACTACTGCACCAAGCAAGTCGTTACCGTTCTGCATGAGTAATCCAAATAGATCTTTATCATCAATTTTTTGAATTTCTGAATATCGTTTGCGTAACCAACCTTCTGGTGCCAACCCTTTGAAGAAAGGATGGAGCTCTTCATTAAAATAAGGTTCTCGCCTTACCGGCATACTTAATGAAATCGCGCGACCGCTATAATCGTCCCGGTAACAGAAAGTGAAACCGACGTCTTCCTCTGTCAAGGTACCGACAGACTTGTCATAGAGCCACACCTCTATTTTTCGAGCCATACTTTTATTCCGAGTTCCTTAAGCAAGGCATGAAGATTCATTGCCTTTGCGGCAGCAGGATTGGCGATCATTCTTTTGAAGGTTGAGATAGACACGCCAATTTGCATCGCCATCTCTTCATAGGTGATATTTTGCCGCTTCAACTCATTGATCAGTATGGGTGGCAGTAATAAAAGCTCAAGGGCAGTCAAAGTAGGCTTATCGGATGCTGCGAATTCAGTGGAACGTTGAACATCAAATGTCCACTCATCGAGCAATTTCTTCTTGTCTGCATGAGAGAGGCTTTTAAGCAGAGACCTAATTTCGTCAAGGTTCATTTATGACACTTTCCCCATTTTTTTAAGCAGCATGCATCTACATTTCCTGAATATAATACTAAAAAGTTCATTTTTGAACCTTTAGCGCGTTTTCATGCAATTTCGACTAAAAAAATGGAATCAAGAAGTGTAAAGTATCATTTTTGATACTTTTGCATTGATTGGTAATTCTTTTACCCTCAGACAAGCAAAATTATGCCAAAAAGGTTCAAAAATGAACGGTAGGGAAGGATATAAGAAAAGCAAAAAGCCCGCTTAGTTTCCTAAGCGGGCTTCTCTAAATATGGCTCCTCTGACTGGACTCGAACCAGTGACATACGGATTAACAGTCCGCCGTTCTACCGACTGAACTACAGAGGAATCGTGTGAACGAGGCGAATATTAATGGCGCCCCTTGCAGGTGTCAACAGCTTAAAACACATTTGTATTCAACTGGCTAGCATTAGTACAAAGCGATCGCGATTTAAGCAGGTTCTGCTGTTAGCATCGCCAATCGCGCCAGTGGATCCTGACGATAGAACTGCTGCAGATGGCGATACATCACCGGGAAGCGGTTTGCCAGTAAATCCGGTGCGCTGAAGAAATACTCTGACAGCACCGCGAAACACTCTGCTGCATCGCTGGCGGCGTAGGGATCGATGGTTGCCGCCTGTTCACCGACTAATTCAACTTCAGCTTCAATTTCTGCCATCGCCTGCTGCAAATCTTTCTCCCAGCTGGCGACATCACGTAGCGCCATCACCGGAATGCCGCTGGTGTAACCGCTGCCGCGCGCATCGAGTTTATGCGCCACTTCGTGGATCACCAGGTTAAAGCCGGAAAGATCGAGTGAATCCTGAATATCCAACGCGTTTAACACTACCGGACCTTGCGTCCAGCTTTGTCCGGCGTGCACTGCCGGCGCGTGGTGCACCAGACCGTTATCATCTTCCCAGCGATCGTCGACGTTGAACGGCTCGGGATAGATCAGCACTTCATGGAAGCCATCGAGCCATTCGAGTCCAAGCTTCAACACCGGCAAACAAAACAGCAGCGCCAGACGTGTCAGCAACAGTTCGTCGAGCTGCAGGCCTTGCAGCGGCGAGATTTTTTTCTGCTGCAGGAAGCGTTGTGCCAGCGTAACCAGTGCGGTTTTTTCATCAGGATCGAGCAGTGAAAAGATTGGCTGCGCCAGCGCCTGTTGCCAGGGAAGCGCCAGTACTGAAGTCTCTATTTGCGCATGCCACGGCCATTTGAACATTGCGTCACTCACTCTTCAGACGAAAACAGTATCCTGGCGCGGCAAAGGAGGAATTACCAGCGCGTAATCAAAGCCGGCTATTCAACCAGTTAGCCGAGGATTTGTCTGTGATTGGCGTGGCAAAGCGGGAAAGTCATGGTGAGGAAATAAAAAAGGTCGTCATGAATGACGACCCTACGTTTGCATGCTTCGCAGCGTTTATCTTTAGCGTTCAACCCGCTGAAACGCGATCACCCAAACCCACGGGTTCACTTCCCAGCTGGTGGCGCCGTACTGTTTCTGCCACGCTTTGCGGTACGCTTCTTTCGGCGATTCAGAATTCATATTCATGGTGAAGAAGTTATTCAGGAAGTGAGAATCGGTCTGCACGCCTTCCGCCATAATGTCATCTTCACTAATGTCCTGAATCTTCTCGGCACGTACCGAGGTAATTTGCAGATCGATGCGGCTGGCCCAGCGCGGCATATGAATGGCGGTCTGCCAGCCAAACTGCTCGGCATTCTGCAAATTCTCATCCAGCTGTCCCAACTCATTGCTGTCAGCGCGATATTGGCAATACGCCGCATTGCGGAACGGCAGGGGATCGCGTTCGTAATCCGCCAGTAAGTTTTCCGGCACAATCGGGCCGCGCCAGGTTTCACGCACCCACAAACCATCGCCCGCCTGACCAAATGGGCAGTGCGAACTGACATCGGTCATCGACATCAATTTATAGCCGTGCAGATGATTGGCGCTGACGTCAAACGCGTGTACGCCTTCATGGTGATCCTGACCCGGACCGAAAGCTTGAGTTTTCATAATGCGCCGGGTCTGCGTTTGCTGGCCAACCAGCAGGGCGCGCACCCGCTGTTCGGAAAAAAGAATCGGCCGTTCTTTCATTGCATACCTCTTATTGTGTCACAAACCCGGAAACTGCGAAGAATCCCCCAACATCCGTAGATGTGAGAGCTAGCATAATGGGTTTGAATCAGTTTGCTTAATAATTTGTCGCCTTAGTATCAGGCTAATCTGGCAATTTTAGATTTTAAAAATGGTTCATAAGCAAAATGTGTGCTGAAAAGGACTTCGCAAGGGATCCGAAGCCAGAATTTTTCCAGATACAGTACGTTATAAAGCCCAGAATGGGAACCTTTTCAGATAATGCCGTGTTGATCTGCCCTTAAGAAGCCGCATATATCAGCGCATATAACTGGAATTTAGCGCTAAAGCGAAATTTGTTGATGACGCGAATATATTAAGCCTGTTGAACAGAGTTATTTAACTAAAACGCGCTAAGGAAATGCCGAAATCGTAATGGCTGCTGTGCAAGTGACGTTAACAGCGCTATAACAAGATCGGGATCTCATTTTTACGCTTTGCACATCCTGGAAGGATGTAAAAAAAGTGTCATGACCAGGCCGCTATGATGTCCGCAGGAACTTAGATAACAGCAATAACAGGAGAAGCACGATGTCACTTACTCACTGGCAACAACGCTACGAGAACTGGCTGCAGCTCAATTGGCTGCATGACGACAAAGCCCACGATATCGCGCACCTGCGCCGCGTCTGGATGAGTGCAAAGCGCATCATGCAGCACAGCGACGCCGATCCTATGATCGTTATGACCGCCTGCTACTTTCACGATGTGGTTAACCTGCCGAAAAACCATCCTGAACGTCATTTAGCCTCAACCTATGCTGCGGAAGAGACGCGCCGCATTCTGCAGCAGGATTTCCCGGACTTCCCGTTCGAACTGCTGGATGCCGTCGCTCACGCGGTGCAGGCTCACAGCTTTAGCGCGCGTATCGCGCCACAAACGCTGGAAGCGAAAATTGTGCAGGACGCCGATCGTCTCGAATCATTAGGTGCTATCGGCCTGGCGCGGGTTTTCTACACGGCAGGCGCGTTAGGTCGTCCGCTGTTCGACAGCGAAGATCCGTTAGGAAAAGAGCGTGAACTGGATGACGTGAAGTGGACGTTGGATCACTTCCAGAAAAAACTGCTGGGTTTACCGCAAACCATGCAAACCGAAGCCGGGCGCCTGTTAGCGGAACATAACGCGGATTTTCTCGTGCACTATATGGGCAAACTGTGCGCTGAGTTGCAGGGCAATCTGACGTCGGTTGATGAATCGGTGTTAAGGGATTTCAGCCCTATACACTCGTAATATTAAATTTTTATGACAGTCTGTTAACTTTCATCTGCTTCCGCTACGTTGTTGTAAATCAAAAGGGAGTATGAAAATGACCGAGACCGTTAACTTAACCATTAAAATTGACCCGGCACTGAAAGAGCACATCAAACAGTTAGCCGCTGATAACCAAATCTCCATGAGTCAGGAGATCGTTAATCGCTTGCAGGCCAGTTTAGATGCGGGTGCGCAACCGGCCATTGATAGTCTGGATACCCAGGAAGCCGTGGAAGATCAGCTCTCCGCCGCAGAATTGAAGCAGATTCGTGCGCTGCTGAAGAAAAGTAAGAAGAAGAAATAAGCGAAAAAACCCGTCATTGACGGGTTTTTTTATGCCTGCAGATTAAATACGGAACTGCTGCGCGCGCTGCGCCAGGCGGTCCGATAACTCGCGCAATTGCACCGCCGATTGCACCTGATGGGCGTTCAGCACTTCGTTTTGCTGTAGCTGTCCGCTCATCTCCACCACTTCCAGCGCAATCTTTTTCACCCGATGGCTTTGCGCAGCACTGTTTTGCTGCAGCTCGTTCAGCTGCGTTACCACGCCAGACACCGCAGCGCTGATCTGCGCGAACAACACTTCCAGCGCTTTCACCTTATCGAAGCCATCATGCACATGTTGCTGTGTATGCTGAATCAAGCCATCAATCTGGCGCGTGGAAGTACCGCTTTGCTGCGAGAGCAAGCCCATCTCTTTGGCGACCACCGAGAAGCTCCGCCCATAAGCGCCCGCATGTGCCGACTCAATTGCGGCGTTCAGCGATAACAACCGCGTCTGCATCGACAAGTCATCCAGCATGCCCACAATCCCGGCGATATCATCCGATGCGGTGACAATTTGCTGCATCTGGGTTTCCATCTTATCGACCTCTACCGCGCAGTTACGCATCAACGCATCGGCTGATTGTGCTTCCTGCGTTGCCTGCTGCGAGAACTGTGCACCGATCTCCACCTCTTCCGAAACGCGATCCAGGCGCTGCGACAAGTGATGGAAGCTGGCATTTTGCTTCTGATGTTGCTGCATCACTTTTTCGTTGTGCTGCTGCATATCCTCGGCACCGGCGGCGACGCTGACTGCCACCGTGTTGATGTCGCGCACAATCTGTTGCAAGCCGAGCCGCATGGTATCAATCGACTGGAACAGCTGGCGCGTTTCCAGGGACTGGCGACGCGGATGGTTTTGCGCATCGACCAGATCACCGGTGGCGATCTGTTCCAGCTGCGCGTTAGCGCGACGCAGCGGCAACAGCACGCCGCGCATCAGCAGGCTGGAGGCCAGCACTAACAGCGCCATCAGCACCGCGCTGACAATCAGCGACATATTGCGGCTCAGCTTCAAGGTGCTAAGCGTGTTCTGATTCACGCTGCTGAGCTGATGATTAGCCTGCTCGATTTCACTGAACCAGGCATCATTAAACTGTTGCTGAAACGCCTGCATCGGCACCATAAAAAAGGCGTTAATGTCATTGGCCGCCAATCCTTTCAGCTGCTCCTGCAATCCTTCCGCCAGCATGGCGAAACCTTGCGCCAGCGGGCTATCTGCATTGGCGTGGTAGGCGGCGAACTGTTGCTGTGCATTTTTTAAAGAGTCATCGGCCGCTGCAGCCAGACTTTTCCAGCTATCGACTGAGCCACTTTGCTGATCCTGCATCAGATAGATGCCGGCGCGATGGCTGTTATCGCTGGCGGTGAGCAGTTCGATACGTGCTTTATCCAGCAGGGCCAGACGTTCACGCAGTTGATTCGCCTGCTGCAGCGAAGTTTGCGTCTGATTGACGTGGGTATTCAGCAGCAGCACACCGGCAAACTGCAGCGCGCAGAACAGCACGATAAACAGCAAAAACTGGCTACGCAAACTGGTGAGCCACAACGGAATTTTCAGGGATAACCGCGCGCGCAGCCGCAGCGGCAGAGAGATAACGGACAGGAGTGACATCACACGCCTCCAAAAAATAAAACAGGAGTATTGGCAGCACGCGTGACAGTTTGGTGACAGCGGGCGCGATTAGGCGGAAAACAGCATAAAGCGCGGCCCTAAATAAAATTGTGGTCCTGAATAGCTACGCCTTTTGCGCGGCGTACTGTTCAATCAACGGTAATAACAATTGCGCCACCGCAGCAAATACCGGCACCACCACCGAGTTGCCGAACTGCTTGTAGGCTTGCGTATCGGACACCGGAATGCGCAGTTTGGCTTCTCCCGGCGCTTCAAAACCCATCAGGCGGGCACATTCGCGCGGAGTTAAACGACGCGGACGGCGCGCCATATTCTCAGCCTGCTGGAAATCAGTTTCGCCTAACGCGTGATCCCAGCCGCGATCGATGAGGATTTCCGAACCATCTTTGTAATAGCGCGCCGATAAGGTACGCACACAAATGTTCAGATTACGCGGATCGTTTAGGCCAAAGCCGAAGCCGTTGCCTTTGGCTTTATGCTTTTTCGCGTATTGATAGAGATAATTCCACAACGTTGGCGACAGCGTGTATTTCGCTTCCGGCTGGGTTTCCAGCAGGCTGTGAAGTGACGGCACATTTTGCGGATAGAGCGCGGGCAGGGCGCGCAACGAGAAACCTTTGCTGAGCCCGCTGTCGCGACGAATGCCCACCAGCACAATGCGCTCGCGATGCTGCGGCAGAAAATGGCGCGCATCGATAACCTTGGCATCCGGCAAACCGCTGTCGTTGGCATCCGCCACGTCATAACCGAGTTCATCCAGCGTGGCCATGATGATGGCGAAGGTGCGGCCTTTGTCGTGGCTCTTGAGGTTTTTCACGTTCTCCAGCACGAAGAACGGCGGCTTTTTCGCGGCGAGAATGCGCGCCACATCGAAGAACAGCGTACCTTGCGCTTCACACTCAAAACCATGTGCGCGACCCAGCGCATTCTTCTTGCTCACGCCCGCCAGCGAGAAGGGCTGGCAAGGAAAACCGGCCAGCAGCACCTGATGATCGGGAATGGTGCGATCGATATGCTGATAAATTTCCTGCTCATCGCTAATGCCTGCCGGCTGCGTCACCAGACGAATATCACTGTTGAAGTAGTGCAACTGCGGATCGCTATACAGGTTAGCTTTGTAGGTGCGCACCGCTTCTTTATTCCATTCGCTGGTGAACACGCACTGTCCGCCAATTTGCTCAAAGCCACGGCGAATGCCGCCGATACCGGCAAACAGATCAACAAACTGGAATTTGGCGTCGTCATAATGCGCCGGACGCTGCGGCAGCAAGGCCTGCAGGCTGGCGACTTCGCGGCTGGAGAGCGCCGGCGCGGCACTTTTACCGGCGCGAATACGATTCAAACGCGGCACGCTCCAGTCGCGGCCACCGGCTTCGGTTAAGGTAATAACCACATCGCGTGCGGCATAGATATCGAGCACCTGCAGTAACAGCGACGTCGCGTCATCCTGATTGGCGGTAAACGGGGAGGGCGAGACGGGGTCGATAGCGAGCATGCGTTTTTCCTTAACAGTGAAGCGGCTATGCTAACACTCATCACGCAACGAGGAAATTGGCGTGCGGTGTGCTTTCGCTTTTGGCCTAAGCCGCTAAAGTTGAAGAAGCGCTAATACAAGGAGACGCTATGGCAGACGTTCACTCGCAAGCCATTCGCAGCAAAAACATGCGCGCCATTCGCAATCAGGATACCGCGATTGAACAGCGTATTGCGTTGATTCTTAAAGATCGCGGCTTCACCTATCGCGTGCAGGATAAAGCGCTACCGGGCCGCCCGGATTTTGTCCTGCCCGCCGAGAAAGCGATTATTTTTGTTCACGGCTGCTTCTGGCATCGTCATCACTGCTACTTATTTAAGATGCCCGCCACGCGTACCGAATTCTGGAGTGGCAAAATTAACAGTAACGTTGAGCGCGACCGGCGTTACGTCGAACAACTACGCGAAGGAGGCTGGAAAGTACTGATTGTTTGGGAGTGCGCGCTGCGCGGCAAACTGCAGCTGGAGGACAGCGCGCTGATTGAACGTTTAGAAGAGTGGCTGCTGGCGGCAACCGACAGCAGCGAAATCGACCATCAGGGCTTGCATCACTATCGCGTTGAATAGTGCGAGATTGTTGCTTTTAGCCGCCATAACAGTTTAGATCTCCCTTTTCTCTGGGACGCGGAATGAGCCATGAGCAGCATCAAACTTACCGTTAAGCGCCTGTATCAACTCCGCGATGAGCGGATGGTGACAACCCAAGCCACGGCGCGCATTTATCTTGGCGATCGGCTGGTCGCCACCGAAGAGATCAGCGGCATGACGGAAAGTCCGGTGAGCAAGTATTTGCACGCCGGGGATCTGACGGGGCCATTACGCGTTGAATGGGACTGTGCGGGCATCGCCGATATGTCAGTGACGGCGATTGAGCGTTGCCCCTGTTGTCAGGATCACGAACCGGAATAATAAGGAATACCACTTTGGCAGGAACCAGTTTACTTACACTTCTGGATGATATTGCAACACTGCTCGACGATATCTCGGTAATGGGCAAAGTTGCGGCAAAGAAGACCGCAGGCGTATTGGGTGACGATCTGTCGCTGAATGCGCAGCAGGTTAGCGGTGTCAAAGCCAACCGTGAATTGCCGGTTGTATGGAGCGTGGCAAAAGGCTCCTTTCTCAATAAATTAATTCTGGTGCCGCTGGCGTTATTGATCTCGGCTTTTGCGCCCTGGTTGATCACGCCGTTACTGATGATTGGTGGCGCATACCTCTGCTACGAGGGCGTGGAGAAAGTGCTGCATAGCCTGAATCACGATAAGGCTGAGCAGAGTCCGGAAGCGCGTCAACAGCGTCTCGATAAACTGGCGCAGCAGGATCCGCGTGCGTTCGAAAAAGATAAAGTCAAAGGCGCGGTGCGCACCGACTTTATCCTCTCGGCAGAAATTGTCGCCATCACGCTGGGCATCGTTTCAGAGGCGCCGCTGCTGAATCAGGTGTTGATTCTGGCGGGCGTCGCAATTCTGGTGACCATCGGCGTGTACGGCATTGTGGCGATGATTGTCAAAATCGATGATTTGGGATTCTGGCTTAAAGAGAAATCTTCTACCGTCGCGCAGGCGATTGGCGGCGTATTGCTTGCCTTTGCGCCCTGGTTAATGAAAGCCTTAACGCTGGTCGGTACCCTCGCGATGTTTTTGGTTGGTGGCGGCATTGTGGTGCACGGCATTACGCCGTTACATCACGCCATCAGCGAATACAGCGCCGGATTCAACGGTTTGGTCTCGGCACTGCTGAGCAACGGCGCCAATCTGGTGATCGGCTTTATCATTGGGTCGATCGTGCTGTTAGGCGTAAATCTGATTGCTAAGCTGCGCGGCTAGCAGTTATAAAGCGCTGTAAATTTCTAATCACGGTCAGGAGAACGATGATGAACGACGATATGTTTGAATTTGATATCGATGCACAGCTGGAACAGGCTGAAGCCAAAGCGGCAGAGAAAGCCAACGAAGTCCCTGCTGATATCAGCGACGAAGCGGACTGCGAAGGCTGCAAAATCTAATTTTCCTGTTCGGGAAGTGCTATCAAAGCCGACAATAAATCTTGTCGGCTTTTTTTATTTACAGAGTTTTTAACTGCTTATTCTGATTTAGTAGAAGTAATAGATTTATCGTATAGGAAAAAGTCGGTCACAGCTGCTATACCTAAACTCGGTCATTTAACGATGAAAGAGGGAGGTGCGGTATGATCTTTGCAATCAGTGACGAAGTTCAGCACAAACAGGGCGGACCCACCATGGTGGTCACCGGCTATGCCAGCGGAATGGTAGAGTGTCGTTGGTATGATGGTTATAGCGTGCGACGTGAGGCGTTCCACAGTGACGAACTCAGTCACTTATCAAGCGCGCAACAGCTGGCCAGTTGAATCCATTCGGGACGGTTTTTGCCGTCCCGAATGGAGTTGTAGCTCAATGATTTACCTTTGATCCCTGCCTATAAATTTTTTCCCAAACTGACTACACTTTGCGCATTCGCCTCTTTTCGAAGCAGGGATGCACATGCCAAACTCCCCTCAATTATCGCGTTGGAAAAGTCCATTTATACCGGTCCATCTCTGCTTTCTGGCGGTCTTTCTCTTCTCCGCTTTTCTCACCGTGCATGAAGCTTTTGAGCTGAAAAACAATTACGAACAGCGTCAACGCGCGCAGTTATCCGACGTGCAGAAAAACCTCGACAGCCAGTTCCAGGAGAGCCTGGACGAGCTGCTCTATTACCAGCAAATGCTCAACTACGCGCTGACCCATCCGCTCGATTCCGATCACGCGCGCGAAACGGTGGCGCGCTTTCAGCAGTTGCGTCAGCAGAATCCGTGGCAGTTACAGCTATCCAGCCCGCGCAGCATGCCGATAAACGGCGTCGGCGATAGCTGGCTAACTCGCGACCCGCTGTTATCGCGTGACGATACCCATATCGATCATGAGCTGCGTGCGGCGCTGGAGTTCAGCTTTATCCTGCAGTTTGGCGATACCAAACAGGATTTTCATTCCCGCTTCTGGTACATCTCGCGAGCCGGTTTCTACATCAGTTCGCGTCCGCCGCAAAACGCGCAGGAGCTGGAAGAGAGCTACGCCACCATGATCCAGCGCCCCTATTTCCGCGATCAGGATCCGCACAATCCGCTGCATGCACGCCTGCGCTGGACCGAAGGTTATCAGGGCTTATTTGATGAAGGGTTGATGATGACGGTCAGCACGCCGATTATCAGCGAAGGTTATTGGTACGGCGTGCTGTCGATGGATTTCACTCAGTCGCGTATCCATGCCTTGCTTGCATCCGCGCGCAACAGCTCATTGCAGGGCAAAATGGTATTGCTGGATCGCTCACTGCATGAAATTACCCGATTGACTGCACCCAACGACCAGCCATTAACCGCAGAACAAAAGGCCTTGTTAGAGCAGCAAATTCTGCAGAGTCCAGCCGGCGTTTCGCGGCTCGGAACGCAGTTTATTACCTGGAGCAAACTCAGGAACGTTGATGCCTACATCGTCAATGTTCAAAGTCTGAAGCAAGGCTTTTCACAAGAGTTAGGCCGCGTGGCGCTGTTTATGGTGGGCATGTGGCTGGTGTTTGTGCTGCTGCTGGTGGCGGCGCATCAGGTGATCTTTCGTTTGGTGCGCCGCCTGAATGATATGTCGGCCAAACTGGTGTGGCGGGCAAATTATGATGGTTTGACACGCCTGCTCAATCGCAGTGCCTTCTTCGAGCAATTTGATGCGCTGGCGGCGCGCGGCCAGCAGCAGCAAACGCCGCTGGCGGTAATTCAGCTGGATATCGATCATTTCAAAAAGGTCAACGATACCTGGGGACATCAGGCCGGCGATCAGGCCATTATCCGCGTGGCGAGCGTGATCAGCCACACGCTACGCAAATACGATGTCGCTGGACGCGTCGGCGGGGAAGAGTTCTGCATTGTGCTGCCAGAAACTACATTGGCAGAGGCACAGGCGGTGGCGGAGCGGATTCGCGTGCGGTTGGAGGCGAAAACCATTCTGGTTAACGCCAGCACCACCTTTGGCATTACGCTTTCGGCGGGCGTCAGCGGCAGTGAAGAGCAGGGCGATTATGAGGCTGAGAGCCTGCAGGCCAGCGCGGACAGCAGGCTCTATCTGGCGAAGACCGGCGGGCGCAATCGCGTCTGCGCAGCGGATTAAACCTTGCCGTCGTTATCCTCTTCGACGGCCTGGTAAATACGCTGCAGAATATCCGGGAAAGCCGATTGCACCCGGCTCCAGCTGGGAATAAACGGTTTCTCGTTCGGACGCTCAATAAAGGCTTGTCCGGCATCGAGAATCGCCTGAGTGAACATTTCCACCGCCGCTTCTTCAATGTGCTGATCAAACTTCAGGCCGTTCATGGTGGCCTCGTGGTTGTAGATCTCCATCATATCCAGCGCATTGCGGTAGTAAGTGGCCTTCAATACGCGGAACGAATCGCTGGTGAGCGGCACGCCCATGGTCGCCAGCTTACGCAATAGCGACTGCACGATGTCATTACTCATGCGCTTCAAACCGCCGGTGCCATCATCTTCCGCCAGCGGCTGATGTTTGTGGTCGTAGTTATCGGCAATCTCCACCTGACAGGTCTGGCGCGTGGTGTAGTTACGATAAATCTCCGACAGCACGCCAATCTCTAATCCCCAATCGCCGGGAATCTTGATGCCGTTGAGCACGTGCGTGCGCATGGCAAACTCGCCAGAGAGCGGATAGCGGAAGCTGGTGAGGTAATCGAGATATTCCGAGTGACCGTAGACTTTCTGTAAGGAGCGCAGCAGCGGACCGACCAGCAAACGTCCAACGCGGCCATTCAATTTGCCATCGGCCACGCGCGCGTAGAAGCCTTTGCAAAACTCGTACTGAAACGACGGATTGGCCAGCGGATAGAGCAAACGTGCCAGCATGCCGCGTTCGTAGGTGACGATATCGCAGTCGTGCAGCGCCACGCATTGGGTGCGATCGGAAGCCAACGTGTAGCCGGTACAGAACCACACATTGCGGCCTTTACCGGGTTGGCTCGGTGACAAACCCTCTTTATCCAGTTCGGCGTCCAGCGCTTTCAGACGCGGCCCGTCGTTCCACAAGATGCGATGGCGCTGCGGCAGGCGAGAGAAGAACTCGCGCGCAAAGAGAAACTGGTCGCGATCGGCGCGGTCAAGGCCAATCACGATCTCATCCAGATAGGGCACTTTCGCCAGTTCGTTAACAATGTTATCCAGCGCCGGGCCTTCCAGTTCCGAAAACAGCGACGGCAAAATCAGCCCCATTTTGCGTTTGCGCGAGAAGCGCACCATCTCCTTTTCCAGCGATTCGACGCTGCGGTGGGTGAGATTATGGAAATTAGTAATGACACCATTCTGGTAAAAATCACTCATCGTCTCATCCTTCTGGTTAAAGGCCGTTACTCGGCAAGAAAATAGTCCAGACCTTCACGCCAGCCCTGCGGACCGACGTGCGCGGTGTGGTAAACGTTCTCGGTATCGGAGCGTTGCAGTTCAACCGGCGTTTTGCTGAAGCCTTTTATCACCACGGCATAATCAACGCGCTCCAGCATCGGCACATCGTTTGGGCCATCGCCCAGGCCGATAGTGATGCGCGATTCTCCTTCTTGCGCGGCAAGATGCTGCTGGATTTCCGCCAGCGCGATGCCTTTGCCGGTGCCGGCGGGCATCACATGCCAGAAGCGTCCGCCCTGAGTTAACGCCAGATGGTGCTCGGCAAGCGCCTCACGAAATTCCTGCAAACGGTGTTCATCATCGCGCCACAGCACTACTTCCGATGCTTCGCGCAGGCGGCTTTGGCTGGCTTCGGTGAGCGTTAATCCGGTGAAGCGTGCTACTTCGGCATCGCTAAATTCATGAAAACCGTTAAAGCGGAATCGCGCTTGCAACCCGTGTAGCGTCTGGCACAGCGCATGATAGCCAGAGCTGGTTTCGGTCGGCGGCGTCTGTTCTCCGCCCAGCACCACGCGTGCACCGTTTTCAGCAATAAAGGGTGCGCCAACAATGCCCAACTTCTTTTGCAGTGGAATAATCTCTGCCGCCGTTTTGCTGGAACAAATCACCAGCGGAATCTGATGTTGTTTCAGACGCGCCAGCCATTCACTGGCCGCATCCCAGTTGTAGTCATGATGATCAAGTAATGAGCCATCAAGATCGGTAACGATCATCAGGGAAGAGTTAAGACTCAGCATCATCACACTCCTTACGCCAGTGGCATCCGTAAAGCGAAGAGTAATCAGTATAATAGCGGAATCACGATCACACTTTTTCCGGCGACCCGACCAGCGACAACCAGGATAATTCTTAAACAGCAGAGGTGACAGGATGCGCGATGCACATTTCGTGCACAGCTGAAACCAGCGGTGACGCGGTGCGTAGGGCGATTCGCATGAATGGTTATACAAAATTGTTCGATTTACATGCAGGGATAAGACTTGTCTTAATCGGACTAAGGCGTAATCTGACCGGGTGTTAAGAATTCCCTGGTGTAACGAATTTACTGATTTATTTTACCCGGCCATCCCGCCGGGTATTTTTTTAGAATCGATTTCAACGGTTTACTTCACTGATGGCGAAGTCGCGAATGTCGAGTTCGAAGGCTTCCGCTAAATCGGTATAAGAGTCATAAGCCTCGCCGTTCACTTTGACGCGATGGGCGTTTTCGGCTTCCATAAACTCTTGTATCTCGCCCGACGTTCTTTTCTGAATCGCCTCCAGCAGCGCATCGACATCAATATTGACTTCGCGCTGCACATTCTCGCTGTACTCTTTTGCCGTCGTCATAGCGCCCTCCCAGAGGCGATTGGATGAATTAACAGTATAGACGGTGCTGAAAAGAGGGCGTCGCGGGCAAATTGCAGACAAAAAAAAGCCCGCGCTGCGCGGGCAAAAATCCTTGTTACTTTTAGGTTGACTGCGCCTTTGGGGTTGGTGCAGTGAGGAGAAGTGTACGAGCAGCCCGCGTCAAAAGTCTCTCTATGAAACGTTAAGAAAGCGAAAAAGCGCATCTTGACAGAGTTTTACCTGCCTTTAAGTGCACAGTGCGTAACAGCGTCTATGCTTAGCGATTGATTGTTAAGTGATATCAGGGAGTGAATATGGACTTTTTACGTATTGTCATCGCCATTTTGGTACCGCCACTGGGCGTGTTCTTGCAGGTCGGGTTCGGCGGGGCGTTCTGGCTTAATATTCTGCTGACGCTGTGCGGCTACATTCCCGGTATCGTTCATGCGGTGTGGGTTATCGCCCGACGCTGATCGCGATCAGGCAGTGTTGATTATCTTCCGTTAGACTGTGTCGCAGGACAATTTGTGGAGAGTAATCAATGAAGGTGAACGATCGCGTTACGGTTAAAACCGATGGCGGCCCGCGTCGTGTGGGTACGGTGCTGGCAGTGGAAGCATTCAATGAGGGCACCATGTATCTGGTAGCGTTGGAAGATTACCCGCTGGGGATTTGGTTCTTTAATGAAAGCGATCATGCCGAAGGCGTGTTTGTTGAGCCGTATCAAGGGGCTTGATGCCAGGTGCGCATAAATGCGCACTTGAGTTGTAGGGTCGCCATTCATGGCGACCTCTGCAAATTCAACGCTTAAAACGTCTCCCAGTTATCATTTCCCGAGGTCGCCAATGCCGGACGCGGCGCCAGATTCGGCGTACGCAACCCGGACTGCGCCGCTTTAGCCACTTGCGCAACTGGCGCATCATTCAAACGGAACACCGCTACCGCCTGCGTCAATCGGCCAGCCTGGTCTTCCAGCGAAGCCGCTGCCGAAGAGGCTTCCTCAACCAGCGATGCGTTCTGCTGCGTCACGTTATCCATCTCGGTCACCGCCAGGCTAACCTGCTGGATGCCACGGCTCTGCTCATCGGACGCGGCAGCAATTTCCGCCATAATGTCCGTCACGCGACGCACCGCCTCAACAATCTCGCCCATGGTATTACCGGCTTCACCGACCTGGCGTGAACCGTTGGTAATCAAACCTACCGATTCCGCGATCAAGGTTTCAATCTCTTTCGCCGCCTGCGCACTGCGCTGTGCCAGATTACGTACTTCACTGGCTACCACGGCAAAACCACGGCCTTGCTCACCGGCACGCGCCGCTTCGACGGCGGCATTCAGCGCCAGAATATTGGTCTGGAAGGCGATGCTGTTAATGACGTTGGTGATCTCGGCAATCTTCTTCGAGCTGCCAGAAATGTTGTTCATGGTTTGCACCACGCCGCTCACCAGATCGCCGCCGCTACGCGCTTTGCCGGAGGCATCAGCAGCCAGCTGGCTGGCATGATGCGCGTTCTCGGCATTCTGTTTCACTGTTGCGGTGAGCTGCTCCATGCTTGCGGCGGTTTGCTCCAGTGCTGAAGCTTGCTCTTCAGTTCGCGATGAGAGGTCGGTGTTGCCAGCTGAGATCTCGCTGGAACCCTGATAAATCGCCACCGCACCTTCACGCACCGTGCCTACAGTACGCACCAGCGAGGCCTGCATCAGTTGCAGATTATGCAGCAAGCTACCAATCTCGCTGCGGCCATAGGCTTGCTCCGGTGCGGTCAAATCGCCTTGCGCAATACGTTCGATGCGGTCAACGGATTGGCGCAGCGGGTTAATCACCACGCGACGCAGGAACACGAAGGTCAACAGCACTAACACTAATGCGGCGACAAATGCGATAGCCATAGCAATAAAACCGACGCGCGATTGATGTGCCGCTGCGGCATTAATCGCTTCGGCGCGGTCGGTACGGATTTTAATCGCCTTTAACAGCACGGCGTTATAGGCGTCATCCAGCTTACGCGTGACGTCAGTTTCCTGCGCCACAATGCCTTCAAAGCTGCCTTGCTTAGCCGATTCAATCATCGGCTTAAGGCCTTTATCAATATAGGCATTGAAGCTGGCGGTCAGCGGTTCGTCGAGGGCAATATCCGCTGGCGTTTTCGCCTTGCGATCCATATAGAGTTTAAAGCCTTCGCGCGCTTGTTTAATACGCGTCTCGGTGCGTGCTAAATCGGCACGATAACCATCCATTTCGCCAATACGCGCGGCGGCACCGGATTGCAGCACATTCAGTCGTGCAGTGCGCAGATGGTTAGAACTGTTGGAGATGCCCATGCGGATTTGAATTTCTTCCGTGGCATCATTGAGTGAGTTATTACTCTGAATCAAAAAGTAGCTGGCGAGTCCAATGCACAGGGCAAAAAGCAGCAGAATGCCACCAAAGATCATACTGAACAAAGGCATCAGGCGCAGGTTCTGCCAGATGCTGAGCTTATATTGCTCATCAATCGATGCTGTTTTCATATCCTTGCTCTCATGTAGGTAGGTGTTATGAGAATAAGCATCGGCAGGCGAGGGGAAAGGATTAGGCAGGAAAGTGAGATCAAACTCGCAAAACGAGAAAGGGGCCAATCGCTGGATTGGCCCCTTTATTCACTGAAGGAAATTATCGCACGTTAACATAAATCCCTGAGGTGACATTATCAGTCAAACGTACGACATGATAAATAACCTGCTTATTATGGGTTTTAATTTTACGTTTAATATTACCTTTATGTGACGAAACAGTTTTGGCTTTAATTTGCATGTTCTCAGATATCTGAATGGTGTCATGACCTGACATCCACATTTTCAGCATATTTGATTCAGTCTGACTTAATGTCAGTGGATGCACGTCGAGCCCAGCAGAAATACGTGGCGAAGCGTTGAGTTTCTTTTGCAGGTAGGTGCCTAACAAAGAATCCAGCGTCGAAGTTTTTATCGATTTTGACGTAATAATCAGGTTCTTACGAACGTAGAGGTATTCCTCAAAATGGATATTCGAGATCGCCATGAAAATAAAGAATAAGGTATCAGGATGCTGCATAATAATAGCACGAATACGATCGCTGGAATCAGATTCGTGAATAAAGCACTCTTCGTTGATAAACACGACGCCCGGCTTTATTTGCTCACATCTTTGTTGCAATTGGTCGATGTCAGAGACAGGAGTAATATTTTTCTTTTTAACTCCTTTCGCAGACATATAGTCAGACAAACCCAGGCGTGTGTAATTACATGAATCCATAATAATCGTTGGCATTATAGCGACCCTCACCAATTTGTTATCCGTTTAAATCAACGATGAATACGCGTTTGCGGTACGAGAGAAATTTCCAAAGACACTTTTTTATTCTGCTCGGCAGATTGGCGATAGAAATCCATGCGCCATCATGACTCTTCCCTGAACCGTGCTGCGAAGTTATTTTTTTTAGTACATCCACGTCACTCTCAGCCCAGCCATAGTAGGGATGGCTGAGGATTTGCATTAAGTGTTTAATTCGCTCTGTTTTGAGAGCCCTGTCACTATCGCGCAGATCACAGACAAATCTGATAGGACAAATCTTAAAAACATTTGTTTAGCGAAAGTATGACGCTTCAGCGAGCGTTGACAATGCCGGAAAAAAGGGATTTAGACAAGAAAAATCGCTTTGAAATTTTTTTTGTTTAAAAACAGCCCTTTGAGCATTTCATCAACCAATTCTCAAGGTTTAGCCCCTTAGGAATCGTCTGACTAAAATACGCGAAGCGCGGTTTAATAAGAATAATTTTCACCAAAAATGCGCATTTATCAGAATTTCCTCAGTTGATTTCTGAGAAATATGGTTCAGAAAATGCACAGACAGTTTTTGGTTGCTTAAGTATTACTTAAGAACATCTACAGAATAGTTAATCAACTGCCGCGGGAAAGTTCTGACACAAACTGGGCGAGTAAATCAAAGACTTCGCTGAACAGATGTTCGCAGAAGGGAGCAAGCAGCGGCATCATCAACCCCACGCTGAGGATGCCCACCGTTAAGGTAATCGGGAAGCCAACCGCGAAAATTGAGAGCTGTGGTGAAACACGGTTTAACAAACCTAGTGCCATGTTTAGCGTGAGGAGTAGAACTATTAAGGGCAGCGCTAACATCATGCCATTAAGGAAAATTAATCCGGCGGCTTTGACTAACGCCATAAAGGCATTGGCGTTGAGCGGCTGGTCGCTGATCGGCAAGGTGTGAAAACTGTCCACCAAAAGCGAGATCAGCCACAGGTGTCCATTGAAGGTAAGAAACAGCAGCATCGCCAGCATATCGAGAAAACGTGCCAGCACCGGCATGTTCAGGCGGCTGCCCGGATCGAAGAAGGTGGCGAAGGACAAACCCATCTGCAAACCAATCACTTCACCTGCCATGCGCACCGCGGCAAAGGCGAACTGCATGGTCAAGCCAAGGCTAACGCCAATCAGCAACTGTTGCAGCAGCAACCAAAATCCGGCGGGTGTAAATAACGTGGCTTCAACCGGCGGCAGAACGGGAAGAATGATCCAGGTGATTAATACCGCCAGGCCAATCTTGACGCGTTTAGGAATCGATTTTTCGCTCAGCACCGGCGCGCTGGCAAACAGCGCCAGCAAACGCACCATCGGCCAGAAGAATTGTGCGACCCAATGGATCAGTTGGCTGCTGTCGAGGTTAATCATTAGCCAATGATGTACGGCAGATTGCTAAACAGCGTGCGAATGTAATCCAGCATCAGATTCAGCATCCACGGACCGGCGATCACCGCCGTAGCGGCAACGGCCAGAATCTTCGGGATAAAGGAGAGCGTTTGTTCGTTAATCTGGGTCGCGGCTTGCAGCACGCTGATGATCAAACCGCTGATCAACGCCACCAGCAACATCGGCGCGGCCATCAGCAGCGCGACGCGCATTGCTTCCTGGCCCATAACCATTACTGATTCAGGTGTCATCTTGCACTCCTCGGGAAATGTCGGGTTACGAGTAGAAACTTTGCGCCAGTGAACCCACCAGCAATTGCCAGCCATCCACCAGCACGAACAGCATCAGCTTGAACGGCAGGGAAATAGTGGCCGGCGGCACCATCATCATCCCCAGCGCCATCAGCACGCTGGCGACCACCAGATCGATGATCAGGAACGGGATAAACACGGTGAAACCAATCTGGAAGGCGGTTTTCAGTTCGCTGGTGACATACGCCGGCAGCAGAATGCGCATCGGTACCGCTTCCGGGCCCTGAATTGGCGCGGTGTTGGCCAGACGAGCAAACAGCGCTAAGTCGGCTTCGCGCGTTTGACGCAGCATAAATTCACGCAGCGGCTGGGCACCTTTATCAATCGCGTCCGCCATGCTGATTTTGTCCTGGCTGAACGGCAGATAGGCGTCGGAATAAATCTTGTCGAACGTCGGCGCCATAATAAAGAAGGTCAGAAACAGCGCCAGACCGAGCAGCACCTGGTTTGGCGGCGCCGATGGCGTGCCGAGGGCGTTACGCAGTAAACCAAACACAATGATGATGCGCGTGAAGCTGGTCATCATCAGCAGCACGGCCGGAATAAAGGTCAGCGAGGTGATGAAAACCAGCGTCTGCACCGGCAGAGACCAGCTCTGACCGCCATTGGCCAGCGGCTGGCTGATTAAACCTGGCAGCTGCGCATGGGCAACCGGTGCCAGCAACAGCAGCGGCAGAAGAGCAAGGAATCGACGCATCATTGTGGTTTTCCGGGACGTTTAACCAGATTCTGGAACAGCTGACGAAAATCCTGCGGGGCAGCGCTGCTATTCGCCAGTTCTTCCGGCGGCAGCGGCGGTAACGAGTGCAGATGCGTAATCTGCTGGGCGGTGACGCCCAACACCAGACGTGCATCGGCGGTATCGACAATCACCACACGCTCGCGCTGACCCACCTGCACGGTGGCGCTGACTTTCAGCGCCTGACCGGTCACGGTTTTCGGGGCAAAGCCGAGACGTTTCGCCAGCCAGCCGCAGCCGAGAATCAGCAGAACAATCACCGCCAGCACGCTGCTGACCTGGCCTATCACCGAACCGGTCGAGACAACCGGCTGGCTCGCTACCGGTTGTTCCGCTTGCGTGTGCTTTAACATGCTTAACGGCTCAGTCGACGCATACGTTCAGAAGGGGTAATGATGTCGGTGATGCGCACGCCATATTTGTCGTTCACTACCACCACTTCACCCTGCGCGATCAGATAACCGTTGATCAGAATATCCAGCGGTTCACCGGCCAGGCCATCCAGCGCCACCACCGAACCCTGCGTCAGACGCAGCAGCTCTTTGATGGTCATCTTGGTACGACCCAGCTCCACGGTCAGTTTGACCGGAATATCCATAATCAGGTCGATATCCTGCAGCGAACCGCTGATGCCAGGATTCTCCAGCGATTTGAACACATTCTCAGTCGGATCTGGCGCGCTGGTGGTGGTTTGTTCGTTCATAGCTGCAGCCCACAGATCGTCCGCGGAGATGTCGTCGTCGGACGGTTTCTTGCTGTCACTCATCGGGCTGTTCCTCGTTCAGCGAATTCAAAATCGGGTTAATCAAATGTTCTACACGCAGGGCATACTGGCCATTGATGGTGCCGTATTGGCTGGTCAGCACTGGCACGCCATCGACGTGAGCAATGATGCGGTCCGGCTTCTCAATGGGCAGGACGTCACCAGGTTTCAGCTGCAAAATACGTGACAGGCGCAGCGATGTTTCGGCGAAGTGGGCAATCAGCTCCAGCTCCGAGTGCTGCACCTGTTTCACCAGATTGTCGCGCCAGTGATTATCTTCACGGCGGGAGTTTTCCAGTGGCGGATTGACCAGCAGCTCGCGCAGCGGCTCAATCATCGAAAACGGAATACAGATATTGAATTCACCGACCAGGTTACCAATCTCCACCTGGAACGGCGTGTTAACCACGATGTCGTTCGGTGAAGTGGTGATGTTGGTGAACTTCACCTGCATCTCAGAACGCACATACTCGACTTCCAGCGGATAAATCGCTTTCCATGCGTCGCTATAACCATCCAGCGCCAGCTTCAACATGCGGCGAATCACGCGCTGTTCGGTATGGGTAAATTCACGACCTTCAACTTTGGTCGGAAAACGACCGTCGCCGCCAAACAGGTTATCGACAGCAATAAATACCAGGCTCGGTGAAAACACCACCAGCGCCGTGCCGCGCAGCGGCTTCAGGTGGATCAGGTTCAGGTTGGTTGGCACCGGCAGGTTGCGGGCGAACTCGTGGTACGGCTGAATCTTGATCGCACCCACACTAATATCGGGGCTACGGCGCAGCAGGTTGAACAGCGCCATACGGAAATGACGGGCAAAGCGCTCGTTGATGATCTCCAGCGCCTGCAGACGCTCACGTACGACGCGGCGCTGAGTATTGGGATCATAGGGACGGATGTCGCCATCGGTCCCTTTGGAACTGTTCTCTACTTCCGCGCTGTCACTGTCGCCATTAAGCAGCGCGTCAATCTCAGCCTGGGAGAGAATGCTATCGCCCATTAAATCACCTCAAAATGAAGGCGGTAAACAGCACGTCATTGACAACCTGAGCCGGTTGACCTTTTACCAGCGGCGGCGCCAGTGCCTGTTTGATCTGCTCAACCAGGGCCTGTTTGCCTTGCTCTGTTGCCAGTGCCGTCGCGCTTTGACGCGAAAGCAGTAACAGCAGACGGCTGCGCACTTCCGGCAGGTAATCGTTCATCCGACGACGGGTATCCTCATCGGGCAGACGCAGGGTGAAACCCACGTACAACACACGGTCGGGATCGTTGTCAGGATTGACCAGGTTTACTGTAAACGTATCCATTGCAAAAAATACGGGAGCAGCCGGTGGTTCGACTTTCGCCGCGTCCGGTTGGCTGCCTTCGTGTTTATTCATCATTCGCCAGACTGCATAGCCTGCCACGCTGCAAGCGGCCAGCGTTACAATCAGTAACACCGGTAGTAGTAGTGAACGTTTGCGGCCTTTAGCTTTCGCGTTATCAGACATCTTGCAGTTACTTCCTGTGAATTATGGGCAAGCCTCTCGGCTTACCTGGACAGATTATCCCGCGTCTTAAGTCAAACAATGGGAAGAAAAGACGCGGGTTTTACGCTTACCTTCAGCGTTTAGCGGCTGTCAGGCAAAGATATCGACAGCGCCGTTACCGGCCGCGCGCGCTTGAAGGGCTGCCGGGACGGCAATAGGCGTTATCTCGTTGTCACTGTCCTGGGAGAGGGTAAAGCTGCCGTGCTGTCCGTCACGACGTCCTTCCTGCTGGCCCTGATAACTCTGGCCCTGTGCGAAGGCGTCGCTGCTGACGTTACTCTGTCCCAGGTTTATTCCGCTCTCCGCCAGCGCTGTACGCAGCTGAGGGAGAGCCGCTTCCAGCGCGGCCCTCACTTGGCTGTGGCTGGAAACCATACTTAACTGTGCCTGATCCTTATCAAGCGTCAGGCTGATCTGGATAGCGCCCAGATCCTGCGGATGTAAACGCAATTCGGCGTTCTGCTGCCCGTTGCGGCTAAACATCACAATCTGCTGACTCAGTGCCTGCTGCCACTCGCTGCTGCCGAGCTGCGCATTCAGCATGGGCGTCGACGGCGTGGTGCTGGTCGAAGCGGTGCTGCTCACCAGCGAACTGGTGGCGCTGAGCGGTGCGCTGGATAATGGCGTCACCGGGTCATCACTGCTCTGCGCGGCGGTGCGCTCTTCCGGCTTACTCAGCGCATTCAGCACCTGCTTAAAACTCTCATCCAGCGTCAAGCCGCTGCTGTTACTGGCGGTGGTGTTGACGCTGCTGCTGGTCTGCGTGCTGGCAGCCGTTTGCGTTAAGAGCGTTCCAACATCGCTGGATTTCTTCGCTGTGCTATCCGGCTGTGCTGTTTCTTCTTTTACTGCACCTTCAAGCGAACCGCTTAACAATGCTGAATTAAGCGAAGCGCGGGTGTCAGCTTTGCCTTCGCCTGTGCCGCTACTTACCGTGGCTGTGCTGGTGCGGTTCTCAACCGCCACCGGCAACATGGCGAATAACGCCTGCACATTCTGTAAGTCGCTGGCAGTTAACGAACTTGCCTCACTCTTGTCTTTATCATCGGCTGATTTCAGCGTGGCTTTAGTGTTTTCCGGCTGTAAAAGTGCGTTTAACGCATCTGGTTTATCCAGCGCCTGCAATAACGCGCTTAAAGAGGCTTTTTTGACGTCTTTTTCATCAACTTCTGTTGTCAGATCAGTCGATTGCGTGTTAACAGCTTGTTGCTTTACCAGCGTCAGCAAGCGGTTGCCGAGTTCAGTAATAAATCCCTGCGGCAGGGTGTCTGCGCCCTGCAAAAGATCTGATGAAACTGAACTGTCAGCGTCTCCCAAAACCGAGGTTTGCGTAGCAACTGTTGGCAGCGTAATCATTCGCCTTTCCTCAATGCGGCCCGTTGGGCAAATTCATCCATCCGTTTCTGATCGAGACGGTTTTCTTGTCGTAATGCGTTTTCCTCAGCGCGCGTAATCAGCGTTTGATAAGCATTGAGTCGCTTATGCTTTTCACGCCAGTTGCTCAGCGCGGTGTCGAGGCGCTGATTCCACTGGGAAAGCTGTTGGCGATGCTGTTCGATGGCTTTTTCCAGCGTCTGAATAAACTGGTGATAATTGGTCCAGCGCGTGCTGGCGATGCCGCCGGACATATCCTGATTGAGCTTGTTGCGATACTCATCCTGATAATCCAGCAGCATGCTGAGCTGTTCGTCGGCCTGCTGCACACCACGACGCATATCGCCGAGGTGAATTACCGCACTCTCCAGTTCCTGCTCCGCCATATCGCGCAGCTTGTTGATCGCACTGGCCGTTTTCATGACTTAACCTCGTTTGGCGTTAACCGAACATCGCCTGCAGATGCAAACAGGCATCGTCGTAGTCGCTGCGTTCGAAAATGCCCTGATGCAGGAAAGCTTCCATCTCGGGATAGAGCTTGATGGCGCGGTCCAGCATCGGATCGCTGCCTGCGGCATACGCACCCACACTCACCAGATCGCGGTTACGCTGGAAGCTGGAGAGCAACTGTTTGAACTGGCGCACGCGCGCATAATGCGTCTCATCAATTAATGAGGTCATGGCGCGGCTGATCGATGCTTCAATATCAATCGCCGGATAGTGACCGGCTTCCGCTAGACGACGCGACAGCACAATGTGGCCGTCGAGAATCGCACGCGCCGAGTCGGCAATCGGGTCTTGCTGATCGTCGCCTTCGGTCAACACGGTATAAAACGCGGTGATCGAACCGCCGCCGTGCGTACCGTTACCGGCGCGTTCCACCAGCGCTGGCAGTTTGGCGAACACCGAAGGCGGATAACCTTTGGTGGCCGGTGGCTCACCGATGGCCAGCGCGATTTCACGTTGCGCCATGGCGTAGCGGGTGAGGGAATCCATAATCAGCAGCACGTGCTGGCCGCGATCGCGGAAATCTTCGGCGATACGCGTGGCATACGCCGCGCCCTGCATACGCAGCAGCGGCGAGACGTCAGCGGGTGCGGCGATCACTACCGAACGCGCGCGGCCTTCGGCACCGAGAATGTTTTCAATGAACTCTTTTACTTCACGACCACGTTCACCAATCAAGCCCACCACAATCACATCGGCTTTGGTGTAACGCGCCATCATGCCGAGCAGCACGCTTTTACCGACGCCGGAACCGGCGAACAGGCCCATACGTTGACCGCGACCCACGGTGAGCAGGGCGTTGATGGCGCGCACGCCGGTATCCAGCACATCTTCAATCGGCGTACGTTGCAACGGGTTGAACGGCGCGGTGATCAGCGGGGCGCGATAGCCGGTTTCTGGCGCGGGTAAACCATCCAGCGGTTTGCCGCTGCCGTCGAGAACGCGACCCAACAGTTCCGGGCCCAGCAGCATCTGTTTGCCGCTGTGCCCGCTGTCGCCACTGACGCGCGCATAAACCCGTGCGCCCGGCAAAATGCCGTCCACTTCTTCCAGCGGCATCATTAACAGTTTTTGGCCGTTGAAGCCGACCACTTCACTTTCCACTTCAGTGATCTTGCTGCCATCGGTACGTTCAATAATGCAGGTTGCGCCGAGCGGCAGTTGCAGGCCGGTGGCTTCCAGCACTAAACCGGTGGCGCGCGTCAGGCGACCGTAGCGACGCACGGTTTGCACCTGTGAAATGCGTTCTTCGAAGGCGTCGAGCGCGCCGAGCCAGCGTGAAAGGCGTGAGGAGGTCATTACAGTGTCCCCGGAGCGGCCAGGCGGCACAGCTCCTGCCAGCGCGTTGCCACGCTCGCATCGAGATCGCCATCTTCCGCGCTGAGCTTACAGCCGCCGGGATGCAGCGTGCTGTCGGCCAGCAAACGCCAGCCGTGCAGATCGAGCGTTGGGCCGAGTGTCTGCTCGATGCGCTGCAAATCATCCGGATGGACGCGCAGCTGCGGCTTGCCGCTGAACATCGGCTCCTGCTGAATCAGCTGCTGGATTTGACGCAGCAGGGCGGTGCCATCCACCTGCGTGGCCTGGCCAATCACCGTGCGCGCGGCTTCCAGCGCCAGCTGCATCAGACGTGAAGCGATCACGCTGTCGAGCGCTTCCAGCGTGTGATGGAACTCGGTCACCAGCTGCTGCATACGTGCCTGCAGCGGCGCTTGCTGCTGCTGCGCATCGGCTAAGCCTTGCTGGAATCCGGCGTCATAACCGTTCTGTTGCGCTTCGGCAAAACCCTTTTGATAACCTTCGCTGTAGCCTTGCGTCTGCGCATCTTTGCGCATCTGCTGCTGCATACGTTCCAGCTGTTGCTGCTGTTCCGCTTCGGCGCTCAGTTCAACATCGATCTCCGGCTCCTCTAACTGAGGCTCCGGTTCGGCACCAAACGGGCTGCCTAAATCATCAGGCTGCCAGCGCTGCCACGCGCGGGCGGAAAAGGCATCAGACATAGGTTTCCTCGCCACCACCAATTACCATCTCGCCGGATTCTGCTAAGCGGCGCACCACCAGAAGAATGGCCTTCTGTTCGTTCTCCACCGCCGACATACGTACCGGACCACGGTTGGCCAGATCGTCGCGCAGGATATCGGCCGCACGAGCGGACATGTTTTTGAGGAACTTCTCGCGCAGCGGCTGCTCGGCACCTTTCAATGCCACCAGCAACTGCTCGGATTCCACTTCCTGCAACAGGCGCTGGATGCTGCGGTCGTCCACTTCCACCAGGTTTTCGAACAGGAACATCTCGTCGATGATCTTCTGTGCCAGCTCGCCATCGAAGTCGCGTACTGCTTCGATAACCGCTTCTTCCTGCTGAGTTTTCATCAGGTTGATAATTTCTGCTGCGGTTCTCACGCCGCCCATCTTCGCGCGCTTGAGGTTGGTACCATCCAGCAGGCCGTTGAGCACTTCGGTCAGTTCCGCCAGCGCCGCCGGCTGGACACCACCGAACGTCGCGATACGCAGCATCACATCGTGACGCAGACGCTCGTCGAACAGCGCCAGAATATCTGCCGCCTGAGAACGTTTGAGGTGCACCAAAATGGTGGCGATAATCTGCGGATGCTCGTCGCGAATAAGGTCGGCGGCGGCCTGTGGCTCCATGAAGTTGAGCGTTTCCATGCCGCTGGTGGTCTCGTTTTTCTCGAGAATATCTTCCAGCAGGCTTGAGGCGCGCTCCTCGCCCAGCGCTTTGATCAGCACTGAACGCAGGTAATCGTTGGAATTGAGGCTCAGCGCCGCAAACTGTTCCGCATCGATTTCGAATTCACGCAGCACTTCGGTCAGCTGTTTGTGTGAAACCTGGCGCATGTTGGCCATGGCGCCACTCAGGTGCTGAACTTCACGCTGGTTGAGGTGTTTGAACACCTCCGCCGCGCGCTCTTCGCCGATGGTCATCATCAGAATGGCGCTTTTTTCTGTACCGGTCAGACTCATAGTTCTTTACTCATCCATTCGCGGATAACCAGCGCGACGACGCGCGGATCGTTTTCAGACATGTCGCGGATACGCTGGCTCATCACCTCGGCGCTCATGCGGTTAGTAGATTTACGCTCCTGATCCAGCTCGTCTTTGCTGAGCTGAACGCTAAAGGCTTCTTCCTCTTCCATTGCCGCAGCACGTGCCGCCAGCGCTTCCGCTGCTGCTTGTTCCTGCGCTTTCTTACGCATCAGCTGTGGACGTACCAACTTGCGATAGAGGATGAAGCCAACCAACGCCACCAGCAGCCAGCGACCAGCAGTCATCATCTGATCGAAGAACGATTGCTGCTGCCAGAATGGCAGGTCGCCACCGGCTGGCTCGGTCATGTTGAACTGCGAGTTCACCACATTGACGCTGTCGCCACGGGTCTGCGAATAGCCCATCGCTTCGCGGGTTAAATCTTCAATCTGCTTGATCTGCTGATCATTCAGCGCCACCGCTTTGCCTTTGCCGTCGTCGCGGTAGTTCACCACCACGGCAACCGACAGGCGCTGCACATCGCCGACGTTGAGCTTGGTATGACGAATGGTACGATCCAGCTCGTAGTTAACCGTGTCGTTGCGCGTCGAGCTGCTCGGGCCAGAAGGTTGTGCGGTGCTGGTGGTGCTGCCGTTATTCTGCGCATTGGCGTTTTGCGCGTTAGCGTTCTGACCATTGGCATTATTGTTGTTATTAGCTGGCGGATTGGTCACCGGCGCGGTGTTGGCTGGCGCAGGCTGATTCGACAACGCACCCGGCACGCCGCCAGGATACGGGCTGCCATTTTGTTCGGAGTTGCTGGTCTGGCGAGAACGCACCGCGGTATTGCCTGGATTGGCGTTCGGCTGGTATTTCTCGTCGGTCTGCTCGCTGCGGTCAAAGTTGATCTGCGCCGTCACCTGCGCATGCACATTGCCCTGACCAACAATTGGATTGAGGATCGCTTCGATGCGCTGCTGGAAGCGGGCTTCCACTTCAGAGGCATATTTCAGTTGCGCATCATTCAGGTCGCGACCTTCGCTATCGGAGCGGGTCAACAGACGACCGGCCTGATCGACAACGGTAACGTTGCCCGGCGGTAAACCGGCCACGCTGCTGGAGACCATATGCTGAATAGCCTGAATCTGGCCTTCATCTAACGCGCGGCCAGGTTGCAGATTCAGCGTTACCGAAGCGGAAGGGGCTTTCTGCTCACGCACGAACAAGGTTGGTTTTGGCATCGCCAGATGCACGCGCACGCTCTTTACCGGACCGAGCGTTTCGATGGTGCGCGACAGTTCACCTTCCAGCGCACGCTGATAGTTGATCTGTTCGCTGAACTGGCTGATACCGAACTTCTCTTTGTCCATCAGTTCGAAGCCAACGTTGCCGCCTTTCGGCAGACCTTGTTGCGCCAGACGCAGACGCAGCTCATGCACTTTATCGGCGGGCACCATCAGTGCTCCACCGTTATCGGCGAACTGGTAAGGGATGTTCATTTGCGTCAGCTGCGTGACAATCGCACCGCCGTCCTCATCGGAGAGGTTGTTATAGAGGACGCGATAGTCTGGCGCTTTTGCCCACAGCACCAACGCAAACACCACTGCGATAACCGCAGCGGCAGCAATAATTAAAGGAATTCGCGGATTGGCGCGCAGGCGGGCGAGAAGGTCACTGAAGCCTTTCTTTGCTGTCTCTGGTGTAGCGGCTGCACTCGCATTCATGACCGATTCCTGCCTGAAATTATTAGTGGTGACAAAACGAACTCCCTGAAGACTTCCCCCAAATTCAGGGGGGAGGAAAATTAAATTCCACTTATTGGCAGGCATTATTTGATGATTCGGGTCACATCGATGGGTGGATAAGCCGGGTTTTTTGCGGTCATTTAGCGCCTTTGTCCTATTGACAGTGTGTTAACTTTCTCATCGTGAAAATTTAATCACTTCTTCATTAGGGGTCAGGCAATGTCAATTCAGGCGATTGAGGGTGTGCTGCAGCAGCTGCAGATGACGTCTCTGCAGGCCAGCGGTAAGCAGGCGGAATCCACCAATCAGGTCGATTTTAGTGCCACCATGAAAGCAGCACTCGACAAGATCAGCGAAACCCAGACAACGGCGCGCGCGCAAGCGCAGGATTTTGAAATGGGTAAACCGGGCATCCAGTTAAACGATGTGATGGTCGATCTGCAAAAATCCTCTATTTCCATGCAGATGGGCGTGCAGGTGCGTAACAAACTGGTGTCGGCGTATACCGATATTATGAGTATGCAGGTGTAGTTTCTTTCGGCTTTCTTTCGGGTATTTCTTTCGAGTATAGTTCAGCGCGGTGATGGTTTTATCTCAGGCGGGAAGGTTGCTGCATCACAGTGAATACACCGCCCAACGCGCTGCCTTATTTTGAGAAGAGGATTCTCACGTGAAGAAAACCCTGCTGTTTTTAATCGCCATCGTTCTGCTTGCAGGATGTGACAAGGATGAAGCGACGTATTACCCGCAAATGAAAAACTTTGCCTATCTGTATCAATTCGAAGCGCTGCCTGGAAAAGTCAAAAATACCCATCAAACGCTGTTTACCGCCGACGGTCAGCAAATCTTCGAAGTGAACGTCGATTTCGACCGCAACGGCTGTCCAACGCATGTTAAGTCGGTGGGCAAAGAGGGCGAAGTGATTGAGGTTGCGCGCGACGGCGACGCATTAAAAGGCAGCGAAAACGGTCAGGACGTGGTGGTGACGCTGGATAAAAACTGCGCCATGGTGAAGAAAGTCACGCCGAGCATGACGGTAGATATTGCCTACAACAAACAGGGTTTGGTGGAGCAGATCTCATCGCCTGCTTCCGATGCAGCGTTTCACCTCGCCTATAACAGCGCGGGTGAAATGGCGGTATTGAGTATTACTCAGGCCGGAACGGAAGTGTCGCGTGCTACAGCAGTGCGGGCAGAAGATAAGAAAAAGATTTCTGACGTGGTCACCACGGTGAAGCGTAATGACCAAATTAAAACCGTCAGCAATGTCTGCAAATATAAAAACGCTGTTCCTTATTATTGCGACATTATTACCACCGACGCGGCGGGCGAGGTGGTTGATAAGCAGTATGGCAATATCGAGGTTACGTATTATTAGTTGCAGGGTCGCCATTTATGGCGACCGCCACACTATTTAATCTCAGGCCACGCCACCGCCGGGAATCCATTCAACAGCGGATGCGCAAACAGGAAACCCTGGAACTGGCTAATGCCCGCCGCTTCCAGCCACATCCACTCTTCGGCTTGTTCCACACCTTCGGCAATCACCGCGATTTCCAGCGATGCGCAGCATTTAATGATGGCGTGCATGATCGCCTGCTTCGGGCCGCTTTTATGCACATCGCGGATAATCTCGCGATCGATTTTGATTTTGTCCGGCTGGAATTTCGATAACAGCGACAAGCCAGCAAAACCGGCACCAAAATCGTCCAGCGCCAGGCTGATACCCGCCGCTTTCAACTTTCTCACTTCGGCAGCAAATTCATCTGAGCGCGAAATGATCTCATTTTCGGTCACTTCGACGATCACCTGCTGCGGCACCAGCCCGCTGGCTTTGATCTCGGCCAGCAGGAAATCCACCGCGTTTGGCACCGTCACCAGCGACATCGGTAGCAGGTTGATCGACAGGCGATGCTCGCCAATCCCCAGTTTGCTCGCCACGTTAAACGCCAGGCGTTTCGACTGAATATCCGCGTGATAAATCGCCTCACCACCAAACGCAGAGAAATACTCTTCCGGCGAGCCGCCGTTCGGCGTACGAATCAGCGCTTCAAGTGAGGTCACGCGGCGTGCGAAGGGATCGATGATCGGCTGAAAGGCAAAGCGGCAATCCTGCACGCTCTGATCAAGGTCATCCAGCTCATTCAGCCATTCATCGTCGGGAATAAATTCCCAGGTGCTGGCGGGTGGGATCTCAAAGTAGTTCTCTTTGTCGCGCGCCACCACGAAAGTACGCAAAAACTGCAGCGCACGATCTTTGTAGGTGAGCTGATAACGCGAGGTGCCTTTATCCAGTACCGCTTGCAGCACAGTGTCTTTGTCATGCTCGCGCAGATCGAACAGCTCCATGCCGACTTTGCCAAAACGGCGTTCTGGCGCGAAGTCGTGCATTAACTCCACCAGATTGTGGTGGCGTGCGTCCTGACAAATACGCTGATAGATGCCTTGCACCGCGTCGCGCGGGCCTTCCAGCAGTTGGAAGAAGTGCAGGCCGTCGAACAGCAGGATGCCGGTGACATCCGAGTTTTTGTTTTTGCGATTGGCTTTAGCAACCATATCTTCGAGCGTTTTAATCGGCACGTGGTCGTGCAGATGGCTGCGATAAAGGATGGTGGTGAGCATGGCGATTGTCCGGCTAAATTATTATTTTGCGGCTAGATTAACAGGCTTACAGCGGGGTCTGTCCATAGCTTCCCGCGCTCAGCCTAAACTTTTTTTAAAATAATGGCTTAAGCGAAGCGGCTAGCCGCCTCGGTAACGCCTCAACTCCATTAACGTGCCGATGATTTGCAGAGAAATTTCCTCAGAATGCAGCTGAGGAAAATCATCATTGAGCGCGCGCAATGTGAAGATTTTCTCATCCTGCTGCTGCGTTTGCAGACGATAAATTCGCACCAGCGCCACGCCATCGACCAGCGCCAAAACCACATCGCCAGGCTGTGGCTGAACGTCTGGATCAAAGATCACACTGTCTCCGGGCCGGTAATCGGGCTGCATCGCATGGTCTTCCACCGTGACCGCCAGCGCGCCATCGCCCAATTGACTTTCACTGTAGAGAAAGCGTGTTGCCTGCTGTTTCAGTAACAACCGCTGCTCGCCCAACCACATTGACGCTTGCGCCAGGCTAATCAATGGAACCGCCATAACCGGCGCGGCTTTGGCGTGGGTGGCAAACACTTCGCCGTCCCCATCAATAATCCACGCCGCTGTGCATTGCAGCCACTCCGCCAGCCGCAGTAAGTTCTCGCCGCGCGGAACGGTTTCCTCTTTTTCCCATTGCGATACAGCCACATGCGATACACCGATGCTCTTCGCCAGCGCCTGCTGCGTTAACTGTAGTGCTTTACGTCGTGCCCGGATGCGCTCACCGGAAGATTCTTTTTTCATCATCTTGACATCTCCTGAAGGAACGACTTAAGTATACTTAAATTCATAAGTTAAAGTAAACTTAAATTCAGGCGTTGACCGCGAAGCTGGCAAGGGTGGTCAGCGTGCTTATGGGGCACAACCCTTGCCAGGGGTGAGAGGTAAAGCATGGAAAGTAGTTTAGTCACCAGCGTAGGTGCGTTGCTTCTCGGCGGCGGCGCAGCAGCTGTGTTCTGGAAACCGTTAATGGCGGGTATCGCCGCTATCGTCACCAGCAATCGTGCCGGCGGGGAGATCATCACCAGCTACAAAGAACAGGTGATGCTGCTCAAAGAAGGTCATGCCTTGATGCGTCAGGAAAACGATGAGTTACGCGTCCGACATGACAAAAACCTGCGGCGAATCTCTTCGCTGGAAACCGATCTGCGGCTGATCAAAAACGCCCTGAGTATTTTACTGGCGACCACCGAAACCGAACATAGCGATAAGTTTCGCAGCCAAGTGAATCAACTGATTACCACTCTGGAGGAGAGTCGTGATGATGCAGATAAACAGTGAGTACGTAGTGAAAAACCATCGACGCCAACTGTTCTTCGGCGGCTTTCTGCTGATGCTGTCGCTGATGTGCGTGGCGATGACGGTGTTGTTTTTGTTTGTGAGTAACAGCGCCAATCAGCGCGTTGAAGAGATTCGACAGCAATATCGAACGATCTCAGAACGACGTGAAGCGCGCGTGGCGGAACTCACCAGCCAGTTGGTGGCGCTGCAGAACAAACTCGATGGGATAGCGAAGCACCCAATCAGCAATCCGGCTGATAAGGGGAAACCGGCTGAAGGAGATAAATCGCCACCTCAACCCAAGCGTTAAGGAGGTCAGCATGCGAATTACCACGTGGATTGCAGCCACTCTTACCCGACTGCGGTCTTTATTCAGTAAGAAGGAGAGCATTATGAGCGATCAAACTGTTATCAATCCAACCACTACCATCGCATCGTCACCTGCGGAAGATTTCGCCAACGAAGTGGCTACGCCAGTCGCAGTCGCAGCGGTACCTGAAGCGGCACCGGCTGTTACATCTGAGGCGATAACACCAGCGCTTGTGGAGGTTGCGCCCGTTGCTGCAGCCGAGGTTGCGCCGCCCAGCGTACCGGAAGCCGCTGCTCCCATTGCAGCCGAAGCGCCGCCAGCCGCCGCAGCGGCGCAGAGCCATGACGCCAGTCAGGCATTCTCAGAAGGCGTGAAGGATTTCGGACGCGCGTTTAACTTTGTCGAGCAGGGCGTGATCAAACTGGGTGATGCCGCGAAGGATGAGCTGATTGAGCTGGCGAGGAAATATCTGTAGTGCCTGACGACGCACCATTGGGGACCGGGATGTCCCCTGTTTACTCACAGGTTTTAGTCACTTCCGATTATTCCTAAGGCAGCTTCGATATTTTGCACTACCTTTAATCATTCAAGCGTTATTTAAATCGTCTTATTAAGCGAAAAGGAAGATAGCATGAGTGATACAGAAACTGTAAAAACCAAAACTGACTACCTGCGTGATGTCACCTCCCAGCTTAAAGAGATGCGCCACTACGCGCAGACCAACACTGAGACGCTGTCTGCCCACTGGCTGGCTTTTGATGCGGGTGAGTATAAAGACACAGAATATGCGGGACGCTTCGATACCTTGCTGAATAAACAGGGCAAGCTGCTGGATGACATTGATGAGGCGATTCAGGATCTGGAAATCGCCATCAACCATGCTGAGCAGGAAAGCTAAGCGTTCAACGCACTGGTGGCCTAATCGGCCACCAGCCACATTTCTGCCTCATCGAACATCTCTTCTACAATCCGCGCAACCGTCGCTTTATCGTTCTTACTCAAATCGGTATCTATCGCGTTACGTTCCATTGGTTTGACGCGCACCTCAATATCGGGAAAGACGCGCTGTACACGCTTTTCCAACTCCTGCAAAATCATCTCACGTGCACCCGGTAATCCGGCCACGTTACGCTTATCGTAAATCAACTCCACAAACATCAGGGTCGTTCCATTCATTGGATCGGGTGCGATATAGTACTGTAAATAAAAACAGGGGTAAATATGCGCCAACTGGTTATCGATATCTTATTGAAAATGGCAAAAATGGATGTGGAAGCAAAGGAGTTGGTGGCGCAGGTTGAGGCGCAGTCATTATTGATTGCGGCGCTGCTGATTCAGGCGAAAGAGAACAACTCGTTGACCATTTCCGATACGGTGCAGGAGGCGATTGTGACCGCTTCACGCGCATCGCAGGAATTTCTACAGTCGGATGTGGATCTGCTGCTTACCCACGTCAATCGTCTGCTGGCGGTGGCAAGTTATATCGAAGTGAAAGGGATCGAGCGAGAAGGGTAGAAAAAATATGACCTCTGGAAGTGGAAATCCAGCAACACTTCCAGAGGCGGTGCAACAGCACCATTCGTTCAAGGACAATCTACGACTTACGTCGTGATGAGTAAGTTATACAAGTTCGATCGACTTGTACAACTTTTTCCTGAACAATTTGTGTGGTTGGAGATGTATCTTTGATGCATTTTCAATGCGTTGCACTTAAAGCTCGTTCTTGATGCAGAACTCTTCCCACGTCATTCCTAACGCTTCCGCGTGAGATTTCAGATACTTTTCAATGGCATCGGCAGCGACGGCTTTGTCGGGTTCTGCCAGCTGAATGGAAAACAGCATGCCGTCCAGCTTCTTTTGACGTAAAAACGCGGCATAAATACGTTCAGCATGCCAGGCCCGTAACTGCGCTAATGACAAATTCGCCTGGCGTGCATCGCTTTCGGTCAGTTCATCCAATGCGGATTGTAAATCGGGGTGGGCGGCGAAAAACATCGTGCGTGCCTGAGCGTAATACTCTTCTGGGGTTTTCATTCGGTGTTCCTGCATATCAACTTGCGCGCTAGTGTAACGCGCGCAAGCTTTGTTGTCAGGATTCAGCTGTTGGATCGATATTCGTGGCAACCAGGTGCGCATTAATGCGCACCCTACGAAACCATACTCGCAACCAATCCCGGCCACTGCTGATTTACTCTGAAATTCCAAACTACCCCTAGGGTCGTCATTCATGGCGACCTGGAGTTCATCACTGGCAATCAGGTGCGCATTAATGCGCACCCTACGAAACCACACTCGCTACAAATCCCGTAGGGTCGCCATTTATGGCGACCACAACATCAATGCAACTGCTGATAAATCCGCGCGACGTCCTGCTGATTCTTCGCCAGCGTCTCATCCAGCGTCAGTTTGCCGCTCAGCATATCCGCCAGATTTTGCCCGACGGCGTTACCCATCTGGTCAAATCCAGGAATGCTCACGTACTGCACGCCCTGATAAGGCACCGGATTGAGCGTGGGCTGCTCGACGGTAGCCGAATCAATCGCCGCACGTACCTGCGCGGCGTACGGCGCCAGATGCTGATAGCTCGCCTGCTGATAGGTAGAATTGCGGCTGCCCGGCGGCACCGCGCCCCAGCCGACGGTATCGGCGACCTGCTGGATGTACTGTTTTGACGTCGCCCAGCTAATAAAGGCTATCGCCGCTTCACGGTTCGGCGTGTTAGCCGGTACCGCCAGCGCCCACGACCATAACCAGTTCGAACCATTACGCGTGATGCCGCCCGGCGCAGGCGCAAAAGCCAGCTTATCGGCGACTAATGAGATCTGCGGATTAACCAGCAAACCGGCCGCCACCGTGCTGTCGATCCACATCGCGCACTTGCCTTGCGCGGTCAGACGCAAAATCTGGCCGAAACTGTTTTTCACCGTGTCCGGCGGTCCATCCTGCTTAACCACCTGCAGATAATCACTCAGCGCTTCGCGCCACTCCGGCGAATTGAGCGTCGGCTGCCAGTTTTCATCGAACCACTGCGCGCCATAGGCATTCGCCATGGTGGTCATGAACGCCACGTTATCGCCCCAGCCAGGCTGACCGCGCAGGCACAGACCGTAAATCCCTTTTTGCGCATCGGTGAGTTTGGCGGCGAAGTTTTTGATGTCGGTCCAGTCGGGATTATCGGGCATGGTTAACCCTTTCTGCGCAAAAAGATCTTTGCGGTAGTAGGTCATGCTGCTTTCACCGTAGAACGGCAGGGCGTAAAGCGTTTGCTGGAACGACAGCGCTTTGCGCACCGGCGCGATCAGATCATCGCTGTCGTAATCGGCTGGCAGCTTATTCAGCGGCGCCAGCCAGCCTTTTTCGCCCCACAGCGGCGCTTCATAGGTGCCGACGGTGATGACATCGAACTGTGCCTGACCGCTGTTCATCGCTGACAGCACCGCCTGACGCAGCGCGCCATCGTCCATCACATGCCATTGCAGTTTGATGTCGGGATGCTCTTGTTCGTAGCGCGTGGCGAGCTGCTGCATGATGGTCATATCGCCGTTGGCGATGGTGGCGATATTCAGCGTGGTCGCCGCGTGGCTCAGCAGCGGCGTGGCGAGTAATATCGCGAGAAATTTACGCATCATGTCGCTCCTTAGCGCTGTTGCAGGCGGAAGAAGGCCATCTTCTCCACCAACAATCCGGCATGTTCGCTGACGGTCTGGCTGGCGGCGCTGGCTTCCTGCACCAGCGAGGCGTTTTGCTGCGTCGCGCCATCCATCTGAATTACTGCGGTGTTGACCTGTTCAATGCCACTGGATTGCTGGCGGCTGGCCACGGCGATTTCACCGACAATATCCACCACGCGCGCCACGCCCAGATTGATGTCATTGAGCATCGCGCCAGAACGCTGCACTAGCGCGCTACCGGCTTCCACTTTGCCGACGCTGGCATCGATCAACGCTTTGATCTCGTGCGCGGCACCGGCGGATCGCTGCGCGAGCTGACGCACTTCGGATGCCACCACGGCAAAACCGCGTCCCTGTTCGCCTGCGCGTGCCGCTTCTACAGCCGCGTTTAGCGCCAGCAGGTTAGTCTGGAAGGCGATCTCATCGATCACCCGGTTGATATCGGCGATGCGTTTGCTGGAAGATTCGATCTCCTCCATCGCACTGACCGCATCACGCAATACGCTGCTGCCGCGTTCGGCCTGATGACGCACATCGGTGGCCAGTTCGTTGGCCTGCGCGGCGTTATCGGCGTTGTGTTTCACCGTGGCGGTCATCTGCTCCATGCTGGCAGCGGTTTGCTCCAGCGAGCTGGCCTGCGAATGGGTACGTTCAGAGAGATCGTCATTGCCGTCGGCCATCTGACGCGCCGCATCACTCAGCGCGCTGGCGCTTTCGCCTACTTCACGCACGATCTCCGCCAGACGCACATCCATGCGCAATAGCGACTGCATCAGTTCGCCCATCTCATCGCGCGAAACGCTGCCGATATCATGATTCAGTTCACCGGCCGCAATCGATTCGGCCAGTTCACGTGCCTGACCAATTGAACGGTTGATTGAGCGGATCAACAGCCAGCCGAAAACCAGCGCCACGCTCAGCCCGGCCAGCAAAATGATAATCAGGCTGTTACGCGCCAACTGATAATCGCTATTGCTTTGCTGATAGGTGAGTTCCGCATGCTGACGCATCAGCGCATCAAGCTGATCGATATCCTGTTGGAGCAGCTGACTGCCGCTGCGCAGGCGGGTTTCAATCACCACCAGCGCGCCGGATGGGTTGCCGCCCTTCAGCAATTCACCGGCATCTTTCAGCGCGCTTTGCCAGCCGTCGAGATGGGTGATGAATTGCTGGCTGAGCGATTTGGTTTGCGCATCAAACGCCAGCTGCTGCCAGGTTTTACGGTCTTTGGCGATCTGCTCGCCGTAGTGCGCAATGCGCGCCAGACGCTTATCCACTTCGCTGCTGTCGGTCCAGTAGCGCAGGGCATCAAAAAGGGTCGAGGATTGTTCCTGCACCATGCGGTACAGGCGGGACGAATATTGCAGCGGTAACAGCTCATTTTGGTAGGCGTTTTGCGCCCGTTGGTCGGCGGCGCGCAGGCCGATGATTCCCCAGATGGCCGCAACAATCAGTAAAATGCACAGCAGGCCAACAATCGATGTCAGACGCGCGCGAAGAGTCAATCGCATAACGGTGTTCTCCGTAACGAAGGTGAGTGTGTAGTCGGTAATTATTGTTTTTGCAGGCTCTTTTAACTCCAGAAGAGTTATCGGCTGGGAAGTGAACAGCTTGAGGAAAATCATGCGGCGCGCAGCAGATACCTTGCGCAACGGATGGGAAAAATTATAACGTAGCCGCCATTGATGCGAGTGTAGGGACCGAGAATGAAAAAGTGGATGATAGTGGCCGCGCTGGCGCTGAGTGGCTGTGCGCAGATCAGCAATTATGACCAGGCCGTGAAAACCCCGGCGCCGCTGGAGCTAAAGGGCAATTGGCAAACCGTAGGCCCGCAGAGCAAGCTAATCAGCAAGCAAGCGATGGGCAGCCTGATTATCGGTGCCGAAGGCGACACGCTGGATTGCCGTCAGTGGCAGCGCGTGATTGCCAAGCCGGGCAAATTAACCCGTCTGGGCGATGATTGGGTCAACGTGACGCGCCAGGTGCGCGTGATGCCGCTGGTGCTGGAGAACGGTGAGCTGCGTTACGATGGTTTAAGACTGCGTAAAGTGGATCGTCCAACCGTTGAGTGCCAGCAGGCGCTGGACGAAGTGGCGAAGCGTCCGAACGAGGCGGTGATTCAGGATATCGAGCCAGAGATAATGCGCCCGATTACGGTGTCGTCTGCATCCGCACAGTAATTCCCTGGTCGCCATAAATGGCGACCCTACATATTCTGCCCGTAGGGTCGCCATTTATGGCGACCTGGAATCGAAAAAAACGGGTGAGAAGTTAACTTCCCACCCGTTTTTCATTCAGTTCATCGCAACGAATCAACCCTGCGGCAAATACACACTACCTTGCTTACCATACGCGCTCATCACCGATTTCTGCATCGATGACTGGCCCACCAGCTGCGTCAATTCATCCATACGCAACTGCAGCAGACGTTTTACTTCGCTCTCATTATCGAGAATATGGCGTAACACCGGACGCAGCTGCTCTTGCAGCTGGCGCGACGGTGCGGCGGCTTCGGTTGTTTGCGCCAGTCTTTGCACCGCACTGACATAGTCCACTTCCTTGGTAATCAAATCATCCCATTCGCCGTCTGCTGCCAAACGCAGCATTCCGTGGCTGAGGTCGAGTAACTGTTGGTAAACGGTGACAAGTGACGGTGCAATATTCATTAAACGGCGTCCTGAAGGTGTTGAGGTTGTACGACTTCTTTCCAGGCATCAGCGATATTGCGCAGAAGACCTTCAACTTCTTCGAGGGCTTCGACATCATTACGCAGATTAGCCTGAACCAGACGACGAACCATGTAGGAATAGAGCCCTAACAGGTTGTCGGTAAGGTCATCGCCTGATTGCTCATCGAGGCCCTGCTTGAGTCCGCCCTCGATGATGTTAATGGCCTTGGAAATCGAGTTACCTTTTCCCTGGATATTGTTGTCCTGCATAAACAGGCGGGCGCGGACCAGTGCGCTGATCGCACCGTCAAACAGCAAGGTAATCAGCTGCTGTTGATTGGCGCTCATTACTGAGCTCTCCACCCCAATTTTTGCATAGGCTTGTGTGCCTGTAGCGCTGTACATGGTCACTCCTTACTATTTAGAACTGCTGCTCGAGGTCATGCTGTCGAACTGCTGTGTCAGGTAATCGCTGGTGCTGTTCAGCGAGCTCATGGTGACGTCGAGTTGCGTGAACTGCGTTTTATAACGCGCAATCAGGGCGTTAATACGCGTGTTCATGTTGTTGTACTGCTCAGTCAGATTATTCAGCGTCTTGCTGACACCATCTTTCGCTGACTGAATGCTGCCGGTTGATGACAGCCAGCTGGTCAGGTTAGTCGCAAGTTTGGTGGTGATACCGGTGGTTTTACCGTCACCCACAATCATCTCTTTCACGCCGGCTGGATCTTTGGTCAGCTCGGTTTTCAGCTTGTCGGAATCCAGCGACAACTCACCGGTGGTCGGGTCGGTAGTAATACCGATTTGCGCCAGCGTTTTATAGGTTGAAGAGCTAGCCGTGTTGGTCAGCAGACTCTTGATCTGGGTTTGAATGCCGCGCAGCGTGCTGTCGCCAACCAGCGCACCGTTGCTGGAGTCTTGTGTATCTGAACCGACATCCACCGCGGTGTATTTGGTCAGGCTGGTGAACTGATCCAGCAAGGTATTGTAAGCATCCACAAAGTTGGAAATTGCGGTGGAGGCTTTAGACGTATCCTGCGTGATGGTTAACGTCTGATTTCCGCTGGTGACATCATTCAGATTCAGCGTAATCCCTTCCAGTGCATCACTGATGGTATTGGTGCTGCTGGTGATGGCGACGTTATTGACCGTCAACTCGGCATCTTGCGCGGCGACGCTGACGTCCAGCGGGTTGTCGGCATCGGTTTTGGTTGAATCAAAGCCGACAATGCCTTGCAGCGTGTCATCGCCGGTCACGGTAACGGAAGAAACCGCATTGGCCTCACCGGTTTTCGACGCGGTCAGTGACAGACGATAAGCGCCATCACCGGTTTTAATAATGCTGGCGCTGACACCGGCGTTGGCACCGTTAATCGCGTCACGCATGCCGGTCAGTGAAGTTTGCGCACTTGTTAACGTAATGTCTTTGCTGGTGCCGTCGGCCAGTTTGATCGACAGCGTGCGGCTGGCATCCGAGCTGCCCAGCGCGGTGGTATTGCTGGTTTGTACGCCGGAAGTCAGCGTCTGTGCCTGCGCCAGCTGGGTCACGCTAATGTTGTATTTTCCGGCGATGGTACTGCCAGACGTGGTGGCGCTGAATGCGGTGGTGCTGCTGGCAGCACTGGTGGCGGTGAACAAATCCGCGCTATTTAATGCCGTGTTGGCGCTCTGGAAGGTCGTTAACGCGCTCGACAAGGTGCCGTAGGCGCTCAGCTTCGCGGTATAAGCCGTTTGCTGATTAGAGATAGGCGTCAATGAAGCTTTCTCTGCCGTACTCAAGTTATCCAGGATAGTACTTAAATCGAGGCCTGAACCGATACCGAGGGTAGAAATTGTGGTCATGTTGTTTCCTTTCTATGTCGACACGGAGAATCAATACCGCGGGTTATCGGCTCTTTATGGGCAAAGTTTAGAATTATTTACCAGCAGGTAATAAAGCGAATAGCGTATATAGAGAAGGGTATTTCGGGGGCTAGAAAAATGATCAAGTTGGTCTAAAGAACTCTTCGGGTAGGGCGATAAAGATAAGCGTGACAGGTTGAAGGGAAAAATTTTCACCTGGTCCTAAAAAAAATCTAAAGGTTGTTTAAGGGCAGACGATAACAACATTGACGGCGCTGAAGCCGGCGGGTTGAAGCCCACACCTTAACCGAAAGACTTGATTAACAGGAATAATTATCATGGCCCAAGTCATTAATACCAACAGCCTCTCGCTGATCACTCAGAACAACATCAACAAGAACCAGTCTGCTCTGTCTACTTCTATCGAGCGTCTGTCTTCTGGTCTTCGTATTAACAGCGCTAAAGATGACGCAGCGGGCCAGGCAATTGCTAACCGCTTCCAGTCTAACATCACCGGCCTGACTCAGGCTGCGCGTAACGCCAACGACGGTATCTCTGCTGCGCAGACTACTGAAGGCGCGCTGTCAGAAATCAACAACAACTTACAACGTGTTCGTGAACTGACCGTACAGTCTCAGAACGGCACCAACAGCCAGTCTGACCTGGACTCAATTCAGGACGAAATCAAATCACGTCTGGACGAAATTGACCGCGTATCTGGTCAGACTCAGTTCAACGGCGTGAACGTACTGTCTAAAGACGGCACCCTGAAAATTCAGGTTGGCGCAAATGATGGTCAGACCATCAACATTGACTTGAAGCAGATTGACTCTAAAACTCTGGGTCTGAACGGTTTCAATGTAAACGGTTCTGGTACCATCGCGAACAAAGCAGCGACTATCAGTGATTTAGCAGCAACTGGTGCTAACGTAACTGACCCAACGAACGTTACTGTTACTACTAACTTTGATGCTTTAACTGCTGATACTGCTTTCTCGAAGCTGAATACTGGCGATACCGTTACAATTGCTACTGGTACAAATGCCGGTACTTATACCTACGATGCGACAGCTAAAAACTTCACTACTACTAAAACTGTTACTGCTGGTGCGAACACCACGGCGCTCGGTGCTTCCCTGAAAGCTGATGCAGGTCAGACGAAGTCAGGTACATATACTTCTACCACTGGTAAAGTTAACTTTGATACCGACGCAAGTGGCAACATTACTATTGGTGGACAGACTGCTTACTTGGTAAATGGTGCTCTGTCAACCAACAACTCCACCGGTGCTACTACTGGTGCGACCATGAGTGATCTGTTCACTGCTGCTGATGCAAACACGACTGCAGGTGGTTCATCAGTAGCCTTTGATGGTAAGACGTATAACTTCGCAGGTAGTGCTGGTGGCGTAACTTACAAAGATTCAGTAGCTTCAGACGCTCTGCTTGCTAACGTCAAAGCAGATACTGCTACAAACGATGTTACTATCAAGTTCAACCAACAGGCTCTTAACTTCAGCACTACCTTCACTTCAGGTTCTTCAACTGGTGCGGCGGGTGTTAAAGCATATGTTGATAGCGATGGTGAGCTGACCACAACTGGTTCTTACACCACTACTTACAAAGCGGATGCAGATACTGGTGCTGTAACAGTAACTGGCGGTAATGGTACTGGTAAATATGCCGCTAACGTAGGTGCAGCAGCATATGTAAGCTCTGCTGGCAAACTGACCACTGAAGCCACTAGCGCCGGTACTGCAACTACCGATCCACTGGCCGCTCTGGACTCAGCTATCAGCAACATCGATAAGTTCCGTTCAAGCCTGGGTGCGATTCAGAACCGTCTGGATTCAGCGGTAACTAACCTGAACAACACCACCACTAACCTGTCTGAAGCACAGTCTCGTATTCAGGATGCTGACTACGCCACTGAAGTTTCAAACATGTCTAAAGCACAGATCATCCAGCAGGCGGGTAACTCAGTGTTGGCTAAAGCTAACCAGGTTCCACAGCAGGTTCTGTCTCTGCTGCAGGGCTAATCGCTCTAAGCTCCTTGCTTATCAAACCCCGCTTCGGCGGGGTTTTTTTATACCTGCATATTATGAATATGCAGGTAATTGCTCATAATTCGCCGTTAAAAACTCCAAGTGATACAAGTCGGTCACCATAAATAGCGACCCTACAAAACCGGGTAGGGGCGCCATTTATGGCGACCAATACGTCATTGCACAAACCCAAACCCGCCACCTTCACCCAATCCGCTTGAAGCTTCCCCCGCTTATCGCTAAGGTAAGCGCGTTTTTTCGCCGCCAGGAAACCTCATGACCACCATCGCGCTCATCGACGACCATGTGATCGTCCGTTCGGGTTTTGCCCAATTACTGGGGCTGGAGCCGGATTTCCAGGTTGTTGCCGAATGCGGTTCCGGGCGGGAAGCGCTCAACCAGTTACCAGGTCGTGGCGTGCAGGTGTGCATCTGCGATATTTCGATGCCGGATATCTCCGGGTTGGAGCTGTTAAGCCAGCTGCCGAAAGGCATGGCGACCATCATGCTGTCGGTGCACGACAGTCCGGCGCTGGTGGAGCAGGCGCTTAACGCTGGCGCGCGTGGATTCCTCTCCAAACGTTGCAGCCCGGATGAACTGATCGCTGCGGTGCATACCGTGGCTAAAGGCGGCTGCTATCTGACGCCCGATATCGCTCTGAAGCTCGCTTCCGGACGTCAGGATCCGCTCACCAAACGCGAGCGGCAGGTGGCGGAAAAACTGGCGCAAGGTTTAGCGGTGAAAGAGATCGCGGCCGAACTGGGCCTGTCGCCGAAAACCGTTCACGTTCATCGCGCCAATTTGCTGGAAAAGCTCAACGTTAGTAACGACGTTGAACTGGCGCGCCGCATGTTTGATGGCTGGTAATGCAGCCATTCTTTTCGCGGCTGATTGCCGTTATCGCCAGTTTTTGTATCTTTTCTGCCGCGTGGTTTTGCCTGTGGAGCATCAGCCTGCATCTGGCGGATCGTCCTGAGCTGGCGGTATTGCTGTTTCCGTTTGGTCTGCGCCTTGGCTTGATGTTGCAGTGCCCGCGCGCCTATTGGCCGGTACTGCTCGGTGCCGAATGGTTGCTGCTTTATTGGCTGTCGCGCGAAGTGGCGCTGGCGCATCTGCCGCTGCTGATGCTGATGCTGGGTAGCGTGCTGACGCTGCTGCCGGTGGCGCTGATCTCCCGTTATCGTCATCAGCGCGACTGGCATACCTTGCTGTGGCAGGGTGGTGCGATGGTGTGCGCGGCGCTGCTGCAGGCACTGCCGTGGATCACTCAACCCGTCGCGCTCAATGCGGTGCTGCTCACGCTGACCGGCGCACTGACCGTAGCACCAACTTGCCTGGTGATCTGGCACTACCTCACCAGCACGCGCTGGCAGCCGCTTGGCCCGTCGCTGGTCGGGCAGCCGGTCAACTGGCGCGTGCGTCATCTGTTTGGTTATGTGCTGCTGTTTATGGTCAGTTTGTGGTTACAGCTTGGGTTGCCCGCAGAGCTGTCGCGCTTCACGCCGTTTTGTCTGGCGCTGCCGATTATTGCGCTGGCGTGGCATTACGGCTGGCAGGGCGCGCTGATCGCCACACTGATGAATGCCATTGCGTTGATCGCCAGCCAGACCTGGCACGATCACGCGGTCGATCTGCTGTTATCGTTGCTGGCGCAAAGTCTGACCGGGCTGCTGCTTGGCGCGGGGATTCAGCGCTTACGTGAACTCAATCAGTCGCTGCAAACCGAGTTGGTGCGCAATCGTCGCCTAACGGAACGCTTGCTGGAGACTGAAGAGAGCGTAAGGCGCGAAGTGGCGCGCGAGCTGCACGATGATATCGGGCAGACCATCACCGCCATTCGTACGCAAGCCGGGATTATGCAGCGCATCAGCCCGGAAAGTGGCGTGAAGCAGAGCGGGATGTTGATTGAGCAGCTGTCGCTGGGCATTTACGATTCCGTGCGCCGTTTGCTGGGGCGCTTGCGTCCGCGCCAGTTGGACGATCTTTCACTCGAGCAGGCAATCCGTTCGCTGATGCGGGAAATGGAGCTGGAAGGGCACGGCATCATCAGCCATCTCGACTGGCAGATTGACGAAGCGCGACTCAGTGAAGCGCAACGCGTCACGCTGTTTCGCGTTTGCCAGGAAGGACTCAATAACGTGGTGAAACACGCCAGCGCCCGCGCGGTGACGCTGCAAGGCACTTTGCAAGACCAGCGATTGCTGCTGGTGATCGAAGACGATGGCTGCGGCTTACCGGTGGGTTCTCCGCAGCAAGGTTTTGGCCTTGCCGGAATGCGCGAACGCGTGACGGCACTCGGCGGCTCGCTGGGAATCTCCTGCACCCACGGCACGCGCGTCAGCGTCACGTTACCGCTGCGCAATGGATAACCAAAATATGCTGTTCAGATTTCTCAAAGCGCCAGCCAGCGCGCAGCCAATCGGGGATAAAGCGACCATCGATGCGCGCTATCGTTACTGGCGTCGCCATATCATGATCACCATCTGGCTCGGCTACGCGCTGTTCTATTTCACCCGTAAAAGCTTTAACGCCGCGTCGCCGGAAATTCTGGCGGCGGGCGTAATGACGCGCACGGACATCGGCCTGCTGGCGACGCTGTTTTACATCACTTATGGTCTGTCGAAGTTTTTCTCTGGCATCGTTAGCGATCGTTCCAATGCGCGCTATTTCATGGGCATTGGGCTGATAGCGACAGGCGTGGTGAATATTCTGTTTGGCTTCTCCACCTCGCTGTGGGCATTCGCCTTGTTGTGGGTGTTGAATGCCTTTTTCCAGGGATGGGGATCGCCGGTCTGTGCGCGTCTGCTTACCAGCTGGTTTTCCCGCACCGAACGCGGCGGCTGGTGGGCGCTGTGGAATACGGCACAAAACGTCGGCGGTGCGCTCATCCCGATGATCGTCGGTGCCGCCGCGCTGCACTATGGCTGGCGCGCCGGCATGATGATTGCCGGCGGACTGGCGATCGTCGCCGGCATTTTCCTCTGCTGGCGCCTGCGCGATCGCCCGCAAACCGTGGGTTTACCGCCGGTCGGTGACTGGCGCCACGATGCGCTGGAGATCGCCCAGCAGCAAGAGGGCGCGGGGCTGAGTCACAAAGAGATCCTCGCCAAATATGTGCTGCTCAACCCTTACATCTGGCTGCTGTCGCTGTGTTACGTGCTGGTTTACGTGGTGCGTGCCGCTATCAACGATTGGGGCAATCTCTACATGTCTGAGACGCTGGGCGTCAATCTGGTGACGGCCAACTCGGCGGTGACCATGTTTGAACTCGGTGGCTTCGGTGGCGCGTTAGTGGCGGGATGGGGATCGGATAAATTGTTCAACGGCAATCGCGGGCCGATGAACCTGATCTTTGCCGCCGGCATTTTGCTGTCAGTGGGATCGCTGTGGCTGATGCCGTTTGCCAGCTACGTGATGCAGGCTGCGTGTTTCTTTACCATCGGCTTTTTTGTCTTCGGCCCGCAGATGTTGATCGGCATGGCGGCGGCGGAGTGTTCGCACAAAGATGCGGCGGGCGCGGCGACCGGCTTTGTTGGCCTGTTTGCCTATCTGGGCGCGTCGCTCTCCGGCTGGCCGCTGGCGCGAGTGATCGATGTCTGGCACTGGAGCGGCTTTTTCGCGGTCATCGCCTGCGCGGCGGGCATTTCGGCCCTGCTGCTGTTGCCGTTCCTGCATGCTCAAACGCCGCGCCAGCGCGAGGAAGTGTGATGTATCCCTGCTTTTTGCGCTTACATCGACAAAACTAAGAAATTTTCCCGGTTGCGCCGGGCAGTTGTCTCAGGCCGAAACCGCTGCTGATTTTTACAATGCCTGCCATCACGCAGGTCATTAATCAGGAGCACTCCATGCTGGCTTTCTTAAATCAGGTGCGCAAGCCGACCCTGAATCTGTCGCTCGAAGAGCGGCGCAAGATGTGGTTCAAACCCTTTATGCAGTCCTATCTGGTGGTCTTTATTGGCTACCTGACCATGTATCTGATCCGCAAAAACTTCAACATTGCGCAGAACGACATGATCACCACCTACGGACTCAGCATGACGCAGTTGGGGATGATTGGCCTCGGCTTTTCCATCACTTACGGCGTCGGTAAAACGCTGGTTTCCTATTACGCCGATGGTAAAAACACCAAGCAGTTCCTGCCGTTTATGCTGATCCTCTCGGCCATCTGCATGCTGGGCTTCAGCGCCAGCATGGGCGCCGGTTCAGTGAGTTTGTTCCTGATGATCGCGTTTTATGCGCTGAGTGGCTTCTTCCAAAGTACCGGCGGCTCATGTAGTTACTCCACCATCACCAAGTGGACGCCGCGTCGTAAACGCGGCAGCTATCTCGGCATGTGGAATATTTCGCATAACCTCGGCGGCGCGGGTGCAGCGGGTGTGGCGCTGTTTGGTGCCAACTACCTTTTCGATGGTCATGTGGTCGGCATGTTTGTGTTCCCGTCACTGATCGCCCTGGTGGTCGGCTTTATCGGTCTGCGCTACGGCAGTGATTCACCCGAATCCTACGGTCTGGGCAAAGCCGAAGAGCTGTTTGGTGAAGAGATCAGCGAAGAGGATAAGGAAACTGAAGATCAGGCGATGACCAAATGGCAGATCTTTGTTGAGTACGTGCTGAAAAACAAAGTGATTTGGCTGCTGTGCTTCGCCAATATCTTCCTGTATGTGGTGCGTATTGGTATCGATCAGTGGTCGACGGTGTATGCCTATCAGGAGTTAAAACTCTCAAAAGAGGTGGCGATTCAGGGCTTCACGCTGTTTGAAGTCGGTGCGTTAGTCGGCACGCTGCTGTGGGGATGGTTGTCGGATCTGGCGAATGGTCGTCGTGCGCTGGTGGCATGTGTGGCGCTGGCGTTGATTATCGCCACGCTCGGCATTTATCAACATGCCAGCAATCAGTATGTCTATCTGGCGTCGCTGTTTGCTCTGGGCTTCCTGGTGTTTGGTCCGCAACTGTTAATTGGTGTTGCCGCCGTCGGCTTTGTGCCGAAAAAAGCCATTGGTGCCGCCGATGGCATCAAAGGTACCTTTGCTTACCTGATTGGCGACAGCTTTGCTAAGTTAGGCTTAGGCATGATTGCGGATGGCACGCCAATCTTTGGCTTAACCGGTTGGGCCGGGACCTTTGCCGCGCTCGATGCCGCAGCCATCGCCTGTATCGCCCTGATGGCGCTGGTGGCGGTGTTTGAAGAGCGTAAGATCCGCCGTGAGAAACGCCTGCAACGGCTTAAAGTGGCTTAGGCGCAAGAGAAGTAAATTGGTCGCCATGAATGGCGACCCTCCGACGAACTCCTTTGTAGGGTCGCCATTTATGGCGACCGCTGCCCACCGTGCGTCCGTCTGCATAAAGCCAAATTCCGCGACAATTAAAAACCCAATTTCCCCCAACGCTTTACTTCCTCAGAAAAGTAACTGTCTTGTTACAGTCCACATCAAATTTGCCGATAACTCCCCTCAGAATCATTCCAATTTTTGAACCACTTTTTTCCGTTTCTGGGGTGTCTATGCGCTTCAATTATGACTTGTTACCGGGTGAGCTGCTGACCTTTGAAGAGATTGCCCTGCGCTATACGCAGCAGCATCCCGACGAGAAAGAGCTCACCGCACGCGGGTTGCTGAGCCCGTCGACCAGCTTTCGCAATTTGGTGATCCGCGCGCTGTTCGCGCAGGAGGAGATTAACAGCCCGATCGAGGATCTGCTGTTTGTCTCGGACGACAACGAGCGCAAAAACTATCTGCGCCGCTTTGAGCACTACCTGAAAAGCCAGCAGGCGTTTCTCTACTTCCGTCGCAATGACGAAGCGCGCAAAGAAGGGCGCTGGAAAGTGGTGGGCGAAACACAGGTGTTTGCCATGCTCGATCCCAATTCGGCGGCGGCGCAGAATCTGCTGAACAGTCGCGGCTTTAAGCTGGTGCTGATGCGCCAGACCGAAGAGGAGGAGTATTGGCAGCTGTTCGATGCGCAGGCACATCCGTGCTTCCCGCTGTCGCGCAAAATCCAGTTTCTGGTGGTGCTGAGCACGCCGCAATACAAAGTGCCGAGCGGCGTGATGCCCGGCACCGAAGTGGGACGCCGCGTGAAAGCCAAAGTGTTGCAACGCACCAGCCAGGCGGAGTTCACTTCGGCGGTGAAAGCACGTTACGGCGCCTGCATCATCACCGGCACGCAGTTGACCGAACGTCACAGCTGGCCGTGGGTGGAAGCCTGCTACATCGACACGCAAGAGAATGAAGAGGGTTTTCTGGCGGATAACAGCGCAGATAATGGCTTATTCCTGCGCAGCGACCTGCAACGGCTGTTTATCAACAAAATGATAAGCATCAACGCGGAAACCGGTCAGGTGCTGTTTAATCCAGCGCTGGAAACTGAAGCGTTGATTACCCCTTTTTATCAGGCACTTGAGGGCAAAGTTTGCGCATTATGGGACGCGGTGCCGCCTGGCACGCGGGAAAGACTGCGTAATTTGCGCTAACGCCCGCGCGGATGGCGGTGCGATCCACCGCCATCCATAACAAATTTGAAATAACCTCGCTTTTGCCCGCCTATTCTGCCAATCAAAACCCCTACAGAATTGGATAATCATGCCGATAACTTTACTAACGCAGGGTAGTCAACGTGAACGATCTCTATACCGCCGATGGCGTGATGGATAAACATTCGCTCTGGCAGCGCTACGTTCCTCTGGTGCGGCATGAAGCGCTGCGCCTGCAGGTACGTTTGCCAGCCAGCGTTGAGCTTGACGATCTGCTGCAGGCCGGTGGCATTGGCTTATTGAATGCCGTGGAGCGCTACGATGCGCTACAGGGCACCGCCTTTACCACCTACGCCGTGCAGCGTATCCGGGGAGCAATGCTGGATGAACTGCGCAGTCGCGACTGGGCACCACGCAGCGTTCGCAGAAATGCGCGCGAAGTGGCAGGTGCCATGCATCAGGTAGAACAAGCGTTGGGGCGCTCGGCTACTGAGCAGGAAGTGGCTGAGCGACTGAATGTTTCGCTGGAGGAGTATCGGCAGATTCTGCTCGATACCAACAACAGCCAACTCTTCTCCTACGACGAGTATCGGGAAGAACACGGCGACAGTGCGGAGCTGGTGACGGAGGGGCATGAGGAAGCCAACCCGCTTCATCAGTTGTTGGAAGGAAACCTACGTGACCGCGTAATTGAAGCGATTGAGGCGTTGCCTGAACGTGAAAAACTCGTGCTCACACTGTACTACCAGGAAGAACTGAACCTGAAGGAGATTGGCGCGGTGCTGGAAGTGGGGGAATCCCGCGTCAGCCAACTGCACAGTCAGGCGATCAAACGCCTGCGTGCCCGATTATCGGGGGCGCGCTAACAGACTCAGTTCCTGGCGATCGAAAAAAACAATAAAACCGGGGACTCAGCAATGGGAGCCAAAGTTAAAGCCAGACCTTTAAGTCGCTATCTTAAAGACTATAAGCACAGCCAAAGCAATTGTTCACACTGTGGCAAAGTTTTAGATCGTATGGCGTTAGTCTTTCGCGGCCAGATCATCAATAAAGAGGCCATCGCACGTATGGACCAAATGATTGACGATCAGGTGTGGATGAAACTCCAGCCAGAATTGACCGCCTTGTGTCGTTTCTGCAGCGATATTTTTTGTAATACCCATCCGAATTACTTCGACATTATGGCGTTTAAGCAATACCTGTTTGAGCAGACGGAGATGAGCCACAGTACCATACGTGAGTATGTAGTACGTTTGCGTCGGCTTGATGACATGCTGAAGGCGAAAAATTTCCCGGCCGATCGTTTACGGGGCAATAGCTGGCATGAGTGTCTGGAGAACGATCTGCCTGATGCGGGTAATAACAATTACCGCATCGCACTGCGTAAATATGACCAGTTTTTAGGCTGGCAGCAGGGCTGATGGTGAATCCACCCTTGTTGTTGTCGAGCATGACAGCAACAAGGGCAGCACGCGGTGAATTCCGGGTGCGACTTTTCTCATCTTCTGCAACACTGTATGGATAACTGCACATTGCCCGAATGGAGGCTGCATTGTCCTTACATCTTCTGCACCAGTTCCCACGTCTTGAATTACTCGGTGCACCTACGCCGCTTGAGCATTTGCCACGGCTTTCTGACTATCTTGGTCGCGATATCTTTATTAAGCGCGATGACTTCACGCCCGTAGCTCTTGGCGGCAATAAACTGCGTAAGCTCGAATTCCTGGCTGCTGACGCACTGCGCGAAGGCGCGGATGTGCTCCTGACGGCGGGCGCGATTCAATCTAACCACGTACGTCAAACTGCAGCCGTGGCCGCGAAGCTCGGCCTGAAGTGCGTGGCGCTGCTGGAAAACCCGATTGGCACCACAGCAGAAAACTACCTCAGCAACGGCAACCGTTTGTTGCTCGATTTGATGGATGTGGAAATCGTCATGGTCGATGCGCTGCACAATCCCACTGAACAGCTGGCCGCGCAGGCTGAACACCTCGAAGCACAGGGATTCCGTCCGTACATTGTGCCGGTTGGCGGCTCCAATGCGCTCGGTGCGCTTGGTTACGTTGAGTGCGCGCAGGAGATTGCCCATCAAAGCGAAGGCGTGGTGGATTTCGCTGCGGTGGTGGTGGCTTCCGGCAGCGCGGGGACGCACGCTGGTCTGGCGATTGGTCTGGAGCAGCTGCTGCCAGAAACCGAGCTGGTGGGCGTCACCGTATCGCGCAAAGTCGAGGCGCAGTTGCCGGTGGTGGAGCGCATTCGTAGCGCGTTAGCCGAGCACTTGGAAGTGCAGGCCAAAGCGCCGATCACCTTGTGGGATGATTACTTCGCGCCGCGTTACGGCGAGCCGAACGAAGAGGGCATGGCGGCGGTGAAACTGCTGGCGCGGCTCGAAGGTATCATGCTCGATCCGGTGTACACCGGCAAAGCGATGGCGGGATTAATCGATGGCATTGCGCAAAATCGCTTCCGTCGTGAAGGTCCGCTGCTGTTCGTGCATACCGGTGGATCGCCGGCGTTATTTGCTTATCACCCTTCGATCTGAGACAGAACGTAAAAACGGTTTATAATCCGGCGGTTATTTAGAAGAGGTCGCCATGAATGGCGACCCTACAAAGCACACAACAACACATCACAATAAATGGGGTAAACATGATTTTCTCTCCTATTCGTCGCCAAATGGTGATGGGCATGATGGCGGTCGCGCTGGTTGCGGGCGTTAACGTTAAATCCTTCGCCGCCGAAGATTTGCTGGCAAAAGTGAAGAGTAAAGGCGAGCTGCGCGTCGGTCTGGAAGGCACTTATCCGCCGTTCAGTTTCCAGGACGAAAAAGGCCAGCTGACCGGTTTTGAAGTGGAATTCGCGCAGGAGCTGGCGAAACATCTCGGTGTGAAAGCCGATCTGCGTCCTACCAAATGGGATGGCATGCTGGCCTCGCTGGATTCCAAACGCATCGACGTGGTGATCAACCAGGTCACCATCTCGCCTGAGCGTAAGAAGAAGTATGACTTCTCCACGCCTTACACCATCTCTGGCGTGCAGGCGCTGACGCTGAAGAAAAACGCGGCCACCGTCACCAAGCCGGACGATCTGGCAGGCAAGAAAGTCGGCGTCGGCCTCGGCTCTAACTACGAGCAGTGGCTGAAAGATAACGTGCCGAAAGCCGATGTGCGTACCTATGATGATGACCCAACCAAATATCAGGATCTGCGTTCAGGCCGTTTAGATGCCATTCTGGTGGACCGCTTAGCGGCACTGGATCTGGTGAAGAAAACCGGCGACACCATGGCAGTAGCGGGCCCGGCCTTCTCGCGTCTGGAATCGGGAGTGGCGCTGCGTAAAGGCAACGACGATCTGCTGAAAGCGATCGACTCTGCCATCGCGGACATGCAGAAAGATGGTTCGCTGAGCAAACTGTCTGAGAAATGGTTCGGCGCGGACGTCACTAAATAATGCAGGAAAGCTTACAACTGGTGCTGGATTCAGCACCATTTTTACTGAAAGGCGCGCTGTTCACGCTGCAGCTGAGTATCGGCGGGATGTTCTTCGGCCTGATACTCGGCTTCGTGCTGGCGCTGATGCGTCTGTCGCACTTCTGGCCGATCAACTGGCTGGCGCGCATCTACGTGTCGATTTTCCGTGGCACGCCGCTCATCGCCCAACTGTTTATGATCTATTACGGTCTGCCGCAGTTTGGTATCGAGCTGGATCCGATTCCGTCGGCGATGATTGGTCTGTCGCTGAATACCGCCGCTTACGCTTCTGAATCATTGCGTGGCGCGATTGCCTCGATTGAACGCGGGCAGTGGGAAGCTGCTGCCAGCATCGGCATGACGCCGTGGCAAACGCTGCGTCGCGTGATCCTGCCGCAGGCCGCGCGCACCGCGCTGCCGCCGCTGGGCAACAGCTTTATCAGCCTGGTGAAAGATACCTCGCTGGCCGCCACCATTCAGGTGCCGGAGCTGTTCCGTCAGGCGCAGCTGATCACCTCACGGACGCTGGAAGTGTTCACCATGTATCTGGCGGCCTCGCTGATTTACTGGGTGATGGCGACCGTGCTGTCGGCGTTGCAAAACCGCCTTGAAGCGCATGTGAATCGACAGGATCGGGAGGGCAAATGAGTGCAATTGAAGTCCGTCAGCTGGTGAAACAGTTTCACGGCCAGACGGTGCTGCACGGCATCGATCTCGACGTGGCGCCAGGCGAAGTGGTGGCAATTATCGGGCCGAGCGGTTCCGGTAAAACCACGCTGCTGCGCAGTATCAATCTGCTGGAAGTGCCGGAAAGCGGACGTATCAAAGTCGGGGATATCGCCATTGATGCGGCGCTCGGCCTCAACAAGCAGAAGCAGCTGGTGCGCCAGTTGCGTCAGCAGGTTGGCTTTGTGTTCCAGAACTTCAATCTGTTCCCGCACCGCTCGGTGCTGGAGAACATCATTGAAGGGCCGGTGATCGTCAAGGGCGAACCGAAGGCAGAAGCCATCGCGCGGGCGCGCAGTTTGCTGGAGAAAGTGGGATTGCACGGCAAGGAAGAGAGTTTCCCGCGTCGTCTTTCCGGCGGACAGCAGCAGCGTGTGGCGATTGCGCGCGCGCTGGCGATGCGTCCGGAAGTGATTCTGTTCGATGAGCCGACGTCGGCGCTTGATCCTGAACTGGTGGGCGAGGTGCTCAACACCATTCGCGCACTGGCGCAGGAGAAACGCACCATGGTGATCGTCACCCATGAGATGAGCTTTGCGCGTGACGTCGCGGATCGCGCCATCTTTATGGATCAGGGACGCATCGTGGAGCAGGGCGCGGCAAAAGAGCTGTTCAGTAATCCGCAGCAGGCGCGTACCCGGCAATTTCTCGACAAGTTTTTGAACCAGTGATTTAAACGGCAGGTCACCATAAATGGCGACCCTACAAGACCATGCGCATCCTGCACGTTACATCGTAGGGTGCGCATTCATGCGCACCGCTTAACCGCTCATCGATATTTCTACTCAATTGCAAGACGTCCAACAAAGAAATAACCGGTTTTTACTCATTATCAGCTGGTCTTTATCTCTCGGTTTTATCCTAAAGTTAATTTTAGAATTAAATATAACGCAATGAATCTAATGATAAATTAACCTTCTCGCGCCTTAGTGATTTCGAGATTTGCCTTATTAGGAAAGTCCTGATTGAGACATCTTTGTAAATATAAATAATTCTTTACAAATTCATGGCGCAATTAGGACATAGCAATGACGACTGCCAGGAAAGAGGTCCTCTGGATCAACACGCTCAAAGGGGGCTGCATTTTGATGGTGGTGTTACATCACTCCATCATCACCACGTTCGCGCCTTCGCTGCATCATCTCACCGCTGGACTGCTGCCAGCGCACTGGTGGGTGGCGTTTAACACCTATCTATCTCCGCTGCGCATGCCGGCTTTCTTCTTTGTCTCCGGTTTGCTGGCCGCCAGCTCAATCACCAAAAAGAGCTGGAAAGAGGTGTTCACCAAGAAGTTCAGCAACATCGTCTATCTCTACCTGCTGTGGGGCGTGATTCAGTGGTTAAGCATTCACTACATCTCCACGCATCTGGGTGAACGGCTCTCCAGCACCAAAAACGCTGCCTATGCCGACACGCCGTTTGAGTTCGTAAAGCTGCTGATGACCTCAATGACCAGCCTGTGGTATCTCTACGCGCTGGCCGGATTCTTCCTGTTCACCAAGCTGTTCCACAAACAGAAGCTGGCCTTGATGGCGCTGGCGATTGTCGCCACCTACGCGGCGCAGTTCAGCCTGATTCCCGGCTGGGGACCTGCCAGCGTGGCGCAGAACTATCTCTACTTCCTGCTCGGCGTGTTCTTCAGCCAGGCGTTGATTGAGTTGAGCGAGCTGAAGCGTCAGCACTGGTTGATGCTGGGCGGCATTGCGTTGATTGGCCTGCTGCATCATGTTGGCGGCATCTACAAAAATCCGTTCTACAGCCTGCTGACTATCGTGTTTGGCATTGTGCTGTGCCGCTTCCTCAATGAACGATTCAATATGGCGTGGCTCAACTGGATTGGCCGCAACACGCTACAAATTTACGTGCTGCACCGCATCTTTATTGAGCTGCTGGGGCTGAGTGCGATCGTGCTGGCGGTGCATTATGGCTGGTTTGACAATACCGCCTTTAGCTGGGCATGGGCGCTGCTGATGCCAATTACCGGCGTTGCGTTGTGTACCAGTATTTCGTTGCTGGTGTGGACGCTGCTCAATCGTGGTCCGGGCCGCATGCTATTTCTCTATCCGCGCCTATTGCGTAAATCTGCGCTCGAAAGCAAAAGCGCGCCGCAGCAATAATTTAATCGGGCCAGTTTGCTGGCCCTGATTATGTTTGTTGGTTGGTCGCCATTAATGGCGACCCTACAAATTCCTCGCTACCACAATGCAAATATTCACGCTTATCCATTTGCCACATTAAATAATTCTTTATTTAGGATTTGAATTTAATCTGGCATAAGAAAGGGTGGATTGTTCTTAATTTCCCTGCGCGACACCGCTCACACTTATTTTACTTAATAACCTTTTAGTGACTCTAATTAAGGCAAATTTCCTTAGCCTGCTCAGGGTTCTGTTTTTGTCTGGATCTGTAAAGTATTGTTATATCAGGACCACAAAAAAACATTTAGGACTTTCGCTACATCATGCTTTCGCCCGCTGTTTAATAATCGTTGAATAATCATAAATGCTTCAATGCTTATTCCCTCAACCTTCTCCTTTAAGACCTACACAGCAACAGCAGCGGGAGTCATCATATGAATAACGCCAGGAAAGAAGATATCGCATGGATAAATACCCTCAAGGGAGCCTGCATATTACTGGTGGTGTTGTATCACACCGTATTACCTGGATTCGAAGGCACGGTGAAATTATTGACGGCGGGTTGGATCCCGGCAGAAATATGGGTGCAGTTTAATACCGTATTATCGCCGCTGCGTATGCCAGCATTTTTCTTTGTATCGGGTTTATTAGCCACCAACGGTATTTTAAATCGGCCATGGAAACAGGTGTTTACCAGCCGCATCACCAACCTGTTTTATCTCTATATTCTGTGGGGCTTTATTCAGTGGTGGTCGATTGTTGGCATCTCAACGGAGATCACCGGGCAGCGTATTTCGCAGAACCTCAATGCGGCGTATGCCGGTTCGCTACTGGAGTTCTTAAAGCTCACGTTCCTCGCCATGAGCACCTCGTGGTATCTCTACGGCTTAGCGCTCTATTTCCTGTGCGCCAAGATCTTTAAACAGCAGAAAGTGGCGTTGCTGGTGGTGGCAATTGCGCTGAACTATCTGGCGGTGGAGAAGATCATTCCGTATTGGGGACCACAAAGCGTGGCGCAGTATTTCCTGTTCTTCCTGCTGGGTGCTTTCTGGAGCCCGATGATGCTGCGTCTCAGTGAATGGCGACGCGATAACATTGTGCCGTGGGCGATATTGGCCGCATTGTCTGGCCTGCACGTCATCTTTGGATTGGATAAGAGTTTGTTCATGTGCATCCTTGCGGTGCTGTTCAGCGTGGCGGCGTGTCGCTGGTTGAATGCGCATTTCAAGATGCGTTATTTGAATTGGGTTGGGCGCAATACGCTGCAAATCTACGTAATTCACCGCATCTTCATTGAGTTCTTTGGTATGTCAGCGATTCTGTTCGCCCAGCGTCATCACTTGTTTGAGCAAGCGTGGTTCTCGATACTGTGGGCCTGCTTCTATCCGCTGGCGATTGTCGGGATTTGTTCGCTGTGTTCGGTTGCGGTGTGGCAAGTGACCAATCGTGGATTGGGGCAGTCGCTGTTTGTGTTTCCAACGCTGATTGGGTTGAAGCGGAATAAGTCTGCGGCGTGAAAAAAGGTCGCCATGAATGGCGACCCTACGTTGTTACTGTTAACCGATGGTCATCAAACTCGCATTACCGCCCGCTGCGGCGGTATTGACGCTCAGTGAACGCTCAATCAGCAAACGTTCCAGCAGCAGATTGGTTTCGCCGCGCGCAAAGCCCTGCACCGAGACAATCGCGCCATCGCGTGCCGCGACCTGCTCACACAGACTGCGTAGCTGATCGGCATCACCGTGATAAATCACCGCATCAAACTCCGCCGCCAGCGCATCCTTCACCAGCTTGATGTGCGCTTGCACTTCCGCTGGTAAAGACTTACGCAGCGCACTATGCAGCTCATCATCCTGCCAGATAGCTTGGCTGCCGACGCTGGTCACCGCCGCCAACTGCGTCAGCGCATCTTCCGCGTTATCGGCGATGCACAGCACATGTTCGCGCGGCAGCAGGGTAAAGGTGTTGCGCTCGCCAGTTGGGCCCGGCAGCAGACGCACCGTACCGGCCTGCGCCAGCTCGTCGTAACGCTGACACAGCGCCAGCAGCTCAGGCTTATCCTGCGCCCATTGCTGCAAGGCTTGATGCGCACGCATCAACTCGGCACGCACCGTGCTGTCAACCGGACGCTCGGCATCCTGACGATCAAAGGTGATGCGCAGCGCACCGTCTGGACGATTGGCCAGCAGGCGATACAGATAGAGCGGACCACCGGCTTTCGGACCGGTGCCCGACAAGCCTTCGCCGCCGAAAGGCTGCACGCCAACCACCGCACCCACCATATTGCGGTTCACGTACAGGTTGCCGACTTTAGCCGTCGCCGTTACCTGCGCGATGGTTTCATCGATACGCGTGTGCACGCCGAGCGTCAGGCCGTAACCCGACGCATTAATCTGCTCAACCAGCTGCGGCAAGTTGTTGCGCGAGAAACGCACCACGTGCAGCACCGGACCAAACACCTCTTTATCCAGATCGCTGACCTGATCCAGCTCGATCAGCGTCGGCTTGATAAAGGTGCCGCTGTTCCACTCTTTAGTATCCTGTGGATTCTCCTGCGCCGCCTGATAAACGGTGAAGCCTTTGTTGCGCAGCGCCTGAATGTGACGCTCGATATTGGCTTTGGCTTCGGCATCAATCACTGGGCCAATGTCGGTTGAGAGACGTTCCGGGTTGCCCATGCGGCACTCCGCCATCGCACCACGCAGCATTTTCAACGTGTGATCGGCCACATCATCCTGCACGCACAGCAGACGCAGCGCCGAGCAGCGTTGACCGGCGCTATCAAACGCCGAGGCAACGATATCGACAACCACCTGTTCGGTGAGCGCTGAGGAATCCACAATCATCGCGTTCATGCCGCCGGTTTCGGCGATCAGCGGCGTTGGACGACCCTGAGGATCAAGACGACCGGCCAGATTGCGCTGCAGCAGCGTCGCCACCGCCGTTGAACCGGTAAACATCACACCGCGCACGCGTTCGTCGCCAGTCAGTTGCGCACCCACGGTTTCGCCCTGGCCCGGCAGCAGTTGCAGCACGCCAGCGGGTACGCCGGCATCCAGCAGAATTTGCACCGCCTGCGCGGCGATTAGCGGAGTTTGCTCTGCCGGTTTCGCCAGCACGCTGTTACCGGCTGCCAATGCTGCGGCAACTTGTCCGGCAAAGATTGCCAGCGGGAAGTTCCAAGGACTGATGCACACTACCGGACCCAGCGGACGATGGGTTTCGTTATCGAAATCGTCGCGCACCATGCCCGCGTAATAGTAGAGGAAATCGACCGCTTCACGCACTTCGGCGATGGCGTTGTTGTAGGTTTTACCGGCTTCACGCACCAGCAAGCCGATCAGTTGCTGCATCTGGCCTTCCATCGCTTCGGCAGCACGTTCCAGAATTGCGGCGCGCTCCTGCGGCGGTGTGGCGAACCAGATCGGACCGGCATTCACCGCCGCATCCAGCGCATCCGACACTTCGGCTTCGGTGGCTTCACGCACGCTGCCCACGACATCCGCAGGCGCGGAAGGATTCAGCACCGGACGGCTCACGCCTTCGCCTAATTCACCTTCTACCAGCGGCTGGGCGATCCACGGCTGGCTGGCGCTGTTGAGCAGGGCGCTGGAGAGCGACGCCAGACGATGTTCGTTGGCCATATCCAGACCAGCGGAGTTGGCACGCTTGGCGCCATACAGATCGCGCGGCAGCGGGATTTTCGGATGCGGTAAACCCACCGCGCCTTCCGCGACGCCCATCTTCTCCACGGCAGCCACCGGATCGGCGACCAACTCATCCAGCGGCAAGGTGTTATCGGCGATGCGGTTAACAAACGAGGTATTGGCACCGTTCTCCAGCAGACGACGAACCAGATACGCCAGCAGCGTTTCGTGGGTGCCGACCGGTGCATAAATACGGCACGGACGATTCAGTTTGCCATCGGCGACTTTGCCAACCACCTGCTCGTACAGCGGTTCACCCATGCCGTGCAGGCATTGGAATTCGTACTGGCCCGGATAATAGTTATTACCTGCCAGCTGGTAGATCGCTGCCAGCGTGTGCGCGTTGTGGGTAGCAAACTGCGGATATATCAGGTTCGGCACCGCCAGCAGTTTGCGTGCGCAGGCCAGATAAGAGATGTCGGTGTACACCTTGCGGGTGTAAACCGGATAGCCTTCCAGACCATCAATCTGCGCGCGCTTGATTTCGCTGTCCCAGTACGCGCCTTTTACCAGGCGGATCATCAGACGACGACGGCTGCGCTGCGCCAGGTCGATCAGCGAATCAATCACAAACGGACAGCGCTTTTGATACGCCTGAATCACAAAGCCGATGCCGTTCCAGCCTTCCAGCTCCGGCTCGAAACAGAGTTTTTCCAGCAGGTCGAGCGACAGCTCAAGACGGTCAGCTTCTTCCGCATCGATGTTGATACCGATGTCATACGAGCGCGCCAGTAGCGTCAGGGATTTGAGGATCGGATAAAGCTCGTCCATCACGCGCTCATACTGCGCGCGGCTGTAGCGCGGATGCAGCGCCGACAGTTTAATCGAGATGCCCGGACCTTCATAAATACCGCGACCATTCGACGCTTTTCCGATGGCGTGAATCGCCTGCTGATAGGACACCAAATAGGCTTTGGCATCGCTGGCGGTCAGCGCCGCTTCGCCCAGCATGTCGTAAGAGTAACGGAAACCTTTCTCTTCCAGCTTGCGCGCATTGGCCAGCGCTTCGGCGATGGTTTCACCGGTAACAAACTGCTCGCCCATCAGGCGCATCGCCATGTCGACGCCTTTGCGGATCAGCGGTTCGCCGCTCTTACCGATAATGCGATTGAGCGAGCGCGACAGGTTAGCTTCGTTGTGGGTGGAGACCAAACGGCCGGTGAACAGCAAGCCCCATGTCGCGGCGTTGACGAACATCGACGGGCTGCGACCCAGGTGCGATTGCCAGTTGCCGTTGCTAATCTTGTCGCGGATCAGCGCATCACGCGTCGGTTTATCCGGAATACGCAGCAGCGCTTCCGCCAGGCACATCAGCGCCACACCTTCCTGTGAGGAGAGCGAGAACTCTTGCAGCAAACTTTGCACCATGCCAGCGCGGCCGGTTGCACCTTTCTGGTGCCGCAACTTGTCGGCGAGGCTGTAAGCCAGCTGATGAGTTTTCTCTGCCAGCGGGGCAGGGAGACGCGCTTGCTCCAGCAGCATCGGTACGGCATCGGTCTCTGGACGACGCCACGCGGCAGTGATTGCTGAACGCGTTACCGACTGCGGCAAAATGTGTTCTGCGAAGTCGAGGAAAGGCTGCAGTGATTCTTCTGGCACGCCTTCATCAGCCAGCGCATCGATTAACTGTTGCGGGATTTCCGGCACGGATTCACCGGCTTCCAGCTGCTCCAGATAGTTAAAAATGGCCTGTTTGATCAGCCAGTGTGATGTGCGGTCAAGTTTCTGTGCTGCCAGTTTAATGCGATCGCGGGTGGCTTCATCCAGCTTCACCCCCATGGTAGTGGTTCCCATGATGTCCTCATCCTCGAAAATAGTGATTCATCGCTTGCGTGGCAGCAATATCACCTATGTTGCAACTTTGTGCAACCGATGTTGCTGGGCGGTCGCCATGAATGGCGACCCTACGAAGCCAGGCGTTTTCTGTAGGGGCGCCATTCATGGCGACCGAGGTGCAACCTTAATGTGATCGAGTGCAACCTCTGAACAGAAAAAAAGCAGCATTAGTGTCACCAATGTGACAGCTGTGTTAAATGCATTGTGCGCGCCGCACCTTTGCGGCAGGATACCGCGCCTTAAGAGAAATCGCTTTCTCTGGATGCGGTCAAATCATGCCGTTGCCCCGTTCCGGCAGCGATGATTAGAAGATTTCTCTTAGTGGATCAAATAATAAGTGGAGAGTCAGATGAGTATAAGTACACCGATGTTGGTGACCTTTATCGTTTATATCCTTGGGATGGTGTTAATCGGTTTCATTGCTTACCGTTCAACCAAAAGTTTTGACGACTATATTCTCGGTGGACGCAGTTTAGGTAGCGTGGTCACCGCGCTGTCTGCCGGTGCTTCCGATATGAGCGGCTGGTTATTGATGGGCCTGCCGGGCGCCATATTCCTTTCTGGTATTTCAGAAAGCTGGATCGCCATCGGCCTGATTATTGGCGCATGGTTGAACTGGCGCATTGTTGCAGGACGTCTGCGTGTGCAGACCGAACATCATGATAATGCGTTAACCCTGCCAGACTTCTTCTCCAGCCGTTTCGAGGACAACAGCAAACTGCTGCGCGTTATCTCGGCGGTGGTGATCCTGATCTTCTTCACTATCTATTGTGCTTCTGGCGTGGTCGCCGGTGCGCGTCTGTTTGAAAGCACCTTTGGTATGGATTACCAGACGGCGCTGTGGGCCGGTGCCGCCGCCACCATTCTGTATACGCTGGTGGGCGGTTTCCTCGCGGTGAGCTGGACCGATACCGTACAAGCCAGCCTGATGATTTTCGCGCTGATTCTGACGCCGGTGATTGTCATCGTCGCGGTAGGTGGCCTGGATGAATCGATGGCGGTGATTAAGGCGAAAAGCCTTGAGAATCTCGACATGCTGAAAGGACTGAACTTTGTCGCGGTGATTTCGCTGCTCGGTTGGGGTCTCGGCTACTTTGGTCAGCCGCATATTCTGGCGCGCTTTATGGCGGCCGATTCGCATCACACCATTCGCACTGCACGACGCATCGGCATGATTTGGATGATCCTGTGCCTGGCGGGTGCGGTGGCCGTCGGCTTCTTTGGTATCGCTTACTTCCAGAACCATCCAGAACACGCGGCTAACGTGAGCCAGAACGGTGAGCGCGTGTTTATTGAGTTGGCGCGTATTCTGTTTAACCCGTGGATTGCCGGGATCTTACTCTCTGCGATTCTGGCAGCGGTGATGTCTACGCTGAGCTGTCAGCTGCTGGTGTGCTCCAGCGCCCTGACCGAAGACTTGTATAAAGGCTTCCTGCGCAAAAATGCCAGCCAGAAAGAGCTGGTGTGGGTAGGGCGCTTAATGGTGCTGGTGATTGCGTTGATCGCTATCGCGCTGGCGGCGAATCCGGAAAACCGCGTACTTGGTTTAGTCAGCTATGCGTGGGCAGGATTTGGTGCCGCGTTTGGTCCGGTAGTGTTGTTCGGCGTGTGCTGGAAGCGTATGACGCGCAACGGCGCGCTGGCCGGTATGGTGGTGGGTGCGCTGACTGTGTTGCTGTGGAAATCATACGGCTACACCGATTTGTACGAAATCATTCCAGGCTTCGCCTTCGCCAGCATCGCGATTGTGGTGTTCAGCCTGCTGGGGCGTGGCCCATCTGAAGCCGCGCAGCAGCGCTTTGCCGCAGCCGAAGCCGAATACCAAAGCAAATAACCTAGGGTCGCCATTCATGGCGACCTCATTCCCACATCCGTAGGGTCGCCATTTATGGCGACCATCCCCATCTTCCCGCTCTCCAACCCGCAAAATCAAAATTAATTTCCCGCTGTGACTTGTATTTCTCCCTGCGATAATGATAATCGATATCGTTCGCACTTTACGTTTTTTTACCCAAGCTTTACTCTTCTTAAAATTCAAGAGGTTGGTGATGTTCGTTCCCTTTCTCATCATGCTGCGCGAAGGTCTGGAAGCAGCGCTCATCGTCAGCCTGATTGCTAGCTATCTCAAACGCACCCAGCGCACTCAATGGTTTCCCGCGATGTGGGCTGGTGTATTTATCGCTGCCGCGCTCTGCTTAGCGTTGGGCATCTTCATCAATGAAACCACCGGTGAGTTCCCGCAAAAACAGCAGGAGCTGTTCGAAGGCATTGTCGCGGTGATTGCCGTGGTGATCCTGACGTCGATGGTGTTCTGGATGCGCAAAGTCTCGCGCAATATCAAAGCCACGCTGGAAAAATCGGTCGATCAGGCGCTGCAGAAGCAGGGCGGCAGCGGCTTTCCGCTGGTGCTGATGGTGTTTCTGGCGGTGGCGCGTGAAGGGCTGGAATCAGTGTTCTTCCTGCTGGCCGCTTTCACTCAGGATGTCGGGTATGCGCCGCCGCTCGGCGCGGTGCTCGGCCTTGCTACCGCTGTAGCGCTGGGCTTTTTGCTCTATTACGGCGGCATTCGCCTGAATTTGGCGCACTTTTTCCGCTGGACCAGCTTGTTCATTCTGTTTGTTGCCGCCGGATTGGCCGCCGGTGCCATTCGCGCCTTCCATGAAGCCGGATTGTGGAATCACTTCCAGGATGTCGCGTTCGATATGAGCAACACGCTCTCAACACATTCGGTATTCGGCACGCTGCTGGAAGGGATTTTGGGCTATCAGGAAGCGCCAAGCGTCAGCGAAGTGGCGATGTGGCTCATCTACCTTATTCCGGCGCTACTGCTGTTCTTCTTCCCGGCGCGACCTTCGATCAACGCGGCGCGCACCACTCGCTGAAATTAAATCAGGCGCGATTGCGCGCCTGTTCTTCCATGTAACAGGGATATCACTATGACGATTCGCTTCCGCCGTAAGGCGCTGTTGGTTGCTATGCTGGCGCTTTCCGGTGCCGCTTCTGCTGCTGCCGTCCCGCAAGTCACGGTTACCGTGACCGACAAACAATGTGAGCCGATGTCGCTCAACGTGCAGGCCGGTAAAACCCAGTTCATCATCAAAAACAACAGCCAGAAAGCGCTGGAGTGGGAGATTTTGAAAGGGGTGATGGTGGTGGAAGAGCGTGAAAACATCGCGCCAGGCTTTAGCCAGAAACTGACCGCCAATCTGGAAGCGGGCGAATACGACATGACCTGCGGCCTGCTGAGCAACCCGAAGGGCAAGCTGGTAGTGAGCGGTGATGCGAAGAAAGCGGCATCCGGCAAACCGGATGTGCTGGAGCTGGTTGGCCCTATCGCCGACTACAAAGTCTACGTGATGAACGAAGTGAAAGAGCTGGTGGCGGGCACCAAGGCATTTACCGATGCGGTGAAAGCCGGTGACGTTGAGAAAGCCAAAGCCTTGTATGCGCCAACGCGCGTGCATTACGAGCGTATCGAACCTATCGCCGAGCTGTTCTCCGACCTCGATGGCAGCATTGATGCACGTGAAGATGACTTCGAGAAGAAAAACGAAGATCCGAAATTCACCGGTTTCCACCGCCTGGAAAAAATCCTTTTCGCCGATAACACCACCAAAGGTGCCGAAGATTTCGCCACTAAGCTGAATCAGGATGTGCTGGATCTGCAAACCCGCATCAGCGAACTGGCGTTCCCACCGGCGAAAGTGGTCGGCGGCGCGGCGGGTCTGATTGAAGAAGTGGCCTCCAGCAAAATCTCCGGTGAAGAAGACCGTTACAGCCGTACCGATCTCTCTGACTTCCAGGCCAACATTGATGGTGCGCAGAAAATCGTTGATCTGCTGCGTCCGCTGCTGCAGAAAAACAATCCGCAGCTGCTGGCGAAAGTGGATGCTAACTTCAAGAAAGTGGACGGCATTCTCAGCAAATATCGCACCAAAGACGGCTTTGAGTCGTACGAAAAACTGACCACCGCTGACCGTAATGCGCTGAAAGGCCCGATTACTACGCTGGCGGAAGATCTCTCCTTGTTGCGTGGAACCTTGGGTCTCGACTGATCATGAGTGATAAAAATGACGCGGCGCAGCCGTCGCGTCGTCGATTATTGCAGGGATTAGGCATGTTGGGCGGCGCGGCCGCCCTCGGCGCCGGTTGTCCGTTCCACACGGCCGCCGCCGATAGCTTCTCTCCCGGCACGGTTGCACCCAACTCGCGCCAGCAGGCGCAACCTTTTTACGGCGATCATCAAGCCGGTATCGTTACGCCGCAGCAGGCCTCGATGATGCTGGTGGCGTTCGATGTGCTGGCCAGCGATAAAGCCGAGCTTGAACGCCTGTTCCGCTTGCTGACCGAGCGCTTCGCGTTTCTCACGCAAGGTGGACCAGCGCCTGCAGTCACCAATCCGCAGTTGCCGCCAATGGATTCAGGGATTCTCGGTGCCGATATCGCGCCTGATAATCTCACCATGACCTTGTCGGTGGGCACGGCGCTGTTTGATGAGCGCTTCGGCTTGAGCAAACACAAGCCGGCGCAGCTGCAAACCATGACACGTTTTCCCAATGATTCGCTGGATGCTGAACAGTGCCACGGCGACCTGCTGCTACAGATCTGCGCCAACACGCAGGACACGGTGATTCACGCGCTGCGTGACATCATCAAACGTACGCCGGATCTGCTGGCGGTGCGCTGGCGTCGCGACGGCTTTATTGCTGACCATGCGGCGCGCAGCAACGGCAAAGAAACGCCGATCAACCTGCTGGGATTCAAAGATGGCACCGCAAATCCTGATACCCATAATCCGACGTTGATGAACCAGCTGTTGTGGGTTACCGACGAGCAGCAGGAACCGGCGTGGACGCGTGGCGGCAGCTATCAGGCGGTGCGCATCATCCGTTTTCATGTCGAAATGTGGGACCGCACGCCGCTCGGCGAGCAGCAAACCATCTTTGGCCGTGAGAAGTTATCGGGTGCGCCGCTCGGCATGAAAAACGAGCATGACGTACCGGATTACAGCAAAGATCCCGATGGTGATTTAATTGCGCTGGATGCGCATATTCGTCTCGCCAACCCACGTACGCCGGAAACCGATAGCAGCTTGATGCTGCGGCGCGGTTACAGCTATTCCAGCGGTATTACCGGATCGGGTCAGCTGGATATGGGTTTATTGTTTGTCTGTTACCAACATGATTTAGCCAAAGGCTTTATTACCGTGCAGCAGCGCCTGAATGGCGAAGCGCTGGAAGAATATATTCGCCCGGTTGGCGGCGGATACTTTTTCGCACTGCCGGGCGTGGCGGATAAAAACCATTATCTCGGGCAATCGTTACTGCAGGCCTGATTAATAAATGTGCAGCGCCTGCGTAGGCTAGCGATACGCAGGCGCGTTTGTTAAGCATTCCTTAAACTTTACGCTGGACGTAGTCGTTTCCGAATGTTCCTAAAAAGTTCTACCACCCGCCAATAAACCATCCATCTGATAAATCTACAAAATTTAATTTAAGGTAAAAGACCTCAGGCTTCGCTTATCTTTTTTTCTTTATCGGGACGTAAAATTAATGTTGCAAACCACCGCAAATATGATGCACTTTATTCATAAGCGTTGTCAGTTGTGTGGCTAAGCCACTGGAGTTCGCGCATGATTCGTCTCTCTCTGGGACAGTTAAATAGTTTCAACACACGCAGTACACTGCGGGGGATTTCTTCCCTGCTAAACAACCTCTCTACTTTTCAAACATCGTTCTCGTTCAATCTCATTTTCTTTACCGGTGCGCGCCTGCGTCTCGGCGCTGATGCGTACCATTCTCACTGGCTCGACACGGCTTACAAGGAAGCCAACTAAACCTCTAAAGCGTTCAAGTCATCGCCGCGGGTGATCCGCCGCGATAAATGAAACCAACTGTAAGGTGCCACTATGGGAAGACAGAAAGCAGTGATCAAAGCACGTCGTGAAGCAAGACGCGTTATTCGTAGCGACTCTCGCAGTCACCGTCAGCGTGAAGAAGAATCGGTCACTTCGCTGGTGCAAATGGGTGGGTTGGATTCGATTGGTATGGCGCGTGATGCACGTGACCGCGGGCCGATTGAAGCCAGAAATGAAGCTCAGGCACACTATCTCCATGCCATAGAAACGAAACAGCTTATTTTCGCCACCGGTGAAGCCGGCTGCGGAAAAACCTGGATTAGCGCAGCCAAAGCGGCTGAGGCCCTGATCAATAAGGATATCGAAAGGATTATCGTGACGCGCCCGGTTCTGCAGGCGGATGAAGATCTCGGTTTCCTCCCCGGAGACATTTCCGAGAAATTCGCGCCTTATTTCCGACCGGTATATGACGTTCTGGTTAAACGTCTCGGCGCTTCCTTTATGCAATACTGCCTGCGGCCTGAAATTGCCAAGGTAGAGATCGCGCCCTTCGCCTACATGCGTGGACGTACCTTTGAAAATGCTGTGGTGATCCTTGATGAGGCACAAAACGTCACCGCCGCACAGATGAAGATGTTCCTGACTCGCCTGGGGGAAAACGTGACGGTTATCGTCAACGGCGATATCACCCAGTGCGACCTGCCGTCCCATGCTAAATCTGGTCTCGCCGATGCGTTAGCGCGCTTCGAAGAGGATGAGATGATTGGCGTGGTGCGTTTCGGCAAAGAGGATTGCGTCCGTTCAGCGCTGTGCCAACGCACGCTGCACGCTTACAGTTAACCGTTTGATTGAGAATGTAGCCTAAGCAAAACCCGGCGCGAGCCGGGTTTTTTATGTGCGGGATGATGGCATACAATCGGGCGGTTTTTTCTCAGCATCGCTTGCCCCAACCCCCGAATTTTCACTTTACGACAACGATTAATGTCGCTTTATTATTTATCTTTGAAAAAGTGTCGCCTGCAAAAGTATCTCGACAATCCAAATAATAATTTTGGGAATAATCCTGGATGCTTTTTCAGTGTTCATCAATGCCTTAACTCAAATCTTAAGAAATTTCCTATATAAATCAGATCACAAAGATCGTCTCGCTTTATTGCCTTCTAAAATTTCCAGCTATATATTCGCGCGGTAACACACAGGGAAAGTGTGCCTACGCGTGCTTTCCGCGCCATTTTTACAAGGAGTAAACATGAGCAACTCTTACCAGAATGAAATCCCCAAAGCCCGTATCAATTTAAAACTCGACCTGCACACAGGTGGAGCGGCAAAGAAGACCGAGCTTCCTCTCAAACTGCTGGTGACCGGCGATTTCAGTAACGGTGCTGAAGACCGCCCGCTGTCTGAACGCGAAAAAATCAACGTCAACAAAAACAACTTCAACAGCGTGCTGGCCGATATCGCGCCTGCGGTGTCGTTTGCTGTGCCAAACACACTCGCTGGCGACGGCAGCGAAGAGAACGTGGCACTGAACTTCCGCGACATGAAGGACTTCGAGCCGGAGCAGGTTGCCCGCCAAATCCCTCAGCTGCGCGCCATGCTGGCGATGCGCAACCTGCTGCGCGACCTCAAATCTAACCTGCTGGATAACGTCACCTTCCGCAAAGAGCTGGAAGCCATCCTGAAAGACCCGGCACTTAGCGACGAACTGCGTAGCGAGCTGTCTGCGTTAGCCACCGATCAAGCCTGATCATCCCCGTAACGGACTATAGAGAGAGAATGCTGATGTCAGTTCAGAATGAAACCCATGCCAATGGTGCAACCACCGTGCTGGATCGCCCGGCAGCGGGCGGCGTCTACGCGTCGCTGTTTGAAAAAATCAACCTCAATCCGGTATCAGAGCTGAGTGACCTCAACGTCTGGCAGGACAATCAGGCGATGTCTGATGCCACCGCCGACGAGCGCGTCACCGCCGCGATGCAGGTGTTTTTGACGCGCCTGAAAATCAGCGGCGCGAAGGTCGAGAAGCTGGATAAAAACCTGCTGGATCACCATATCGCTGAGCTGGATCGCCAGATCAGCCGTCAGCTCGACGCGGTGATGCATCACGACGAGTTCCAGAAAGTGGAATCGGCGTGGCGCGGCCTTAAGTCGCTGGTGGATAAAACCGACTTCCGCCAGAACGTTAAAATCGAAGTGCTGGACGTGTCGAAAGACGACCTGCGTCAGGACTTTGAAGACGCGCCGGAAATCATTCAGAGTGGGCTCTATCTGCAAACCTACGTCGCTGAATACGACACGCCGGGCGGCGAGCCGATTGGCGCAGTGATTTCAGCTTATGAGTTCGATGCGTCTGCGCAGGACATCGCGCTGCTGCGTAACCTGTCGAAAGTGGCGGCCTCTGCGCATATGCCGTTTATCGGTTCGGTCGGCCCGCAGTTTTTCCTCAAAGACTCAATGGAAGAAGTGGCGGCGATTAAAGACATCGGCAACTACTTTGACCGCGCCGAATACATCAAGTGGAAGTCATTCCGTGACACCGATGATTCACGCTACATCGGCCTGACCATGCCGCGCGTGCTCGGTCGCTTGCCGTATGGCCCGGACACCGTGCCAGTGCGCAGCTTCAACTACATCGAAGAAGTGAAAGGCCCGGATCACGATAAATACTTGTGGACTAACGCGTCGTTCGCCTTTGCTGCCAACATGGTGCAGAGCTTCATCAGCAACGGCTGGTGCGTGCAAATCCGTGGCCCGCAGGCAGGCGGTGCGGTGCAGGATCTGCCGATCCATCTGTACGATTTGGGCACCGGCAACCAGGTGAAAATCCCGTCTGAGGTGATGATTCCGGAAACACGCGAGTTCGAGTTTGCTAACCTCGGCTTTATCCCGCTCTCTTATTATAAGAACCGCGATTACGCCTGCTTCTTCTCGGCAAACTCAACGCAAAAACCGGCGCTGTATGACACCGCCGATGCCACCGCCAACAGCCGCATCAACGCGCGTCTGCCTTACATCTTCCTGCTGTCGCGCATCGCGCACTACCTGAAGCTTATTCAGCGCGAAAACATCGGCACCACTAAAGACCGCCGCCTGCTGGAGCTTGAGCTGAATACCTGGGTGCGTACGCTGGTGACCGAGATGACCGATCCGGGCGACGAGCTGCAGTCTTCACATCCGCTGCGCGATGCGAAAGTGCTGGTGGAAGATATCGAGGACAACCCGGGCTTCTTCCGCGTCAAGCTGTTCGCTATCCCGCACTTCCAGGTGGAAGGCATGGACGTGAACCTGTCGCTGGTTTCTCAGATGCCGAAAGCTAAAGCGTAAGGCGGAACTCAGGGATGAAAACAGAACAACCACTCTGGGGCCGGGGCACCATGATCTCGCCCCAGCACTTTCAGCAGCAGTCCGCCTGGCAGGCGTGGCACAGCGAGTGCATTGCGCGCATGGGGCTTAATCAGCCGTGGGGCGTATTTAAGGTTGAGTTTGAGCCGGATGCGCTGAAGCTTGGCCGGGTCAAGCCGCGTCATCTGCACCTGCGTTTTCGTGATGGCACGCTGATCGATACCCACAACGCCGATCCGCTGCCACCGACGTTGACGCTTGAGGCGGAGCAGAAGGAAGTGACGGTTGTTCTGGCGCTGCCGCAGCTCTACGCCAACGGCGGCAACTGCCTGCAGGAGAGCGACGTGGCGGAGCGTCCGGTACGATTCCGTCAGCGCTGGCGCGATATCCGCAACCTGTTCGGGGACGACACCCGGCAGGTTGCGGTATTGCAGCCTGAACTGACGCTGCGTTATGCACATCAGGACAACAGCGACTGGCTGACCTGTCCGGTGGCGCGTCTGCAGCAGGATGCGCAGGGCGGCTGGGCGCTGGACAGCCAGTTCCTGCCGCCGCTGCTGACCCTGCAATCCAGCCCGTGGCTGATGACGGCACTTGAACAACTGGTGACGCAGCTGCGTGCACGGCTGGTGCGTCTGATGGCGATGCGCCGCGAAAGCAACCAGCGCATGGCCGATTTTGCCGTTGCCGACGTGTCGCTGTTCTGGCTGCTCAACGCGCTAAACAGCGCCGAACCACTGCTGGCCGATTTTCAGCGTCATCCGCAGAGCCCGCCGGAACGGCTTTATCCCGAACTGGCGCGACTCGCCGGTAGCCTGTTGACGTTCTCGCTCGAACATCAGGTCAGCGCTATCCCGGTGTATCGCCATGAAAATTTGAATGAGGTGTTCCCACCGCTATTCAGTCTGCTCGGCACGCTGCTGGAAGCCAGCCTGCCGTCGCGCATGGTGGCAATCGACATGACGCACGACAGCCGTCTGCGTCAGTGGCAGGCGCGCCTCAACGATCCACGCCTGCGCGAGGAAGCCGATTTCTACCTGTCGGTGCGCTCCCCGCTGCCGGTGGCGCAACTGCAGGAGCAGTTCCCGCGTCAGTGCAAAGTCGGCAGTCCGGATGACGTGACTGCGTTGGTCAACAGTTCGCAACTGGGCATTCCGCTTAAGCCGCTCAGCCACGTGCCTGCGGCGATCCCGCTGCGTCTGGAGAACCAGTATTTCTCGCTGGATCTGTCGCATCCGGCGGCACGCGCGATGCTCGAAAGCGGCAGCTGCATGTTTTATGTCCCCGGCACGCTCGGTGATCCGGAGCTTGAACTCTTCACGGTGCTGAAATCATGAGTACTGAAGCAAAAAATATCGATATTGATGCGCTGCTGCAGAACACCTGGCTGCAGGTGATCAGCCTGCGTCATGGACCGACATTTTCCGACGGTGAAGGGCTGGCACTGTGGCAACGCTGCGTCAGTGATGCGGAGCGGGTGCAGCTCACACTGCGTGATGCGGGCGTCAGCCGCGAGAGCCGTAATGACATTCTGCTGGCGCAGTGCGCGCTGCTGGATGAGGCGGTGAAAGGGCGCGGCGTGCAGGATGATGCCTGCGTGCAGTGGTATCACATGCCGCTACAGGGCCATTTTTTACAGACCATGGATGCGGGCGAAACGTTGTGCGACCGCATGCAGCAGGTGCTGGCGCAGCCGGAAGCCGATGAAATGGTGCTGACCTGTTTTCACCGCGTGATGATGCTCGGCTTTCTCGGCGGATATACCTCCATTGATGCACCCGCGCGCCAGCAGCTGGTGAGCGCGCTAACTAAGCGCGTACCACCTTTCACGCGTGCGGCGGATGCGCCGTTGTTATCGCTGGCAAGCGGTGGGTTGCGCACGGGTTGGTTAAGCAGCTGGCCTGCACGTCTTGGCCTGACCGCGCTGCTGCTGGCCGCGCTGTGGTGGGGGCTGAATCACTGGCTCGATCACCTGATCACGACGCTGCTGCCCGGAGTCAAAGGATGACCTCGCTGCTACCGCGCCTGCTGGTGCTCTGGATTTGGCTGCTTGCGGCGGTTCTGTGCACGCAGTTTCTGAGCTTTACGCGTAGCAGCGATTTCCTCGTGTTGCTGGCGATACTGCTGCTTGCTGGCACGGTAACGTTCAGAGTGCTGCGCCGCCGCAAGCATGTGAGGAGTCAGGAATGGACTGATTTGCCCGATGCAGTTTATCGTCAGCCGGTGGTGCTTTGCTGCAATGCAAGCGGCCTGTCGGATGAGGAAGCGGTACGCGTGCTGCCGCAAGGCTGCTTTATTCACGTTGCCGATAGCAGCGCACTCCAGCACAGCGTGCGCCAGCTGTTAATGATGCGCCCCGACTGGGGCCGCCAGATTTCAATCTGCCTCAATATCAGTCCACAGCAACAGCAGGACAGCGCAGCGCTGGAAAATGCGCTGTTTGCTCTGCGCTGGCAAATTGCGTTACTGCGCCGTGAAACCCGTCAGTCGCTGCCGCTACTGCTTAACATCGGCGTTGCCGGCGAGATGACGCAGTGCGCTGAACCACTTTGGCAGGTTCAGCTGGAGGGAAATAGTCCACAAATCTGGCAGGACGACAACTCACCGCGTGGCATCAGCGAATGGCTGCAGTCGGGTGGCAGCGTGGCGATGCAGCAGCAGGTCCTGCTCAACTCGCTGGATGCGTGGACGCGTCAGCATGTGCTGCGCGTGCTGACAGAGGCGCACAGTGATGTCGCCGCCGTGATACCCGCCGCATATGTGTTGCAGCTGCAACCCGCTATGCCGGGCGCCGGCAATGACTCTCTGTGGTGCGCCTGGCTGTGGCAGCACACCACTATCCGCAGCGCCGGTACCGCTGCGAATACGCCCGTCATACTGCCCGACTTTATCCTTCCGCTGCTTCCAGAAGGCCGTGGCCTGACGCCGGGCATCCGCGCGTTGCGCACGGCGATCACGGCCTTCGCCGTTGCCGCAGTAATCGCACTCTGTGCGGTGGCCTGGAACAACCAGTCGCTAATCCATCGCATCGTATTCGACCTCGAACACTACAACCGTATTGCCATGACCGACTACGCGCCGAAGCTCGCTGCTGTGCAGGTGCTGCGCGAGGACGCGAGTCAGCTCGACAACTATGCACGTCAGGGCGCGCCGCTGCGCCTGAGTCTGGGGCTTTATCAGGGCGGGCATCTGCATCTGCCGGTACTGCACGCCATTAGTACCTGGATACCTGAACCTAAGCCAAAACCTGCACCGAAGCCAAAACCGCAACCCACGCTGGTGCGGCTGGACGCGATGTCGCTGTTCGATTCCGGCAAATCCGATCTGAAAACCGGCTCTACCAAAGTGATGGTGAACGCGCTGGTCAACATCAAAGCGCGCGCGGGCTGGCTGATTGTGGTCGCGGGTTACACCGATGATACCGGCAACCCGGCGCTGAATCAGCGCCTGTCGCTGAAGCGCGCTGAAGCGGTGCGCGACTGGATGCGCGACACCGGCGACGTGGATGAGAGCTGCTTTGCGGTGCAGGGCTTCGGCCAGAGCCGTCCGATGGCGACTAACGACACTGCCGAAGGCCGCGCGGCCAACCGGCGCGTTGAAATCAGTCTGGTGCCGCAGGCCGACGCCTGCCAGGCAGCGGACGCAATCCCTCCGTCATCACAGGATGGTGACGGCAATCATGAAGAAAAGGAGTAACACATGGCAATTCCGGTTTATCTGTGGCTGAAGGACGACGGCGGTGCGGACATCAAGGGATCGGTGGACGTACAGGACCGTGAAGGCAGCATCGAAGTGGTGGCGCAGGAACATAACCTGTACATCCCGACTGACAACAACACTGGCAAACTGACCGGCACGCGTATTCACACGCCGTTCCTGTTCACCAAGGAAATCGACTCGTCCAGCCCGTACCTCTACAAGGCGGTCACCACCGGCCAGACGCTGAAGTCTGCCGAGTTCAAATGGTACCGCATCAGCGACGCCGGCCAGGAAGTGGAGTACTTCAACACCAAGCTGGAAAACGTGAAGGTGGTGAAGGTCAATCCGGTGATGCATGACGTTAAGGACCCGTCGAAAGAGAAGCACAACCATCTGGAGCAGATTGAGCTGCGCTACGAAAAAATAACCTGGACCTACAAAGACGGCAACATTATTCACTCCGATTCCTGGAACGAACGCGCCACCGCCTGATTACGCGTCATATTTCGCGCCGCAGGTGCGTTGGCTGCGCTCGCGCACCCCGGTCACTTACTTATGTAAGCTCCCGGGGCTGCACTCGCTTGCCGCCCTCCTGCGACACGAACTATTTAGCGTAATCCCTCCGCCGGGCTGGGATTTTTCAACCCGGAGGATCGTAGGGTCGCCATTCATGGCGACCTTAATACCCACCACGCCAGATGCCTGGTGATTCCATCCTCGTTGGGTGAAATCACAAGTCATTTTCCACCTTTCAACCTACCTGCCTTATGCGCTTTGGTTAACGGCGACGGGCGGTAGCGTGCCCCCAATCAGGAGATTTTGCCATGGACAGTCAGTCAGCCGCGCTTCTGCGTCGCCTCAATCCGTTCTGCGCGCAGGCGCTGGAATCCACCGCCTCGCTGTGTCAGATCCGCGCGCACGCTGAAATCCAGCCGGAACACTGGCTGCTCAAGCTGCTGGAGCAGGGCGAGGGCGACATCACGGTAATTGCGCGTCGCTACGAGTGGGATATGGACGCCATCTGGCAGGATTTACTGGCGTTTCTCGACCGCCAGCCGCGCGCGGTGCGCGGGCGGCCGCAGCTTTCTTCCTCATTAGAAGCGCTGTTAAAGCAGGCGTGGCTGATGGCCTCGGCATCTGATAATTCGCCGCAAATCCGCAGCATCCACTTACTAATGGCGCTGGCCGAACAGCCGTCGCTGGTGCGCTGTGAAGGACTGTGGCCGCTGCTGAGCCTGCGCATGAGCCAGCTCGAGCGCCTGCAGCCGATGCTCGAAGCACAGTCTGACGAGCGTGCAGAGGCCGAGCAGCCAGAGATGCCGATTAGCACCCTTGAACAAGCTCCCGCAGGCGAAACCAGAACCGCATCCACCGAAGCGCTGACCCGCTTCACCCGCGACGTCACCGCCGATGCGCGCAGCGGCAAAATCGACCCGGTCTTTGGCCGCGACAACGAAATCCGCCAGATGGTGGATATCCTGTCGCGCCGCCGCAAGAACAACCCGATTCTGGTCGGCGAGCCGGGCGTGGGCAAAACCGCGCTGGTGGAAGGGCTGGCGCTGCGCATCGCCGAAGGCAACGTGCCGGACAGCCTGAAGCCGGTGAGCGTGCATACGCTGGACCTCGGCATGCTGCAGGCGGGCGCAGGCGTGAAGGGCGAATTCGAGCAGCGCCTGAAGAACATCATCACCGAGGTGCAGGCCGCGCCAGACCCGGTGCTGCTGTTTATCGACGAGGCGCACACCATCATCGGCGCGGGCAACGCAGCGGGCGGCGCGGACGCGGCCAACCTGCTGAAACCGGCTCTGGCGCGCGGCGAACTGCGCACCATCGCCGCGACAACGTGGAGCGAGTACAAACAGTATTTTGAGAAGGACGCCGCGCTGGAGCGCCGCTTCCAGATGGTGAAGGTGGATGAGCCGGACGACGACACTGCCTGCCTGATGCTGCGTGGACTCAAGTCGCGCTACGCGGAGCATCACGGCGTACACATCACCGACGCGGCGGTGCGCGCCGCCGTCACGCTGTCGCGGCGTTACCTCACCGGACGCCAGCTGCCGGACAAGGCGGTTGACCTGCTCGACACCGCCGCCGCGCGCGTGCGCATGAGCCAGGACACGGTGCCGGAAGCGATTACCCGCTTAAGGGCGAAGCTGGATGCGCTGAACATCGAGCAGCGCGCCATTCTCGACGACGAGGCGCTCGGCGGTGCCATCCCGCAGGAACGTCTGGCAGAAATCGCCGGCCTGATTGCTGTAACCGATGAAGAGCTGGAGGCGCTGGAGCAGCGTTACGGCATCGTGCGGTCGCTGATGCAAGAGCTGCTGGAAGGCCGCAAAGACGCCAGCCAGCGCAGCGCTATCACACAGCTTCAGACCGACCTCGACGCGCTGCAGCCCGGCGAGCCGCTGCTGACCGCCGACGTGGACGCGCGCATCGTGGCGGCCGTGATTGCCGACTGGACCGGCGTACCGCTCTCCTCATTAATGAAGGACGAGCAGGCGGAACTGCTGGCGCTGGAAAACCAGCTTGCCACCCGCGTGGTCGGGCAGGACGCGGCGCTCAATGCCATCGCGCAGCGCCTGCGCGCCTCAAAAACCGGACTCACCTCAGAAAACGGCCCGCAGGGTGTGTTCCTGCTGGTCGGCACCAGCGGCACCGGCAAAACCGAAACCGCGCTGGCGCTGGCGGATTTGTTGTACGGCGGCGAGAAGTCGCTGATTACCATCAACCTCAGCGAATATCAGGAAGCGCACACCGTTTCCCAGCTCAAAGGCTCGCCGCCGGGTTACGTCGGCTACGGCCAGGGCGGCATTCTCACCGAAGCGGTGCGCAAGCGCCCATACAGCGTGGTGCTGCTCGACGAAGTGGAAAAGGCGCACCGCGATGTCATCAATTTGTTCTATCAGGTGTTTGATCGCGGCTTTATGCGCGACGGGGAAGGGCGTGAAATCGACTTCCGAAACACTGTGATTCTGATGACCTCCAACCTCGGCAGCGACGTATTAATGCAGCTGCTGGATGAAACCCCAGATGCTGCCGAAGCCGACCTTCAGGAGTACCTGCGCCCGATCCTGCGCGACCACTTCCAGCCGGCGCTGCTGGCCCGCTTCCAGACGGTGATTTACCGCCCGCTGGCGCGCGACGCCATGCGCATCATCGTGGAGATGAAGCTCAGCCAGGTGAGCCAGCGGCTGCAACGCCATTACGGCATCCGCACCACCATCGGCGACGGGCTGTACGAAATGCTCACCGACGCCTGCCTGCTGCCGGACACCGGCGCGCGCAACGTCGACAGCCTGCTCAACCAGCAGATTTTGCCGGTGCTGAGTCAGATGATTTTGCAGCACCGCGCCAGCGGCACCTTAGGCAACAGCCTGACGCTGGACACCAATGACGAAGGCGAAGTGAGCTTTATCTTCTGAACATGTGACGTTCTTTTTTAATAACAAGGAGAGTGTATGAAAACCCATAATATCCCCGTTTCACCTGCGTTTATTGCGATTTCCTGGATTGCCATGCTCGGCGGCACGCTGGTTTATCTGGCGGGCCTGTGGCGCGCGGATAGGCAGCTGAATGAAAAAGGCTACTACTTTGCGGTGCTGATCCTCGGACTGTTCGCGGCGGTTTCGCTGCAAAAAACCGTACGCGACCGTCTGGAAGGTATTCCGACTACGCACCTTTATCACTTGGTTTGCCTGCTGGCCTTCACTATTGCCGTGGTGTTGCTGGTTGCTGGGCTGTGGAATGCAACGCTGATGCCGAGCGAAAAAGGCTTTTACGGCGTGTCGTTTTTCATGGCGTTATTCGGTGCTGTAGCGGTACAGAAAAACACCCGTGACGGTATGCACAGCGTGACTGAAAACGCTACTGAGGAAAGCCAGGAACCTCAGTCCTGACATTCACCTAATACTCACGCGGCCGCCTTAGGTGCGGGAGAAAGGTAAAGTCAGAACAGCGAATTAAAAGGATTTAATCATGACAGATACGGCTATTACTCTGTTCAGCCACAGCCATCATCGGCTGAAGGTCACCGACAGCGCCTCCCCGCTGGACGTGCTCAGCTTTGAAGGCGCAGAAGCGCTGAGCGCGCCGTTCAGCTGGAAAATTATCTTTACCAGCACTGACATGCACATCACCCGCGAAGCCATGCTGCTGAAAACCGCGTCGCTGACCCTGCAGCCATCGCCGCAGAGCCTTGCGGACCTGCTGCGCAAAGCCGAACCGCTGCGCGTGGTGCAGGGCGTGGTCACCGGTTTTGATACGCTCGGCGTGTCCGCCGACGAAGCGCACTACGCCATCACGCTGCAGCCGCGCCTCGCGCTGCTGGCGCGCACCCGGCAGAACGCCATCTGGCAGGATGCGTCGGTGCCGCAGATTGTCGAATCCATCCTGCGCGACCGCCACGGTATGCGTGGCCAGGACTTCGTGTTCAGCCTCAGCCGCGACTACCCAAAGCGCGAGCAGGTAATGCAGTTTGACGAAGACGACCTGCGCTTCGTCTCGCGCCTGCTGGCGGAGGTCGGCATCTGGTTCCGCTTCACCACCGACACGCGGCTTAACATCGACGTGGTGGAGTTTTACGACGGGCCGCAGGGCTATGAAACCGGCCTGACGCTGCCCGCCGTGCCGCCGTCCGGCCTGCACGACAGCGGCACGGAGTCGGTGTGGGCGATGGAAAGCCGCTTCCGGGTGGTGGAGAAAACCGTCAGCACGCGCGACTACAACTACCGCGACGCCACCGCCGATATGAACGCGCAGGCCGACGTCACCGGCGGCGACGACACCACTTACGGCGAAGCCTATCACTGGGCGGATAACTACCTGCAGGCGGGCGAGGCTTACAGCGCAACGCCGGCAACTGAAAGCGGCGCGTTCTACGCCCGGCTGCGCCACGAGCGTTACCTCAACCGCCAGACGCAGCTCAGCGCCAAATCCAGCAGCGCGACGCTAATGCCCGGAGTGGTGGTGCGCGCCAGCGGCGGCGACAACGTGGCGGAAGTGTTCCGCAGCGGCGTGGTTATCACCTCGCTGCTGTGCCGCGCGGCGCGCGACAGCAGCATGGAAACCCTGTTTCAGGGTATCCCGGCGGAAGGCCGCTATGGCTACCGTCCGGAACCGGCACCGCGCCCGGTGATGGCGGGCACCTTACCGGCGCGCATCACCAGCACCACCACCAACGACACCTACGGCCACATCGACCGCGACGGCCGCTATCGCGTCAATATGCTGTTTGACCGTGCGGGCTGGGAAAGCGGGCACGAAAGCCTGTGGGTACGCCAGTCGCGCCCGTTCGCCGGCGACACCTACGGCCTGCACCTGCCGCTGCTGGCGGGCACTGAGGTGGCGATTGGCTTTGAGCACGGCAAACTGGACCGTCCGTACATCGCCGGCGTGCTGCACGACTCGTCCCGCGCCGACCACGTCACCATCCGCAACTACAGGCGCAACGTGCTGCGCACGCCCGCCAACAACAAGCTGCGCCTCGACGACACGCGCGGCCAGGAGCACATCAAGCTCAGCACTGAATACGGTGGCAAAAGCCAGCTCAACCTCGGTCATCTGGTGGACGGCGAACGCCAGCCGCGCGGCGAAGGTTTCGAGCTGCGCACCGACAGCTGGGGCGCCATCCGCGCAAACAAAGGGCTGTTTATCAGCGCGGACGGGCAGGCGGCGGCACAGGGGCAGCAGAAAGACATGCAGGCGGCGCTGGGCAACCTCAACCAGGCGCGCGAGCAGATGGCGGAGATATCCGGCGACGCGCAGAAGGCCACTGCAAACCCGGCAGACCTGCGCGCGCAGATAGCGCTGCTTGAGCAGCAGGTCCAGGAGCTGAAAAAGTCGGTGCTGCTGCTGAGCGCGCCGGATGGCATGGCGCTGACCAGCGGCGGGCATCTGCAACTTTCAGCGACGCAGAATCTGGTGGCGACGGCGGGCAAAAATGCCGACGTCAGCGTAATGAAGAACCTGTTTATCGGGGTGGGCAACGCGCTGAGCGTGTTCGTGCGAAAGCTGGGCATCAGGCTGATTGCGAATCAGGGACCGGTGCAGCTGCAGGCGCAAAACGATTTGATGGAGCTGCTGGCCAGGAAAGAAATCAGCATCGTCAGCACCGAAGATGAAATAAAAATCATCGCGAAAAAGAAGATCACGCTGAACGGCGGCGGGAGTTATATCACGCTGGATGCTAATGCGATTGAGCTAGCAACGATGGGAGACTTCAGAACTAAAGCCGGTCATTACAATAGGCTACCAGAATCGCAGAGTAAGCCTGAACTTCACTCTTTAGCGAATGCTATAGATGATGAAAGCCATAATGTTAGATATTTGTTTACAAATGATAATGGAACTCCAATTTTAAACAGCCCTTACAAGGCATATTTAGCTGATGGTTCGATAGTTGAAGGTTTCACTGATGATAAAGGTTACACTAAGTTATTTACTTCAGCTCAGGCTCAAGATATTTCGGTAAATTTAATTATGGATGTAATTAATGCCTAGTTATATTGTTTACACAAAAATAGAATCCAATATTCCTGGTCATGAGCTTTTGTATGACTTGCTAATATATCGCATTGATGGCAAAGGTGAAAAGCATGTTCTAGTCTCTGTTTTCCAGAAGGTTTTCTCATCCTCACATCAAACGGAAAAACATGAAATCAATGATACCGAAGACGCTATGTCGGTAATTTACATGCTAGAAATGAATTTATATCGTAAGCATGGCGGCAAACTGGTTTTGGTATCTCAATCTCCTTCAAGAAAAATGTACACATTGGGAGAAATGGTTTCAGGGCAGAGCTTTTCGAATGATAAGCGCGAAAATATTTGTTACTTTGAGGCTAAAACACAAACTAGACCGGCCAATGATAGTGATGATAATAATATAAAAAATGTAAGTATAACGTGTATGGAGAGATCATTTATAGCAAAAGAATACCCTATTAACGGCCCTGATGATCCTTTTGAAAAAAGGAAAATTGAGACTGAAATACTATCAAGATTGAATCGTAGAAGTTATCCTAATCAAGGCGAAACTAGTCTTTGTGGACCTGCTGCATTTTTTTATTGTCTACAGATTGATCGACCTGATGTTTATAAGCAAGCTGCTAACGAACTTTGGCTATATGGTAAAACCAAAATAAATGATTTAGTAATAAGTCCTAGTGATGGATGCAGACACCCTAAGGGAAGTTTTTATTCCTATGGTGGAGAAAGGATCTCTGGGCTGGATTGGATAACTTTAGCTAGCCTTAGAGATTCTGAAAATTTAATTATGAGTTATGATGAAGTAGATGACCAAGTGGCAGGTATAACTGTATGGGATAAGCTCACTAAGTGGTTTGAAAAAGCTGGATATGTAAAGGTGTTTAGCAACGTAGGTTTATTGAGAAGTAATGTTAAAGATCTTGCTCATTTAAACGAACATGCTAGAAACGGTTGTAAAGTGGTCTGTCTTATATCAGCCGGAATGTTGTCTGGTTTTGGGCCAAAAGAAACTCTATCTAAAAATCATTGGATAGTATGGGATGGCACTTTAAAAAATGACAAAGGAGAAGACGTTACTGAGTTTTCAAATCCCAGCGATAATGTTGAATTGAATTTATTTTCATGGGGGATTGTTGGTCAGCAAATCAAGATAAATAAAGACTTGGACTATGTACGTAAACATATATTTGGAGGGGTGGCTTTTAAGCCATTAAAATAAATGAAATTTTTAATTATCCTTGTTGTTGTTATAATTTCTGGATGTAGTAGTGCCAGTCCCGAAGTGTTGCCTGAGGTAATGAAACTTTCGAATGCAACACTGAAAGTAAAATATCATAATGAAATTGAGATAAAGGGAGGTCCAGTTAATAAAACTAGTGTATCGGTAATCATAACTCCTTCTAATTCTGGCCTGATGTGGAAGCCGAAAACAACAATGTATGTTTTTGCAGGAGAAGAGAAAATGAATGAAGATTATCATAAGATAATTATTTACGGCACCCCGAGTAAAGTAGGTGATTTTGATGTTATTGTGTCAGGGCATACTCTTGGAACAATGTATTCAGGTATTGGATTTTATCGTAAGTATCGCCTGGTAATTAATGATTAATTAAAAAGTAATTTTTTTAATTTATCTTTTTTGTAGTGTTCGTTATGAATTAAACAAAAGGTGGTATCGGAAAAGAGTTATAAGTGTATGGTTTGAATGGAGTTCATTTGAGAATCAAACTAATTTATTAAATGTGGGAGCCTGAAACAATAAAATATAAAATTGGAGGTGAAGGTTGCGTGAATTTTTATTATCATAAGCTAACAATAGTTGGCGCCCCTTGTAAGTCCGGGAGTTATAATATTGTTGTGTCTGGTTATACCCTAGGGCAATGAAGTCAGAAAGGGGTTTTTATAAGAAGTATAAATTAATCATTAAATAGATATATGTGCTTTATATTTTTCTCAATAATAGGATTGATATACCTTCAACGAGCTTTGAAAAACATGAATAAGCTAATTTTCTTTTTTATTTATGTGTTTTTTATTTCAGGTTGTGTAAAGAAAGTTTCATTTCAACCAAATGAACTGCCAGATGGGCGAGTTGGGGAAATGTATTATGTTCCCGTGAATGTATCTGGTGGCTCTGGTCCTATTGTCGACTTCCATTATGAGGTTCACCCTTATAATTCAGGGTTGAAATTGAAGTTTGATACTGAGAAATTTTACACAAAATACTTATATAATAAGTTTGTTATTGAAGGGAAACCTCAATTCCCAAGGGAATTTTGCATAAAAATGAAAGGTGGATTGGTAGGTGGTGCAGGCCAAGGTTTTGAAAAAATATATAAAATTAAGGTGGCGAATTAGTTTAATTAAGATCAGGTTTCGACTCCCTCTTAATAAATGCTGATAGGTCAAGGGAGTAATTGTTAATCGAAATTATACTTTTTTTAAACATTAAATTTAGGTTAGTTGCTTTAGTAAAAGGCGTCATAACCTTTACCATTCTGAGCGAATGGACGCCCCGCTTACGTGGCATTTTAAAAGGATTTAACCATGAGCAAAACGGCCATCCCCTTCTTCAGTCACAGCCATCACCGACTGAAGGTCACCGACAGCGCCTCCCCGCTGGGCGTACTCAGCTTTGAAGGCGCAGAAGCGCTGAGTGTGCCGTTCAGCTGGAAAATCATCTTCACCAGCGTTGATAAAAATATCAGCCGCGAAGCCATGCTGATGAAAACCGCCTCGCTGACCCTGCAGCCATCACCGCAGAGCCTCGCCGACCTGCTGCGCAAGGCTAATCCGCTGCGCGTGGTGCAGGGCGTGGTCACCGGCTTTGATATGCTCGGCATGTCGGCCGATGAGGCGCGCTACGCCATCACGCTGCAGCCGCGCCTCGCGCTGCTGGCGCGCACCCGGCAGAACGCCATCTGGCAGGATGCGTCGGTGCCGCAGATTGTCGAATCCATCCTGCGCGACCGCCACGGCATGCGCGGTCAGGACTTCGTGTTTGCCCTCAGCCGCGACTACCCGAAGCGCGAGCAGGTAATGCAGTTTGACGAAGACGACCTGCGCTTCGTCTCGCGCCTGCTGGCGGAAGTGGGCATCTGGTTCCGCTTCACTACCGACACGCGCCTTAACATCGACGTGGTGGAGTTTTACGACGGCCCGCAGGGCTATGAAACCGGCCTGACGCTGCCCGCCGTGCCGCCGTCCGGCCTGCACGATAACGGCGTGGAGTCGGTGTGGGAGATGGAAAGCCGCTTCCGGGTGGTGGAGAAAACCGTCAGCACCCGCGACTACAACTACCGCGACGCCACTGCCGACATGAACGCGCAGGCCGACGTCACCGGCGGCGACGACACCACCTGTGGCGAAGCCTATCACTGGGCGGATAACTACCTGCAGGCGGGCGAGGCGTACAGCGCGACTCCCGCCACAGAAAGCGGTGCGTTCTACGCCCGGCTGCGCCACGAGCGCTACCTCAACGGCCAGACGCGGCTCAGCGCCAAATCCAGCTGTGCTTCGCTGATGCCCGGCGTGGTGGTGCGCGCCAGCGGCAGCAACGCGGCGGAGGTGTTTCGCATCGGCGTGGTTATCACCTCGCTGGTCTGCCGCGCGGCGCGCGACAGCAGCATGGAAACCGCGTTTCACGGCATCCCGGCGGAAGGCCGCTACGGCTATCGCCCGGAACCGGCACCGCGCCCGGTGATGGCGGGCACCTTACCGGCGCGCATCACCAGCACCACCACCAACGACACTTATGGGCACATTGACCGCGACGGCCGCTATCGCGTCAGCATGCTGTTTGACCGTGCGGGCTGGGAAAGCGGGCATGAAAGCCTGTGGGTGCGCCAGTCGCGCCCGTTCGCCGGCGACACCTACGGCCTGCACCTGCCGCTGCTGGCGGGCACCGAGGTGGCAATTGGCTTTGAGCACGGCAATCCGGACCGTCCGTACATCGCGGGCGTGCTGCATGACTCATCGCGCGCCGACCACGTCACCATCCGCAACTACAGGCGCAATGTGCTGCGCACGCCCGCCTACAACAAGCTGCGCCTCGACGACACGCGCGGCCAGGAGCACATCAAGCTCAGCACTGAATACGGTGGCAAAAGCCAGCTCAACCTCGGTCATCTGGTGGACGGCGAACGCCAGCCGCGCGGCGAAGGCTTCGAGCTGCGCACCGACAGCTGGGGCGCCATCCGCGCAAACAAAGGGCTGTTTATCAGCGCGGACGGGCAGGCGGCGGCAAAGGGGCAGCAGAAAGACATGCAGGCGGCGCTGGGCAACCTCAACCAGGCGCGCGAGCAGATGGCGGAGATATCCGGCGACGCGCAGAAGGCCACGGCAAACCCGGCAGACCTGCGCGCGCAGATAGCGTTACTGGAGCAGCAGGTGCAGGCGCTGAAAAAGTCGGTGCTGCTGCTGAGCGCACCGGACGGCATAGCGCTGACCAGCGGCGGGCATCTGCAGCTCTCCGCAACGCAGAATCTGGTGGCGACGGCGGGCAACAATGCCGACGTCAGCGTAATGAAAAACCTGTTCATCGGGGTGGGCAACGCGCTGAGCGTGTTCGTACGAAAGCTGGGCATAAAGCTGATTGCCAATCAGGGGCCGGTACAGCTGCAGGCGCAGAACGATCTGCTGGAGCTGCTGGCGCGCAGGGAAATCAGCATCGTCAGCACCGAAGATGAAATCAAAATCATCGCGAAAAAGAAGATCACGCTGAACGGCGGCGGGAGTTATATCACGTTAGATGCCAATGCGATCGAGTCTGCTACTGCAGGAGATTACCGCACGCAAGCGGGCCAGTATGTCCGGCTGGAACAGGCGAGCAATCCGGAAGAATTCCCAAGCCTGGCCGTAATAAAAAAAGAGCCTTCGGGCAAATTTACCTTTTCCTGACAGGGAGTCACTAAATGATCATCAGTCCACCCATTTTAAAAGCCAAATCTGCTACAGAAACGGATGCCGCATGGATTAGTCGTGTGATGGCTTCTGACGTACACCGAGGTTTTCCTGTTAGTGCAGCCGGTTCATGGCATGGCGGAATTCATATTAAACATACGGATAACAGCAGTAGCCCAGAAAAAGTTAGGGCAATTGCAGATGGCAAGGTCGTATCTTTTCGCACTCCTGCCAATGACGAAGCAAAATGTGCTGAGCCATTGAATCTGAATGGTGCAACTGACAATGGTTATGTGTTGCTGAAACATGAAACGGAAATTGGCAGTGGTGAAAACGGCAAGGTGGTTTTTTACTCGTTATATATGCATTTGAAATCACTTAACGCAGCCATTAAAAGTGATGCTCTGATATATCGTAAGGATGCATTAGGAACATCTGGCATGGTGGATGGAGAAAATGCCTTCCACTTTCAGATATTTTGTGACGATGACAACATTGAAAAATTAACCGGAAGAAAGACGCAGAAACTGGATATCACCCGTGATGGTCGAACCGATGCTGTTTATGGCGATATTCATTTTGTTTTGCCTGTCGGGACAAAATTTTATAATAAAACACCCGAGAACAATAGCACTGCCACTGAAGGTCTTAGTGAATTACATACCAGTACGGTACCTTTGTATGCCAGCATGACTCTGGCTAAAGGAAGTTGCACCGTGGTAACGAGGCAGGAGGATGAAAATGTTGAAGGGCGCTTTTTTACGGTCGGTGAAGCGCTTATTGATGTTGATGAAAAAGAATATGAATATAATCTTTATAAAACCGCTAAGTCTCGTTATAAAAATTGCCCAAGTGCAGGTTATGAATTACTAAGATTTGGAAGGGTTATAAATGTAGATCATGAAAAGTTGGTTCCGGCAGATGCACCTTTATGGATGACGATAAACTATCCAGGGGGGAAAGGTGTCGTCAATTTTGCTGTTGATACAATCAAAAAATTCAGTGATGCTGATTTTCCTCATTGGATGGGATGGAATCTAATTGATGATGACTGTGATACAAATAGTCAGTGCAATTCAGAAGTTTTAAAAAAAATGCAAGAAGGAGATTTTTATACCGAAATTAAAGGGGGGGTGATTTGTAAGTTTCCTTTTGAATGGGGGTTCGGGACTTTTGAATCTCGTTTTTCATGGCTTAAGAAAGCTAATGAGGAAAGAGTTGGAATGAACAGTAGCGATTATGACGAGTTTAAAAATCATGTTGAGGCGCTATGCTTTGATGGAAATGGCCATCCATCTGAAAAAGTTTGGAGCTTTGAACCAAAAGCATTTATTGAACACTTTAGACGATGTGGGTGGATGGATTGTAGGTTAATTAAAGAAGTAATGACTGAAAATACTAACAAAAAATCAAAGGTGACAATAAATGACATTGAGATGATTACGGAAGAATATTATTTGGATATTAATATAATTATGAGGAAGTATAACTTATTTAATCTTAATAGGATTAGCCATTTCCTAGGGCAAGGAGCTGTGGAATCCGGATATCTGCTGTCTATGCAAGAAGTCAGTCAAATACAAATTTTAGATAATGGAGTGCAAAAGGGAGGGCGAATAGTGGATAATTCTACCTTAAATGAAACTTCTGAATTGGGTCATTGGTATGGTTCTGAAGATGCAGAAATAGATAATTATTATTCAGGAAAAAAATATAACTCTCGTGGAGGATATATAGCTGGATCCTATAGTTGGAAAAATGGTAACTGTGGTGATCTTGATGCTCAAAAATTTCGTGGCAGGGGTTTTAAAATGTTAACTGGTTTAGATACATACTCAAGCTATTGGGTATATCGGGGCTGGCTTAACAAAGATGATTATGATAGCTCATGGTGGACTGATTCAGAATATAAGAAGAAAAATAAAGCTAAAATGAAAAAAAGACCACCAAATATTGATTCACCCCATAAAATTACAGAAAATGCTTACAATTGTATTGATACAGGTGGTTTTTTTATTTGCTGTTTTAAAAAGGGTGTAATTAAAGTAATGGATGCGGATAAGTTGAATAACTCAGATGATGATATTATCGCATTGAGTGTGACGTCTTTAATAAATGGTGCAGATTTGGGATTGGCACAACGAAAAACTGCAACGAAAAGAGCAAAGGAGTTGATTGGTGATGACTTTTAATAATCCTAAGTTGATGTTTATATTTTTTTTGGTTATTTCATTCTCTTCATGGGGAGAGTCTTATAATAAAATAAATATCGATGGATTAGAAATACAGTTAAGTAGAAAAGAATATGGGGTAATGAATGTATTAAATACTATCAACGATTCAAAGTATTCGTGTGCGATTAAAAACTGGCAAAAGACTATGAGTTCGGGTGCGGGTATTATATCTTTGACAAGTGATAAGGTTGGAGTGCTAATTGCGCCTGGCAATAAATACTTAAAAGTTAATGATATTAAATTCTGCCATGGAAAATCGTTACAATTTTACGATATCCCTTTTATTGATTCAAAAATCGCTTCTGTAGTGGATGTGAATTTTAAAGAGGAGTTAATATTAGCATTAGTGGTTATTGATGCGCATTTCAGGACTTATCAAGCAATAATCTCGACTTTTAATGGGGAAGAAAATATTTTATCAGGTAAAGGCTTTTGGCAGGATTTATCGTCAGGAGAACATGATGTTGATGACTCTTTTTCTACAGGTAAATCAATTTACATTGGGAAAATATCACTTGATGGGAAGTATGTGGCACCATATGATGTGGATTGTACAACGAATTCATTTCCTGGCGTTTGGGATATAAAAAAGAAGGTTAAAGTCATATTCAAAAATGACATTGATAATCAAAGGAAATGTAACTCCCTTTTTTATTGATTTCGGATGAGTAAGTGTTGCTTAAATGAATTTTTAAAAAAAACGGTAATGAAATTTATCTTGCTAATGGTTAGCAGTTTGAGTGATTTCATAAAATGATAGTTAGCTCGAAAATAGAATCAATATGTTCACAAATGATCTCTGCAACTAATTGTTTAAAGAAGTTGTTGAATGTATTTTGCTCTTTCATTTATCCTTTTTATGGCTGCGCCGCTGTCGCATGCAAAAGACATTTACTATTGTTGGACTATAAAATTCAATAGTGTTGAATTTGATTATTCAAAAATTAAAAAAGCATCTCTTAAAACAGATTGTCGCGATAATCCAGTGCCAATTTACTTCAAAGGGCTTAAGGACTATTTTAATCTGACACCAAAAGCTTATGCTACAGGCGGCGCTAGTTACCTGATTTGGGATAAAGTGAGTAAAAACTATCGATATGATGAAGATGAACTTAAAAAGACCATTCAAAACATTACTGATAAAGAACAAAAGTATAAATATCTATCTAATCTGATTCCCAGTGTAAATATATATTATTATCCTCGGCCTAACGGAGCGCTGGTTATTTCAGATGTTATTTTTCAAGACAAAAAAGACAATGATGTCAGTATAATCAAAGATGCTTTCTTTTACTCGAAGGATAACCATGCCGCTGTATATGGTTCTCAACCCACGAAGTTTAAAGAAAAAAATAAAATTATTTTTTTGAAAGCTGTCAATAATCTCTTCAATACTATGGCTATTGATTGGGGTTAAATTTAGGCCGGCAAATGCCAAGATGAAAGAATTGGATGTTTCCTTCAATTATTCAAGATCTGTATCTTATATATATTAAATAAAAGTGGATAAAGTAAATAACAAGTTATTCGGATTCGGTGGCAAAGTTAAATCAAACAATGATGAGGGTGGTGGACGATGAAAGATATTATTATTTTTTTTTGGTTTTTTTTTATCGAGTTATAGCTATTCAGGATCGGTGGGCGGCATAACACTTTTCGTACAGCCTACAACAAATGCTAAAAATATAAAGTATGTATTTGATGGATATTTTAGAAATTATTATGGTGTTGATAATCCTAAAACTCCATCATGTACACCGGATGACTATGTACCTTACATTAGTACTGTATATTTGAATACGATTCCAAAAGATATTGATAGTAACCTAATAGATAGTGCAATTGATTCTGATTTGTCCAGAAAAGAGTTGGCTAAGAAACTCAGCAATTTTCAAGATGACCGAGTGTCAGGTTTCAATGGTGCAATGATATACGATTTGAAAGATGAGAGTGTCATAATTTATACTTTCGATCTTTCATCACCAAATGAAATTCGTAAAACTATTATAAAAAAAGAAAGAATAATTTCATCCGATGATATGGGGAATGCCATTTGTAAGTCTATCGAAGGTAAAATCCTTCCATCTGAACCCTGAATAATATCTTTTTATAAGTCAATTAATGGATGATACATAGAGGATTATTAACGAAGTGCTTTTATTAAGTAAGTTTATGAGGTGTTAATGAAAAAAATTTCAGCTGTAATCTTGTTAATATTACCTGCGTTTAACTCTGCTGCAGAGGAAAGCACTTTCAAAGCCGCCTGGACTGACAGCAATGGCAACAACGTGGTAAATCTTAATGTCAGAAATGGTCTAAAAGGAGAGGATGTTGGTTCCATTTATCTTTCTGGTGAAGGGATCATAAATGATGTGCAAAGCTGGAAAGTACGCGATGCAGTAGAAGCCTGTCCAGTTGACTACGATATCACCATTTATCCCGAGACCTTTGAGTTTATTGATTTACAAGATCATGGAGGGAATTATTTATTGTTTGCATATCGATTACTTTGTGTAGGTGGAGTAGATCCCGGCGAGATTAAATATTTGGCTTATCAGGATGGAAAGAAGTACGCATTACGAGGTGAGGAAAAAATAATTACACCAGATGAGAATACTTACGGAGGTGAAGATCCTCCAAAACCTGACTATAACCTCAGAAATAACAAACCACTCCTGAATTACATGCTTAATAAATGGCCATCTTTTTCTATTCGACTTTACTAGCGATTACAGAGAACCAGTTGGCCGAGCGTTCATATGCAAAATAAAAAATACTCATTAAAAAAACTGCCACCCATATCACCTCGGCCTCAACCCATAAAATTCGGGCGCTGGCTGGTCCTGCTGGCTATTCTAATGGTCTTGAGCACAGTAACTACCCGATTATTAGGGCAATCCATCGAGAGTCACATATTATGGTGGCTGGCTATCGGCGGTGGCATAGCGCTTTGGATAATAATATTTGGCAGCTATCTACTTGTCTGGCTGGCAGGGAATATTATTGCCAATGGGAAGGATAATCAGCGTGAGCGGTGGCTGCTTTATGAGACCCAAAAGAGTCGTCGAGCGCTGCAAATTCTGGCAGCAGAGTATCTGACCTGTCATTCACCGGATATTTATCATCCCACGCCGCTGGAAGCGCTTATGGAAAATAGCGGTGCAAGACGGGCACAGAGTGACCGAAAGGGAAACGGTGGTGTGAATCACAGTCAGATTGCCTCGCAGGCGTTTGATAAGCCGCATGCAGTGATGTGCCATACCATTAATCATCTGCTGTCTTCCATTATTCCGCAACTTGAAAAGCTGGATACCAAGAAGACAATAAAAATAGCGCTGAATATTTCCTCTTCTGTCAGCATCCGAGAAGTAAAAAACGAAATCACTCATGTCTTTCACGAAGCCGAATTAACTCACCCAATTGAATTTATTGCCGGAGAGGGTGTTGCAGTAATTAACCAGTGGCTGAATGAACAATTCACCGACGACGCGCTACTCCTGGTTATCGCCCTACAGATTGATCCTCCAATGGTAAAAGACAGCGCGGAAGCTGGCGTGGCACTGCTGCTCGGCAACCGAATGACGCAACACACGATCAGCCCGGCGGCTCTGCTGCACCGCCCAGACCTCAATACGGATAACGATCTCGCCACATGTTTGAAACAGGCGGCGGACAATGTCCCGCTTGAAAGTGGTCTGGTGCAGCATCTGTGGATCGCTGGCGTGACGGAAGAGCAATACCTGTCCACTTTCAGCGTTTTGAAGGCGTTTCCGGTTGAAGCCGTGGAAACGGAAAACGTGATTACCCCGGATATATCAATCGGCCATGCTGGAGCCGCTGCGCCCTGGCTGGCAATAGCGGCTGCATTCCAGGCCGCAACACTGACCCATCGTCCCCAGATGATTATTACCGGGGACACTTCAACGGATGACATGTGGAGCGTGGCGGTTTCGCCCGTTACGCCGCCGCACGAGAGGGATACTTGAAACGCTTCTTATCAAAATTAATGCCCAAATCAGCCGAGTTCTGGTTCGGGCTGATCATGCTGTTGCTCTCTGCACTGGCTTTGCTGGCGTGGTTTGTGTGCTGGCAACATCCAGAAAGCGTCAGCCTGGTTAACGAAAGTACAATTCAGCAGCGCTGGATGGCGGCTTCGCTGACTCTCGCCGTGATTTGTTTCCTGATTGCTGTCATTGGTATCCTGCTGATGCGTCAGGCCGGAAAATCAGCCTTTGATGCGCAGTTGAAAGGCGTCAATGGTGATGATGTTCTCGTACCGAAGAAAGACGCGACCTCGACGTCTCCTGCGCAAGCCATGCTGAAGGAGCTTAAACAGCATCTGCGTAGCCGCTATCAGTTTTTCTGGCGCGGCAAGGTTCGTGTGCTACTGGTGACCGGTGAAGAGGCAGCCGTTGAGGCGCTGGTTCCCGGCTTATCGAACCGGCAATGGCTGGAAGGTAATCGCACCGTACTGATTTACGGTGGTAGCCTGAGCAGCGAGCCAGATCTCGAAATACTTGCAGCAACACGCAAATTGCGCCGCAGCCGCCCACTTGATGGCATTGTTCATCTGCTAGAGCCGGATGAAACGCTATCGCCTAAGCAGAGTGATGTTTATCGCCGTTCGCTGGAAAAAATCAGTGCTGCATTGCGCTGGCAGGCGCCCATCTGGCTGTGGCAACTCAGCCAAAGTGCGTGGTCGCAGGACGAACGTGAACAAAACGCGCCGGGGCTGACTTTCAGCGCCCGCTCAATTCCCGAAGACGTAAGCACACAGATTGAAAACCTCATCCCGCTGCTGCGCGAGCAGGGCATGACGCAGATTTCGCAACAGCGCAGCCATGACTGGTTGCTGCGCCTGTCTCAGCAACTCGCCGATCAAAACCAGCAATGGCAGCAGCGTCTGGCGCCGTGGTTTGCATCTCAGCGCAAAATGCCGTTGCGCGGGCTGGTATTCAGTCTGCCGGAGAGAGCGCATGCTTCAGCGAGCGTGCATCCACATGCGCTAAGCGATAGCGCATTGTGGCAGGGCATCAGCCAGGACAAAATGCGCGGCAGGCGCACCGGTTTGCCCTGGGAACAGACGCTAGCGTGGGCGCTGATGGGGGTAATGCTGCTGTGGGGCTCAGGAATGATGGTGTCGTTTGGCATCAACCGTTATCAGATTGTCAGTGCTGCGGAAAAAGCACAGACGCTAGTGTCGAATCCCGCCGTTAATGATCAGCAGCTGATTTCCCTGCACGGCCTGCGCAACGATCTTGGCCTGCAGCAATATTGGCTGGCGCACCGCTCGCCGTGGTATCAGCGATTTGGGCTGAGCCACACGCAGGAACTGCATGCCGCGTTGTTACCGTGGTATGCCGTGGCGGGCAACCGCTTAATTCGCGATCCCGCGCGAGCAGCACTTGAAGCGAAACTGACGCGGCTGGCTGATCTACCGCCCGCCAGCCCGCTGCGCGCCACGCTGGCACAACCGGGTTATGACCAGCTCAAAGCCTGGCTGATGATGTCGCGCCCAAACCGTTCCGAGCCCGATTTCTTTGTTCAAACCATGAAGGCAGTGCAGCCGGAGCGTAACGGCATTTCTACGGCGTTGTGGCAGAGTCTGTCACCGGATTTGTGGTTCTTTTACGCCGCGAATCTTTCTCAGCAACCAACGTGGGGCATCAAGGCCGATGCGGCTTTACTGGCTCAGGTGCGTCAGGTGCTGCTGCAACAGATTGGTCAACGCAACGCCGAAAGCACGCTATATCAGAACGTTCTGCAGGCCGTGCGCCGCAACTATGCGGATGTTTCACTGGAAGATATGGCACCCGGCACCGATCCGCGTCGCCTGTTTACCAGCGATGAAACGGTGCCGGGCATGTTCACCCGCCAGGCGTGGGAAGGCGGCGTACGTCAGGAAATTGAGAAGGCGGCGAGTGCGCGGCGTGATCAGATTGACTGGGTGCTGAGTGACAGCCGCAGTGCGGTTTCTCAGGATGTTTCCCCGGAAGCACTTCAGGCGCGTCTGACGCAACGCTACTTCACCGATTTCGCTGCCAGCTGGCTGAATTTCCTCAATAGCCTGCGCCTCAATCCGGCGAACAATATCGCAGACGTTACCGATCAACTGACGCTGCTCAGCGATGTGCGTCAGTCGCCGCTGATTGCTCTGATGAACACGGTGGCTTGGCAGGGACAAACCGGACAGAAGCGCGCAGCGCTGTCGGATACGCTGATTAACTCGGCCAAAGATCTCATTAGCCAGAAAGAGAAACCGGCGATTGATCAGCAGGTCAGCGGACCTGAAGGCCCGCTGGATGCCACTTTTGGCCCACTGCTGGCACTGATGGGTAAAAGCAGCGGTGCACAGTTGATGGCTGCCGACAGCACGCTAAGCCTGCAAACCTTCCTTACTCGAATAACTCGCGTGCGCCTGCGTTTACAGCAGGTTGCGGCTGCGCCAGACCCTCAGGAGATGCTGCAAACACTGGCGCAAACGGTATTCCAGGGCAAAAGCGTCGATCTCACCGATACGCAGCAGTACGGCAGCCTGATGGCGGCGAGTCTGGGCGAAGAGTGGAGTGGATTTGGTCAGACATTTTTTGTCCAGCCGCTGAACCAGGCGTGGGAAACCATCCTGGAGCCTTCTGCTGTCAGCCTCAATGCACAATGGAAACGTTCGATCGTCGAAAACTGGCGCACTGCATTTGACGGACGCTATCCGTTTGCAGCCAGCAATAGTGATGCATCACTACCCATGTTGGCCGAGTTCATTCGAAAAGATGCTGGACGCATCGACAGCTTCCTTAGCGGTCGCCTCGGTGGTGTGCTGCAGAAAGAGGGCAGTCGCTGGGTGCCGGACAGTGCGCACAGTCAGGGATTAACCTTTAACCCGGCCTTCCTTAAAGCGGTGAATCAGTTGCGTGAACTGGCGGATATCCTGTTCACCGACGGCACGCAGGGGATTAGCTTTGAACTTCAGGGGCGTCCGACACCTGATGTGGTGAAAACCGAGTTGAAAATCGACGGGCAGATGCTGAGCTATTTTAACCAGATGGCGGAATGGCAGGCGATGCGCTGGCCAGGCGAGAACTTAAAACCCGGCACGCTGCTCACCTGGACAGGTGTGGGTAATGGAGGGCAGATTTACGGTGATTACAGCGGAACCTGGGGCTTTATCCGCTGGTTAGAGCAAGGTAAGCGTCAGCGGCTGGATCGCAGCCAGTGGATGCTGAACTTTGCCACACCGGATAAACGCAACCTGCAATGGGTGCTGCGCACGCAGATGAGCAATGGCCCGCTGGCGCTGCTGCGGCTGCGTGGATTTGCGCTGCCAGACGAGATATTCAGTGTTGATGCGGTTTCCGCCTCGCAATCGATGGCACCGCGCGAAGCGGCAATGGATGAAATACCCACAGACATGGATGGAGCGGAATAATGGCGGACATTAATGTATTAATCGGCGCGTGTGGAGCCGAAGTTTCTACGCTGCGGGCTGATGCTCAGCAGCGCCTGAATCATTGGTCAAACTGGTTACAACCTATCGCGGCAGAAGCGCCTTGCGGTGCAGATCCCGCCTATGACGACCAGTTTTTGTTGATCCGTGAAGAGGTCAACAAACTCTCCGGCATTGATACTGCGTTAATCACTTCACTGACGGAGCCACTGCTTAATTCTGTCAGCAAAGATATTCGCATCATTACCTTTTATCTCTGGGCGCGGCTGCATCAGGATGGCGAAACCGGATTGGCTGAAGGCGTTGAATTACTGGCGGCGGCGTTGCAGCACTTCGGCACTGAACTCCATCCGCAGCGTCCGCGCAGCAGACAAGCCGCACTCGCCTGGTTAGGTAGTGCGCGCATGCTGGACAGTTTATCGCTGTGGCCGGAAGCCGATTTAGATTGTACCCGACGTATTTGCGGTGGCTTGCTGCTGGTAAGCGAAGCATTGCAGGAGGACGAGCGTACGACAATTCAGCCTCTGATTAACGCGCTGGAGATCAGGCTGGCCCAGAACGGGGGCGCTGACGCGATGGTTCCACAGCACAGTGCTGAAGAATTTAATACCGGACGTGATATTGATGCGTCATCACTCAAGCCAGTTAATTCAGGTGAAAATCTCAAAGCGCAGGCCAAAGTATTGGCGACTTATCTGCGCGAACAACCAGGTGGATGGTTAGCCGCGCATCATTTGATGAAGAGTGTGCGCTGGGACACCATGACACAGCTTCCTGCGTTAGGTGCTGGCGGCAATACGCGCCTGCTGACACCGAAACCCGAGCACCGCGCACATTTAAAACGTCTTTATCTGCAACAAAGCTGGCTTGAACTAATTGAGCTGACGGACTCGCTGTTCAGCCAGGCAACTAATCATCTGTGGCTCGATTTGCAATGGTATGCGTGGGAAGCACTGACCCGCAGTAATAAAGAAAGCACTCTGGCGACCATTATCGAACAGGATCTCAATGCGCTGCTGCTGCGTTTACCAGGGCTGGAAACGCTGACCTTCGCCGACGGCACACCGTTTGCTGATGACGTCACACTCAACTGGATCGCTCAACGTGTCACTGGCGGCGGAGCTTATCATGAGCCAGAAACGATGGTTAACGGCAGTCAGCCGGAAAGCGATGTGCTTTCACTTGAAGCTGAAGCACTGGAAAAAGCGGATGCGGAAGGTGTGGATGCGGCGTTGTATTGGCTGCAATTGCGGCCGGGTGTCAGTAGCGTGCGCGATCAATGGTTGTTGCGCCTGTTAATGGCTCGGGTATGCGAACAGTTTGGTCGCAACGATATGGCGCTGCATTTGCTGGGAGAATTGAATACCCAAGCAGATGGACTGACATTACCGCAGTGGTCACCTGACTTAATGTTCGAAGTGCGTGCGCGCAGGCTCAAACTGCTGCGAGTGAAAGCCGCCCGGGGCGAGAGCGACAGAGTTCGGCTGCAACCAGAAATGGACGCGCTGCTCTCGGGATTGATCACTATCGATCCTGCCCGTGCCGCCGTGTTGTGCGGTTAAGCCACAACAACTACTCAGGGAGTGAAACATGGCAAAAGGTTTTTATTTAGTTCAGGGGGATAAAACCACCTGCGGCGGACAAATCATTGAGGGCGCAACTGACCATACAATATTTGGCAAGGCGGCTGTGCGTGAAAAAGATCGGGTTCTTTGCGGTAAACATCCCGGCACTTTTCTTATTGCGGGTGGAATTGTTAATGACACCATTCATGGCCGCCGTATGGCAGGTACGTTAGACAGCGAAAGCACTTGCCCATGTAAGGCGAAGTTTATTCCATCGATGCTGCAGGATACTTATGAGAAGGCGAGTGGCGGCTCTGCAACGGCCAGTGAATCATCTGCTTCAAATCCTGTAGCGCGACCATTACCGGCTTATTTAACGGGCGAAAAAGTACCTTCTGGGTTTGTGCCTGATTATCCTGTGTTGAGAAACACGCATGATCTGCCAGATATGGCGCTAAGGTCGATGCTGAAAAATAATAATCAAGACGTAATGCTGCTTACGCTTGAAGAAGCATTTGAGGTGTTGGCTTCTTGGGGATCGTGGAAGTCTGGCTGGATGTATATTAGCCAAAGTGCGCCAGGGGAAATAGTAGTCAATTATTTAGCTAACATAAAAGAGGTAATATCTACTTCGCGAATTATTAATAAGCTTGGAAGTTTCATGATAACAGCGACTTTCTATGTTAATCATAAAGGAACCGAGTTGATAAAAATAAGTGGCTATCCCGGGATTAGGAAAATATTAAATGCTCCAGTTTTTGCCATAAAAAATCCTAAGGTTATTGACATAGGTATTGGTAAATATGGACTGGCAAAGTCCATAGTTAAGGGGGCGAGAGTTACATTCTATATAGCGGCAGCTTTTCGTACAATTGATTATATTGCAAATGATGAAACATCTTTTGCAGAGTTTTTGGGCGGTTTGGCTACTGATGTCGTTAAAATTGGTATTTCATCAGCAGTTGTTTGGAGTGTCGGTGCCCTTTTTGTAACACCACTCATAGCTGTAAATCTTGTGATTGTTGTTGTAGTAGGCGGCGTTTCTGCAATAGCACTCAACTATTTGGATGATAAATTCGGTGCAAAAGATAAAGTTGTAGAATACATAGAGTCAGCCCAGCAGGAATTTGCAAATGTGGCTCGGGAAACGGAGCAAGGTCTGCTAGATCTGGGTGCTATGCATGCTGAACAAATGCTGACTAAAGGAAGGGAAGTTATTTTATATGAAACAAAGAAATACATAAAAAACAAAGTAAAGGAGATCGTAAGAAATGAGTTTTAAAATGAAAGTAAATATTAGGCCGTTCTTTGCTATTATAGTTGCATTTATAATGAGCGTTGCAAGTATTTACTTGGCGAATGAAATTTTTAGCAATTATTTCTCATTTGGTGATATTGTTGTTTTCTCTTGGTTATCAGTTTCACTTGTTATTCTCCCATTCGCAATGATCTTCCCTATAAGTTATTTTTCGTTGTTTCTTTTGAAAGGAGAGAGTAAAGCTCTTAAAATCATTGAAGGTTACATGGGATGTTTTAAATGGCTTTGCATAATTTTGGTTTCTGCAAGCATTATATTTATAGTTTTTTATAAAATAGAGATGAAAGGAAAAGGTTATCTAATCTGCAAAGGAATTCCTTCAGGATGGATGCCAGGGACTGCAACAAAGTACGTAAAATCTAAAGAACTTTGTTACATGAGAAAGGATTAATTCTCGGTGTATAGTTTCTCATTGGCTGTACGCGTGATGCTTCTGATCTGGAGTGTAATTATGTGTGGTATATCTATAATTGCCTCTTATATCGGTTTCCTTTCTACAAAAGAGTATTTGGCATTTCCTGATGTATTGACATACTCAACAGGGCTCGTTTCTCTAACTTTATCCGCATTTATAATGTTGCCATTTTGGTTATCTGGTATTTATGGCTTCATTAAAGGGCAGCGTATGAATGATAAGCATCAGAAAGTTGCAGCGATGATAATACTCTCAGGGATTTTTTTGTCACTTATTTAAGGTTTCTCTTTTAAAGTTTTTTTCATTAGTAGTATGAATAGCAAGGATTATTATAGTTGCGCTGGCATACCAACAGGATGGATGCCAGGAATGGCAACGAAATATGTAATAAATAAAGACTTGTGCAATAAAAATAAATGATTGTTAATGATGTCTGATATGATAAATGCAAAGTGTAGGTTTTTAGTGTCAGTAATCTTCTGGTTAATATTGTCTTTCGGTTCTTGCTGGGGGGCTTTAGTATCATTTAATAACTATTTTTCATTTGCAGTACGTATTGTCTTCTCTCCCTATGCTTTATCATTGCCGCTGGTACCAATAATTTTATTCTTCCCTTGCATTTATTGGTTTATGGTCATTCGTTATGGGGAGAAATTAGCTATAAAAAAAATGCAAAGTAATTAATGAACTATTTATATGCTTGTTGGTTGGTTATGTTTTTTGTGCTGTTGTATTTATTGTTCTTTATAAGAATCACCTCATTAGCCAAGGCTATTTTATTTGCTCAGGGAATCCCAGAGGGTGGACTATTGGTATGGCAACTGAATATGTAAGATCACTCTCGAATTGTGTTAAGTAGAAATATCAACATACATCTTTTAGTTACCATCGATTAATTCCAATTATTGGGTTTATGAGAGCTAAAAGTGAATAACTGGTTGAAAAAAGTAAGTTGGTTATCGAGCATAAAATTAGAATTTATTTAAGAAATACGATTAATGATATTATCCAAGAAAGTTATTAAAATGAAAGAAAAAGCAAGAGCGTTATTCTCAATTTTAATTTTGATGTCAATTTCTATTTTATCTCTCTACCTTTGGATTGATGAACTTTCAGGGTATCTTAAGTTTAAGGATGTGATTATTTTTTCATGGATGTCAGTTAGCTTATTTTTCATTCCGCTGACGTTGCCATTTCCCACATATTGGTTTTATTCATTTTTGGTTTTTGGACATGATGTGGCATTGGTTAAAGTGAATCGTGTCATAACATATTTCAAGTGGGTGTGTATATTTTCTATTATTACATCAATCTTGATGTCTTTTTTCTATGTTTCTACATTGAAGTATAAAGGTTATACCACTTGCAAGGGTATTCCTTCTGGATGGATGCCTGGAATGGCAACAAAATATGTAATAAGTAAAGATTTATGCAATAAAAATAAATGATTTTAAATGGTGTTAGATATGATAAGTGCTAAATGTAGATTTTTTAGTTCATTGATTTTTTGGTTTATTTTTTCATTCGGCTCTGTCTGGGGGGGAATAAAAGCATTTGAAGAGGCTTTTTCTTTCGGTGCACGGATCGTTTTCTCTCCTTACGAATTACTATATCCATTCTCGCCCGTGATCTTATCATTCCCTTGTATTTATTTGTATATGGTTTTTCGTTATGGAGAGAATTTGGCAATAAAGAAATTTAAAGCAATAAATAGAGTGTTTATATATTTATTGGTTGGGTATGTTATTTTTATCTTCGTGTTTGTCGTTATTTATAAGAATCACCTTGTTAGTCAAGGGTATCTTATCTGCTCAGGTAATCCCAGAGGCTGGACTATTGGTATGGCTACTGAATATGTAAGATTACTCTCAGACTGTGTTAAATGAAACTTGCAACATACATTACATTATAAATATTGGATTTTTTAGTTATTGAGTATGTGAAAGCTAATGGCGGATGATATATTAATATATAGTAAGTTAGTTATCATGAATAAAATTAGAAGTTGTTCAGGAAACACTTTCGATAATCTCATTTTAAAGGGTTATTAAAATGAAATAAACAGCAATGGCAATATTTTAATTTTCATTTTGATGTTAATGACATCTTCATCTCTTTAATTTTTGGATTCATGAAATATCAAAATGCCTTAATTTAAGAACATCCCGCTTTTTCACAGATGTAAGCCAGCCTATTTTTAACCCCACTGACATTAACGTTCTCTGTACATTGTTTTTTATCATTAACCGTAGAACATAATGTGGACTGGAAAAAGGTGAATCATGATATGCCATATTTAAAATGGATATGTTTATTTTCTCTTATCACATCAATTTTGATGCCTTTTCCTATGTTTCGATATTGAAGTATAAAAGTTATGACTCTTGCAAGGATGTTCCTTCAGGATGGATGTCTGGAGCTGCTACTGAGTATGTTAAGAACATGGAGCTCTGTTATAAATAATGTCAGAAAAAATGAGTTAATGACTTTAATATTTATGCCTTAGATGGATTTTGCAAAAATTGCGTATGAATAAACTTCTTGTAATAACTGCAATAATATTAGTTTTTCAAGTTGCAAAACTAACCAAGCCTTCAGTGTCTGTCTACAACCAAACAGATGATGTTGTATACCTTTTCTCAGGGGTTTCTCAAGATGGCGTTGAGCCGGAGATTGAAGAGGTTACTGCCATGATGAGACCTGTTCGGATTAATATAGGTGAAACAGCACATATTCGGCTAGCTTACTCAGATTTGTACAAACCAAATAGAGTTATCAGTCTTGGGTGGTATAGAGGAAAACGAGATGAATGGTCTTACAGAAATAGCGGATATAATACTTTTAATATCACCACTAAACCGGGTGTATGTTCTGTCACGATAATTATCAAAAAGGATGAGGCCACCATTCGACCCGATAGAACCATCTTCTGTTATAAATATTTAAACTCCGCATCAGAATGATTTTTAAATTCTGAACATCTAACTAACGCACTTTAAAAATAATATAATTATGGACGATTTAACTCTGCGTTATTACGACGCTGAAATGCGCTACCTGCAGGAAGCCGGCGAAGAGTTTGCCCGCGCCCATCCTGAACAGGCAGCGATGCTCAATCTGGACAAAGCTGGCGCCCGCGATCCCTACGTTGAAAGGCTGTTTGAAGGCTTTGCCTTTATAGTCGGTCGCCTGCGCGAAAAGCTCGACGATGACCTGCCAGAACTCACCGAAGGTCTGGTCAGCCTGTTGTGGCCACACTACCTGCGCACCATTCCGTCGATGTCGGTGGTGGAGTTCACGCCCGACTGGCGCGAGATGAAGGAGCCGATGCTGCTGGCGCGCGGCTTTGAAGTAATCTCACGTCCGGTGGGTGAAAAAGGCACGCGCTGTCGCTACACCACCACACGCGACGTGCAGGTGCTGCCGCTGGCGCTGGAGTCGGCAAAATTAACCACCGATGCCGCCGGACGCTCAGTTGTTCGCCTGCGTTTCAACGGCGGCGCGCTGGCCGACTGGAGCCGTATCGACGTCAGCCGCATTCCGCTTTACCTCAATGCCGATGCGCCGCTGGCCTGCGCGCTGCACGAAGCATTAACGCTCAACGTCGCCAGCATCGCGCTGCGTCTGCCGGGTGAAACCGACAGCCGCCGCTTTGACGGGCATTTCAGCGCGCAGGGCTTCAGTCAGGAAGACCGGCTGTGGCCGGGTGATGAGGGCAGCTTTAGCGGCTATCAGCTGCTGCTGGAATACTTCACCTTCCGCGAGAAGTTTATGGCGGTGAATCTGCGCGGGCTGGAACAGATTGCACTGCCTGCGTCGCTACCGTGGTTTGAACTCGATGTGGTATTGGCGCAGCGCTGGGAGCATGATTTTCAGTTCAGCGAAAAACATCTGCGCCTCAACGCCGTGCCGGTGATTAACCTTTTTGCGATGGAATCTGATCCGCTGATGATCAACGGCCTGCAGACCGAATATATGCTGCGGCCAATGCGCGTGCAGGACGGACACACCGAAATCTACTCGGTGGATTCGGTGATTTCCTCGAAAGGTCTGCCGTACGTGCCGTTCAGCAGCTTCCGCCACAAAGGCGGCATGCTGCGTCATGAAGCGCCGGAGCATTACTTCCACACGCGCGTGCGGCGCGGGCCGTCCGGGCTGCACGAAACCTGGATGATCCTCGGCGGCGAAGCCTTTGATAATCACAGCCTGCCGGAGAACGAAAGCCTGTCGGTGAGCGTCACCGGCACCAACGGCCAGCTGCCGCGTCGCGCGCTACAGAGCACGCTGCTGGATACCGCCGTGAGCAGCACCGACGTGGCGATGCAGGTGCGTAACCTGTGCGCGCCGACGCTGCCGTGTTATCCGCCCAATCGTGATCGCTTCCACTGGCGCGTGTTAAGCCACCTTGGTTCGAGTTTTCTGTGGATGATGGACAACGCCGAAGTGCTGCGCGGCACGCTGGCGCTCTACGACTGGACGCACAGCGAAATGAACCGCCGCCGCCTGGACGCCATCCTGCACGTTTGCCACAAAGAGACCGAACGCTTTGAGCAAGGTTATCTGCTGCGTGGCGTGCAGATTGAAATCACCCTCGACAGCAGCGGCTTTGCCGGCAGCGGCGATATCTGCCTGTTTGGCGAAATGCTCAGCCGCTTCTTCGCGCTCTATACCGACATTCACCTGTTTAACCGTCTGATTTTAATCCTGCAGCCAACCGGAGAGCGCCTCGAATGGGAAGAGAAGCACAATCGCCGCATCTCCGGCTGACGCCACGGCTGGAGCAGGAGCTGACGCGGCTGAACTTTTACCGCTTCTGCCAGCTGATAGAGCATCAGCATAAAGACAAGCCGCCGCTCGGTAGCACCAGCAAACCGCAGAACGATGCGGTGCGTTTACTGCCGCATCCCGGCATGGGGTTTCCAGCGGGTGAGCTGAAGGCGTTTGAGTACAACGAAGCCGATGCCGCCGTGCCGCCAGTGGTGCGCACCACTTTCCTCGGATTGTACGGCGTGGATTCGCCGCTGCCCGGCAGCTATATCGATGACATCACCCAGCGCGATGAAGGGCATGAAGCGCTGCAGGGCTTTCTCGATATTTTTAACCACCGCATCCTGACGCAGTTTTATCGCATCTGGCGCAAATACTCGTATCCGGCAACTTTTGAGGTGGGCGGTGGCGACAGCACTTCGCAGTCGTTGCTCGGGCTGGTGGGATTGGGCATTCCGGGCACCGGCAAGCATATCGCCACGCCGGTTTCGCGCTTTCTGGCGCTACTCGGCGTCATGCGCCAGCCGGGCAGAACGGAAGAGGGCATTCGCGCGCTGGTGCGTTTGCTTGCGCCGAACACCTCGGTGACCGTGCAGCCGCACTGTCTGCGTCCGGTGCCGGTTAGCCATCCGCTGGAATGCGAGTTCGTACTGGATGGCAACGCGCCGCTCGGCGATGAGGCGATGGATGCCAACAGCCAGCTGCTGATTGAGCTGCAAACCGCTTGTCCAAATGAAGCCGAACGCTGGCTGCCGGACGGCCAGTTGTATCAGGATTTTCTGGTGATGTTGCGTGTCTATCTCGGCTGGCGCTACCGGGCGCGGATTCGATTGTGTCTGGAGACGCAGCTGCTGGCACCGCCGGAACTCGGCGATGCGCCGTTCTGGCTCGGCATGACCGGCGTGCTGGGCGCGGACGAAGCGTGCAGCGACATCCCCCAAACTTTTACTACTGAACTGGGTTGCTATGCAGGCATGCGCCCGGTCAAACCCTGCGAGGAGCAGCGACGTGTCAGTTACCACTTCGATTAAATTTATGATGTGCAGCGCACTGTTGCTGCTTGGCGGCTGCGGTTTGCAGCAGAAAGTCACCGATGGATCCGTCGCGGCGTTTGACGCGATTTTCTACAAGCAGATTAAAACCCTGCACCTTGATTTCAGCGCGCGTGAAAGCCTCAACAGCGACAGCCGCGAGCATAATCCGCTGTCGCAGCCGGTGATGGTGCGCGTGTTTCAAGTCAGCGAGCGCAAAGCCTTTGACGGCGCGGTGTATCAGCAACTGACCGGCGATGCGGCGGACGTGCTCAAAGCCGAACTTCTCGCCGATCGTGATGTGGTGCTAACGCCAGGCGGCGATGTGTCGCTGAATATGCCAATGGAAAAAGAGGCCAGATTTGTCGCGGTGGTCGCGTTGTTCCAGCAGCCGGATATGGCGAAAAACAGCTGGCGGCTGGTGCTGGAGCGCAACGATTTGGATCCGGATAAAGCGCGCATGATTGAGTTAAGCAGCAACAGTCTGCGCCTGATTAGCGAGGCAAAACCATGAGTGGCGGCAACCATCAACCTTCGCTGTATGAGCTGCTGAAAGGCAGCTTCGCGGGTGGGCTGGAGCTGGACCGTGTGAAGGAGCAGGATCAGGTGATCCTTTCCGTGCTTGATAACATGCAGCGCATCCTCAATACCCGCGCCGGATCGCTGTCGCATATCCCCGATTACGGCCTGCCCGATATGACGCGCATCCTGCAGGGCATGCCCGGCACCGCGCATCAGCTGCTGTATACGCTCTCTGAGGTGCTGCTGAAATACGAGCCGCGCCTGAAGCGCATTGAGGTGGTGTTACTGGAACAGAGCATGCCCGGCGAGTTGCGCTATGCCATTGATGCCGAACTCAAAGAGGGCGGACTGGTGCGCTTCGGCACCGAATTTATGCCGGAAGGCCGCGTGATGATCCGCCACATGAAGCAACAGCAATACCTTGATGCCAGGGCATCTGTTTAACTTTTTAGCCTGATTAGGGCTTTTTGGAACACAGCAATGACTTCATCTCAACCTCGGTTTGTTAAAACCGGCGGCGATCCACGAGCGTTTGCGGAATATGCTGCGCTGCGTCATGAAATGCAGAAACTCACGCATCCGGCGCGCCCGGATGTCGATTGGCCGCACGTATCCACACTCTGTTTAACGCTGTTTGAAAAAAACGGTGTAGAACTGCAAAGTGCCGTTTGGTACACGCTTTCGCGTGCGCACAGTGCCGGAACGTCAGGTATGACGGAAGGATTGGCAGTGCTGGTGGCATTGGTCACCCGCGAATGGCCGACGCTGTGGCCGCATCAGGCGCACGCGCGTATCGAACTGCTGGCGGGACTGTGTCGTCGGTTGCAGCAGTTCCTGCGTAAACAAACGATAACCGAAGCAGACTTAACGGCGCTCAGCCAGGCGGCGCGCTTACTCAGCGAGACTGGCGATCATCTGCAACGTCTTGAGCTGAGACAGCTTAGCCAGATCGATCCGCTGCTGGATCGCATTCGCAGTGCAGTGGTGATGCTAGAGCGCTGCGATATCTTAACGTCTGATGCCGTGATTACGCGGTCTGAAATCGCGCCGATTGAGAAGCCCGCACTGGCGTTAGCAGATGCAGAAGTCAGTGGCTGGGTTTATGTTCCGTCTACGGGAGCGCCTGCACCCGATTTGCGGCGGCTGCGCCATCGGGCGTTTATTAGTGGTGTGGGCGCAACGCTGCTGAGCGTGTCACTGATGTTCGTCGCTTACTATTTCGTTGAGCAAAACACCAAGCATGAATCTCCGTTGCAGCAGGAATTACTGGCTTCGGTATCGCCAATCCCAGCACCGCTTGAGCCTGAAATGGTTGCTGAACTGGAGGCTAATCCCCCTGAATGGCTTAACGACGGTGCATGGCTGGAGCAAACGCAGCAGCAACTAAACTGGCTGCAGGGCGCATCGCCAGACTGGAATCTGCAGCACGGCAATGCGCTGGTGATGCAGGCCAGCCTGTTATTGCCTGATTCGGATGTCGTTAAAACGATGAGTGCACGCTGGAACAAGCAAATTAAGTCGGCAGCGCTGCCTGCTGAGAAAATGCAGGGATGGCAGCAGGGCATGGAGCAGCTAAACATGTTGTCGCAGCGCCTAAACGAACTGGATGAGAAACGCGGTAAATATCTGACGGTGAGTGAACTGAAGACAGCGGTCTATGATATGACGCAGGCGTTCAACGTAACGGTGCCACTGGAAGAGGAACTGCGCGTCTTGCAGCAATCAGGTGGTGAGGTTCCACAACATCAATTAGCACAAGCGGAAATGCACTTGAAGCAGCTTATCGCCAGCTATCAAGAGTTAGTCACATCTGCAAGAGAATAGGATCTAACAAAATCCGCGATCTAACAGAAAACAGGCAAAAAAAAGCCTGAACTTTCGTTCAGGCTCTTCTTTAGAATGTGGCGGTGAGAGGGGCCGCCTGATTCAAATCCTTTCCATTCCAAACCTGTCCAATAATTCTCACTATAACAGTGAGTTATCCATAAACTCGTCCAAATCTGTTTCAGGCCATCCAGTAGAAGTGCAATATAAATGGCATACTGGATGGCATACCAGCTTGAGCAGGAAGTAATCAAAATGGCATTACTTACCGACACCAAAGCCAGGCATATTAAGCCTGATGATAAACCGTTGCCGCATGGTGGCGTCACCGGGTTAACTCTTCACGCATCCTCTACTAAAGGGCATGGCAAATGGGTCTTACGCTATGTCAGTCCCGTAACGGATAAACGCCGTAACGCAGGGTTGGGCACTTATCCAGAGACCAGCATTGCTGAGGCAGCAAAACTGGCTCAATCAATGCGTGAGCAACTGGCGGCTGGCATTGATCCGCTTGAGCTCAAAAGAATTGAAGCGGAAAAAGTCAAAATACCCACTTTCGAAGAAGCTGCGCGGAAAGTGCATCAGGAGCAACTTTCAGGCTGGCGCAATAAGAAGCATGAGAAGCAATGGCTATCATCGCTGGAGCGCTATGTGTTCCCACGGATTGGTTCTGTATCAATCGAGAACATTTCTCCGGCTATGATTGCGGATGTGTTGCGTCCGATCTGGTTGACGCTCGCAGAGACAGCCAGCAGGGTGAGGCAGCGCATCCATGCGGTGATGCAATGGGCTTGGGCACATGGACACTGTACCGCGAACCCAGTGGATGTCGTTGACCATCTATTACCAAAGCAAAGTGCGCGCACTGAGCATCATCCAGCCATGCCATGGAAATTGATTCCCGGCTTCATTGCAAAGCATGTGCAAACCGATGAGCGCTACAACGTGACTCGAGCGCTATTGCTGATCGTGATTCTGACTGCGTGCCGTTCTGGTGAAGCGAGGTTTATGCGATGGGAGGAGATTGACTTCAAAAAGAAAATTTGGACAGTGCCAGCGGATAGAATGAAAGCCGGTGTAATGCATCGAGTTCCGTTGTCTGATCAGGCGATTGCAATTCTTGAAGGATTGAAGGGATTACATGATGAGCTGGTATTCCCATCGCCGCGTAAGCAAGTGGTGTTGTCCGATATGGTGTTAACTTCATTCCTGCGCAAGGTGGATGCACCTAGTGATATTGAGGGAAGGGTAGCGACGGCACATGGATTCCGTTCAAGTTTTCGTGATTGGTGCAGTGAGCAGGGATATTCGCGAGATTTGGCTGAGAGGGCGTTGGCACATGCGGTAGAGAACAAGGTTGAGGCGGCTTATCATAGGACAGACTTGCTCGAGCAGCGGCGGCCTATGATGCAGGAATGGGGCAATTTTATAATGACAAATATGAGTTAAAAAAATAGTTTAATGTTTAATGTCAGAATAAAAGACCTCCTGACATTAAACACAAAATAATTTTTAACTAAGCAGTGGGGGAGGGGCCATCGGCTTTTCAATGATCAAACCATAACCATCGCGAAGTTCTCTATCTACAAGATGAAATTTATTTAGCTTAAGGGAAGTCCAGTGTGATTTATCTATATGTTCTAACAATATAAACTGGAATCCACCATATTTATCCATTTCAGACGTAAACTTGTTTAGTTCTAACAATACTTTATCAAGGCTTCGAACATCATCATTAGCTTTCCCATCACTGGAAAAATAGGGAGTGCTGACTTGATCCAAAACTAAAAAAGAAGGTATCCAGGAAATTTTGAGTTGTTTTGCTATTTCATGAATTGCGAGGAAATGGGCTATATGCAGATATAAATAGTTAGACGCACTACCCACATCTGGCATTTTTTCATATTGAGCCAGATCAAATGAGTGTAGATGGATCAGTTTCTCTTTTTCGTAGTATGAAGCTTTGAAATCATCATAGCCCTTTAATGGTAGGCTACGTATCCGCTTGTTAATCAGCTCGTTTAGTTTTTGCTTAGCTATACTGGATTTTTCTTCATTGTTATCGACTATTTTTTTGAGTGCTTCGATTTCATTATTGAATTGATCAACATTTAAATCGGTTGTAACTCCTGTACTTTTTTTGTAAAAGTCGAGTTTTGTTTCAAGTTGCCCAATAAAACGATAATAAATACTTGGGGTATATGTGTCTTCAGAGGAAACATTCAAAGATAATAAAGAGTTTTGCAATGATTTTATTTTTTCTTTATTTTTGTTGAGTGATTCCAAAACCTCATCCATAAAAGGAAAGTTATTTTTATTTCTAAGTGATTTTTTTATGTCAGTTAATTCGCATTGTAATTTTTCAATAACTAATGAAGCGAACTTAGAAGGAAATAACTTATCAGAGACCTCATTGAAAATAGTAATTGGTTTCAGAGTGTCTTCATTCTCTTTAAGTTCACTAATGAAGCTTGGTTTGTTTTCAATGAAACTTTTTAATTTTTTATTTTTACTTGATAAACTAAATATTTCATTTTCAATTTTGTTAATCTGAGCCCTATGGTCCGTTATATTTACAGGGTTTTCAATTAGCCCTTTCAGCATTAATATTTTTTCTTGATAAGACTCTGGTATCTCCTTTATGATCCCAAAGGAATATGCCTTCTCACAGAGGAAATTAACGTCGTCATAGAAAATATGCTCAGTTTTCTCTATGATTTCTTTCTTACGTATTAGGAAATCCTTTTTCTTTTCAATTTCGTCAAGTCGATTTCTTGAAATAGCAGTATCTACATTTTCAGCCCCGATCGCCATACGGAACGTTCTCTCTATTGCTTCTTGATAACGACCATCTGCAGGTCGAATGTAAAGATGATCTGGCGCAACCATAGTACTTTGGTCTTGATAGCTGTAAGCAAGAAAATTCCTAAATGAAACTTTCGAATGAGTCTGAATATAACGGCCACCATACGGAACTCTCAATTCAGTATCGATACCAAATGCATTATTTAGTATTTTTTTTAGATTCTCTATCTTGATGTTTAAAATTGGCAAGTCAGGGATTGAGCCATTCTCATTAAAGTATGCTTTATCTGTTGCTCCGTTGCTTTCTGACGGACGCGATATTACTAATTCTTTACCATTGACTGAAATTTTTATGCCATACCAATCGACTTTTGAGTCGATGTTGGTCTTGGAAATTCCAGTGGTTTCACTCGCTAGCAAGCAATAATCAATAATAAAAAGCACAGAAGATTTACCTTTCCCTGAATCCCCTGTGATTACATTGACACTATTATGTTTGAACTCTAAAACTCTCCTAAGTCCATTCTTTTGCCATAAAATAACGTTTGATATTTGAATGTTGCTCATAACGTAATCCTGAAATTTTGATAGAGTTCTTCTGATGGTTCCTCAAGAATTAAAGATAACTTAGGTCCTGCCAGCAAAATATCTTTAGCAGTTTTACCAATTTTAGAATCATCTAAAGAAAACAATTTATTTATGAGTGAGATTCTTTCATCTTTAAAGGTTATCATACCCACCTCTAGTGCAAAAAGTATTGTGTTCATTGATGTGAGCGTTAAATCATTATAACGTGTAGCTATAGTAACAAAATCAGCGGGGAAAGATAATAATAGATCTTTACTGCTTAATGTTAAACTATTCTTCCTTTTAAGAATCGACCTGATATTCTTATCGAAAATGAGAGGAAGTACAAGCATTGCATTTGCCATATTTAAACAATTATTAGGCATATGTGTTAACGCACTTTGCATAGCAACAATACCGATTAGTTCATTTTGAGATGACGCTTTCATTTTTTAAATTTTCCCCGCCAATCCTTTCTCCAGCCAATTAAAGGAGAGTTTGAAAGCTTGATGAATTTACCACAACTTAAGTTGATTGGTAGTTCAGTGCCTTCAACTGTAAGCTTGTTATCCATAGTTGCGTCGTAACATTGAACAGAGGATTCATTATCATTTTCTGAATCTGAATTTCTGTGCAGTCGTCTGTGCAGATTATTCCATTCAGAAATAGATTTTTTTTCTAATTTAGAATCATCATGTGCTGTAAAAGTGCCTTTCTCTCTTAGCGATGCCATGAATTTTTCTGCCAAAATCATTTCAACTCCACGATCGATAATTTCTTCATCATCAATCTCAATATCCTTAAGTTGACTAAAAAAAACACTATCAAGAAAAGATAATTTATCTGGGCGATCATGGGAATAATAAATATTAACGAACTGATCAAAGTCTATTTCTTCCGCCCGTGCTGACCTAATAATTCTGTTGAAACCTATTCTAGTTCTAAAGTCGTCATAACTAATGATAACTTTGTTATTTTCTTTAATGGTCGAGTACTTAGATTCTTTAAATGCACCGATTACATACTTTCTTGTGTCAGGAATTTGTTCTTCTGGAACAGAAAAATGTCTAAGTGATGAAGAAATTCTTTCAATAATAGATGAGTCATCAGAATGAAACTCAAAGCGTTCAAAAATAAAATTTAACTTTTCGTCATTTGTTTCTGATACGCAGCTTACAAATTTAGCTAAAGGATTGGGTGGGTCACCTTGTTCCTTTTTTGATTCGGCTTCTAAAATATCTGTATTTGTGATGCGAATATGACTAAGTATACTTTCCAAGTCTTTCGATTTAGATTTCAATAAGCTAATAAAATGCTGGCTATTTAGTGCTTTGTTTGTGAATAACTGAAACGTAATATTATTAATTTTCGGGAGGCTAGGTAGCAGATTTATCCAGTTGTATATTGTTTTCCAAAGATCAATGTCTCTATCTGTGATGTTTCCAGAATTAACCGAATGTTTAACTTGAACAAGAGTGAGATTATCAATCAAACCTGACTTATCCACCATCTCAATGTGAATGTCATCATGAACTTCTAGCCCTAAGGACTGACCTTCTTTCAACTCAATGAGTTTTTCAACGTAAACTAAATCTTGAAATTCAAATCCCAATGAGGTTTTATCTGCAGCGATTTTATCGGAATGATTCATGCCTTTATGCTCATTAATTGAAATAAAAATTAAATTTAGTAGTTTAGCTTTCTAATTTTCTTAATGTTAGGGGGTATTTGAGGTATAAGTTTAACTAAAATTAGCGATTGGCGTTAACATGGCATTGTAGCAATATTTGATGTTAGTAAACTGGATGATAATGCAAAGTAATTAAAGTGTCTACGAATTATGCACGGAATTTTCTATGTCCTGGCTCCAGCATCAGATACACTCTTCAGCTAGTAATATCTAATTCCTCGCTATCAAATTTTCCCGTATCGGCAACGTGCTGCAAGCTCAATAACGTCTTACAACTCAGTGACGAATGTGGATGCTGCTCGTTAAAATCCTACCGCCCGAAATGAGTAATTTTCCAAAGTGGACGATATTGCTGAACCAGTACTCATTGAGGCATCCATCTCAAAAAGTTGACTTAAGACATTTAATAAGACTATCCCGCGTTGGCTAGCTCGATTGTATTAACTCACTTCAACACCATTCTCACAGGCCTAATGATTGCGTTTGCGGCAGATAATTTTCGGCTCCTGACCGGTTCTAATTGTTACCAGATAGCATTCAATGATTGAATGCAATTTATACTAAGCTTGAGCGGCACGACTCAAATTCTGAAGGCGGTAGGAGGCCATCAGGCACCCCTTTGTAGAATCATCCACTCAGTCAGAAAAATAATCTTGCGGTTGCTGGCGAGATCATCCATGAGAAAATCCGCTGGCAAGGTGAGGTTGCACATCCGGGGGGCAGGGCAGAAGCGTAAGCCGCTTAGCTTCATGCTCTTCCATACCATCAAATTTCTTTAGGCAGGTGTGGGTTACATCTGAATAGCATACTTGCGGCAGAGTACCCGTGCAGAGACCCCGGCTTCAGCCTCGCACAAAATTCCTATGATTTATTCGTTAAAAAACGCGTTTTCATAGAAATATCCCAACATTACAGATGAAGACATTACTAATATCACTGTGTTTGAATAAACGTTAAGCAAGTCATATTTGCCTTTTAACTGGTCTAGGGCATGATATTTATTTAATAACTTGAAGCGCTCCCTGATAAGTGGTCATCATACTCCCGGGAAGAAAGTTTGCGTTACCACACTCGTTACGGGAGCATTATTCACCGTTGCCGGTATAGCATCGCTGAGGGTGCAGAATTCGTTATGCTTAGAGCAAATATTTTGAACCTGCAGGCACTTCTCTCAATGAAGTACCTGCAGGTTCAAAAGCTTTAGCGACATTAGCGCGAGACTGGCGGTGTACCATGCGTATGGAATGTCTCAATCGTCTTCAATCCCCATGCTTGGCCTTTCTTCCGCTCTGATTCTGTCCAAACCACTGTCTGCCAGTCTGGCGCCAAAATGAGTCGTGCTCCAGAATTTGCTAACTCGACGCGGTTACCTGCTGGCTCCCATACGTAAAGGAAGAACGTACCTTGTATGGCGTGTTTGTGTGGACCCGTTTCTATATGAACACCATTTTCAAGGAAGATGTCTGCAGCGCGCAAAATGTCTTCCCGCGTGTCAGTTGCATATGTGACGTGGTGTAATCGCGCCGAGCCGCCGCCATGCTCTTCAGTGCAGGCCAGATCATAAGTTTTGTTATTGATGGTGAACCAGCATCCACCAACGCGCCCATTATCGAGCTGAATCATTTCTGTAACGCGCGAGCCCAGGCATGTTTCCATAAAGACTTTAAACTCACGCACATCTGATGCCAGTAAATTTAAGTGGTCCAGGCGGCGAGGGCAGGCACCGCGCGCGTGATAGCGTTGAGCAAGATTCTTTAAAGCGGGGCGTTCCGCTGGTTCAGCCTCATAGCGAACCGTATCGTAATAAATCTCGAATACATGACCGAAAGGATCAGAAAAGCGGAAAGCACGACCATGCCCCTTTTCGGCATCTACCCACCCAATTACATCATATTTGCTGGCTTCAATTGCCGCTACCCGGCGCAACAGTGCCGCCTCTGAACTGGCACGATAGGCGATATGACCGACGCCGGTCGTATGGTGACGAGTGAGTTTGAGTGAGTGGAATTCATAGTCATCCCATGCACGAAGCCAGGCATGATCGTCATTCAAAGCTGAAACGGTGAGCCCATAAACATTGACGAAGAAGTTTAAGCTTTCCTCAAACTTATCGGTATACATCTCAACATGGGCGAGATGTGCGATATCAAAGCAAGGTTCCGGTTGTTGGTTCGTCATTGTGCTCTCCTTTCAAACGGTAATAGCAATGCAGCTAAACGATGCACCCACGTTAATCAGAACCCCCGGAAGTGTCTGTTTCAAATACCTTTTAGGGGTATGCATTGCATTTATACTGTGAGCCATCTGACAATTAAGCATCTATAACTCGTCAGTCTCGTACTAGCTTCCCTTTTCGTAGCTCTCTATTCCATTCAAACATTGAATGATTACTATAATTTAAACTTGAAATGATATTTATATTGAATCATTGATCACATAAATTAGACAAAACCATTGCCGTGATGAAAGGAGTGTTTAAAGTCCAGTGTGCCTATTCGAACGACAACTGACACTCACTCGTCTCCATAACTATCTGAAGTATTAACTTGTAGTTATGACTTTCATAAAAGGAACATTAAATGGATATAACTTCGCCTCTGTCTAATCAAATTCCAAAGAAAAAAAACATAGCTACTGCGATATTAGCCTCTCTATGTTTGATGCCTTATTTAGTGAATGCAGCTTCAGCTACAGAAGAGCCAAATAATGCCGCAAAACATACGAAAACAATGGTGTATGTTGGCACATATTCAGGAGAAGGCAGTACTGGAGGAATATATTCTTACGAGATGTCTGATGATGGAAAAAAATTAACGCAGATCCAGCATATCGATGCACCGGCCCAAGCTGGATTTCAGGTCGTTAATCAAAAAAATCTCAAATTATATTCTGTCGACGAGAGAAAAAATGATGGGCGAGGTCCGGTTTCATCACCAGCAAAAGTCTATTCATTTTCTATTGATAAGAATACAGGGAAATTAATACCGTTAAATTCTATGATTGCACCGGGTCCGAATCCGACCTATTTGAGTATTGATGCGGCTAACAATAGACTTTTTACTGCTAATCATGGCGGCTTTGAACATATTGAAAAAGTTGTATTTAAAGAGGGGAAGTGGCAATCAGCTTATGATTATGATGACGCTACAGTCATCATGTATAAGTTAAAAAGCAGTGGCGAACTGGAAAATATTAAAGATCTGGTGGTTCTCAAAGGCCACGGGCAAGACCCCAATAACTCAAAGCAACTGGCGGGACATGCCCAAGCCAGTTCGCACGCGCACAGTTCAGTAGTATCACCGGATGGGAAATATCTATTGGTGTGTAATAAAGGAACGGATGAAATTTTAGTTTATGCAATCAGGGATAAACTAAAATTAGTTAACAGTTTTAAATTCCCAGATGTATCAGCGCCACGGCATCTTGTGTTCACTGATAATAAACGGTTCTATCTGGATCTGGAGTTGTCTAACCAGGTTGCTTCAATGAATTTTGATCCAGTAAATGGGAAGATCTCGCTGATTGATAAAGTTTCAGCCGTTCCTCCAACGTTTGATGGGTATAACGAACCTGCAGAGATTCGCCTTCACCCGAATCATAAGTATGTGTATGTCAACAATCGCGGTAGCGATGACATCAGTTGGTTTGGCATTCAGCCAAATGGCAAACTTGAATGGAAGGGATCTGTGCCTCTGGCCAAATCTCTGCATCCAGGCGTCGCTGCGAGAAGCTTTGCTTTGTCACCCGACGCCCAAAACTTAATTGTCGCCGATCGCCCTGATAACAAACTTAAAATTTATAGCATCAACGCTAATGATGGCAGCCTGAAAAGAAGCAGTGAGGTACCGCTCGCTCAGCCCGCGTTTATCTCTTTTGCTTTACTTAATTGATGCAGGCTAAACATGAATAAACACCATTTTATATTTTCTGTACCACTCTTTTTATTGATACCTACGTTATCCCACTCAGCAGTGGTCTATAACAAAGATGGGAATATTGTCGACTTATATGGAAAGCTGGTTGCGAAAGAAATCTATAAAGAAAACAGTGATCATACCAGAAAAGAAGCAGGTTTTGGTTCAATAGGATTTAAAGGACAGACGCAAATCAGCAATAAGTTAACAGGGTTTGGACAATGGGAATATCGTGCCTATACCAATGCTGCTGAGGATGAAGCTCAAACCACGGAGACCAGGCTTGGGTTTGCTGGCATAAAGTATCAGGGAATTGGATCTGTTGATTATGGTTATAACAACGGCATTTTATATGATGTTGGTTCTTTAACGGATATGGCTCCGTCATGGTCGGCAATGACATGGACGGGAAGTTATAATAAAAACTTCATGAACAGTCGTTCTGAGGGTGTTCTGACTTTCAGAAGTAATGACTTCTTTGGTCTTTCAGATAATCTAAGCTTAGGTATTCAATTGCAAGGGAAAAATGAAACCAGCAATATCTATACCTCTAATGGTAAGGGAATTGGTTATTCCCTGGGTTATGAGATTATTGATGGATTGAAAATGATTGGGGCTTATAGCAAATCAGACCGAACGACTGAGCAACGAGAGGATGGTAAAGGACGTAATGCCGAATCCTGGGCTATCGGTGCGAAGTACGATGCTAATAGCTTATACCTTGCCTCACTTTATTCTGAAACCAGAAATACCACGCGCACAGGTTCATCGGGAGATGCGGGCTTTGCGAATAAAACCAGAAACATTGAGCTCTTGGCTCAATATATCTTTAAGTCAGGTCTTCGGCCTTCGATTGGTTGGTTTCACACACGTGGTTATGATCTCACGCCTGTTGGAGCGTTTGATGGTGGGGATGCTGACCTGGCAAATTACATCGAATTGGGTGTCAGTTATAATTTCAATCCTAACTTTAGAGTTTATATTGATTACTATATAAACTTGTTGGATGAAGATTCTCAGTATGTCAAACAGGTCGGCGGGATTAACGGCAACGATAATATGACCGCATTAAATATGAGTTACTATTTTTAACGGCAGGATGATGCTGATGCAGAGAGTAACTGCATCAGCCTCTCTTCTTCTGATACCCCTACCGGCATATACAGCCGCTCTTTACACGCAATGCCTGATGCTTCGAGATCAGCATCAATTTTTTGGCGCTCTTCCTGGCTTTTTTTGCCACAGCCGCTGTTCAGTCAGGTTGTTATTAACGCAGCGAAGAAATCCAGATGCCACCAGGGGTGGTGAAAATCTCAATCGGTTACCACTTTCAATCCATTTTCACGCTGAAGTTTTCACTATCTTCGATTTGGCGCAGCTGCTGGGCATCGATTTGACCTGAAGCTTTTTGGATTCGTGCATGTTTAATTTGTCTGGCCGCAGGAAGCTGCCAACAACCTCAGAACGAAAAAGGGGGACATTTTATTCATAGCTAGCACCTGTGACGAAACGAGAGTGAAAACACACCGGAAATTTGTACAAAGCGATCACAATGTAAACTGTTATTATTGATTTTTAAATTATTATGGTGAATATTCGTATCTTAAACGTATTCAGTTGGTATTAAATTGATCAATCATTCAAATTATGACTTTTCAGCTTATCCCAAATATGCATTTTTTTGTTTTGAGAACTTAACCCTCAATCTGGACTGATTTGATTATGATTGACGAAGAGAAAGATGGATCGTTAAAAATCATGCAGTTAAGATCATTCTGTATGATCGCTAAATACGGAACCGTCTCTGAAGCCGCCGACAATATATTTCGGACTCAATCTGCGGTAACACGTTCGGTCCGCGAACTTGAGGAGGCTTTAGGCGTCACGCTTTTTGAACGTCACGCTTCAGGCATGATGATTACTGATTTTGGGAAATGCATACTTCCACGTGCACAGAAAGCGATCGCTGAACTCAGACAGATCCCGGAAATCTTGACTAAATTAAAACCCCGCGCCACTGAGCGACGTGAAGAAGCCGAACCTATATGGCTCTTCAATTTACGAAGGCTGGAAGTTTTCGTTGCTCTACATCGTTTCCATCACACCAAAACAGCAGCTCATGCACTTGGCGTAAGTCAGCCAGCGATAAGCGCTTCATTAAAAGTGCTGGAAAAAGGTGCCGATATCTCTCTCTTTCAGCGCACTCCACGTGGATTAATACCGACCACTGCGGGACGTGAAATTGCATCCGGAATTAGTCGTGCGATCAATGAAATAAGTCATATAAAAGAAGATATAGCAGCGCGCCAGGGGATACTGACCGGCACGGTGAACATCGGTGCCTTGCCGCTAAGCCGCACGAGTTTGCTACCGGAAGCGATAGCTCAACTAATGGCGACGCATCCTGGGATCCGCATCTTTACCAATGAAAGTGCTTTCAGCGGTTTAGTGACTGACTTACGGTCAGGAGATGTTGATTTCATTGTTGGTGCGCTGCGCAAGGAGGAGGACTTCTTCGACACAGATAACACCTTTCTGTTCGAGGAAGAACTGGTGATGTTGGTGGGTCCACAGCATCCGCTATTGCATAAATCACTGCAGCCGGAAGACTTTGCCACCGCCAAATGGATCTTACCGCGAAGTAAAACGCCCGCTCGTCGCTTACTTGATCAAGCTTTTGTCGATCGTGGATTGCCGGTGCTGCAACCTGCCGTAGAGAGTGGTGATTTAGCGATTGTACGGGGGCTGCTGTTGCGAACAGAGATGATAGCGGTGGTTTCATCGCAGCAACTTGCCTGGGAGCTTGAAAACGACATCCTGCAACCACTGAATTACAGTCTGCAGGATACGCGTCGAGATATTGGACTTATATTCCGGCATGGTTCGCTTCACTCACCAGCTGCACTTGCCTTAATTGAAACCATAAAAAATATGTTCTAGCAGGCTTAATTAAACCTGATTTTTTTCTGATAGCTTGGAATAAATAAAACTCATGGCATATCTAACATAATCAATATCATCAATTCCATTTTCCTGCCGATAGCTTAACTATGGATGGAATGTTTAATCTTTTGTCCATGGCTAATAATAATCTTACCCAGAAACACCAGCTAGAGGTCATTATGCTTAATCGAATTCGTGTGGTCACCTTGTTGACCGCCATTCTGGTTCTTTTTTCGCTAATACAGTTTTCGTCCAGTGGATTGTTTTTTCAAACCATCCGAAGTGATAAACAAAACTTTATCTTAAACCAACATATTCGTGAGCTACAAACTTCACTTGGTACCGCATGGATGGCGATGGTGCAAGCGCGAACACTGTTAAATCAGTTAGGAATTAATAAGTTACAACTGCCAAACCAACATCAATCGCATGCAGATTCTATTGCAAAGATAGAGATGAAGCTTCTGTTAGCGAAAAATGCCATGACGGATTTCAATCAAAAACTTCAGCCGTATGAAGTAGAATCAATTTTGAATATTCAATTAAACGATCGCTATCAACACTATTACAGCACATTAAATTCCCTGTTGAGTGACATCAGTCACGATGACATTTCATCTTTCATGAGCCAAGCTGCGCAGAAAAATCAAGATGATTTTGAAAAGGCTTTCGAAAACTGGTTGATTGATTGTGACCGATTAATTAAGCAGGGTGAGGCTGAAAATAAACTCGCGTATGAACGAGCGCTGTGGTTATTGATCACTTTAATGGTAGTGCTTCCCTGTATTGTTTATTTCGTCTGGCGGCGTCTCCAGCACCTTCTTATTCAGCCACTCAAACGAGGTGTTACTCATATACATGCGATTGCAAAAGGTGAATTAACATCTGACATCCGAGTTGATGTTAATAATGAAATGGGAGAATTGCTCACTGCGCTGCAACATATGCAGACTGAACTCGCGCGAACCGTTTCAGATGTGCGTTCAGAAGCGAGCGAGATTTTCTCTGCAGCAAGCGCGATTAGCGCTGATTACCAGGATTTGTCGTCCAGAACCGAACAACAGGCATCAGCGCTGGTGCAAACCGCCGCCAGCATGGAGCAGTTTACCGCTGCGGTTAAGCAAAATGGAGACAATGCTAACGTCGCCTCCGAACTCGCCAGCAGTGCATCGCTGATAGCGGTTAGAGGAAATAAAGTGGTGAGCGATGTGGTGAGCACTATGCATGGCATAGCCGCAAGTTCTCAGCGTATAGCCGATATCATCAGCATGATTGATGGCATCGCATTTCAGACCAATATTCTGGCACTAAATGCGGCTGTAGAAGCGGCGAGGGCAGGCGAGCAGGGGCGCGGATTTGCAGTCGTTGCGGGAGAAGTGCGTAACCTTGCGCAGAGTACAGCACAAGCAGCCAAAGAGATTAAGGTATTGATAGAAGAGTCGGTTAATCGCATTACAGCAGGCGCATCTCATGCCGACCATGCTGGTGAAACGATGAATGAAATCACCGAGGCGGTGACGCGCGTCAACAGCTTAATGGAGCAAATTGCTACCGCCTCGCAGGAGCAGAGTCGCGGTATTGATCAGGTGAGTTTGGCGGTTACGGAGATGGATCGCGTTACCCAGCAAAATGCATTGTTGGTGGAGGCATCCGCGCAAACCACCAGTGGCCTTGAAACCCGAGCTGACCGATTGAATCAGGCTGTTGCTATTTTCCGCATCAACTAATTAAAAGCCCGCCAGGATTTACTCTGGCGGGCTTTTTCAACTTGTTTATCGCGCCATCATAATGACTTGTTTAGGGTCGAGACCACTTTCGCTTAGCGACAAATCATGCAGGATGCGGCGCATCATAAGTCCAGGGCGATCGGGAGCAAAGTTGAGATCAAACTGTTTTTCAGGGTCGTTATTAACCACTTCCAAAATCCACTCCAGCGCATCCACATCCTCGGTATAGGCTTTCTGAGATGATTCATACAGATGCTTATCGGTTTCCTCGTTTTGCAAGTCGAAGTTGCGCGAGCAGAACCACCAATAATGGATGCTGCCGTTGGTTTCCGGCGTGAAAATATGTGAGATGTTGAAGCGATAGGTCTCTTCGCTGCCGTGGTGTTTGGTGATATCAACTATGCGTGCAAACGCCACATGCATGGCTGGCGAGACGAACATAGCAGTTGAAAACCGATTAACTGGAATGCCGCCTAACTTAGTCGGCCCGGCATAAACGCCCGGCGGCGGGGAGTTAAGCAGTTGGCGTTCAATGATAACTTTGTCATCTTCGACGCGCGCCTCAAGCTTGGAGCGTGCGTATTCAGGCGTACCAATTGCCCCTGGATGCAGGAATGGGAAATGCGTCTGATCGAGCAAGTTCTCATGCATTGATACATAGTCTGATTTCATATGGAACTGATCGTTAACGGTCTTCCATTCGTTACTTTCTAACCAAGGCGTTTCGGGGATGAGAGCGGGGTCGGCCAAATCGGGATCACCCATCCAAATCCACAGCAGCGGTCCACGCTCTACGATGTCATAGGTACGCACAGCGGCATTTGTGGGCACATTGATCATCGACGGCAGGTTGACGCAGCGCCCTGATGGCGCGAACTCCATGCCGTGATAGCCACAGCGCAGGTTATCGCCGTGCAATGTACCTTTTGCCAATGGAAATGAGCGATGTGGGCAACGATTACGCATAGCGATGGGTTCGCCGGCTTCGGTACGATAAAGTGCTACCTCAATGCCTAAAAAACGGCGGCTGAAGATCTCGCGTGTGACTTCATGCGCCAGCGCGGCAACATACCAGCAATTTTTCACCAGCGGCGTGTTTTGATCGGCAAAGCCACTGCTTGCCAAAACGCTGTCGTTTAGTGGAACTCGCGGGTGTTCAAAGTTCATATCAAATGTATTGCTCATGCTTTCCTCACTTACAGGTCAAGTGTGATTTTTTTGCCCTTAAGGCGGGAGACGCAGATGCACATCGAGGCGCTTTTATTTTTGTCATCATCATCAAGGCAAACATCGCGGTGAATAATGGGGCCATCAGCATCAATGATGTGTTGTGCGCAGACACCACATTCGCCGCGTCGACAATCCCATAGCACGTCAATGTTGGCGTTGTTTAGCGCGTCGAGAATGGAAGTGTTGCCATGCACGTGAACGGTTTTATGTGACTTTTGCAGATAAACATCGAAGCCATCACGAAGAGGATTGTTAGCCAGGAACAGTTCATAGTGCAGTTGTTGTAATGGCCAATTACACGCTTTTGCGGCGGCGATACAGGCTTCAATCATTGGCAACGGGCCACAAATATAAATGTGTGTAGTGGCGTGCAGCTTGCGAAAAAGCTGATCAAACTCCAGGCGCTGCTGCTGTTCGGCATACAAGAATTCTGCGTTTTCTCCACTCAGCGTCTGCACTTCGGTGTGATACGCCATGCTCCTGGCATTTAAACCACAGTAGATCATACGCACTGGTTTATTACGCTTAGTCAGACTGCGCAGCATCGATAAAATTGGCGTGATGCCAATGCCCCCCGCGATCAATAACGTAGGAGCATTATTGCGTTCGAGCGGGAAGGCGTTAACAGGCACCGAAACCTGCACATTCATGCCCGGCTGCAGCTGCGTATGGATATAGTTGGATGTTTGCCCATATTGCTCACGCTTCACTGCAATGCGCCATACGTTGCGTGGATCGTCCTGAGTGTCACCGCCTATTAATGAATAGTGGCGTACCAATAAGGTGCCATCCGCATCACGCAGAAAAAGCATGGTATGTGCTCCGGGTCCATATTCAGGCAGCGGTTGACCTTCACTGGACGATAACCTGATTTCACGAACATCTTCCGTCACTGCTTTTATCGATGCGACGGTGACATTTATCGTCTGAAAAGCCATAACATTACTCCTGTAAATTGACTACTTAGAAACTTGTCGCTCAGTTATTAGCTGAATCGTTGTGTTGAGATTGATGATGAGCAACGATGCGATCAGCGCTGAAGTGGCAAGGAAACAGTAAAGGCTGCTTTCACCGGGAAATGCATAGAGCAAGACGCCGCCCATGGAAGAACTGGCGATGGCACCAATGCGGCCGATGCCGTGCATGCAGCTCACGCCGGTTGCGCGGAAAGCTGTGGGATAGGTTGCAGGTGCGATTGATTGCATACCGGTCTGAGCACCATTGATGAAAATGCCGGAAAGGAAGATAAGCACCAGCAAGGTCATAAATTGCTTATCAAGCACAAATGCCCCGAACAGGATGGTGGCACCGACCAGATAGAACACGGAGACCATTTTCGCGGCTGACGTTTTGTCCATCAGATAGCCGATCACCAGGCAACCAAATATGCCACCCAGCTGAAAACCCGATGCGACCCACGCCGTTTCCGTTAGTGAAAAGCCGCCCTGACGTAACGAATTTGGCATCCATCCATTCAGCAAATAAATGGTGAACAAGCCAAAGAGATAGGTCAGCCAGAGCACTAAGGTTTTTTTGCTATAGCCTGATGAGAACAGCGCACTGAAGGTGCTTTTATCGTTGAAAAAGGGATATTCGCGCACGGTAAAACGATGATCAAAGCACCCGCCCATTCGATTAAGCACGTGGCACAATTGTTTGTGATCCGCAGCGCGTCGCCATAAATACATTGGCGATTCGCTCAAAGTCAGCAGCAAGAGCAACAGTAATAGCGCAGGGATGAGGCCGCCAATCAGCAATAAACTGCCCCAGTGAAAATGTTGCAGCATCCAGGCTGCCAGCAAACCCGCACCGCCTGATCCCAGGCTGAATCCGCTATACATCGCAGTCATCACCGTACTTTTACGGCGTGAGGGCACAAACTCGGCGACCAGAGTTACGCAAATCGGCATCACTGCGCCAAGTCCTAATCCGGACAAAAAGCGAAAAGCCGCAAGCTGTGATGGCGTTGTAGAAAACGCGCCTGTTACGCTCATTACACTGACCAGCGCCATAGCTGAAAGCAGTATCTTTTTGCGTCCAAAGCGGTCAGCCAAACCCCCTGCGGCGATTGCGCCGAGCGCCACGCCTAACATGGCAGCGCCCAGGATCATGCCCGCATGTCCCGGCGTTAGCTGCCACTGCTGATTAAGCGAGGGGATTATGAAACCCATCACTGCGGTGTCATAACCATCGATAAAAATGATCATGAAGCCGAGGAACAATACGTAGAACTGATAGCGACTGATTTTTTGTTTATCAATCCAGTCGCGAACATCAATCGGATTCTCGTTCATAGATGGATTCTCATTTATATGGTTGTAGGGGCAGCGTTAGCGACTGCTGATTTCAAATTACAAAAAAAAATCCTGCAGAGAGATTCAATACTTATGCGAAAGGTATGAGTTTTAGTTATTCTGTGATCGAAAGCGTCTGAATTGGGTGTTTAAAATTATTTGATTTTATCAAAAAAAGGGACTGCCAATTATTAGCAGTCCCTGGTGAGGCACGATAGATTATCTATGGATGAAATAACCCACGTGTTGAAATTAGCGTTAGCCGATTAACGTGGTTTTAGTTCGATGGTCATTTCGGCGGTTTTTTTAACTTGCTGTTTGTTTCTTAATAGCATGAAGTTACTGCGTAAGCGTGTTATTCGCAACCTGTTGTTTAGTTTCTTTGGCATCAATAGTCTCAGTCAGTTCCACAATGCCGACAACGGCATCACAATTATTAACGCAGGCAACATATTGGCTATGGGAAAAATTTTTATTCCGCAAATTCTTAAACCGGTTGCCATCATTAACATTCCACCTACTGCATAAAAATCATTACGCATGATTTCGCTGGTTAAAGGCAGGATCAGAATCGCGGCATAAGCGAGGCTCAGTTGTATGATGATTTGTGGGATGGCGATGAAAGCAACAACGTAGCCAAGCCGCGTGGAGAACAGGAGAGCGGCAAAGAAATCCATACTGGCCTTGGTGTAGAGCACCGAAGCATCTCCGTTCATGCCTTCATTTAATGCACCAACGATCCCGGTTCCACTCGCACAGAACAGCACAATCAGGGCAACGAAGAGTTCAAGAAATTCGTTTTGACTGACTGTTTCCTGACGGCCTGGTGAAAGCCACTCCGCAAACTTTCGTACTTTTGCCGCCGCGTTATTAATTCGTCTTTCGACGTAAATCAATTCTCCAATGATAGTTCCGATGATGCAGGCTAAAATGATTACCGGAAGTGTCGAAAACTTCATGATCAAAATAACGGCCATTGACATTGAGCAAAGGCCAAAAACCATCGGCATACTTTCATGCAGACGTTTAGGTACGGCGCGGGCCAGCATAAAACCTATCAGGCTTCCAAGAATAATGCCCAAGCTATTAGCATAAGGACCGATAATCACAATTTCCCCCTGGTGAGGCAAAATTAAATAGGCAAGCCCTTATCAGGCTTGCCAGTATATTTATATTTTTTGGACGTCAATCCAGCTATTTTTTTCGTTACTTTCAATGACTGCAGCAATGATGGCCATGACATTGGCACCATCCAAGAAAGTTGCGAAACCCGGCTTTTCATCTTGTATACGTTTGCCAGATGCAATATACGAATAATACTCTTGCATCATGTTTTTAAACGCGTCTGGCCAGCCTTCAATATGGCCACCAGGATAATGTGCTGATGATGCGACGCCTTTTTTCAACAACGAGGGATCGTCTGATAATAGCTGATTAGGCTGACCTCGATGACCCAGCCACAGTTGCTGAGGCATTTCCTGATCCCATGCTAAAGACATTTCACTGCCGTTGATTTCCATTACCAGCTGATTCTTGCGTCCGGCGCTGACCTGTGACACCGTGAACGATCCGCGCGAGCCGTCCTCAAACATGACCAGGATAGATCCAAAATCCTCCGTTGATACACTCTTGATGTCATAGGCGGCCTCTGCGTCTCTTTCAGCAGAGAAGGTTGAAGTCACCCCTTTGGCTGACTTGCGCTCCGGCCAGGCAATGGAAAGATCGGCGAATACGCGGGTAATTTTTTTTCCAGTGACATATTGAACCGTGTCGCACCAGTGCGATCCGATGTCAGCGAATGCGCGCGACTTACCACCATGTTGTGGTTCAACACGCCAGTTGTAATCGGTCTCCAGCAACATCCAGTCCTGGAAGTAACCACCGTGAACCAAAAACACGCGTCCAACATCACCGTCGGCAATCATTGCTGCTGATTGTTGCACCATGCTGAATTTGCGATAAACAAAGCTCACACCGTGAACCAGATCGCTGTCTTTAACCAGGTCTGACAGTTCACGTGCTTCATCGAGCGTCATGCATAACGGTTTTTCGGAAAATACGTGTTTTCCAGCACGGATGATTTTTTTGTTAATTTCTGCGTGGACATTGTTAGGTGTGCAGTTGTGCACCACCTGAATTTCTGGGTTATTTAATAAATCGTCCACATTGGCATAAGCATGCGGAATATTGAGTTCTTTCGCTTTTTCATCAGCCAGTTCCTGAGTATGAGCGGCAATGGCAATTACTTCTGCCACGCCTAAGCGACGAATAGCTTCAATGTGGGCAGGGCCGATAAAACCTGCGCCAACTACACCAACCTTAATCATTTTTTTCTCCGCTATTAAAGTCCAAGCATTTTCCGGGCTGTTGCATCGGAATCATCAGTCACCGCAAAATCGTCAAAAGCACGCTGGGCAACCGGAATAATGTGGTTTCTGATAAATTGAGCGCCTTCACGCGCCCCTTGCTCGCTCTCTTTCAGGCAGCATTCCCATTCCAGAACCGCCCAGCCTGGATAATCGTATTGCGCAAGCTTGCTGAAAATGGCGGGGAAGTTTATGTCACCATCACCCAGAGAGCGGAAGCGGCCTGCACGTTCAATCCAGGCTTGATAGCCGCCATAGACACCGCTTTTATTAGATGTTGTAAATTCGGCGTCTTTGACGTGAAAAGCTTTAATACGTTGGTGATACGCGTCGATAAAGCCAACATAATCGATATGTTGCAAGCGCAGATGGCTTGGATCGTAAAGGATGTTGCAGCGTGGATGGTTATCTACTGCGGCAAGAAAACGTTCGAAGCTCACGCCATCATGTAAATCTTCACCTGGATGCAATTCGTAGCAGACATCTACACCATACTTATCAAACTCATCCAGAATCGGACGCCAGCGTGCTGCCAGTTCATCGAATGCGGCCTTTATTAAGGATTCTTTACGCGGCGGCCAGGGATAAAAATAAGGCCATGCTAATGCCCCTGAGAAGGTGGCGTGCGCGCTAAGGCCTAAGTGTGAAGAGGCTTTTGCCGCTTTTTTTAACGCGTTGACTGCCCATTCCTGACGAGCACTAGCGTCATGACGCAATGCTTCAGGAGCAAAGTCGTTGAATGCCAGATCATAAGCGGGATGAACAGCGACTAATTGTCCTTCTAAATGCGTTGAAAGCTCACTAATCACCAATCCATGCTCAGCCAACTTGCCACTGATCTCATCGCAGTAGGCTTTGCTTTCTGCTGCTTTATTGAGATCAAAAATGTGAGGATGGTGACATGGGATCTGTAGCGCTTTGAAACCCAGCATCGCGGCCCATGCGGCTAAGCCATCCAGGGAGTTGAAGGGGGCTGAGGAATCAATAAATTGCGAGATAAACAATCCCGGACCTTTCAGGGTTTGCATATGTGCCTCCTTGATACTGATGAGAGTAGGGATGAGGGGGTGGGCATTACGCCAACACCAGCGGCTGTTGTTTTGAAGTAAGCTGCTGCTGCAGCCAGGCCACGGCACCGGTTAAGCCCGGGGACTCGTGAATAATGAGATAAACCGGTACCTGTTTAAGCCATTTGCCGAAGCGGCCTTTATCTTCAAACGCCACGCGGAAATCAGATTTGAGGAAGAACTCTTTGATTTTTGGAACAATGCCGCCCGCGATATAAACGCCGCCAGATGCGCCATAGGTGAGGGCCAGATTGCCACCAAAATGTCCCATCGCCGTACAGAATAATGTCAGCGTACGGTAACAATCATGGCAGCTGTAATTGAGAGCGCGAGTGGTTACTTCCGCAGGTGAAAGACGTTCCGGTTGGCGCTTGTCGGCCAGCACCACGGCTTCGTAAATGTTCACTAATCCCTGTCCTGACAGCAATTTTTCTGCTGAAAGGTGGCCCAGCCGTGAACGCATAATGCTGCAGATGACCTCTTCTTCATGGGTGGTTGCAGCAAAATCAACATGTCCACCTTCTCCTGGAATCACCATCCAACCATTGCGATCAATCAGGCAGGACACTCCTAATCCGGTTCCCGCACCGTAGACGGCGATGGGTTGGTGACGTTCACGTTCGCCTCCACCAAATTGGATAACGCACTCTTCACTTAATAAAGGTATGGACATCGAGACAGCAGTGAAATCATTAATGATTTCCAGTTGTTCAAAGGCAAATTGCTTTTTGAGTGCAGCAGGAGAAAATGCCCAACTATTGTTGGTCATGGTTATCCACTCATCATTGATAGGGGACGCTATGGCTAAACAGGCATACTGAAGTCTGACAGGTGATTCGTTCAGGAAATGAGTGATGACCTCTTCAAAGGTGAGGTAATCACGGGTGAGAAATCGTTGGATATTTGAAATTTTCCCTGTTTCAAGATTACACACGGCCAGGCGGGCGTTTGTTCCACCAATATCTCCAATTAAAGCGTAAGCAGGCATCATCAGCTCCGGGAACGAAACACTGATATTTCAATCAGTGTTTGGCCATCAATTGTTAATTATTCATGTTGTGAATCTTCTTTCTACAATAAGCGCTACAATCGTTCAATAAAAATATTATTATCGAAATTGTGGGAGTGATCTCACAAAATGTTCGGTTAAATATGGTAAAGATATGCTTCGTAAATGCATGAACCATTCACTAATTGAATATTTCGCACAATAATTAAGCCGGAAGGATTTGATGGAAAACACACATTACGATGCGCTTGTCATTGGCTCCGGGGCCGCTGGTAGCTTTGCCGCTAAAGAATTGACTGAAAAAGGCTTGAAGGTGATGCTGATTGAAGCTGGCCGCAATATCACCAGTGAGGACTTCAATCCGAATTTTAAAGGTCCGAAAGAGAAAGGCATACAGCTATGGGCGCGCGCGAAAGCGGCGATTACCGGTCAACATATTCAGTCTAAGGTGGCGATGTATGGCCGCCAGCAGCGTCATTTATTCGTCAACGATCGTGAAAATCCCTACACAACACCTGCCGACAAACCGTTTCTGTGGATTCGCGGAAAGCAATTGGGTGGCCGTCTGCATACCTATGGACGCATGCTGTTGCGCTGGTCTGATTACGATTTCAAAGGCGCCAGCCATGATGGTAAAGGGCAGGATTGGCCATTTGATTATGCTGAGCTGGCGCCTTATTACGACAAGGTCGAAAAATTCCTGGGGATTTATGGGACCAAAGAGTCTTTGCCGAATGTACCTGATGGGCAATTTATGGGAGATTCTCATCTGACTTCAACCGAGGCTACGTTCAAATCCAGAACACACGAACGCTGGCCGGAACGCAATCCTATTCCATGGCGCTATATGCCACCCAACATCAAGCGCGTACCGCAACCTATTTTGGCCGCGAAAGAAACCGGACGTTTATCGATGCGCACCAATGCCGTCGTGCGCAAAATTTTAGTCGATCCGCAATCAAATAAAGCCAGTGGCGTGGAGTATGTCGATCGTGAGACAAAACAGGCGGGCGTTATTCATGGCAATATCGTGGTGCTATGTGGATCGACCATCGAATCTGTACGCCTGTTGTTGAACTCGGCAACCAAACAATATCCTAACGGCTTAGGCAATAGCTCAGGAACGTTGGGAAAATACTTTATGGATCAGGTGCCGAGCATGATTTTTGGCACGATTCCGGGCAAAAAAGGATTTGAAACGGATAATACGCATCCCGCCGATCCCTTTTATGGCGTGACCGGCGGGGTGTATGTTCCCCGTTTCGAAAACCTCGACAAAGTAACCAACAACCAGTTTGTGCGCGGTTATGCGTTTCAGGGAACGATTGGTCGGTTATATGCGCGGGACGACAAAGATGCGAAGTTTGGCATTATGGGTTTTGGTGAGATGCTGCCTTACGCCGACAATACCATCACGCTGAATCCTCACAAAAAAGATGCCTACGGTATTCCGGTGCCCCATATCTCATGCTACATGCATGATAACGAGAAAAAACTGCTCAAGGCGCAAACGGAAGCGATCAAAGAGATGTTGGTTAATGCCGGTTTTGAGTTGGAATTTTGTGGCTCGTATTTGGGGGTGGAAGAGTTTGGTAAGGGCGCGTTCCCGGACGCCGATTGGTTTAGCCGGATGCTGTTCCGCATGAACTTCCGTAAAAGCATGTGCATGGGTGCGGCGATTCATGAAACGGGTGGAGCACGCATGGGCGATGATCCTAAAACCTCAGTGCTCAATAGCCATAACCAATCCTGGGATATCCCTAATCTGTTTGTCACTGATGGCAGCTGTTTCCCTACCGGTGGTGTATCAGGTGCAACACTCACCATCATGGCAGTGACGGTGCGAGCTTGTGAATATATCTCACAGCAGCATGCTCAAGGTGCATTCAAGTAACTTCCTCATAAGGCTGCGAATACTCAGTTCGCGGCCTGCTTCACAGCCGCAGGGAAAGCGGGTTGATTCTTCAAATTCTGAACGATAAGATTCGTTTCTTTCTCTTTTCCCTATTTTTTATCAAGTGGTGACGTCATGACGGCGAGCAAAAGGGTCCTACGCAACGTTAGCGTAGGTCTGGTTCTGGATTTGCTGAGAAATGAGGGGCCGACCTCTCAGGCTTCGATTGCTCGTAAAACAGGGCTTTCTCCTGCCACAGTCAACAATGTTATTCAGTTGCTGCGTAAAGAAGGTGTGGCCGACTTCGAATGGATAAATGGCCGGGAAGCACTTGTCACGTTGATCTCCACTAAAGGTGTCATGATGTCGGTGATGGTCAGTGCCGATTTCATCCATGGCGCTGTATTCAGCTTTGAACATCAGAAACGACAAGACTTACTCGCTTATCCAGATGATCTGCTTGACCAGCAAAATACGCCTGAATCACTGGCCGCTTTCATTAAGCAATTGGCCGGGCTGGCAAACGTCAGCGTTGCGGCCTTAACCGGAGTGTCGATTTCGATCCAGGCTCCCGTTGATAAGAAAAATGGCACCATTGCCATATGGTCGGCAGGGCGTTTACCGGGTTGGAAGGATATTCCCATCAAGGAAAAGCTGGAGTCTCTTCTCAACGTCAACGTGCATGTTGATAACGATGCCAATCTGGCGACTTACGCTGAGTGGACCTGGGGAGCAGGACGAGGCGTTGATTGTTTCCTGTATCTCTCCTGCTCGCGCCAAATCGGCAGCGGTTTAATCATCGATGGCAAGGTGCATAACGGCAGCAATGGCATGGCTGGTGAGCTGGGCCATTTAGTGATCGATAAGGCCGGTCCGGTGTGTTTCTGCGGTTCCCGTGGATGTCTGACAACATTGGTATCTGAACGCGCCATTTTGCGCATTCTGGATGACACTGAAAATGCCAAATCGTCACTCGCGGAAGTGATCGCCAGCGCAAATGATGGCGATGCTGCCTGCCAGCGCGTGCTGTATGAAGCGGGGCATAACGTCGGACAAGCGTTAGCTAACACAGCAAAAATAGTCGCGCCGGGCATTGTAGCTATCGGCGGCGAGTTAGGAAGTGCCTGGCAATTTATCAAAGACAGTTTGCGCGTCGCAACTGAAGAGAACAATCTGGACAATGTATCGCCGGGCATTCAGTTTGTTCCGGGGATTTTGAAGAAAGATGCGGTTCTACTTGGCGGCATTGCCTCGCTGCTGTCGCAGTCAGGGCAGGGCATCAGCGATCTACCCGATTGGATGACACATGACGCCGCCGATTGTTCAACAACTGAATCATTGAACTAATACGGTAATCCCGCCAAATTAATGGCATGACTTAGCAATAAAGTCATGCCATCCCTTTACCACTTTCCCAGCCAGCTATAGCGCCATCACAACTCATTCCTTGCATTTTAATTCTCTCATCTATGGTTGCTTTAAGCAGTCAATACTTCTTCATTACGGTAATATCATTCAAATAATGAATGATAACATTTATCTCATTTGTTTTTAAATTCACAAATTAAACGATTGGATCACATTTTTCACAACAACGCATTGATGACTGAATTCTTTATCTGTAATTATTCAGCCTGATAACCGGGGCAGTTGTTTTGCTATTACTTCAAAACAAATTCAATAAATACGTGGAGGGACTCTTGATGAGTAACCCAGTAGCGGGTCAAGCTTCAGGCTCTTCTGATGGTAAAAATATGACAATCAATACAGTTAGTTATGATGTTAAGCCTGTGTTTATCCGGCTCGGTCTGTTGATGTTCCTTCAGTTTGTCGTGTTTGGCTCCTGGTTCTCAACTTTAGGGCTGGTACTCATCACCAACAATCTTGCAGGCATCGTAGGTTACGCATACGCGCTCAGCGCAGTGGCTGCACTTTTCTCGCCTGCTTTTGTAGGTGCCTTGGGCGACCGTTTCATCTCAGCAGAAAAGCTGCTCGCGATTGCCAGTTTCATCGGTGCGGCAATTCAGTTCGCTTTACCATCAATGGTTATGGGTGGGCATTCTGAGTGGGTGCTGATTCTAATCTTCCTCTACATGTTGACCTTCCAACCAACATTGGGCCTTGCCAACACGGTTTGCTTTGAACATCTGGGAGAACATCAGAAACTTTTCCCGTTCCTGCGTATTTTCGCCACATTAGCGTGGGTTCTGGCGGGTGTATGTGTTGGTGTGCTTGGGCTTTCAGCGTCACCTCAAATCTTTATGCTCGCCGGTGGAGCGAGTGTGGTTCTCGGCTTCTATGCCTTAACGCTGCCGAAGACGCCACCAAAGAAAAAAGACGCACGACTGAACTGGGGCGATATTGTCGGCGTGCACTCATTCCCGTTGTTCAAGATGCGCAATTTCACCGTCTTGATGATCTGCGCCGTCATGACTTCCATTTCTCTTGGCTTCTATAACTCCTTTGCCTCTGCCTACCTTGGTGCACTGAAAATTGAAAATATCGCTGCGGTGCTGGCAATTGGTCAGGTGACGGAGGTGATTTTCATCGCTCTGGTTCCTTTCGTACTGCTGAAAATCGGCATGAAGTTTGGTTTGTTGATCGGCATGGGGATGTGGGGTGTTCGCTTCATCATCTTTATCGCGGCAGCGCATGGAGATAAAGAGTGGGCAATCCTGGGCATTGCACTACACGGAATCTGTAACGACTTCTTCATCGTATTGAGTGCGATGTATATCGACAAAATCACGCCTAAAGAGATGAAAGCACAAGCACAGAGTTGGCTCATCATCGCCATTTCAGGTGTGGGTTCCGGCATTGGCGCAGTGGTTTCCGGCAACATTTTTGGCGGCATTGTGGCGAGTAACCAGGTGGATAACCCGCTGGCGTGGACGCAACTTTGGGTGGTTCCGATTGGCATCGCCGTGGTGACTTCAGTGGTCTGGCTGTTTGGCTTCAGACGCAATGCAGCCGGTTTGACCGGGTATTTCAAATAACGTAACCGCAGTTGAGGAGTAGTTATGTTTGATAATTTTTTGATCCGACCAGGCAGCCTGCAAAACGAAGCGGTTGACGGGAAGGTGATTGGATTCAAATTGGCGGTGAGAAACGCTAATTACCGGGGTGTGTTCCTGTCATTGCATAACGGTTATTTCATTTCTGTCGATGGACAGGAGTTTGGCCGTGATATGCAAACGTTTGAGATTAATGGTAAGCCGCCGCGTGAATTCAGCGAGATTGCCAAGGCGATCTATGAGCACTGGGATTATGGCGATGAGGGAATCTTGCATATCGCCCATCCTGGTGGTTTGAAAACTGGCAACCATACCGTGCGATTCCAGCAGTCGGTATTGGCCGCTTACGGCTATTTACCCACTGATGAACAATGGGTGAAAGAACCTCCGGTTCCTGGCAGCGGTGCTGGTTCAGATAAAGCACCGCAAATTGTTAGCTACGAACTTGAATTAGCCTGAGGGGACATCAATGAAACGCGGCGTATCTTTATATAGTTATCAGCAATCGCAATTTTTTGGCGAAACTGACCTGGATTCACAGATTGACGAAGTCTCCCATAATTTGCACGGTGCAAAGGGTATTGAGGTCATTGATGAAATGTCCCTGCAATACCCGGCACCCAACAAAGCATTCATGCAGAAATGGTATGACTTGATTGATCGCAACGACTTAAAGCCTGTTGCACTCGACGTTGGCATGGACGTACTTCAATTCCGCACACACGTCATGAGTTATGACGAGTGCGCAGAGCGCCTGCGAAGCGATATCAGACTGGCTCACAGCCTTGGCTTTTCAATCGTACGTGTACTTTCTGTCGTGCCGATCGAAATCATGATTAAAGCGTTGCCGCTGGCGGAAGCATTGAACATTCGCATTGGCCGAGAAATTCACCAACCAATGCCGCTTGAAGGGCAAAATGTCTCGGAGATTGTTGAATTTTGTGAAAAAAATCAGACGCGTCATTTGGGATTAGTACCTGACTTCGGTATTTTCGGCACCCGTCCTTCAGAAGTGATGCTCGATTGGTTCGTTCGTCGCGGTGCGCAGCAGGAGTCAACAGAGGTGGCCGTTACGCTAGCAGAGCTGATTCAGCGTAACGATGCTCCATTCAAAGTTGTTGATATGGCGCGACACACAGCCGGTAATGTACGTTCCGAGTTTAACCGCTTTGTTAAAACGGGCGACTGCACGGATGAGTTCCGATCCTGCTTTGCTGCCATCAAAGAGATGACGGAGCAGACGGTCAAATCGCCACAGGATATTGACTATACCGTTGCTGCGGAAGGGCTCATGCTGTCGCAGACTTCGGCCAATACCTTGAAAGATCTCAGTGAACACATCACGCATGTTCACGCTAAATTTTACAATATGTCATTGATTCCCGGTACAACGGATCAGTACCAGGATATCTCAATCGACTACGCTTCGCCTATTGCTGCATTGAAGGAAGCGGGTTTCCAGGGATATCTCAATTCTGAGTACGAAGGACAGCGTTACTTCCATGACCGAGGCCGTGAAAACATGATGAGCGAGATTGAGCAAGTTCGTCGCCATCAAGAGATGTTAACGCGTTTAATTTCAGCTTAAGCGAGTGCAATATGAGCCAGATTCGTAATACTGCTCAGGGAAAGACCATCGTCTATGTAGGAACCTATGGAGACGAGAAAAATCCAGGCGGCATATTTGCTATTGAAGTTGCCGGGGCTGGCGAGTTATTTGTGCCTATAAAACGCACGCACACGCCTAAACTTGCCGGTTATCTCACTTATGATGCCGGTACGCACACGCTTTATTCCGTTGATGAACGTAAAAATGATGGACGCGGCCCGGTTGAGCCGCCCGCCAGCATTATGGCTTTTCGGGTAAATCTTGTTTCTGGCGTTCTAACTGCCTTGAACAGTCATGTAGCGCCTGGACCACGCCCCACCTATCTCAATCTGGATAGACAAAATCGCCGCCTTGCATGTGCTAATCATGGTGATTTTGACCATGTAGAAAAAGCCATTTTTAAAAATGGGCAGTGGGTATCCGAATATGTCTACGATGATTCGACAGTTATTATTTTTTCTTTGAATGATGATGGTTCCATTGCTGGCATTAGTGATTTAGTGGTTTTAGAAGGCCATGGAAAAGATCCCAACCGTTCGCCGCAAGCTGGTGGCCATGCACAGGCAAGCCCACATGCACACAGTGCTGTTTTCTCACCTGATGCGCGCTTCTTGCTGGTATGTGATAAGGGCACGGATCGAATTCTGGTTTATGCAGCTAATGCGAAACTGGAGTTGGTCCATAGCTACCAATTCGCTGAGGAAACGGCACCAAGACACCTTGAGTTTGCAAGTGCAGAACGGATTTACCTTACCTGTGAAATATCCTCCGAGTTGGCATCCATGCGATTTGATGCAGATACAGGTGAAATTGAACTGATTGATAAGGTTAAAACTATCGCGAATAATTTCAATGATCTTAATGAACCTGCGGAAATTCGCGTTCATCCATCAGGTGAGTTTATTTATGTGAATAATCGTGGTGAGGATTCATTGGCGTGGTTTAGTGTTTCATTGGATGGGACATTAAAACGTGAAGGTCATGTGCAACTCGCTAAATCTATTCATCCTGGCTTGGCAGCGCGAAACTTCACATTCGCCCCTTGCGGAAAGTATTTGGTAATAGCGGATAGACCTGATAATTGCATTAAATCCTACTCGGTAAATAGTCAGGATGGCAGCTTACATCATAACGCTACATTTAATGTTCCGCAGCCAGCATTTATTGAGTTTGTTAGATTAAATAATTAACCAAAAAGTTAATATAAATTAACGCTCCTTTCCGTAATGGAAAGGAGCGTTTGATGTGCCTGTTCTATGTCCTTTACCCTATTGACGAGAATAAAAAATGAGAAATAACAATAAAGCACTTATGTTGGCTTCCACTATTTGTGCATTGTGTTCAAATCCTTTATTTGCACAGGAAATAAAAGAAACAACCTGGGATGGTTCAGTCATTGGCTTCGAGCCAAATAGCACGGGGATGTTCGGCGACATGGGAGGCGTACGCTCTGGGTTGTCAGACAAAGGTTTTAATTTTGGCTTAGTGTACGCCAGTGAATCTGCAATGAATTTTGCTGGTGGATACAATCATGACAGGCATTTTGCTTATGTAGATCAGGTTGCATTTATTTTCACTCAGGATCTTGAGCGTTATACAGGAATTCCAGATGCGAAAATTGAAGGTTTGATTACTAACCGTAACCATGATGACAATTTAACCACCAAGCGCGTTCAGGATTCTCGAGCCTACTTTAACGACCTTAATCAGGAAGTGTGGGGAGGCGGTTCAATTACGCGTCTGGGCTATTTAACGTTTAGCCGCAGCTTCGATGACCGCAGGCTTCACTGGCGTGTTGGTCAGATGAACTATCAACAAACCTTTGACCAAATTGCGCCATGTGACTTCCAGACGCTGTCACTGTGCGGCGGAAAATCGTCTTATGCGCGTAGCTGGGATACCTGGAACATTCATACGTGGGGTACGACCTTCGCTTATGATGTTACGCCCGAGCTAACGGTTAAAACCGGCGTGCTTGAAAAGAACAACTTATCAACACAACGCAGCCGCACATGGTCATTCACAACACATGGAAGCAAAGGTGTTTTACTGCCATTAGAGGCTCAATTTAAAACTAAGGTAAATGATTTACCGGGTCTCTATAACATCGGAGTGATGTACAACAACGCTCAACAAGATGAGCTGTATACTGCACCGGGTGAACAGACCAAAAGTCATAATAATACCTGGTTTATGTGGGCAGGGTTTAACCAGCAGATTACGCGTTCGGAGGATGCACTGAATCGCGGTATGAGTGTGGCGGGCGGCTTTGCACTGGGCGATCAACGCACCGATCCCTTCCACGTAGCAGCTTCGTTATCTGTTCGTTATCGTGGTCTGTTTGACGCATTACCAAACGACTGGATTGGACTGGGTGCAAGTTATCTTGATATGAGTAAGTATCAGGCCCGCGCGCAGCGACTGCAGAATCAACTCAATGGTGTAGATGATTATAGCGATCCGAGTTATACACCCGTAGTAGGTCATTCAGTCCAGCTTGATTTGTATTATCGCTTCCGTCCGGTATCCTGGTTGGATATTCAACCGGATATTCAGTACTGGATTCATCCTGGCGGGATCAAAGAGACGCAGGATGCTGTTGTGGTTGGTTTGAAAACGGCAGTGAGATTCTAATCTCAATTGATAAAAGTTTAGCAATAAGAGCTTGAAATTGATATCAAGCTCTTATGCATAATATACAGCTTTTCGCGTAAAATATGCGCAACGAGCCCAGCTAACATAAATAATCAGTACCTATTCAGCTAAATATTATTCGAGTTAATTATGTTTTGATGAAGCCGGGATTACGATGGCTTTCTTTAATATCCTTGGTTTTTTGTTTAGTCAGATATGCAATCCACAGAGGAGTTTGATATATACATCAATTTTTAGAATGACATGCTTATAATTAACCCTGTGCGAGTTTTTAGGAGGATTAAATAAACTCTCATAATCTGGGTGATTAGTACATGCAGCACTACAATAGGTGTTTTGTAAATGAATAGACATATTCTCGGTATTGGTTTTATTTCAAACTCTACCTAATTAATATATACCCCGGTTGAACTTGAACTTGAACATCACATGATAATGAAAATGTTCGCTTAGGTTGCGATCCTTAGTCCATACATAAGCAGGAAGAGCAGATCACATCGTCTCACCTTATCATTGGATTGTTAATAAAATAAATGAACAAGTTTACATATAGCAAAAACTGAGAATGGATTTTTTAAGAAGTGAAAATTTTGAGGAGGAAGATGGTTTTTTGGCTCTATTGAAGTGGTTTATTTAATTTTTTAAGAACCTCTTCAATGTAAATTTTAGAGGTTCTTGTTATGGGTTGTCAAAAATTGAAGATGTTAGGCTCTGACATCAACTAATCGCCGTTTGTTTTTTTTATTTTACTTTGTGATATCAGTCTATCGAAGGCAGCTCGAACATCGGCATTATTTCGTGATAAATCCATTATTGATCGCTCTAGGTCATCAATTTTAAGCCACTTCTCAGACTTGATTTTTTCTTTAATGAATAATTTAATATCATCTTGAATTGAGCGGATGATTACCGTTTTTTTTGTGTTTCTTAGGTCCGGTGTTTTTTTTGCTTAACAAAGAGATTAGTTCATCAATAATCATTTTTCGTTCATCAGTTGAACTTCTTTCAATCTTCGGATGATTGATGTTATTTGATTTTTTTGATGAAGGCTCTCGTTTGAATTTTTTATTGATTGTCAGGTAACTGTTGTATTTATAAGCACCGATCCAGCAGCTTAATAAGTTATTTGATTTCACTATGAAACTTATGCTTTTATCTTGATGGTTTTTGTTAGACAATATTATTCCAAGCTCTTGACAGAGAAGTGCAGTCTTTAGTAAACCATTATAAAGGCCTTGATTTGCGAATGTCTTCTCATACATCGAAATTGACATATCAATATGCTTTTCTACATCTCTTACTTTTTGAAGAGTAATTTTATTTGCTACATTCTTGCCGTAAGGCTCAGAACCCGGAAATGCTGACGTTAGTTCATGTCCTAATAAATTTATAGCTTCAGATTTTGCATCATTCTGGTATTTATCTATTAAGAGTAAGTATTTCCTGTGTTCTATGATTAAACTTTCCTCGTTAATTGACTCGGAGACAGTTGAACCAAATCGATCAAGTAATCCATAAAAATGATCGAAGAGGGTTTGATAAAATGAAGCAGTGGCTGCAGATGAATCGATTGCTGAACCACTAGTTGCATTATCAGAAAGGTCAATTGCTCTTGCCATTATTTTTCCTTAAAAATGAGTTGCTATGCTTTCAGAAAAAAAAGTGAAAAGTGAAAGTGAAATGCAAAGTGAAAGTAGCATATTAATCAGATAATTGAACCCATACGCATTTTTTTGTTTACTGCTGTGACGTAACTTCTGGTCGTCCACATCAAACCAGAGGAGTTCAAACGAAATGTCATCATCAGTAGTAAAGATCCTGCGACTAGTTCAGGTCGTCCACAAAGTCGGCGTGAGCCGCTCAACCATCTACGACTGGCTCAACCCAAAATCGTCACGCTATGACGCGACTTTCCCAAAGCAGCGCCAGTTAGGCTTACAGGCTGTTGGCTGGATGGAGTCCGAAATAGACGACTGGCTGTTGAAGCTTGGACCCGTAAAAAAATAATCATACAACCTAAGCAGAAGCAAGCTGACATAGGTCAGCTTGCTTCTGCAGGTTATCAACACAATTTATGGAATCAATTATGTCTACAAAAAATGAATTTCCTTATCAACGTTTACCAAAGTTACTCATTAATGTGGCCTTTGAGATAGCCAGGGCAACTCAGGCTCCAATTGCACTCATCTTCGCCTCAATGTTTGGAGTAATGTCGCTGATTTGTCAACGCGTAATAAATGTGAAAAGGCCTGATAATTTGTTGGGCCCTGTATCACTCTTTATAGTCACCATCGCTGAGTCTGGAGAGCGTAAAAGTTCTGTGGACAAAATGATTATGGGACCATTATTTCATATTGATGAGAAGAATGCGGAGGCATACCGGTTGTCATATGACATTTATAAACGAGATATGGAAATTTTTGCAGTGCAGAAACAAGCGCTGATGTCCAGGCTAAAATCTGAAACTAAACTAGGGATAAATACAGATGATATTAAGGAAAGGCTTAGCGTTTTAGAACAGGCAAAACCAGTAAAGCCTATCAGGCAAAGGTTAATTGTAAACGATGCAACACCGGCTGCCTTAAAGCAGATGCTGGCAAATAAAGGGGCCTCAACCGGCTTAATGTCAGATGAGGCAGGTATGGTGTTCAGCGGCAAGGCACTAGAACAGTTGCCAATGCTAAACAAGATTTGGGATGGCAGTTCTTTCGTAGTTAACCGGGCAAATTTCCCTGAACTATCTATTAAAGACGTTAGGATGACGATGTCACTAATGGCACAGCCAGAAGTCGTCAAAAGTTTTATTCATCGTGGTAAAGGTGAAGCTCGTCATACCGGATTTCTGGCACGCTGTTTGATAGGCTATCCCGAGTCGACGCAAGGTACACGTCTTATAGGAGATGCTGAAACGTCAATTGAGCATCTACCAAATTTTCATAAAAAATTGTCTTATTTTGCTGCCATGACTACCAATGATTTACGAATCATGATGCACTTTAGCAGCGACGCCGAGCAAGCCTGGCGAGAGTTTTATAATAGAATTGAACGTTTGATTGGCGAAACTGGGTATCACTCATTGAGTGAATTCAAAGACTACGCATCTAAGATGTCGGAAAACGTTGCTCGATTGGCTGCACTGATTGAGTTTTTTCACAGCAGTAAGGAAACAATTAGTGTTAATGCTGTTGATGTAGCCATTGATATTATTGAGTGGTATGGCTATCAATATATTAAATTAGTTGGAGAAAAAGAAAATCCATTTGATGATTCTAATTTTCTTTTTCAATGGCTAATTGAATTTTGCAAAAAACACAATGCGAGTAGCATTCCTAAAAATATCATTTTGCAGTATGGACCTAGCAGAGTACGCAAGCGAGCAAAGCTTAATGCATTAATTGATATTCTTCAGGGACGAAACCTTGTTTTTATCAGTTATTATGGAAGGGCAATTATGGTTAATATTAGTGATTGGGCCAAGCAAAGGCTCAACTAATTCAATGTGATATTTCATTTTGTATTGAAATTGCCAACTCTCTATGTCACTTACGTTCTGCTTGTGGCAACGAAGTTCTGAAATAATACTTAAGGCTATCGAAAATGTCTCATATAATGAAATTAATAGTTGATCTGACTAACAACACTCTATCATGTCAGTTCACAGCTCATCGATTATTGTCTGAATATTCGATTGATGAACAGTGTGCGCTGATTACAGCCATCCTTATCGGACGTGACCATATTAAGCATAACAAATTCATTGAATATGATAAGGAAACTATTGGTTACTTCGGTCCCAGTCGCCCATTCAGTCGTTATCTTTTTACGGGGCATGCACCAAATTGGCGAATACGTCCCGAAGAGTTTGCTTCTATACTGAGTTCTAAATCTGATAATATCAATATTTACTGTGAAGCATTTATACGTTGTGCGCACAATTCTGGTTACGACTTGTACTGTTTTTAATCAATTATTTTTTCTTTATTTAAAAAGGCCGCAGTAGCGGCCTTTAATTTATGTCTGATTTGTTAGGGTTATCCAATCAAGCTTGGGCTAGGCTGACTGCTACCAAATGATCGACCATTCCCAATTTGTTTACTTGCGGTCTTAGCTAAATACATAGCACGGTAGCGAACTATTTTCATCTGTTCAGAAAAATGAGGGCTATTGCGTTCTATCCAGGTCACGGCGCAGTCGGGAAAATGAGCAAGGTGGGCGTAACACTCTACTCGGAGTTTCAGTGCACTACACCAGGCACGTTGTATTAGATTTGCCAGAGATGAATATTGATCTGGCAGAAGTTGAAGATTTCCTAAAAAACAGAACACATCCTTATTCAACATTAGCATCACGTGGTAATGACGATTACCATTCACCGGCCCGTATTCACGACACCAAATATAATGCATGGCTGTTCTGTTGTGGCAGGTGAGACCGTCATTGCGTTTTCTTTCAATTAAAGCAGAAAGGTGATATTTCAGAGAGTCAAAGAAACGTGAAATTACTAACTCATCCCGCCGTCCAGTTCTATCTAGAGGGAAATGAAGGTCTACCCTAAAGGTAGACAATCTTGCGTGTTGCGATGTTGCGGTATTTAATGTGCGCTCTACACCATTTACATAGAGAGGGTTATAATTAGGCATGATAAATGATCGCTCTTGATATTTTCTGATTGAAATTAATAATTGATACTAGTTGCTTGGTAATCAAACAGATACACCTTACAAACTTGCTTCAATACTCTCTGTATATATTACTTAATCCGGGGGTTAGTTAGGCATGAATTCCATGCTAGGCTGGTTGGATTTTAATGATTTTGCGCCGTATAAGGGGTGATTGAATTCTGGAGTTATTTTTTTGAGAATAAGAAAGGGTTTGTTTTATTCATGTGATATGTTTTCCATGTAATAAAAAACACATGAAAGATATGTTGTTTATGGAGTGTAAAATAAAAAAATTATAAATACATATTACCTTGCTGAAGTAGATAAGTGTGTGTCATTTGTACATTGCTATTTTTTAAACTCACACTCACCATAACAAGTTAATTTTCCATGGAAATTCTTATCATCTTATACGCCATTGCCTTCGCTCATAAACTACGGACACAACCTGTCCGTAATCATGCATCTGACAACAATGTTTATCGAACTGTAAGGACATCACCTTGCAGACGGGTTTGTTATCGTTTTGGCATTAACGATTCATACCTAGAGAATAATAAATGGCTGTTTATCGAGACGATCCTGACCTGCAGTTTTTAAGTCGCTGTGAGAATGATGAGCTGGATTTGTTAGTTAGCTTGATTACACATGACCCTCGTGATGGCACGCTTCGTTGGACAGAAAACCTGTCAGGGAATGCAAACTACAAACTTTACTATCCTGCCCATCGAAATTATTGGCGCGAAATAGCCGCTGAAATTCAGACCTTCGGAGCCAGCAGTATAGTCAGTGTATTCAGGGGAGGAAAAGGAGTGATGTATCGAGAGGTTTTGTGCGATGTCTGCAATCACGTAGATGTGAAACATCAAAAAGAAGATACCACTGAAGCTATTGAACTGGCACTTCTGATGGGATTGCTCGCGAAGAGTTTGGACGGAATGTCACAGGAAGAGTTGCAGGCGTTTGCCGACAGTATGGGCGCTGAGCTGACGCGGCCTACCGCGCCTTTGATTCTGATGGCAATACAGACGGCAGTCAAAGCGTCGGGTTTTGCTGCATATCGCCTTTCGGTAGTGATGTTGAGTACCTTGGCAAAAGTCGTTCTGGGACGAAGTTTACCTATGGTGGCATATCTGACTCTGACAAGATCGATCGGTATTTTGGCAGGGCCGGTCGGATGGACATTAAGTACCGGCTGGCTTATTGCGGGTATCAGTGGTCCAGCCTGGCGTGTCACCGTCCCGGCTTGTCTACTTATTGCTTGTTTGCGACAGCAGTAGTTGCATAGAACACAATAATTTTGGAACTAGAAGCTATGTCTGCGCAAAAAAAACAACACGACCGCATGGCATCAAGGCTGGCAGTCATTATAAGTCGTTTGCTGATAGGAGAACGGTTAGAAGTCAAGAAATTGGCACATGAGTTTATGATCTCGGAAAGAACACTTAGACGCGATTTCCGTGAGCGTCTGAGCTGTTTGGAACTTCAATATGTTGAAGGCGGCTACTCACTTGTGCGGTTGCAAGATGGCATCCGAACAAACAGGGATATTTTGCACTTCGCTCACGTAACCTGTACGGAGCAGTTATTTCCGGCGATGGACAGCAAACTCATTTCTATACTGATTGATAGCGCGGTGGAGTCGCCATTTATTGTTAGTTTGGCTCCGCCTGATCGCAAACCATCACTTTTTGGTGGATTTTGGCGTATTACACAAGCAATTCTTGATCGGACCTTGCTTGATCTAACGGTTGATGGGCAACAGCACCGTTGGTTTGCGCCTTACCGATTAATTTATTTCGAACATAGTTGGTATTTAGTCGGTGAGAACCGCCAGAAATTGCAAGTATTCATACTTGGCAGTATCACCGATGTCCTTATGACCAGACAGCCATTCCTGCGTCGACGACAGATAGATGAACTTACAGGAGAGCAGCATTTCATCCAATCCCTTCCACATTTCCAGTATGTTCGAAGAATAATCGAAAATATAGGAAAGTAGCTGGCTATTTAATTACGTGCGCCTTATTAATGACAAAAGCATTGGTGTTAGCTGGCTTGGAAGTTTTGATGTGAATTAGAATCCATAGTTTTCAAAAGAAATCCATAAAGCAGGTAATCACTGGTTGTTACTATCTAGGCGCTAATTGTACATTTCATTACTGATTTCAACTTAAGGATAAATATCGTGAAATATAAGGTTTTGCTCGTTCTGGCTATTCTGTTACTTTGCGCGTGCGATGATGATGAGCCAGAAATAAAAATAGAAACTTTTAACAAAGTAAATCAGTACATCAATCTTCCCTATGTCAGTGTTAGCATAAGCTCTCTTGTAGATAATATCGAAATTCAAGATGTCATTGTGAATAGGGGAAATTGCAAAATTGAGAACCAACGATTTAAAGGTTTAAATAATAGAATGAAAAAGATTCCTAAAATTATTCGCTACGGTGAAGTTGTGTCGCTTGATTTCTCCGGGCCATGCAAAGCCTCTCAGGTTGATGTTGTGACAAACAAAGGATCTTGGTCATGGAAATATGAATAAATTTTCACACGATAGTCATGAGGTATCACTCAAATTGTAAGCTCTTTATTTGTTGGCTTTTCACACAGTATATTTAAAATTTAATCTCAAGTATTAGTAATCATGAAGCAGGCTACATATAGTCTGCTTTTTTTGTTGATAAGGAATCGATATGTCATCTAATAGTAAAGATATGAATTATTCATCAGACAATTTGATTCAGTCAAATTTAGTACCAGATAAGTTTCGGCCCCATTTTTGGCAGCAGCAATTTGGTCAGATTGCGCAATGGATGACTCTTGAAACACTAACATTTAGCTGGATGAGTCGATTGTGCAAACAATATAACGGCGGTATTTGGTGTTTTTATACCCTTAGCAATGGCGGTGCCTACATCGCACCAGACAGCAATCTAAGCTGGTCAGTATATAACAAGCTAAATGGCAGCATTGCTGAGATGAGCAGCGAGGCTGTAGGTATAGCGGTTTGCTTAATGAACTGGAGCCATCATGCTTGCAGAACTGGAAGCTCAGCGATGAGCGAGCATTTTTATCGACTGCGAGAATTTGCACTGAGCCATCCTGAAAGCGCCGCCATCATGCGTATCATTGACTAAAACTGGAGATATTATGGAAAATACTGCATTGGCTTTTCCACTTACATCACAGCGCACCATAAAGCGCGCGCTGGTGTTGCTGGAAAATCATCTGCGTGAACCGGGCGTAGCCTTCACTTCGACGCCATTTTCACGCGATTGGATTCGCCTTCAGTTAGCCAGTCATGAACGTGAACTGTTTATGGTGATGTTTCTGGATAATCAGAATAGGCTGCTGGCACATGAAACGTTGTTCCACGGTACGATAAACAGCACAGTCGTATATCCTCGTGATGTGGTCAAAGCGGCTCTACGGCACAACGCTGCAGCAGTGATTCTTGCACATAATCATCCATCCGGATTTGCTCAACCCAGTGATGCAGACAGAAATATTACTGAACGACTGAAAAAGGCGCTGGCGTTGGTAGATGTTCGCCTTTTGGATCATTTAGTCGTCGGTAGTAAAGAAGTCGTGTCATTTACTGAACTCGGATGGCTTTAGCGGGAGGATGAAGTGCACAAAAATGAATGGGGGCTTAAACGTAATTTCATTCCACTCTTTAGTGCAAGGCTGGTGCAAGATGGCAACCGACTGCACTATCTGGCTGACAGAGCGGGAATCACGGGGGAGTTCAACGAAGAGCAGATTGACCGCCTTGAACAGTCATTCACGCCAATGGTTGGGATGCTAGAACATCTTTTGACAACCGGCGAACTCAACTCTAGCCAGCAGCACTGCATCACGATTTACCACAATGAGCTGACATGTGAAGCTGATACTCTCGGTTCACACGGCTACGTCTATATCGCGATTTATCCAACACCTTAGTTAAACACCATAGGAATCCCATTATGCCAACCTCAGTACAGAGGCGGGGAGCATCGTGCTGCCTGTCACCCGAAGATCACTGGCGAACACTCCTCGTACATCTGTTAGACAAGCATTTCGGATTGGAGTTAAGCGATACGCCATTTTGCAGCGAGTCAGTCATCCAGCAGCACATCGAAGCGGGTGTTACCCTAGCCGATGCCATCAACTTTCTAGTGAAAAAATATGAATTGGTGCGCGTAGATATCAGCAGCAAAGCCTATGCTGAGCCAGAAATGTTTCTTACAGCTGCGGATATCCTGAAGGCAAGTCAAGCTACCGGATTAACGCAGCGCAATCTCAGTTTAACCTAAATACCGCTTTTCAGATTTACCTTTCTGCAGTTCTTCTGTTTATCTCACAACGCATGGCGCCTCTGTCATTATCGGCAGGGGTATTTGTTATACGGAATTTTTTTATGCAAATAGAACCTGAAATGATTACTGAACATACCGAGTTGATCAACTCGACCAACTTTGAGCGCATTGTTTCCGGGCGTGACGCAGCACTGGGAAAGATTGAGCAACTGATTCACCAGCTAAGTGCCATCTCACAACTTACTGCTGAAATTGGTGGTGGTAACGCAATTGATTGGGCAATGAAGTCTGGTCATCGCTATGGTTGTTGGTTGATGGAAACACCAGAGAAAGTGATGCCAGTTATTACCCGTAATATTGATCGTAGCCTCTGGCGTGATCTAATGCTCAAATCTGGAATGCTTTCTTTGATGGATGCGCAGGCTCGTGACCAGTGGCAGAAGAATTTAGATGAGGGGGATGTGCCGGCGATTAATGAGGACAACATTCTCGCGACGTTCGAGCAATTACATAAAAGTAAGGGAGAGGTATTTGAGAGAGGTGTCATAAATCTATTTAAGAGCCTGAGCTGGAATTACAAAACCAATAGCCCAGTAAAGTTTAGTCGAAAGATTATCAAGAACAATTTGGTGAGCTTTTCGCAGTGGGGATTTCGACTTAACTGTGGGCATCGGAGAGATCAGTTGGTTGATCTCGAGCGTGTGGTTTCCCTGCTTGATGGAAAGGCATTGCCAGACAATCGTGCCGATATTTCTCAGCGACTAGATGCCCATATCCATGCGCAGAAAGAGTCCACAATCTATGAAGATGACTACTTCAGCATCCGTTATTTTCAGAAGGGTTCAGCACATATAACTTTCAAGCGCGAGGTTATTACTGAGGGGCTCAATGACGTTTTGATCAGGCACTATCCGAAAGCTCTAGCCTCATCTTAGTAGAGCGGTTGATGTGAATAAGTGTGGCTAATGTCATTTAAGTAAAGACACCCAATCGAGTTGCTATTCTCGCTACAATAGCGGAAATAGCAGGGATGTAGATGATACTGCAAGGTTAGCGGAGGAAAAAGGCTGCGAAGAGTTTCCTTACTTTCCCCTGAGAAATATTGATAGCTCAATTGCTAATCAGTGATTTCGATTCCGAACTCATCTGAAGCGGGGCGATTTGATCGCATCCAAGCCAGAGCGCCATGGCATACCAGATGGCATACTGAAAACCCTATAAAACAAAAAAGCCCAAGTTAATTAATAACTTGAGCTTAATTGTTGGCGGTGAGAGGGGGATTCGAACCCCCGATACGTTGCCGTATACACACTTTCCAGGCGTGCTCCTTCAGCCACTCGGACACCTCACCACATTTTTTTGTCAACCGCGCTGGGTCAACGGGGCGCTACTATAGGGAGATCGCTGAAAAGGGTCAAGTGCTATTTTCTCCTTTTGTTCTATTCGCTTAAGCTCTGAGCGTATTGCCGTTAGCCTGTTCACAATGGCGATTCTGTCATCAAATCATTCCCTTTCTGTCACAAAAATGTCACCGCACTGTCGCAGACTTGTCCGCGGAAACATTTGGTTATATCTATGGATAAGGATGCTTATAAATGAAACAGATACATCTCTTTACGGTTACGCTGCTGGCTTCTCTGATCGCGACTTCAGCAGTGGCAGAAGATGCACAATATTCCCGCGCCGCTACCGGCGATATCACCGAGCACGGCGGCGCACGACGTCTCACTGGCGACCAGACCGAAGCGCTGAAAGCTTCATTAAGCAATAGCACCGCGAAAAACGTGATTCTGCTGATTGGTGACGGAATGGGTGATTCGGAAATCACCGCCGCGCGTAATCAGGCGCGTGGTGCAGGCGGTTTCTTCCCCGGTCTTGATGCGTTGCCGCTCACCGGTCAATACACGCACTATTCATTAGATAAGAAAACCCACAAGCCAAATTACGTGACGGATTCCGCCGCCTCGGCCACCGCGTGGGCCACCGGCACCAAATCCTATAACGGCGCAATTGGCGTCGATGTGAACGGCAAAGATCAGGTGACGATTCTTGAGCTGGCGAAAGCCGCCGGTAAAGCCACCGGCAACGTCTCCACTGCTGAATTGCAGGACGCCACGCCAGCGGCGTTAATCGCCCACGTTACCTCGCGCAAATGCTACGGCCCGGAGAAAACCAGCGAGTTGTGTCCGGCAAACGCGCTGGAGCAGGGCGGTAAAGGATCGATTACCGAGCAGATGCTGAAAACCCGTGCGGACGTCACGTTAGGCGGCGGCGCGAAATCTTTCGGCGAAACCGCCAAAGCCGGCGAGTATCAGGGCAAAACCCTGCGCGAACAGGCCCAGGCGCTGGGCTATCAGTGGATTGATAATCTGGATGGCATGAACGCCATTCAACAGGCCGACCAGAGCAAACCGATGCTTGGCCTGTTCGCCGACGGCAATATGCCGGTGCGCTGGCAGGGACCGAAAGCCAGCTATCATGGCAACATTGATAAGCCAGTGGTGACCTGTGAAGTGAATAAAGAGCGTCCAGCTTCGGTACCGACGCTGGCGCAGATGACTAAAAAAGCTATCGATCTGTTGAGCACCAATGAAAAAGGCTTCTTCCTGCAGGTGGAAGGCGCGTCAATTGATAAGCAGGACCATGCGGCTAATCCATGCGGTCAGATTGGTGAAACAGTTGATTTGGATGAAGCGGTGCAGCAGGCGCTGGCATTTGCGCGCGAGCATGGCGACACGCTGGTGGTGGTGACCGCCGATCACGCGCACAGCAGCCAGATCGTGGAAAACGGCACCAAGGCGCCGGGCCTGACGCAGGCGGTGAATACCAAAGATGGTGCAGTGATGACCATCAGTTACGGCAATTCAGAAGAGGATTCGCAGGAACACACCGGCACGCAGGTGCGTATTGCAGCGTATGGCCCACATGCGGCCAACGTGGTGGGCTTGACCGATCAGACCGATCTGTTCTTTACCCTGAAGGATGCGATGGGGTTGAAGTAACGAGGTTATTGTTGAGAAGGTCGCCATTAATGGCGACCTTACCTTACAAGCCGCGTTGTGCCATCAAGCGTGCTAAATCCACCAAACGATTGGAGAAGCCCCATTCGTTATCATACCAGGCAAGGATCTTCACCAGATTGCCGCCAATCACCAGCGTAGAAAGCCCATCAATAATCGATGAACGGGCATCGCCCTGATAATCGCTCGATACCAGCGGCTCGTCGCTGTATCCGAGAATCCCCTTCAGCGGACCTTCTGCCGCCGCCGCTTTAAAGGCGTCGTTCACCTCTTCTGCTGTCACATCGCGTTTCAGCGTCACGGTTAAATCCACAATCGAAACCACCGGCACCGGCACGCGCAGGGAATAGCCGGTCAATCGACCATCCAGCTCCGGAATCACCCGACCGAGCGCCTTCGCCGCACCGCTTGAGTAAGGCACAATCGACAGCGCCGCCGCCCGCGCACCGCGCAGATCTTTCTCTGGCTGGTCGTGTAGCACCTGGCTGTTGGTATAAGCATGCGTGGTGTTCATTAAACCGTGCTCGATTCCAAACGCCTGATGCAGCACCGCCGCCGCTGGCGCTAAGCCGTTGGTGGTGCAGCTGCCGTTACTCACTACAAAGTGCTGCTGCGGATCGTAACGCTGATCGTTGACGCCCAACACAATCGTCAGGTCATCGTTCTTGCCCGGCGCGGAGATAATCACGCGCTTCGCACCGCCACTGGTGATGTGCACAGCGGCTTTGTCGCGTTCGGTGAAGAAGCCGGTGGCTTCAATCACGATATCCACGCCGACATCGCGCCAGCGAATATTCGCCGGATCGCGCTCGCTGAACACCCGCACCGCTTTGCCATCAATGCGCAATTCGCCTTCGCCGGCTTCCACTTCTGCCGGTAATCGGCCGAGCAGGGAATCGTGTTTTAACAGATGCGCGAGAGTTTTACTGTCGGTGAGGTCGTTGATGGCGACGATTTCAATATCGTCGCTGCCCAGCGCTGCACGAAAAACGTTACGTCCGATACGGCCAAAGCCGTTGATGCCGATCTTAGTCATGGTTGACTCCTTTTCCGAAGATGCTGGAGTCACTCTAGGCCGACGACGCCGTGGCGTAAACGCCAAAAAAGGATCACTTTACGCCAATTTTCTGCAGTGAAAGCGTTGGCGATATTCGCCCGGCGTGAGATGCAGTTGGCGCTCAAAGCTGCGGCGTAAATTGATGCTGCTGCCGAAGCCGGTATGTTGCGCGATGCGATCCAGCGTGTCGTTGCTTTGCTCCAGCTGTTCACGCGCGGCGGCGAGGCGCGCTTCGGCTACATAGCGCGCAGGCGGCGCGCCGGTTTCACGGGTGAACACGCGGGTGAAGTTGCGCGGGCTCATGGCAACGCGCTCCGCCAGCTTCTCCACCGACAGATCGTCAGCGAGGTTGGCGCGGATCCAGCGCTGCAGTTCACCGATCGGGCCGATGCCGCTTGGCGTTTGCAGATGAAAACGGCTGAACTGCATCTGTCCGCCCGGACGGCGCAGATACATCACCATATCCTGCGCGATATCGCGCGCCACGCTAAAGCCGAAATCCTCTTCCACCAGCGCCAATGTCAGGTCAAAGCCCGAGCTGACGCCGCCGGAGGTCCAGATCGGTCCGTCCTGAATAAACAGCGGGCCGCCTTCCACCTGAATGTTTGGATAACGCGACTGCAAAGTATCGAGCAAACGCCAGTGCGTGGTGGCACGACGGCCATCCAGCAAGCCGGATTCCGCTAAGAGCATCGCGCCGCCACATACCGACACCACGCGGCGCGCCTGCGGAGCCGCCAGCTTAATGAAATCGACCACCATGTTGCCTTCTTCCGCGCTGTCGCCGCGTCCGGTGATCATGATGGTGTCCCAAGCAGTGCGCGGATCGAGATCGGCCAGTTTGAGGTCGGCTAATAGATTGAGGCCCGATTGGCCGTGGATCACCTGATGTGATTGAGTGGTGGCGAGGCTGACGCGATAGCGTTGCTGATCAACGCCAACCGGAAGGTGCTGATTGGCGCGCATCAGGATGTCGGCGATACCCGCCGCTTCAAACAGCATGCCGCCGTCGGGCACAATAATCAGAAAGGTTTTCATGGCGTGAAATGGATTTATTAACGAAATAAGCCAGAGTGTCTCATGAGGCAGGGATTAACGCCATGCATACCAGGTCGCCATGAATGGCAACCCTACAAAATCGTAGGGTGCGCATTCATGCGCACCTGGTTAAATGGTCACCATAAATGGCGACCTTACGCTACGCCGATGCGCCACTGCTCGGGCGGCAACGTGCCGTTCACGGCGAAATCGCCGACGATGCGATCCTTATAGATGCGCGGATTGTGCGAAGAAAGGGTGCGCACGTTGCGCCAGAAGCGGTCAAGCGCCAGCGGTTTCAACGTGGCCGACGCGCCCAGCGCATCAAACAGCGTCGAGCTGGCGTTGAGCAACAAATCGCTCACCACATTCAGCGACTGTGACACTTCCAGTTCGGCAATCGCCACCGCGTGGTTCTCGTGCTCCTGATCGCCGCTGAAGTGGGCGTCATAGGCACGTTGCAGCGCGCTGGCGGCGTGCAGCACAATCGCGCCACTGCTGTAGGCCGCGCCACGCAGGCGTCCAACCACCTGCAAAATCTGCGCATCCTGCGCGGCACGCGGCGCATTGCCGTTGCTGTAAGTGCGTGTGCGTGAAGCCACCTGCTGCGCCACTTCGCCGCTCTGCGCGCGGCCTATGCCGGCCAGTGTCGCCAGATGAATCAGCTGATAAAACGCCGGTGAATACCTGAAATGAATCTCTTCGTTGATGTCATCGGCAGCGATCGCCACGTCAGCGAAAATTGCCGTGCCGCTGGCGGTCAGGGTTTGGCCGAAGCCGTTCCAGTCGTCGAGCACCGTCACGCCCTCGGCGGTGCGGGAAACCGTCACCGATACGCCTTTGCCGTTTTCATCGGTGATGCCGATATCAATCCAGTCGGAATAGAGCGAGCCGGTGGTGTAAAACTTGCGGCCATTAAGCCGCCAGGATTCGCCGCTGCGCGCAATGTGCGTGGAGAATTCAGACTGGCGCGCATCGCCGGTTTCGCTCCACGCGGGCCCGACGATTTCGCCGCGTCCGAGCCGCGTCAGCCACTTGTCACGAAACGGGCTGCTGCCGCTGTTCAGCACGTTTTCCACAAAGCCGAGATGACCGCGAATCGATTGCACCAGATTGGAATCCGCCTCGCCGAGCTCAATCAGCAGTGCGAAAAGCTCAGGCAGCGTCGCGCCCAAGCCGCCATGGCTTTCCGGCACGCGCAGTGCGGTGAAACCGCCTTGTTTCAGCCACGCATTTTGCTCCAGCGGCAGTTGACGCTGCAGCTCACGCTCAATCGCGCCCGCGCGTATTTTCTGGAGCACCGGACGGAAACGCTCCGCCAGCTGTTCATAACGGGATGACGGGCCAGCTCCCCAACCTGATTCGATGTGCGACATGACGTTTCCCTCCAGCGTAGAAATTTTCATTACTATGTCATCGCCATCGGGCGCAAATTAATGCTTTTTCTGCGTAAGCTATTTCACCAAATAACTAATCGCTGCTTATTTCACTATATGGAACAAATAATTCAATTCTGCATATTCACTGCCACTATTGTTATTTGCCGCGTTTTATATCTGTGCTCTATTCAAACGCTACTCCGTGAGTTACCCATTAATTTCCAAAAAATATAATTTCAAGCGGAATAGATCCATGCGAAATCTGTTATTTGTCTTTAACCGGGAAATGTAGCGAAATGAAATATCTGTCTCTTCAGCGGTTATTCATGCCGATATTGGCGACAATAAGTGGTGCGTTGCCCTTAAGCGTCAGCGCGCAGAGCGATTCGCCCCGTTATAGCAACGGCACGCTGGTTTATCTGCATGAGCAGGAGCCACCTTGCTTGTGGGGCGGCTGGGTGCAGCAAGCTTATTTATCGCGTCAGGTTTTTGATTATCTGGTGAGTTATGACAACGGACAAATTCGTCCGTGGCTGGCTGCCAGCTGGAGTGAATCCGCCGATCGTAAAACCATTACGTTTCATTTACGCCACGACGTTAAATTTACCGATGGCGATGTATTTAATGCCGATGCGGTTATTGCGAATTATCCAGCGTGGCAAAAAGGAATAGGCTGGCACGGTTTTACTTATATGACCGGATTTACCAAGGTCGATGATTATACCGTGGCGCTGCATTTATCTGAGCCGAATCCCGAAATCTATAATGTGCTGGCAAATGGTCATTACGGATTTCAATCGCCCGATTCGCTGGCGCATAACAGCAGCGAGCAGAAGTGCTTACGACCGGTCGGCACCGGACCGTGGAAAGTGGCGCGCTGGGTGCGCGGCGATGGCATCAGCTTTGTGCGCAATGATGATTATCGCTGGGCACCGCCAAACGCGCACCACAACGGCCCGGCGTATATCAAGCATCTGGAGTGGAAGTTTGTACCGGATGCCACCACGCGCTGGGGCGCACTGGTGAGCGGCGGCGCGGAGGTGATTTATCAGCCGCCATCCGCGCAGTGGCAGGCGCTGCAACGTCACTATCAAACGCTCTCTTACGTCGCCACGGGACGGCCGCAGGCGTTCTCCTTTAATGTGCAGCGCGGTCCGTTTACCGATCAGCGGGTGCGCCAGGCATTTGCTTACGCGCTGGACCGCAAGCAGATTGTCAAAACCGTGTTTAAAGGCGCAGTGCCGTATGAGGGCAACGGCTCGCTGAGTAAAAGCACACCGCTTTATCTGAATGTCGACGATCGCTATTCGCTCAATATCGCCAAAGCCAATCAGCTGCTGGATGACGCGGGCTGGACCGGACGCGATGCCGCCGGCTATCGCACCAAAGACGGTAAAACGCTGGATGCGCGCTTACCGTTTATTCAGGCGATTATCGACCAGGAAGGCGCGCTGATGCTGCAGGCGGTACAGGACCAGGTCAAACGCGTCGGCATCAAGCTGGATCTGATCCCGCTGACGCAAACCGAAGGCTTTGCCGGTGCACGTTCGCGTCCGGGAGATAAGGAAATCAGCTTTGGTTACTGGGTTTGGCCGTCGCCCAACATCCTCGACATCGTCTACAACCATGCGCTTAACGGCGCGTTCAACGGCAACAACACCAGCTTTTTCAATAATCCTGAAGTTGAAGCGCAAATCCTTGATGCGCAGCGCGATCCCGACGCGCAACGCCGTCAGCAAAAATTCGACCTGCTGCAAAAGTGGTTTGACGATCAGGCGATTGCCATCGGCGGCTACAACTTCACCTACAACGTTGCCATCGCCAACAACCTACGCGGGCTTTGGCAGGATCAGGGCAACGGATTGCTGAACTTTAACGATGCTTACTTCGTGCAGGAGCAGCCATGAGTGAATTAACGTCATCGTCGCCGCAAAACAGCGCCGCCCATCTGGCAAACGTGGCCACGCCACGCAGCCGCACGGCGTTGTTGCTGCGGCGGATTTCACTGCGTATCGCCTCCGCGCTGTTCGTGCTGTGGGGCACCATCACCGTAACTTTTTTGGTGCTTTCGGTGCTGCCAGGCGATCGCGCCACTATCTTGCTGAATATCACTTCCGGGCAGGTGATTGAACGCACGTCGGCTGAGCTGGCACCGATCAACGCGCAATACGGTTTTGATAAGCCTATTGTCGAGCAGTATCTGCACTATTTCTGGCGGCTGCTACACGCCGATTTTGGTTTCTCATTTGAGCTGCAGCGGCCGGTGGTGCACATCATCGCCGAGAAATTGCTGCCGACCTTTACGCTGGCGATTGCCGCGCTGCTGCTGGCGTGGATTATTGCCATTCCGTGGACGCTGCTCACCGCCGGTCGCCATCGTCGGCTGGCGGCGTTTGGTTCGGCGGTGGAAACCATCATGGCCGGATTGCCGCAGTACTGGATTGGTATTCTGCTGCTGATCGTTTTCGCCATCGGCCTGCGCTGGTTCCCGGTGGTCGGCGGCACCAGCCTGCTCGGCACCGTGCTTCCCGCCATCACGCTGGCTATTCCGCTGGCGGGCTTTATTGGACACGCGATTCGCGGCGAATTTGAACGCAGCATGCAGCAGCCGTTTGTGCTGTCGGCGCGGGCGCGCGGTATGAGTCTGGCGGGCGTGCGGCTGCGCCATGTGTTACGCCACGCGCTGATTCCGGCCATCACGTTGAGCGGCTGGGCGATCGGCAATTTGCTCTCTGGCGCGGTGCTGGTGGAAGCGTTATTTGCCCGGCCGGGACTCGGCAACGTGCTGGTCAATGCGGTGAGCAACAAGGATTTTGCGCTGGTCTCCGGCATCGTGATTCTTATCAGTTTCCTCTACATCGTCATTAACCTGGTGGTTGACCTGATTTACCTGATCGTCGATCCCCGTCTGAGAGGTCGCGCATGACAACTCATCTCACGGATTACGCCGCACCGCGCACCACGCGCTTCAGCTGGCAACTGCCGCTTTCGGTGCTGCTCTCCGCCCTCGTGGCGCTGTTCTTTATTGTCGCGGCCATCGCGCCCGGCGTGCTGGCGACGCACGATCCCTTCAGCACCGATCTCTATCGCGCGCTGCAAGCACCTTCGTGGAACAACTGGCTCGGCACCGATGACATTGGCCGTGACCTCTACAGCCGCATTATCTGGGGTACGCGTCAGTCGCTGCTGATTGGCATCGGCGCGATGGTGATCGCGCTGTTTGGTGCGGTGGTGCTTGGCTTTAGCGCCGCGCTCGGGCCGCGCTGGCTGGCGGAGCCGGTCAATCGTCTGCTGGAAATCCTGCTGGCGTTTCCCACCTTGCTGTTGGCGCTGCTGTTTGTTGCGCTGCTGGGTCCATCCGCCAGCAGTTTACTGGTCTCGGTCGGCATTGGCACCGCGCCGGGCTATGCGCGACTGGTGCGGGCGCAGGCATTGCAGGTCAAACAATCCGGTTATGTCGAAGCGGCGCGTGCGCTCGGGCATCCCTGGCCGCGGCTGTTTATCCAGCACATCGCGCCCAACGTGTTCCGGCCGTTGTTCTCGCTGGTGGCGTTAGGCATCGGGCAATCGGTGGTGTGGGCATCTGGATTGTCGTTTCTTGGATTAGGCGTAGTGCCGCCGTCGCCGGAGTGGGGCGCGCTGCTCGAAGCCGGAAAAATTAACGTCACCGTCGCCTGGTGGCTGGAAGTGTTGCCGGGCATTGCCATTGTACTGGTGGCGCTGTCGTTCACGCAGATTGGCCGCTATATCCAGCAGCGAGCGGAAGGAGAGAAGCGCTAATGAGCAGCAATGTGATTGATGTGCGCGGCCTGAATATCTGGGCCAGCAGTGAAAGCGGGCAACCGCGCCATATTGTGAAAAACGTCAGCTTCGCACTGCAACGCGGCCAATGTCTGGCACTGGTGGGTGAATCGGGATCGGGAAAAAGCGTCACCGCTCGTTCGCTGGTGGGATTAGCCGGTGACGGATTGCAGGTGCAGGCTGAAACGCTGAGCCTGCACGGCGAGACGCTGCAGCAGCGTAGCGACAGTTGGTGGCGGCAGGTGCGCGGCAGCAAAGTGGGTTTCATTTTACAGGACGCGCTGGTGTCGCTGGATCCGCTGCGTCCGGTGGGCAAAGAGATCGCCGAAGCGCTGGCGCTGCATGGCTGGGGCAACGCCGCCAGCCGTCAGCAGAAAGTGCAGACCTTGCTGGAAGAAGTCGGCGTGCCGCAGGCGGCTTATCGCGCCAGCCAGCGGCCTGGAGAGTTATCGGGCGGCTTGCGCCAGCGCGCGTTGATCGCTTCGGCGATTGCGCTGCATCCGGATGTGCTGATCGCCGATGAGCCCACCACCGCGCTGGATGTCACGGTGCAGGCGCAGGTGCTGGAGGTCTTACGGCAGATGCTGGATCGCGGCACCAGCGTAATTCTGATTAGCCACGATCTGGCAGTGGTGGCGAAAATCGCCGATCAGATTCTGGTGATGCAGGGCGGATCGATTGTCGAGGCGGGTACGGCGCAGCAAGTCCTGCAACAGCCGCAGCATGCATATACCCAAGGTTTGATTAACGCGATTCCCAGCGAGCACACTAAAGGGCAACGCCTTTCGGGCAGCGCGGCAAGTGTGCCAATCCGATCCGTGACGCCATCAGCGGAAGTGCTGCTGGAAGCGCGACATATCGTGAAGCGTTTTCGTGGGCACAGCGCCGTCGATGACGTTTCCTTTAGCTTAAAACGCGGCGAGACATTGGGAATTGTCGGCGAGTCGGGTTCAGGCAAAACCACCTTGTCACGCATTGCGCTGGCGCTGGAAACACCGGACAGCGGCGAGGTGCTGTTTGCCGGTCAGCCGTGGAGCCACGCGTCCGCCGCCGATCAACGTGCCATTCGCCGCCAGATCGCCGTGGTGTATCAGGATCCGCTCTCCTCGTTCGATCCGCGCTGGCGCGTGGCCGACATCCTGCTGGATGCGATCGCGCTCGATCGGCATGCGCCAACGCAAACACCGCGCGAGCGAGCGATTAGCCTGCTGCAATCGGTTGGGCTCGGCGCAGAGCATCTCACGCAGTGTCCAGCGCGCATGTCGGGCGGCCAGCGCCAGCGTGTGGCGATTGCCCGCGCGATCGCGACTCATCCAAAAGTGATTGTGCTCGACGAAGCGGTGTCGGCGCTGGATGTCACCATTCAGGCGCAGATTCTCGATCTGCTAAGCGATCTACAGGCGCAGCTCGGCGTCAGCTATCTGTTTATCTCGCACGATCTTGGCGTGATCCATCACATGAGCGATCGCGTGTTGGTGATGCAGAACGGCCAGGCGGTTGAGCAGGGCGCCGCCGATGAGGTGTTCTACCGCCCGCGCCATCCTTACACCCAGACGTTACTTGCCTCGCTGCCACGTCTGGCCGCGCCGGAAACTGCCTAACTTTGCTACAGGAGCGAACATGTCACGCGAACTGATTTATAACGGATTTTTGCATCTCACGCCGAACCACCATAGCCACGGTTACTGGCGCACGCCGGAAGGCCAGGTTCAGTACAACTACAACCAGCTTGATGCCTATGTAAAGACGGTGAAAACCCTGGAGAAAGGGCTGTTTGATACCTTGTTCATCGCCGATGTGGTGGGCGTGTATGACATCGATTATGGCGACGGCAAAACCACGATTAGTGCCGGTACTCAGTTCCCCGAGCCCGATCCGATCACCATTCTTTCGGCACTGGGTTTAGCCACCGAAAATCTTGGTTTAGTGGTGACCAGCAACGTGATTCAGACCCATCCGTTCTCGTTTGCGCGCCAGATCTCCTCACTGGATGAATTTACCCGCGGTCGCATCGGCTGGAATATCGTCACTTCGTATCTCTCCAACGGCTTCCGCAACTACGGCTATCAGGACATTGTGCCGCACGACGAACGCTACGCATGGGCGCAGGAGTATCTCGATGTGGCGTATAAGCTGTGGGAGCTGTCGTGGGAAGAGGGCGCAGTGCTGCACGATCCCGCTACCAACCGCTTTTTCGATGCCGACAAGATCCATAAAATCAACCACGTTGGTAAGCGCTATCGGGTGGAAGGGCCGCACATTGTTGAGCCTTCACCGCAGCGCAGCCCGGTGTTCTTCCAGGCCGGCAACTCGGATGCCGGACGCCGCTTTGCCGCGCGCAACGCCGAAGTGACGTTCCTGCCATCGCAAACGCCAGACACCGCGCGCAAAGATATCGCCATCCTCAATCAGGATGTGGTGGATTTCGGTCGCCAGCCGGAGGATTTGAAGAAGCTGGTGATGCTGTCCACCGTGATTGGATCGACTGAGGAAGAGGCGAAGCGCAAGCAGCAATATCTGTTCGACAACATTGATATCAATGCATTGCAGGGCTTCTATAGCGGAGGTTCGGGCATCGATCTGGCGAATATCGATCCTGATACGCCGCTGACTGAACTCAGTCGCCGCGAGGAGTTCAGCCAGCATATGCGCTCGAAATTCCGTATCGCGGTTGATGCTGATTATGGGCAAGGCCGTGTGCTGACGTGGCGCGAATACCTGATCCAGCATGCGTTGCTGCCGGGCCGTTTTGCCGGTACGCCAGAACAGATCGCCGACCGGGTGCAGCAGTTTGCTGATGCAGGCGTTGATGGTTTTAACGTGGTGCCGATCACCACGCTCGGCTGGTGGGATGAGTGGGTCGAACACGTGGTGCCGGTGCTGCAAAAACGCGGCCTGGCGCAAACGGCGTATAAATCAGGCACGCTGCGCGAGAAGATTTTCGGCAAGGAGAGCAAATTGCCGGCGACGCATCCGCAACGGACGTTGACGTTGGATTAGCATCACGATTAACCAGGTGCGCATAAATGCGCACCCTACGATTCTACTCACTATCGCAATAAATCCCGTAGGGTCGCCATTCATGGCGACCGCACTCACCGACGAAAAAGCATTACGCGACGCTGCCTGACTTTTTGATTATGCTGATAAAAAGGACGTTTCACTGCGCAGGGAATCCGTTATGCATAACCGCCTCGATCAGTTTCTCATCCATCCTCCCGCTATGCGCTTAACCGGTATTCGGCGGTTTGGCATCGAATTTCTCTGGTTTGGCATCAAAGAGGCGCGAGCGTGCTTATTTGCTGGCCTGTTTTTCCTCGCGATATTTTGTGTGCCGCGTGGCGGCATGTTCGGCATTACGCGTTACGACCTGCTGCTGATGATCGCCGTGTCTATCCAGCTAATAATGGTTGCCACCAAACTGGAAAGCTGGGATGAACTGAAATCCATCACCCTGTTTCATCTGCTCGGTTTTGGCTTAGAGCTATTCAAAACCTCGTCAGCCATTGGTTCATGGCATTACCCCGAAGCGGGCTGGAGTAAAATCGGCGGTGTACCGCTCTTTAGCGGCTTTATGTATGCGGCGGTTGGAAGCTACATAATTCAGTGCTGGCGTCTGATGGATCTTAAAATCCGCCATCATCCGCCGATTCTTCATGCGGTGCTGCTCTCGCTGGCGCTCTATGCAAATTTCTTTACCCATCACTATATCGGTGATTACCGCTGGTATATCGCAGCGGTGGCGTTGGGCTTATATGCACGCTCGGAAGTGATATTTACCCCCTACGATCGTCCATTTCGCATGCCGCTGCTGGTAGCGTTTATCCTGATCGGTTTCTTTATTTGGCTGGCAGAGAATCTGGGCACCTTTTTTGGCGTCTGGCAATATCCCAATCAGCTTGGCGCGTGGGCGACGGTGCATGTCGGCAAGTGGGGCGCATGGTCAATGCTGGTGATGATGACATTTACTATCACGCTGTTCCTTAAGGATATAAAAAAACGCGTGCATATTGCGCAGTAAGTCATGTCAATTCATTGCGCCTATTAATGAATTTTCCTCATAGGCGCAATGTCATTTCAGGCCATTATCTTCACAATCCCTTCCGCTAACATGGACGAATTCGATCTCTCTGGAATTCAACATGGATCACGCCTCAACGCGTACGCAATCCTTCACCGTCAAATCGAGCGGTTTGCCGTTTATCCTCATTCTGAGTGCGTTGATGGCGATCACCTCGCTATCCACGGATATCTATCTGCCCGCCATGCCGATCATGGCGCGCGAGCTGTACGGCGATGCGGAACTCACCATCACCGGCTTTCTTATCGGCTTCTGTATTGCCCAGCTGATTTGGGGGCCGTTGAGCGATCACTTCGGCCGTAAAACGCCGTTGTTTATTGGGCTGACGCTGTTTGTCATCGGCTCTGCGGGTTGTGCGCTCTCCACTGACATTACCCACATCGTGTTCTGGCGCGTGTTCCAGGCGCTGGGTGCTTGTACCGGACCGATGCTGGCGCGCGCCATGATTCGCGATCTGTTTGCTCGCTCGCGTGCCGCGCAGATGCTCTCGACGCTGATGGTGATTATGGCGATTGCGCCAATTGCCGGGCCGCTGTTGGGCGGGCAGATGATCCGTGTGACATCCTGGCATGCCATCTTCTGGCTTTTAGCGGCTATCGGCGGCGTGATGCTGATGTTGATCAGCTGGTTGCCGGAAACCTTGCCGCCGGAGAAAAGGGTAAAAGCCTCGCTGCCGGGCGCGTTTCGTAACTATTTCGCGCTGCTGAAAAATCGCCATTTCATGCGTTTTACCCTGTGCGTGGCGTTCTATTACGTCGCCGCTTATGCCTTTATTACCGGCTCGCCTTTTGTCTACATCTCTTACTTCGGCATTGATGCGCAGCACTATGGCTGGCTGTTTGCGGTCAACGTGGTGGGTTTGATGGCGGTGAGCATGGTGAATCGACGTTTGGTGCATCGCTATCCGCTTGAGTCGCTGCTGAAGTTTGCCGTGCTAACCGCCACAGTGGCAGCGCTGATCCTCGCGCTCTGCACCAAACTGCAGCTCGGCGGCATCGTGATGATCATTCTCTCGGTGTTCGTGTTCTTCTCGATGAACGGCATTATCGCGGCCACCTCAACGGCGGCGGCGATGGATGCGGTGCCGAATATGGCGGGTTCCGCCTCGGCGCTGATTGGCTCGCTGCAATACGGCAGCGGCATCATCTCGTCGCTGCTGCTGGCGCTGTTAAGCGACGGCACGCCGTGGACCATGGGCTGGATTATCGCGCTGTTTACCGTGGCGAGCGCGGTGATGGCGATCAGCGCCGCCACGGCAAAGTCGCAAGATTAAATGTTCTGGTCGAAGAACGGATCGAGTTGGCTCATCGCTTCATCGACATAACGTGGTACCCAGTACGTCTCGATGTGGGTTGCGCCTGCGATGAGATAGAGCGTTTTGTTGGCGGTTCCGCTGGCTTTGCTAAAGGCGCTTTGTGTCATGTAGAGCGAGTCAGCTTTGCTGCCCGCCATCATCAGCAGCGGCTGGTTGATCAGCTCCATGTTGCTTTGCGCATCAAAGCGCATCAACTCCAGCAGGCTGCTGGTGGTGTAGCGGAAGGTTGAGTTCGGATGGGCGTGGGTTTTCCAGTAATAGGCGTAACCCTGGCGATAGAGATCGAACGGCAGTTTAGCGATCTGTTCATCGGTCAGATTGGCGTCGCCGGAGTAGCTGACTTCACCGCCCGCGGCTTCTTTGCTGCGCGCCTCGGTGGCGGCACGCAGGCGATCCTGAATAGTGGCGATCTGGGAATCCTGATAGCCGTTGCGGCGCACCCGCCCGGAATCGAACATGCTCAGAGTCGCGAGCGCTTTAAACCGCTTATCCGTCTGGGCCGCCTTCAGCGAGTAACCGCCGCCGCCGCAGATGCCGAGCAGGCCGATGCGTGCGGCATCGACGCCGGGATAATTGCTGAGGTAATCGGCCATGCCGTGAATATCTTCGATACGGTTAGCCGGGATATCCACGCTGCGTGGCATGCCGCCGCTGGCACCCTGATAAGCGGCATCGGCGGTGATGGTGATGTAACCGTGTTCGGCCAGTCGCTGTGCGTACAAACCAGCAACTTGTTCTTTCACGCCGCCGTTAGGATGCGTGACCACAATCGCGGGATATTTCTTTGACGGATCGTAATGAGCGGGCGTGTAGACATTGGCGGCGATTTGCAGGCCGTGCAGATCGTATTTCACTGGATGAATGTTGACCTTGCCCGCCACGTTTTGCGTAATCGCGCCGTCATAAACCAGCGTGAAAGGGTTTTGTTTGTAATTAGCGGCCTGTGCGCTGACGGAAATTGCGGTGAACAGCAGGGCATGAATAGCAGTGAGTTTCATCTTCGCTCCCGGAGAAAAGTAGTGGCCTGAAAGTGGCCGTGCACGAAAGCTTAAGGCGCGCGGGCTGACAGCATCATGACCAGAACATAACAACCTTGTCAGTTTCAGCCATACGCTAACTGACAGCGCTGTCAGCAACTTGTCAGCTTGCTGTTGGTGAGCGACGCGCAACATAACGTTCAACGTTGTAAACAGAGGAAGCCCCAGCTATGCGCTTATTGTTGGTTGAAGACGAAGAGAAAACCTCCACTTACCTGAGCCGCGCGCTGGGTGAATCGGGGTTTAGCGTGGATGTCTCAGCCGACGGCGCGGAAGGGCTGCACTTTGCGCTCGAGTTTGATTACGACGCGGTGATCCTCGACGTGATGCTGCCGGGCATCGACGGTTATCGCGTGCTGGAAGGCATTCGCAGCAACAAACAAACGCCGGTGCTGATGCTATCGGCGCGGGGTTCGGTGGATGAGCGGGTAAAAGGATTGCGGCTCGGTGCGGATGATTATCTGCCCAAGCCTTTTTCGCTGATTGAACTGGTGGCGCGCATCCAGGCGCTGGTGCGGCGTCGTGCCACCGATGGTGCTGACATCACCCAGTTGCAAATCCACGATCTGCATCTCGATCTGCTGGCGCGCCGCGTATTCCGTCACGGCAATCGGCTGGAGCTGACCGCCAAAGAGTTCGCGCTGCTCAGTTTGCTGGCGCGGCATCAGGGCGAAATTTTGTCGAAGATGATGATCGCTGAACAGGTTTGGGACATGAATTTCGATAGCGACGCCAATGTGGTGGAAGTGGCGATTAAGCGGTTACGCGGCAAAATCGACGCGCCTTTTGCGGTCAAACTGCTGCATACCGTGCGCGGCATGGGCTACGTGTTGGAAGTGCGGGAGGATCAGCATGTTTAAAGGTTCGATCTCCGCGCGGCTGGCGCTGATGTTTGTTGTCAGCATGGTGCTGATCGTCTCAACGATTGGCCTGTTGCTGCGCAATTCGCTACATGATTCGCTGCAAAAGCAGATGCACAACGAACTGCAGTTTCGTGCATCGCTGATGAGTCCGTGGATTAGCGCGCGCAGCTCGCCTGAAGGCTGGTCGGCGCTGGCCAGTAAGTTCACCGATTTAACCAGCGCGGAAGGTGAGCGCGTGCGTTACTGGATTTTGAGTGACGATGCACGTTTCAGCGTGGGCGGTGCGCCGCCGCTCGGCGTGCGCTGGGACGCCTTGCAGGAAGGCTTTAATAAAGTGCCGGGCGCAACCGATGAGGCCTGCTCGCTGTTTCTGCTGGTGAAAACCATCGCCGCGCACGGCGAGCGGCCGGCGCTGCGCTATGTGGTGGCCATCGATTCCACGCCTTACATGGGCACGCTGGATGCCTTCACGCGTACGCTACTGATTATCGCGTTAGTCGGCGTGTTTATTGTGGCGATGCTCGGTTACGCAATTTCACGCATTGGCCTGCGACCGGTGGGCGCGCTAAGCCAGCAGGCGCAGCAGCTGGTGCCGGGCGATCACGCTCAGCGCCTCAACACCGACACTTTGCCGGATGAGCTGCAGCCGCTGGCCTCCTCATTTAACGGCGTGCTGGAGAGACAGGCGGTCGCGTGGCGGCAGTTGGAGAGTTTCAATGCTGATGTCGCGCACGAGCTGCGCACGCCGCTGACCAATTTGATCGGTCAGACACAGCTGGGCTTAGCGCGCCGCCGATCGCCAGCCGAGCTGGAGGATTTACTCGGCTCCAATCTGGAGGAGCTGGAACGAATGACCTCCATCGTCAACGACATGCTGTTCCTGTCACATGCCCATGCGGGTGAACATGCTTCACAGCTGACGTGCGTGTCGCTGCGCGCAGAGACCGCTAAAACCGCTGAATACGTAGAACCCAGTTTCGCCGAAAAGCAGCTGCGATTGCAGATTGACGGCGATGCGCAGGTGCATATCGATCGGCGCTTATTCCATCGCTCGCTGGCGAATCTGCTGGAGAACAGTGCGCGCCATGCCGCGCCGCACAGCACCATTACCGTCACGCTGAGTGAATCCAAAACAGAGGCGATGGTGGCGGTTTCGAACCACGGCGACGCCATCGCGCCGGAGCATCTGCATCGCCTGTTTGAGCGCTTTTACCGCGTGGACGCGTCGCGCGCCAAAAGCGATACACATCATGGGCTGGGATTATCGATTGTGCGCGCGGTGGCCATCATGCATCGCGGTGACGTGTTCGCGCGCAGTGAAAGTGGAATTAACACGTTTGGGCTGACCTTTGCCTTAACGCCCGAGCGTAAAACGCTGTCTGCCGCGCCCGTCGCCTCGCTGAAAACTGACAACATTGTCAGTAACGCGTCAGCCTGACGACATCTGCGCCTCGTTAGAATCGATGCCTCGCAGCATCCATGTTCAACAAAATAGGACGCACTGCATGACAGCAAAATCGGGTTATTTGGGGCTATTACTGTCCTTTGCTTTCTCATCGGTTGCCGCCGAACCTTTGGTGCAGATTGCACCGGCCGGCAGCCAATCAGCGCTTACCGGTCCCGCGCAGAACTTCACCGGTCAGGTGCGCGTTGATCCGCTGTTTGTGGCGGATAACCACATCATTGCCTCGGCTGCGTATGTCACCTTTGAACCCGGCGCGCGCTCGGCGTGGCACACGCATCCCGCCGGGCAACGGCTGATTGTCACCTCCGGCGTGGGCTTGACCCAGCAGGAAGGGCAACCGGTGCAGATCATCCGTGTTGGCGATGTGGTGATCTGCCCGCCAGGCGTCAAGCACTGGCATGGCGCCAGCGCTAACAGTGCGATGACACATATCGCGGTGACCGGCGTGGTGGATGGCAAAAGCGTAACCTGGATGGAGAAAGTGACTGATGAACACTATCGCGCCGATTAAGCAACTCACCGTCGGCATCGTCATGATGTTCGCCGGAAACCTGACGACCTATGCTGCAACCCAACAAGGAGTGACACCTGCAATGAATCAGTCATCAAATCCGTCCGAGACGCTCTCGGCACGTCAACAAGCCATTCCGCTGATGGCGGCGTTTATGGCAACCAGCAATATGGAAAAACTGGATGCGGCGCTTAATCAGGGGCTGGACGCCGGATTAACGGTAAACGAAGCCAAAGAAATACTGGTGCAGCTGTATGCCTACACCGGTTTTCCGCGCAGTCTCAACGCGCTGAGCGCGCTGATGAAAGTCACGGAAGCGCGCAAGCAGCGCGGTATCAAGGATGAAGTGGGTAAAGAACCAGTGCAGCCGGTTCCGGTGGGCGATGCGCTGCGTCAGCTGGGCACCGACAACCAGACCAAAATTTCTGGCGCGCCGGTGCAAGGACCACTTTTCGACTTCGCGCCGGTGATCAACCAGTTCCTGCAAACCCATCTGTTTGGCGATATTTTTGCCCGTGACAACCTTGGCTGGCAAAGCCGTGAGCTGGCCACGGTGGGTGCCTTGGCCGCCACGCCGGGAGCAGAATCGCAGCTGCTGTCACATACGCGCGCCAGCTTGCGCGTAGGGATCACGCGCGGCCAGTTGCAGCAGCTAACGGAGCTGTTGCGCGCCAATGGGGAAGTTGAGGCGGCGGATCGCGCGGAAGCAGCGATGCAGGCAACGCAAAGCGCGTGATAACGCTGGTAATGCGCGTCAGTTAAGCATCTTTCGGTCACCATAAATGGCGACCCTACAAAGGATTGGCGCGTTTTTCGTAGGGTGCGCATTCATGCGCACCTGCATACAAACGGTTTATTTCGGCTTCTCCATTTGGGGCACCACGCTGCCTCCGCTGATAAATACCTTTCTCAGCAGCCACGATTTAAGCAATAAACGCGTGATTCCATTTATCACGCACGGCGGTTATGGCATTGGTGACAGCGAAGCTGGCTATCGTCATTAACTTAAGCGGAATATTGAGGGGAAAGGACGTGAAGAAATTGATCAAAATCTGCAGCCTATGCGTGCTGGCGACCAGCTTTATCGTCGCCGCACAGGTGGAACCTTTAGTGATTCAGGAACAAGGTAGTTTTGCGGCGGGCGGCACGGTGATAACCGCGCCAGGGCAATTCGATGCCAAAAAGCCGCTGGATGCCGCAGGCCAGACTTATCATGGCGATCACGCGGCGGTGTTTTATCAAATTCCGCCACATGCACATAAATATCCCATCGTTATGCTGCACGGGGCCGGGCAGTTTTCCCGCACCTGGGAAAGCACGCCGGATGGCCGCGAAGGCTTCCAGAACCTATTTCTGCGACGCGGATTTGCCACTTATCTGGTCGATCAGCCGCGTCGCGGTAGCGCCGGTCGCAGCACGGTAGAAAGCACGCTAACGCCGAAACCGGATGAGCAGCTGTGGTTCAATCAGTTCCGTCTCGGCGTGTGGCCCACCTTCTTCAAAGGCGTGCAGTTCTCACAGCATAAAGAGGCGCTGAACCAATACTTCCGCCAGATGACGCCCAATACCGGGCCGTTTGACGTCAATGTTATTTCGGATGCGCTCTCCGCCGTGGTTGATAAAAGCGGTCCCGCCATTCTGTTTACCCATTCGCAGGGCGGCGGACCTGGCTGGTACACCGCGATGAAAAACAGCAAGGTCAAAGCCATCGTCGCCTTTGAACCGGGCAGCGGCTTTGTGTTTCCAGAAAATGAATTACCGCCAGCAATGCCCAGCGCGTTCGATACGCTGAAGGGTGAACCGGTGGCGCTGGATAAGTTTATGGCGCTGACCAAAATTCCTATTCTGATCTTCTATGGCGATAACATCCCGGATAAACCCAGCGCCATGCCGGCGCAGGACAGCTGGCGCGTAAGGCTGGCGATGGCGCGCCAGTGGCAAGATGTGGTGAATAAACACGGTGGCGATGTGCAGGTGATTCACCTGCCGGAAATCGGCATTAAAGGCAACACTCATTTCCCGTTCTCCGACCTGAATAACGTACAGATCGCCGATCAGGTCAGCCAGTTTTTGCAGCAGAAGCATCTGCAATAGCTCAACGGCAGGGTTTATGGATTGATGAATACAACTAATAAACCCTAGCTGATTACTAGGTCTAATCAAATCAATGCGGTGGCGTTATGCTTTTGGAAACGCTCAAAAGGATAACGCCATGCAAACTGTAAAACTCAATAACGGCCTCGATATGCCTCTGCTGGGCTTTGGTGTGTTTCAGATGACCGATGCCACTGAGTGCGAGCGCGCGGTAATCGACGCCATTGAAACCGGTTATCGCCTGATTGATACCGCCGCGTCTTATCAAAACGAAACTCAGGTCGGCAATGCCCTCAAGCAGAGCGGCATCGCGCGCGATGAACTGTTCGTCACTACCAAACTGTGGCTACAGGACACGAGTTATGAAGGTGCCAAGGCGCAGTTTGAGCGCTCACTTAATCGCTTGCAGATGGATTACGTCGATCTCTATCTGATTCACCAGCCGTACGGCGATGTGCACGGTGCCTGGCGGGCGATGGAAGAGTTGCAGCAGACGGGCAAGATCAAAGCGATTGGCGTCAGCAATTTCCAGCCGGATCGTCTGGCGGACCTCCTCGCGTTCAACAAGGTGATTCCGGCAGTCAATCAGGTTGAAGTCAATCCGTTCAATCAACAGCTACACGCCGTGCCATGGATGAAGAGCCGCAATATTCAGCCCGAGGCCTGGGCACCATTTGCTGAAGGCAGAAACGGTTTATTCCAGCATCCGCTGCTGACGAAGATTGGCGAAAAATATGGCAAGAGCGTTGGCCAGGTGGTTCTGCGCTGGATCTTCCAGCGCGGCATCGTGTCGCTGGCGAAATCGGTGCGCAAAGCGCGCATGGCAGAAAATATCAACGTGCTGGACTTTGAACTCAGCGAGGCAGAAATGCAGCAAATTACCGCGCTGGATAGCGCGACCAGCGCCTTCTTCTCGCACCGCGATCCCGCAATGGTCGAGTGGCTGACCGGCAGAAAACTGGATGTCTAAACAGTTCTGATATCAATCTCTTTAGACCGGCTCAATAATTAAAACGGCGGTACCTGAATAGGTGCCGCCTTGGGTAATGCCTTCCAGCTGGCTGGTAATGGTCAGGGAAGATAGGCCCGTTTCCAGAGAATGTTTATCGCCCGGCTGTTTATTATTTATAAGAATATTGGCTTTAGCATCATTATTAAGTGGGACATAAGTAAGCTTGCTCTCCAGACTTAATTTTATATTGTTTTTTTGTGAGCAATTGATGCTGACTGATGCGCTGGCTGTCGACGTAGCTGCGTCTTTAATTGAAATGGATCCGTGATTTAAGTTTATTTCTGGCGTAACGATATAACAATAAACATTGGGCGGTTGTGTTTTTAAACAACCTGTTGGTAATATGGCGGTTGCATAAGATGTATTGCCCTGTGGAATACCACCAAATGCCACGCAACGACCATTTGCTCCGCCAGCCGCAGAATAGTAGGTCGTAGATGGTCCTTTCTTAAACGCTCGCATGGCGGTAGCACTGATGGTTTCACCCGGTATAACTTTTGAACCACATATATCATTGACGCAGGTCTCACTTTGTACCACTTCAAATTTAGAACCTGTTGACCAGGAACTGCCAAACCAATAATTTTCCGGTGCCTGGGTATCAGCAAATGGGATATCAATAGTTGTCCAGATCACTCGTAAGCGAGCGGGTCGATCATCGGTTCTGGTGATTGATAATGGTACCGGGAATGGCCCTGCAATGGCTGCCGATAGCCAGAATACAAGAAAAGGGAGTAATAAACTGCGTATATTCACCCGGAATTCCTCATTGGTAATTCAAATTAAAAGTCGCGATGGCACTAAAAGCACCATGAATAATGGTGCGATCGCGAATAGCATTGGGTTCGCCCTGAATATACGCACGTAATACAATCAAGGTTCGTCCGGCTTGCAACGTAACAGGCGGGGCGACCTTGTTCAGTAACACGGCTTCCCCGGACAATGTTTCCATGCCAATAGCGATACCCGCATTTTTACTACCGGCCTGTGTCGCCAGAAATCCGGCCAATTCATTACTCTCCTGGCCGCTAAATGTAATGGCGACAGTTTTAGCTGTATCGATGGAGCAACCGATCAGGTTCAGTGTGAAAGGCATCGTTTGAGATCGATCATTGACATACAGTTCTCGGTCGATAACGTTGCCGAAATTAAGCTCTAGAGCGTTATCTCCGGCTTCGATGACACAAGGCTCGGCAATCAGTGCACCACTAAAATGGATATCGGTAGCGAGCGATAACGGGGAAACCAGCGACAGAAGTATCGCCACTATATTTCGCCAGAGAATCCATAAACCCATTATTGGTACTCCGCAACGAGTGAGGCGGTTGCGAGGAAGCTGCCCTCGGACAATTTAATCGCTGGATCGGCTACCGGTACCGCTTCCAATACGGGAGGACTAGTCATATCAATAATCCATGTTGAACCAATACGAACGCGCTGATTGTTTTGCAATATGCGAATACCCAATCCTGATTTACTCGTTCGAATCGCCGTATTATCTTTGCTCATGATATTGCCGCTCACAGTGAGCATCAATTTAAATGAAGAATCATTAGTTGCACATTTAATGACGTAATTAATTTTCTGACGATAATTATCCCCATTGATTTTACTTACACCCAAATCCTCGCCAAAACTGATATCAATGGGTTGATCGTCATTTATTTTACAAGGCGGCGGCTCAATGATTGTACCTTTGAGTAATAGATTCGGTGCGGCTCTGGCCATGTTACTACACCACAAAAGCCCACCAATGATCATCAGAGTGAGAATATTAAATCGGGTGTTATTCATTCGTAATATACCGCCAGCGTTGCTGCTGCGCTAAACGGACCCGCTTGTACTTTAACATTGCCAATTTTGTAAGGTGCAGCTTCGAATGCGTAAGACCTCAGAGGGTCCACTTCCAGCCGCTCATTAAGTGGAAACCATTTACCGGCTCTAAAAAATTCAATGCTCAAATTCTCTTTGCTGGTTTTAAGTACTTTAATGCTGTTGTCCCATTGCTCGCCTTCAATTTTAAGAAAGATGGTGTTTGGTGTGGAGGCATTGCATTGGAAGTTAACAAAAAACATCTCCAGGTAATGATTTCCGTCGAGTTTGGTGGATAAGACTTCATCACCAAAGTCCACCTCAATCGTTTCACCGTTATTGATGGTGCACGAAGGCCCTAACACCTCGACATTAACGTGAATGTTGGACGCCAAAGCAGTCAGCGGCAAAAGACACACCGATAAAATAACAACTTTTTTTACTGCCGTTAGCCAACTCATTTACTTTTGCCTTAACGAAGTCAGACTTAATTATCTAGTGGTGTGGCAATACAGAGATTAACTTTGCAACTGAACTGGAGTTTGGGGCGGGCACCGTAATCATTGACGTAGTTAATCACCGGCGATAAACCCAATTCCGTTACCGATGACGTCAGCAATTGATCGCTTTGAGGTGCTAGCATAAGGGGTTTAAAACTTTCAATCGTTTTGCTTTTTGCACTTTTCCGTCCTTCAACCAAGGTAATGTAGTAATTGGTTGGGTTGTGAATGCGATATTTATCACCTTCACGGCTAAGCTTGAGCTGTTCTTGCCATGGCGCGGCACTTTTATCTGTGATAATAGCGGCTGGGCGATAAAAAAGTTTAATGCGCGTTTGCAAGGCGATTTGTAGCGTATTGGGCTTCGATGATTTCGGTGGAATTTCACGTAAATTAAAAAAGAACAAACTTTCTCTGTCCTGGGGCAATGATGCGACTGCCGGTAAGGCCTGGATTTTCAGTTGGCTGCTGGCGCCAGGTTCAACACGTTGTACCGGGGGCAGTACCACTAAAGGACCGGTGATCTTATTTCCTTCAGCATCTTCCAGCCAGCCTTGCGCCAGGTAAGGCATTTTTTTATTTTCGTTGCTAATACGTAAGCTGACGGATTTCTGCGTGCTATCAAATACAACGCGCGTGCGATCCAGCGAAATCGCTGCGTAGGCGGGTTGAAAGCCAATAACACTGACCAAAAGTGTAGACATCAATGCATTTTTAAATTGAAAAAACATGGTTATATCCCGTTATTACAATAGCCAGTTAAAGGCTGCAGTTTTAATTAAATCTCACCGTCTCTTCGGCAAGGAAGAAATAGATTTGCAGTAAAGTCTTGTGGGTTAAGTGATTGTGGCAACGCAATGCTACATTGCACTTTCTCTGCCCATTTCACTGTCATACTTTCACCTGCAGCAATACCCGTGAGATAGACATTGCCGCTGTCACTCACAATGCCCACTTCCTGTTTTTTGCGATTGTGCACCGTGGCGCCAAACGGTGGATAGGAACCGTCGGCCAGCCGGATGATCGCCATCGCTTTCTCTCCGGCGATGACGGCAAATTTACGATAGCCAATGGCACCTTCAGTCAGCGTGGCTTGCACTACCGAACGTTCAGCTTCGACATTGTCCGGTAGATTATTGAGATCGAGGCTGGCGCTATTGCGGTAATAACTGTTGACGTCAGTCGACACCAGTTTGCCAAAGCGGTTACTGCGCACCGCTAATCCGCCACTGCTAACAGGAATGTTGGCCACATTGTCGGTATCAATCATTAAACGTGTGCCGCCCATGTTGCTGGAGCGATGCAACGCGGCGCCTTTAGTCGTCGCCGTTGCGCCACCGCGCACATTGAAGCCAAACGTGGTGGATTTTCCAGTTTGCGAACTGACGTTAGCGTTCAAATGCGCCAGCTCGCCGTCATGCGTTATACTGCCGTTCGACGTGCTGCCATGGCTATTGATCCCCGTTCCCACTTGATAACTGTTGCGTTGGTCCAGACGTCCATAATAATTAACGCGCTGATTTGTCCCATCGCGGCCTTGTGCGGCGCTATAACTCAGCGTGGCGTTGTTACCCAATGGGATCGACAGCGAGACAAATACGCCATCATCTTTGCTGCCATTATTAATAGTGCGATAGGCGGACAGCGATAAACTCAGATTGCGTAAATTGCCAATATCAAAATATTGCGACAGGTTAGCGCTATAACGATCGTTATCCGGCAAGCTCCAATACGTTTGGTGGTTATAGTTGAAATAGGTGCTCAAACGTAAATCACGGAACTGCTTATTAACGGTGACCGAATAAAGTTCTTTGCTGTTTTGCTGACGGCTGCCCGTTTTGCGCGTTTCCAGATATTCATTCATGCTGAGGAAATTACGCTCGGAGAAACGATAACCGGCAAAAGTAATCTGGCTGTCGTACTGCTCAAAGTTTTTTGAATAGCTGAGTCGATAGGATCGTCCAGTCAGCTTTTCCGCGATATCAGGTAAGGCGGCGCGTGATTGTGTGATATCAAATGATAAAGCACCCAACCAGTACAAATCACGACCAATACCCAGCACCAAAGCATTGTAATTTCCTGCCGCCACACCACCACCAAATAGCGACCAACCGTTACTCACGCCCCAGGATAATTCGCCACTGGCAAATGCAGGCCCTTTAAATTGATGGCGAGATTGAGAAGATTTTCCCGCTGCGAATTTGTAACGCATGCGTCCAGGCCGCGTCAGATAGGGAATGCTAGACGTTTCTATGGTAAAGGTTTGCGCCGTGCCATCCTGCTCTTCAACACGGACATCCAGTTTGCCGGAGACGGCATTATCAATATCCTGAATGCGGAATGGGCCAGCAGCGACCTGAACTTCTTTAAGCACACGACCTTGTTGGCTGATAATCACCAGCGCATTGGTACGTGCAATGCCGGTAACTTCAGGGGCATAACCGCGCAGGTTAGGCGGTAATTGGCTATCATCTGAGGCTACGCTAACCCCCGCGTAGCTGAAGCTGTCGAAGAGCTCTGAACCTAGATAATCTTCTCCGACAGAGACTTTTGCTTCCCAGCCTGGAATGGCGCGGTACGCATAATAGCGGCTCCAGTCAAACCGCTGTGCCAAGGTTTTGCTTTGATTATTTTGCGATCTTCCAGGTTGAGATTGCCAGTCGGCGCGAAAACGCCATGCGTTAAGGTTTGCGCCAACGGTGCCATTACCGTTAAGCATCAGACGCTGCCCGTTTTTTTGACTCTGTGTTTGCCCATTGAAGTTGTAATCAAACAATGCGCCGGGAATACCATTATCCCACATCGCCGGAGCATCCCAGTTTTCATCGACATATTGTAAATAAGCCTGGGGAATGCTGATATACAGCGCCGAGGTGGCCAGATCAGGGCGCACCTCTAATCCTGTCATGCTGGCAGTGTCAATGCATTTCCCTTGTTGCTGCCAAACGATTTTTTCAATCACACTCTTTCTCAGGCCAAATTGTTTAATAAGGTCTGGCGTGATGCATACCGTGCTTTTATTCGTCTCTTCTTGAGTCTGAATAATGACGGTTTGCTCTGGCAGTGCTTGTTTGTTGATAAACACTGACATTTCATACTCCCCAGCGAGAATAAATCCGCTGTTTGAGAATCGGGAAAGGTCAATGTTTTTCCGGTCATTGATATCCAAAATATCAGTATTGAATTCAATATTGTCAGACAAGCTATAACTGGAAAACCCCAGGAAAAAACTCGCTATTAATAAACTCAGCTGCGTTGGCCGGAATCTCGGGGAAATCTTGTAACAAACCACCTTCATAATCTTAACCTTTGATTTCCCTGAGGTGTGCAGACGCATTCCGAACCGAGTATGAAAATATAACGATGAGAGAGAGCGACACGCTGAGGAGGAAATTAAATTTTCCCCAGGATTTTTCTTACAGGTTGAGGGTCGAGGTGTGTTCAGGCCGTTAGCCGAAAGCAGCGGGGCGAACAGGTATTAATTCCTGCCAATTACTGTCGCTTATATTGGCCGGATTAACAGAGTTTAGCGTTGTCGCGCAAAGAGGCGTTACAAAGAGCATGCGGTAACCGCATGCTCGATTGAGGATTACAGGTAGTTGAGGCCGAAATTAACCACTGCCTGGAATTCACCTGGAACAATGGGAAGATCGTTATCGTCTTCATCTTTATCTCCCTGCAGGTAAGCAGCGAAACTGAGATTATTGTTGCCATCCTGCAGTGCCTGAGCAACTGAAGGCGTGCCCAGCTTAATTAAATTGTAGGTGCCATCGACAATAGCAATGCTCGCGCCTTTGGCGGTGCCGGCAATTCCTACACGGTCTGAGTTGCCCGCTGGTCCGGTGAAGGTCGTGGTAACGGTTTTCTTGGTGGTTAGGGCACAGTTTTCCAGCATGATATTGAACTGACGAGGTTGAGACTTGCCGCCGTTCGCCAGAGAAACGTTAGAGACCTGACCCAGATCGACTGTTTGGTCGCTATTTTCATGAGAAACAGAACATGGCGCCTCAATGATGGAGCCGGTGAAAGTGATGGTACCGCTGCCCTGGTCAGCAGCCTGGGAAGCTGAGGTTGTTCCCAATGCAATTAAGGTGGCAATGGCAAGTGCGTTAAGTTTCATGTTTAGTCCTTTAATGTTTTGTTTTTGATGATTTTTTTATTAAAAAAATCTTACTAAAAACCAGCTTGTTACGAGTTGGAATGAGTGTACAAGTAGGGAAATTCCTACTCAATCAGAATGGATTGTCAGGATCTGTAGGGTGAAACCTACATTGCCGGGCAGTAAATGACGTGCAGGATTATTAAACCGTAGTTTGAATTATTTAGAGAGATTACGTATGGCACTTATACGCTCAATTATTATTGACGATCATCCTTTAATCCGTTTAGCCGTCAGGACATTATTAGAAAAAGATCAATTCACCATTGTCGCAGAATCGGATGATGGCCTCGAAGGTCAAAAGCTGGTTGAATTACATAATCCCGACGTGTTGGTTATCGACATTGATATTGCGCGCATCGATGGCATTGAGGTGGTGAAACATCTTCGACGCAGGGATTTTAGTGGTGTCATTGTGGTTTTATCTGCAAAAAATCCTGACTATTATGCTCCACTCAGTGCGTCTGCAGGGGCGAATGGTTTTGTTAGCAAAGATAAAAACTTGCAGGAAGTCATTAGTGCGATTAACGCAGGTATTAACGGCTATAGTTATTTCCCGCTGATCAAACATCAGGTGGGAGAGGGCAGTGAATTGTCGGATCAACAAAAAATTGCGATGTTATCCACCCAGGAGTTTAGGGTTTTCCAGTTGCTGGTGGATGGTTTGCAAAATACCGAAGTTGCTTTGAAGATGAACCTGAGCACCAAAACCGTAGCCACTTATAAATGCCGTTTAATGGACAAGTTGAAATTCAAAACGGTTAAACAGTTATATGAATTTGGGCAGAGAAATAGCCTTTAATTTTAGGGTATGAATGGGTATGCTTTGCAGCGTCAGGATCTTCCGGCCAGGGTTGGTTGAGACGATTACAGAGAGCCCATGAAAAACAGTAATGATAAACAGCTATGCGACATTGCGATTGGTGATGCCGTGCTTGAATTATTTAATCAGGATGCACCGGTCTCGCGCACCACGCTGCTCGCGCAATTAGAGAAGATGATTCATGCCGGTGACACGGCGGAAGATGTGCGAGTCGCCAGACTGGCTTTAGATTTGGTGAAGAGCAGCAGCACAGCCAACAACGCTAATAGATCTGAAGAGAACGTGATGAGCTTTATGGCGAAAAACGTCGCGGCGGATGACTCCACTAAGCACTGAGCGTTGCATGCCGGACACGGGTTGTCCGGCATAACGTCAGGATTTACCAGTGGAACTTATTCGAATCTTCCCACTCTTTGACTTCTTTCTCAGCACGGTCTTTTTCATAACCGTAGCGTTCCTGAATTTTACCGACCAGCTGATCGCGTTTTCCTTCGACCACGGTCATATCATCATCAGTCAGGTCGCCCCATTTTTCCTTCACTTTCCCTTTGAACTGCTTCCAGTTGCCGCTAATACGATCTTCGTTCATGTCGAACTCCCTGGTTAGTGGTTACTGAGTGCTCCCCTTTACTGGCCTGATGCCAGCGGGTGAATTAATTCTGGCACAGGATTTACGCTTTGCCTGGCAGGGCTGTGAGCTGACTCGAAAATTTGAAATTGCGTGAGTGGAGCGGTGATAAAGTCAGGCTTTACAAGCTAACTCATTGCTCTATAAGGCGTTATGTTTACCTGGCTATACAGGCAATGGTTTGTTGCGATATAGTAACCGCCGATAAGACATTTCCGTCAACTTTTGGAAACCCGCATTACCCAATGCCATCCGCTATGAGCAAAACGCTAACCACCGAAACGAAAAGCAGAGAGCGTGGCCGCCCAAGAGAGTTCGATATCGAACAGGCTCTGGACAAAGCCATGATCGTTTTTCGTCAAAAGGGTTTTCATGCCGCTTCACTGAATGATTTGGGCGAGGCGATGGGGCTGACGGCGGGCAGCATCTACAAGGCTTTCAAAGATAAGCGCAGCCTGTTCCTGCTGGTGTTTGAACGCTACCTTTCGGTGCGTAATGCCGATCTGCGTCAGCGTCTGGCGCAGTTCACCACTGGCCGCGAGAAGCTTAGCGAGCTGCTGCAGTTTTACCTGGATTCCGCGCGGGCGGTGGAAGGTCGCACCGGCTGTTTAGTGGTGGGCAGCGCGGTGGAGCTACAGGTGCTGGATGACGATCTCTCGCAACTGGTCAGTGAAGCGGTCATACGCAATAAAAACTTCCTCGCCTCGTTACTCAAACAGGGCCAGGAAGATGGATCGGTCACGCCCAATCTGGATGTCGATACCGCCGCAGGATTGATCCTCTGTATCGCCTTTGGCATGCGCGTTGTGGGCAAGATCACGGATGTAAAAGATGAACCTGAGACCATCAAGTTAGTAATGAAGCTGCTGGACTAAAATTTGTCTAATTAGGAGGCGGATACTTCCTAAATAAGCGAAGCGTAAAGCCGGAGGGCAAGTGAAAGACGAAGATTCAGATATTACGGAAGAGATTCGCGCATTGGTGGGAAGGGTGGTGACACGTATCCTTCGTCCCGATGAAGCGCTTACCGTTCAGGAACTTATTGGCGCGTTGTATCGCCTGAGTTTGCGTTCTACCGATAGCAAAACCAAAGTCGCCTGCGAGAAAGCCATTCGTATCCTGGCGAAAAAACTGCATTAATAGGGTCGCGCGTGCCGCGCCTTGTTGTTCTCCTCTGCTGAAGTCTGGCAATCCCTCGCCAAACAGCCATTTAATGATTAAAGCGGGCGATGCGCGGTCTCTTTCGCCTTCCACAGCGCAAACAGCGTGATCATCAACGCCAGGCTGACATACAGCGATACCCACATCGTGCTGCCCATCTCTTTATACAAGGTCGTAATGATCAAGGGCGCAAAGCCGCCGCCGATGATGCCCGCCAGCGTGTAAGCCAGTGACGATCCGGCGTAGCGTACGTGGCTGGGGAACTGCTCGGTGACAAATGCCGCCTGCGGTCCGTACATCACCGCATGAATCAGCAAGCCGCCAATCACCGCCAGTACGATCAGCACCGGCTGCGAGCTATCCAGCAGTACAAAGAATACAAACGACCAGACGATCGCCAGCAGCGCACCGGCAATGTAAACCGGACGACGGCCGAGCTTGTCGGAGAGCGCGCCAAACATCGGTACCGTGATGGCATTGCCGATCGCACCGAGCATGGTAGCCATTAACGCCAGCGGACGCGGCAGTTGCAGCACCGTGGTGACGTAAGTCAGGGTAAACACCACCACCAGCGCATAAAGCACGTCGGAACCGATGCGTGAACCGCCCGCGATCAGCAGCTCGCGTGGATAGCGCACAAACACCTCTTTGAGCGGCGTATGCGTGGTTTTCTCCGCTTGCTGCATCGCGACAAAGGTCGGTGTCTCTTCCACGCCGCGCCGCAACCATAAGCCAAACATCACCAGCAGCAGACTGAGCAGGAACGGAATGCGCCATCCCCACTCTTGAAACTGCTCGCCGCTCAACGCCACCGTCACCAGCGTGATAAATCCGGTGCCAATCAAGGTACCGCACGATGGACCCACCTGCGCAAACGAGGCGTTACGGCCACGTTTGTTGGCATCGCCATGCTCCATCGACAGCAACACCGCACCGGCCCATTCGCCGCCTAATGCAATGCCCTGAATGAAGCGTAAAGCCACCAGCAGCACCGGACTCCAGATGCCCCACACCGCATAGCCGGGCAGCAGGCCCATCAGCGCGGTGGTGACGCCCATAATCACTAATGTGGTGATCAATACCGCTTTACGCCCGGCGACATCACCGAGATGACCAAAGATAAAGCCGCCCACCGGACGGGAGATGTAGCCGACCGCATAGGTGGAAAACGCCAGAATAGTGCCGACCAGCGGATCGAAGCTGGGGAAAAACACGTGGTTAAACACCAGCGCCGCCATGATGTTGTAGACCGTGAAGTCATACCACTCCAGCGCGGTTCCAATGGAGCTGGCCGCCGCAAGGCGACCGGTTTTGCTGTGGCTGGCGCGCGCGCCTGAAGCGTGCGGCAACGTTGAGTCGGTATTAGCCATGAGCCATCTCCTGTTTGGTTAACTGCCAACTGAGGGAGTAAAGCTGTACATCCGCGTTGAGCGCCTGCGCGGCGTCGGCGGAGAGGGTTTTACACACTTGCGCGTCTCGGCAGATCAGCAGCAGCATCGGATGCATCGGTCGCGTCGCGCTGGTTTCCCGTGGCAGCGGCGAGCTCAGCGTGGTGTCAGGCGACAGCAAACGTGAGGCGATATAGCCCGGCGTTTGCTGCACGCTGTTTTGCCAGCTGCCCAGCGATGCAACATCTGTACCGGCTTTCAACGTCAGCACCGCCAGATGGCTGCCGGTGCCTTGTCCATGCTGATGGGAGATGGCGCAGACGCGGCGCATCGGATTGACCATCTTGTTGAGATTCTTCACCGACCATTCGGTCTGGCGCGTGAAGGCAGCGTGATAATCCGCGCTGGTAAAGGCTTCCAGCGATGTGGTTTCGTACAGGCCGAGGTATTTGCGTTCCGCATCCACCGCCTGATAACGCGTGCCGCTGAGAAAGCCGCTGATCGCCACGCGCTCTTCAACGTGTTCGTGGTCGTACCATTGGTTGAAATCCGCTTCATCTGCAGCATCGATATGGGTGGCGACAAACAGCATGCCGTGGGGTTGAGTCATGATCAGCTACTCCGTTTCAGGGTGGTTTCAATCGCGGCAGCCCAGCTGAGTAATGCAGCATCGTTGCCATGGGTGGAAGAGAGCATCAGGCCAACCGGCGCGTCGCCGGGCTGATGACAAGGCAGAGAAATTGAACAGCCATCCAGCATGTTGATCACGCTGGTGTTGCGCAGCATCAGCAGATTGACCTGCATGTAGCGCGCCGGATCCTCGAGTTCGGCCAGCGTCGGCGCGATCAGCGGTACCGTCGGCATCAATATGCCGTCGAAAGGCGCAACGGCCTGCTCGACGCGCTGTTTCCAGTCGGCGCGCAGCTGGTAAAGTTCGGCGGCATCCTCTTCATTCAGCAAACTGCCGCGTTGAATGCGCGTCAGAACCTGCGGATCGTAAGCTTCCGGCTGAGATTGGGCGTAATGCTGATGCCATTGCCAGGCCTCCCACGCGGTAATGCCGCCGCGCGCGTTGATGGTGTCGAGTTCTGCCAGCTCTTGCAGCGGCAGCTCGGTGATTTTCACGCCCTGTGCGCGCAGCACATCAAGCGCATGCAGCCAGGCGGCGTTGACGTGTTCGTCAAGGCCAGCCAGCACCCGCGTCTGCGGGATGACGAAGTGTGCGTCCGACAGATGCCGCTCATCGAGCTCCAGCGGCCGATCGGCAATCACGCTATCGAGTAACCAGCAGCTGCGCACGTCGTGAGCGATCACGCCGATGCTATCGAGCGACGCCGCCAGCGGCAGCGTTCCGCGTTGATCGATGCGGCTGGCGCTGGGTTTAAAACCGGTTAATCCGCACAGCGCCGCTGGAATGCGCACCGAACCGCCGGTATCAGTGCCAACGGCCGCCAGGCACATGCCATCGCTCACCGCCACCGCCGCACCGGAAGATGAACCGCCAGGAATGCGCTGCTGCGCGCGCTGCCAAGGATTGGCGGGCGTGCCGTAATGCGGATTGACGCCGAGGCCAGTGAAGGCGAATTCGCTCATATTGGTTTTGCCAACGATGGCGGCACCGGACAGCTGCAGCCGATCAACCATGCTGGCATTCGCCGTGGCTGGGCTTGCGTTACTCAGCAAGCGGGAACCGGCGGTGGTGACTTCTCCGGCGACATCGAACAGATCTTTGATGCTGATAGGCAGACCATCAATCGCGCTGCGCGGCTGTTGCTGCTGCCAGCGCGCGCCGGCTTGTGCCGCCAGCTGCTGCGCAGCATCGGCACATACCTTGGTGAAGACACGCTTGCCTTCCCCGGCTTCCGCCGCAATTGCACGCAGCGCATCCTGGGTCAGGGTTTCAGGGCTGGTTTGCCCGGCGAGCAGCTGCTGGCTCGCTTGCCATAACGTTGTCATAGGAACCTCAGGCAATAACCGGCAGCGAGCCAGTGATGTAGGTGTGTTCCAGCGTGCGGTTCAGCACGGGATCGTGCAGCGCCATGCGGAATTCACTCGCAGGACGAATCCCGCCAATGGCGCTGAGCGTGCCGCACGACATGGCAAAACCTTCCTCAACCTGGCCCGTGGAAAAATAGCGGCTAAGCAGATCGAGCGGCGTCAGCAGCGAGGCGAGGGCGCCTTGCTGATAAGTTACCCAGTCGCCGTTGACGTTGATCCAGGCGCGCAGCTCCAGTTGATCCCAGTGCGCTTTAACGTCCGACATGCGCCACGCGTGTCCGGCAACCGGTTTGATGCACGCCTGCTTCGATAGCGCCACGCTGAAGGTTTCCAGATGACGATCGGTGTGATCGGAAATCAGCGAAACCCAATATTCGCCGCGATGGAAAAACACAAAGGGTTCGGCTTCACCGGATGTTTGGTCGCCAACCACTTCCAGCTGCGTTTGCTGACTTAATTGATTGGTCGCGACGCGGTAAAACAGCGGCACTGCACCAGGAGCGGGCACGCCGAGCGCTTCGAGTTCACTAATATGGTGCAGCACCGCTTCCTGGTCGCGTCCAACCCAGCCCGCGATAACAAGTTGATTAACCTCAACATCCAGTACTGCCGCATCGGCGTAATCTGTCGTAAACCGTAATTGCATGGGATAGATCTCCAGTTGAGAAATGCGTGTGAAATTTCACTGTGATTTCAATCTAGCCATTTTCATGCCAGGTTTTTGTGTAATATGTCTCAGTTACCTAATAAGGATTTGCGCGATGAGTAATGTGATGGCTGAAAATGTGAGCTCGCCGACGACACCGAAGAGCATTTCGCTTAATGAGCGCGCTTATCTGGCGTTCAAGCACCGGCTGATCACGCTGCGCTACAAACCTGGCGATTATCTCAATATCGCGCAGGTGATGGATGACCTTGAGATGGGCAGAACGCCGGTGAATCAGGCGGTGCATCGGCTGGAGACGGAAGGGCTGTTGCAGATCATCCCGCGCAAGGGCGTGATGGTGTCGCCGCTGTCGATTGATGATGCGCTGGAGTTAATTGAGGTGCGTTTGGTAAATGAGGCGTTGTGCTTGCGACTGGCTTCGCAGCGGGTCAATGCGGCGCAAATCGCCTATTTGCGGGAAATGAATCAGCGCATTGCCAATGCCAGCGCCTCACGCGATCGCGAACAGATGATGTTGCTGGACCGCGAGTTTCATCAGGTGCTGGCGGATATCGCCGCCAATGGTCGTCTGGCCGATATTCTCAGCATTATCCACGCGCAGGCGCAGCGCTTCTGGGCCACCACGCTCTCCAGCGCTGCGCACATGAACGAAGTGATCGCCGAACACGAAGCGATCATTGCCGCGCTGGAACAGGGAAATGCCGAACAGGCGGAAGAGGCGGCGCGGGTGCATATCTATTCGTTTAAGCAGGCGCTGCTGAATAATTAATACTCCGCTTCTTCACCCGGTAGCGGAATGGAGAGATCCATACCTTCAGCCCCGGCATAGAAAATGATCAGCTCGGCAGGCTGGTCGGTGGTGAAGCCGCGATGGGCAATGTCGATGGATTCATTAAAGGCTTCGCCTGCATTGAAGGTTTTAGTTTCGCCGCCTGCTTTGTCCTCGATGGTGAGCGATCCCGATAAAATATACGCAGTGTTGGGCATCGGATGCGTATGCCACGGCAGCTCGGAATGCGCAGGAATGGTCATCTTCATTACGGTGATCTCGGGCTGACCGGCGGGATAGTGTTCTATGCGCTGACCATTCCATGCTTGCCCGCTTTGCAGCAGCGTTTCCGCACTGTTTTCATGCTCGTTATCGGCACTTTTCATCTTATTCCCCTGAATAGTCATTAAAATCTCTCCCGCACAGGATAGTGCAAATCTGCAAGGCTGCGCGCGCGCTCACTTCCAACACAAGTCGATCAAGGCCGAGACACTTGTAAAAGAATTGTGATCGGTCACGAAGAACTGCTTAAAGTAATCGATTACTTTTAACTTCTCTGTGGAATGTAATCGATTTCTTTTTGGCGTGAGGTCAGCATGGTTTCGACAACTACAGGTTCTGAAATCGCGGTGAGACAGCAGCGTCTGTTGATTCCCCGCTTGTCGTTAATGATGTTCATGCAGTTTTTCATTTGGGGAAGCTGGTCCGTTACGCTCGGGCTGGTGATGACGCAACACAACATGTCATTGCTGATCGGTGACGCCTTTTCGGCGGGGCCGATCGCCTCGATTCTGTCGCCGTTTGTATTGGGCATGTTAGTTGACCGCTTTTTTTCATCGCAGAAGGTGATGGCGGTGATGAACCTGGCGGGCGCGGTGATCTTATGGTTTGTTCCGGCCGCGCTGGTGGCCGAAAACGGTGCGCTGCTGATTGGATTGCTGTTTGGCTACACGCTCTGTTTTATGCCGACGCTGGCGCTCTCCAACAACATCGCTTTTCACAGCCTGGCCAGCAGTGACAAAAGTTTTCCGGTAGTACGAGTGTTTGGCACCATTGGCTGGATTGTGGCGGGCATCTTTATTGGTGTCACCGGCATCGCATCCAGCACCGGGATTTTTACTCTGGCCGCTATATGTTCCGTGGCGTTAGCGATCTACAGCCTGACGCTACCGCATACGCCAGCACCGGCGAAAGGTATGCCGTTAAAAGTGCGCGATCTGTTCTGTGCAGATGCCTTCGCGCTGCTGAAAATTCGTCACTTCTTCGTGTTTGCGCTCTGCGCCACCTTGATCTCCATCCCGCTCGGCACCTATTACGCCTACACCGCGTCCTGGCTGGCGGATGCGGGCGTGAGTAACGTCAGTACCGCGATGTCTTTTGGTCAGATGTCGGAAATATTCTTCATGCTGGTGATCCCGCTGCTGTTCCGCCGCCTCGGCGTCAAATACATGTTGCTGGTCGGCATGGTGGCGTGGTTTGTGCGTTACGCGCTGTTCGCCATGGGCATGAACGATGAAAGCCGCGCACTGATCTACATGGGCATTCTGCTGCACGGTGTCTGTTACGACTTCTTCTTTGTGGTCGGCTTTATATACACCGACCGCATCGCAGGGGAAAAAGTGAAAGGGCAGGCGCAAAGCATGGTGGTGATGTTCACCTACGGTATCGGCATGCTGCTGGGCTCGCAGATCTCCGGCGCACTCTACAACCGCCTGATTGCCGGACAGGGCACGGCGCAAAACTGGGCAACATTCTGGTGGATCCCCGCGATTGCGGCGGCGGTGATCGCCGTTCTTTTCCTCTTCACCTTTAAATACCGGGATGAAAAGGTTTGATTGACTGGAGGTGTACGTGAAAACGGTAAAAGGACCTGGAATTTTTCTCGCGCAGTTTATTGGCCCGCAGCCACCGTTTAATTCACTGGAAGGGCTGGCGCAATGGGCTTCTGCGCTCGGTTATAAGGCGTTACAAGTGCCTTGTAATCACCCGAAGATTTTTGATCTGTCGCACGCCGCAACCAGTCAAACCTATTGCGATGAAGTGACGGGTTTACTGGCGAACTACGGCTTGCAGATCAGTGAATTATCGACGCATCTGGAAGGTCAGCTGATTGCTGTCCACCCAGCGCACGATGTCGCCTTCGATGGCTTCGCACCCGCCGCTTTACGCGGTGACAAGGAAAAGCGCACCGCATGGGCGATTCAGACGGTGAAGCTGGCGGCAGCCGCGTCGGCCAGGCTGGGATTGCAGGCCCACGCTACGTTCTCCGGTTCGTTAGCCTGGCCGTATCTCTATCCGTGGCCGCCGCATAATCCTCAGCTATTGAGTGAAGCCTTCTCAGAGCTGGCACGGCGCTGGTTGCCGGTGCTCGACGAATTTGACCGCTACGGCATTGATGTCTGTTACGAGATTCATCCCGGTGAGGATCTGCATGATGGCGTGACGTTTGAACGCTTTTTGGAGTTGGTGAACCATCATCCGCGCTGCAACATCTTGTTCGATCCCAGTCACTTGCACTTGCAGCATATCGACTATCTGCACTTCATCGATATCTACCATCAGCGCATCAAGGCGTTTCACGTTAAAGATGCCGAGTATCTGCCAAACGGGCGTAGCGGCGTGTATGGCGGTTATCAGCGCTGGATAGATCGTGCCGGTCGTTTTCGCTCACCCGGTGATGGACAGATCGATTTCCCGGCCATTTTCAGCAAGCTGGCGCAATACGATTATGACGGTTGGGCGGTGCTGGAGTGGGAATGTTGTCTGAAAGAGGCGGAAACCGGCGCGCGTGAGGGCGCTGAGTTCATCCGTCGCCACATCATTCCAGTGGCCGATCGGGCATTCGATGACTTTGCCGCACAATCGGAGCAAGCGGCCAGCATCCGCTTGCAGCTGGGGCTGAGTGCGGCAGAGTCGCATGATTAAGGTGGGCGCGGAATTATGGTAGCCTCCGTTGTATCTGACTGAGCAAGAGTTGCAAGCATGTCCATCCAAAAAATCGCCCGCTTAGCGGGCGTTTCTGTGGCGACCGTTTCACGGGTGCTGAATAACAGCGACACGGTAAAAGCGCAGAATCGTGAGAAAGTCCTGCAAGCCATCGAAGCGAGTAATTACCAGCCAAATTTGTTAGCGCGTCAGTTACGCACTGCACGTAGCTCAATGATTCTCGTCATGGTGTCAGATATCTCCAATCCCTTCTGCGCCGAGTTGGTGAAAGGCATTGAGGAGCAGGCGGAGAAGAACCGCTATCGCATTCTGTTGTGTAATTCTGGATCAGACATCGAGCGCTCCCGCTCCAGTTTGCAATTGCTGGCCGGTAAAATGGTGGATGGCATTATCACTATGGATGCGTTCAGTAAGTTGCCAGAATTGGCACAGCTAATTGGCGAAACGCCGTGGGTTCAGTGCGCGGAATACGCCGATGCCGGGGACGTCTCCTGCGTCGGCATTGATGATGTGCAGGCATCAAAGCACGTAGTGGCGTATCTGGCGAGCAGGGGACGACAGCGTATTGCGTTAATCAACCACGATCTCAGCTATAAATATGCGCAGCTGCGACAGGCGGGTTATCAGCAGCAACTTATCCAGGAAGCGCGTAGCTGGCAGGCCATCTCTTACGCCACCGATCTGAGTTTTAATGCCGGTAAACAGGCGATGGAAACCTTGCTGGCAGCGCCCGAGCGTCCAGATGCCGTGTTCGCGGTGTCGGACACTTTAGCGGCGGGCGCGCTCTCAGCGATTCACGCCGCCGGACTGCGCGTACCGCAGGATATTGCGGTGACCGGATTTGATGGCACCGACCTCGCCGAAATGGTCACGCCGCCACTGAGCACGCTGGCGCAGCCGTCGCGCGATATGGGAAGAAAAGCGTTCGCTTTGCTGCTGAATAAGATTGACCAACCTGATTCGCCGACTCAACGCATTATGATGGACTGGCACTTTGTGGTGCGTGCCAGTACTTAAGCGGTTGCTTGCTGGCGATACTCGGTTGGTGAGCAGCCGAACTTCGCCCTGAACTCGCGCGAGAAGTGCGGCATGTCGCTAAAGCCCGTTCGCCAGGCAATCTGGCTAATCGGCGTGGCGCGATGCAGCGGAGAATGTAAAGCGTCCGCCGCTTTTATCAGCCGTTGATTAAGCACATAGCGGCCAAATGAGGTGCCATCTTTCTTCAGCAGCATGTTGAGATAGCGCGAGCTAATACCAAAGGCGTCAGCGATGGTTGCGGCGGTCAGCGCCGGATCGGCCAGCCGCTGGTTGATCATGATTTTCATCTGGAACAGCAAGCCGTGATAGGTTTTGGCCTGGCTTCGGTTGCTGCACTCGTCGGCAATCACCGATGTCAGCAGTTCGAGAAACTGCTCGTGTAGCATGGCGGCGTACTTGAGTGAAATGTCTTCGGGCAGCGTCATCAGGTTGTTTAACAGCATCTGCAAGAAGGGCATCAGCGGATGCTGTTTGCCAAAGGCGTTAGCCACCAAATGCTCGGTTTTCCCCACTCGTTGACTCAGATGATCTTTGCTAATTTGCACCACATGTTGCCGCGTCTCACCATGAAGGTGCAGCTCATAGGGAAACTGCGTGTCGTAAAGCGCGAACTCACCCTGACTGAGCGAGGCATGATTTCCGCCCTGCAGCACCGAGGTTTTTCCCTGACTGACAAAGCTCAGCAGAATCATATTATCCGGGCTGTTATCGGCGCCTTTGCGGCCACGGATCACCTCTTGCGCGCTGCAACTCACCTCGGATAAGCGCAGATCGCCCCAAACGCCCGCTTGCAGGATGCCGTTGCGCTCGCTGCCCGCATAGGTGCTCTCCAGCGGCACAAATGTCTGGCTGATGGCGTGGCGCCAGTAATCGGTGCGATCAGCATACAAAACGTCGGCGGTGTTAAAGGTTTTCATGCCTGCATCCTCAGCGTTAGGTGAGGCATTGCTTGCAAACTCCAGGCCATTTCCATTCTGGACAATCATCCCTTCCTTCCTGTCATAACCCTGCGCGTGGCGCGGCGGTTATATCTGTTGCCAGTTAATTTTCATTCACCTGGGAGAGAGCAACATGATGAACAAACCGATTACCGTGGCCTGCGTACAGGCCGCGCCACTGTTTATGAATTTGGAAGGGACGATAGATAAAACCATCAAGCTGATTGAGGAAGCCGCCGCGCAGGGTGCGGAACTGATCGCCTTTCCCGAAACCTGGATTCCGGGCTATCCGTGGTTTTTGTGGTTGAACTCACCTGCCGTGAATATGCCGCTGGTGTATGACTATCATCAGAACTCGCTGGTTCTGGATAGCGTGCAGGCGAAACGCATTGCCGATGCCGCGCGGCAGAACAGCATGATGGTGGTACTCGGATTCAGTGAGCGCGACCACGGCAGCCTTTACATCTCGCAGTGGATTATTGGCAGCGACGGCGAAACCATCGGTACGCGCCGCAAGCTTAAGGCGACGCACGTCGAGCGGACGCTGTTCGGCGAGAGCGACGGTTCTTCATTGACCACCTGGGAAACGCCGCTTGGCGTGGTTGGCGCACTTTGCTGCTGGGAGCATCTGCAGCCGCTCTCGCGTTACGCCATGTATTCCCAGCATGAAGAGATCCACATTGCCGCCTGGCCGAGTTTCAGTCTCTACAACAACGCCACAGCGGCGCTGGGTCCCGAGGTCAACACGGCGGCTTCGCGTTTGTATGCCGCCGAAGGGCAGTGTTTCGTGCTGGCACCTTGCTCGGTGGTTTCCGCAGAGATGATCGAACTGCTGTGCCCGGACGATGCCCGTCGCGCATTACTCAGCGCCGGTGGCGGACATGCCCGCATTTATGGTCCGGACGGCAGCGAACTTGCCACACCGCTCGGTGAACATGAAGAGGGCTTGCTGTTAGCCACGCTGGCACCCTCGGCCATCATCTTCGCCAAACTGGCGGCCGATCCTGTGGGACACTATTCACGTCCCGATGTGACCCAGCTTCTGTTTAATTCCGCCGCCAAACCGCCGGTGGTCAAACGCGGCTTGCCTGCTGAGCTGCAAGGTGAATTGCCAGCTGAAGAGGAGGAATAACATGGAATCCGCTATTCCTGCGCATCTGCGTGTCGCGCGCCGTTGTCCGATGGCGATGCCTAACGATCATCAACCCCCTTTTCCGGCGTGGACGGCGCGCTTCTCCCCACTTTCCGGCCAAGTAGTGATGGCGTACTTCGGCGTTCAGGCAGCCACTCCGGTCGCGCCTGTGGCTCTCAATGCGGTGACTGGACGCTTTTCTTCCCCGTACGCGCCAGAACATTGGGACCTGGCGGCGTATATAGACGACGCCGGGTTTCATAACCTGATCGCCATTGCCTACTGGCCGTCGCAGCAGCAGTTTGAGCGCTGGAAAACAGGCAGCTTATTTTCTGCATGGTGGCACGCAGCGGAACGAGAAGCGGGCGAATATGGCTACTTTCTCGAGATCGTGAGCCCGCAAGCCGACAGGTTTGAAACCATTTTCTCCGATCGTGCCTCGCCTGAAGGCGTGGCCTGTCTGGCTGTTGGCATGAGTGGCGAAATGCAGGAGCACGGCTATTGGGGCAGTGCGCGCGATCGCCTGCCGCGTGCGCAGTTCGATGCGCTAAGTGGCAGTGGAATGACGCCATCAGCGACGCGCACCGGCAAACGCGTTGTGCTGTCTGGCCGGGAAAATCTCTGCCTGATCCGCTCCGGGCAGGATTGGTCGGCTACCCAGCAAGAAGAGAGACAAAAGTACCTTAGAGAGGTGGAACCGGTGCTGCGCGAAGGCATGCACTTTCTGCGCGACAGCGGCCACACCATCGGCTGTATGAACTGTCGCTATATGCAGGTCATTGATGTGAACACGCATGCCGTGACGGAGAAGACCTTTGGCCTGGCGCATTTTACCGATATGGCGGCACTTGAGCTGTGGGCAAAAAGCCATCCTACCCACGTGGCGATTTTCGGCGGATTTATGCGTTACGTGCAGGAGCTGAACTTCAATATCGCGCTGCGGCTGTGGCACGAAATCGTGGTGGTTCCAGCATCGGCTCAGCATTTTGAGTACATCAACTGTCATGCGAACACCGGCTTATTGCGGCAGTTCGTCGGAGAATCGTTATGAAGAAAACAGTCAGTGCTATCGCGACCTGGGTGACAGCAACGCTGTGCTTACCTGCTTATGCGCTGGAGTTTTCTCCCGGCGATTACGAAATGCTGCCAGCCGATAAAAGCCTCGCGCTGGCCTACTTTCAGTATTCCCACAGCGACGATTATTATTCGCAGGGGAAGAAGGTCAACGCTGATTACCGCTTGCGGACTCAAGCCACGCTGCTGCGCTTTATTCATGGCTTCCGCCCGGCAGAAAATATCAGCATCGAACCGCAGGTAATTGTTCCCCTGGTTAGCGCGGATGCGATGGGCGATGCGCGCGCACTAGGCAACGCCTCGGGATTGGGTGACGTGATTTTTGGCGTGCCGTTCAAGTTCAATCTGGATGCGCAGGGCAGGGATCTGCTCTCGCTGGCGCCGTTTATCTATGCGCCAACCGGCAGTTACGACCAACAAAAAGCACTCAACGTTGGGGAAAATCGCTGGCGCTATCTGCTGCAGGGCGTGTGGATCCACCATTTCTCTGCGTCGTGGGCATTTGAAACCGGTACTGACGTTTCCTGGGTCACGGCGAATGATGCTTATGGCGCGAATAGCAGCACGCTCAGGCAGAGTCCGCGCTACGAATATCAGGCTTATCTGCGCTATAACCTGACACCCGCGACACAGTTTGGCATTGGCGGCGGATGGATAACCGGCGCGGAGAGTCGCGTTAATGGCACTGCTCAGGACGACCGACTCAACAGCAGCTATTTGCGGCTGTCGGCGGCCCATTTTGTAATGCCAGGCGTTCAGCTCCAGCTTTCCGCTGGACGTGATATCAAGGTAGAGCAGGGATTCAGGCAGGACACCAATATCAGCTTGCGGTTGGGGCTGCTGTTTTAAGTAAGCCACTATGCGGTTAGCGGCTTACCAGTAGGTGTGAGTTTCAGCCAAACAGACGCTGGCGGTTTTGCGTCAGCGCGTGTGCCACATCAGGCAGCATCGGGAAAGAACTCTGACCGCCATATTTCTGGATTGAGCAGGAGCTGATTTCAGCAGCGAAAGGAATCGCGTCTTCCAGAGCAATGTTGTTCACCAGGCAATAGGCAATGCCGCCAATAAATGAATCGCCTGCGCCGGTGGTATCCACCACATCCGGGCAGAACACGGCGGGATAATGTCTGGCACCTGCATCACCGGATAACACCGCGCCTTTCTCGCCCAGCGTGATAATCACCCGGCCATTCACCTTTTGCTGTAGCGTAGCTGCGCAGGTCATCGCTTCCTTGACCGAAGTGACGGAAGTTTTGCTCATAAAGCTGGCTTCGGTCTCATTCACTACCAGAAAATCAACCTGGCTCAGCGCCTGCGAAGAGATTTCGCGTGCTGGCGCGTTGTTGAGCAAAATCTGGCAATCGTGACGACGTGCCACGCTGATGGCACGTTCAACCACAGGGTCGGGAATTTCCGACTGCAGGATTAACAGTGGGCGATCGCTGAATAACCCATCGTGAATGTCGGATTCGGTAATCAGGTAGTTTGCGCCTTTAATAATGGTGCTGCAGTAATCACCGGATTCCAGAATCTGCACGATGCCAATGCCGGAGGTTTTTCCGCGTTGGCTAATGTTATCCACCGAAACGCCGTTTTCATTCAGCGATTTTATGAGCTCACTGCCATAAATATCATTGCCAACGCAGCCCACCATATTGACGTTCAAGCCCAGCTTGGCGCACTGAACCGCCTGGTTTGCTCCTTTTCCGCCCGGCATTAGCATTAATTCGTTGCCGGTAAACGTCTCCCCAATTTCCGGCAGGCGATCCTGCTGGACAAGAATGTCGTAGTTAAGACTGCCAATAACAACAATATTATGTTTCATCATTTCGGCCCTTAATTGGCGGTGCGTTTGGACGCAACCGCATTTCTGGTGTTGTGTAAACTGGTCTGGCTTTTTTCGCTGGTCTTGCTGGCGATAATGGTAAAAATGGCATCGAGAATATTCAGATGCACAATGCGCGTGGTGGCGTTTTCTCCGGTAATCGGATTGTTTTTAACCGAGGAGATAATCGAGTGCCTGGCAATTAAACTCAGTGGGCTGTTGGGATAATTGGTCAGGCAGATGGTTTCTGCGCCGTTCTCATTCGCCGCTTTTACCATCTGGATAATGTCTGTGGTTTGGCCGGAGTGGGAAATCGCCAGCAGGATATCGCCGGGTTGCATCAACGAGGCGGTCATCAACTGCTTGTGGCTGTCACTGAACACCGATGAGAAGATGCCAATTTTCAGCAGCTTATGATTGAAGTCATCACAGATTGAGCCTGAACCACCGCATCCGGCAATAAAAATGCGCGCGCTTTCTGGCTTATTAATAAACAGATACGCCACCGCTTTGATCACGGCAGTGTTAATTACGCTCAGGGAATCCTGCAGCGCCAGCACTGAATTTAAAAAGGTGCTTTCAATCACCTGCTCAACATATTTCTCTGAATCCGGAATCACTGGAATATCGATAATCTCTTCCTGCGAGCTAACTTGTCGGGCGATATTGATTTTCAGATCGTGAAAACCGGTAAAGCCGAGTTTCTTCGATACTTTAGTAATGCTCGATACGCTGACATTCAGATAATTCGCAATATCAGTGATGCACATTTTAGATAATGACTGCGGATTGTCGTCAATAAATCGTGCAATAGAACGTTCCTTTTTTCCCAGCTCAGGTGCAAGCGTGCGAGCCAGCAGGAATATCTCATTGCCTTTAAGTCGGTTATGCATGTTGAGCGCTCAATAAAAACGTTGTCGCTAAGCTAGCATGGTGATTAGGGGAAAAGTGTTAACTGGATCACATGCTGTAAAACGTTTTACTGATGCATTTTACTGTCAGTAAAATAATAGTAGTGCAATTGCGCCTGTTATTTTACTAGCAGGAAAATGAGTATTTAACTTGTTGTATTTAAATGATTTTACTCGTAGTAAAACTTTCACTATGATAAATCACTTTTTTATTTTATTAGCGGTAGTATTTATCTGCCCGCATTTACCTGATGAATGTTCTCATTTATAAGAAAGTGGAAATCCCATTAAAGGTAATTTAAAAATGAAATTCTCATCACGTATAAATTCATTTCGCTCCAGAGCCGATCTGTTTGCGGCGAAGAACAAAATGGATACTTGCGATCTTATTACGCGTATGGGTACCGTTGCGGGCTTGACGCATATTGAACTGAATTATCCGGAACATTTTATTGGTCAGGATAAAGAACTGATCAAGCAGACCATCGCCGATAACAATTTGCAGGTCGGTGGCATTGCATTGCGTTATAACAAAGAGTTCATTGACGGTGAATTCACCAATCCGGATGCCGCACTGCGTAAAAAAGCGATTGAAATTACCCTTGAAGCCGCAGAGATGTGCAAATACCTCGGTGGTAATACCGTCACGCTGTGGTTTGGCTACGATGGCTACGATTATCCGTTCCAGCAGGATTACTTCCGCGCCTATGAGTGGCTGGTCAGCGCATTACAGACCGTGACGCAGTCCCACGCGGATATGCAATTCAGCTTTGAATACAAGCCGTATGAGCCGCGCACCTTCTCGTTTATTGGCGATGTCTCTTCAACGCTGATGCTGATTGATGACGTGGGCTCCGATAATCTCGGTATTACCCTCGATTTTTGCCACATGATCATGAAGAAAGAGAATCCCGCCTTCTCGCTGTTCCAGTCGGCACGCAAAAACCGTTTGGTGGGTTTCCACCTGAATGATGGTTATGGCCATTTTGATGATGGGTTGATGCTGGGTTCAGTGCATCTGATGCAGACGCTGGAATACATCTATTACGCAAAACGCGTTAACTTCAGCGGCCTAATCTATTTCGATACCTTCCCAAGCCGTGAAGATCCGGTTGCCGAATGCGCGCAAAATATTCGCATGTATAAAGCGCTTTCAAGCTTTATCGATCGCCTGAGCATTGATGAGATCGATCAGCTGATTAAAAGCCAGGATGCACTGAAAGTGCAGGGCATGCTGATGAAAATCATCGCTGAATAAAAACAAAATTAAAACTTACCTCTATTAACTACGACCAGTCAGTGTCTGACACTGGGGGAAACTATGTTCGATAAAATAGGTTTGCCTAAAAACTTGCTTTGGGGCTATATCGGCCTCGCGATATTTATGATCGGCGATGGTGTAGAACAAGCGTGGATTGCCATCTGGCTGGTGGATAAAGGGCTGTCCGTCGCGCAGGCCTCTTATCTGATCACCGCATACGGTGTCACGGTGACGCTGGCGGCCTGGGTAACTGGCGTACTGGTGCAAACCCTCGGACCGCGCAAAGTGATGGTGTATGGGCTGATCACCTTCGTCATCGGCAGCATCGGGTTTATCGGCATTGGTCTGAAGACCATGCACATGGCCTGGATGCTGCCATTTTATGCCATTCGCGGCATCGGTTATCCGCTGTTTGCCTACTCGTTTCTCATCTGGATTAACTACAGCACGCCGGTGGAGCGCCGTTCTACCGCAGTGGGTTGGTTCTGGTTTACCTTCTCGCTGGGTTTAAGTGTCATCGGTCCGTTCTTCTCCTCGCTGGCACTGCCGGTAATGGGCGAAATTCATGTGCTGTGGATCGGTATGGTGTTTGTGGTGGTGGGATCAGTGTTAGGCATTTGGGTGAACCGTGACGTGGTACCTGCATCTGAAATTCATCCCTTCAGCGCGGCGGAGTTAATTAAAGGCATCACCATTTTGCAGCGTCCGGTGATCGCCATGGGATTGGTGGTGAAATCGGTCAACGGCATCGCCCAATATGGTTTAGCCACCTTCCTGCCGCTGTATCTGATCAGTTTTGGCTACAGCAAAACCGAATGGCTGCATATGTGGTCGGCGGTGTTCCTGGTGGCGATTTTTGCCAACCTGTTCTTTGGCTTCTTCGGCGATAAGTTTGGCTGGCGTACCACCATCATGTGGGTCGGCGGCTTTGGCTATGCCGCGGTGCTGATTCTGGTTTGGGCAGTGCCGCAGGTGCTGGGCCATAACTTCTATGTGATGGCGTTCGTGCTGTGTCTGTGCGGCATTACCATGGCCGGTTATGTGCCGCTATCAGCACTGTTCCCGTTACTGGCCCCGGACAGCAAGGGCGCGGCGATGTCGGTGCTGAATCTGGGTGCAGGTCTGGGCGCATTTATCGCACCTGCCATCACTGCGCTGTTCTACTCATCGCTGGGTGCGGGCGGGGTGCTGGGGATTTATGCCGGGCTTTATGTGTTGAGCGGCGTGCTGACGCCATTCCTGAAAACGCCTGAAGAGCTGGATGCGCGGGTAGCGATGACGGATAAAGCCGCCTGACAGACGTGAGATTTTGGTTATAAAAAAAAGCCCAGTTAATAACTGGGCTTTTTATTGCTAGCAACAGATTAGACGTTGATGTCTGCGGCGCTATTCCGCGTAACAATGCTCGGCTGCCGGAAAGCTCCTGTCCTTGACTGCTGCAACATAGCTCTGAATGGCGGCCTGAATGCTTTCCTGACCCGACATAAAGTTACGCACAAACTTAGGCGCACGCCCGGTGATGCTGAGCCCGAGCATATCGTGCAGCACTAACACCTGACCATCGGTATCAACGCCAGCGCCAATGCCGATAACCGGAACAGCAACCGCTTCGCTCAACGCTTTGCCCACCGAGCTGGGAACAGCTTCAACCAAAATCATTGCCGCACCGGCCGCTTCCAATTTTATCGCCGCATCGATCAGAGTCTGCGCCTGCTCCTGGCCTCGCCCCTGAACTTTGAAACCACCAAACACATTTACTGATTGCGGTGTCAGTCCAATGTGCGCGCAGACTGGGATGCCATTGCGCGTTAACTGGCGAACGGATTCACACAGCCATTCACCGCCTTCAAGCTTCACCATCTGCGCACCGGCCTGCATCAAGCGGCCCGAGCTTTGCAGCGCCTGTTCAGGCGAGGCGTAGGTCATGAAGGAGAGATCGGCGATGATAAAGCTGCCGGCATTACCGCTTTTCACGCTGGCCGTGTGATACGCCATATCATCAAGGGTGACCGGCAGCGTGCTGTCGTGGCCCTGCAGGATCATCCCGAGCGTATCGCCGATCAGCAGCATATCGACGCCAGCACGGCTGGACTCATGCGCAAATGTCGCATCGTAGCAGGTCAGCATGGCAATCTTTTCGCCACGCAGTTTCATTTTTTGCAGGTGGGTTAGCGTGATATCTGGCATTTCAATGTCTCATCAAAGCGATTCTGTCAGTAAGAGTGCTGCGATGACGATCATCAGAGCACCGGATGTTTGGCTGACCCTTCGTGCAGCCTGCGGGCGGGTGCGTAACACCGCTCTGGAACCTAATCCTACAATCAGGTACACCACCGCGCAGCTAAATACATGAACCATACCTAACGCTGCCATCTGTAATGGCAGAGGCCATGCGCCCTGCGGGTCGGTGAACTGTGGTAACAGCGCCAGAAACAGTAGAAACACCTTTGGGTTGAGGCCACTGATGCAAAGCCCTTTCAGCGCCCAGCGACCGGCATTGCCTGCGTCAGTGGCGTCTCCTGCACTGGGAATGGTGGGATGTCGCAACATGCCGATGCCCAGCCAGATTAAATAGCACGCGCCCGCCACGGTTAACACTTTCATCAACGCCGGTAAGCTGGCGACCATCGTGCCAACGCCAGCCGCAACAATAAGCGTGGCAATCAGGTGGCCGCTGAGCAGACCCAGAACCGCCGGGATCACCCGCCCTCCACGCATGCCCGCGGAAATCGCATAGGCCCAGTCAGCGCCCGGTGTGATAACGAATAGAACCGATACGGCCCAAAATGCTGCGAAGAAACTCAGCGCCATGGCGATGCACCTTTCATCTCAACGTTGAGGTAAGAAAACATCGCGCAGAAGCGCATTAAAGGTAGTTTGTTAAGCACGTTCTCAGTCCCGGTTAGCGGATGAATCATCTATTACGTCATGCGTCATTCGCTAGAAAGAATATCCTCAGATAGTTAGAATGTGCTCTTAATATGGGGTGTGCTAAACGCTAATTTAGGAATAAGTTTCCAAATGGATCGTATTGACCGCAATATTCTTGCTGAACTGCAAACGGATGGTCGTTTATCGGTGACGGAGCTGGCAGAACGGGTTGGGCTGAGCCTCTCTCCTTGCCATCGCCGGGTTAAAGCGCTGGAACAAAGCGGCATTATCCGTGGGTATCGCGCGCATCTTGATCCCGTCTGTCTGGGATATAACTTTTCGGCAATCGTGTTTGTGACTTTACGCGAAGGCGATCGCCGTGCGGTGAGTGCGTTCGAAGACGCGGTAAAGGATTTGCCGCAAATTACACTGGCGCAGCGTTTGTTTGGCGATCCGGATTATCTGCTGCACATCACCACACGCGATTTGCCCGCTTTCCAGCAGCTGTATGATGAAAAGCTATCCGGTCTGCCCGGTGTTCAACGGTTAACGTCGACGCTGGTGATGAAAACGGTGATCCAGGATCGCCCGTTACCGCTGTGAATTTCCGCTGAAATAAGAGAACGCACTATGTCGCCAGTTTTTGCAACCAATTCGCCTGGGTAAAAGGGATAAAAAAATCCACGCCAATGCGTGGATTTTGGGATTTTTTGTCTGACGCGATAGCGCGGCAGACAACATTAAGACTTTAGACGTTGAACAGGAAGTTCATCACGTCACCATCTTTAACGATGTACTCTTTTCCTTCTGAGCGCATCTTGCCGGCTTCTTTCGCGCCTTGTTCGCCTTTGAACGCAACGAAATCTTCAAATGCGATGGTCTGAGCGCGGATAAAGCCTTTCTCGAAGTCGGTGTGGATTTTACCCGCCGCCTGTGGCGCAGTGGCACCAACAGGGATGGTCCATGCACGCACTTCTTTCACGCCAGCGGTGAAGTAGGTTTGCAGGTTCAGCAACGCATAACCGGCGCGGATCACGCGGTTCAGGCCCGGCTCTTCCAGACCCAATTCAGCCATGAACTCGTCGCGCTCGTCATCTTCCAGCTCAGCGATATCAGATTCAACCGCAGCACACACTGGCACCACTACTGAACCTTCAGCTTCGGCAATCGCACGCACCTGATCGAGGTACGGATTGTTTTCGAAACCGTCTTCGTTGACGTTGGCGATGTACATGGTTGGCTTCAGCGTCAGGAAGCTGAGATAGCGGATTGCCGCTTTCTCGTCAGCATCCAGCTTCAGTGCGCGCAGCATGCCCGCTTCTGACAGGTGCGGCAGGCACTTCTCCAGCGCAGCCAGTTCGGCTTTAGCATCTTTGTCGCCGCCTTTGGCTTTCTTCTGGCAACGCTGAATCGCACGTTCGCAGGTGTCGAGATCCGACAGCGCCAGCTCGGTGTTGATCACGTCAATATCTTCCGCCGGGTTAACTTTGCCCGCAACGTGGATGATGTTGTCGTTTTCGAAGCAGCGCACTACGTGGCCGATGGCTTCGGTTTCACGGATGTTGGTCAGGAACTGGTTACCGAGGCCTTCACCTTTGGACGCGCCTTTCACCAGACCGGCGATATCAACGAATTCCATGGTGGTTGGCACCACACGCTGTGGCTTAACAATCTCGCTCAGCTGATCGAGGCGCAGATCGGGCATTGGCACTACACCGGTGTTTGGCTCGATGGTGCAGAACGGAAAGTTGGCTGCTTCGATACCCGCTTTAGTCAGCGCGTTGAACAGGGTGGATTTACCGACGTTCGGCAGGCCCACAATACCGCATTTAAATCCCATGGTCTGATTACCTTTCTCACTGAGTGCGCGGCGCTTTTTAATAGCGCCGACAGATTCAAAAAATTTCGCGCATTATACACAGAATTGCCTTCTGCAGCGCGGGAATTGGCCTTAGCCCGCCTTGAAGGCGTGCAGGCGGTTCATCGCCTTGATCTTGTCTTCTTTCAGCCACAACTCGGTGCAGCGCACCGCTTCGTCTACGGCATCGTCAATCAGCTTTTGTTCGCTAGCTGGCGGCTTGCCTAGCACGAAACCGGTGACTTTATTGCGGTCGCCTGGATGGCCAATACCGACGCGTAAACGGTGAAAATTATTGTTGTTGCCCAGCTTGCTGATGATGTCTTTCAGGCCGTTATGGCCGCCGTGGCCGCCACCTTGCTTAAATTTTGCCACGCCTGGCGGTAAATCCAGCTCATCGTGCGCCACCAAAATCTCTTCTGGCGCAATGCGATAGAAGGTCGCCATCGCCGCCACCGCTTTCCCGCTGAGATTCATAAACGTGGTGGGCACCAGCAGGCGCACATCTTCTCCCGCCAGCGACAGGCGCGTGGTGTAGCCGTAAAATTTTGGCTCGTCTTTTAACGACTGATTGTTGCGGCTCGCCAGTAAATCGACATACCAGGCACCCGCGTTATGGCGCGTTGCGGCGTATTCAGCGCCGGGATTGGCCAGCCCCACAATCAGTTTAATGCTGCTCACGATGTTTATCCTGTCTTGCTGCGGAAAGGGCGATAGTTTACTGCCTGGCGGCACGGATGACAAAGGTCGCAAGTAGCAGATAATGTCTCTGCGTGACTAATCATTTTCTATCGAAATCAAGGTACTGGCGGTAAAGATTTGTCAAAGGTTGTGAAGGATATGTGATCCTGTACGCAACTTAAGCGGCAACTATTGCCTAAGCTTATGGCTAGTTAACCATACGTGCTGTTTTGCTTTTATAAGGATGGAGGTGGATCATGAAACGTCAAAATTGCCGCTTTGTAGGTAACGGTTTGATGTGTTTGGGTTTACTGACGATGGTATTGGGCGTCGGCTATTCCATTATCAATCAGCTTCCTTCACTCAATCTGCCACAATTTCTCGCGCACGGTGCGATGTTCAGCATCTTCGTTGGCGCTTTGCTGTGGCTGGTCGGCGCGCGCGTCAGCGGACGTGAGCGCGTAGAAGATCGCTATTACTGGTTGCGTCATTACGGTGATAAGCGTTGCCGTCGCAATCACTCATCACATTAAGTGAGTACGGTTTGCTGCAGCGGCTGTAACTGCGCGAGATAACATTCGATGCGGTTACGGCCGCTGGCTTTTGCGCGATACAAAGCTTCATCGGCCAGCGCCAGCAACGGCGGGAAAGGTTCGCCGGGCTGCAGCGCGGTGGCAAAGCCGATACTGACGGTATAGCGCACGTCGTTGGGTTGCGACAGCTGTGTCGCTAAACGGATACATTCACACACGCGCTGCGCCTGCTCGGCATCGCCGGGAATAATCGCTGCAAACTCTTCACCGCCCAAGCGGGCAAAATGTCCACTCTCCGGCAACAACGCTTGCACCACCTGACAAAAATCAATTAATACCTGATCGCCTTGCTGATGGCCAAAACGGTCGTTGATACTTTTAAAATGGTCCAGATCGAACAGCACCGCGCTGTAAACAAATTGCTGCGATTGTCGCGCGCTGCGCAGCACCATTTTATCTGCCTGCTCGAACAGTGCGCGACGATTCCACACGCTGGTGAGCGGATCAAGCATTGATGCCAGTTTGTGGGCGATTTGCGTGCGCTCATTCACCATCGCCAGAATGGTGAAGCTCAGGCCAATGACAAACAGAATCGATTCGAGAATCACATAAACCGAGAAGCTGGAGCCGCCAATCGCACCACGCACCGGCGTTGCCACCGCATCATCCAGAAAGATGCGCGCCACGTGAAACAGCAGATGAATCCACAGCAGGATTTGCGCTGGCCAGAAGGTGACGGTTAACGAGGCATGCACGCGCCACAGCAAGCGGATCAGCGCGCCGGTATAAATGATACACAGCAGGCAAACCACCAACACGCGCTTCGGCTGGCTGTGATAAAACTCGGGGAACAGGCACAGAATTGCCCATAACAAACCGCCGCCTAACCAGCTGAGTCCAATGGTTTTACCGCAGAAGATGCGGAAGGCATTGAGCAGATTGCCGTAAGCCAGCAGCAGCATGATGTTGCCGACCGCTACCGGTAAAAACTGGAATCCCGCGCTGCGTAAGCTGCTAAGGAACACCGCGGTCAACGTTAAAACCAACGCCAGCGTGGTGCAGCCCAATACGCGATCGTACTGCGCACCAATCCAGGCAAAAACCAAAATGATACTCAAAAACCCCAGCACATAGAGCTCGCAAACAAACAGTGTGTAGATGTCGAGAGTCATAGTGGTCGGAGCTCTTGGCAAAAGTGGGGGAGAAAATACCATTAATTATTGGACTGCTAAAGGGCGGCAATGCGAGTTGCTGGAAAAGAGTGGATGGCAGCGAGAATAGCGGGATTTAACGAAATTTATCGCGCAAATATCGGCGGCGAAAGTGGCTTAATCGGTGAGTAAGGTTTAAGGCAGTCAACAAAGAAAAACCGGGCACGAAGCCCGGTTTCACGCGATGAATTAATGCTCAAACATCGCGGAGATTGATTCTTCGTTGCTGATACGACGAATCGCTTCGGCCAACATGCCAGACAGCGTCAAAGTACGCACGTTTGGCAGAGATTTCATCTCTTCAGACAGCGGAATGGTATCGCAGACAATCACCTGGTCAATCACAGACTTACGCAGGTTTTCCACCGCGTTGCCAGAGAAGATTGGGTGAGTGGCGTAGGCGAAGACACGTTTCGCGCCGCGCTCTTTCAACGCTTCAGCCGCTTTGCACAGCGTACCGCCGGTGTCGATCATATCGTCGACTAGTACACAGTCACGACCCGCAACGTCACCAATAATGTGCATCACCTGAGAAACGTTCGCGCGCGGGCGGCGTTTGTCGATGATAGCCATATCGGTATCGTTAAGCAGTTTAGCGATGGCGCGGGCACGCACTACGCCACCGATGTCTGGGGAAACCACAATTGGATTTTCCAGGCCAATTTGCAGCATATCTTCTAGCAGGATTGGGCTGCCGAAGACGTTATCCACCGGGACATCAAAGAAGCCCTGAATCTGTTCAGCATGCAGGTCAACGGTGAGAACACGGTCAACGCCCACGCTGGAGAGGAAATCGGCAACCACTTTGGCGGTGATCGGTACACGAGCAGAACGCACACGGCGATCCTGACGCGCATAGCCAAAGTAAGGAATAACAGCAGTAATACGACCAGCAGAAGCCCGACGCAAAGCGTCGACCATCACAACCAGCTCCATCAGATTATCGTTGGTGGGGGCACAGGTGGACTGGATGATGAAAATATCACCACCGCGTACATTTTCGTTGATCTGTACACTTACTTCACCATCACTGAAACGGCCAACAGCGGCGTCTCCGAGGCTAGTGTAAAGGCGGTTGGCAATACGTTGTGCTAGTTCCGGGGTGGCGTTACCAGCAAATAGCTTCATATCAGGCACGAGAAGAACCTCAGGCTTGGCGTCCAGAGAATGAACGGCTCTAGAGTAACCGGCGAATACCAAAGAGCATGTTCATACGGGTGTGTTAATGCGCAACATGCAGTGTCTGGAACGTGTGACACTGTCACGTAGACGCTTTTAGCCCAGAAAGTGTGCGCTGCAACGGCGAGAGGTTAAGCCCGCGCGCCACAAATCCGCAAATCCATTTCGGGGCAAGCTCCAGCACCTGACGTGCGTCGGATTCGGTGTCAAATTCAGCAAACACACAAGCTCCGGTCCCAGTCAGGCGCGACGGCGCGTATTCTAGCAGCCAGGAAAGCAGCTCATCAACCTTACGAAAACGTTTTCTTGCCACAGACTCACAATCATTGTGAAAAGGACGCTGTGACAGTTCATCTAATGTGCGGATTGGTGAATCGCGCGTCAGATCGGGATCGCGGAACAGATCCGGCGTTGCGATACTCACGCCCGGATGCGCCACCAGATACCATTTTTCTGCCGGTTCAGCCGGCTGCAACAGTTCGCCCACGCCTTCAGCAAAGGCTGCGTGACCACCAATAAACACTGGCACATCCGCGCCCAGCTTGATGCCAATCGCTGCCAGCTCAGCAACGCTTAAGCCGGTTTGCCACAGATGATTCAGCGCCACTAACACCGTTGCCGCATCCGAAGAACCGCCGCCAAGCCCGCCGCCCATCGGCAAAACTTTCTCCAGCGCGATGGTCGCACCGGCTTGCGCAGGCAAAGTGCCACGCGCGGTGGCGAAGGTTTTTAATGCCTGCGCGGCACGCACAATCAGGTTCTCTTCATCCGGCACGCCATCCAGCGGTGTCAGCAAGGTAATCTTGCCGCTGCTGTCTGGCGTGATTTCCAGCGTGTCACCGTAATCGAGAAATTGAAACAGCGTTTGCAGGTTGTGGTAGCCGTCAGGACGACGGCCAGTGATGTACAGAAAAAGATTCAGTTTTGCTGGCGCGGGCCACGTGGTGATCATTGGGTGGTCCAGCTATCCATGCGTAATTTGATGCGCTGGCCGCCTTCAGACAGCTCCAGATTCGCCGGCAGCGGTGGATTCACTTTGCTGTCGTAATCAGAAATGTTCACTTTCCACTGCTGGCCGTTACGGCTGTAGTTCAGGCTTTGCAGCTGGTAATTGTTGTTCAGCTGATAATCGCTAGCATCGCCCGGCAAGCCCATCATCCACTGACGCAGATTAGCGAGCGGGATATCCATGCCGGTAAGCTGTGAAATCATCTTCTCTGCATCGTTGCTGACGTAGCGCTTGCCTTTGTTATCAACGATCTGCACCACGGAACCTTGCGCATCCAGCTGCAATTCGGTGCTGCCGAGCGGATTGGTTAACAGCAGACGATAGCGATCGGCAGCGGTTTGCTGCCAGTTAAAGCGCGCATAGACTTTTTGCTTATCCGACAGGTACGCGAACGCGCCGCGCGTCTGATACTGGCTGATTTTCGCCACGGCTTGTTGATGCTGCTGCCATTGCGGTGACGTGGTGCTTGGGCCCGGACCTTGTGGTTTGTTAATGGTACATGCAGCCAGTAACACGCTGGCAAGGGGTAAAAGGCGCAGTAACTTGCGCGGGGGCAAATGCATCACGTGGTCATCTCCTCAGACACGTTTTTACTTCGTAACCGGTAACGCTAACCATCCGCATGTGAGCCGTCAATGCTGTTATGGCAATAATTGCGCACGATCAGTTTAATCTTATTACAGTCATAGGCTTTGTATGGCTTTTCTTGACCTGTGGCATCTTGTAGAATGCGCTGCACAAAACCCTGACAACTCTTGGGATATCCCAACCCGAATCACATGACGCTGCTTGCACTCGGAATCAACCACAAAACTGCACCTGTTGCGCTACGCGAACGCGTTGCGTTTACACCAGACACGCTGGAACTGGCGCTGAATAGCCTGCTGTCCCAGCCGATGGTGCAGAGCGGCGTGGTCCTCTCGACCTGCAACCGTACGGAACTCTACCTCAGTGTAGAGCAGCAAGCCGACCTGCAGGAGAAGCTGGTGCGTTGGCTGTGTGACTATCACGATCTGCGTGAAGAGGATGTGCGCAACAGCCTCTACTGGCATCAGGATAACGCGGCAGTCAGCCATCTGATGCGTGTAGCTAGCGGGTTGGATTCACTGGTGTTGGGTGAACCACAGATTTTAGGTCAGGTAAAAAAAGCCTTCGTTGATTCGTCACGCGATCACGCGCTGAGCAGTGAACTGGAGCGCATGTTCCAGAAAACCTTCTCGGTAGCCAAGCGTGTACGCACCGAAACCGAGATTGGCGCCAGCGCCGTATCGGTCGCCTTCGCTGCCTGTTCCCTGGCGCGTCAAATCTTTGAATCGCTCAGCACCGTTAACGTGCTGCTGGTCGGCGCCGGTGAAACCATCGAGTTAGTGGCGCGTCATCTGCGCGAACACTCCGTCAAGAAGCTGATGATCGCCAACCGCACACGCGAGCGTGCGCAGCTGCTGGCTGATGAAGTTGGGGCAGAAGTGATTGGCCTCGGCGATATCGAAACGCGTCTGGCCGATGCCGACATCATTATTTCGTCTACCGCCAGCCCGCTGCCGATTATCGGTAAAGGCATGGTGGAGCGCGCGCTGAAAGCGCGTCGCAATCAGCCGATGCTGCTGGTGGATATCGCCGTACCGCGCGATGTCGAGCCGGAAGTGGGCAAGCTGGCGAACGCCTATCTCTACAGCGTTGATGATCTGCAAGCGATCATCGAGCAGAACATGGCGCAGCGTAAAGCCGCCGCCGTGCAGGCTGAAAGCATTGTGGTGCAGGAGAGCGGCGAATTTATGGCCTGGCTGCGCGCGCAAAGCGCGGTTGAGACCATTCGTGAATACCGTTCGCAGGCCGATCAGGTACGCGCCGAGTTACAGGAACGCGCGCTGGCCGCGCTGCAGCAGGGCGCTGACGCCGAAAAAGTATTGCAAGAGTTGGCGCATAAGCTGACCAACCGTTTAATTCATGCACCAACCAAATCACTGCAGCAGGCCGCGCGCGACGGCGACAGCGAACGCCTGCAGATCTTACGTGACAGCCTCGGTTTAGAGTAATCTGGTCAGTCACGACCTATCACTGGGATACCCGCTATTACATGAAGAGCTCTATTGTTGCCAAGCTGGAAGCGCTCCAGGAACGCCACGAGGAAGTGGAAGCGTTGCTGGGCGATGCCGGCGTGATTGCCGATCAGGATCGTTTCCGTGCGTTATCACGCGAATATGCCCAGCTTAGCGACGTCACCCGTTGTTTCCGCGAATGGCAGCAGGTGCAGGAAGATGTTGAAACTGCCGAAATGATGCTGCAAGACCCGGAAATGCGCGAGATGGCGCAGGAAGAATTGAAGCTGTCACGCGAGAAGCGTGAAGAGCTGGAACAACAGCTGCAAGTGCTGCTGCTGCCGAAAGATCCCGACGATGAACGTCCGTGCTTTGTCGAAGTGCGCGCCGGTACCGGCGGTGATGAAGCGGCGATTTTTGCCGGCGATCTGTTCCGTATGTACAGCCGTTATGCTGAAGCACGTCGCTGGCAGGTGGAGATCATCAGCGCCAACGAAGGTGAGCACGGCGGCTATAAAGAAGTGATCGCGCGCATCATCGGCGACGGCGCGTATGGCCGCTTTAAATTTGAATCCGGCGGTCATCGTGTCCAGCGCGTGCCGGAAACCGAATCGCAGGGGCGTATTCACACTTCAGCTTGTACCGTTGCGGTGATGCCGGAGCTGCCAGAAGCGGAAATGCCGGAAATCAACGCCGGCGATTTGAAAATCGACACCTTCCGTTCCTCCGGTGCCGGTGGTCAGCACGTTAACACCACCGATTCCGCCATTCGTATCACCCACTTGCCAACCGGCATTGTGGTGGAGTGTCAGGACGAACGTTCTCAGCACAAAAACAAAGCCAAAGCGTTGGCGGTGTTGGGCGCGCGTATTCACGCGGCGGAAACGGCGAAGCGTAATGCCGCAGAAGCCTCAACGCGTCGTAACCTGCTCGGCAGCGGCGACCGTTCGGATCGTAACCGCACCTATAACTTCCCGCAGGGCCGCGTGACCGATCACCGCATCAACCTGACGGTTTATCGTCTCGACGAGGTGATGGAAGGCAAGCTGGATTCCCTGATTGAGCCGATTGTGCAGGAGTATCAAGCCGATCAGCTGGCCGCGCTGGCTGGACAGGACTAATGATCATCCGTCGCTGGCTACAGCAGGCTGTGGTAGCGCTCTGTGGCGGCGACAGCCCGAAGCGCGATGCGGAAATATTGCTGGGTTTCGTGACGGGCAAACCGCGCAGTTGGCTGATCGCCTTTGACGATGCCGAATTGGACGCGCAGCAGCAGGAACAGCTGAATGCGCTGCTGGCGCGCCGCGTTAACGGTGAGCCGATTGCGCATCTGGTTGGCGAGCGTGAATTCTGGTCGCTGCCGTTGCGCGTCAGCGATGCCACGCTGATCCCGCGCCCGGACACCGAAGTGCTGGTGGAACAAGCGCTGGCGCATCTGCCGGCCACTGCAATTTCACTGCTGGATTTGGGCACCGGCACCGGCGCGATTGCGCTGGCGCTGGCCAGCGAACGGCCAGGCTGTCAGGTTATCGGCTGCGATCGCATTGCAGCCGCAGTGGAACTGGCGCAGGACAACGCGCAACGTCTGCACATCGAAAACGCCCGCTTCATCCTCAGCAACTGGTTCAGCGATCTTCCCGCCCAACGTTTTGATCTGATTGTCAGCAATCCGCCCTATATTGATGCCGCCGATGAACATCTGCAGCAGGGCGACGTGCGCTTTGAACCGCTCAGCGCGCTAGTGGCGGACGATCAGGGTTTGGCCGATTTACGTTTCATCATTCACAGCGCACCGAACTGGCTGCACGCGGGTGGGTGGCTGCTGCTGGAACATGGCTGGCAGCAAGGCGCAGCCGTACGCGCCATCATGACGCAGCACGGTTATCAGGCGGTAAGCACCGTTGACGATTACGGCGGTAATCCGCGCGTAACACTAGGACAATTTTTTAACAAGGAATAACGATGGCGAGCTGGTATCCCCTCATTAAACATTTTCACTTGCTGACCGTCGCGCTGACGATTTGTCTGTTTTTGCTGCGCTTCTACTGGCAAACCACCGGCTCAGCAATGCTGCAGCGCCGCTGGGTGCGCGTTGCGCCGCACATCAATGACACCTTTTTGCTGTTAAGCGGTGCGCTGCTGGTGATGATTACGCACTTTTATCCGTTCACACCGCAAGGAAGCTGGCTGACGGAGAAGCTGTTAGCGGTTATTATCTACATCGCCTTAGGTTCCGTGGCATTGAGCCGTCGCCCACGTAAAATGGGGACACGTTGGATCGCCTTCCTGATTGCAATCGTAGCTTTGCTGTTTGTGATTAAGCTGGCGATGACCAAAATGCCGTTATTGGGGATTGTATGACCTCGCCAGAGCAACTCGATTACAGTGAAACACCGTTGAGTGAAGCGGTGATTGGCGCCACATGCGCCATACGCAATGATTTTTCTGCGCCTTCTGTGCAACAACAGTTGGCGGCAATGGTCGATGAAGCCCGTGAGTTCATCAGCAGCGAGCAGGACGCCGATTTGCAGCTGGGTAAGCTGCTGGAGCTGTTCTATCGTCAATGGGGATTTGGTGGCGCCAGCGGCGTCTACAATCTCTCTGACGCGCTGTGGATCGACAAAGTATTGAAGAGCCGTCAGGGCACCGCAGTGTCGCTGGGTGTGATTCTGCTGCACATCGCCGATGAGCTGGAATTACCGCTGATGCCGGTGATTTTCCCGACGCAGCTGATTCTGCGCGCCGACTGGTTAGATGGCGAAATGTGGCTGATCAACCCGTTCAACGGCGAAACGCTGGATACGCATACGCTGGAAGTGTGGCTCAAAGGCAACATCAGCCCAACCGCCAAGCTGTATAACGACGATCTCGACGAAGCCAAGACCATCAACGTGATGCGCAAGATGCTCGACACCTTGAAATCCGCGCTGATGGAAGAGAAGCAGATGGAGCTGGCGCTGAACGTCAGCAAAGTGCTGCTGCAGATCGATCCTGATGATCCTTATGAGATTCGCGACCGTGGTTTGATTTACGCGCAATTAGAGTGTGAACACATCGCGCTGACTGATTTGACCTATTTCGTTGAACAGTGTCCTGAAGATCCGGTCAGCGAAATGATTAAAGTGCAGATTCACGCAATTGAACAGAAACAGGTCACGCTGCACTAAGCGTGACCCGATAAAAGGAAAGGAAAGGGCATGACACAGAAAGTAGTGAAAATCGGCGATATCAAGGTCGCAAACGATCTGCCATTCGTTCTCTTCGGCGGCATGAACGTGCTGGAATCGCGCGATCTCGCCATGCGCATCTGCGAACACTACGTTAAGGTCACCGACAAACTCGGCATCCCTTACGTATTCAAAGCCTCTTTTGATAAAGCGAACCGCTCTTCGATCAAATCCTATCGTGGTCCAGGCCTGGAAGAGGGCATGAAGATTTTCCAGGAGCTAAAGCAGACTTTCGGTGTGAAAATCATCACCGACGTGCACGAAGCATCGCAGGCGCAACCTGTGGCTGACGTGGTTGATGTGATTCAGTTGCCGGCCTTCCTCGCGCGTCAGACCGATCTGGTGGAAGCGATGGCGAAAACTGGCGCAGTCATCAACGTGAAGAAGCCACAGTTTGTGAGCCCAGGCCAAATGGGCAACATCTATGACAAGTTCGTTGAAGGCGGTAACGATCAGGTTATTCTGTGCGATCGCGGCAGCAACTTCGGCTATGACAACTTGGTTGTTGATATGCTTGGCTTTAACGTGATGAAGAACGTCACGCAAAATAGCCCAGTGATCTTCGACGTTACCCACGCGCTGCAAACGCGCGATCCGTTCGGCGCTGCCTCTGGCGGTCGTCGTGCGCAGGTGGCTGAGCTGGCGCGTGCCGGTATGGCGGTTGGCATTGCTGGCTTGTTCATCGAAGCACACCCAGAGCCAAACAGCGCGAAATGCGACGGTCCATCGGCGCTGCCGCTGGATAAGCTGGAGCCATTCCTGGTGCAGATGAAAGCGATTGACGATCTGGTGAAGAGCTTCCCAGAGCTGGATACCAGCAACTGATTGTTTTCAGATGTGAAAAAGGCGCCGATGGCGCCTTTTTTATTGGCTGGTCGCCATAAATGGCGACCCTACAATATGCACGATTTCCGTAGGGTCGCCATTTATGGCGACCTGTCACTCACAGCATAATCGTCAACAAATACCCGGCAAATAGCGCCAGATGCGCGGCACCGTTCAACACGTTGGTGCGGCCCGTTGAGAACGAAATGTGGCACAGAATCAACACGGCGCTCATCATCACCATCTGCGGCGGCTCAAGGCCGAACACCAATTGCTGGTCGGTCAGGGTAGCGATAATAGTAACCGCAGGCACGGTCAGTGAAATAGTCGCCAGCACCGAACCGAAGAACAGATTCATTGCGCGCTGCACCTGATTCATCAGCACCGCTTTAATCGCACCTAAACCTTCTGGAGACAGGATCAACAGCGCCACCAGGAAGCCGGTGAACTGTGCTGGGGCATTCAGCTCTGTCAGCAGGCTCTCCAGCGGATTAGCGTTCATCTTGGTTACGGCGATAACCGCAATCAGATGCACGATCAGCCATACGGTGTGCCACAGTGAACTGTGCGCAGAAGGCTTGCCGTCATGCGGATCGTCACCATCATCTTCATGCTCATAAACGAACAGGCTTTGGTGCGTTTTGGTTTGAATCAGCAGGAATACGCCGTACATCGCTGCGGAAATCGCCGCGATAATCAGCGCCTGGGTGGTAGTGAAGTTGCCACCGGGTAACGCATTGGGAAACACCAGCACCAGAATCGCCAGCGGGAAAATGGCGATCATGTACTGTTTCACGCCCGCCAGATTAACGTACTGCGTGGCAAACTTGCGCCCGCCCAGCAGCAGGGCACAGCCGACCAAACCGGCAGTCACAATCATGATGATCGAGTAAAGCGTGTCGCGCATCAGCGCGGGCGCGGCATCGCCGGTGGCCATCAGCGCCGAGATCAGGCTCACTTCGAGAATGACGACGGAAAGACTTAAAATCAGCGAGCCATAAGGTTCGCCTAAACGGTGTGCCAGAACGTCGGCGTGACGCACCACGCTGAATGCGCTAAATAGAATGGCAACTAATGCCAACAGGTTGATGCCGATAACCGGCAGAAGCGCTGTCTGGTTACCGAAGAAGCTCAGCACCGCCAGCGCAGCAACGGGGAAAATCAGTGAGTACTCGGTATGGCGGGTTTTCTCATGTCCAGGCATTTACCATCCTCTCCGGAAAAAGTACAAAGCAGGCAATCATTGCCTGATAAATATAATGAGTTTTCTGACGCAACGCAGTGTAACTTTTCAACAACTGTGCTGCTGTGACTTTACGCGATTTTACCAAAAGCGTTTATTATGTATAACACGGCAAAAGAGCATGTTATCGCTGGATTAACACCTGTATTCATTATGTTGCATCAGTCATCCACTAAATTAAAGATGAGATTGGTCTGTTTAATTGACTTGTTTGATACGGCTTATGGGGGTTTAACTCTCTTAAATCCAATATTCCCGTAAAAGTCGGACTTTATGCGGATTTTTTGCTTCGCTTCGCACTTTTCCTTCCAATATTGAAGTTCCTCGCCAGGCAGCCGATGCTATTTACACAGAATTTCCCTTTTGTGATCGGGGTCAATCTTGAATGTTTTGTTAAAAATGAATTAATGTCTTCTCTTAAGGCGAAGTGTTCAGCGTCGCCTGTAGACATCAGTTTTAAGGAACCACACCGGCAAGATGTCAGCGCAGTAGAGGAGACCACAGTGTTAACGCGGGAATTTTTATTAAAAGCAGATTGTAAAACATCGTTTGGCGATATTGATGAAGCGCTGTTCTGGAGCTGTGAAAAGCGTGCGGCATCGCTGTCAGCGACGCTTGCCTGTCGTCCTGACCAAAGCCCGGTGTGGATTTTTGGCTACGGCTCGCTGATGTGGAACCCGATTTTTGAAGCGGCAGAAGTGGCGCCTGGCCGATTAGAGGGCTGGCACCGTGCATTTTGTCTGCGTCTGATTGCCGGTCGCGGCACCGTCACCGCGCCTGGCCGCATGCTGGCACTGAAAGAGGGCGGATCCACCAGTGGACTGGCGTTCCGTTTACCGGAATCGCGACTGCATGATGAGCTGGAGCTGCTGTGGAAGCGTGAAATGATCACCGGCTGCTATCTGCCAACCTGGTGTGAGCTGGAGCTGGAGGATGGACGCAACGTCACCGCGCTGGTGTTCATTATGGATCCGCGTCATCCATTGTATGAAACCGACTCATGCCGCAGTACCATCGCGCCGCTGATTGCCCAGGCCAGTGGGCCGCTCGGCACCAACGCACAGTATCTCTATGCGCTGGAGCAGGAGCTGGGCAAACGTGGGATGCAGGAAGCGGCGTTGACGCGCCTGGCGGCAGAAGTCAGAGCGCTGCAGAATCATTCAGCAGCGCGCTAACGCGCATTACTGCGCTGGATTAATCAGCCAGGTTCCCGGCTTATCGATGGTCAACGATTGGCTGTGCACCTGGTTGCCGTTACGCACTTCAATGCGATAGTTCCCCGCTGCCAGATTCAATGAAGCAAACCCGCTGCTCGAGGGCTTCACATCCCGGGCTTCGCCATTCAGCATCACATTCTCACCCGCCTGCAAACGCAGATAAACCGTCGCTACCGTTGGCGCAGTGCTCGCCACATTATTGGCGGGTGCAGCAGGCGCGGCTGGCGTGGTGCTCGCGGCCACCGGCGGCACTTCGCTGTGACGATTCACTTTCCACACCACCACAACAACCGCCAACACCGCAATCGCAGCGGCCACCACTAAACCGGGCGACAGACGACGCACGTTGCGCGGCGTCAAAGGTTCAACGGCAGCAGCGGCATGATTGACCGCCAACACCTGCGGTTCCGGCGTTGCCGCCATCGGCTCCGCTGGTACAACCGGTTCAGCTACCACCGGAATGGTGGTAGAGAGCGCTTCGACATCGCTTACCGGCAGATCGATCAGGCTGGCAAAGGCATCAATGCTTTGCGGACGATCTTCCGGCTTCATCGCTAACGCGCAGTCAATGGCGTGTAGCAGCGGCAGAGAATAGCCTTCCGGCTTGCGCTCCACCAGCGGCTGATAGTTATCCTCAATGCAGCGCACCACACTCACCGGCGGCGCATGGCCGGTAATCAGGTTATGCAGCACCGCGCCCAGCGCATAGATATCGGTCCACGGACCTTGCTCAATTTCGCCTTCTTCGCTGTATTGCTCAATCGGCGCAAAGCCGGGTTTAAGCATGATCTCGGTTTCATCAGAGAGGTTACCGATCTCTTTGCGCGCCGAGCCAAAATCGAGCAGCACCGGCAGCTGATTTTCCTGAATCTGGATGTTATCCAGCGAGATGTCGCGATGCAGATAACCGGCAGCGTGAATGGTATCGATGGCGCCAAACAGCGGCGGCAGCAGACGACGGATCCAGCTCTCATCAATGCTGTCCGGACTGGTGATCTGCCACTCTTTCAGCGTCATGCCGCTGTAATAGAGCGTGCCCATGTACGCGGTGCCGTTCTCTTCCCAGAAGCGCAACACGTGCAGCAAGCCGGGATGATTGAAGCGTGCCAGCAGGCGCGCCTCCTGAATAAAGCTATTGCGACCGGCGGTAAACAGCTTATGGAAACGCTCACCGCGCAGTTCCAGCGACATATCCGCCGCACGCACCGCCAGCGAGACGGGCATGTACTCTTTGATGGCGATGGTGCGTTCCAGCTGATGATCCCAGGCACGATAAACAATGCCGAAGCCGCCGCCGCCAATCACTTCCTTGATTTCAAATTCATTAAACCGGTAGCCCGCAGGAAGGGCGTTAGGTGTATGGTTTTCGTTTGCCGACATAGTGAACTCTCTGAACACGTCCTGTAGCGCCCCGTCATCACGATGACGGCGGGCAACGACCGCTAATTAATTAATGTTACGCCAGGCACCAATCGCCGGATCGGCGAGATCCGCATGCAGGGTGTCAATCAGTAACACAGTCACTTTTTGCTGTGGCATAAATTGCGGCGACCAAACGCCGCGTAACGTCTCAACCCGCTTTTTCAGCACATCGCTGTCCTGATCGGCGGTTTTGTCCATCTTCACCAAAAGTGTGCCGCTGAAGCGCCACACATGCTGTTGTGCATCAAACGGCAGCACTAACCAGCTATCATCGGCATCCGGACGCGTAACGATCATGCGCTGGTTATTCACCGAGACCACTTCCAGCGGCGGACCGCTTAGTTTCAAATCTGCAATCGGGTAGCCCTGATAGAAATTCAGCGCCACATTGCGCGTTTTACCGTTGCTCATCAGCGTCATTTCGCTCGGGCCTTCCAGCCAGCCTTCGGTGGAGCAGTGCTGATTCGGGTTATCCGGGATAAACAGCGATTCGCCTTTGTCATCCCACCAGGTGCGGAAATGACAGCCGCCCGGCAAGGCAAAATGCTGCAGCGGTGTGCTATCCGCCGGACGCGAGAGATCGAGCGGCGCGGCATTATTGGCGGTTGCGCTGGCGGTGGCATCGTTGATGACGATGGGACGCCAGTTCTGTAATTTGGCAGCGCTACCGTTTGCCAGCACGCTGCCCTCTTTATTGGTCATCTGCCACGGTAGTTCATCCAGCAAGCCGCACTGATTAGCCAGCAGCGTACCGACGCGCGGCAGGAAGCTGGTCAGGACGCTGGAGTCGGTGCTTTTGCCCGAAACAATGCGCAGCGGCAGCGTCTCTTTGCACCAATCGTTGGGCGCTTTGCTCGCCACGTCATCAATGTAGACTTCCAATGACAGGCTCGGTGAATAGACCACACGATAATCTTCTGCCTGCGCATTTCCGGCCAGCAACAGGGTTGCGAAGCCCGTCAACCACACTTTCATAAGAATCCTTGGATCAATAACGTGACGGCAGAAAACGTGCCGCATCAGCCTGGGAATAAAGCAGCGTCGCTTCCTGCGGTTCGCCAATCCAGACGGCAAGAGCGCTGAGATTGTCGCTTTTAACACTGCGGTTAACGGCTTGTTCCATCAAAGTCAGCCACTCTTCGCAGGCATTCACCATGCGCAGGGCCAGTTCCATTTCGTGGGTGGTGAGATTGAGCCAGAATCCATCGCTGCAAACTAAAAACGCGTCGCCGTCGGCCAGCGTAATCACCTCGCTAAAGGTGGCCGGACGGGCAGGCTCAACACCGAGCGCATTATAGAGTAAATTACTGTTAATGCCGGTATTTTCATAGCCCGCCTCGCGTAACTGCTGGGCCAAACTGTGATCACGCGTCACCTGATTCAGCACCCCGTGACGGAAGTGATAAACCCGGCTGTCGCCAGCGTGCGCCCACCATGCGAGCTGTTTTTCACGGTCGATAAACAGCGCGGCGAGCGTGGTGCTCATCCGGGAAAAATTCGGATTGTTTCCCTGTGCCTCAATCAGCACCTGCTGGCAGTGTTCGATGGCAGCGCGCGTGCTTTCCTGCGTGAAGGTCGCGCTATGCTGCAACTGCGTCAGCAGCGTGTCGCGCACCAGCTGCGCAGCGATATCTCCGCCGGGCAAACCGGCGACGCCGTCGCACACCAGAAAACAGGCTTTTTGGTCGTCTAGCTCGGCGCCAGTGCGATCCTGATTTTCGTCACGCATGCCTTGCTGGCAGCGGCTGGCAAACATCATCTTCATGCGTCTTCGGTCCGCGTCTGAGAATCCATGTATTGATTCACTTCCATATCATAGGCATGCAGGAAGGCTTCGCCGAACAGCGTGTGGAAGTCATCTTCAATTTCACCGGCGGTACGCTGATAGTGGCGAGAGAAGTAATCCCACAGCGCCGCTTTTCGTCCGGTGCTAAACGCCATTTTGGGCAGCACGCCATCTTTGCGCGCTTCTTCTTCTAAGCGCTGCGGGTTAAACGATTGCAACATGGCGGCGATAATCGCGCGGATGCCGGCAATCATCCCAAGCTGATGCGCCTGCAAATCCACCAGCGCATCACGCACCGCCGGTTCCGGCGGCATAAAGCCCGGCATCTGGCTCTGATACATCTGCATCAACACGGTTTTACCGGACGGCAGAATTTTGAATGGGTTATTTGCCTCATTGAGGATCATCGTCATGTCGGCTTTCACGCCGCGCTTGAGAATCGAGCGCGAGGAGAGTAGGGCGACGGTGCCTTGCGAAAACAGGCTCAGCATGCGACCAGTGACACGCATCTGCTCTTCGGTGATGGTGGTTTGGTGGCCGTTGTTCAGCCCCATGCCTTCCAGCAACGCGGCAATCAGTTTGTCCTGAGAGACGCCAGGCAAGGTGGCTGGCAGCGTCGGCGCATCGCTTTGCGGATCGATGGCGAGACGCGGATCGTTGCGACGTTCCTGACGCGCTACCGGCTCGGGAATCACGTCGGGCTCCTGCATCATGCCGAGCGGGTCATCACTGCTGTCGGCAAAGAATGCCAGCGGATCGTCCTGGCGGGTTTTGAGATTGTTGGGATCGCGCACTTCGAGCCCGTACTCACCAATTTGCAGCGTGTCACCATCCTGCAACGCCACTTGCGAGCCGCGTTGCAACGCGACGCCGTTCAATACCACCGACGTGACGCTGCCCTGATTGGTCAGGCGGCATTCGCCCTCCGGCGATAGGTGCACCAGCGCCTGCAAGCGCGATATGGCGCGCGATTCGTCAGGCAGCACCAGATCGTTATCCTGACTGCGGCCGATGGTGCCGCCGGGCGGTTTGAAGGCTACCGTCTTGGCGGGCACATCCGTATTGCACTGCACAATGGTAAATTGCATGAGTCATCCCGTTAACAAGGCAAACGCGACGGCCTATTCAAACATCGGTGGATAGAGGCCGTTGCGGCCCGGCTGTGCACCAGACGCCGGGTTAAACAATAATGAAAAAAGTTGCGCAGTCAGCGGGCCACTGTGTTTATGCGTGGCATGGCTAAAACCGTCACTGCGATTACTCCACCAGTAGCTCATGTGCTGCTGCGGATCGAACCTGTCAGCCACTTCACGCCAGCTCAGCGTGCAGGGCAAATCATCAAAACCAATTACATCCATGATGTCGCTGCGCTGCGTATCCGGCACCAGCAGCGGCGACAGGCGCTGCATTTGCTGTTCCAGCGCATCGGGATTGAGCCGATCGCGCACCGCGTGCAGCAGCAGCGCGCCCAATTCCTGAAACCAGTCGCCGGACATTGCCAGCTGCGCGCTATGCCAGCGGCTCAGCGGGAAGCTGCGCAGCGCCAGCAGCGGCCAGCTGCGGCCCACGCGATCGCACGAGGGCAGCAGGCAGCCCATCTGCACCTGCTGACGCAGCGGCGAAAGCGGCAACACAAAATTCCACACCGGCGCACGTAAAAACTGTGCCGGACTGGCATCCGGTTGCTGATGCCAGTGCGTCAATCCCTGTTGAAACCAGTGGCTCCACGGCGTCACGGTATTTTCGCTCAGACGCTGGCGCAAAAAATCGCCGGTGGCCGGTAACTTGCCGTACCAGCCCGGCGCAGTGTGTGTCGGCATGATTACCTCACCATTACTCACTGTGTCTGGTCAATCGCTGCGAAACGACGTGTGGCGCAATCGCCAGCGTGTTGCTGCTGTCACCGGCATTTTTCAGATTCTCCGCAAGCTTGCGCATCATCAACGCGTTGTCACGCGCATAGGGCGAAGACTGAATTTGTTGATCCAGCAGCTGGCTCAGATGCCAGTCGAGCTGCTGCAAATCACGCGCGCTAACATCATCGGGTAGCGTACGCTGCAGGTTTTGCATCAGCCAGCCACGCAGGAACTCGCCGTCATAATTGCGCGGCTGATACAGCATTTGATAAGCGCGCAGCGCATTGCGACTGTATTCGTTATCGGTGCCCGGATCGTCACGCAGCAAATTAGTGATCTGCTGTGCCACGCGCGGCAAAAGTAAAGACTTAAGCGCATTTTGATAAAGCGCCCACGCCGCATCGCTTACCTGATTGCCGCGATATAGCCCAACGCGCATGGTAAGCGGTGGATTGTCGAGGGAAAAACGCTCGGAGAGCGGCAGTTTCACCAGGTTATTTAAGAAGGGTAGCAGATCAAAAATATTATCGGCGGGCTGATGGATCACCTGCTGACTTTGCGTGGTGATCGGGCCAATGCGCTCTGCAACCTGGTCGAGATAACGCTGATTCTGAATATAGCTGGTGAGCCACAAACAAGAGAGCAGCAGCAGCGCGCCGGTCAGCACGCCATAACCGATCCAGTGGAACAGGCGGTTGCGGTATTCCCAATGGCGATTGCTACCCGCCAGGCCACTTTCGCGGAACACCAGATCGCTCAGCAAATCGCGGATAAAGAAACTCTGCCCTTTGTTGCCGGGAATGGGGCTGCTGCGATTAACGCTATCCCAGGCAGCGAGGCTGCTTTCGCCGGTATGCGGTAGCTGCAGTTTACGATTGAGCTCGCCCATGATGCGGTCAAACGGCAAACCTTCCTGCGTGCCGCTGGTGAAGAACAGACCGCGCGCCGACCAGGCGATCGGTTCCTGATGGCTGGAGAACACCACATCGAGATACTCATTCAGCAGCGGACGCAGCGAGCTGAACTCTTGCGGGAACAGGAAGCTGTCGGCGCGCTGGGTGAGATCGCGTTCACCCGCCATCACCTCGGCCAACTGCTGCTGTAAACGCTGCTCTAAGTGTTGATATTGCTGGCTGAAGCTACGATGCCAGTCATCTTTGTGCGGTTTGCCCGGTTCCCACGGGAAGGTAAAGCCCCAAATTGCATCACGCTGCGGCTTGCTTTGGCTGCCGTAGAAACTCATAAACCCTTTGAGCAGGTCGGTTTTGGTCACCATCACGTAAACCGGGAAGTGAATGCCGGTGTGCTGATGCAGCTCCGCCATGCGCTCACGCAGCGCGCTGGCCTGCGCATGACGCGCTTCGGCAGAATCGGTCAGCAGATCGGAGACGCTGATGGTCATGATCACGCCGTTAATCGGCTGGCGGGTACGATAACGCTTCAGCAGATTGATAAAACTCTGCCACTCCGCGCCGTCGCGCGCGCGCTGGCTCTCCTGCAGGGCGTAACGCCCGGCGGTATCGATCAGTACCGCGCTGTCGGTAAACCACCAGTCGCAATGGCGCGTGCCGCCCACGCCGCGAATCGCCGCTTTGCCAAGGCTATCGGTGAGCGGGAATTCCAGACCGGCATTGAGTAACGCGGTGGTTTTACCAGCGCCCGGCGCGCCAATCATCACGTACCACGGCAGTTGATAAAGGTAATGACTTTGAAAACGTGCCAGCCAGCTCTGCTGATGGCGACGACCAAACTGGGTGCGCTTTAAACGCAGCGCTGCTTCACTGAAGCGCTGCGCCAGCAGGGTTTCGGTGGCCTGACGATCGGATAGCTCTTCCTGACTCATCTGCTGCAGACGGTTGAGCAGCTTGCTGTTAAACCAGCCACGCCACAGTGCAGGGATAAACTGGAACAGCAGCCAAAGCAGATAGAGCAGACCTACCGCTAACTGGCGCGGCAATACCGGCTCAAGCGGGCGCGTATCGCCCCAGCTCCATAGCGGTCCGAGCATCCACAGCACGCAGCTCAGTGCCGTGACGCCAATCAGGCTCCACAGCAGGCGATGGGTTAACAGATGTTGCAGTGATGCGCGCATCATTGGCCTCCCTGATGATTGCCGAGGGTTTCCGGTGTCACAAACAGGGTGATTTCCACCCGACGATTGCGGGCGCGGTTTTCATTGCTGTCGTTCGGCAGCAGCGGATTGCTGTCGCCGCGACCTTCCGCTTTCACGCTGTGACCTTCGGCGAGCTGCGGATTTAGCAGTTGGGTGATGGCGCGTGCGCGGGCAAAAGAGAATTCGTAGCTGGAGGCGAAACGGCCATCGACCGGGCTGTTGTCGGTATACACCGACACCAAAACCGTGCCTTTCACGGTTTTCATTGCGCTGGCTACATGCGCCAGCAGCGCACGACCCACCTGATTCACCACTGTGCCCTCGCTGGAGAACAGTTTGTCCGCCGGGATAATCACTTTGCTGCCGAACGCGCCGTCGCTCACTTCCAGCTGTCCGGCCGCAATCACATCATTCAGACGTTGATGCAGATCGAGCAGCGCTTGAGGGGAAGTAGGGCGACGTCCTGGCGTGATTTGTGGCAGCGGGGTTTGATAGATGGTGCGCAACAATGGTTCGGCGGCGTTGCCGAGTCGCCAGTTCAGCCCGCTGTAAATCAGGCTCGCCACCAGCGTGGCTAAGGTAACGCAGGCCCAGAGCGGCACCATTGGACGCGTTAGGGTGCTGACCAGCGGATGCACTTCCACCAGCGGCACCGCCGGATTAGCGCTTGATGGGCGATGCTCTGCAATCAATTGCGCCAGGCGTTTGCGGATCGCTTCACACTGCGCGCGACCGCTGTCACTGCCGCGATAGCGACCTTCATAGCCGAGCAACAGGCAATAGTGGATCAGTTCCAGCAGCCACAGATGCTGCTGCGGGCTCTGTGAAACGCGCGATAACAGCTGGAACACTTTCTCGCCGCCCCAGCTTTCATTATGAAAAGTGACCAGCATGCCGTTACCGGACCACACGCCGCGCGTGCCCCACGGCGTTTGCGCCGCGGCTTCGTCCAGCACGCTGCACAGGCAGTAGCGCGCGCCGATGATCATCTCAAAAGGTAAGCCCGCTTGTTTACAGCGTTGTTCGAATTGGCGGATCTCTTCGATCAGTAACTGGCGCAATCCGGCAGGATCGTCATGCGTAGCGGCCTGCCGTATACGTACCACGGCATTCAGGATAGGTGCTGCGGCATTAAGCAAAAGGTTATCATTGCCCGCGACAATGCCATCGCGAGCAAGGGAATCCTGAGTCATTAAATCTTGGTTATCCAGGCAAGGGCGAAAATCACAGCCCGCACGGCGAAAGCTGCTGCGGGCATTGTGCGCCGGATTGCATTATCAGTCTAAAATCCAGGTCGCGGTATCGTTAGTGCGACAAGCTTTACTGGCGCCCCCAACGGCCACACAGACCTGTTTGCTGTTGCGGCGAGGGCGCGGGCGATCGCTACGAATGGTCGCGTCATAACGGCTACTCTCTACGCCCGCTTTTGGCGGAATATAGCCAATTAACTGGCCGTTAGGCTCATCGGCCACCGCCAGCCAGCTGTGTTCAACACGTCCCAGCACTTCAAACGGTTTGGCGTTATCAAGATAGCGCACTACCTTTCCACCAAAATCAGGCGTGGTCATCACGGATGCCGCATAGAGCGCGCGATAACTCTCATTGACCGGCGTGAATTCGCCAGGTGCTGCCACCGCATGACGATGAACCAGTTGGACGCCATTCACTTCACTGGTTACCAGCGTGTCATCAGTAACGGGTGGCGGTGGCGCTTTACACGCAGCCAGACTTAACACCGCCAGCAACACAAGCACGAGACTCTTATTCACCATGATCCTCAAATTTCATCAGATTAGCTGCAGAGTAATCTGCGGCACGAGCCTTTAAGGCAGGCAGATTAGGCAGCGAGAAAGCCATCAAAAAAACAGACAGATTACAGAAAGATAGTGCTGAACTAAGTCTACCTAAGACTTTTTAGAATTCAAACCATTGCACCACGAGAAATCCCATGCTAGCGGGCGAAAAAGCAGCGCAGGACAATGATATAAAACACATAGTCACGGTGATAGATAAGCTTCGTTAATTTATTCGCTGCAGTTAGCGATGCGCGGGTGCGCAGCGGCATTTGGTCGCTGCTAGTGCCAATCGAAAATGGTAAATAAGATTAATCTATTTTTTCAGATTAAAAAAGATTGCTCAGCGAAACAATTTTCTTAAATTCGGAATTTCCGGGCAGATTTTTGCCTCTTCTAAACGCAGCACGGCATGGCTTTTGCTTAATCTTCTGTTTATTGCGCTAAACCGCTGGAGAAAGCAATGAATCGGGCTTTGAACTATCTGCGTGCCAGCCGCGCCAGCGAGATAGCCAGTTTGCAACGGCTGTTGCGAACCGGCGAACAGATTACCGCCATCAGTGAATTGATCCATGTGCTGCAGCGTGAACGTGGAGCCAGCAATATCTGGCTGTGCTCGGCTGGTCGATTGTTTGGCGAAGAGCTGGCACTGCGCGCTGCGGAAGTAGAACTGCGTGAGCAGAGTGCGATGGCGGTGCTGCCAGAAGCAGAGGCGCAGCCCGGCTATAGCCGATTTTGCATGTTGATCGCTACTGCGCTTCAGGCGCTGGACGGACTACCGGCGCTGCGTCAGCAAGTACACAGCCGCACCGTGACGCAGGCGCAGGCGATGGATGCGTTTAATCACATCATCTGCACCTTACTCAATCTGGTATTTGAAGCGGCGGATACCGCCAGTGAGCCGGACATCTCGCGTGCGTTAATCGCGCTATTTAGCTTTATGCAAGGCAAAGAGCTGGCCGGACAGGAGCGCGCCACCGGTTCGGCGGGATTCGCTGCCGGTGAATTTACCGAGACGCAACGGCAGCGTATTCAGGTGTTGATCGCTGCGCAGGAGCAAAGCTTTGCAACCTTCAGCCAGTTTTCTGATGCGGAAAATTTGCAACGCTGGCAGGCGATAGCCGATGCCGGCAGCCAGATTGAGCGGCTAAGACGCATCGCCTGCACCGGCGCACAGTGCGGTGAAAATGGTGTGTTGCAGTGGTTTAGTCTGCTTAGCTCGCGTCTCGATCAGATGAAACAGATTGAAGATACGCTGTGCGCCACGCTGATGAACCGCTGTCAGTGTGCGATTGCGGCTGCCCAGCACAGCGAACATCCGCCGATTGCCATCGGAGAAGAGGCCAGTTTTTCGCTCTATGTCGCGGGTGCCAGCTGGCTGTCAGGCGCTGAAACCACGCTGGACAGCAATGGCCTCGCGCCCCAACTCGGGCGTTCGGTGCTGGCGTTGATCCGTGAGCAGTCGCAGCGTCTGCAGACGCAGGCTGATGAACTCGCCTCGATGCGCGCTTCACTGGATGAACGCAAAATTATCGATCAGGCGAAAAGCTGGTTGATGCAACAGCACGGTTTCAGCGAGCAGGATGCGTGGCAGGCGCTGCGTAAAAGCGCCATGAACCAGAACAAACGGGTGCTGGAAATTGCCCAGGCGGTGCTGGCGGTTGCCGCCACGCTCAAGGCATAACCCGAAGGAGGTAGCTGCACAAACCCTGTGCGTAGGGTGCGTCAGCGCAGTGCAAAAATGACGCACCCTCAGCGCATTTGTAGCGCCAGCCTTGATAAATCGGCCTGATATTTTTGGCACAGGCTTTGCAATACCTTACAGACATTGCGCATTTGTTTCGCCAACGGCGGTGAAGCGAGTGCTTTGGATAAAGGCGTCCGGCCCCATGTTTTTCGACATGCGGGAGGACGCCTTTTTTTATTCTTTTTTTTCAGGATGCGCATGATGAGCAAAACGCGGTTCAAGTTGTCACGACGTCAATTTCTCCTGGGTAGCGCGGTGGTCGGTGGCAGCTATTTACTGCCGGGATTACGCAATGCGGTGTGGGCTGCCGGTTCCGACGCGCCCGAAAAGAGCAACATTCGCGTCGGCTTTATTCCGCTCACCGACTGCGCGCCGGTGGTGATGGCGTCAGTAAAAGGCTTTGATAAAAAATACGGCCTGACGTTGCAACCGAGTAAAGAAGCCAGCTGGGCGGCGGTACGCGACAAACTCACCGCAGGCGAGCTGGATGCAGCGCACGCGTTGTACGGCATGATTTATGGTCTGCAGTTGGGCATTGCCGGACCTCAACATGAGATGGCTAACCTGATGACGCTCAACAACAACGGGCAGGCCATCACTCTGGCGAATCAGCTTAAAGATCAGAAAGTCACCGATGCCGCCAGCCTGCAAAAGTTAATCGCCAGTCAAGCCAAAGGCAGCTTTACCTTCGCGCATACCTTCCCAACCAGTACGCACGCCATGTGGCTCTATTACTGGCTGGCCAACGCTGGAATCGACCCGTTTGAGGATGTGCGTACCGTGGTGGTCCCGCCACCGCAAATGGTGATGAACATGAAGATGGGCAACATGAGTGGCTTCTGCGTGGGCGAGCCGTGGAATCAGCGCGCCATCAGCGACAACATCGGTTTTACCGCCGCGACCACGCAGCAAATCTGGCCGGATCATCCCGAAAAAATTCTCGCCACGCGCGCCGCCTGGGTGCAAGAGAACCCGAATACCGCACGAGCGCTGACCGCCGCCGTGCTGGAAGCCGCGCGCTGGATCGATGCCTCCGACGATAACCGCAAAGAGACCGCGCAGGTGCTGGCTGGGCGCGCGTGGATCAACACCAAAGTGGAAACGCTGGAAGGGCGCATGCTCGGTCAGTACGAAAACGGGCTCGGTCAGCGCTGGCAGGACGCGCACGGTATGCACTTCTTCCGCGACGGTGAAGTGAGCTTCCCATGGATTTCCGACGGCATGTGGTTCCTGACGCAAATGAAACGCTGGGGCATGGTGCAAACCGCGCCTGATTACGCAGCAGTGGCGCGTCAGATCAACCGTATCGATATATACAAACAGGCCGCCAGCGCGGTGGGCGGCATTAGCGTCCCAGCCGGCGAGATGCGCAGCAGCACGCTGTTCGACGGCAAAGTGTGGGACGGCAGCAATCCCGCCGCTTATGCCGACAGTTTTGCCCTTAAACGCAGTTAAGTGAGGTCATGATGAAATCTGAAGCACGCACGCTCAACGCCGCGCCGATCGCCGCGCAACCCGCGCAGGTGATTGCGCTCAAGGTGACGCCCGCACCGCGTCGAGGTCAACGCTGGCTCCGTCCTCTGTTGCAGCGGCTAATCCCCGCCAGTTGCGGCCTGATTTTGCTGCTGTTTGTCTGGCAACTGGCCTCAATGTCTAGCAAAGGCTTCCCCACGCCGTACGCCACCTGGCAAGCCGCCGTCACGCTGTTTGCCGATCCGTTTTACAACAACGGCCCCAACGATCAGGGCATCGGCTGGAACGTGGTCGCCTCGCTGCAACGGGTGGCAATCGGCTTTGGTCTGGCGGCGCTGGTGGGCATTCCCGCCGGATTCCTGATTGGCCGTTTTAGCTTTATCGCGCACATGCTCAACCCGATCATCGCGTTGCTGCGCCCGGTCAGTCCACTTGCCTGGTTACCAATTGGCCTGCTGCTGTTCCAGCGCGCTGAACCGGCATCAAGCTGGACCATTTTCATCTGCTCCATCTGGCCGATGGTGATCAACACCGCCGAAGGCGTACAGCGTATTCCGCAGGATTACCTCAACGTGGCGCGCGTGCTGCGGCTCAGTGAGTGGACAGTGATGCGCCGCATTCTGTTCCCGGCGGTGCTGCCTGCAGTGTTAACCGGCATGCGTTTGTCGATGGGCATCGCGTGGCTGGTGATTGTCGCCGCGGAAATGCTCACCGGGGGGCTCGGTATCGGTTTCTGGATCTGGAACGAGTGGAACAACCTCAATGTGGAAAACATCCTGATCGCCATCGTGGTGATCGGCGTGGTCGGGTTACTGCTCGAACAGGCGCTGATGTTACTGGCACGCCGCTTTAGCTGGGAAAAATAAGGGCATCCGACGCCTTTGTAGGGTTGCCATTTATGGCGACCGAAAACTCAGAATCACCGGGAATTGAAAAATGAATCCAATTATTCGCGTACAGCAGATCAGCCAGCGCTTCAATACCGCAGGCGGCGAGTTCCTCGCCCTCGATAACGTCAGTTTTGATATCCATGAAGGTGAAACGCTCAGCCTGATTGGCCACTCCGGCTGCGGAAAGTCCACGCTTCTCAATCTGATCGCCGGGCTAACACAGCCGAGTAGCGGCGTGTTGCTGTGTGACAACCGCGAAATCAGCGGTCCCGGTCCGGAGCGTGCGGTGGTGTTCCAGAACCATTCGTTGCTGCCGTGGCTGACCGCCTACCAAAACGTGGAGCTGGCGGTGCAGCAAGTGTTCAAAGGAAAGATGAGCAAAAGCGAGATGAGCGAGTGGATCGAACACAACCTCAATCGCGTGCAGATGAGTCACGCGTTGCATAAGCGTCCGTCGGAGATCTCCGGGGGCATGAAGCAGCGTGTCGGCATTGCGCGTGCGCTGGCCATGCAGCCGCGTGTGCTGCTGCTGGATGAACCGTTCGGCGCGCTGGATGCACTGACGCGCGCTCATCTGCAAGACAGCGTGATGCGCATCCAGCAGGAGCTCAACACCACCATTGTGCTGATTACGCACGATGTCGATGAGGCGGTGTTGCTGTCGGATCGCGTGCTGATGATGACCAACGGCCCAGCCGCGCAGGTCGGTGACATCCTCAACATCGACCTGCTGCGTCCACGTTCACGGGTAGCGCTGGCCGACGAGCCGCGTTATCACCAGCTGCGCCAACGGATTCTGCATTTCCTTTATGAAAAGCAAACGGCTGTGGCGTAAGGGGACAACCATGGTGCAGCGACTGGTAGTGATCGGTAACGGCATGGCGGCGATGCACATGGTGGAAACCTTGCTGCAACGTGCGCCGGGTCGCTACGCCATCACGGTGATTGGCCGTGAGCTGCACGGCAATTACAACCGGGTACTGCTGTCGCCGGTGCTGGCGGGCGAAAAAGCCTTTGCTGACACGGTGCTCCACGCGCCCGAATGGTATGCGGCACATCAGGTGCAACTGCTGATGGGTGAAGAAGCGCTGCAGGTGGATATCCCTGCGCGCACAGTGCAAACCGACCAGCGCACCCTGCACTGGGACAAGCTGGTGTTCGCCTGCGGTTCCCAGCCGCGCATGCCGGATCTGCCCGGCATCCATCGCCCTCAGGTGCAGGGTTTTCGCACGGTGCGAGACGTGGAAACCATGCTCGCGCAGCAAGGTCCGGTGGTGGTGCTGGGCGGGGGATTTATTGGCGTGGAAGCTGCAGCGGCGCTGCGTCAGCGTGGACGTGACGTCACGCTGCTGCATCATCGCCCGTGGTTGCTTGACCGCCAACTGGATGCCAAAGCGGGTGCGCTGTTGCAGCAGCATCTGACACAGCGCGGTATTCGCTGTCGGCTCGGCGTCTCTTTGCAGTCCATTGACGCGAAAAGCGTCACGCTCAGCGATGGTGCGGTTATCGCGGCGGAACAGGTGGTGATCGCCATCGGCGTGCTGCCGGAGATCGCGCTGGCGCAGGCGGCGGGCGTGCCTTGTCAGCGCGGCATTCTGGTAAACCGCCAACTGCAAACCGCGCTACCGCATGTGTATGCGCTCGGCGAGTGCTGCGAAATCAGCGGAGAAACCTTTGGCTTGATTGCGCCTTGTCTGGCGCAGGCCGCCGTGCTGGCAGCACAACTGGCGGGTGAACCCGTGGCCGACTTTCACTATCAGGAAAACGGTACGCGGCTGAAAGTCAGCGGCATTGAGATGTTCAGTGCGGGCGATATCAGCGAAGGCGACGCCATCAGTAGCTTTGACCCGCTGCACCAGCACTATCGCCGTCTATTTTTGCGCAATGGCGCACTGCGCGGCGTGCTGCTGTTTGGCGACAGCCAGGCGGCAGGCACGCTGCTACCACAACTTCAACAGGCCGCGCAGGTGGGCATTAACGCGCTGTTCGGTCTTGACGACAACACAAAGCAGCCAAGCGCTGCAGGAAGCCAGATGATGAGCAAACCTCTTCTCGCCGTGGTTGGACACGGCATGGTCAGCCACCATTTTCTTGAACAGCTGGTGAGTCGTGAACTGCATCAGCACTATCACATCGTGGTGTACGGCGATGAGCCGCAGATGGCCTACGATCGCGTGCATCTTACCGAATACTTCAACGGCAAAAGCGCGGACGATTTGTCACTGGTCAGCGATAACTTCTTTCAGCAACACGGCATCGAACTGCGCAGCGGTTGTGAAGTGGTGGCAATTGACAGTGCAAAACGCAGCCTGCGTGATGCCAGCGGCGCGGAATTGAGCTGGGATAAACTGGTGCTGGCGACTGGCTCGGTGCCGTTTGTACCGCCGGTTCCCGGCCACGATCACGCGCGTTGTTTTGTATACCGCACACTGGCCGATCTGGATGCGATTGCTGATTGTGCCAGAAAGGCGACGCGCGGGGTGGTGATTGGAGGCGGGCTGCTCGGACTGGAAGCCGCCAACGCATTGAAACAGCTCGGTCTGGAAACCCATGTGGTGGAGTTCGCGCCGCGTCTTATGGCGGTGCAATTGGATGACGGCGGCGCGCAGATGCTGCGCGGCAAAATCAGCGCGCTGGGCGTACAAGTTCATACCAGCAAGCAAACTGAAGCGATTGAAAGCCTGCCGGATGGCAGCCTGCAGCTGCGTTTTGCCGATGGCAGCCTGCTGGCAACGGACCTGCTGGTATTTTCAGCCGGCATCCGTCCGCGCGATGCACTGGCGCGCGCCGCTGGATTGCAACTGGGCGAACGCGGCGGCATTCTGATCAACGACGCTTGCGCCACCAGCGCCGCAGATGTCTATGCGATTGGCGAATGCGCGCTGTGGCAAGGGCAAATTTTCGGTTTGGTTGCGCCGGGATATCAAATGGCGCGCGTACTGGCGGCGCAGCTGGCACATGAAGAGCTGGCGTTCAGCGGTGCCGACATGAGCACCAAACTGAAGCTGCTCGGCGTGGAAGTGGCGTCATTTGGCGATGCGCACGGGCGCACCGCTGACAGCCAAAGTTATCAGTGGATCGATAATCCAAAGGGCATCTACAAAAAACTGGTGGTGTGCAAAGATCGCAAAACGCTGCTTGGCGGCGTGCTGGTGGGCGACAGCGCAGATTACGCCAGCCTGCTGCAGATGATGCTAAATCAGTTACCGCTACCGGAAGAGCCAGAGAGCCTGATTTTGCCGCAGTTAGCGGGAGCGCCGGCTAAAGCGCTGGGTGTCGCAGCGTTGCCAGACAGCGCGCAAATCTGCTCGTGCCATAACGTCAGCAAGGCGGACATTTGCGGGGCAGTGCAGGGCGGCTGCGGTGACATGGCGGCGATCAAAAGCTGCACCAAAGCGGCGACCGGCTGCGGTGGGTGCAGCGCATTAGTCAAACAGGTGATGGAGTTCCAGCTCGCCAGTCAGGGCGTGGAAGTGAAAAAGGATATCTGCGAACACTTTGCCTACTCGCGTCAGGAGCTGTATCACCTGATCCGCGTCGGCAACATCACCACCTTCGAGCAGCTATTGCAGCTCAACGGACGCGGACAGGGCTGTGAAGTGTGCAAACCGCTGGTGGGATCATTGCTGGCATCATGCTGGAATGACTACTTACTTAAGCCCGAACATCTGCCGCTGCAGGATACTAACGATCGCTACTTCGCCAACATCCAGAAAGATGGCACCTATTCGGTGGTACCCCGTGTGCCAGCCGGTGAAATTACGCCGCAAGGGCTAATTGCGATTGGTGAAGTAGCAGCCCGTTACGATCTCTACACCAAAATCACCGGCGGTCAGCGCATCGATCTTTTCGGTGCGCGGCTCGATCAGCTACCGGATATCTGGGAACGCCTGATCGCGGCGGGTTTTGAAACCGGTCACGCCTACGGCAAATCGCTGCGCACGGTAAAATCCTGCGTAGGCTCAACCTGGTGCCGCTACGGCGTGCAGGATTCCACCGCCTTCGCCATCGCATTAGAGAATCGCTACAAAGGGCTGCGCGCCCCGCACAAAATCAAAATGGCGGTTTCTGGCTGCACGCGGGAATGCGCCGAAGCGCAGAGCAAGGACATTGGCGTAATCGCCACGGAAAAAGGCTGGAACCTGTATGTCTGCGGCAACGGCGGGATGAAACCGCGCCATGCCGATCTGTTCGCCAGCGATCTCGATGATGAAACCCTGCTGCGCTACGTTGACCGCATCTTGATGTTCTATGTGCGCACCGCCGATCGTCTGCAGCGCACCAGCGTGTGGATGGATAACATGGAAGGCGGACTCGACTACCTGCGTCAGGTGGTGATCGAGGATTCACTCGGCATGGCCGCGCAACTTGAGCAGGAGATGCAGCGCGTGGTGGATCGCTATCAGTGCGAATGGCACAGCACGCTGCAGGATCCTACACGTCGCGCCTTGTTTACCGCCACCGTCAACAGCGAGCAGCCTGACGAGACGCTCAACTATGTGCAGGTGCGCGGTCAGCGTCAGCCCGCGACGGCGGACAGCATTCCGGTCACTACGTTGCCGGCAGAACCCTGGAGTGCCATTTGCCATGTCGACGCCATCCCGCCGTCTGCGGGCATGGGGGCGCGGCTGGGCGGCCAGCGTGTGGCCTTGTTCCGCTTGGGCGAGGCGATTTATGCGCTGGAAGATATTGAGCCCGGCACGCAAGCCAGCGTGCTGTCGCGCGGCATTCTCGGCGACGTTGCGGGCGAGCCGGTGGTGATTTCACCGCTTTACAAGCAGCGCGTGCGGCTGCGCGACGGACAAAGTCTCGATAACGCCGAGCATCAGCTGCGCTGCTGGCCGGTGCGCGTGGAGGGCGGCAAAGTGTGGCTCGGGCATCAGCCGATTATTGCGCTGGCGGCGGCCTCATGAAAACCACCTGTCCGTACTGCGGCGTTGGCTGTGGGGTGGAGGTGAAAGCCCTGGATGCGGCGGTGAGCGGCGACCGCCAGCATCCGGCTAATTTCGGTCGGCTGTGCGTTAAGGGTTCGGCGCTGGGCGAGACCCTGACGCATGAAGGTCGTTTGCTCTGGCCGCAGATTGATGGTCAGCGCGTCAGTATCGATGCCGCACTGGACCACGTGGCGGCAGGTTTCCGGCGCATCATCGATCAACATGGGCCGCAGGCGGTGGCCTTTTACGGCTCCGGTCAACTGTTGACGGAGGATTATTACACCGCCAATAAGCTGATGAAGGGCTTTATTGGCTCTGCCAACATCGATACCAATTCACGGCTGTGTATGGCTTCGGCGGTGGTGGGCTACAAACGCGCTTTCGGTGCCGATGCGGTGCCGTGCTGCTATGACGATCTTGAACAGGCCGATGTCGTGGTGTTAGTCGGCTCCAATGCAGCATGGGCACATCCGGTGGCGTGGCAGCGGCTGGTGCAAGCCAAAGCCGAACGTCCTGAGGTGCAGCTGGTGGTGATCGATCCGCGTCGTACTGCCAGCTGTGACCTTGCCGATCTGCATCTGGCGCTGCGACCGGGATCTGATAGCGCGCTGTTTGCCGGGCTGCTGAACTGGCTGGCGCGCAATGCGGGTATCGATACCAGTATGTTGCCGCATCTGGCCAATGTGGAGGCGACCTTAGCGGCCTGTGAGGCGTGGGATGTGGCGGCGGTCGCCGCTGCCTGCCAGTTGAGTGAGCATGACATTATGGCGTTCTGGCAGCTGTTCGCCGCGCAGCCGCGCGTGCTGACGCTGTGGTGCATGGGCATCAATCAGTCACAAACCGGTAGCGATAACAACAACGCCATCCTCAATGCGCATCTGCTGAGCGGCAAAATCGGCCGTGCGGGCTGTGGACCTTTTTCGCTGACCGGACAGCCCAACGCCATGGGCGGCCGTGAAGTGGGCGGCTTAGCCAATCAACTGGCGGCGCACATGGGCTTTAGCGCAGCAGAAGTTGATCGTGTGGCGCGCTTTTGGGGGAGCGATCGTGTTGCGCAGCAGCCGGGACTGACGGCGGTAAATCTGTTCAACGCCATCGAACGCGGCGACGTCAAAGCGGTGTGGATCATGGGTACCAATCCCGCCGTTTCGATGCCGGAAGGTAACCGGGTGGCGCAGGCGCTGGCGAAATGCGATCTGGTGGTGGTGTCGGAAGTCAGCGCCCACAGCGACACGGCACAGTTCGCTGACGTGCTACTTCCGGCGCAGGCGTGGGGTGAGAAAAACGGCACCGTAACCAACTCGGAGCGGCGTATCTCACGCCAGCGCAGTTTTACCGCGCCAGCCGGTGAGGCCAAAGCGGATTGGTGGCTGCTGGCGCAGGTGGCGCAGCGGCTCGGTTTTGGCGCGGCCTTTGCCTGGCAGCATCCATGCGAGATTTTCGCCGAGCATGCCGCGCTGTCCGGTTTTGAGAATCGCGGCACGCGCGCCTTTGATATCAGCGCGCTGGCAACCATCACGCGTGAGCAATATGACCAGTTAGCGCCGGTGCAGTGGCCGATTACTGCCGCGTCACCTAACGGCACCGCGCGGCTGTTTGCCGATCGCCGCTTTTACCATGCCGATGGCAAAGCGCGTCTGCTGCCGCCCGCGATGCCGATTAAAACCCTCACGACCACGGATTATCCGCTGCTGATGAACACTGGCCGCATCCGCGATCAGTGGCACACCATGACGCGCACCGGCAACGTGCCGCGCCTGATGCAGCATTACGATGAACCCTTTGTCGCGCTAAATCCGCTGGATGCGGCGGCCCACGGCTTGAGTCACGGCGATGTGACGCGCGTGCAGTCGGCGCTGGGCTGGTGCAGCGGACGCGTCACCCTCGACAGCGGCCTGCAGCGTGGGCAACTCTTTGTGCCAATGCACTGGACAAGGCAGTTCAGCGGGCAGGCCAACGTCGATGGCTTAGTGGCGGCTACCTGTTGTCCCGATTCCGCTCAGCCAGCGTTAAAACAAACAGCGGTGCGTTTGCAACCTGTGCGTCCGACGTGGCAAGGCTGGCTGTGGCTGCCGGACATCATCACGCCGCCTGCATTACTTTACTGGTCGCGTGCGCCACAGCCCGGCGTTCAGCGCTATGTGCTGGCGGGCAACGCTCACGCTGGCGAATGGCTGATGCAACTGCCGGGCATGTCCGCATTGCAATGGCAGCAGGCGCAGGCGGGACAGCAATTGTACTGGCTTGGCTGGCGCGAGGGTAAGTTGGCATGCGCCTTCTATGCCGCCCCTTGGCTGCCGGACATCGATCACCCCTTTATCGCGCAGGCCTTTAGCCAGCCGCCCGATTCGCCGCAGCAGCGACATGCGCTGTTAGGCGGACGACCGACGCAGGGCGGCAGCCACGGACGAACCCTTTGCAGCTGCTTTGGCGTCGGAGAAGTGGCGATTCGCCGGGCCATCGCCGAGGGCTGTGATTCCCCGGCGGCGCTCGGCGCGGTGTTGAAATGCGGCACCAACTGTGGCTCCTGTATTCCGGAGCTCAAACAACTGCTCTCATCTCTGCGCGTGGCGCAGTAACGGAAAACATCATGACGCAAGCCAGTGAATCCCTCGATAAGCTGTTTAATCCGCGTGACGGCGAACAAGCGCAAGGTTGCGTCTGGCTGGTTGGGGCTGGGCCGGGTGACGTAGAACTGCTCACCTTAAAAGCCTGGCGGTTGATCAACAGCGCTGATGTGGTGGTATATGACCGGTTAGTGAGCGAGGCGATCATGGCGGAAGTGCCGCCGGAGACGCTGGCGATTGATGTCGGCAAGAAACCCGGCAGCCACGGTTTGAAGCAGGCGCAAATTAATCAGCTGCTGGTGGATTTAGCCCGCAGCGGGCGGCAAGTGGTGCGGCTCAAAGGCGGCGATCCCTTTATTTTCGGGCGCGGCGGTGAAGAGATGCTCTATCTGCAACAGGCGGGAATTACCTGCCAGATCGTGCCGGGTATTACCGCCGCCGCCGGATGCGCGGCAGCCAGTGGCATTCCGCTAACGCACCGCGATTGCGCACAGTCGCTGCGGTTAATTACCGGTCACGGCAAAAGCGGTGAACCGCAGCTGGATGATGCCAGCCTCGCCGCCGATAACCAGACGCTGGTGTTTTATATGGGGCTGAAGTGGAGCGCCAGCATCAGCGCACAGCTGCAGGCGCAGGGCCGCAGCGCGCAGACGCCGGTAGCGATTATTGAGAACGGCACGCGCGTCGATCAGCGGGTGATGATCACCACGCTGGCTGAGCTGGCGCATACCGTTGAGGTGCAACAAGCGCAATCACCGGCGTTATTGTTGGTTGGTGACGTGGTGCGCTTTTATCGCCATCCGGTCAGCATTAACGCACATTCGAGTAGGGTAGCGGCGCCATTTATTGCGTAATGCTGTATCTGTGCGGGCGCTGACACGTCTGCTGCGTCACGGGCCGTCCTCGCGCCGCTTGCGCGGTGCCTTCGGCTTCCACGTCGTGCCAACGGACCGTTCGGGGATCGGCCGTCCTGGCCGGCCCCGAACTGCCTCACACATCCATGCGTGAGGCTCCTGGCCCAACGTAAAAGCCTCAGCGCTGCGAATGCCCCTTTGCCGCAGCAGACGTGCCAGCGCCTGCAAAAAATGAGCCCTTTTTAACAACATGCACGTCAGTTAAGCATCTTTCGGTCACCATAAATGGCGACCCTACAAAGGATTGGCGCGTTTTTCGTAGGGTGCGCATTCATGCGCACCTGCATACATATGCAAACTAATGCTTAACTGAGCGGCATCAAGCCATTTATCGCGACCCATCAGCCCGCAATTTCACTTATGGCTAAATAAGCTCACATTTCCCCCCTTTAATCCGCGCTTTAGCCTGACGGGGTTTTGGCATTCTATGCTCAGAATTCCTGCCAGCTGAGGTATGTCGTGGCTGAAGAGAGTAACGAGGACAAAACAGAATCGCCCACGCCCCACCGACTTGAAAAAGCGCGTGAGGAGGGGCAGATTCCGCGTTCGCGCGAGCTGACTTCAGTGATGATGCTGTTGATTGGATTGCTGATCCTGTGGGTCGGCGGCAACAGTATGGCGGAGCGTCTGGCGAGCATGGTCGCCACCGGTTTTCGTTTTGACCACGGCATGGTCAGCGATGACAAAGTGATCATCGGCCACATTGGCAGCCTGATTAAGCAGGCGGTAATCGCGTTGCTGCCGCTGATGGGGGGCTTAGTCGTGGTGGCGATTGCCGGGCCGATGGCGCTGGGCGGCCTTAACTTCAGCGGCAAATCCATCAAGTTCGATCTCAAAAAGCTTAACCCGCTCACCGGAATCGGCCGCATGTTCTCCGGTCAAACCGCCGCTGAGCTGGTGAAGTCGATTATGAAAGCGGTGCTGGTGGGCATCGTCGCCGGTTGGTACATCTGGAGCCACTGGCAAGAGATGCTGCGTTTGATGAGCGAATCGCCCATCAACGCGCTGCATCATGGTCTGTCGATGATCGCCGCCTGCTGCGGGTTGATCATGCTCGGCCTGTTCCCAATGGTCGGTTTTGATGTGTTCTGGCAGCTTTATAGCTACTTCAAAAAGCTGAAGATGACGCGCCAGGAAATTCGCGACGAACATAAACAGAACGAAGGTGACCCGCACGTTAAAGGGCGTATTCGTCAGGCGATGCGCGCCGCCGCGCGTCGTCGCATGATGGCCGATGTGCCGAAAGCCGATGTCATCGTCACCAACCCAACGCACTACTCGGTGGCGCTGAAGTATCAGGAAGGCAAGATGAGCGCGCCGAAAGTGATTGCCAAAGGTGCGGGCGATATTGCGCTGAAAATTCGTGAGCTCGCCAAAGAGCACCGTATCCCGATTCTTGAAGCACCGCCGTTGGCGCGTGCGTTGTATCGACACACAGAAATTGGTCAGTTCATCCCCGGCGCGCTGTATGGCGCGGTGGCAGAAGTGCTGGCCTGGGTTTGGCAGCTGCGACGCTGGAAGCGCGAAGGCGGCCTGATTCCAAACAAACCAAAAAACCTGCCGGTTCCGGCAGACATGGACTTTGCAGGAGAGAACACTAACGATGGCTAATTTAGCCGAGAAGCTGCGTTTACCGGGCAACTTTAAAGACACGCAATGGCAGGTGCTGGCGGGCCCGGTACTGATCATGTTGATCCTGTCGATGATGGTGCTGCCGTTACCCGCATTCATTCTTGACCTGCTGTTCACCTTTAACATTGCGCTGTCGATCATGGTGCTGCTGGTGGCGATGTTCACCCAGCGCACGCTGGAGTTCGCCGCATTCCCGACCATTCTGCTGTTCTCGACGCTGCTGCGTCTGGCGCTGAACGTCGCCTCAACCCGTATCATTTTGCTGGAAGGCCATACCGGTGCCGATGCCGCCGGACGCGTGGTGGAAGCCTTTGGTCACTTCCTCGTTGGCGGTAACTTCGCCATCGGTATCGTGGTGTTCATTATCCTCGTTATCATCAACTTCATGGTTATCACCAAGGGTGCGGGACGTATCGCTGAAGTCGGCGCGCGTTTTGTGCTGGATGGTATGCCGGGTAAGCAGATGGCGATCGATGCCGACCTCAACGCCGGTTTAATTGGTGAACAGGAAGCCAAACAGCGCCGTACGGAAGTGACGCAGGAAGCCGATTTCTACGGCTCGATGGATGGTGCGAGTAAGTTCGTTCGTGGTGACGCCATCGCCGGTATCCTGATCATGGTGATCAACATCATCGGCGGCCTGTTGGTCGGCGTGGTGCAGCACGGCATGGATCTCGGTCACGCCGGTGAAACCTACACGCTGTTAACCATCGGTGACGGCCTGGTGGCGCAGATCCCGGCGCTGGTGATCTCCACCGCGGCGGGTGTCATCGTGACGCGCGTGGGCACCGATCAGGATGTCGGCGAGCAGATGGTGACCCAGCTGTTCAAGAACCCGCGCGTGCTGATGCTGAGTGGCGGCGTGATTGGTTTGCTTGGCCTGGTGCCGGGCATGCCAAACCTGGTGTTCCTGCTGTTTACCGCTGCGCTGCTGGGTCTGGCCTGGTGGTTGCGCGGTCGCGAAATGCAGCCGAAGAAACCAAGCGAAGCCTCCAGTCTGGTGAAAACCCAGGAAACGCCGGCCACCGTGGAAGCGTCGTGGACCGATGTGCAGCTGGAAGATTCGCTCGGCATGGAAGTGGGTTATCGCCTGATTCCGATGGTCGATCACCTGCAAAATGGCGAACTGCTGGGGCGTATCCGCAGTATTCGTAAGAAGGTGGCGCAGGAGGTCGGCTTCCTGCCGCCGGTGGTGCATATCCGTGACAACATGGAGCTGCCGCCCGCGCGTTACCGCATCCTGATGAAAGGCGTGGAAATTGGCAGCGGTGATGCTTACCCAGGCCGCTGGATGGCGATCAACCCAGGCACCGCCGCCGGTTCGCTGCCGGGCGAGCCGACTGTCGATCCGGCCTTTGGTCTGGCGGCGATCTGGATCGACAGCGCTTTGAAAGAGCAGGCCCAGATTCAGGGCTTTACCGTGGTCGAAGCCAGCACCGTGGTGGCGACGCACCTCAATCACCTAATTGGACAATACGCCAGCGAGCTGTTTGGTCGTCAGGAAGCGCAGCAGCTGTTGGATCGCGTTACGCAGGAGATGCCGAAGCTGACAGAAGATCTGGTGCCGGGCGTCATCACCCTGACCACGCTGCACAAAGTGCTGCAAAACCTGCTGACCGAGCGCGTCTCGATTCGCGATATGCGCACCATTATTGAAACGCTGGCGGAACATGCGCCGGTGCAGAACGATCCGCAAGAGCTGACCAGCGTAGTGCGTGTGGCGCTGGGACGTGCGATTACCCAGCAATGGTTCCCTGGCAACGGCGAAGTGCAAGTGATTGGCCTCGACGCTACGCTGGAACGTCTGCTGTTGCAGGCCCTGCAGGGCGGTGGTGGGCTTGAGCCGGGTCTGGCGGATCGCTTACTGGTGCAGGCGCAAGGCGCACTGCAGCAGCAAGAGATGGCGGGTGCGCCGCCGGTGCTACTGGTGAATCATCCGCTGCGTGCGCTGCTGGCGCGCTTCCTGCGCCGCAACCTGCCGCAGCTGATTGTGCTGTCGAATATGGAGCTGACCGACAACCGTCAAATCCGTATGACCGCCACCATTGGAGGCAAGTAATGCGTCGCTGGTGCTGGGCATTAATGATGTTGCCGATGATGGCGCTGCCGCTCGCTGCCGATGCGGCCAGCGGAGCCTGGAGCGCCAGCGCCAGCGGCCCAAGCATTGGCGTGCGCGGTAACTGGCTGATGACGCCAGCGCTGCGTGCGCCCTCCAGCGCACCGGGCAACATCTCGCTGGTGAACTGGCGTTATCAGCTCAGCCGTCCTGCGCCTTCGGGTCTGCTGGTACGCTTGTGCGCGGGCGATCGTTGTGTCGAGATTGAAGGCGCCAGCGGCAGTACGCGCGGCTTAGCAAACGTGGCGGCGGAAGAGACGCTCCATCTGGCGTTTGGCTTTCAGGGGAAGGGCGCATTGCCACCGGGATTGCGCGTGGTGAGCAGTGAAGTGACCGTGAATTATCAATAACGCGCGCTACATCGGCGGCGCGTCCTGCGCCGCCGAGTACGTTAATTAAGGCTTATCTCACTGACCGTAAATCGGAGGTGAAGCCAGTTTTGCATCCTCTCTTAACCCTTTCACCTGCTTCGCATCCACCTTGGCCGCTGCCGGATTACCAAACTGCTGGGTCACAAAGTTACTGACATCCGCCACCTGCTGGTCACTCAGTTCAGGGGCAAAAGGCGGCATAAAAACTTCGCCCTCGGTCATATGGCGATGTACGCCGTTGAGGATCACCGATACCACGTTCAGCGCATCTGCCGCGCCGGTGCTGGTGTGATGGAACAGCGATGGATAGGCATGGAATCCGCTGCCCGATCCCGCACCTTCCGCGCCATGACAGCTGGCACAGTTACCGGCAAACAGCACCGCGCCGGGCTGAGCATTGCGGGTTGCGTCATCGGCACCGCGCAGTGCAATCAGCGCAGTGGAAGGCTGTCCCCAGCTGTCGCGCGCACGGGTTTGCTGTGAGTCCGGCTGCGGCTTGACGCTGCGCAGATAGGTAGCGATATCCTGCAGATCACTCTCCGGCAGATATTGCAGGCTGTGCTCAATCGCTTCGGCCATCGGACCGGAGGCGCTGGCTTTATTGGCAACAAACCCGGTTTTCAGGTAGGTCACCAGCTGCTGCTGACTCCAGTCACCGATGCCTGCCTGCTTATCCGGCGTAATGTTGTACGCCATCCAGCCACCAAGATCGCCGCCCGCCAACGCTTTATCGTTATCCATGCCCATGGTCAGATTACGCGGCGTATGACAGGTGCCGCAGTGCGCCAGCGCTTCAACCAGATAGCGGCCGTTATTCCACTGCGCGCTCTGCTGCGTAACGGTCTGCAATTCGCCCTTATCGAAGTTAAACCACTTCCAGAAACGCATGCCCCAGCGTTGATTGAACGGGAACGGCAGGTCGGTTTGCGGTGAAGCCTGATGCACCGGCGGCATCGACAGCAGATAGGCCTTGATCGCCAGCACATCGTCGCGCTTCATTTTGGTGAAGGAGTCATACGGCATTGCCGGATAGAGCTGCTCGCCGTTTTTACCAATACCGTCGCGCACTGCGGCCACGAACTGATCGTCGCTCCAGCTGCCGATACCGTACTGCTTATCGGAGGAGATATTGCTGCCCCAGATCTGGCCGAAAGGCGTACTGACCGCAAAGCCGCCGCCAAACAGCGGGCCGTTGGTGGCGGTGTGACAGGCGGTGCAATCACCGGCGCGCGCCAGATATTCGCCGCGCTTAATCTGAGCGGCATTGTCTGCCGCCTGCGCCATAGCGCACTGCATCAGGACCACCGTGATAGCGGCCTGAATAAATACAGGTTTCATCGGGTGCTCCTTACAAGCTTGCCAGAACGCTATCGGCCATACGCAGCGCCAGCGCGGTTCCGGTCAGCGTTGAGTTAACCGTCGAGGCCGACGGCATAATGCCGGTGCCGGCGATAAACAGGTTCGGGTGATCGTGGGTACGGCAGTGACCGTCCACCACCGAATCCCGCGGATTGCTGCCCATGATCATGGTGCCGGTGATGTGCTGGTTGTTGTCGTAAACGCCGCGCTTGCTGTAAACCGCTTCCGTTCCGCCCATCTCTTTCACCATGCGCTGGAAGTCGATCATCGACTGGTCATAGCCGCGATGCACATATTCCGGGAAGCTGTAGTAAACCTCGAGGCGTGGAATACCCCACGCATCCTTCTCGGTTTTGCTCAGCGTGACGCGGTTTTGCGGCTCCGGCAGCATCTCCAGCAGGCACTTCAGCTGGACAAAGCGCTCGGCCTGGAAGGCCAGCTTGTCGTTAAGCGCCTTGCCGTAATAGCCCTGACGCACCAGACGTTCGGTGAGATAGCGCACCGGCGAGGTGTTGGCGAGGTCGATACGCAGCGCCGAACGCTCGCCACGAAAATCACCGTCGCGCATATTATTGATGCTGCCGGGACGCATCGGTCCACGGCCAAACCACACCGGCTCATCGGCGTAAAATTCTACTGACGATCCCGGATGATCCATCAGGTTGCGGCCCACCATGCCGGAACTGTTGGCAATGCCGTTCGGGTAGCGATCGCTGGTGGAGAGCAGCAGAATTTTCGGGCTTTCGATGCCGTTGGCGGTCAGGACAAACTGTTTGCCGGTCACGCGATGGCGCGCTTTGTTCTGATCGATATAGTGCACCGCCTGAATGGTGCCTTTGTCGTCGGCCTCAATGCGGAACACCACCGCGTTGGTAACGATTTTGACACCGGCATCCAGCGCCTTACGTGCGGCGATGCCGCCGTGATACTGCGCATCAATCGGGCAAACCGGCATGCAGTTGTTGTTGCCGCAGCAGGCCGGGCGACCGTCGTAGGCGATGCTGTTACGCGCCTGCGGGCCAATGCCGACCTCATAACCCAGCGGACCGAGACGCTGCTTCAGGCGATCGAAGCCGTACGGCAGCGGAATGCCTGGCAGCGGGTAAGGGCGCGAACGCGGTGAAGCCAGGTCGCTGTCGCCGGAAACGCCCATCTGGTATTCAGCGTCACAATAATAGGGTTCCAGCTCGTCGTAGCTGATCGGCCAGTCACGGCCAATGCCGTACAGTGACTGAATGCGCATATCGTTTGGCAACAGGCGGAACGCTTGTCCAGCCCAGTGCCATGTGGTGCCGCCGGTGCCGCGCAGATATTGGGCGCGATAGGGATCCGGGCCTTTCTGGATCAGGTAATTATTATCGCTGGGGATAAACTTCGGCTGCGGCGCCCACGGCTGTGGCGGATAAGGTTCGGTAAAGTCGCCCTTAAACGGCGAGTTGCGGAAATATTCCACCGCCTGATCGCGCTTAATCTCCGGGCCAGACTCCAGCATCAATACCGATGCGCCGGCTTTGGCCATTTTCAGCGCCGCCAGTGAACCGGCAATCCCGGCGCCAATTACTACCACATCGGCGCTTAATGAATCAGACATGTGCTCTCCTTGCAGGCGGCTGCGTCCAGAAGTTAGGTTGCCCCGGCGCGTAGCTCGGCGGTAACAGGGAATCGCGTAGCAGCTGATAACTGACGATGTTCTCAAAAGCGATGCATTGCGGGCGCGGCAGCGGGCCAACAACGCCGAGATACCAGCCGGAAACCAGCGCCTGATAAAGATCGTTGAGGGCTTTGGGCTGCGTACTCAGCAACGCCAGCAGGCTGCTGCCGTTGGCGGCGGGTTGCTGTTGCAGCAGCGCGTTGAGCGTATCGAGCTGGCTATCCAGCTGCGGGAAGTGGTCGTGCAGCCAGCTGTAGAGGCGCTGCGCCAGCAGAGCATCCGGCTGCTCCATTCCGGTTAATCGGGCGGAAATCGCAGTGAAACTGGCAGAAGGTGCGACTGCGGCGGCCAGCGGTGGCGAGGCGAGTGCCAGGCTGCCGGGAAGCGCCTGCGTCAGGACGCCAGCCACCAGCAGGCCCGCCGTGCCGGTCAGCAACCGGCGGCGTGAAAGAGTCATCATGGAAATTCCCGAAAGTTATTTCAGCGCCTGAGCGGCAGCCTCTGAAGCCTGGTTATCCAGATCCTGTTTGGGCGTGCTGACGCCGACCGCGCCGACCACTTCATTCTGCAGCGTGAGCGGGAAACCGCCGCCGAGCGCTACAGCGTGCGGGATGGCGAGCACCGTGGTTTCGCCGCTCTGCAGACGCTGCATAAATTTCAGGGAAGGGGCGTGATACAACGCCGAGGTGCGTGCTTTACCGATCGCGGCATCGACACAGCCCGGCGACGCGCCATCCAGGCGCTGGAAGGCCAGCAGCGTGCCGCTGGCATCAACCACCGCCACGCAGCCGGTGCTGTGCTGGGCGCTGATGCTGTTTTTCACACTGGTGATAACCTGGTTGGTGTGGCTGGCGTCCAGCGCGGCTGCGCTGGCCTGGCCAATACCCGCTGCCAGCAGCAGGGAAAGGGCGACAGATGCTCTAATCTTCATGTTTTGCTTCCGATATTTATTGTTTTATAACGTGCTTCTCGTCTCGCTTACGCTACGCCGTTGCAAAAATGTAAACAATTGCCGATAAACAAAACGCATACCTTTAGGCGTATAACTCATTGAGGTGGATAGATCTTATCCAGCGTCTCTTGCCAAACGAACGGTGTCAGTTGTTGATAACGCAGGGAACGGGCGTTTAACTCATCCACCAGCCCTTGCTGGGTGGCAACAATCGCTGCGCTCATGGCGGCCGGTACCTTGACGTCCTGCAGCGTTTTCACCACTTCCTGCATCTCTTCGGCGCGTCGCTGGCCGTGTTCCGCCACGCGGCTGATCAGGTAGTGCGGCAGCTGATCGTTCCAGCCCATCGACGGGAAGCTGGCATGCAGCGAATCGAGCACCGCTTGCTCTACGCCGTATTGCCGCGCCGCGCTCAGACATTCCGTCGTTAGCGCTTCGAGGCCTTTGATCATCACGCTGCGGCACATCTTAATCGCCGAGGCTTCACCCACTTCGCTGCCCAGCAGGCGGCTATTGAGGCCTAGCTGTTGCAGCAGCGGCTGCACCCGCTCAGCCTGCGCACCACCAATCAGCAGCGGCGTCGCCAGCCGCTTGGGCGGCACCGGCGCCATTACCGCCACGTCGATATAGCTGGCACCGGCGGCGTAAATCACTTCAGCTGCGGCGCGTTTGGTGTGCGGTGCCACCGAGTTGAGATCAAGAAAATGCTGCCCAGCCTGTAACAGCGCTGCCGCCTGCTGCGCCACGTTGAGTGCCTGCGCTGCGGTAACGGTGGAGAACACCAGCGTGGCATCCTGCATCGCGTCCGCCAGTGAAGCGGCCAATCGCACGCCGCCTTGTTGCGCTTTTTGCTGCAGCGCGGGCAGGGTTTCTGCCGCGAGGGCTTTGCGGTCCCACACCGTCACCGCGTTGCCTTGCGCCTGTAAGTCCTGGGCGAGAATGCCGCCCGCTTCGCCAAAACCGATAAAGGTGATGTTCATCAATTACTCCTTGCTGAATGGCCAGACCGCCGCCGGAATCATGACGTCACCGGCAAAAATGGCGCGCGCGGTGCGTAGCAAACCGCAGCCCGCCAGCGGGTTATCGCCTTCGCGCTGCAGCAATACACTGAATTCGCCGCTGGGATGCTCCACGCTCAGGCGCTGTTGGGATTGCTGGCTGGTGCGCGCCAGTCCGTCGGCGACGCTGCCGGGGATCAGGCAGGCGCTGGCGACGCTCACCGCGCCGAGCACGCCAATCGAGGCATGGCAGCGGTGCGGAATAAAGGTGCGTGAGCTGATTGCACCGCCGTGGCGCGCTTCGGCCAGCAGCGTGACTTTGGGCACCGTACGCTGGCTGACATCACCCAGATTCATACGCGGCCCGGCCTGCAGGCGAATCGACTCCAGCCGCTGCTTGAGCTCGCTGTCGCTGTCTAACGCGTCGCGGCTTTCATAGCCGCTGCGATTGACATCCGCCGCACGAATTAAAATCACCGGCATGCCGTTGTCGATGCAGGTGACATCGATGCCATCAAAACGGTCGCGCGGATGACCGGTTGGCAGCAACGCGCCACAGCTCGATCCGGCAATGTCTTTGAAGGTGAGGGCTATCTCGCCTGCGCTGCCGGGCACGCCATCAATGCGCAGATCACCTTCATAGTCGACTTCACCGTCGGGCGTGGCGAACTCTGCTTCGGCAATCTGCCCGGTGTTCTGCATGAAAATGCGCACGCGGGTGCGTTGATTGCCTGCCTTTACCAGCCCGCGTTCCACGGCGAAAGGCCCGACGGCGGCGAGGATATTGCCGCAGTTTTGCCCGTAATCGACGCTGGGTTGATCGACGTTGACCTGGGCAAACAGGTAATCGACATCGGCATCGTCCCGCCGCGAAGCGCTGACGATCGCCACTTTGCTGGTGAGCGGGTCGGCCCCGCCGAGACCGTCAATCTGGCGGATATCGGGCGATCCCATCACCGCCAGCAGCACCCGATCGCGAGCCGCAGGATCTGCTGGCAGATCCTGCGCCAGAAAACAGGCGGCTTTGGAGGTGCCGCCGCGCATCAGTAAGCAGGGAATGCTACGCTGGCGCATGGTTTACTCCTCCAGTTGATCGAGCGTGTCGAGATAGCGCAGTCCTTTTTCCGCCAGGCGCGGGCGCATCTGATAGATATCCAGTCCCAGCTCACCTGCCGCTAAACGCAGGCGTTTGCTCTCTTCCAATTCTTCGCGCTGACGCGCTTTGGCTGCCACGCTGGCGGTTTCATCGCGTGCTACCACCACCACGCCGTCGTCATCGGCGACGATCACATCACCCGGCCAGATCAGCTGCCCGGCACATACCAGCGGCACGTTCACCGAACCGAGCGTCTCTTTGACTGTGCCTTGCGCATACACTGCGCGCGACCAGACGGCAAAGCCCATCTCGCGCAGCGTGCGGCTATCACGCACACCGACATCCGCCACCAGTCCACGCACACCGCGCGCTTGCAGCGAGGTCGCCAGCAGATCGCCGAAGAAGCCGTCGCTGCACGGCGAGGTCGGCGCAACCACCAGCACATCGCCCGGCTGACAGAGCTCCACTGCGACGTGGAACATCCAGTTATCGCCCGGTGCCACCAGCACGGTGACCGCGCTGCCCGCGATGGCGCAATCCTGCTGAATCGGACGAATGGCGGGATCGAGCAAGCCTTTGCGGTCTTGCGCTTCATGCACGGTGGCTACGCCGGAGCGCGCCAGCGCGTCGATATCCGTAGCTGCCGCGCGCGGAATGTGGCGCACCGCGACGCCTTTTTTAGCGATAATGCTCATGCCAGATCCTCGGTTACGCGCGGGAAGATGCTCTGATAACCTTCGCCATAAATGATGTCGCGGCTGGTGGTAATCCCGACGTTACGCTTGGCCTGCACGCCGCGCTGCTGCGCCACGCGCGTGTAGTATTCCCACAGATGTTCCTGCCCGGCCATGCACTGAATCGCCTGATATTTTTTGTCCCACACCGAGGTGATATCCAGCAGCACATCCGGCTTCCAGTTGCACTGCTCGGGCTGATGCGGTTCGAAGCAGTAAACCGGCGGCGCACCGACGATTTTTTCGCCCGGACGGTAGCCTTCGGCCTGGGCGATAATGCGCGCTTCCTGCGCCAGATGCGTGGCCATTGGGTGATCGTAGTTGTAGGGATCCTGCAATGAGTGGGTCAGAACAAAGTGCGGCAGCACCCGGCGATAGACATCGGCGAGGCGGAACAGGGTTTCTTTGTCGGCACGCAGCGGATAATCGCCGAGATCAAAAAATTCGATGCTGGCACCGAGAATCTCAGCGGCGGCCTGCGCTTCACTGCGGCGGGCGGCTTTGACTTTCGCCTCGCTCATCTCCCCTTTGCGCCACAGCTTGGCTGACTCGCCGCGTTCACCGAACGAGAGGCAGACAACGTGGACGTCATAGCCCTGCGCATGGTGCAGCGCGATGGCACCGCCGGCGCGCCAGACGAAATCCGCTGAGTGAGCGCTGACCACCAGCGCGGTTTTTTTTGGGGTGTTGTTAGTCATGGCATACTCCTCCGCTGTTTTTTTCCATGCTGTCACTGCCAACCTGGCGGCGATAATTCATTTAATTGCAGCGGGTATGCGTTTTATTTATATTGCGACATCGATCGGTGGCGAAAATGGGCAGGGAAAGATGGCGGAAAAGGACTCGCAGGAGCTGACAAATCTGATGCAAATCAGGGCATTTAGTCAGGTGGTGGCACAAGGCAGTGTCTCGCGGGCGGCAGATGAATTATTTCGCACCCAGTCGGCCATTACCCGCGCCATTCGCGACCTGGAGCTCACCTTAGGCGTGACGCTGTTTGAACGTCACGCCGGTGGCATGATGCTGACTGACTTCGGTAAATGCGTGCTGCCGCGCGCGCTGCGGGCGATCGATGAGCTGCATCAGGTGCCGCAGCGGCTGGCAAAATTGCAGGGACGCGGCGCGCTGCGTAGCGATGCGGAACCGCTGTGGCTGTTTAACGTGCGTCGGCTGCAAATTTTTATCACCCTGTGTCAGACGCGGCATATGCAAACGGTGGCGGCGCGTCTTGGGCTCAGCCAGCCAGCGGTGAGCGCCGCGCTGCGCGTACTGGAAAATGGCGCGGGCATCGCGCTGCTGGAGCGCACGCCGCACGGCATGATGCCTTCGCTGGCCGGACGTGAAATTGAAGCCAACGTGCGACGCGCGTTGAACGAGCTGCGCCATATTCCGGCCGATATCGCCGCCCGCAGCGGGATACTTGAGGGAACGGTGCGCGTGGGCGCATTGCCGCTGGGACGCACGCGCATCCTGCCACAGGCGATCGTGATGCTGACGGCGCGATATCCGGGCGTGCGCGTGGTAACCAGTGAAAGCGCCTTTGGCGTGCTGGCCTCGGAAATGCGCTCGGGCGATATCGATTTTATCTTTGGCGCGCTGCGCCGCGATGAAGATGCGCTGGACGTGACGCGCGAGACGCTGTTTTCCGAACGCATGGTGCTGCTGGCGCGTCACGATCATCCGCTGTTAGGACGTGAGCTTTCTACCGAAGATCTGCGCGCTGCGCGTTGGGTGCTGCCGCGTTCGGCCACGCCAGCGCGATATCTGCTGAATAACAGTTTTCAGGCGATGGGCATTCCGGCGCCCGATCCGGTGGTGGAAACCGGCGATTTGGCGTTGGTGCGCGGCTTGCTGATGCAGTCGGATATGCTGGCGGCGGTCTCCGCGCACCAGTTGGAAGTGGAACTGGCGTCCGGTGCGCTGGTGGCGCTGCCGGTGCCGTTACCGGATACCGATCGCGCTATTGGGCTGACGGTGCGGGCGGGCTGTCTGCACTCACCGGCAGCGGATGCGCTGATCCGCTGCCTGCGAGAAGTGTGCGGGCAGGATGAATAATCAGCCTGCGCGCGCCGCTTCCATCAACGCATAGCGGTAACCGCGAATGCCGTAGCCGCAGATAACGCCCTGCGCGACATCGGAAAGATAGGAGTGGTGACGGAAGGGCTCACGCTTGTGCACGTTGGTGATGTGCACTTCCCACAACGGCAACGCCACGCCAGTCACCGCATCGCGGATCGCCACTGACGTGTGCGTCCACGCCGCCGGGTTGATCACCAGCGCCTGCGCTTCGTGACGCGCCTGCTGAATCCACTCAATCATTTCACCTTCGTGGTTGGTCTGGCGAAACTCAATCGCCACGCCCAGCTCTTCCGCCGTTGCGCGGCACAGCGCTTCCACGCTTTGCAGCGTGTCGGAGCCGTAGGTTTCTGGCTCGCGCGTGCCCAGCAGATTGAGGTTCGGGCCGTTCAATACATAGATGGTTCTCATCGTGACTCCTGTAATTCAGTAAAACCAAACAGCCGCTGTGGCGTGTGCCAAAGCACCTGACGGCGACTCTTTTCATCGGGGATCAGCTGTTCGAGCAGCAGCAGTTGCGTGCCCATATCCATGCGTTCAGTGGCGCGCAGGAAGGGCCAGTCCGATCCCCACATGCAGTTTTCCGCGCCGAAAGCGTCCAGCAAGGCCAGCAAATAGGGATGTCCATCGCTGAAGGGATACGGCTGCCGGGAGAATTTCGCCAGCCCGGAAAGTTTCACGCTGGTACGTTGCTGACCGGCCAGCGACAGCAGCGCCTGAAAGGCCGGTTGTGCTATGCCTGCGCCGACATCTGGTCGGCCGGAGTGATCGATAAGCAGGCGCGTGCGGGTGCGTGACAGCAGCGGCATTAGCGCTAGCAGCTGATCGTTCTGCACCTGAATCTGGGCGAAGAGATCCAGCTCCGCCAGCCTGCCCATCAGGGCATCGAGCTGGAGAAACGGCTCGGTGCCGAGCATCGCCACGTTAAGCGCAATGCCGACGATGCCCTGATCTTTCAGGCTGGCGAGCGTGTCGCTATCCACATCACGCGGCGTGACGGCAATGCCCTTGAAACGGCCTTCACCGCGCTTGATGGTATCCAGCAGGCAGCGATTGTCAGTGTTATAGCCCGACGTCGGGCCGACAATCAGCGAGTGGCGAATGTTGTAGGCCTGCATCACGGCGCGATAGTAATCCGGCGTCGCCAGCTCGTGTCCGTCCGGGTTGTAGGCGCTTTCGGGCGCCCAGGGAAAGTTTTTGGGATCAAAAACGTGGTGATGGCAGTCGATAACCGGTTGCGTAAACATCACTCTTTTTTCCCCGCTACCGAGTAGAGCACCTGCTGATTGCGCGTCTGCTGGAACTGTTCCAGCGTTTCGCCACGCATCGCCGAGTAGATATGCAGGTTAGACACGCCCACCACTGCACCCAATTTTTCCAGCAGGAAGAAGCTGACGCCGTAATGGATCATGCCGCGCCAGTCGAGCTCGGTAATCAGCGTTTGCTCTTCAGCGGTCAGTCCGGCTTCCTGATACAGTGCCTGCGGAGCTTCGCGGAAACGCTTACGCCACTCTGGCTGAATCATGCGGTGCAGGAAGCGGTTGATACGCAGTGCTTTCAGGCTGCGCGCCTGGGTGAACGGATAGGTGCCGGGCAGTTTTTCCACGCCGCTCAGTTGCAGGTTGATCTTATCGCGCTGACGCTGATGCACATCAACCGGTGCTTCGCGTGACTGGTTTTCGAGGATCAGCGTGGCGATACCGGTCATCGAAGGCAGATAGTAATCCTGATGCAGTTTCTCGACGTTGGCCGACAGCGCACCGCGCATGATCAACCACATAATCACTTCCGCACCTTCCAGGCCGCCGAGCGTGGCGTATTCCGCCAGGGTGATTTCGGTCAGGCGCTCGGGATCGTTGATCAGCAGATCGATAAACTGCGCATCCCATTCGGGATTGTTGAAGCCGCAGCGCTCGCCGTGAACCTGATGTGATACGCCGCCGGTGGCTACCACCGCAACTTTCAGATCTTCCGGGAAACTCTCCACCGCGCGCTTCAGTGCCTGGCCGAGTTTATAGCAGCGACGTGCCGTCGGAATCGGGAACTGTAAAACGCCGACCGCCAGCGGAACCACCTGCATTGGCCAGCCGCCTTGCCACGGTGCCAGCGCCGACAGCGGCGAAAACAGGCCGTGATCCAGCGCTTTGTCCTGGAAGAATGACATATCGAACTCATCCGCCATCAGGCTGGCACCAATATGCTGTGACAGCGCCGCATGACCTTTTACCGGTGGCAAGTCGCGCGGGCCGCCGCCTTCGTCCGCCACGGCATATTGGTCATCAATGCCCAGCACAAAGGCCGAGTAGTGATCAAAAAAGAAGGAGGTGACGTGATCGTTAAACACATACAGCAGCACGTCCGGTTTCTTCTCCTCCAGCCAGCGCTGCATCGGCGCAAAGCCATCGAAAATCGGTGCCCATGCGCCTTCCTGCTGCTTGTTGTGATCAACCGCAAAGCCAATGGTGGGGGTATGGGAAACCGCTAAACCGCCTATGATTTTAGCCATAATTTTTTGACCTCTACTTCATCGATTATTGAGGGTACGCGACAGGGACGGCAGGTCATTAAGGTCGATGCCTTTAACCTGACGGGCCACCTGTGCAGGGTGATGTCGGGTGATGGAAAGTGCCGCCAAAACTGCCGGGAGCGACAAAACGATAAAAATGGCTGTTTGCCCAGGGAAAACGCCGAGCAGCACGCCGCCCAGCGAGGAGCTGATAATGGCGCCGCTGCGTCCAATGCCGTGCATCCAGCACACGCCGGTGGCACGCATTTCAGTGGGATAAAAGGCCGGGGAGAAGGCTTGCAATCCGGTTTGCGCCCCGTTGATACAGACGCCAGCGAGGAACACCAGCAGGGCCAGTACATTCGGGCCAAAGCTCCAGATGCCCTGCGATACCAGGCAGAAACTGCCCAGCAGATAGAACAGGGCGATAACGTATTTCGCTTTGAAGCGGTCCATCAGCCCACCGACCATCAGGCCGCCAAAGGTGCCACCGAGCTGAAACAAGCCCGCGACAATCGCGGCGCGCTCCAGCGTTACGCCGCCAGAACGCAGAATGGTCGGCAGCCAGCCGTTCAGCAGGTAGATGACGAACAGCCCCATGAAGTAGGTGAGCCATAACACCACAGTGCCGCCCGCATAGCCGCGGCTGAACAGCTGCAGCACCTGAGCCTTTTTCGGGATGATGGGCGCATTGAGCACAAAGGCGGTGCCAGCGGAGAACTCGCCGCCCAGACGTTTGAGCACCGCTGCAATCTTGTCGCGACTGACTTTACGCACCACCATGTACATCGCCGATTCCGGCAGCAGCCACAGCAGCAACGGCAACATCAGCAACGGCAGCAGGCCACCCAAACCCAGCACCGCTTGCCAGCCAAAGTGCGGCAGCATGCCGGCGGCGATGAATCCGCCCAATCCGGAGCCGATATTAAATCCGCTGTACATCACGGTGATCATCAGGCTGCGGCGGCGCTCCGGCATATATTCCGACACCAGCGTGACGCAGTTGGGCATCACCGCGCCGAGACCGAGGCCGGTGAGAAAACGTAACGCGCCCATTTCCAGCGGCGTACGGGCGAAAGCGCTCATTAGACTGAAGCAGGCAAAGACGGCAATCGACAACAGCAGCACGCGCTTCCGGCCGAATTTGTCGGACCACGGACCGGCGATCAGCGCGCCAATTGCCACACCAAACATCGCAGCGCCGAGAATTGGCCCCATTTCCGCGTGGCTGATGCCCCAGTCTTCAATCAGCGCGGGCGCAATGAAACCCATCGCTGCCGCGTCGTAGCCATCAAACATGATGATGATGAAACACAGGCTGAGGGTCAGCCACTGGTATCCGGTGATCGGGCGGGCGTCGATCCAGCCTTTTACATCGATAATGTCGTGATTGCTCATAGGATACGCTCTGATTTTTTTATTAATGACGTTATCGGGTTGAGATTCTTTTCCGCCCTGACGTTGGCCGGGGGCATCACTTTAACCCGATTACAGGGGTAAGTTTTATAGTTTTTAGCTTTTAAAACAGCTTGTTGCATGTTTATGCTTTCTTGCTTTCAATACCAAATTAGGGATGGCTTGCGACTTTGTCTGCCATAAAATGGTTATGAAGGTATGAGTTTTGTTTATTTGGTGAGCTGTGTCGGAAAATTGAGAAAGCGTGTGAAGCGAGAGAAATTGCAGGTATTGAGCAGGATAAAAGCCAAATTCAGAGCGGATTGAAGGGATTTTTAACAGGAAGGAAGAGGGAAAGCAGCGGAGAGCCGTTTGCGGTGCTCTCCGCTGTTGATATTACATGCGCTCGACGGTTTTAATGCCCAGCGTGTCCAGACCTTGCTTCAGCGTTTTCGCGGTTAACGCGGCGAGCTGCAGACGGCTCTGACGGATGTTCTCGTCCTCGGCGGAGAGAATAGGGCAGTGTTCGTAGAAGCCGGAGAACTGGCCGGCCAGATCGTACAGGTAAGCACACATCACGTGTGGCGTACCGTCGCGCGCGACCTGCGTAATCACTTCTTCGAACTGCAGCAGGCGCGTAGCCAGCTGCGCTTCACGCTCTTCGGTTAGCACGATGTCGCCGCTCAGGCTATCGGCATCAATGCCGGCTTTGCGGAACACCGACAGCACGCGCGTGTAGGCGTATTGCATGTAAGGCGCGGTGTTGCCTTCGAATGCCAGCATGTTGTCCCAGTCGAAGATGTAATCGGTGGTGCGGCTTTTCGACAGGTCAGCGTATTTCACTGCGCCGATGCCCACCACTTCCGACAGATCTTTCAGCTCCTGCGCTGACATCTCTGGATTCTTCTCGCTGACCAACGCATGCGCGCGTTCGACTGCTTCATCCAGCAAATCGGCGAGGCGAATAGTGCCGCCGCTGCGGGTTTTGAATGGACGACCATCTTTGCCGAGCATCATGCCGAATGCGTGATGCTCTAGCGGTACCGATTCCGGCACATAACCGGCTTTACGCACGATGGTCCAAGCCTGCTGCAGATGCTGATGCTGACGGGAATCGATGTAATACAGCACGCGATCGGCATGCAGGGTTTCGAAACGGTATTTGGCGCAGGCGATGTCGGTGGTGGTGTAGAGATAGCCGCCATCTTTCTTCTGAATGATTACGCCCATCGGTTCGCCTTCCTTGTTTTTGAACTCATCAAGGAAAACTACCGTGGCGCCTTCGCTGGTCACCGCCAACCCTTTTTCGCGCAGGTCGGCGACGATGCCCGGCAGCATGTCGTTGTACAGGCTTTCACCCATCACATCTTTGCGCGTCAGCGTCACGTTCAGGCGGTCATATACCAGCTGGTTCTGGCTCATGGTGATATCAACCAGCTTCTTCCACATGCTGCGGCAATATTCATCGCCACCTTGCAGCTTCACCACGTAATTACGTGCGCGCTCGGCAAAGGCTTCGTCGGCATCGTAGGTCACTTTGGCTTCGCGGTAGAAGGCTTCCAGGTCAGCCAGCGCAATCTCTTCATGGTGTTCGTTCTGCTGCTTTTCCAGATAGGCAATCAGCATACCGAACTGCGTGCCCCAGTCGCCGACGTGGTTGGCGCGGATCACCTTATGGCCGAGAAACTCCAGCGTACGCACTGCGGCATCACCAATGATGGTGGAGCGGACGTGACCGACATGCATCTGCTTCGCCACGTTGGGCGCGGAGTAATCCACCACGATAGTTTGCGGCGCGACACTGCTCACACCGAGGCGCGGCAGCTGCAGCGCCTGCGCGGTTTGCGCCGCCAGCCATGCACGATCGAGGAAGATATTGATAAAGCCGGGACCGGCGATTTCGACTTTGCTGGCGATGCCGTTAAGATCCAGATGCTGAATCACCTGCTCAGCCAGTTGTCGCGGTGCCTGACCGAGCTTTTTCGCCACGGCCATCATACCGTTTGCCTGGTAATCACCGAACTGTACCTTCGCAGACTGACGAACCTGAGGTTCGCAATCGGCAGGCGCACCCGCCGCAATCATTGCCTGACTGACTTTGTCGGAAAGAAGAGCCTGAATATTCACCGCGTTACCTTCATATGCTGAAAAGGCCCGCCTGTAGGCGGCGAGCCGATGTCGTCATCCCGCAACTGCGCGGCGGGACGGAAAAATAAGAGGGGAAGTATACGTGAAATGTTAAAGTGAGTCAGCTATTCGGTATTCAGTGAGACATAACATCGGGCCCTCAGCGCCGATTAACGGCGCCGTGGGTGACGACGAGGATTTTTAACGCTTTTGTCTTCACGCACCTTCCAATGGCGGGAAATTGCAAATCCCATTAATGCAATCAGGACCGCGACAACAATGAGCATAGACATAAGGCCGTTCCTTGTAGTTGTGAAACACAAATTTATAAGAAAGGGTATCAGGCTGCAATTGTTTGCAACTTAAATAAGAGTTATCTCATTGTATTAACTATCCTGAATAATAACAGAAGGTTAAGCCACTTTCATAAAGTAACTGCTGGACCTGTTTTGGCGATAAATCCGAAATGAATGGTCTATTTATGCGGTTTTCAGCCTTTTTGACGCCTAAATCGGATGAATCCGACAATTTTGTCAAGCGGAATCAACGGCTAGCAAATTTCATATTGATTAGTAAACCTGAACTGAATTAGAGGTAAAACGTGATGCGGACCAACTTTCCTATGGAATTGGATGATTTAAAACAAGACCTGGCTCGTTTTGAGCACTCTTTGGCGCTATTTGCTGAACGTTTAGGCATTAACCTGGCTGAACATGAAGCCGATCACGTTGCGGTGCGCTGCCACCAGTTTGCGACGGCAGAACGCTGGAAAACTGGATTGCTGCAAATCGCCACACAGTTTTCCGAAGCAATGATCAATGGTCGCCCGATCTGCTTGTTCAAACTGCATCAGCCATTGAACCTCGCGGGCTGGCAAATCGATGTGATTGAACTGCCTTGGCCGGGCGAGAAACTGTATCGCCATGAAGGGTGGGAACACGTGGAGATTGTGCTGCGCGGTGAACCGGAAACGCTGGGTGTGCGCGCGATGGCGTTGCTCTCGGATGATGCGCTGACGCAGCCGGGCATCTCGTTTAAAACCAGCGCGCCCAAAGGCGAGAATGAACGTTTGCCCAATCCGACACTGGCGGTGACTGACGGGCAAACCACCATCAAGTTTCATCCGTGGCGACTGGAAGAGATCGTCGCTAGCGAGCAGGCTTAACGGCGCGCTGCTACCGCCAGCTGCAAACGCGCCACCGCCTGTTCCAGCGTGGCGCGCGTACAACCAAAGTTGAAGCGCACGAAATTATCGTCGCCGAAATCGTGACCCGGTGAAAAACCGAGGCCGTGCTGCTCGAAGTAGTCCATTGGGCTGGCGACATCCAGTTTGCTGGCGTCGATCCAACCGAGATAAGTCGCTTCCGGCGCGGCCATCTGCAGTTCTGGCAGCGCATTGATCTGCGCCACCAGCCAGTCGCGATTGGCACGCAGATAATCCAGCTGCGCCGCCAGCCATTCATCGCCATCGCGCCACGCCGCTTCGGCTGCCACCAGCGCCAGAATATCCACGCCAGGCACGATGCCTTCCCGCACACGTTTAAAGCGTGCGCGCAACTCTGGATTGGGAATGATCGCCATCGACGCGCCTAATCCGGCAATGTTGAAGGTTTTGGACGGCGAGATCAGCGTGATGCTGCGTTGTGCGGCATCTTCACTTAATGACGCAAACGGAATGTGTTGCGCGCCGGGTGACAGCAACAGATCGCAATGGATTTCATCGGAGCAGACAATCAAATCATGCTGCTGCGCAAATGCCAGCTGGGCTTCCAGCTCGTCGCGACGATAAACCGTACCACCCGGATTCTGCGGGTTACACAGCATCAGCAGGCGCTCATTGCCCTGCATGGCGCTGGCGTCGAGATCCATCACCCAGCGATCGTCCTGTAAACGCAGCGGTAAATGCACCTGTGCGCGATCGGCCAGTTTTGCCGCACCGCGAAACGGCGGATAAATCGGCGTTGGGGAAACCGTGGATTCGCCCGATTCCGTGAATGCGCGGACCGAAAGATTTAAACCGCACACCACGCCGGGCAATAACACAATCCAGTCCGGCTCAATCTGCCAGTTGTAGCGCTGCGCTAAACGGGAAAGGGTGATATCAATCAATCCGCCTGGCGTTGCGCCATAGCCAAAAACGCCGTGCTCAGCGCGCTGTTTAATGGCCTCAATCACACTCGGCGGCGAACGGAAATCGCTGTCCGCTACCCAGAGCGGCAGCACATCGCGATCACCATATTTGTGCCATTTCAAACTATCGCTGTGACGACGGTCTATCCATTGATTAAAATCGAATGCCATAGTGCGAGTTCCACGTAAACTGTCCAATTAAGTAGACTAACTGAAGCATTCATCCCGAGCCAGAAGTCATGAGAAGGAGCATGGTATGACGAAACTGGAAATTTGTTGCTACGGCATCGACTGCGCAATGACTGCGCAGCTGTCCGGTGCCGATCGCGTGGAGCTGTGCAGCGCACCGCGCGAAGGTGGGTTGACGCCTTCAGCCGGCGTGCTGGAAGTGGCACGACGTGAAATTTCGATCCCGGTACATCCTATCGTCCGTCCACGCGGCGGCGATTTTTGCTACACCAACTATGAGTTTGAGTCGATGAAATCGGACGTTGCGCTAATGCGTGAACTCGGTTTTCCCGGCTTAGTGATTGGCATGCTGGATGAAGATGCGCATGTTGATATCGCCCGTATGCAGCAAATTATGACGCTGTGTGACGGCATGGACGTCACTTTCCATCGCGCCTTCGATTTATGCCACAGTCCAAAACGCTCACTTGAGGTGCTGGCTGATTTAGGCATCGCGCGTATCCTGACGTCTGGCCAGCAACAGAGCGCCGAAGCAGGAATTGCATTATTACGGGAACTAAATGAACACAGCACAGGTCCGATTATTATGGCCGGTGCGGGCGTGCGTTTGAGCAACATCCAGAAGTTCATCGACAGTGGATTGCAGGAAGTTCACAGCTCCGCCAGCCGTTTAGTCGCTTCGCCGATGCGCTACCGTAAAGCCGGTGTTTCCATGTGCTCCGAAGCGGAAACCGATGAATTCAGTCGCTATTGCGTTGATGGTGATGTGGTTGAAGCCATGAAAAGCATGACGCAGATGAGCGCCGTCCGGGTAGCCTGAATTCACCCCGATTTTGCCGCGCAGCACGCCAGTCCAAACGACGTGATGTTTGCAAGTACCAACCCCAGTTCTTCTAACTGGGGTTCTTTTTATCTGCCATTCCCGCAGAGATAGCGTGATCGTGTAAATGATGCTTTGATTACTCTATGGCCTCGTACGGATAACCTTCATGAAATCCATCCCTTGTACCGTTTTACTGCTGCTTCTCCCCTACTGCGGCGTTGCGCTGGCTGTCAGCACGGCGTGTCCACCGATGAGCAAAAACATCACCAGCAGCAACAACTGGATCATGCTGGGTGGCGATGCCAAAGGCGCGGTGCGTCAGGTGGTGGCGGGCGAATTTGGCAAAGATGTGAACTCGCAAAAGCGCGTACTTGGCCAGTTTGATCAGTGCGGCGATTTAATGGTGGCCGATATCTCCTACGACAAAAACGAAGGCAACGTCCTGCTGACGATGGAACAGCATATCGCCCGCGTTCAACGCGGCTGGGTGGCGGAATATGCCTACATGGTCAAAGTGATCAAAGCGGGTCAGGAGGAAGTGGTTGATAACCGTCAGGGCACCATCAGCTGGCAAATCGGCCAGCATGGCAACATCGTCAGCTCATCCGATAAATTCACCAGCATGGGCAAAGATGGCTTTACCGATACCACTTACCGCTATGACAAACAGTTCAGAGTAGAAAAAAGCGTGGCGCGCGGCAGTGATAGCATGACCAGTGGCGAAAGCAGCTGGCGCTGGAATCCACAAGGATTGGTCACCTCATCCAGTAGCGCGCGTAGCAAAGATACTTACAGCTACGATAACCAGTGGCGGGAACTGCGCCTGAACGGCACATCGACCACGCCAGTCAGCACGCTACGCTCGATTGACGAGTGCCAACTGTGGGATGAAGTGGGCAACTGTACGCTCAGTTATCTGCATGAAACCGAAGTATTCGCCAAAGGCACCATTGAACGCCATCTCAGCTCCGCTTATAAATACCAATACTGGAACGCCCCCAGCGAAACAGCCGCACAAGATTAAACCGCACAAAACCCACATAAAGGCAAAGAATCAGGGCCGCGGAGTAAAGCTTCCGCCGCATGGACAAAAACGCCGGGAGCGTTTTTGAACAACGCAAAGCGTTGGCCCACGAAGTGGGCGAGCCTCATGGATGAGGCGAGTAACCGGCGGCAGAGTCCACAGGGATGTGTTCACGACGCCTTTACGGAGCGGCCCTGATTCTTTGCCTGAAACGCACGGAACTAAACAGGGAGCCCGCACATGACACTGATCCTTTCATTCCTTTTCGCCATCACCATCCTCACGCTCACGCCCGGTTTTGATACCGCATTAGTGTTGCGTTCCGCCGCCGCGCAAGGCTGGAAGCGTGCATCGGCCACGGCGTTTGGCGTCACGCTGGGTTGCCTGGTGTGGGGCATTGCGGTGGGTTTAGGCTTGGGCGCGCTGCTGCTGGCTTCGGAAATGGCGTATAACCTGCTGAAATGGATCGGTGCGGCCTATCTGCTCTATCTCGGCGTCAAATTACTCATCAACCCACGTACCCAAGCGGAAGCAGGTCAGCATGCGCAGAATAAAGAGCAAAGCTATGTTGCCTGCTTCACACGCGGACTATTCGGTAATCTGTTAAACCCCAAAGTCGGCGTGTTCTACGTCACCTTCCTGCCGCAGTTCATTCCGGCGGGCGCATCGGTGCCGCTGTGGTGTACGCTGATGGCTCTCACACATATGGTGATTGGATTAGTGTGGAATGCGGTGCTAATTGGTAGCAGCCAGTACTTTGCGACGCATCTGCGTCGTCCAGCGGTACTGAAAGTGATGGATCGCCTGACGGGCTGCGTCTTTATTGGCTTTGCCGCGAAGCTGGCGCTATCGCGGCGTTAAGCATTACGGCTTGCGCGCCACTAACACAGCACGCAGCGGGGCGGGATAACCTTCAACGGTCTTACTGCTGTCATTCGGATCAAGGAACTCGGCCAGCGACTCGCTGGTCATCCAACTGGTACGACGCTGCTCTTCCACGGACGTCACCGCGTAATCTGCGATGCGCACATCGACAAATCCGCACTTCTCCAGCCAGCTCTTCAGCGCTGCCGCAGAAGGGATAAAGTACACATTACGCATCTGCGCATAACGCTCACCCGGAACCAGCACCGCGTTCTCATCGCCTTCAATCACCAACGTCTCCAGCACCAACTCACCGTCGCTAACCAACTGATTTTTCAGCTGCATCAAGTGGTCGAGCGGTGAACGGCGGTGATAAAGCACGCCCATCGAAAACACGGTATCGAACGCTTGTAACGCCGGAAGCTGCTCAATGCCCAGCGGCAGCAAATGCGCCCGACGATCATCGCCCAACAGCTTACGCACCGCTTCAAACTGGCACAAAAACAGCTGCATCGGATCGATGCCGACCACCAGCTTCGCGCCCGCACCAATCATGCGCCACATGTGATAACCGCTGCCGCAACCAACATCCAGCACCGTGCGATGCAGCAACGGCGAAATGTGCGGCAACACGCGATCCCATTTCCAGTCAGAACGCCACTCGGTATCGATCTCGGTGCCGTACAGCGAATAAGGACCTTTGCGCCACGGCATTAAATTGCGCAGCAGATTCTCAATGCCAAGACGCTGACGATCGGTCAGATCCTCAACATCCGCGCTCACGCTGTGCAACAAATCCAGCTTCTGCGGCGTCAGCAGCGGCAGATAATCAACGGACTTCTCCCAGTCGCGAAACTTACCGTGCAAATTGTCACGCTGCCATGCGGCAACTTGCGCCGGTAACACTTCCAGCCAACTGGCCAGCGGGCCGGTGGCAATCTGCTGATAAAAACGGCCAAACTCAATCATTTCAACGCCACCAACGAACCAAAATTAAAGCACTGGAACCACAACTCCGCATGTTTGAAACCGGCGGTTTTCAGGCGCGCCTTATGCGCTTCGACGCTATCGGTCAACATCACGTTCTCCAGCATGCTGCGTTTCTGGCTGATCTCCAGTTCGCTGTAACCGTTAGCGCGTTTGAAATCGTGATGCATGTTAAACAGCAACTCGCCGACATCGGCATCTTCAAAACTAAACTTCTCGGACAACACCAGCGCGCCACCCGGATTTAATCCATTGACGATCTTCTTCAGCAACTCAAGACGGGCCGGCGGCTCAAGAAATTGCAGGGTAAAGTTAAGCACCACCAACGAGGCGTTCTCAATGTGGATATCCTGAATATCCGCTTCGATCACCTGCACCGGGGTATCCGCGCGGAAGGCATCGATGTGGCGACGGCAACGCTCAACCATCGCTGGCGAATTATCTACAGCAATAATCTGGCAGCCAGGCACATGAATATTGCGGCGCACCGACAGCGTGGCGGCACCCAGCGAACAGCCAAGATCGTAAACCTGGCTATTCGGCTGAACGAAGCGTTCTGCCAGCATGCCAATCATCGAAATGATGTTGGAATAACCCGGCACCGAGCGCTGAATCATATCGGGAAAAACTTCAGCTACGCGCTCGTCAAAGGTCCAGTCGCCCAGCTTATCGATGGGCGCGGAAAATAGCGTATCGCGATCAGACATAATGAAAGGTCCGGAGAGAAAACGGAAAGGGCGCTATTTTGGCAGAAACGCGGGCGGGCTGCACCCTTTGCGTTGCGTCTAGAACAGGCTTGATTGCTGCGGCCAGTCGGGCAGATCGCGTAACGATGGCTCCAGCTGCTGCAACTGTGACCACAACGCCTGAATCAGCGGAAACACCTCGCCCATATCCGGCGTATGAATAAACAGCATTGGATCGCTATCCAGCTGCCACGCTTGCAGCTTGCTGTGCCACGGCTGAAACAGCGGCACGCTCTCCGCCACGTTATCGCTGCCAATGAAACGCACCATCGGTTGCGAACCGGTGCGCACCGCATGCGGCGGCACGCGCGGCTTTTTCGCTCGCGCGTCCACGGCGGCGGCGGTTTGCGAGGTTGAAGCATGCACCGGACGACTATCTAAAATCACCCGATTAACGCCGCGATCCAGTAAACCGCGATTCAGCGCGCGTTCGGCTTCACCTTTGGCAAAAAACGCCTGATGTCGCACCTCAACGCCATAGCGGAAATTGCGTGGCAAACTATCGAGAAAGGACCATAAATCAACCAGCTGTGCCGGTGAAAACGCGGCGGGTAACTGCAGCCAATATTGACCAATGCGTTGGCTCAGCGGATCGAGCAGGCGGAAAAACTCCGTCAGCAACTCATCGCAATCGCGCAGCGCCGCTTTATGGCTGATGCTATCGGGAAACTTAAAGCAGAAACGAAAATCGTCGTGCGTCATATCCCGCCAGCGCATCACCACTTCAGGCTTTGGCAGCGCATACAACGTGGTATTGCCTTCCACACAACCAAACAGCTGCGCGTAGTCGGCTAAGGTTTCAATGCCGAACTGTTTCCATTGCGCGTGCTGCCATTGCGGTAATCCTATGCGAAGTGTCAACGCGAACTCCTGAATCCTTTAGGGGCGGGAAAGGGCGGCTTAATGTACCCTGTTTTGATGTCGGCAGGAAAAACAGCGCGATAAAGCATAATGTTTTGTCCGCTTTGATCGGGCTCCACTTATCCTGCCTGGGTTTTTCCATTATAATAGCCGCCTTTTTTGCGACAGCATCTCATAAGGTTACGCGGCCTGATGTTGTCTGGCAGCAGCGGCGAAGTTAAAAGGATACGTTATGCGTACAGAATATTGCGGACAGCTCAATCTGTCTCACGTGGGTCAGCAAGTCACTCTCTGCGGCTGGGTAAATCGCCGTCGCGATCTGGGTAGCCTGATTTTTATCGATATGCGTGACCGTGAAGGTATCGCTCAGGTGTTCTTTGATGCCGATCGTCAGGACGCTTTCCAGCTGGCATCTGAGCTGCGTAACGAATTCTGTATCCAGATCACCGGCACCGTGCGTGCACGTGACGAAAAGAACAAAAACAGCGACATGGCAACCGGCGAAATCGAAGTGTTCGCTCATGAGCTCAACATCATCAACCGTGCTGAACCGCTGCCGCTGGACTCTAACCAAGTGAACAGCGAAGAAGCGCGCCTGACCTATCGCTATCTGGACCTGCGTCGTCCGGAAATGGCGCAGCGTTTGAAAATCCGCGCTAAAATTACCAGCTTCGTGCGTCGCTTTATGGACGACCAGGGCTTCCTCGATATCGAAACGCCAATGCTGACCAAAGCCACGCCAGAAGGCGCGCGTGACTATCTGGTGCCAAGCCGTGTGCATAAAGGCAAATTCTACGCGCTGCCGCAGTCGCCACAGCTGTTCAAACAGCTGCTGATGATGTCGGGTTTTGACCGCTACTATCAGATCGTTAAGTGTTTCCGTGACGAAGATCTGCGTGCCGATCGTCAGCCTGAGTTCACCCAGATCGACGTGGAAACCTCTTTCATGACCGCCGAGCAGGTGCGTGAAAAGATGGAACGTCTGATTCGTGAACTGTGGATCAACATCAAAGGCGTGGATCTCGGTGACTTCCCGCAGATGACCTTTGCGGAAGCGATGAACCGTTACGGTTCCGATAAGCCAGACCTGCGTAACCCAATGGAGCTGGTGGACGTTGCCGATCTGCTGAAAAACGTGGAGTTCCAGGTGTTTGCCGGTCCAGCCAACGATGCCAAAGGCCGCGTGGCTGCCCTGCGCGTACCGGGCGGCGCTGCGCTGACGCGTAAGCAAATTGATGAGTACGGCGAATTTGTAAAAATCTACGGCGCTAAAGGGTTGGCGTGGATGAAGATCAACGAACGCGCTAAAGGCTTCGAAGGCGTACAGAGCCCGGTTGCCAAGTTCCTCAGTGCAGAAATCGTTGAAGACATTCTCAACCGCACGGGCGCACAAGATGGTGACCTGATCTTCTTCGGCGCGGACCGCGCTAAAGTGGTAGCGGATGCGCTCGGCGCGCTGCGTCTGAAAGTGGGCCGCGACCTGCAGATCACCAATGACAAAGCCTGGGCACCGCTGTGGGTAATCGACTTCCCAATGTTTGAGGAAGATGAAGAGGGCGGCCTGGCAGCAATGCACCATCCTTTCACGTCGCCGAAAGACATGAGCGCAGAAGAGCTGGCAACCGATCCGGTACAAGCGGTGGCCAATGCCTACGATATGGTGATTAACGGCTACGAAGTGGGCGGCGGTTCCGTGCGTATCCACAGCGGGAAAATGCAGCAGACGGTATTCAGCATCCTCGGTATCACCGAAGAAGAGCAACGTGAGAAGTTTGGCTTCCTGCTCGACGCGCTGAAATACGGTACCCCGCCGCACGCGGGCCTGGCGTTTGGTCTGGATCGTCTGACCATGCTGTTGACCGGCACCGATAACATCCGTGATGTGATCGCGTTCCCGAAAACCACCGCCGCCGCATGCATGATGACCGAAGCCCCAAGCGAAGCCAATCCAGCTGCGCTGCTGGACCTCGGCATTCTGGTGGCGCCGAAGAAAGAAAAGACAGAGAACAAGTAATGGGCTTTAAACATCCGGTTTCGGTGCTGGTGGTGATTTTTGCCCGCGATACCGGCCGGGTGTTAATGCTGCAGCGACGTGATGACGACAGCTTCTGGCAATCGGTCACTGGCAGCCTGGAAGCGGGCGAAACCCCGTGCCAGGCGGCTCAGCGCGAAGTGTTAGAAGAGCTTGCCATCGATATTGCGCACGAAAAGTTAGTGCTGGACGATTGCCACAAGCAAATCGAGTTTGAGATCTTCCCGCACTATCGCCATCGTTACGCACCGGGCACCACGCACAACCGCGAACACTGGTTCAGGTTGGCCATACCCGCAGAGCGCGACCTGCTGCTCACCGAGCATCTCGCCGCGCGCTGGCTCGAACCCGCCGCTGCCGCAGCCCTCACCAAGTCCTGGAGTAACCGCCAGGCAATTGAAGAATTTATCTGAATGCTCACCGCCGCGCGTTTTTCCCGTGGCAGTTCAGTTAAATTCCGTTAATTCGACGAAGTTATTCCTTCGTCCCTTAAACCCGGTGCAGGATGTGAAACCTGCACAATTAAAATTGAACAGTCGGGCGTAATCGTCGCAGCGAGGTCGGTTACCGCCAGCGCACAGCAACCGGAGCGTACTTATGTACGTGAGGATTGCGAGCACTGCCGGGAGCCGAGATCGCAAGTAAGATAGCCCGTGCGATTGATAAGATCGGAGAATATGCAAAATGGCTGGACACAGTAAATGGGCGAACACCAAGCACCGCAAGGCTGCTCAGGACGCTAAGCGCGGTAAAATCTTCACCAAAATCATTCGCGAGCTGGTCACCGCCGCGAAACTGGGCGGTGGCGATGCGGGTTCCAACCCACGTCTGCGCGCAGCGATGGACAAAGCGCTGTCTAACAACATGACGCGCGACACCATGAACCGTGCCATCGCACGCGGCGTGGGCGGTGAAGATGATTCCAACATGGAAACCATCATTTATGAAGGTTACGGTCCAGGCGGCTCAGCGGTGATGATTGAGTGCCTGAGCGACAACCGTAACCGTACCGTGGGCGAAGTGCGTCATGCCTTCACCAAAACCGGCGGCAACCTCGGTACCGACGGTTCTGTTGCTTACCTGTTCAGCAAGAAGGGCGTTATCTCCTTCGCGCCAGGTCAGGACGAAGATGCGGTGATGGAAGCGGCGCTGGAAGCCGGTGCAGAAGACGTTGTGGCTTATGACGACGGCGCGATTGATGTCTTCACCGCGTGGGAAGAGATGGGTGCAGTGCGTGATGCGCTGGAAGCGGGCGGTCTGAAAGCCGACTCGGCTGAAGTCTCAATGATCCCTTCAACCAAAGCCGAAATGGATGCCGAAACTGCGCCGAAACTGCTGCGCTTGATCGACATGCTGGAAGACTGTGACGACGTGCAGGAAGTTTACCATAACGGTGAAATCTCTGATGAGATCGCAGAAACGCTGTAATGGCGTTGCTTAAAACCCCACTCACCGGAGACGCGCTGTGGCGATAATTCTCGGGATCGATCCCGGCTCGCGCGTCACCGGTTACGGTGTTATCCGCCAAACCGGCCGCCAGCTTACCTATCTGGGCAGCGGCTGTATCCGTACCAGCGTCACCGATCTGCCGACGCGTCTCAAACTGATCTACGCGGGCGTCAGCGAAATCATTACGCAGTTCTCACCCGACTATTTCGCCATCGAGCAGGTCTTTATGGCGAAGAACGCGGACTCAGCGCTCAAGTTGGGCCAGGCGCGCGGTGCGGCGATTGTCGCGGCGGTGAATCACGATTTGCCGGTGTTTGAGTATGCAGCGCGTCAGGTGAAGCAAACTGTCACCGGCACTGGCGGCGCAGAGAAAAGTCAGGTGCAGCATATGGTGCGTACCTTGCTGAAACTGCCGGCCAATCCGCAAGCGGATGCCGCCGATGCGCTGGCCATCGCCATCACGCATTGCCATATGAGCCAAAATGCGGCGCGTATCAGTGACACCAAATTGGTGATGACGCGCGGTCGTATGCGATCGGGTTAGCAAACGCCAAGGCTGGATATTCATCCAGCCTTTTTTGTGCTATAAACTCAGGCTTACTTACAGATTAAGGAACTGCTCAGGTGATTGGTCGTTTACGAGGCAACATTCTGGAGAAACAGCCGCCGCTGGTGTTGATTGAGGCGCACGGTGTCGGTTATGAAGTGCACATGCCAATGACCTGCTTTTACGAGCTGCCGGAGATCAATCAGGAAGCGATCATCTTCACCCAGTTCGTGGTGCGTGAAGATGCGCAGCTGCTGTTCGGTTTTAACAACAAGCAGGAACGCACGCTGTTCCGCGAGCTGGTAAAGGTGAATGGCGTTGGACCAAAGCTGGCGCTGGCGATTTTGTCGGGTATGTCGGCCCAGCAGTTCGTGACCGCCGTTGAGCGACAAGAAATTGCCTCTCTGATCAAACTGCCGGGCGTGGGTAAAAAAACCGCCGAGCGTCTGATTGTGGAGATGAAAGACCGCTTTATCGGCATGCACGGCGATCTGTTTGGTGGTGATTCAACCTTTACGTTGACCACGCCTTCTGCGGCACAAGACAATAACGATGCCGAAGCCGAAGCGGTCTCAGCGCTGGTGGCTCTCGGTTATAAACCGCAGGAAGCCAGCCGGATGATCAGCAAAGTTGGTAAACCGGATGCGGATTGCGAAACCCTGATTCGTGAAGCCCTGCGCGCAGCTATTTGAGGTAAAGCATGATTGAAGCCGATCGTCTGGTCTCGGGCAGTTCCTTTAATGAAGAAGAAACGCTCGACCGTGCCATTCGCCCCAAGCTGCTGACGGAATATGTTGGTCAGCCGCAGGTGCGCGAGCAGATGGAGATTTTCATCCAGGCGGCGAAACTGCGTGGCGATGCACTCGATCATCTGCTGATTTTCGGTCCGCCAGGATTGGGTAAAACTACGCTGGCTAACATCGTCGCCAACGAAATGGGCGTCAATCTGCGCACCACCTCCGGGCCGGTGCTGGAAAAAGCCGGCGATCTGGCGGCGATGCTCACCAATCTTGAGCCGCATGATGTGCTGTTTATCGATGAGATCCATCGCCTGTCGCCGGTGGTTGAAGAAGTGCTGTATCCGGCGATGGAGGATTATCAGCTGGATATCATGATCGGTGAAGGTCCAGCAGCGCGTTCGATTAAGCTCGATCTGCCGCCGTTTACCCTGATTGGTGCCACCACGCGCGCCGGTTCTTTAACCTCGCCACTGCGTGACCGCTTCGGCATTGTGCAGCGTCTTGAGTTCTATAACGTTCCCGATCTGCAGCACATCGTTGGCCGTAGCGCGGCTTGTCTTGGCCTGGCGCTGAGTGAAGAGGGCGCGCTGGAGATAGCGCGTCGTGCGCGCGGAACGCCGCGTATCGCTAACCGTTTGCTGCGCCGCGTACGTGACTTTGCTGAAGTGCGTGCCAACGGCAACCTGAGCGGTGAAGTGTCAGCCAGCGCGCTGGATATGCTTAACGTCGACAGCCAGGGTTTTGATTATATGGACCGCAAACTGCTGCTGGCGATTATCGACAAGTTCTCGGGTGGTCCGGTTGGCTTAGATAATCTGGCTGCGGCGATCGGCGAAGAGCGGGAAACTATCGAAGATGTAATTGAACCCTTCCTGATCCAGCAAGGATTCATACAACGCACGCCACGCGGCCGAATGGCAACGCAGCATGCTTATAAACACTTTGGTATTAGTCGCGAAGAGTAAACCGGCATTATGCCGCCGGTTTTTTTGCCATACTGATGATGAATAATACCGCAGCGCATAACACCACCGAAGGACCGGCTGGCGTATCGTAGGTGGCGGAGAAGGCGAGTCCGCCGGTCACCGCGATAATACCGGCAATCACCGCAAAACCGGCCATCTGTTCCGGTGAGCGCGAGAAGCGACGTGCCGTCGCCGCCGGGATAATCAGCAGTGACGTAATGATCAAGGCACCAACAAACTTCATTGCCACGCCGATGGTTAATGCCGTCACCAGCATCAGCATCAAACGCGTGCGCTGAATGTTGACGCCATCGACCTGCGCCAGCTCCGGACTGATGGTCATCGATAACAGTGAATTCCACTGCCACGCCATCACCGCCAGTACAATTGCCACGCCGCCACCCATCATCCATAAATCATCGGGCGTCACCGCCAGCAGATCGCCAAACAAGTAAGCCATCAGATCGACACGCACGCCTTGCATCAGACTGACAACCACTAAACCCAGCGACAGCGCGCTGTGCGCCATAATACCGAGCAGCGTGTCGATGGCCAGATGCGGGCGACGCTCCAGCCACACTAATCCCAACGCCAGACATACGGTCACTAAAATCACCGCATAGTAAGGATTTACGTTAAGCAGCAAACCAAACGCCACACCCAGCAAAGATGCATGCGCGAGAGTATCGCCAAAGTAGGACATGCGGCGCCAAACCACAAACGAGCCAAGTGGACCGGCCGCCAGCGCCAGCAAAACGCCGCCCAGCCAGCCAGGTAATAACAGTTCAATCATGACGGGCCATTTCCTTTACGCAGAACAATGCGTCCCTGTAAATCGTGACGGTGATTATGATGATGACGATAAATCGCCAACTGCTGCGCGCCGCGTGGGCCGAACATCGCAATAAACTCAGGATGTTGTGATACCGCTTCCGGCGTGCCCGAGCAGCAGATGTGATGGTTGAGGCACAGCACTTCGTCGGTTTTCGCCATCACCAGATGCAGGTCGTGTGAAACCATCAGCACACCGCAATTTAATTCACGGCGCAGTTGATCGATCAAATCGTACAGCGCAACCTGGCCGTTGACGTCAACGCCTTGAGTTGGTTCATCGAGCACCAGCAATTGCGGCTCATTGAGTAATGCGCGCGCCAGCAGCACACGCTGCGTTTCACCGCCGGAGAGTTTTTGCAGCGTCGCGTGCAACAGATGCCCGGCCTGGACGCGCTTCAGCGCCGGCAAAATGGCATCGCGTTTGGTGCCCCGAGACAGACGCATAAAGCGCTCAACGGTGATCGGCAAAGTCGGATCGATGTGCAGTTTTTGCGGCACATAACCGATACGTAAATCAGTGGCGCGTTTGACGCTGCCGCTGGTGGGTTTAAGCAGCCCCAACACCGCGCGAACCAGCGTGGATTTACCGGCGCCATTCGGGCCGAGCAGGGTGAGAATTTTTCCCGGCTCAAGTGTGAGGCTAATGCCTGCAAGCACTGGACGCTGGGAGAATTTCACAGAAATGTTTTCAAGAGTAACAAGTGGCGGCATGTTATTTACGGGTTGCATTGAATTTCGAATGTTATAATATCACATTCCATCACCTGGTCACGATGGAATGACGTATTATGTTACACAATAAAAAGCGCCTTATTTTCACCCTTACTGCTGCGGCAATTGCCGCCACAAGCGCGTTACCCGCGCACTCTGCAGTCGTAGCTTCAATTAAACCTATCGGATTTATCGCAGCGGCTATCGCAGATGGCATTACGCCGGTTGAAGTATTGCTGCCTGATGGCGCATCAGAACATGATTATGCCTTACGTCCCTCTGATGTAAAACGTATTAAAAACGCAGACTTAGTGGTGTGGACGGGGCCTGAAATGGAAGCTTTTCTCACCAAGTCAGCGGCCGAATTACCGGCCAATAAAAACCTTGAAATAGCCGCTTTGCCAGGCATAAAACCGCTTTTGATTAGCGGTGATGATGGCGATGAGGAACATGAGCACGGTCACGATCATGATCATGACTCAGAAAATTCTGAACAACAAGACCTGTCTCATGCACACCACCACCACGGCCAGTTTAATATGCACCTGTGGATGTCCCCTGACATGGCCTTACAAACTGCGGTTGCAATCCATGGAAAATTATTGGAACTTATGCCGCAAAGCAAAGCCAAACTTGACGCTAATCTGCAGGAATTTAAGGCAGAATTAGCCGATGCAGACAAACACATCGGCGCGCAACTCGCGCCTGTGCGGAACAAGGGTTATTTCGTTTTTCACGACGCTTACAGCTACTTTGAAAAACATTACGGTTTGTCACCTTTAGGTCATTTTACCGTCAATCCTGAGATCCAGCCGGGCGCCCAGCGTTTACATCAAATACGAACACAGTTGGTTGAGCAGAAAGCCGTTTGCGTTTTCGCTGAACCACAATTCAGACCGGCCGTCATCGATGCCGTGTCCCGTGGAACTTCCGTCCGTAAAGGCACGTTAGATCCATTGGGAATGGACATCAGCTTATCTAAAGACAGCTATGTGAAATTCCTTTCACAGTTGTCGAGCCAGTATGCGAGCTGCCTGAATGGAGCATGAGGAATAGGTAAAAGTGCAGCAGATAGCCCGCTCTGTCGCCCTCGCATTTAATAATTTGCCGCGCCCCCACCGCGTTATGCTGGGTTCATTAACCGTTGTTACGTTGGCCGTCGCCGTATGGCGGCCTTACGTTTACCATCCGCGTGATGTTGCGCCCATCGTGAAAACCATCGCGTTGGATAAAGACGAACTGCGTACGCTGTTGCCCGAAGCCAGTGAGCCGATTGATCAGACTACCGAAGAACCGGCCGACGATATTCCTGCTGACGACATCGATAAAGACGTTCCGGACAATCCCAACGTACATGATTACACCGTCTCTTCAGGCGATACGCTGAGCAGCGCGTTAAATCAGTACGGTATTGAGATGGGCGATATCAATGCACTGGTCAGCAGCGATAAAGATTTGCGCAACATGCGAGTCGGCCAGCAACTGAGCTGGACGCTGGATGCCGATGGTCAACTGCAAACCTTCAGCTGGGAAATCGATCGTCGTGAAACCCGTACTTATCAGCGCGCCGACAACGGAAGCTTTAAGATGCAGCAGGAGCTGCAAAAGGGTGAATGGCGTAACAGCGTCTTGAAAGGTGAAGTACACGGTAGTTTTGCCGCCAGCGCACAGCGCGCGGGCTTAAGCAGCTCGGAAACCAGCAACGTCATTAAAGCGATGCAGTGGCAAATGGACTTCCGCAAACTGCGTGCCGGTGATGATTTCAGTGTATTGATGTCACGTGAAATGCTTGATGGCAAAAGTGCTCAAAGCCAACTGCTGGGCGTGCGTTTACGCACCGGCGGCAAAGATTATTACGCCTTCCGCGCGGAAGACGGCAAGTTCTACGATCGCAATGCATCTGGTTTAGCACGTGGCTTTATGCGTTTCCCAACGGTTAAGCAATATCGTGTCTCTTCCAACTTCAATCCGCGCCGCCTTAACCCGGTAACCGGTCGCATCGCACCGCATAAAGGCGTCGACTTCGCGCTGCCGATTGGTACGCCAGTGTTAGCTGTGGGTGATGGTGAAGTGGTGATGGCGAAAAACGGCGGTGCTGCCGGCAATTACGTGGCAATTCGTCACGGTCGTCAATACATGACGCGTTATATGCACTTGAGTAAAGCGCTGGTGAAACCGGGGCAAAAAGTGAAACGCGGTGATCGTATTGCGCTATCGGGTAACACCGGACGTTCAACCGGCCCACATCTGCACTATGAAGTATGGATCAACAATCAGGCAGTGAATCCATTGACGGCAAAACTGCCGCGCATGGAAGGGCTGACGGGTAAAGATCGCAGCACTTACATGGCGCAAGTCAAAACCTGGTTGCCGCAGTTGACGTTGAAATAACGCATTATTGCGCGTAACACAAAAAAACCGACGGATTCTTCGTCGGTTTTTTTCTATCTGGCGCTTGAAGATTGCAAAATTAACCATCGTCACTATTATTGACCGGTCATTGTCAGAGGCGAGTGCATGGAAACCCGAAAGAAAAATAACAGTGAGTTTATTCCCGTTTTTCAACGTTCTTTTTTAAAGCCGAAATACTGGGGAAGTTGGTTGGCGATTGGTGCGCTGGCCGGCATGGCATTACTTCCCGCCAAAGTGCGCGATCCGATTCTGGGCGGATTGGGCAAGTTCGCCGGTAAACTGGCGAAAAGTGCGCGCCGCCGTGCGCTGATCAATCTCTATTATTGCCTGCCGGAATTGAGCGAAGCGCAGCGCGAAGAGATTGCTGATCGTATGTTTGCCACCGCACCGCAGGCGATGGCGATGATGGTTGAACTGGGATTACGCAATCCCGAACATGTGCGTAAGCGCGTTGACTGGCACGGCCGGGAAATCATCGAGCAACTGCAGGCGAACAAAGAGAACGTTATTTTCCTTGTGCCGCATGGTTGGGGCGTGGATATTCCGGCGATGCTGCTGGCGTCTGAAGGTCAGATGATGGCGGCGATGTTCCACAATCAAAGCGATCCGTTAATGGATTATTTGTGGAATACTGTGCGACGCCGTTTTGGTGGCCGCATGCATGCGCGTAATGACGGCATTAAGCCGTTTATCGCTTCGGTGCGTCAGGGTTATTACGGCTATTATCTGCCGGACCAGGATCACGGCCCGGAACACAGCGAGTTTGTGGATTTCTTTGCCACTTATAAAGCAACGTTGCCGGCAGTCGGCCGCCTGATGAAAGTGTGCCGCGCACGCGTGGTGCCGCTTTTCCCGGTGTATAACAGCGAAACCCATCGTCTGGAAATCTACGTGCGTCCGCCTATGGATGACTTGCTGGATGCTGATGACAATACGTTGGCGCGCCGCATGAATGAAGAAGTAGAAGTGTTTGTGCGCCCCCATCCAGAACAGTACACCTGGATTTTAAAACTGCTTAAAACGCGCAAGGAAGGTGATATTGAACCTTACGCGCGTAAAGATCTTTATCCTCGGAAGTAAATGGTAGGGTCGCCATTCATGGCGACCAGGTGCGCATCACTGCGCACCTTACATTACACTGCTGCCACATGACTGCGACGCTTACGCTCGCGCAGGAACAGCGTCACCAGCCCAAACCACAATACGCCAGCCACGAAGTTAATCCCGCTAAACCACGGTGTGCCGCCGCTGAAGTAACCACTTTTCGCCAGCTCAATCCCGACCGCTAAGGTCAGAATACTGATCATCCCGAGCATCGCCGCCACGCTGCCTTTGCCTTCGTTACTGGAGTAAAGCGTCAGTCGGTACAGACCGGCATTCACCATGCCCGCGCCAAAAGCGTACAGACTTAAACCGGCAGTCAGCAGCAGATAGGTGTGGCTATCCAGCAAGTTCGCCAGCAGCGAAATGCTCAGACCAATCAGGATTGGCCACGCAGCAAATTTCACTGGCTGCTCAATCGGCACGCGGCCCGCCAGTTTGCCGAGAGTGATATTGCCGGCAATCATCGCCAGGAACACCGGCAACTGCAGCAGCGCATACTGCATGCGCGACAATCCTTCATCATGCATCAGAATCACTGGCGACAGCGCCACCCATGTCAGGATCGGGATAAACACCAACCCAATGGCAAAGGATCCGAACATCACCTGACGATCGCGCGCTAAACGCGCATAGCCGCGCGCCAGCGTTGGCAGGGCGATAGAGTGACTGTGATCGCCAGCCGTTTCCGGCATTACGCGCCACAGCAGGGCAAACGCAATCACGCTGCAAATCGCAAACAGCCAGAACATGCTGCGCCATTCGCCAACGGTAAGCCATGCCGCACCGGCCAGCGGGCCGGCTAACGGTGCCAGCAGCGCAACGTTGGCCATTAGCGCCATCATGCGCACCGCCAGCGCTTCGTCAAAGGCTTCCTGCACCGCCGCATAGCTGACAGCGCCAATAAAGCACAGGCTAATGCCCTGCACAAAACGCAGCGCGACAAACTCTTCAATACTGCTGACCCACGTTGTCAGAATGCAGGCGGCGGCAAAAAACAGGATGCCAAACAGCAATACCGGACGGCGGCCATATTTGTCTGAAAGCGGACCAAGCAGCCATTGCAGCACCACGCCGCCCATCAGATACGCGGTTAATGAGGTAGATACCCATTCCGGCCCGACACTGAATTCAGACGTCACCAGCAGCATGCCGGGCTGGATCATGTCATGCGCGATATAGGTGGCGAACTCAAATAGCACCAACGCGAGCGGAAACAGCAGCACGCGCCCGGTGAGTTGAGTAATAGGTTGATAGCGGGCCATCTGGCCTCCTTGTCAAAAAAATAAAAACGCGACTGCCAGGCAGTCGCGTTTGTCCATGTTGTTACAGCCGCTGTCGGTGGTGCGTATTAATCTACGCGCAGTACACGGCTGGTATTGGTGGTGCCAGTGGTCGACATCACGTCACCCTGGGTAACAATCACCAGGTCACCTGAAACCAGGAAACCTTTCTCGCGCAGTAGGTTAACTGCATCATGCGCGGCGGCAACACCATCATTATTGCTGTCGAAGAACACCGGTGTAACACCACGGTACAGCGCGGTCAGGTTCAGGGTACGTTCATGACGTGACATGGCGAAGATCGGCAAACCGGAAGTGATACGTGAAGTCATCAGCGCGGTACGGCCCGATTCGGTCATGGTGATGATGGCCGAAACCCCTTGCAGATGGTTGGCAGCATACATCGCCGACATGGCAATCGCTTCTTCGACGTTATCGAACTGCACTTCCAGGCGATGCTTGGAAACGTTAACGCTCGGGATTTTTTCTGCGCCGAGGCACACTTTCGCCATCGCTGATACGGTTTCAGCCGGATACTGGCCTGCAGCCGTTTCCGCCGACAGCATCACCGCATCGGTACCATCCAGCACGGCGTTCGCCACGTCCATAACTTCGGCACGCGTTGGCATTGGATTGGTGATCATCGATTCCATCATCTGCGTTGCGGTGATGATGGTGCGGTTCAGCTGGCGCGCGCGACGGATCAACGCTTTCTGAATACCCACCAGCTCAGGATCGCCAATTTCTACCCCCAAATCGCCACGCGCAACCATCACCACGTCAGAGGCGAGGATGATGTCATCCATCGCTTCCTGTGAGGCAACGGCTTCAGCACGTTCCACTTTCGCCACCAGTTTGGCATCGCAGCCGGCATCGCGCGCCAGACGGCGGGCGTAATTCATATCTTCGCCGTTACGTGGGAAGGAGACGGCCAGATAATCCACGCCGATTTTCGCAGCGGTAACGATGTCAACTTTGTCTTTCTCGGTCAGTGCGTCGGCAGAGAGGCCGCCACCGAGTTTGTTGATACCTTTATTGTTGGATAGCGGGCCACCGACGGTGACTTCGGTGAACACTTTCACGCCCTGAACTTCCAACACTTTCAGCTGTACGCGACCGTCGTCCAGCAGCAGGATGTCGCCTGGCACCACATCTTCTGGCAGGCCTTTATAATCGATACCGACTTTTTCTTTGTCGCCTTCGCCTTTACTTAAGTCGGCATCCAGCAGGAAACGATCGCCGACATTAAGGAACACTTTGCCTTCTTTGAAGGTTGAGACGCGAATTTTTGGACCTTGCAGGTCGCCAAGGATCGCCACATGACGTCCCAGTTTCGCCGCTATTTCACGGACTTTATTGGCGCGCTGCTGATGATCTTCCGGTGTGCCGTGGGAGAAGTTGAGTCGTACAACGTTAGCACCCGCCGCGATGATTTTTTCGAGGTTATTGTCGCGATCGGTGGCTGGACCGAGGGTTGTAACGATCTTGGTTCTTCTGAGACGTCTGGACATGAAGGACTCCGTTAGCAAAGTATCGTGTCGCTCTCAAGTGACACGTAGTGTTCATCTATTCTATATGATCGATGGGCTGTGATTCGACTCACATTGTGAATGTGATGTTAATTATTTTCCTGCGCCTGTTTCTCCAGGCGTGAATCTTTCAGCGCTTCTTTCACCCGTTTCAAATTTTCACGGAAAGCGGCGCCGCGCTCAAGGGTAAACCCTGTCGCCAGAACATCAATCACGGTTAATTGTGCGAGGCGGGAAACCATTGGCAGGTAGATATCGGTATCTTCGGGCACGTCGAGCGTCAAAGCCAGTGTGGCTTCGGCCGCCAGCGGGGAACCCGGAGAAGTGATAGCCAGCACAGTGGAAGCGTTTACACGCGCCAGGCGAGCCAGTTCTACCATATTTTTGGTGCGACCAGTATGTGAGATGAGAACAAACACATCATTTGGACCACTATTTATGCAACTCATGCGCTGGATCACAATATCCTCTGACCAGATGACCGGCAGATTAAAACGCAAAAATTTGTTGGTGGCGTCGTGTGCAACCACGGCAGAGGCACCAAGGCCAAAGAAGGCAATTTTATGGGCGTTTGATAATGCCTGAACGGCCTGGCGAATGACCTGAGAATCGAGTTGCTGACGTACGCGGCTGAGGCCGGCTAACGCGGAATCAAAAATTTTGTGGCTATAGCTTTCCACACTGTCATTTTCTTCCACATCGCGGCTCACCCAGTTCGGGCTTTTCACCAGGCTCTGCGCGAGCTGCAATTTGAAGTCAGGAAAGCCGCGCGTGCCCATACGATGGCAGAAGCGATTCACCGTTGGTTCGCTGACGTCAGCGGCGCGTGCCAGCGTGGCGATGCTGGAGTGCATCGCCTGCTGCGGCGCAGCGAGAATTTGTTCTGCGACTTTACGTTCTGATTTACTTAACGCATCGAGTTGCGCCTGAATTTGTTCCAGCATGGTTTAACCTAATGAGCGTCAATCACTTTTCCGCGTTCATCAATCAATGAAATCGCTGCCAATTCCCAAGAATATACCGTGTAATAGCAGCTCGCACGCAGCGGAGGACAAATGTAAACGCGAATTTTTTGCGATACTTTGATCGCTGACGTGTTTTGCCACGACAAATATCGAAACAGAAAATGTGCTCAAATGGCACGCTACAACACACTTAACACCTTTATTACGTCCACAGTTAACGCCAGCAAAACGCGGTGTTCGGGTTGTCCTGGACCGGCGAAAAACGTACATTGTGCTGTAAGAAAATTACAATAAGGACCCGGCGTGATGAGAACGCTCAAGCCGGGTATATCCTGCAACGAGGAGAGGAAAATGGCGGTTACACAAACAGCCCAGGCATGCGATCTGGTGATTTTCGGTGCCAAAGGCGATTTAGCGCGCCGTAAACTGTTGCCATCACTGTATCAGTTGGAAAAAGCCGGTCAGATTCATGAAACCACTCGCATTATTGGCGTGGGTCGCGCGGATTGGGACAAAGCCGCGTACACCAAAGTGGTACGTGAAGCGCTGGAAACCTTCATGAAAGAGAAGATCGATGAAGCGCTGTGGGACACACTCAGCAGCCGTCTCGACTTCTGTAACCTCGACGTAAATGACACCTCGCATTTCACCAAACTGGGCAAAATGCTTGACCAGAAAAACCGCGTCACCATCAACTACTTCGCCATGCCGCCAAGCACCTTTGGCGCGATTTGTGACGGTCTTGGCGCCGCCAAACTGAATGCCAAACCGGCGCGTGTAGTAATGGAAAAGCCGCTCGGCACCTCATTGGAAACCTCGCAAGAGATCAATGACAGCGTTGGCAAATACTTCGAAGAAGGTCAGGTTTTCCGTATTGACCACTATCTTGGTAAAGAGACGGTGCTTAACCTGCTGGCGCTGCGTTTTGCCAACTCCATCTTCGTCAACAACTGGGACAACCGCACCATCGATCACGTGCAGATCACCGTGGCGGAAGAGGTCGGTATCGAAGGCCGTTGGGGTTACTTCGACAAAGCTGGTCAGATGCGTGACATGATCCAGAACCACCTGTTGCAGATCCTCACCATGATTGCCATGTCGCCGCCATCCGATCTGAGCGCGGATGCGATTCGCGATGAGAAGGTGAAAGTGCTGCGCTCACTGCGCCGTATTGATCAAACCAACGTGCGCGAGAAAACCGTGCGTGGTCAGTACACCGCTGGCTTTGTGCAGGGCAAGAAAGTGCCAGGCTATCTGGAAGAAGAGGGCGCGAACAAGCAGAGCGCCACTGAAAGCTTCGTCGCTATCCGCGTGGATATCGACAACTGGCGTTGGGCTGGCGTGCCGTTCTATCTACGTACCGGCAAGCGATTGCCAACCAAATGCTCTGAAGTGGTGGTGTACTTCAAGAATCCTGAGATGAACCTGTTCAAAGATTCTTACGCTGAACTGCCGCAGAACAAGCTGACCATTCGTCTACAGCCAGACGAAGGCGTGGATATCGAAATCCTCAACAAAGTGCCGGGACTCGACCACAAGCATAAACTGCAGACCACTAAGCTGGATCTGAGCTACTCCGAAACCTTCAACCAGTCGCATCTGGCCGATGCTTACGAGCGTCTGCTGCTGGAAACCATGCGCGGTATTCAGGCGCTGTTTGTACGCCGTGATGAAGTTGAAGCTGCATGGGGCTGGGTGGATTCCATTATCGATGCCTGGAATGCCGATGCCGAAGCACCGAAGCCGTATCAGGCGGGAACGTGGGGACCGGTTGCCTCAGTCGCGATGATCACCCGCGATGGCCGTTCCTGGAACGAGTTCGAATAAAGACCTAATGCTGAGCCCGCCAATGCGCGGGCTTTTTTTTCGGCCAAAATCCATTTTTCTTAAAAGTGAACCTGAGTTTCAAAAAATTTTGATATCCGATGGACGCCGCTCCAGCCAATCTTGTATGGTAGAGCCCAATTATTGACAGCGTGGCGTTACGCCGGGCTGATGCAACCAAGGAAACGTGATGAAGAACTGGAAAACAAGTGCTGAACAGATCCTGAAAACAGGCCCGGTTGTGCCGGTCATCGTGGTGAACAAGCTGGAACACGCGGTGCCGATGGCGAAAGCGCTGGTGGCTGGCGGAGTGCGCGTGCTGGAAGTCACGCTGCGTACCCCTGTGGCGATGGACGCGCTGCGCGCCATGATTAAAGAAGTACCGGAAGCGATTGTTGGTGCGGGCACAGTGATCAACACCCAGCAGCTGAAAGAAGTCACTGACGCCGGTGCGCAGTTTGTTATCAGCCCAGGATTGACGGAATCGCTGCTGAAAGCCGCAGTTGAAGGTCCGGTGCCATTGATTCCAGGTATCAGCACGGTTTCAGAACTGATGACCGGTATGGATTACGGCCTGCGTGAGTTCAAATTCTTCCCGGCAGAAGCCAATGGTGGCGTGAAAGCATTATCTGCGATTGGTGGTCCGTTCCCGCAGGTGCGTTTCTGCCCAACCGGCGGCATCTCGCCAGCCAACTACCGTGATTATCTGGCGCTGAAAAGCGTGCTGTGTATTGGCGGTTCGTGGCTGGTACCGAATGATGCGCTGGAAAGTGGTGACTGGGATCGTATTACGCGTCTGGCGCGTGAAGCGGTTGAAGGGGCGCGTGCATAAATTGGTAGGGTCGCCATTCATGGCGACCTCTCATTTATACTTAACCTTCCACTTTTACCGCTGCCGCACTGGCAACGGCGCGCGCGATAGCTTCATCGGTGTTTTCACCGGTTGCCAAAGCCACACCCAAACGGCGTTGACCGGCGATTTCCGGTTTACCAAACAGGCGCAGCTGCAACCCGGCTCCCAGCGCGGCTTCGATATTCCCGAATTGCACGTTCTGGCTGTTCAGCTCAGGCAGAATCACTGCCGACGCCGCAGGGCCGTATTGACGAATGCCGCCAATTGGCAGACCGAGGAAGGCGCGCACATGCAGCGCGAACTCAGACAGATCCTGCGAAATCAGCGTTACCATGCCGGTATCGTGCGGACGCGGTGACACTTCGCTGAACACCACTTCATCACCACAGACGAACAGCTCCACGCCAAACAGGCCGTATCCGCCGAGCGCTTTCACCACGTTAGCGGCGATATCCTGCGCGCGTTGCAGCGCCAGTTCACTCATCTGCTGCGGCTGCCATGATTCACGATAATCGCCATCTTCCTGACGATGACCAATCGGCGCGCAGAAGTGGATGCCATCCACCGCGCTAATGGTCAGCAGGGTAATTTCGAAATCAAACTTCACCACACCTTCGACGATCACGCGGCCCGCACCGGCACGTCCGCCTTGCTGCGCATAATCCCAGGCTTTGTCCAGCTGGCTGGCTTCGCGGATAAAGCTTTGACCTTTACCGGATGAGCTCATCACCGGCTTAACGATGCACGGGAATCCAATCGCTTCAGCGGCGGCAATAAAATTCTCTTTGCTGTCAGCAAACTGGTAAGTCGAGGTCGGCAACGACAACTCTTCCGCCGCCAGACGACGAATGCCTTCGCGGTTCATGGTCAGACGCGCGGCGCGTGCAGTCGGCACCACTTTCTGACCTTGCGCTTCCAGCTCCAGCAGTTTTTCGGTGGCGATGGCTTCAATTTCAGGCACCACGAAGTGCGGCTTTTCCTGGGCAATCAATGCGGCCAGCGCGTCGCCGTCCAGCATGTTGATTACATAGCTGCGATGCGCCACGTGCATCGCTGGGGCATCGGCGTAACGATCCACCGCAATCACTTCCACACCCAGACGCTGGCACTCGAGTGCCACTTCTTTGCCTAATTCGCCTGAACCTAACAGCATGACACGCGTAGCGGCAGGGCGCAGCGCGGTTCCGAGAGTCGTCATAATTTCACCTTAGCAGTCAAAATGCGCGCGCAGTATAAACGAAAACGTTTGCGTACTCACGCTTTCGCCACGATCAGGTTTGCCATACTTTTCCCGCTCTGACGTTAACTGACACAGCCTGCGGCAGCATGGAGAACGGAAAATTAAACGGGAGTTAAACGATGAGTAATTGGCTACAGCAAATTCAATCGGTGCTGGCGAAGAAGGGCGGTGGCGGAAAGTCGGGCGGCTTAAGTGACATGCTGGCACCTGGCGCATTAGGCGGGCTGGCGGGATTGCTGGTGGGCAGTAAATCCACGCGTAAGTTGCTGACCAAATATGGCGGCAAAGCCTTGTTGTTGGGCGGCGGCGCGGCGGCGGGCGCGCTGCTGTGGAACAAATACAAACAGCGCATACGTGAAACCCATCAGGACGATGCGAGCTTTGGTCAGCTGCAAACGCCTATGGATCAACGCGCAGAGCGATTAGTCACGGCGCTGGTGTTCGCGGCGAAAAGTGACGGTCACATTGACGATCAAGAGCGCGCGGCGATTGAGCAAAACATTCAGCAGGCGGGCTACGGCGCACAGGCTGAAGCGCTGATTCAGCAGGCGATGAATCGCCCGCTCGATCCCAACTGGCTGGCCGCTGACGTTAAAAACGAAGAAGAGGCGCTGGAGCTCTATTTCCTCAGCTGTGCCGCCATTGATGTCGACCACTTTATGGAGCGTAGCTATCTCTCCGCGCTCGGCGATGCGCTGAAAATTCCCCAGGATGTGCGCGACGGTATTCAACGCGATATCGATGCGGAAAAAGCCGCGTAATCCATTACGAAGGTTGCATCCGCAGCCTTCGTTTTCCCTGTCTGGCTTGCCCTGTGCAAAGTGATGCTGCGTGCAGCTTGGCATCGCACGCGATTAGTGCCACGCTTGCTGAATGTTGTCCTTCAGGGAGAAGAGCCTAATGAATCAGCCACACGCGAAAAAAATTCCCCATGCCATGAATCTGCACGGTGAAACGCGCATCGATAATTATCACTGGTTACGTGATGACGACCGCGAGAATCCAGAAGTGCTGGCCCATCTGCACGCCGAAAATGATTATGGACGCGCCATGATGGCGTCGCAGAATCCGCTGCAGGAACGAGTGTTGAAAGAGATTGTTGACCGTATTCCGCCGCAGGATCACTCGGTGCCCTACGTGAAAAACGGCTATCGCTATCAAAGCCGCTATGAAGTGGGCAACGAATATCCCGCCTATTTCCGCCAGCCGCTAGACGCGCCGGCGGAGGAGCCGTGGCAGCTGCTGCTTGATGGTAACCAGCGAGCCGCGCACAGTGATTTTTACACTATGGGTGCGCTGGCGATTACGCCGGACAATCAGGTGATGGCCTTAGCGGAAGACTTCCTGTCACGCCGTCAATACGGCATTCGCTTCCGTAATTTACAGAGCGGCAGCTGGTATCCGGAAGTGCTGACCAATGCGTCATCCAGCGTGGCCTGGGCCAATGATTCCCGCACGCTCTACTACGTGCGTAAGCATCCGAAAACGCTGCTGGCGTATCAGGTGTGGCGCCATGAGCTGGGACATCCGCAATCTGACGATCAGCTAGTGTATGAAGAGAAGGATGATTCCTTCCACCTGAGCGTGCACAAAACCACCTCCGAGCACTTCATTCTGATTGCGCTATACAGCACCAACACCAGCGAGATTCTGCTGATCGATGCCGAGTATCCAGATGCACAGCCGCAAACGTTTTGTCCGCGTCGCCGCGACCATGAATACAGCATCGATCACTACAATCATCAGTTCTACATTCGCTCGAATCGCGACGGCAAAAACTTCGGCCTCTTTCGCAGCGCGTGGCTGGCGGAAGCGCGCTGGCAATCGCTGATCCCGGCACGTGACAACGTGGTGCTGGAGGATTTCCAGCTGTTCCGCCATTGGCTGGTGGTGGAAGAGCGTCAGCACGGCGTGAACACCTTACGGCAGATTAACTGGGAGAGCGGCGAAAGCTTTGGCATCGCCTTTGACGATCCGGCCTACGTCACCTGGCTTGCCTATAATCCTTCGCCGGAAAGCGACACTTTGCGCTATGGCTACTCCTCCATGACCACGCCAACCACCTTGTTTGAACTGAACATGGAAACCGGCGATCGTCGCGTGCTAAAGCGCACGCCGGTGCCGGGCTTCAAATCCGAGGATTATAAAAGCGAGCATCTGTGGATCACCGTGCGCGATGGAACGGAAGTACCGGTTTCGCTGGTCTATCACCGCAAGCATTTCCAGCGCGGCAACAATCCGTTGCTGGTATATGGTTACGGCGCTTATGGCAGCAGCATGGATGCCAGCTTTGGCACCAGCCGCATCAGCTTGCTGGAACGCGGATTCGTCTACGCCATTATTCACGTGCGCGGCGGCGGCGAACTCGGCCAGCAATGGTATGACGGTGGCCGCCTGAAGAATAAAATCAACAGCTTCACTGATTTTATTGATGTCACCGAAGCGCTGGTGGCGAAAGGGTATGGTAATCGCCAGCAGCTCTACGCGATGGGCGGCAGCGCCGGAGGATTACTGATGGGCGGCATGGTGAACATGGCACCGGATCTGTTCCACGGCGTGGTGGCGCAGGTGCCGTTTGTGGATGTGGTGACTACGATGCTCGATCCGACGATTCCGCTGACCACCGGCGAATACGATGAGTGGGGCAATCCCGAACAGGCGGAGTTTTATCACCTCATCCGCCAATACAGCCCGTATGACAACATCGAAGCCAAAGCCTATCCACATTTGCTAGTCACAACCGGCCTGCACGATTCGCAGGTGCAGTATTGGGAACCGGCCAAATGGGTGGCGAAACTGCGCGAGTTGAAAACCAACGATTCGCTGCTGTTACTCTGCACTGAGATGGATTCTGGCCACGGCGGCAAATCGGGTCGTTTCAAAGCGTATGAAGGTGTGGCGCAGGAGTTCACTTTCCTGATCGGCCTGGCGCAGGGCAGCTTGCCAGACCGCGTCGATTACTGATCGCTCTTCACGTACTTACGCAGCGCCTGCCGTAACGGTGGGCGCAAATCGCGCACATTTTCCAGCACCCAACGCAGATAGCCGGGATCTTTGCGCGCGATGCTGCCAATGCTCTGACCGCGATATTTGCCGAACGGGAAGACATCGCCGCTCACCGGCGCAGGCTGGCACAAATTCGCCATCTGCTCGGCGTTCCAGCCTGAGGTTTCCATAATGCGGATCAGCAGCGCAGCGGTGACGTAACAGTCATACAATGCGCGGTGCGCATGCAATTCAGCAGGCGGCGTGACATCCAGCTTCAGGCTATGACGCAGTGCCTGATTTCCATATTTAATGCCTGGCCACAGTTGACGCGCCAGCGTCATGGTGCAGATCCATTCGCCTGGCATCGTAGGCAACATGCGACGGTCAAAACTGGCATTGTGCGCCACATAATGCGGGCTGCCATGATAGCGGCCGATCGCTTCTTCAATGGTGGGTTTGCCCACCACCATCGCTTCGGTAATGCGATGTACCGTCATCGCCTGGCGACTGATTGGGCGATCCGGGCAGATTAAGTCGCTCATCGGATTAACAATCTGACCATCAATGACATCCACCGACGCCACTTCCACCACGCCGCCCTGCAAGCCGCAGGTTTCGGTATCAATAACACGTAACATAAATTACTTCTGCTTAGGTTCGTAGGGCAGGCGCGACAGGCTAAGCGAAGCCTGGCGATAGTTCATTAAGCGCTGACGAAACCAGTCACGCAGCGCTTCGGGTTGCTCGCGTTCCACCATTTCGGCAATCACCGGCATATTGTAGCGTTCTTTAAATGCAACGCCTGCGGCGGCCAGATCGACATTCACTTTGTCTTTCTCTTCCTGCGAGAGCAGGGCAAGGTTTTGGCTCATGCTTTTCTCCTGATAAACAGGGGCAAAAGTAATGGTTTCGGACCCTGGGATCAAGGGGATTGGATCGCACCGCAAGTCTCGACACCTGCGGATCGGCGGCGTATCCTGCTGCCACGTTTACGGTGGTTTGCCGTATTTAAAAGGGAAGAAGTCATGAAGAAAACTGCGTTCAACTCGGTCGTCGCGCTACTTCTGGCGTCATCAACGCTGGCCTTCAGCCAGTTTGCCATGGCGCATGCTCACCTGAAAACACCGGTTCCAGCCGATAAAGCGGTGGTGGAAACGTCCCCGCAGAATTTAACGCTGACCTTTACCGAAGATGTTGAAGCGGCATTCAGTGGCGTGGATGTGCTCAATGCTCAACATCAGCCGGTGGCGACTGGAAAAGCCCAACTCAACAATAAACAACATGATCAGTTGATTGTGCCGATCAGCCAGCCGCTGCCATCGGGCAATTATCAGGTTAACTGGCATGTGCTGTCCGTTGATGGGCATAAAACCAAAGGCAGCTACAGCTTCAGCGTGAAGTGATTGATGAGTTTGGGCACGTTGTGGATTGGCTTGCGAGCGCTGCATTTTTTGTCGGTGCTGCTGCTCGCCGGTAGCGCCTTCTATACAGCGCTGCTGGCGCCGCGCCGCTATCGTCCGCTGCTATCACAACGTTTAGGTTTAATTTTACGTACTAGCGCGCTGCTGAGTTTGTTCAGCGCGCTGTTGATGCTGGCAACACAAACCGGCTTGATGAGCGGCGACTGGCGAAATGTCAGTGATAGCGCAATCTGGCAAGCGGTGCTTAGCACACGCTTCGGTCAGGTTTGGCGCTGGGAAATTGCTTTCGCACTGCTGAGCACGTTGGCGCTGCTGCTGCGTGGCACACTGCGGCAAAATCTGCTGCTATGCAGCGGCCTCTTGCAGTTGATGGCTTTAGCCGGCGTAGGGCATGCCGCGATGCGCGATGGCTGGCCTGGATTGCTGCAGCAAGGCAATCATGCACTGCATTTAATTGCGGCTGCATTCTGGGCGGGGGGATTATTGCCGCTATTAGTGCTGATGCGTGAAGCGCGGCAGATTGCCTTTCGCACCGATGCGATCCGCTGCATGATGCGCTTCTCGCGTTACGGACATCTCGCGGTAGCGCTAGCGCTGCTGACGGGCACGATTAATAGCCTGCTGATTGCCGGTTCACCGCTGAATTGGCAAGCCACGCTGTGGAGCGAGCTGCTGGTGGTGAAGGTGCTGCTGGTCATGCTGATGATCGCTATCGCGTTAACCAATCGCTATCTGCTGGTGCCGCGTTTTCGCCTGGCGGCCAGCAATACAGCGCATCTGTTTATTCGCCTGACGCAGCTTGAGCTGCTGCTGGCCGTTCTTGTTATTGGGTTGGTGAGTGTGTTTGCCACACTGTCACCTGCCTGAATGTGTCATTAAAGAAGATGAAATGAGGTCGATATTTTGCTGAAGAAACTGATTCCAGCTTGCGTATTGATGGCGCTGTGCAGCCAGGCGATGGCGGCACAGATTATTACCGTCAGCCGTTTTGAGATTGGAAAAGATAAATGGCCCTTCACCCGCGAAGAGGTGATGTTGACCTGCGAGAAAGACGGCGCGTTGTTCGCGATTAATCCGGGCACGCTGCTGCAGTATCCGCTTAACGATAAAGCCCTGGCGCGCAAAACTGCCGGGCAGGGCACTCTGCAATCGATCGACACCATCGTCGCCGTTGATAAAGCCCATCCAGATCAGAAAATGAGTCTGCAGCCGATCATCGATCGCGCCCAGCAACTGTGCGATAAGTAATCCCCTCATTTTTCAGGCGTAGCGCACATTTTTGCCGCTACGCTTGCTTACTTGTTCTGTCAGCACGATCACAGAGTTGTCACCTTTCCGTATCAAACCTCCAGATTGGCTGGAAAACCATCAATCCTGGTCTACCTTTAAATGGCAAGGCGTCCTCGCCTGCAAAAATGCCAACTTTTAGCGCACGGCTCTCAAAGAGCCATTTCCCTGGACCGAATATAGGAATCGTATTCGGTCTTTTTTTGTCTCTTTTTTACGTTCTAAATTCAAAAACCATCATCACTAACCGAGAATTAAATATTCTTTTCGCTTGCTAGTGTCGAAAATAAATGCGTTAATGTTTCGTCGGTCTGAATAGCAGACAGTTAGAAGGTTAGTTCCCATTGTATTTCTCATCCCAGTTAGTGCCGCTTCAAGCCCTTTCTCTTTGAGTCTTATCCTAAGTTCTGATTCGTATCTGCAACTCGGCCCTTACGCCAATAGGCTCATTTAAAAGGTAAAAATTATGTCTAATAAAATTCTTGGAACGGTAAAATGGTTCAACTCAGAAAAAGGCTTCGGCTTTATTTCTCCTGAAAATGGCAGCAAGGACGTTTTCGTCCACTTCTCTGCCATTCAGGGCACTGATTATCGCTCACTTGATGAAGGTCAGCGTGTTGAGTTTTCAGTTGAAGATGGTCCTAAAGGTCCGTCTGCAACAAATGTATTAGGTCTGTAATTATTCGTATTTATCATCGTTTAAGATGTCCGCATTGCCAGAGTTCACAATATCGCACCTCCGCGTTCGATATTACTAAAATGAACCCACATGGCGCTAAATGCATTTTCTGCAAATCATCAATGATTATGTTGAAAACTGCATAATAACGGATTTTCTGCCCTGATAATTATTAGGGCTTATCAGGCAATTGCCTGATATGAGAATTATTAGCACTGCTTAGGCAGTGCTTTTTTATTTTTAAATACCCATCTTAACGTTACTTATTCCCCCGATCGTCATCTCCCCCGGATGCTACAGTTTCTCGTAATAAATCGCCGCTTTAGTGAGAATTTTGCAAGATGTACAAGCCTGTTATTCTGATCGCCATGCTGCTGAGTGGTTGCGCGCTGAAACAATATCCGCAGTCTGCCAATGTGAGCGATGCCGAAGCGCAAACCTACGACTGTGCAGCACTGAATCAGGAGATTGCTAAAAGCCAAAGTGTTAAGCAGCAGATCGATAAAACTGGCGAGTTTGATGCGTTGACAGTCCTCGGCTTCGTTGGGGATTTTGGTATCGGTAACGGCATTGCGAAAGCCAGTGCGAACAATAAGGCTGCAGCGCGTTTACAGCAGTTGGAAAATCTCAAGGCTGTGCGTTGCGAGCATAACGCGACTTGATGATGACTGGACGGGAAATAATCAGCAGAAAAGGTGCGGTTATATAGCTGCAGTCAGCCTGTGTGAAAAATGGTATAACGTTGGCGCATCTGATTAATGGCCGGATAAGGATCCTTCATGGCAAATACACAATATCTTCTCTGGGTAATGATTGGCACCCTAACGCTGCTTTGTATCTTTATTGGTGTGGTAGTCGGCCGCGCCAAAACGCCGCGTATTGGGACACTGACATTTGCCGGTTTATTAGCCTTCTTCTTGCTGGCGATCTTTTTAATCACGCGTTAGCCGTTAAATATTAAGCACGATGCCCGCCGCATATAGCGCTGCAGGGATGTGCAAAAGGCTGCATTGTGCAGCCTCAGGACAACGGTCACAGCGGTTTACGCGCTGCCAGCAAAAACATCATCGGACGATCGCGTTCTTCCGCCAGCGCGGGATTCAGCGCAACCATCTCTTCGCTCGGGCCCCATTCATCAAGATGTACCATCTCAAATCCTGCGCCGATTACTGCATTGATCCAGGTTGACAGCTTGCGATGCTGCTTCTTCACGCCATCGGCAAACCAGTTGCTGATGCGCTCGCCTTCCTGCTGATAATGATTGACCGGCCAACTGCGCTGCTGGTGCTCATCCACCATCCACTGCTGTTGTGCAGGTGCGGTGTAAATCGGATGTTCACAGGAAAACACCAGCGCGCCGCCAGGTGTGATTGCCTCAAACAGGGTTGCGAAGAGCGCGTCAATATTGGTGAGGTAGTGCAGCGCCAGCGAGCTGTAAGCGAGATCAAAGGATTCGCTTAGCTGCAGCGTTTCTAAATCGGCGCGCTGGTAGCGAATCTCCGTTCCCTGCGTCATGGTTGCGGCCTGCGCCAGCATCTTCTCGGAAACGTCGAGTCCCAGCACGTCGCGTGCGCCTTGCTGCTGTGCGTATCGGCAAAACCAGCCGTAGCCGCAACCTAAATCGAGAACACGTTTATCCTGCAGGTCAGGCAGTAATGCACGCAGTGCGGCCCATTCTGGCGCGCCGTCTAATCCCTTAACGGAACGTGGCAAGGTGGCGTAACCGGCAAAAAAGGTGGGATTGTCGTAAATATTCTGGCTCATACAGGCTCCTTTATATGATGCGCAAAGGAGTTTAGGCGTTTAGCGCGGAATGTAAAGCCGCGTAATTATCCCACAAATAACAGATGTACCAGACGAGCGAGTGATTCCAGCAGCAGCAAGCTGCCAATGAAAATAACGATTAATACACCAATGAATTGCTTCCGTCCGCTCATGCTGTTCCTTCCGCTGGCTAAACCTGACCGGACTATACTTTATGCCGGGCTCACTAAACTTCCAGTCAACCGGGGAAGATTACATGCTTTACCAAACGGTAAACACGCAAATGTGGCGAAAGATTTGGGTGGTTGGCGATCTACACGGTTGCCGCGCCCAACTCGATGCGCAGCTTCTCAAGCGGGATTTCGATAAACAGCAGGATTTATTGCTGTCGGTGGGCGATTTAATCGATCGCGGGCCGGACAGTCCTGGCTGTTTAGCGCTGATGCAGGAACCCTGGTTTCGCTGCGTGCGCGGCAATCACGAACAGATGGCGCTCGCTGCGCTGGATGGGCGCGATCAAACCTTATGGATGATGAACGGCGGAGAGTGGTTTTGGCAGTTGAAGGGCGCAAAATTAATTGCTGCGCGCCATGCGTTGAAACGCTGCGCTGAGTTACCGTTGATCCTGCACCTGGATTTCGGCGATCGCGTGGTGGTCATTGCCCACGCCGATTATCCTGCCAGCCATTATGCGTTGGGGCAGGATGTTGACTGGCAACAAGTGGTGTGGAGTCGCGATCGGCTGGGACGCCATCAACGCGGCAGTTCAGCCCACATCGATGGCGCCAGTGATTTCTACTTCGGCCACACGCCGTTAGAACAACCGCTCAATGTGGCGAATCAGCATTACATCGATACCGGCGCGGTATTCGGCAATCATCTCACTCTGGTGCAATTGCAGTAACGTTTAACGGAACAGACGCCCGTCGCGCACCAGTTCACGCGGATAACTGTTTTTAATGCGATTACCCACTTTCTTCGCCAATCCCAGCGGCTGCTGCTGATAGGTGACGATCACTTCATCCCGGTTGGGCAAGGTTTCCGGATGGATATCCTGACCGCGATACCAGGTTTCCGCTTCCGCATCGGTGAGTTCGAAATCCAGCGCGCTGCCTGGCTGCGACAGCGCCACAACCGCTTCGTGCTGCCAGCGATAGCCTTTCGGGAAGGTTTCTGCCAGCTTAAGGCCGATGCGCGAGAAGCGCACTTTGCCCAACCAACTCTCCAGCGCCGCTGGGAACAGCCACAGCTCTTTATCGCGCTGCCACAGCGTGTGGTTCTCATCCCACTGCAAGCCGACTTTTGCCGCCGCCTGCTGCACTTCGGCGCTCAGTTTACGGCTGGCCGGAGAGAAGGGCAGTTTGCCAACTTTATAGGTTGGCGTGGGCAATGCCGGAATGCTGGCGGTTTTACGTAGGCGCGCGACAAAGAAACCTTCGCTATCGAAAATCTGCGGGAACACGTGCAGGAAACCTTCGGCGGTTAACGCCTGATCGGCGCCGGCGAACAGGCCGTTCAATGGCACGATCTCAACCGCGTCGGGATAACGCTGCTGCAACCAGTGAATCACCTGCTGATTCTCGATCTGATTCAGTGTGCAGGTGGAGTAAATCAGCGTGCCGCCGGGCTGCAAGGCATGGAAAGCGCTGTCGAGCAGATCGCGTTGGGTTTCGGCAATTGCTTCGGTGCTGGCCAGCGTCCAGTTACGTAATGCGTCGGCATCTTTACGTACCACGCCTTCGCCAGAGCAAGGCGCATCAAGCAGAATGGCATCGAAACGCTCCGGCAGCGCGGCGCCAAACACGCGACCATCAAAATGGGTCAGCGCCACATTACTGACACCGCAGCGGCTGATATTAGCGTGCAGCACTTTAACGCGGCTGGCCGAGTATTCATTCGCCAGAATAGCGCCTTCATTGCGCATCAGCGCGGCCATCTGCGTGGTTTTGGAGCCCGGTGCAGCAGCTACATCCATCACCTGACGCGCATCAGGTGCGGCATCAAACAGCGCGGTGACCGGCAGCATCGAGCTGGCTTCCTGGATGTAGAACAGTCCGCTCAGGTGTTCCGCTACGCTACCGAGCGGCAGCGATTCGTCGTCACGCTCAATCCAGAACCCTTCTGCGCACCACGGAATGGGCGACAAGCGCCAGCCATAGTTGGCGGTGCGGGCGAGGAAATCTTCCACACTAATTTTTAAGGTGTTGACGCGTAAGCTGCGACGCAGCGGTTGCTGGCTAATAGCGAGAAAGCGTTGCAGTTCGGCGTCGTCAGCAAGGCTGGCGCGCATCAGCGCGAGGAAATCTTCGGGAAAGCGATCGGACACGGGCATCTACCGGGAAACGAAATGAGCGCGAAGTGTAACACGTGAAAAAGAATCGGGCAGCCAGGCTGCCCGATTTGCTTAAGGTTGATTAGGGTCCGGAATCGCGGTGCCCCAGTCGCGCCACGCTTTCGGCGCTTCATCCTGTAGCAGGAAGTGTTTGTTGGCGCCGGCCTGCGGTGCTAATGGCACCGTCGGCGGTGTGGCAAACTGTACGCCGCCGCGAATGAACTGCTGGAAGGTGCCGGTTTTCAACACGCCGCCAATCAGACCGAAATCGAAGTTATAGCCGGAAGCAAGCCAGAACACCGAGTTGTTGCGCACCAGATGTTGATACTTCTTGCTGATGCGTAGCGCGATCTGCACGCGATCCGCCATATTGCCCAGCGACGTTCCGGTGACGGTGCCCACTTCTACGCCGCGGAACAGCACAGGCGTGCCGACAGACAGCGATCCGGCGTCAGCGGCATCGACATAAATCGTCAAGCCGTTCAGGTAGCGGGAATCGGTGATGGTGCTTTCTTGCAGTTCAAAAGTGCGCGCCGGAGCACCTTTGCCCGGGTCGACGTTGAGATAAGGCTGCAACAGCGTTTCGATATGATTCACGCCCGCCGCAGAAATCTCCGGTGATACCACCGAGAAGCGGCTGCCAATGCGCGCGAAGTCCTGCACGTATTCCGGATAAAGCACCGCTTTGGCGACAACCTGATTGTTATCCGAACTCAACGCCAGTGATTCAACCTGGCCAATGTTGATACCGAGATAACGAATCGGCATTCCCGCCGCCAGTTTGCTGGCATCAAAGGTGTGCAAGGTAATCTGGCTGCCAACCGCACGCGCGGCGGTTTCTGATGCGTACAGCACGCGCTTAACGCCTTTCGCTGCCTGCGCACCGGTCAGATTATCGAAGCTGATAGCACCTTTCAGCGCACGGTTGAGCGGAGACGCTTGTACCGTCAAGCCGCTGCCGTTGAGCTGCACTTTGGCGCCGCCTTCTGCCCAGAACACGCTCTCGCTGGTGAGCAGCTTGCGATACTGCGGTTGGATGTGAATCGAGATTTCAAACGCATCCGCGCGCGGCACCACATCCACCACTTCACCAACCTGGAATTTGCGGTACAGCAGCACCGAACCGGCCTGCACATCCGGCAAGCTGTTGGCGGTAAGTTTCAGCGTGGTCGGCGGCTGTTCGCCCACGATGCCTTCCTGGGCCCGCTCCGCATCGGCATATAAAGGATAACGACTGGATGGATTACCTTTCGCGCCGGGAATCAGGCGAATACCGCCATCGACCCATTCGCGCGCGCTGGCGCCGAGCACCTGCATACCGTCGAGGCCAAACTTCACATCGAGGCGGCTATTCACCACAAACTTGCTGTCGGCATGCACCAGATTACGGTGTTCCGGGTTGATAGCTGCGACGAAGCTGATGCCATTCTCATCCAGTGTGCGTGAAATCACCTGGCCGATTTTCATGCCATACAGCATCACCGGCTGGCCGGCATCGATGCCGTAGGTTTCCGGTGCGCTGAGTTTTACCGTCAGTACGTCAGGTTTTTGCAGCAAGGTTTCGCTGGCCGGTAATACGGTGAAATGATCCTGCGGCTCGCCTTCGCCTGGCACCAGCTCAAAGGTATTGCCGGTTAACAGGCTGCTGAGATTGGTATCGGTCAGGCTGATCTTCGGTGTACGCATCTCAATGCGCGTACCGCTGCGCATCAAACCGGTTACTGAAGGATCGACCGTTAACTCGCCGGTGACTTTGCCGCCATCCAGCAGGTTGAGTTTGGTTAAGGTGCCGACTTCAAGTCCCTGATACATCAGCGGCGTGCTATCGGCTTTCAGGTTATCGCCGCTCGGCAAATCCAGTTTCACTTGCACGCCGCGCTGACTGCGCGCCAGATCCGGATAGAGTTGGTAATTGGCATCTACCTGCGCTTGCTCACCGTCATTGGGCGAATCGAAGGCAATCGCGCCGTTCACTAACGCGGCCAGGCTTTCCAGCTTCACTTTGGCACCGCTCAGGCTGACATCCGCATCGACGCCGGAGACATTCCAGAAGCGGCTCTGCTTTTTCACCAGATTGATAAAGCGGCGCTCAATCAGCACATCAATGGTGACGCCATCGGTGCTGTTGTTCAGGCTGTAGTCATAGACGCGACCCACCGGAATTTTGCGGTAGTAGACCAGCGAACCGGTGTTAAGCGAGCCGAGATCCGGCGCACGCAGGTGGATCAATAGCTCGCCGGTATTGACGCGATATTTAGGTTGGGTATCGAGCGCGGTGAAGTGATCGCTCTCTTTACCTTTGCCCGGCATCATGCCGATGTAGTTACCGCCGACCAGCGCATCAAGCCCGGAGACGCCCGCCAGCGACGCTTTCGGCGTCACCAGCCAGAATTGGGTGTCTTCACGCAGCGCATCGCGCATGTCGCTTTTGATGCTGGCCTTAATCTGGATGCTGCGATAGTCATCACTCAGCACAATGCCTTGCACCGTGCCCACTTCAACGCCCTGATAGCGAATGGGTGTGCGGCCTGGCACAATCCCGTCGGCGGTCTGGAAGTTAATGGTGATCGTCGTACCGCGCTCCTGATAATTGGTCCACAGCAGCCAGCCAGCAATCAGCAGGGCAATGATGGGCAATAACCAGAACGGCGAAATCTTGCGCTTGTTGCGTAGATTGGCGCTAGTCGGTGTAGTCGGCGTTTCCTGTTGCATGTGCATCCCAGATCAGGCGGCTATCAAGCCACTCTACAGCCATAATGGTCAGAACAACGGCGGCACCAAAATAGAAGGCGGCCGGTCCCATGGTAAAAGCCAGAAGCTGGTCACGATTGACCAGCGACATGGTTACAGCAATCACGAACAGATCCAGCATCGACCAGCGGCCCACCCAGGTGACGGCACGCAGCAGGCGAATGCGGGTTTTTAAACCCTGTTCGCATTTGAAATGAATGCTGATCAGCAAGGTCAGCATCACTAACACTTTGGTAAAGGGCACCAGAATACTGGCGATAAACACCACGGCGGCGACCGGTATATTGCCCGATGCCAATCCCAGAATGCCGGAGAATATGGTGTCTTCCCGGCGTGCGCCATTCACGTACACCACCGAAATCGGCAGCAAATTGGCGGGGATCAGCAGCACAATTGAGGCGATGAGCGCTGACCAGGATTTCTGCAAACTGTGGCGGCGGCGATAGTCGAGCGGCGTGTGGCAACGTGTGCAGCGCCCACGCTCATCGGGCACACCGGTTTGATGGCAGTTAAGGCACACTTGCCACTCTTCGGGCGGGGAAGTGGGCATCGCTTGCGGATAGTACTGTTCCCACAGCTGCTCAACGTTTAGATGAATCAGCGTCAGCAAGCTCAGCACCGTCAACGCGATATAAGCCACTAAACCGTAGCCCACCTCCAGCGAGGCGTAATCTTGCACCTTGATTGAGGCCACCGCCACGCCGACCAGATAGATATCCAGCATCACCCACTCTTTGAGCTTATCCATCATCAGCAGGACCGGGCGCAGGTTCATACCCAGCGCGTTGCCCAGCCAAAGATAGAGGATGCCTACGACCAGCGTGACCGGCGCGCCAATGGTGCAAAACGCCACCATCGACGCGGTTAATGTGTCGCCCTGCTGCGCCATCTGAATCACGCCCTCCACCAGGCTGGCGTTAATGCGCATGCCAAGCAGGCGAATATCGACCAGCGGCAAGCTAAAGGCGAACGGCATCAGCACGATCATCACCACCGCCATGGCGGTGAGTCGCGTCATCGACCAGTCACGGCCGCTCTGAATTTGTGCATGACAGCGGGGGCAATAGGCTGTCTGATGCGATTTCACATCCGGTAAGGAAAAAAGGGTATCGCATTGCGGACAACGCTGATAACGTGCGTGGGGCAACGTCTGGCTGATAGCGTGAATTTTCATAGGTGACGCAAGTGCCCATCGTTCGTTACGTTTACCGGCATGCTGAGTAGCGCAAATTTGCCTGCAATATTCGGTGGTACCAGAATACTCTTATCCACCGACTGCTAAGGGTATAGTAACTAACAGAATGATTCACCTTATGCGCCTGGATTATTAGTGCTTATTTTAACAACTGAGTGACAACAAGGTCACCACAGTGACGAGTTATGGTTGAACAATGAACAAAAAAGCTTTTTACGAGGATTTGAATCGCGATATCCGCGCTCTGTTGGCGGGCGAAACCTCGTTCCTGGCCGCGCTCGGTAATTGCAGCGCGCTGCTTTTTGAACGCCTGGAAGGCGTGAACTGGGCTGGATTCTATTTACTGACGGAACCGAACACGCTGGTGCTGGGCCCGTTCCAGGGAAAAATCGCTTGCGTACGTATTCCGGTTGGCAAAGGCGTGTGTGGTACAGCGGTAGCCGAGGACAAAGTGCAGTTGGTGGAAGACGTGCACGCGTTTCCAGGTCACATCGCCTGTGACGCGGCCAGCAACGCCGAAATCGTGATTCCTCTGAAAGTAAACGGCACCCTCGTGGGTGTTTTAGACATTGATAGTACGGTTTATTCTCGCTTCGATAGCGAGGATGAAGCGGGGCTGGTGGCCCTTACCGACGGGCTTTGTGAAGTGCTGGCGGGCAGCGACATCGTAAAATTTATTCAGCTGACGCACAGCTAATCGACTGGATCACATAGCATTTGGCGATGTTGTCATTATAATGTCGCCTGTTCATGCCTGCTCTGGTCGGCAAATCCGTTGTAATCAGGAAATTTCATGGAAAATCAACCTAAGTTGAATAGCAGTAAAGAAGTCATCGCCTTTTTGGCGGAACGTTTTCCGCAATGCTTTAGCGCCGAAGGCGAGGCGCGTCCGCTCAAAATCGGCATTTTTCAAGATCTGGTCGAGCGTGTTCAAGGCGAACTGAGCCTGAGCAAGACGCAACTGCGTTCTGCCTTACGTCTTTATACCTCTAGCTGGCGTTATCTTTATGGCATCAAAGCAGGTGCCATCCGTGTCGATCTCGATGGCAACGCCTGTGGTGTGCTGGATGAGCAACACGTAGAACATGCGCGCAAGCAACTGGAAGAAGCTAAAGCCCGCGTTCAGGCGCAGCGCGATCAGCAGAAAGCGAAGAAGCGTGAAGCCGGTGAAGAGACCGCTGAACGTCGTCCGCGCAAGCCTGCTCCGCGTAAAGCTGCCGAAGGTGATGCACCGCGTAAGCCACGTCCTCAGGCGCCGCGTGCGGCCGCTACTGAACGTGCCGCAGCGCCGCAGCCACCGCGTGCTAAACCTGTCACTGATACCTCAACCTTGCAGCCCGGCCAGAACATCAAAGTGACCGCAGGCAAAGGTGCAATGGACGCTACCATTCTGGAAATTACCAAAGATGGCGTTCGGGTTCAGCTCGCTTCCGGCATGGCTATGATTGTGCGCGCAGAACATTTGCAGTTCTGAAACGGAGGCTGACCCTGGCATGAACAATATTTTAAAGATCGGTATGATCGCGGGCCTGCTTTTAGCAGGCCCCACCTTTGGTGCAGATAATATTACCCGCGCCGACCAGATTCCCCAGCTACACGAAGATCCACAGCATCCCACCGTCAGCGAACGCGTTACATCGCGTTTTACCCGCTCTCACTATCGTCAGTTCGATTTGAATCAGGACTTTTCTGCGAAAATTTTTGATCGCTACCTGAATCTGCTCGACTACAGCCACAACGTGCTGCTGGCATCGGATGTCGCGCAATTCGCCGACAAGAAAACCACCGTCGGTGATGAGTTCCGCAGCGGTAAGCTGGATGTGTTTTACGATCTCTACAATCTGGCGCAGAAACGCCGCTTTGAGCGCTATCAATATGCGCTGAGCGTGCTGAATCGCCCAATGAATTTCACCGGCAATGACACCATTGACATTGACCGGGCAAAATCGCCATGGCCGAAGAGCGTTGATGAGCTCAACGCGCTGTGGGATGCCAAAGTTAAATATGACGAACTGAGCCTGAAACTGGCCGGTAAAGATGAGAAAGAGATCCGCGAAACGCTGACCAAGCGTTACAACTTTGCCATTCGCCGTCTGGCGCAAAGCAACAGTGAAGATGTGTTCCAGCTGGCGATGACTGCGTTCGCGCATGAAATCGATCCCCACACTAACTATCTTTCACCGCGCAACACCGAGCAGTTCAATACCGAAATGAGCCTGTCGCTGGAAGGTATCGGCGCAGTGCTGCAGATGGATGACGATTACACGGTGATCAACTCGATGGTCGCGGGTGGTCCGGCGGCGAAGAGTAAAGCGATCAGCGTCGGCGACCGCATTGTCGGTGTCGCTCAGCCGGGCAAGCCGATGGAAGATGTGATTGGCTGGCGTCTGGATGATGTAGTTTCAAAAATTAAAGGACCGAAAGGCAGCAAAGTACGCCTGGAAATCCTGCCAGCCGGTAAGGGCACGAAAACCCGCACCGTCACGCTGACGCGTGAAAAAATCCGTCTGGAAGATCGCGCCGTGAAAGGCACCGTGCATAACGTTGGCAAAGAGAAAGTCGGCGTGCTCGACATTCCTGGCTTCTACGTTGGCCTGACTGATGATGTGAAGGTGCAACTGCAGAAACTGCAGAAGCAGAACGTCGACAGCGTGGTGATCGACCTGCGTACCAACGGCGGTGGCGCTTTGACCGAAGCCGTTTCACTCTCTGGCCTGTTTATTCCAAGCGGTCCGGTGGTGCAGGTGCGTGATAACAATGGACGCGTGCGCGAAGACAGCGATAACGACGGCATTGTCTATTACAAAGGTCCGCTGGTGGTGCTGGTTGATCGCTTCAGTGCTTCAGCGTCAGAAATCTTCGCTGCGGCGATGCAGGATTACGGTCGTGCGCTGATTGTCGGTGAACCGACCTTCGGTAAAGGCACCGTGCAGCAGTATCGTTCGCTGAACCGCATCTACGATCAGATGCTGCGTCCTGAATGGCCAGCGTTGGGTTCCGTACAGTACACCATTCAGAAGTTCTACCGTATCAACGGCGGCAGTACTCAGCGTAAGGGCGTAACGCCGGATCTGCTGATGCCAACCGGCGTCGAAGCGGCAGAAACCGGTGAGAAGTTCGAGGACAACGCGTTGCCTTGGGACAGCGTGAATGCGGCAAGCTACACCAAAACCGGCGATATCGCGCCGCTGGTACCGCAGCTGACCAAAGAGCACGACGATCGCATCGCTAAAGATCGCGAGTTCCAGTACATCATGAAAGATATTGCGCGTTTCGATGCGATGAAAGACAAGCGTAATATCGTGTCGCTCAATCTTGCTCAGCGTGAGAAAGAGAACCGCGAAGATGATGCACTGCGCCTGGAGCGTATCAACGCACGCTATCAGGCGGAAGGCAAAGCGCCGCTGAAGAGCATCGAAGATCTGCCGAAGGACTATAAAGAGCCAGATCCGTACCTGGATGAAACGGTGAAAATCGCTAATGACATGGCGCAGCTGGAGAAATCTCAGCCCGCAGCCGAAAGCGCGAAATAACCGTTTGGCCTGTGAAACAGCACCGCTTCGGCGGTGCTTTTTTTTAGGCTAAAATCGTTATTAAGCGCTACTGATACACTGAATTGCGCACTTCACTGCCTAATGTAAAGTTATGTCTTTTTAGGCACTTAAAGATTAAGGTTGCTTGAAATGCGCGGCGATGACCATAGGATAGATATCCGCGCATATGCGCGTGCACAACTGAGGAAGATTAACGTTTATGATGCGTATTGCTCTTTTCCTGCTCACCAACCTGGCGGTGATGTTGGTATTCGGACTGATTTTGAGTCTGACAGGAATCCAGTCAAGCAGTGTTCAGGGTCTGATGATTATGGCAGGTCTGTTTGGCTTTGGCGGTGCGTTTGTTTCACTGCTGATGTCCAAATGGATGGCGTTACGATCCGTTGGCGGTGAGGTTATTGAACAACCGCGTAATGAGACGGAACGCTGGCTGATGGAAACCGTCGGCCGCCAGGCACAACAGGCTGGCATTGCGATGCCGCAGGTGGCGATTTATCACGCGCCCGACATTAACGCCTTTGCGACAGGTGCGCGACGTGACGCGTCGCTGGTCGCTGTTTCCACCGGCTTGTTGCAAAACATGAGCCGCGATGAAGCGGAAGCGGTACTGGCACACGAAATCGCCCACATCGCTAACGGCGACATGATCACCATGACGCTGATTCAGGGTGTGGTGAACACCTTTGTTATCTTCATCTCGCGTATTCTGGCGCAGATAGCTGCTGGCTTCCTGTCGGGCAACCGCGACGGTGAAGAGAGCAGTAACGGTAATCCGATGGTTTATTTCGCGGTCTCCATGGTGTTGGAACTGCTGTTCGGTTTCCTTGCCAGCATCATCACTATGTGGTTCTCACGTCATCGTGAATTCCATGCCGATGCGGGTTCCGCCAAACTGGTGGGTCGCGAGAAGATGATTGCCGCACTGCAACGTTTGAAAACCAGTTATGAGCCGCAAGAGCCAGGCAGCATGATGGCGTTCTGTATCAATGGTAAAAACAAATCGTTTAGCGAGCTGTTCATGTCGCATCCGCCGCTCGATAAACGTATCGAAGCGTTGCGCAGCGGTGAATACTTGAAGTAACCAGTGTTTGCATACCAAAACAAGGGCGCCAGATGGCGCCCTTGCTGTTTTCAGGATTCGGCAGTCTGCCGTGTCTGCGTCATACGCGCGAGGCTCACCACGGCGGCGACGCTGGCAAAGCCACCTGCCAGCAGCAGTGAGGCGTGTGTACCGTGGTCGTGGAACAGATTAAACATCAATGCCACCAGCGCCGCGCCGCTACTTTGTCCCACCAGACGCGCGGTGCCCAGCATTCCGCTGGCGCCACCGCTGCGATTACGCGGTGCTGCAGTGATGATGGTGTGATTGTTGGGTGACTGAAACAGCCCGAAACCGGCACCGCACAGCATCATGCGCCAGATGATATCCACATCAGTTGGCTGAGTCGGCAATAGCGCCAGCAGGAACAGGCCGGCAGCGAACATCGCTAATCCCAATCCGCCCAATAATCCGGCATGGAACTTCTCGATCAATCGACCCGCAATGGGTGCCATCACTATAGTTGCCAGCGGCCACGGCGTGAGCAGCAAACCGGTTGCTACTTCATCACGACCGAGCACGTTTTGCAGGAAAAACGGCAGCGCCACCATCGCCAGCATCTGCGCGCAGAACGAGCAAATTGAAGTGCCAATCGACAGCGAAAAGATCGGAATACGCAGCAAATCCACCGGCAACAATGGCACCGGCATCGCCAGTTGGCGACGGACAAATACGATGCCCACCAGCACCAATGCTACCAACTCGGCCACAATCAGCCAGCCGTTTTGCCCCTGCGAAAAGCCGCTCAGTGCTGTAATCAGCAGGCCAAAGAACAGGGCATTCATTACCGCGCTGGGCACGTCGAATTTTTGTTGTTTGGCTTTCTGCGGGTTATCCGGCAGGAAACGCAACGCCAGCCACAGCGCGACAATACCGAGTGGAATGTTGATCAGGAACAGCCATTTCCAGCTGGCGACGGAAAGAATCGCTGCCGCCACGGTTGGCCCGGCTGCACTCGACACCGCGACAATTAGCGAGTTAATCGCCATACCGCGCCCGAGAAAGCGCTGCGGATAGATGATGCGGATCAGCGCAGTGTTGACGCTCATCAGTGCTGCGCCACCAAAGCCTTGCAGCACGCGTGCCACGGTCAGCGTATTCAGCGATGAAGAGAGGGCGCAAAACAGCGAGGTGGCGATAAATAGCGCGAGTCCAACTTGATACACGCGGCGGTAACCAAGCATATCGCCAAGAAACGACAGCGACAGCAGCGAGATAACGATAGCAATTTGGTAGGCGTTAACAATCCAGATCGATTCGGCTGGGCTGGCATTCAGTTCACGCGCAATGGTCGGCAAGGCTACGTTGGCGATAGCCCCATCCAGCACCGCCATCATGATACCGAGTGCAATGGTGATGATCGCGCCATAGCGCTGTGGAACGGGCAATCCATCCTGAGCAACAGTAGAGGACATAAGTTAGGTAAGTAAAGGAAGTGAATATCATCATGCTAATCAATTCGCTGCCGAAAAGCACCGCATTCATTGACATAAAATTACGTGTGGATGTGTCACTTAGCGTCAGTCGTTGCCGCCATCAGGTTGAAACGCATATACTGGCGCTTCTGTTCCGTTTTTTTTGAAACACTGTAAAAAAAGGATACGCGCCATGGCGAGCAGCGATAACGATAAACAGCCGGACTCGGTTTCATCGGTGATGAAAGTGTTTGGCATTCTGCAGGCGTTGGGCGAAGAGCGCGATCACGGTATCACCGAATTGTCCCAACGCGTGATGATGTCGAAAAGCACCGTCTATCGCTTTCTCCAAACCATGAAATCGCTCGGTTATGTGGCGCAGGAAGGGGAAAGTGAGAAATACTCGTTGACGCTCAAGCTGTTTGAGCTCGGTGCCAAAGCGTTGCAGAACGTCGATTTGATTCGCAGTGCCGATATTGAGATGCGTGAGCTGTCGCGTCTAACCAAAGAAACCATTCACCTCGGTGCGCTGGAAGAAGACAGCATCGTCTATATCCATAAAATCGATTCACTGTATAACCTGCGCATGTATTCGCGCATCGGCCGCCGCAATCCACTGCACACCACCGCAATTGGTAAAGTGTTGCTGGCATGGCGCGATCGCACTGAAGTACAGGAGATCCTCAGCGAAGTGGAGTTCCGCCGCAGTACCGCCAAAACCATTGTCACTGCAGAAGCGCTGTTGGCGGTGTTGGATCAGGTGAAAGTGCAGGGATTTGGCGAAGATAATGAAGAGCAGGAAGAGGGCTTACGCTGTATCGCGGTGCCGGTGTTTGACCGCTTTGGCGTGGTGATTGCGGGATTGAGCATTTCGTTCCCCACCATTCGTTTTTCAGAAGAAGCCAAAAATGAGTATGTTGCGATGCTGCACCGTGCGGCGCGCAATCTGTCTGAACAAATGGGCTACCACGACTATCCGTTCTGAAATGAAAAACGGGCTGTTGCCAGCCCGTTTCAACGTTTAATTGTCGACCACTTCGCCACTTTTCTTCAGCAGTGGACAATCCGTTACGCCGACGATACCGCTGTCTGTGTGCAGATACTGTGCTGTAATCATGCCGCGTGCGGTCAGATAGCTGCATTGCAGTCCCAATCCCGCCGCATTCTTATTGCTGCCGGTGAGTACGCCATAGCCGGTTAGCAGCATCGCCAACCAAATTAATGCCACCAGCATAATCGTCCGAATAAGTAGTTTCATCTTTTCTCCTTGTGATACACAACGCAGCGCGTCCAACATGGCTGCGAATCTACTGTAGCAGCATGCCTCGCTTTCGCCATCGAATCGATCAGAGATAACTGAAAGAGGGTTTTGCGGGATAATCTGCTTTCCGTCGCTACCCATTATCTTTTGCCCCGGCAACGAGTAGAATCAGCGGCGGAGTAGATGTTTGATTTTTGACTACAGAGGCAGTTATGAACGAATTAGCCGCAAACACCAGCCCGCTGTTTAACTATGGCGTTCTGGCCATCATCATTCTTGTGGCCTTTATTGTCTGGTTCTTTGTTAACCGGGCTAGCGTGCGCGCCAGTGAGCAGATCCGTTTGCTGGAAGCCGTTATCGAAGAGCAAAAGAAACAGAATGCGCTACTGCGTCGTTTGGTTGACGCACAGCCATCCACAGCAAAACCACCAGCGGATGAAGACGCGGATGAAAAACGCGATTTTATTCGGATGATCCCGGAACGTTAAGGCGTTGGAAGGGGGGGAATAATCGCCGATTGGGCAACCGGCTGCGCACTGAAATGGTGCGTGGCGGGATAATGCTTTTTAGCGAATTCGCTTCCTAAATCAAGTATGAAAAGCGATGATCTCTGCCATAAAGAATATCAACTAAGATTAATCCTAAGGAGTTTTTGTTAAATCAAGCTCATCAATGTTTTTTTTAACATTTAATTGTTGGGTAGATAGTTAAAATTGAGATAAATGCCACCTAATGTTAATGCGTTTATATGGGGCGCATATTATTGGTTTCTCCTGATTTTGGTGCAAAGCAATTAATAACTTATACCTGAGAAAACTATTTGTACAAGATTTGAACGGCGCGCAGTTGTTGTGTGGCTGGCGAACTTTTTAGTGGAATATTTTATTGATGCCATATTAGTGCAATATTTTTGTCGTACTGTTAACCCCTTTAAAATGTACCTGTTTAGACATTACCGCTGCGCTTGACTAAGTGAGGATTAAGCGCTAACTATACTGACTGATAACCCTTTTTTGCGCACCTTACGGGTTGGGTGTCAATATGTTGATTGATGAAGTGCAGCGCCAATTAACTAATTATGTGCGTCACGTCGATCACCGTTTAAAAATGGCTTGCCATTAATTTACGAATATGTGATAACAAATCGTGGGTCAAACGAGGTACAGTTCTGTTTATGTATGGCATCTTCAGTAAAGAAGTTACGAGTAAAGACGTTGACGTTGAATACCGCTTCCTTGCCGAACCTTAAATTAGTGCCTCATTCAGTAATGTCTCTGGTTTATCTGTAAGTCTGCCTGCGGGCAATATAATCATTGAAAGGAAATTTGCGAAATGGCAAAGATTAAAGGTCAGGTTAAGTGGTTCAACGAGTCTAAAGGTTTTGGTTTTATTACTCCTGCTGATGGTAGCAAAGATGTGTTCGTACACTTCTCTGCAATCCAGGGCAATGGTTTTAAAACTCTGGCCGAAGGCCAAAGCGTTGAGTTCGAAATCCAGGACGGCCAGAAAGGTCCTGCTGCGGTCAACGTTACCCCAATCTGATTTCGCCCTCAGGCTCGGTGCCATGCACCACTGAAACGAATCTTAAAGCCCCGTTCACTGAACGGGGCTTTTTCTTTTATCCTTTCTGTAGCCAGATGATCAGGGTAAACTGCGCCGCGAATTGCTAACCCGGAGTTATCTATGTCTTTGATTTGCCCACTTTGTCATCAGCCTTTATTGCAGCAGGCGAATAGCTTCCGCTGTGATGCTGGGCATCAATTTGATCAGGCCAAAGAAGGGTACGTCAATTTGCTGCCGGTGCAGCACAAAGGTTCGCGCGAACCGGGCGATAGCGCCGAGATGCTGCAGGCACGGCGCGCCTTCCTCGATGCTGGCCATTATCAGCCGTTGCGCGCGGGTGTTGCCGAAATCCTCGCGCAGCGCCTGAGTGAGCAAAATTCGCAGCTGTTAGATATCGGATGCGGAGAAGGCTATTACACCGCAGCGATGGCCGACGCGTTACCGCAGGCGCAACTCTTTGGTCTGGATGTCGCAAAAGCAGCGATTCGCATGGCCGCTAAACGCTATCGCACGGTGAGATTCTGTGTGGCCTCCAGCCAGCGTTTGCCTTTTGCCGATGCTTCTCTGGATGGCGTGGTGCGCATTTATGCGCCCTGTAATGAAGAGGAGCTCAGCCGCGTGATTAAAGCGGGTGGCTACCTGCTAACGGTGACGCCGGGACCACATCATTTGCAGCAGTTCAAGGCGCTGATTTACCGCGAAGTGCAGCTGCATGCGGCAGAAGAGAAGATGTATGCTAGTTTTAAGCAGATCGATCAGCAAAACCTGAATTACAGCATGACGTTGAGCGGAAGTGAGGCGGTGAGCTTATTGCAAATGACGCCATTTGCCTGGCGTGCGCGCGAAGAGGTGTGGCAGAAGCTTGCGGCATCCAGCGAGTTTACCTGTGATGCCGACTTCATGCTGACGTTGTGGCAGCGCGACTAACGCGCTTCCACCAGCGTATTGTAGATGCGTTCCAAATCATCCAGCTGTTTGACGGCAATTAGCAGGCGACGCTGCTCCAGTTGCATCACCAGAATGCCGTCTTCCGACAGGTTCATACTCTGAATGCGGGCGTAATCGATCCACACGCTGCCAAAAAACAGTCCATTCTCCTTCATCAGCAGCTTCGGGCTACGCACCCAGAACAGCCAAATCGCCATAAAGCACAGCATCATCAGCAAATTGGTGGTGAGTTGCGTGCCATGCTTATCAATGTTGTTCCACAGTAGAATCAGCAGCAGCACCACGAAAATGGCGCTATCAATCTTGTGACGACGGCGCAGAGCAACGCGCAGTTTGGTCGGGCCGTTGCGGCGCGGCAGGATCGCTTCATCATAGATAGCGAACAGAATGAAGCCTGTAATCAGCAGGGCGATCAGCGCGTCAGTCAGTGACATAAAATACTCTTCCTCAATCGAAATTACCTCAACGTGGGCGCTCAGGTAATGCCGCTCAAAAATAGCCGGGAGCAGGGCTCCCGGCTGGCTGATTACAGACCGAGCAGGCCGATCCAGTAACCAAAGATACCGAGGGCGAAGAAGCCGACGATAATCCACAACGCATTCACTTTACGGCGCAGCAGCCACATACAGCCAAAGGTCAGCAGCAGTGGAATCAGGCCAGGCATCAGCTGATCGAGGATCGATTGTACCGTAGTAACCGTGGTTTTACCGGTCTGGTCGGTGATGCGCGACACCACCAGCGGCACATTCACATGCGTCCACTTGTTGACCAAGGCCCCCATAACAAAGAGGCCGAGAATCGACGCGCCCTCCGTCAGTTTCTGCAGGAAACCGCCGCCCATATCACTGACGATATCCACACCTTTACGATAACCGTACGCCACACCGTAGTAACGCGTTAGCAGACGAACCGCGTTAAACAGGATGAAGAACAGCAATGGCCCCAGCAAGCTACCGCTCATGGCGATACCAGCACCGAGCGCAGCAAACACCGGACGCACGGTACCCCAGAAGATCGGGTCACCTACGCCTGCCAGCGGCCCCATCAGACCCACTTTGATACCGTTAATCGCCGCATCATCAATCGGCGCACCGTTGGCACGCTGTTCTTCCATCGCCATGGTTACGCCAAGTACCGGTGCCGCCACGTAAGGATGGGTGTTGAAGAACTCAAGGTGACGTTTAATCGCCTGTTTACGTTCATCGTTGTTTTCTGGATAGAGGCGACGAATCACCGGCACCATTGAGTAGCAAAAACCCAGCGCCTGCATACGTTCAAAGTTCCACGAACCCTGAAACAGGTTAGAGCGCAGGAACACACCACGGACATCGCCGGGGGTGAGTTTCTTTGGAGTGTTAGTTGTATCAACCATGATTTCACCTGTTCCTAGTCGAGTTCGTTATCGAGGTCATTGTTTGCAGGACCGGCATTTGCAGCACCTGCAACGCGGTTATATTTCGGTGCCAGCTGGATATACAGCACCGCCATCACCACGCCAATCACGCCAAGCGCAACCAGGTTGAAGTTGGTGAAGGCTGCAGTAACGAAGCCAAGGTAGAAGAACGGCATCAGGTAGCCCGCACGCATCATGTTGATGACCATCGCGTAACCGACTACCACGATCATGCCGCCGGCGATGTTCAGGCCGTTGGTGACCACTTCTGGAATCGAGTTCAGCAGTTCCTGAACCACGTGAGTACCCACAGAAATCGCCACGATCAAGGCTGGGATCGCGATACGCATCGCCTGCAATACCAGCGCGGACACGTGGATCCAACTGATGGCATTAAGATTACCTTTCTCGGCTGCCTTATCGGCGGCGTGCTGGAAGGCGACAGTGATGGTACGCACGATGATGGTCAGAACCTGACCGGCTGCGGCCAGTGGAATTGCCAGCGCGATACCGGCACCGACGCTTTGGCCACCGGCGATAACCAAAATGGTTGAGATAATAGAAGCCAGCGCCGCATCTGGTGCAACGGCCGCACCGATGTTCATCCAGCCCAGTGCAATCATCTCCAGCGTACCGCCGATGATGATACCGGTTTTCATATCACCGAGGACCGCACCAATTAAGGTACAAGCCACCAGCGGACGGTGGAACTGGAACTCATCAAGAATCGATCCCATCCCGGCAATACAGGCCACAATAAATATCAAAATGATTTGTAGCGTGGTTATCTCCATTGCATTTCTCCTCTGCAAGGTCTCTAAAATTCGCCCACATATGCAGGCAAAGGGCGAACTACGGATTGACCTTGGCGATCAGGTCCATCATTTTCAGTCGCTGATCGCTGGACACTTTACGTACTTCCAGTTCGATACCGCGTTCATTAAGTTTGCGGAACGCCGTGATATCTTTTTCATCCACCGATACCGCATTATTCACCTGCGTTTTGCCCTGACGGAACGCCATGCCACCAATATTGACCGACTTAATGTCCACGCCTTGCTCAACAATCCTCACTACATCCGTGGGATTGGTGAACAGCAGCATCACTTTATCCTGGCCATATTTCGGGTTGTTCCACACACGAACCATCTTGTCGACATCCACCACATGCGCGGTGACGCCCGGCGGGGCAACCTGCGTCAGCAGGGTTTTGCGCACATGATCGTTAGCCACTTCATCAGACACTACGATGATGCGACTAACGTTGGTCTCTTTGGTCCAGCGCGTGGCCACTTGCCCGTGAATCAAGCGGTCATCAATACGCGCCAGGCCGATTTTCATGTGATCGCCCGGTGCCATCGGTTTCTGCGGCTGAGCAGGCGCTTTCGCTGCAACCGGAGCCGGTGCAGCTGCGGCTTGCGCAGGCGTTTCAGTCTTGAGGGCTTTGACGCCTTCACGACCGGCTTCTACCGCGATGTGAATCAGTTCTTCCAGCGAGGGATCGTCATCACGTCCCATCAGGGTTTCCACCAGCATCGGAATGTTGACGCCGGCGATGACATCATAGCCATCCTTATCTACCACAATGCGGCTGGCCGCATTAAATGGACTGCCACCCCAGGTATCGACCAGGAACAACACGCCCTTTGACGTGTCGAGATCTGCCAGCCGTGCCTGATACTTTTCGATTAGCGTTTCTGCATTTTCGCCGGGAACGAAATCAATCCATCCGACATTTTCCTGCTCACCCAACAGCATTTCTGCTGTTTTAAGCAACTGTTCTGCCGCCCAGCCATGTGTACCAATTACAATAGCAATGGTCACTTGCTACCTCCGTTCGCGTGAGAGATTCTCTGGCATTGCCGGGAATCATTGAAAATTACCGTTAGTGTTTCAGGTGGATCGTTAGTGATGTGATAGAGAAAGAGCATCAATAAATAAAACGAAACAATCCGCTGCACAGCGATAAGGTCGCGATTTATTTTAGTGATCGAAAAAATAAATTATGTGATGTTTGTCAGCTATTTCGAGCGTAACGGCGCTAATGTGCACTTTTGTTCGTTATTCATGCGTTCACGTAGATATTTGTAAATGTAATAAATTTTTTTGACGTCGTTGATGTAACTGATACATTAGCGTTCTGTTTTTTATTCAGGAGTACCGGGCTTCAGCTCACCTTTATGGACCGTCACCGACGTCGCTCAACATGTTCTCAGCGTTTTTCCGCGCCTGCTTCCACGCTCTTCAGCGTTATCACCACCTGTAACGATCTCTCGTCTCGCCCTCTGGTGCAGATGCAATTTCGTGCGCCTTCACGTTCGGTAAGGAGTCATTGATGGAATTTCTCTTCGACCCCTCAATCTGGGCGGGTTTGCTTACGCTGATCGTGCTGGAAATCGTTCTTGGTATTGATAACCTGGTGTTTATCGCCATCCTCGCGGATAAATTGCCGCCGAAGCAGCGCGATAAAGCCCGACTGATTGGTTTGTCGCTCGCCCTGATTATGCGTCTTGGTTTGCTGTCGCTGATCTCCTGGATCGTGACGCTGACGCGACCCCTATTCAGCGTAGGCGATTTCAGCTTTTCCGGACGAGATTTAATTCTGTTGTTCGGTGGTTTGTTCCTGTTATTCAAGGGAACCATGGAACTGCATGAGCGGCTCGAGAACCGCGGACTCGAACATCAGGGCAATAAGAGCTACGCCAGTTTCTGGGCGGTGGTGATTCAGATCGTCGTGCTGGATGCGGTGTTCTCACTTGATGCGGTGATTACTGCGGTCGGTATGGTGAACCATCTGCCGGTGATGATGACTGCGGTGGTAATCGCCATGGGCGTGATGCTGCTGGCCTCGAAACCGCTGACGAATTTTGTTAACGCACACCCAACGGTGGTGGTGCTGTGTCTGAGCTTCCTGCTGATGATTGGTCTGTCGCTGGTGGCTGAGGGCTTTGGTTTCCACATTCCTAAAGGTTACCTGTACGCGGCGATTGGCTTCTCGATCATCATCGAGCTGTTCAACCAGATTGCGCGCCGTAACTTTATTAAGCATCAGGAACATCGCCCGATGCGTGAACGCACCGCCGAAGCGATTCTCCGTCTGATGGGCGGACGCCAGCGTAAGCAAGCGACGACCACCGAAGAAACCTCGTTGACCGAAGCGATGCCACAGGAAGCGTTTAAAGACGAAGAGCGCTACATGATTAACGGCGTATTGACGTTATCGCAGCGCTCAATTCGCAGCATCATGACGCCGCGCGGCAACATTTCGTGGGTAGATGTTTCGCGTCCACTGGATGAAATCCGTATTCAGCTGCTGGATACGCCACACAGTTTATTCCCGGTGTGTCGCGGTGAGCTGGATGAAATCATCGGCGTAGTGCGTGCCAAAGAGCTGCTGGTGGCGCTGGAACACGGTATGGATGTGGCGATCTTTGCCGCTAATACCCCGGCGATTGTGGTACCGGAAACGCTGGACCCAATCAATCTGCTGGGCGTGTTGCGCCGTGCTAAAGGTAGCTTCGTAATTGTTACCAACGAATTTGGTGTGGTACAGGGCTTAATCACGCCGCTGGACGTGCTGGAAGCGATTGCCGGTGAGTTCCCGGATGAAGATGAAACGCCAGACATCATTGCCGATGGCGACGGTTGGTTAGTGAAGGGCGGTACCGATCTACACTCGCTGCAACAGCTGCTGGATCATCACGAGTTAGTGAAGGCTGATGAAGATCACGCCTCGTTAGCTGGTTTGTTGATTGCGCAGAAAGGTCAGTTGCCGCTGCCGGGCGAAGTGATTGATTTACCGCCGCTGCACTTCCAGGTGATTGAGGCGACCGATTACCGTATTGACCTGGTGCGCGTGACCAAAGATAAGCCATTCGATCACGAAGAACACGCCGAGTAAGTAATCTGATTGATGCGAATAAAAACGGCCACATAAGTGGCCGTTTTTTTATGCGCTTAACTGCGCCTGATGCTGCTCCAGCCACTGCGGGAAATCTTCAATCGGCATGGGACGCGCGTAGAAATAGCCTTGCAGATGGTCGACGCCGCGCTCACGCAGATAGTGCGCCTGCTCGGCGGTTTCCACACCTTCCGCCACCAGCGAAATATTCAGGCGCTGCGCCAGCGAGATCACCATATCAGTCACGGTCGCGTTAATCGCGTCGGTGCCAATGGCGGCAGTGAAAATCTTGTCGATTTTAAGCACGTCCGGCTTGAGGTCTTTCAGATAAGCCAGCGAACTGTGGCCGGTACCGAAATCATCAATTGCCAGACGCACACCAATCTCATGCAGCTGCGACACCACCGATTGATCGATGATCGGCAAGGCATCACGCTCCGTCAGCTCGACCACCAGTTTTGGAATCGGATTGGCGGGCCACCAGATATTCTGCAGGTCTTCCACAATGGCGCGATCGCGGAAATGGCTGGCGGCAACGTTGATGGCAATATGGAACGACGGACATTGCGGCAGGTTGGGCAGCTCATCCACCACTTTCGCCAGCACGAAGCGGGTTAACGGCGCGATCAGGTTCTGGCGCTCGGCGAGCGGAATGAACACGTCCGGCGCAATCCAGCCCTGACGTTGGTTATGCCAACGCAGCAGCAGCTCCATGCCGTCACACTCGCCGCTTTTGGCGTTAATCAGCGGCTGGCAATACACCATAAATTCGTTAGCGGTGATGCCATAACTGATCTGCCAACTGAGGCTCATGCGGTTAGCGGTCGCCAGCCAGACGATATAACCCATCAGCAGGCTCAGCATCAGCGCCAGTGGCAGCTGTGAAGGTAGAGTGTTGAGCGCCAGCCGGGCGGGAGAAGGGCCATACAAGGTGATGCTGAACGGATAACGCAGCGACGCCTGATCGTAAGCCACTTCATCTTCAGAAGGCTCGGTTTGCTCAATCAGCGGATTGCCGTATTCAAGACTTTGACCACCGACGTTGAAGATCGCACGCTCCACCCACGGCAACTGCGGTTCCAGCAGATAATTTGTCATCAACTCAATATTAATGACTTGCAGCAGCCCTTCGCGGTTATCCAGCGATTTTGGTGTCCACAGCAGCAGCACCGGCGATCCTTTCAACAGATCATTATCCGTGGCTAACATCATGCGCTGATTATTGATAGCTAATTCAGGATAGGTTTGGCTGAAAGAGAGGTTTTGCGGGCCGAAAATGCTGGAGCAGTAGAGCGTGTCGTCCTGCACCAGCAAAACTGTGCGCACGGTTTGCAGTGCGGCAATTTTCTCAATCAGCGGATAACGCACCTGCGAGCAAGGTACGCCAACCAGGCCGAGCGTGTTGTTGGCGGAAACATCCAGCGGCGAGAACATACGATCAAAGCGTTCAATCGCGCGGGTGGCGAAATTCAGCGACTGCTGCTCAATGCGCGATTTCTCTTCGATATAGCGAAAAGTCAGCGTCAGGACCAGAACCAGCGAGGCGATCACTAACGCGATAAGCAGTCGCTTACGGCGAAATTGACCCACAAATTGCTGGGGAATGAGCATCAGTAACCACCTTGCAAAACAAAGATTGAAGCCAAATTAACGTGTAGGTTATCGGCATTGAGGCGGCCAGGTTTAGCGCGGCTGAATAAAAAAAACGGCACCAAAAAAAGCGCGGCCATAAAGGGCCGCGCTCAAAATCAATGTATCTGGTTTACTCAGGTTGAGGTAGCAACAGATGCAGAAAAATAGTTAACTGTTGCTTTAATCATCAGCGAAGCGTTAGTCGCACTGGACCTTTATTGCTAATCCGCCGCGCGAGGTTTCCCGGTATTTGGAATTCATGTCCTTACCGGTTTCGTACATGGTCTCAATCACTTTATCCAGCGACACGCGCGGTTCACTGGTGCGACGCAGTGCCATGCGCGCGGAGTTGATGGCTTTCACGGAAGCGATAGCATTGCGCTCAATGCACGGCACCTGAACCTGGCCGGCGACTGGATCGCAGGTTAATCCCAGATTGTGCTCCATACCGATTTCCGCCGCGACGCACACCTGTTCCGGGCTACCGCCGAGCAGTTCCGCCAGACCGGCGGCCGCCATGGAACAGGCCACGCCAACTTCGCCCTGACAACCCACTTCAGCACCCGAAATCGAGGCGTTCATTTTATACAGCACGCCAATGGCGCCAGAGGCGAGGAAGTAGCGGATAAAGATATCGGGCGTAACGGGTTCGATAAAATGATCGTAATAGGCCAGCACCGCCGGCACGATGCCGCAGGCGCCGTTGGTGGGTGCTGTCACCACACGACCACCGGCCGCATTCTCTTCATTGACCGCCAGCGCGAACATATTCACCCAGTCGATGACATCCATCGGATCTTTCGAATGCTTAGAAGATGAAACCAGCAGGCGGCGTAAGGAAGCTGCGCGACGTGGTACGCGCAGTGGGCCCGGCAGCACGCCTTCGGTATTGAGACCGCGATCGATACAGGCCTGCATGGTTTGCCACACATGACCAAAATAGGCGTGAATCTCGTCGCGAGTATGCAGCGCCAGTTCGTTTTTCATCACCAAACCGGACAGCGACAGGCCGCTTTCGCGACAATGGCTGAGCAGCTCTTTAGCAGAGTGGAATGGCCACGGCACAGAAACTTCGTCCAGCACCGGCTGGCCGAAATGCTCTTCATCAATGATGAAACCGCCGCCGATGGAATAGTAGGTTTTACTCAAGATCATCACATCGCCAGCGAAAGCGAACACCGTCATGCCATTCTCATGCAGCGACAGGTTTTCGCTGCGGAACACCATGCCGCCTTCACGGGGGAAATCCACTTCGCGTGCGCCCTTGGCTAACAGCAGACGTTCGCGTTGCTCCACGTCTTTGATGAACGCGGGAATGCCATCGATATCCACGGTGGCCGGTTCGAAACCCGCCAGGCCCATGATAATCGCGATATCGGTGTGGTGACCTTTACCAGTGAGCGACAGTGAACCGTAGACGTCGACCGCTACGCGCGTCACGTCCTGCAATTTGCCTTGTTCGGCCAGCAGATCAACAAACTGCTTGCCCGCTTTCATCGGACCGACGGTATGTGAACTGGATGGGCCGATGCCCACTTTAAACATGTCAAAAACACTAATCACCGGTGACACTCCTCACAAATCTTATTCTGTACGGCAGAAGCCGTTTATGCGGCTAATAGTAATCGCCCATGTCGGATAACGAGCAGCTTTTCGCATGAAATAAACTAATTATAAACCACAGAAATAGTTATCCGTTTCTACAGTTGTGAAGCGGATCGGTTTTCCCGGCGAAAGGCTAACGAAGTGGCGGATTTAGGGCAAATTGCTGGTTAGTTAAGCATTAATATGCATCTGTATGCAGGTGCGCATGAATGCGCACCCTACGAAAAACGCGTCAATCCATTGTAGGGTCGCCATTTATGGTGACCGAAAGGTGCTTAACTGAGGAGCATTAGAGGATTTAAGGTAGGGCGATTTGTTGACCAAGCGCACGAATAATTCCGGCGGTCATGCCCCAGATAAAGTAATCCTCATACCATGACAACCAAACCTGATGTTGGCGATGACCGCGGCGTAAGGTGAGATCGCTGTAACGGCTCAAACGTAGTGCTTCCGCCAGCGGCATGGCAAAGGCGCTTTCCACTTCGTCCGGATTGAGCTGCAAAGCCAAATCAGCTGGAATAATGCCCACTACCGGCGTCACGGCGAAACCAGTGCTGCTGGTTACCGGCGGCAGAACGCCGATGATCTGCACCTGTTCCGGCTGAATTCCCACTTCCTCCTGCGCTTCACGCAGCGCGGTGTGGATCAGCGACGTATCAGTGGCATCCTGCATGCCGCCGGGAAAAGCAACTTGTCCCGCGTGTTTACGCAGGTGCGATGAGCGGCGCGTGAGCAGTAAGCCTGGTTCCGCGCCGTCAATAACCGGCACCAGCACCGCCGCACGGCGTCCGCTGATAGCGCTTTTTGGCACATGCAGCGGCGGTTGCAGAACAAAGCGGCTGAGGAACTGCTCAAGGGTTAAACTCATTTCAGATCTCATCGCGCAGGCTGGGCAAAATACGGTTCACCTTGTGGAAGGTTTCCTGATATTCGGCGTTCAGGTCGCTATCCGCCACTAATCCGCCACCGGCAGAGCAATAAAGCTGGTGGTTCTCCGCAATCAGCGTGCGAATGGTAATGCTGGTATCCATGCGGCCACACAGGCTGATGTAGCCGATGCTGCCACACCACGCGTTGCGGCGATGCGGCTCTAACTCTTCGATAATCTCCATTGCGCGGATCTTCGGTGCGCCGGTAATCGAACCGCCGGGGAAACAGGCGCGCAGCAGATCGGTAGCACTTAGCGTTTCAGGCAAACGTGCACGCACGGTGCTAACCAGATGATGTACCGCCGGGAAAGGCTCGACCACGAACAGTTCCGGCACGCTAACGCTGCCGGGCACGGCCACGCGGCCAATATCATTGCGCAGCAGATCGACAATCATCAGATTCTCAGCGCGATCTTTCTCTGAGTTAGCGAGTTTCTCTGCCTGCAAACGATCGGCTTCGGCAACAGAAAGACGCGGCAAGGTGCCTTTAATCGGACGCGTTTCGATCTCCTGCTGCTGTAAAGAGAGAAAACGCTCAGGCGATAAACTCAGCAGCGCGCTTTTTGGCAAACGCAGGAAGGCGCTGAATGGCGCGCGATTCGCCTGCGTGAGACGCAAAAATGCCTGCCACTCATCGCCGCGATAGCCTGCCTGAAAACGCTGCGCCAGATTCACCTGATAGCAATCACCTGCCTGAATATAGGCCTGCACCGCGTGGAACCGCTGCGCATAGGCGTCAAAACTGAGATTGGATTGCCATTCGCTGGTCAAGGAGAAGGGCTCAGCTTCCGGCGCGGTTTGTGCTTGCAGCCATTGCCAGCGCTGTTCGGCATCGGTGAGTGAAATCAGCGTCAGTTTTTGCAGATGGTGATCGGCGATCAGCGCCCAGTCATAAATGCCCACCGCCATATCCGGCGTGGTGAGATCCTGCTGCGCACGCTGCGGCAGAGTTTCAAAGCGCCGTCCCAAATCGTAACCGAACAGACCCAATGCGCCGCCCTGAAAGGGTAAATCGGCATCAAAAGCGGGCTTAACACCCAGCGCGTCACATTGCTGTTGCACCAGCAGCAGTGGATCGGCGGCGGAGTGAATCACCTCATCACCGCAGGCAATTTCGGTGCTGGCACCGCGTGTGGTTAGCGTGGCGCGCGGATCGGCGGTGAGGATATCAAAGCGGTTATCCGCGTGATCGGCCTGGCCGGAGGTCAGCAACATCGCCCAGCATTGGTGGGCCAGCGGAGCAAAAAGGTGTAACAGCGTTTCGGGCGTATACTTCAGAACGAGGCTTTTTACCATCATGGGACAAATCACTTCAGCAAGCAGGTGGCTAGCCTGACATATTTTTTTGTTGCTGGCACCCGTTTGTTCCACGTGGTAATAATGCGTCCCCCATGCACCAGGAGTGAATTATGTTTACAGGTCTTCCAGCGTTATCCCACGAACAGCAGCAGCAAGCGGTTGAACGCATCCAGGAATTAATGGCGGGCGGTATGTCGAGCGGACAGGCGATTGCTCAAGTGGCGCAGGAAATTCGTCAAACCTATAAAGGTGAAGCAATTCGGGCGATGTTCGAAGACGACGAGGATGAAGAAGACGACAACGAATAACGCCCAAACGGATTTTACAGCGCGGCGATGATTTTAATTTCGACTTTATACTTCGGGTTCATCAATCCGGCCTGCACGGTGCAACGCACCGGCGCATTGCCCGGTGAAACCCACGCATCCCAGGCGCGATTCATCGCCGGGAAATCGCTTTTCTCCACCAGAAAAATGGTGGCGTCGAGGATCTTGCTCTTATCCGATCCCACACGTGTCAGAATGGCGTCAATCACTGCCAACGCATTGGCAGTTTGCGCTTCCGCATCTTCATCCAGATTTTCCGGTACGCTGGTGTAATAGACGGTTTGGTTATGCACCACGGCTTCCGACATGCGGTGCTCCGGATCAATACGCGTAATGGTCATGCTGTTCTCCTTTAATTTTGCTGCGCTAGCCTGCCATATCCCAGGGGCGTATGTCATCTGTTGTGGTTGCCTGCCGGGAATCCTGACATAATTACAGTGGTTTTTATTTTTGATGTGAGGAAGTGTGGCAGACGATTTTGCAGCTGACGGCGCCCTGGCGCAGGCAATTCCGGGCTTTAAACCGCGTGAAGCACAGCGCCAAATGGCCAAAGCGGTCACCGAGGCGGTCAAAAAAGGCGGCGAGCTGGTGGTTGAAGCGGGCACCGGAACCGGTAAAACCTATGCCTATCTGGCGCCGGCATTGCGGGCGAAGAAAAAAGTCATCGTCTCCACCGGCTCCAAAGCATTGCAGGATCAGCTCTATAACCGCGATCTGCCTACCATCGCGCGCGCCCTGAAGTTCAGCGGCAAAACCGCGCTGCTGAAAGGGCGCTCCAACTATTTATGCCTCGAACGTCTTGAGCAGCAGAATCAAACCGGCGGTGATCTCAGCGTACAGGCGCTGGGCGATTTGATCAGCGTGCGCGGTTGGTCGTCAGAAACCACCGATGGCGACGTCAGCAACTGCAACGGCGTGGCCGAAGACAGTCCGATCTGGCCGTTTGTCACCAGCACCAACGATAACTGCCTCGGCAGCGATTGCCCGCTGTATAAAGATTGCTTCGTGGTCAAAGCGCGTAAAAAAGCCATGGATGCCGATGTGGTGGTGGTGAACCATCATCTGTTTCTCGCCGACTTGGTGGTGAAAGAGGGCGGCTTTGGCGAACTGATCCCGGAGGCCGATGTGATGATCTTCGATGAAGCGCATCAGCTCCCCGATATCGCCAGCCAGTATTTCGGTCAGCAGCTGTCGAGCCGCCAACTGCAAGACCTCGCCAAAGACATCATCATCGCCTATCGCACCGAAGTGCGGGATGTGCAGCAGCTTCAGAAATCTGCTGATCGCCTGGCGCAATGCGCACAGGATTTCCGACTGACGCTTGGCGAACCGGGCTTTCGCGGCAATCTGCGCGATTTGCTGAGCGACAACAACATCATGCGTATGTTCACCTTGCTGGATGATGCGCTCGAACTCTGTTACGACGTGATCAAACTTTCGCTGGGCCGTTCCGCGCTGCTGGACGCCGCCTTTGAGCGCGCGGCGCTGTATCGCACGCGTCTGAAACGTCTGCGCGCCATTGATGAGCCGGGCTTCAGCTATTGGTATGAATGTAACAGCCGCCATTTCACGCTGGCGCTGACGCCGTTGTCGGTGGCGGAACGCTTCCGGGAAGTGATGGATAACCGCAAAGCAGCGTGGATTTTCACGTCTGCCACGCTGGCGGTGAATGAGCAGATGAGCCATTTCTCCAGTCGCCTTGGCGTGGATAACGCCACCACCATGATTCTCGACAGCCCGTTCGATTACACCCAGCAAGCGCTGCTGTGCGTGCCGCGTAATATGCCGGAACCCAATCATCCCGGCGGCGCTCGCCAGCTGGCGCGCATGATGAAGCCGCTGATTGATGCCAACAAAGGGCGCTGCTTCTTCCTCTGTACCTCGCACAAGATGATGCGCGAGTTAGCCATCGAGTTTCGTGCGTCGATGACGTTGCCGGTGCTGCTGCAGGGCGAAACCAGTAAAGGACAGTTGCTGAAGCAGTTCCTCGAAGCCGGTAACGCGCTGTTGGTCGCTACCAGCAGCTTCTGGGAAGGTGTCGACGTGCGCGGCGATGCGCTGTCGCTGGTGATCATCGACAAGCTGCCGTTTACCTCGCCGGAAGATCCGCTGCTCAAAGCACGCATGGAAGATTGTCGCCTGCGCGGCGGCGATCCCTTTAATGATGTGCAACTGCCCGATGCGGTGATCACCCTGAAACAGGGCGTGGGGCGTTTGATTCGTGATACGGAAGATCGCGGTGTGCTGGTGATTTGCGATCAGCGCCTGGTTTCACGCCCTTATGGCGGCCTGTTCCTTAACAGTTTGCCGCCCACGCCGCGCACCCGCGATATTGCGCGCGCCATCGAATTTGTCCGTCAGCCAGTGGATCACTAATTTGTGCCAGGCTGTGATAAGATGCGCGCCATTTTGACTCTCTGAGGTTGTTATGTCCGCCCGAATTTTAGCCCTGGACACGGCGACAGAAGCCTGTTCTGCCGCGCTGCAAAATTTGCAGCAGATTGATGCCCGCTTTGAAATAGCCCCGCGCGATCACACCCAACGTATTTTGCCGCTGGTGCAGGAGCTGTTGCAGGCGCAGCAGCTGGATCTGACAGCGCTTGACGTGCTGGCGTTTGGCCGGGGTCCGGGCAGTTTTACCGGTGTGCGTATCGGCATTGGTATTGCTCAGGGGCTGGCACTTGGCGCGAATCTGCCGATGATCGGTGTCTCCTCATTAGCGACCATGGCGCAGGGCGCGTGGCGTTTAACCGGCGCAACCCGCGTGCTGGCGGCGATTGACGCGCGTATGGGCGAACTCTATTGGGCTGAATATCAGCGCGACGAAAACGGCGAATGGCTGGGTGCGGAAACCGAAGCGGTGATCAAACCCGAAGTAGCACAGGAACGTATTGCGGCATTAAGCGGCGAATGGACTGCGGTTGGCACCGGCTGGCAAGCCTATCCGCATCTGTTGACCTCGCCAGGCGCACAGCTTATTGCCTCAGAGGTGTTGTTACCCGCAGCCGAAGATATGCTGCCGCTGGCGCTTAGCGCCTGGCAACGTGATGAAGCCGTTGCGGTGGAGAATGCCGAGCCGGTTTATCTGCGCAATGAAGTGGCATGGAAAAAGTTACCGGGGCGCTAAGTCGCGCGCAACTTATCTTCGCAAGCTCAGTCTAATCAGAGAAATAACAGGAGAAGTGCTATGCCAATAAGTCGTAAAGGGATGTCTGGCGCTCTGTTAGCCTGCGCAATGCTGCTCAGCGGCTGTGTTTCGGTGCCAGATTCAATTAAAGGAAGTTCTGAGCTTCCACAGCAAGATTTACTGCGCGTGATGAACGCGCCGCAACTGTTTGTCGGCCAGGAAGCCCGTTTCGGCGGTAAAGTGGTGAAGGTCACCAATCTTAACGGCTTAACCCGCGTGGAGATTGCGACCCAACCGCTGGATGAGAGCGCGCGTCCGCGTTTGGGTGCAGCCTCGGTTGGCCGCATCTTTGCCGACATCCGTGGCTTTGTCGATCCGGTCGATTTGAATAACCAATACATCACGGTGCTGGGCAACATAAAAGGCATTGAGAAAGGCGATATTGGTAAGGCCAGCTACAACTTTGTAGTAATCGATGTGCGCGGGTACCAGCGCTGGCATCTGACGCAACAGGTGATGACGCCGCCGCAGCCGATTGATCCGTATATCTGGTATGGCCCAACGCGCCATCGTGCGGGTTATTGGGGACCGAATCCCTATTGGGGCATGAACCTCGGCCAACCGGCGCAGGTGCAAACAATCCTTACCGAGTAAGTTTTTTATTATGTTATTTACGGCCCGGTCGCGGTGCTTGCGAACGGGCCTTTTTATTGGGCGCGCAACCGATGCGCGAAATTTAGTGATGCGCTTCGCAACCTGAAAATGCCGAAACAGGCAAACTGGTACAATCAGTTAAAATATTGTTAACAACATTGATTGTCGAGGCGGCGATGGCTACGCAACAAGATTATCGGGGTGATTCTTTGAATAAGGTTTGGCTCAAACGCTATCCGGCAGATGTCCCTGCGGAAATTAATGCGGATCGTTACGCTTCATTGGTCGATCTTTTCGAGCACGCAGCAGAGCAATACGCCGATCAGGTGGCTTTCATTAATATGGGCCAGCCGATGACCTATCGGCAGCTGGAAAAGCAGAGCCGCGCCTTTGCCGCCTGGCTGCAGCAAGGTTTAGGTTTGAAGCAGGGCGATCGCGTGGCGCTGATGATGCCAAACCTGCTGCAATATCCCGTCGCGCTGTTTGGCGTATTGCGCGCTGGCATGGTGGTGGTGAACGTCAATCCGCTCTACACGCCGCGTGAACTCAAGCATCAGCTAGTTGATAGCGGTGCCAGTGCCATTGTCATCGTCTCGAACTTTGCCCACACGCTGGAAAAAGTGGTGGCCGAAACGCCGATCAAGCATGTGATGTTAACGCGTATGGGCGATCAGCTGGCGCCGGTGAAAGCCACGCTGGTAAACTTCGTCGTGAAATACGTGAAAAAGCTGGTGCCGAAATACCACCTGCCGGGCGCGGTGCCGTTCCGCAGCGCCTTGTCGCAGGGCGAACAGATGACCTATCAACGCCCGACCGTGACCAATGACGATCTCGCCTTCCTGCAATACACCGGCGGTACCACCGGCGTGGCCAAAGGCGCGATGCTGACGCACCGCAATATGCAGGCTAATCTGGAACAGACCAAAGCCACTTACGGCAAGCTGCTGCGTCCGGGCAAAGAGCAAGTGGTGACCGCGCTGCCGCTCTACCATATTTTTGCGCTGACGGTGAACGGGCTGCTGTTCCTCGATCTTGGCGGCACCAACCTGCTGATTACCAATCCGCGCGATATACCCGGCTTTGTCAAAGAGCTCAGCAAGTTCCCGTTTACCGCCATCACCGGCGTGAACACCTTGTTCAATGCACTGCTGAATGATGCCAATTTCAATAAGCTCGATTTCTCCACGCTGCGCCTGTCAGCGGGCGGCGGCATGGCGGTGCAAAAAGCGGTCGCCGAGCGCTGGGAAAAACTCACCGGACACTATCTACTGGAAGGTTACGGCCTGACCGAATGTTCGCCGCTGGTGTCAGTGAATCCGTATGACATTACCTGTCACACCGGCAGCATTGGTTTGCCGGTGCCGTCCACCGATGTGCGCATCGTGGATGATGAAGACAAGGATGTAGCGCCAGGCGAGCCGGGCGAGCTGTGTATTCGCGGTCCGCAGGTGATGACTGGCTACTGGCAGCGCGCTGATGCGACCGATGAAGTGCTGAAAAATGGCTGGCTGCATACCGGTGATATTGTTACCGTTGATAGTGAAGGCTTTATTCGCATCGTCGATCGTAAGAAAGACATGATTCTGGTGTCAGGCTTTAACGTGTATCCTAACGAGATCGAAGATGTGCTAATGCAGCACGAGAAAGTGCGTGAAGCTGCAGCGATTGGTGTTCCCAGCGATCTGTCGGGCGAAGCGGTTAAAGTGTGCATCGTGAAGAAAGATCCCTCACTGACCAAAGAAGAGGTGCTGGATCACTGCCGTCGCCAGCTCACCGGCTACAAAGTGCCGAAGATTATCGAGTTTCGTGACGAGTTGCCAAAGACCAATGTAGGCAAAATTCTGCGTCGCGAATTGCGTGATGAGGCGAAGCGAGAAGGGCAGTAATGCGCCATTCTCCTCAGGTTAACGCCGGCACAGTCCGGCGTTTTTATTGCTTTTAACATGGAGCGCTGCGCGTAGTTTGCCGCAGCGAGAAAGACAACGTGAATTACACCCTGATCGACCAAAATGACCAACTGGCCGCCGTGTGCGAGAAGGCACGCCAGCACGCCGCCGTGGCGCTGGATACCGAATTCGTGCGCACCCGCACTTACTATCCGCAGCTCGGCCTGATTCAGCTGTTTGATGGCGACCAATTGATCCTGATCGATCCGCTTAATATCAGTGACTGGACGCCGTTTGTGGCGTTGCTGCAGGATAAGCAGGTCACCAAATTCCTGCACGCCGGTGGCGAAGATCTGGAAGTATTTCTGCATCGTTTTAAATGCCTGCCCGATCCGATGATTGATACGCAAATTCTGGCGGCATTTAGCGGCCAGGCGCTGTCGTGGGGCTTTGCCTCGATGGTGATGCATTTCAACCAGATCGAGCTGGATAAAAGTGAATCGCGTACCGATTGGCTGGCGCGTCCGCTGACCGAGCGTCAGTGCGAATATGCCGCCGCCGATGTCGCCTATCTGCTGCCGATTGCCCATCAGCTGGTGGCGCAAACCGAGGAAGCCGGCAATATGGCGGCGGCGTTAAGCGAATGCAATTTGCTGTGCCAGCGTCGCCTCGATGTGCTGCAGCCGGAAGAAGCCTGGCGCGATATCACCAATGCGTGGCAACTGCGTCCGCGTCAGCTGGCGGCGTTGCAGCGTCTGGCCGCGTGGCGTTTGAACATCGCGCGTCAGAAAGATATGGCGGTGAACTTCGTGGTGCGCGAAGAGAATCTGTGGAAAGTAGCGCGCTTTATGCCAGGCAGCCTTGGTGAGCTGGATCATTTAGGGCTGAACGGCCATGAAATTCGCTTCCACGGTAAAGCGATGGTGGCGCTGGTGGCTGAAGCACAGGCGCAGGATGAATCAACCTTGCCGCCGCCGCTGCCTAATCTGATCGATCATCCGCATTACAAGCAGGCGTTTAAAGCCATTAAAGCGCTGGTGCAACAGGTAAGTGAAGAGAGTGGTTTCAGTCAGGAACTGCTGGCATCACGTCGCCAGATCAATCAGGTGCTGAGTGTGCATTGGGGATTGAAAACCGCGTCGCGCACACCTGAATTACAGACAGGCTGGCGGGGCGATTTGCTGAAAGCGGGTATCGACGAGATTCTGCAGGCACTGTAACGGTAGCATTTTCCCCTGCGCAACACCGCAGGGGAAAATCAGGAAACCGCTTTAATCATTTAGGAACGTCTTCCGGCTCCGGCAGCGTTACGTTGAGCTCGAGGATGGAGATATCATCCCCTTTCTGATCCAGCTGAACGGTCACCATATCCGGGTCAATTTTTACGTATTTACAGATCACTTCCAAAATATCGCGCTTCAGCTGCGGCAGATAGTGGGGCTCACTGTCGCCCCTTCTGCGCTCGGCTACGATAATCTGCAGCCTTTCCTTGGCTATATTGGCTGTGTTCTTCTTACGGGATAAAAAGAAATCAAGTAATGCCATTGGTTATCCCCCGAACAGGCGTTTAAGGAAACCCTTCTTCTCTTCTTCAATAAAGCGGAAGGGGCGTTCTTCGCCAAGCAGGCGATCTACGGTATCAGCATAGGCTTTACCGGCGTCAGCGTTTGCGTCGAGGATCACCGGCTCACCCTGGTTAGAGGCGCGCAGGACAGATTGATCTTCCGGGATGACGCCAACCAGTGGAATGCGCAGAATTTCCAGCACGTCTTCCATACTCAGCATATCGCCACGGGTAACGCGGCCAGGATTGTAACGGGTCAGCAGCAGATGCTCTTTCACCGGATCCTGGCTGTTCTCTGCACGACGTGATTTCGAAGAGATGATGCCCAGAATACGGTCGGAGTCACGTACTGAAGAGACTTCCGGGTTGGTGGTGATGATAGCTTCATCAGCGAAGTACAACGCCATCAGCGCGCCGGTTTCGATACCTGCTGGTGAGTCGCAGACGATAAAGTCGAACTCCATCGCCGCCAGATCGTTCAGCACTTTCTCAACGCCTTCACGCGTCAGCGCATCTTTATCGCGCGTCTGTGAAGCCGGCAAAATATAAAGCTGCTCTGTACGCTTGTCGCGAATCAGTGCCTGGTTCAGCGTCGCGTCACCCTGAATGACGTTAACAAAGTCATACACTACGCGGCGTTCACAGCCCATGATCAAATCGAGGTTACGCAGGCCGATATCGAAATCGATTACGACGGTTTTTTTGCCTTTCTGCGCTAAGCCGGTGGCGATGGCCGCGCTTGACGTGGTCTTGCCAACGCCCCCTTTACCCGATGTAACTACAATAATGCGTGCCATAAATGTTGATTTCCTTAACGAAAGAAAAGGGGCTTAATTAAGTGTCTGAATGGTCAGCGCGCCATCTTGGAGACTCAGACGCGCCGCTTTACCAAAGAATTCCGCCGGAATGTGATCCATCATCCAATATTCCCCGGCAATAGAGACCAACTCTGCGGCGAGGTTGGTGCAAAAAATCTGGCTGTCGCGTTGTCCACCGACGCCGGCCAACGCGCGACCGCGCATCATGCCGTAAATATGGATGTTGCCGTCGGCGACCAGTTCGGCACCGGCGCTGACGCTGCTGGTGACGATGAGGTCGGCATTGCGCGCATAAATCTGTTGGCCCGAACGCACCGGCGTATTAATGATGCGGGTTTTACTGGCGGCTTCAGCGATAACCGCTGGGACAACCGGCGCGGCTTCAACCACGGGAGCCGCAGCCTGTTTGCGGCTCTCTTTACCTTCCGAAAGCACCGGTAAACCCGCGCGGGCAATCATTTTTTTCAGGGCTTCATCTTTGCAACCGCTGACACCGACGATACGCAGACCTGTCGCCATCACCGCTTGTTGCATCTGTTTCCAGTTAATGTCGCCGGTTAGCGCTGACACATTCAGCACCACCGGCGCATTCAGCAAAAAGGCAGGTGCCTGATCGATTTTGTCCTGTAGCGCCTGACGAATCACCTCGGGTTGCGAATGATGCAGATGAACGACTGACAGGGTAAAACTGCTTCCCTTGAATTCGATTGGCGTTTGCGACATCTGTGCTGACTCAGTCCTGTTTTACGACCCTTAAATGTACGCCGATAAAATCGGCAATAACATCAAACGGTCAATATTCGAAGTTCTGCAAGCATGTTATAGTTACTGCTATATTCAGGCAAGTGACGCCATCGGTTAATTCGAGTAAAAAATATGTTTTGTGTGATCTACAGAAGCCCGCAACGTGAACAGACTTATCTGTATGTTGAAAAAAAAGACGATTTTTCACGGGTACCAGAAGAACTGCTGCGTGGCTTCGGCAAACCCCAGCTGGCAATGGTGTTATCGCTGGATAAGCGTGACAAGCTGGCTAACGCGGATATCAATAAAGTTAAGCAAGGTTTAAGCGAACACGGCTATTATTTGCAAATTCCACCACCGGTTGAAAGTCTGCTCAACATTCATCTCGATCAGGGTAAAAAAGATTAATTCAGATTCATCTGTAAATATATCCTGTAGAAATAATCAGTGCTATTTGCGTTAATTAACTGCCCGCTTTAACCCTTTATTGCGGGCAATTATCCAAGCGTTTAGCTGATTTTTTTGTATACGATTAACGACTTTTGACAATTTCCGCCACGCCTGCCGCCATAAACCCGCTAATATATTCCACCTCAGCCTGCCGCGTTCCGGCACTGAGCCAGACTTCATCGCCAGATGCACTGGCGGCAAACACAACCAAAGCAGGGGGAATAGCATGTATCAGCATCGTAACTGGCAGGGCGCTCTGTTGGATTATCCGGTCAGCAAAGTGGTTTGCGTCGGCAGCAACTATGCGAAGCACATAAAGGAGATGGGAAGTGCCACGCCAACCGAACCGGTGGTGTTTATCAAACCGGAAACTGCGGTGTGCGATCTGCGCCAGCCGCTGTCGATTCCGGCAAATTTTGGTGAAGTGCATCATGAAGTGGAGCTGGCGGTGCTGATTGGTTCAACGCTGAAACAGGCGAGCGAAGAGCACGTGGCGAAGGCGATTGCTGGCTATGGCGTTGCGCTGGATTTGACCTTGCGTGACGTGCAAGCGGGTTTGAAGAAAGCGGGCCAACCGTGGGAAAAATCCAAAGGTTTCGATAACTCGTGCCCGCTGTCGGGTTTTATTCCCGTTTCTGAGTTTAGCGGCGATCCACAGAACACCGAACTGAAGCTGATTGTTAACGGCGAAGTGCGCCAGCACGGCACGACCGCCGATATGATCCACAAAATTTTGCCGCTGATTGCCTATATGAGCCAGTATTTCACCCTGCGCGCGGGCGATGTGGTGCTGACCGGTACGCCTGAAGGCGTTGGCCCGATGCGTTCTGGCGATAAGCTGGAAATCACGCTGGCCGGTCACGGTATTTCGACACGCGTTCTGTAAAACTTGCATCACCGCACCTGAACCTTTATAAGGTGCGGTCTCTTTGCTAACCCGGACCGCCATCATGACTGAACAACCTTTCTGGCAGACTAAACGCCTTGACCAAATGAACGACGCAGAGTGGGAATCCCTGTGCGACGGCTGCGGACAATGTTGCCTGAATAAGTTGCAGGATGCGGACACCGACGAAATCTACTTCACCAACGTGGCCTGCAATCAGCTGAATATCAAAACCTGCCAGTGTCGTAACTACGAGCACCGTTTTGAGTTGGAAGAGAATTGCATCAAGCTGACGCGTGAAAATCTCACCAGTTTTGAATGGCTGCCGCGTACCTGCGCCTATCGCGTGTTAGGGGAAGGCAAAACCTTGCCGGCATGGCATCCGCTGATCGCCGGTTCTAAAAAGGCGATGCATGCCCAGCGCATTTCCGTGCGTTTTATTGCGGTGCGGGAGAGTGAAGTGCGGGATTGGGAAGAGCATATAATCGATAGACCGGATCGCAACGGTTAAACATAAAACAGGCAGCCAAGGCTGCCTGTTTTGTTTGTGCTTAGCGTCCGAACAGATCGCGGCGTTTCGGTTTGAAGGGTTGTGCAATCAATACCAGCAGAGCCACCAGCAGATAAGCGGCAAAAATCACGATCATCCACTGCGGCATGCTCCAGGTCAGGAAGGTCCAGCCGCGCTCAGCGCAATCACCGCTCGCTACGAATACAGAAGGCAACCATTTATCCAGCGGCAACCAGGTTGGGAAACGCGCGGCAAAGTCGCAGGTGACAAACGGGTTGGGATGCAGTTGAATCATGGTGTGATCGTAAGAGAGGCGCGTGCCTTCAATCGCGCTGTAAATCCAGATGAGAATGGCCGCCCAGCGTAGCGGTGTTTTCGGCGCAATAGCGCCCACAATGCCCGCGCCCATCACGCCAAACAGCGCGCAACGCTCATAAATACACATTACGCAGGGTTGCAGCCCCATCACGTGTTGAAAATACAACGCCGTCAATTCAAACGCCAACGCCGTCAGGGCCAGCAGAAGCCAGGCACCGCGTCCACGCGAGCATTGATTCAAATATCGCAACATATTGCTTTTCCTGTAACCGTTAATGTTTCGCAGTGTAAACCAAAAGCGCAACCGTGCCAGCCAGGTAACGGGAAAAAATCATGTACAAAAATGACTTAAGTCGCGTTGAGGCCAAAAAAGTGTCTGTTGAGCGCATGACCCGAAGAGCGCAAGCTGCAGACGCAGCGCAAACGTGTGCCTGGCCGGGGAATTTACTCTGAATTCACGGCTGAATTTTGCGCCAGCGCGCGCTTTTAATCGGTTGGCAGGCTATTTACGCTATAGCCGCTCTGGTATGATGAGTCGCATTACGATAAAGAAAGCAACGAGAAATAAATGCTATGGTGATTAAGGCGCAGAGCCCCGCGGGATTTGCTGAAGAGTATATTATTGAAAGCATCTGGAACAGTCGTTTTCCGCCGGGATCCATTCTACCTGCCGAACGTGAGCTTTCTGAACTGATTGGCGTAACACGCACCACGTTGCGTGAAGTGTTGCAGCGTCTGGCGCGTGACGGCTGGTTGACCATTCAACATGGCAAACCAACGCGCGTTAACGATTTCTGGGAAACCTCCGGTTTAAACATCCTCGAAACCCTGGCCCGACTCGATCACGATAGCGTTCCACAGTTGATTGATAATTTGCTGTCGGTGCGCACCAACATCTCGTCGATTTTTATCAGCCGTGCGCTGCGTCATCATCCAGAAAAAGCGCGTGAAGTGCTGGAGAATGCGCTGATCGAGGAAGATAAAGCCGAAGCCTATACCGAGCTGGATTATCGCGTGTTCCGCGGCCTGGCGTTTGCCTCGGGCAACCCGATTTATGGTCTGATTTTGAACGGCCTGAAAGGATTGTATACCCGCGTTGGTCGTCACTATTTCTCCAGCCTGGAAGCGCGTGAACTGGCGCGAAACTTCTATCGTCAATTGGCTGACCTGTGCGTGGCCAACCCATCGCAGGAGCAGATTGTCGATAGCGTGCGTGAATACGGACGCCGCAGCGGTGAGATTTGGCATAAGATGCAGAAAAGCATGCCGGACGATTTAGCCAGCAAGCGTTAAAAGAAAAACCGGACCTCAACAGTCCGGTTTTTTGCTTTATAGCGTTGGGCCGCGCGCGGGTGAACGATCCAGCAACTCGACGCTGCCGTCTTCATTCTGTTGCTCCAGAATCACATCAAAGCCCCACAAACGATGCACATGCTTCAACACTTCTTTGCGGCTCTTATCGAGCGGCGCACGCTGTTGCGGTACATAACGCAGCGTCAGTGAGCGATCGCCACGTAAATCCACGTTGTAGACCTGAATGTTCGGTTCCAGATTGCTCAGATTGTACTGCGCCGACAGCTGCTGACGAATGGCGCGATAACCCGCTTCATCATGGATCGCCGCAATTTCGAGGAAGTTGTTGCGGTCATCATCCATTACCGTGAACAGACGGAAATCACGCATCACTTTTGGTGACAGGAACTGACTGATAAAGCTCTCGTCCTTAAACTCGCGCATGGCGAAATGCATGGTTTTCAGCCAGTCGGAACCGGCAATGTCCGGGAACCAGTAGCGATCTTCTTCGGTTGGCGTCTGACAGATACGCTTGATGTCCTGGAACATCGCAAAGCCCAGCGCATACGGGTTAATGCCGTTATACCACTGACTGTTATACGGCGGCTGATACACCACATTGGTGTGGCTGTGCAGGAACTCCATCATAAATCGTTCCGACACTTTGCCTTCGTCATACAGATGATTAAGGATGGTGTAGTGCCAGAAAGTGGCCCAGCCTTCATTCATCACCTGCGTCTGTTTCTGCGGGTAAAAATACTGGCTAACTTTACGCACAATGCGCAGCACTTCACGTTGCCAGGATTCCAGCAGGGGGGCATTTTTTTCCATGAAATAGAGCAGGTTTTCCTGCGGTTCAGAAGGGTAGCGCGATGCCTCAACGTGCACCGACTCCTTCTCTTTACGCGGCAGCGTACGCCACAGCGTGTTTACCTGACTCTGCAAATACTCTTCACGGCTCTGCTGGCGAGCTTTCTCTTCCTGTAGCGAAATTTTCTGCGGGCGTTTGTAGCGATCTACGCCGTAGTTCATCAGCGCATGGCAGGAATCGAGCAGCCGCTCAACTTCCTCCACGCCATAGCGCTCTTCGCAGTCGGTAATGTAGTTTCGCGCAAACAGCAGGTAATCCACGATAGAACTGGCATCGGTCCAGCTGCGGAACAGATAGTTATTTTTGAAGAAAGAGTTATGACCGTAACAGGCGTGTGCCATCACCAGCGCCTGCATGGTCATGGTGTTCTCTTCCATCAAATAGGCGATACACGGATTGGAGTTGATGACGATTTCATACGCTAAGCCTTGCTGACCGTGCTTGTAGCGCTGTTCCGTTTCAATGAATTTCTTGCCGAACGACCAGTGTGCATAGTTGATCGGCATACCCACGCTGGAGTAGGCATCCATCATCTGTTCGGAGGTGATCACTTCTATTTGGTGCGGATAGGTTTCCAGTCCGTAACTTTTGGCTACGCGGTCAATTTCCGCCAGATAATCATCCAGCAGTTCGAAAGTCCAGTCGGGACCATCACTGAGTCGTTTACTGTTGCGGGTTGGCTCGTCAAAGATTGTCGTCATAGCGCACCTCTGTTTTGCAAGCGGCAGGAATTACCTGTCACGATCGTTTAAGGCCTCATCCTGAGTAAAGATGGCCCAATAAAACTGAGCGAACACTTCAATGATAGTCCACTGTCGCCTATCCGAAACTGAATCTCAATCGAATTCTTTTGGCAGAAAATCATTCAAAAAGCGTTAGTTAAGTCGATACTGATGACAAGTGTTGGTTTTGTTTTATTTGGCAGAATAATGCTCTGTTTATAAGTGGATTGTATGACTGCGGCGCTTTCTCCTGAAAAAAGTCAAAACCGCTGCCATCCGCATAATAAATTGCTGATTAAGGGATTTAAGGCATAAAAAATCCTGATTTTGCCGCTGTTGCATGATTTCAGTGTGCAGTGAGGTAAAAAACATGTGAAATAAGTCGTTCGAATGTAAGATTTAAGTGGCGGTCGGGTTATGCTGTATTGGGCTTGGTTAATAGTTAATTATTCTTTTGCTGCGACGAGGGGCTTATGCGCGTAGTGATTCTGGGTAGTGGTGTCGTTGGGGTAGCGAGCGCATGGTATCTGGCGCAGGCCGGACATGAGGTCACGGTCATCGATCGTCAACCTGCCGCCGCGCTGGAAACCAGCGCCGGTAATGCAGGGCAGATCTCTCCGGGCTATGCCGCGCCTTGGGCGGCACCGGGCGTTCCGCTGAAAGCGGTCAAATGGATGTTCCAGCGTCACGCGCCGCTGGCGGTTCGTCTCGATGGCAGTAAGTTCCAGCTGGAATGGATGTGGAATATGCTGCGTAACTGCGACATGCAGCACTATCAAGAGAATAAAAGCCGCATGGTGCGTATCGCGGAGTACAGCCGCGACTGCCTGAAAACACTGCGCGCCAGCACCGGCATCGCCTATGAAGGTCGTCAGGGCGGCACGCTGCAGCTGTTCCGTACGCAGCAACAGTTCGAAAGCGCCAGCAAAGATATCGCCGTGCTGCGTGATGCGGGCGTTCCCTATGAATTACTGGAAACGCATCAGCTCAAAAATGTCGAACCCGCGCTGGCGGCGACGGCGCATAAACTCACCGGCGGTTTGCGTCTCCCTAACGATGAAACCGGCGACTGCCAGCTGTTTACCCAACGCCTGGCCGAAATGGCTGCGGCGGCGGGCGTGACCTTCCGCTACAACACGTCGGTTGATCAGTTGCTGCGTGAGGGCAATCGCATATATGGCGTGAAGTGTGGCGATGAGGTGATTAAAGCCGATGCTTACGTGGTGGCATTCGGTTCCTATTCCACCGCGCTGCTGAAAGACATTCTCGCCATCCCGGTTTATCCGCTGAAGGGTTATTCGCTGACCATCCCGATCAAGAACGCTGACGCTGCACCGGTTTCCACCATCCTCGACGAAACCTACAAAGTGGCGGTCACGCGCTTTGACGATCGCATTCGCGTGGGCGGCATGGCAGAAATTGTTGGTTTTAACACCAAACTGTTGCCGGCACGACGCGAAACGCTGGAGATGGTGGTCCGCGATCTCTATCCTGAAGGCGGATTTATCGAACAGGCCACGTTCTGGACCGGATTGCGTCCAATGACGCCAGACGGTACGCCGATTGTCGGGCGCACGCCGCTCTCCAATCTCTATCTCAATACCGGGCACGGTACGCTGGGATGGACGATGGCTTGTGGTTCCGGTCAGCTTTTGGCTGATTTAATTTCCGGTCAGAAACCGGCGATTGCCGCAGATGATTTGTCAGTGCTGCGCTACCTGCCTGGTTTTGAGCCACATTCTTCGCCGCTGCGTAACGCCAGCGCGGCGCGCTGAGACCTCAGGGAGAGTAGAAGCATGTCACGTCCAACCGGTGCCACCATCAATCAACAGGCACTGCGTCATAATCTGGCTGTCGTACGCCAGGCGGCACCGCAATCACGCGTCTGGTCGGTGGTGAAAGCCAATGCGTATGGTCACGGTGTGGCCCGCGTGTGGCAAAGTCTGGCCGAAACCGACGGCTTTGCGCTGCTGAATATGGAAGAGGCGATCTTGCTGCGGGAGCAGGGCTGGAAAAAGCCGATCCTGCTGCTGGAAGGCTTCTTCCATGCCGATGATTTAGCGCTGATCGACCGCTATCGCCTCACCACCAGCGTACACAGCAACTGGCAAATTCAGGCGCTAGCCAAAGCGCAGCTGTCTGCACCGGTCGATGTTTACCTCAAAATCAACAGCGGCATGAATCGACTTGGTTTCCGTCCTGAGCAGGCTCATGCGGCGTGGCAGAAACTGCGTGCTTTGCCGAACGTCGGTGAACTGACGTTAATGGCGCACTTTGCCGATGCAGAGAATCCGCAAGGATTAGTTGAGCCGATGAAGTGCGTTGAACGGGCGGCGGAAGGGCTCGGATGCCCGCGTTCCTTGTCTAACTCAGCGGCTACGCTATGGCATCCTGAAGCGCATTTTGACTGGGTGCGTCCCGGCATTATTCTCTATGGCGCATCACCGAGCGGTGACTGGCAGGATATCGCCAGCACCGGATTGCAGCCGGTGATGACGCTCAACAGCGAAATCATTGGCGTGCAGCAGCTGAATGCCGGTGAAGGCGTGGGTTACGGTTATCGCTATCACGCCAGCGGCGCGCAGCGCATTGGTATTGTCGCCTGCGGTTACGCTGACGGTTATCCGCGTCATGCGCCAACCGGCACGCCAGTCAGCGTAGATGGCATCCGCACGCAAACGCTGGGCGCCATTTCCATGGACATGATGATGATCGATTTGGAACCTTGCCCGCAGGCTGGCATCGGTTCGAAGGTTGAGCTGTGGGGTAATCAGGTGAAGATCGATGAGGTGGCAAAAGCCGCCGGAACGGTGGGCTACGAGCTGATGTGCGCGCTCGCGCCACGCGTTCCGGTTGAGGTTATTTAAGCGCGGTCACGCGACCGTGCATTTTCTTGCTGCAGCGCCAGGCGGTCATGGCCAGCGCTGCACCCAGCAGCATCATCAATGCCAGTGACGATTTTTCCGCAACGGGCAATGCCACGATTGCCATGCTGCCGCCCGCACCACACGCCATCTGAATAAATCCCTGCAGTGCTGAGGCCACGCCCGCTTGCTGCTGATACGGCTCCAGCGCGTAGCTGGTGGCAGGACCAACCGTGAACGCCAGACCAGCCACGGAAACCGCCACCGGAATCATGTACAGCGACCAATGGTTTTGCCATGCTGCCGGTAACAGCGTGGTGCCCATCATTAACAGAATCGCGCCGATCAACATGGTGGCGAAACCCATCGCCAGACAGAATGGACGTCCCGCTTTACGAATGGTTTTGTTCACAAAGGCGCTAACCAGCATGATCCAAAAACCGTTGGCGCCAAAGGTAAAGGAGAATTGTAGCGGCGTCAGGCCGCCTTCGGTCATCAGCACGTGTGGTGCCAGCGACACATAGGTCAGCACCATGCCTAGCGCGCCGGCATTGGCAAAAGCAAAGGCAAGGAAGCGCGGTTCACGAGCGATGGCAGCGTACTGCGCCAGCGGTAAACCTTTTACGCGCAACGTGTCTGCGGGACGCGTTTCCGGCAGCCACAGCATCACGATCAAGCCGATCACCACCGCATAGCCGCACAGGAACCAGAACGGCATACGCCAGCCGTAGGCTTCAGCCAGAATCCCGCCAAGCAGCGGTGCCAGCGCAGGTACGATATTCAGCGCACCATTGAGAAAGCCGTAAGCGCGTGCGGCATCTTCGCCGCTAAGACGATCGCGCACGCCACTGAATGCCACCACCGCAGTGCAGCACACGGCGCAGCCCTGGATGATGCGCGCAAGGAAGAACACCGGCCACAACGTGCTGGTGGCGGCAATTGCGCTGCCAAGGATGTAAAGCGCCAGACCAATCAAGGCGATCGGCTTGCGACCAAAATTATCCACCAGCGGACCGGTAATCAGTTGGCCGATGCCCATCACCAGTAAAAACAGGGGAATAGTGATTTGGATAAGACTCACCGGGCTGTCTAGACCTTCGGCGATTTGCGGCAAGGTAGGGAGGTAAAGATCAATGCCCAGCGGCGCTAGCAGCACCAGGCTAAGAAGTATTAAGGTGAATTTTTGCATTACGAACCGGACGACCTGTTAAACAATCCGGAAGGGTAATGACTCTTTGGGGAAAAAGAAAGGGATAAAAAAAGCGATGCCTGCCGAAGTGCACAGGCATCGCCTCGAGGGTATTAGTAAGCGCCGTCGCGACGGACCACTACGCCAGCGGTTTTGAACAGAATCGCAATGTCAGTCCACAATGCCCAGTTTTTCACGTACCAGGAATCGAAGTAGACGCGCGTGTCGTAGTCGATGTCGTTACGGCCGCTGACCTGCCACAAGCCGGTCATGCCCGGTTTCGCCATCAGGTAGTAATCCACATCACCGGCATAACGCTCCAGTTCAGCTTCAATCACCGGACGCGGACCGACCAGACTCATTTCGCCGCGAATCACGTTCCACAACTGTGGCAGCTCATCAAGGCTGGTTTTGCGCAGGAAGTTACCAATTTTAGTCACGCGCGGATCGTTTTTCAGTTTGAAATCACGATCCCATTCAGCACGTGCTTCCTCGCTGGTCGCCAGCAGATTTTGCAGCACTTCCTGCGAGTTGGTCACCATCGAGCGGAACTTGAGGCACTTAAACTTCACACCATCCTGCCCAACGCGTTCATGACCATAAATCGCATTGCCGCCGTCACGTTTCACCATCGCACACAGCAGACCGAATACCGGCCCCAGGAACAGCAGCAGCATGGATGCCACCACAATATCGAAGGTGCGTTTCAGGAAGCGTGAAGAGCGTTTTGCCAGGTTGTTGCTGACGCGCAGGATCATCACTTCATGGCTGAAGATGAATGACATGTCGGTGCCATACAGCGGTACGCCGCGCAGCGTTGGTATCACGGAAATCGAACGGCACTTCATTTTAGACAGGAACTTCAGCCATTTATCGCGCACCACTTGCTGCTCAAATTCGGTGGCTACGATAAATTGGGTGTTGTCACGGTCCATGGTTTGCCAGTTGATATCTTTCCAGGTGATAACCGGAACGCCATTCACTTTTTCGTGCTGTTGGTCATCATCCAGTGAGATGAATGCCTGCACGTTGTAACCCAGGATCTCTTCGCTCTGCAACGCCGCATAGGCTTCCATGGCGTTTTTACCCGAACCAATAATGATGGTCTCCTTCTGCCACTGACCTGCACGATTGATCGCGCGTTTTACCACGGCACGCATCAGCGGCAGCAGCAACAGGGCATAAGTCCAGCTGAACACCCAAACCATGCGCGAGAAGTCCCATTTTGAAAAGGCAATCAATGCCAGATCAAGCAGCGAAAAGACGAACAGGGTTTTAATCACTTCTTTCAATTCAAACCAAAACGGTTTGCGATAGGTGTAGTGACGCATACGCACCCAGAACCAGGCGGTGCAAAGAATAGAAAGGCTAAATTGGGCAATAAATCGGTATTCAATCTGCTGAGGCGGAATAAACGTATCCAGTTCGCCCCAAATACCTTGAACGGTGGCGGCAGATAAAAACAATGCCAGATTTAACGCAATTAAATCCGAGAAACTAAGTGCGACTTTTGCGATGAGGTTTTTGCGCAATCCGCTCCACGAGCGGGTTGCATCATTCATTATCAAAGTACTTGCCATAAAACCTGCTCTCTTTTCTTAAGTAAAAGATGGCCTGACCAGAATCAAGTACGCGCTCAGGAGTGATCCGCTGAAAAGCAGAAAGAATAATTCTTTCAGCGATTTATAAGTCTGTGCTGCCATAAGCGCTGCAAGGAAAGGACCGTTTGAGACGTGATGCACGTCACGAAAAGCTGCAGCAACGTTTAAGAGTATGCAGGAGTTATTTGACAGAGTTAATATGGAAATAGTCTGAAAAGGAAAAAAATGACTAAAGAAATAATTGGCTATCTACTTGAAAACTATCGTTAAAAGTTAATATATCGCGGATATAACGCTTCATTTTAAGACAACTTTTCGGAATGACCGCCATTTCCATCAATGGCGGCGCCAGCCAGTCAGGCAGGTTTTTTCAGTACCCAAAGATCCTGCTGCTTGTCATAGTGTCCGATTTGCAGATCGACAGCCTCTTCATCAATCCATGCCGGTACACTGGTATCCACATCCCAGCCGTCGAGTTGGTCACTCAGGCCGGGATTGGTATGGCAGGGAATACTCACAGTATCGCCATTGTCAGTATTGAACTCTGCATCAACAATTTCATAACGACCAATCTTCACCACGTGTCCCATTATATTCTCCCGTATTAACTGGGTTGATTAGTGAGCATAGTCGTTCACACGCAGTTTACGAATGATAATGGCCTCGGATTATTCCTTGTCTTCCATTACACGTACGCCGATTTTCACGATTTGATTGTCTTCTTTTTCTGCCACCGTCCAGGTTAACTGGTTCCATTCCACCTGATCGCCAACCACCGGCGTACTGCCCAGCAAACTCATCACCAGCTGTCCTAGCGACTGCTGATCGTTGGTTTGTTCATCCAACTCCAGCCCGTAAATTTGCGCCACATCTTTCAAACGTGCCTCGGCATCGAGGATAAAGTCGCCGAAGAAGCGTTGATCCAGCGAGACGGGCGGCGATTGGCTGAACATTTTACCCAATGCGGGGAGATCGCGTTCCCGGCCAATCACACACAGCACATCGCCTTCCTTCAGACGCGTGTTGCCGTTGGGATGCATCAACACGTTGTCACGGAATAGAGCGGCGATGCGGGTTTCACGTGGCATCTGCAAATCACGCAGTGCCGCGCCGACGCACCACTTGTCTGCGCCCAGTTGGTAGATGAATTGCTCCCACGGATTTTCTGGATGGATATCCAGTCCAACCCGGCTAATCGGCGAGGCGGTTGGCGGCACCACTACTTTGGCGCGTTTGGCGGCATAGCCCAGCGACGTACCTTGCAGCATCAGCGATACCAGCACTACAAAGAAGGCGATGTTGAAGTAGAGCTTGGCGTTTTCCAGTCCGGCCATCATCGGGAAGACGGCGAGGATGATTGGCACCGCGCCTCGCAAGCCCACCCAACTGATGAAGATACGTTCGCGTCCGGTGAAGCCCTTGAAAGGCAACAGGCCAACCAGAATCGATAGTGGGCGTGCGACCAGAATCAACCACAGTGACAGAATCATTGCCGGCACCGCGATGTGCCATAAATCGGACGGCGTCACCAGCAAACCCAGCACAATAAACATGCCGATTTGGCTCAGCCATGCCATGCCATCAAAGGTTTGCAAAATACCGTGGCGGTTGCGAATCGGGCTGTTGCCCAGCAGGAAGCCGCACAGATACACCGCCAGAATGCCGCTGCCTTCCATAACCGTGGTCAGCGCAAACACGATGATGCCGCCGCTCACCGCCAGCAGCGGATATAAACCCTGCGCGAGATTGATGCGGTTTATCAACTGCTGCAGCGCCCAGCCGCCGCCAAGGCCTAATACGATGCCGAGACCAAACTGCTGCACCAGATGCACTACGAACATCCAGCTCAGGCCGGACTGGCCTTGCTGGATCATGTCGATCAGCGTGATGGTGAGAAACACCGCCATCGGGTCGTTGCTGCCAGATTCAATCTCCAGCGTGGAGCTGACACGTTCGTTGAGGCCTTTATCACCCAACAGCGAGAATACTGCGGCGGCATCGGTGGAACCGATAATCGCGCCAATCAGGAAGCCCTGCATCAGGTCGAGTTTAAACAACCAGGCAGCGGCTACGCCGGTTAAACCTGCGGTGATCATCACGCCGACGGTCGCCAGCGATAGCGCCGGGCCGAGCGCCACTTTTAGCGAGGTCGCTTTGGTGCGCATACCGCCATCGAGCAAGATGATGGCTAAAGCCAGGTTTGAGACCAGATAGGCAACCGGATAGTTATCAAACGCGATGCCACCAATGCCATCAATGCCGGCCAACATGCCGAGCGCGAGGAAGATCACCAGAATCGGAATGCCAAGGCGCGAGGAAAAGGAACTGAGTAAAATACTTGCTGCTACCAGCACGGACCCAATAATAAACACACTGTAAATCATGCTGGTATTCAACGGCGTTCTCCTGCGGCGGGGCAAAAAAGACAAACTGCGGGGGATTCACACAGACAAGGTGAAAAGATAATGCCTTATCAATAGCTTGTCAGCGCTTAATTGCACATTTTTTCATTCTGTGGGGGCATATCCCATATACAGCTAAATTTGTATGAAAAAACAACAAGAAATGGCGGGAAGTGAGCGGGGCTGCTGCAAAGAAAAAGCCGGTCAGTGACCGGCTTATAGACTTAGGCTTCTGCAGCCTGCTTGTGGAAAAGTTCTCTAAATACTGGATAGATGTCTTCTGGCTCGCGAATATGTTGGATTGCGAAGTTATCAAACATCGCCTGCAGATGCTCATACTCGCGCCACAAGGTCTGATGCGCGCGGCGCGTGATTTCGATGTAGCTGTAATAACGCACAACCGGCAGAATATGCTTGGCTAAAATCTCGTGGCAGAGCGGTGAATCATCGGCCCAGTTATCACCATCCGACGCTTGCGCCGCATAGATGTTCCACTGCGACGGGTCATAACGCTCTTTAACCACTTCATCCATCAACTTCAATGCACTGGAGACAATGGTGCCGCCGGTTTCCTGCGAGTAGAAGAACTCCTGTTCGTCGACCTCTTTCGCCTGAGTGTGATGACGAATGTAAACCACGTCGACGTTCTTATAAGTACGGCTCAGAAACAGATACAGCAGAATATAGAAACGCTTCGCCATATCTTTGGTGGCCTGATCCATCGAACCTGATACGTCCATCAGGCAGAACATTACGGCCTGGCTGGAGGGTTCTGGCCGCTTCTCGAAGTTTTTATAGCGCAGATCAAAGGTATCGATAAACGGCACGCGATCGATGCGCGCGCGCAGCTCGGCGATCTCTTTCCGTAAACGCTCCTCTTCCAGTAACTGCGCCGGTTCGCTGTTTTCCACTTCGGTTAGCGTGGCTTCCAGCTCGTTTAACATGCGGCGTTTACCCGCCGTCATCGCTGTGCGACGCGCCAATGAGTTTTGTAGCGAACGCACCACGCTGATGTTTGCTGGCGTACCGTTTGCGGTGTAGCCTGCGCGGTGGGTTTTGTACTCGTTTAACTGACGATGCTGATTCTTACGCAGGTTCGGCAACGCCAAATCTTCGAACAGCAAATCAAGATATTCATCTTTAGAGATTTGGAAGACGAACTCATCCTGGCCTTCACCGTCCTGACTGGCATTGCCCTGGCCGCTACCACCGCCGCCGCCACCACCTTGCGGGCGTTCAATGCGATCGTTTTGCACGAAATGGTCGTTCCCAGGATGAACGCGATGGCGACTGCCGCCACGGCCCTGATGGAAACTCGGCTCATTGATATCGTCAATTGGAATCGAGACCGATTCGCCGCTCTCGACATCGGTCACCGAACGCTTATTGATGGCCTCGGAGATCGATTGCTTGATTTGCGCCTTATAACGGCGCAGAAAGCGCTGCCGATTGACGGCGCTTTTATTCTTACCGTTGAGACGCCGATCGATAAAATAGGCCATAAAAATCCCCCAAACTGCATTGCAAGCTTAGGCCGGGAAAACCCGGCCTCCTGTTACAGCACCGAAGCACTGCGACGCTTACAGATAACGATTATGAAGATTTACGCACGCGCAGATACCACTCGCACAGCAGGCGAACTTGCTTGCGGGTATAGCCTTTTTCCATCATGCGATCGACAAAATCATCGTGTTTTTTCTGCTCGTCCGTTGAGGTTTTGGTATTGAACGAAATCACCGGCAGCAACTCTTCGGTGTTCGAGAACATTTTCTTCTCGATAACCGTGCGCAGTTTTTCGTAGCTGGTCCAGTTCGGATTGCGTCCACTATTCTGCGCGCGGGCACGCAGCACAAAGTTGACAATCTCGTTACGGAAATCTTTCGGGTTACTGATCCCGGCAGGTTTCTCGATCTTTTCCAGCTCGGCGTTCAGCGATTCGCGGTCAAACAGCTGTCCGGTGTCAGGATCGCGGTACTCTTGATCCTGGATCCAGAAATCAGCGTAGGTGACGTAGCGATCAAAGATGTTCTGACCGTATTCAGAGTAGGACTCCAGATACGCGGTCTGAATCTCTTTACCAATGAACTCGGCGTATTTCGGAATCAGGTAGCCTTTCAGGTGCTCCAGATACTTCTCAGCTTGATCCTGTGGGAATTGCTCGCGCTCAATTTGCTGCTCCAGTACGTAGAACAGGTGCACCGGGTTGGCCGCCACTTCGGCATGGTCGAAGTTGAACACGCGCGACAGGATTTTAAACGCGAAGCGGGTTGAAAGGCCATTCATGCCCTCATCTACGCCCGCGTAATCGTGATACTCCTGCCAGGATTTGGCTTTTGGATCGGTATCTTTCAGGCTCTCGCCATCATAAACGCGCATTTTTGAGTAGATGCTGGAGTTTTCCGGCTCTTTCAAACGCGACAAAATGGAGAAGCGGGCCAGCGTTTCCAGCGTACCCGGCGCACATGGCGCAGTGGTCAACTCACTGTGATCTAACAGTTTGTTGTAGATCTTGATCTCTTCGGAAACGCGTAAGCAGTAAGGCACTTTGACGATGTAAACACGGTCAAGGAACGCCTCATTGTTTTTGTTATTACGGAAGGTGACCCATTCTGATTCGTTGGAGTGCGCCAGAATGATGCCGTTGAACGGCAGGGCAGAAATCCCTTCAGTACCGTTGTAGTTACCTTCCTGGGTAGCGGTCAACAGCGGATGCAGCACTTTAATCGGTGCTTTGAACATCTCGACGAATTCCATCACGCCCTGGTTCGCACGGCACAAAGCACCTGAATAGCCGTAAGCATCAGGATCGTTTTGTGCGTGATTTTCCAGTTTGCGGATATCGACTTTACCAACCAACGCAGAGATGTCCTGGTTGTTCTCATCACCCGGTTCTGTTTTGGCAATCGCCACCTGTTCCAGAATCGACGGCCACACTTTCACCACTTTGAAACGGGTAATATCGCCGCCAAACTCGTGCAGACGTTTTGCCGCCCAAGGCGACATGATGGTGCCAAGGTAGCGCCGCGGCACGCCATACTCTTTTTCCAGAATATTGGCGTCTTCCTGCGGGTTAAACAGGCAGAGTGGATGATCGTTTACCGGGCTGCGTTCGCCGTCGGCACTCAGCACATAAATCGGCACACGCTGCATTAGCGCTTTCAGGCGCTCCGCCAGCGAGGATTTACCGCCGCCCACCGGGCCCAGTAAGTAAAGGATCTGTTTCTTCTCTTCCAAACCCTGCGCGGCGTGTTTCAGATAGGAGACGATTTGCTCAATCGCTTCCTCCATACCGTAAAACTCTTCGAAGGCAGGGTAGCGTCCCATGACGCGGTTGGAGAAGATGCGGGAAAGGCGTGGCTCTTGCGCAGTGTCAACCATCACCGGCTCACCGATGGCCATTAATAGTCGCTCTGCAGCGTTGGCGTATGCACTGCGATCCTGTTTACAGATGGCGAGGAATTCCTGCAATGAGAACTCTTCATCCTTGGCAGCTTCATAACGCTGACGATAGTGATCGAATATATTCATAGCGATGCCCGTCCTTTCGTTTTTAGCACAGGTAAAGGAGCGTAATAAAAGTTTGTAGCAGCTCCCGGAAGATATTCTTTATTGAGTACAGCAACCCTTATGCCAACCTGACGTTTTTTAATCGGGGTACACAATTCTTATGGTTACTCTGCTCGTACAAAAAAGTCTCGTCTTACATTTAACTGTAGAAGGCATTCAGAAAACCTGCAGCCACTTTTCTCCTTATTCAGCGATATATCAATAACAAAGTCTCATAAGCACCGAGGCAATCAACCTAAGCAGCGAGAGCGTTGCAGCCACTGAGATTATTTCCCTGTGCTGGTTAGAGAGCATCATTAAACGTTAACCGATAGCAAAAATTTGGTTAGACTCTGCGTGTGATTGTTATATTAATGGACTGATTAAATTGTGAACCAATTCAAACTTAAAGCGCTTGCTCTGGCTGTTCCTTGTTATTTTGCGGCGTTCGGCACTCATGCAGAACCCTTATCTCTCGGCGCTTCGGTCATTTACGCGCAGTCACCTTATCGGGGCGGGCAAGACCGCTATCTGCCGATTCCGGTGATTAATTATGAAGGTGAAAACTTCTGGTTCCGCAGCCTGCAAGGCGGCTATTACCTGTGGAAAGACCCACAGAATCAGCTGTCGCTGACCGTGCTGGGATCGCCGCAGGAGTACGACCCGAAAGACAACGATTTGGGTGATATGAAAGCGCTGGATAAGCGCCGTATGACGCTGATGGCCGGCGCCAACTATCGTCATGTGGCGGATTGGGGCATCGTGCGCACCACATTGCTGGGTGATGTGCTCAATAACAGCAACGGCATGATGTGGGACCTCACCTATTTATATCGCTTTAATTTCGGTGCTTTCAGCCTGACGCCGGGCATTGGTGCGCTATGGAACAGCGCCAATCAGAACCGTTATTACTACGGTGTTTCCTCGCATGAAAGTGCGCGTACTGGCATCGCTGAGTACCATCCTGACGACAGCTGGTCACCGTATGTTGAGATGAACGCCAGTTACCAAATCACAGAAAACTGGAACGCCAGCTTGTCAGGTCGCTATACGCGCTTCGACAGCGAAATCAAAGATAGCCCGATGGTCAATAAGAGTGGGCAGTACACACTCTGGACCGGCATCAGTTACAGCTTCTGATGATGAAATAAGCGCCTCGTAATGAGGCGTTTTTCTTACATTGCACCAATCTCGAGCCCCAATTTAGAGCAACAGGAGGAGTAATGAAGACCATTCAATTTCACGGTGAATTAGCTTTACCCGCCATCGGCCAGGGAACCTGGTATATGGGCGAGAATTCAGCGCTACGCAGCCAGGAAGTGGCGGCACTGCAGGCGGGCTTAGATCTCGGCCTCAAGGTTATCGACACCGCTGAGATGTATGCAGAAGGCGGCGCTGAAGAGGTGGTTGGGGAAGCGTTACGCGGACGTCGCGATCAAGCCTGGCTGGTATCGAAGGTCTATCCATGGAATGCCGGAGAAGTTGACGCTATTGAAGCTTGCGAACGCAGTCTGCGCCGTCTACAAACCGATTACCTCGATCTTTATCTGTTGCACTGGCGGGGCAATGTGCCCTTAGAAGAAACCATCCGCGCGATGGAATCTTTGCAGCAGCAGGGCAAAATTCGCCATTGGGGCGTCTCTAACTTTGACCACGACGATATGCTGGAACTGTGGCATGAGTCTGGCGGCAAGGCGTGTTTAACTAATCAGGTGCTGTACCACTTAGCGTCGCGTGGGATCGAGTTCGATTTACTGCCGCAATGTCAGCAGCGCGAGATGCCCATTATGGCCTATTGTCCTTTGGCTCAGGCTGGGCGACTGCGACAGGCGCTGTTTGACGATTCGCATCTTCAACAGATTGCACAACAGAAGGGCATTAGCGTGGCGCAAGTGATGCTGGCCTGGGTGATACGTCAGCAGGGCATTTTAGCCATTCCAAAAGCCAGCAGCGTTGCACATGTGCAGCAAAACGCTGCGGCGCTTAGCATCAATCTAACGGATGAAGAGCTGAGCATCATCGATCGGGCATTTCCTGCGCCACTGAATAAAACTGCATTGGATGTGGTTTAGCGGCGCAACAGCGCCGCATCTTATTACTTTTTAACAATACGAATCGTGGTGCCCAAACGCGCAGGGGATTCGCCCGCGCTTTTTAACGGCTTGCTAATGCGTGCCGTTTCGACGCACACCATGGTTTTATAGCCTTCATTTGGCATATCACCCATGCTGCATGACAATTCAGGACCTGGGTTCCACGTGACAACGTCACTTTGGTAGTGGTGATAGACTTCGATCTGTCGTTTGCCGGCTTTATCGTGAATCACGCTGCAGTCATCTGCTGCGGTGTGAATGCGATCCACGCGATTAAGATAGGTCTGTTTGCCGTCTGATGCGCCAACCGTATTATCGTTAACCTTATCGATAAAGCTATTACCCAATCCGCTCACTTCGATCTGCGCGATATCTGCAATCTGGAAGTAGCTGTGCAACGCCGCCGTGGCTTCATAATCGCCGTAGGCTTCCAGCTCAATTTCACAATGTTCAGCAATACGGAAACGAGCGAGCAGGGTGAAGTCGTGTGGCCACAGCTTTTTAGTTTGTGCATTGCTTTCCAGCGTAAAAGTCAGCAATACCGCATCTTCATTTTCGTCATGGGCGGTCAATGTCCACGGCATGTTACGTGCAAAACCGTGTGCAGGTTCACCTGCCGGACCAAACCACGGCCAGCAGATAGGCACGCCGCCGCGAATTGCTTTGCCCGTGGTAAACGGCGTCTTTTCACTGAGCCAAATCACCGGCTGCTGGCCGCTAGGCTGCCATGAGAGCAGATGTGCGCCTTGCAGGGCAATCGCCGCACGTACTTTGGGATGGCTGATCACCACAATCGGCAAATCACCCAGCTGACGCTGTGACAGATAAGGGGTGATTTGATTCACTACCGGAAGGGTATAAAGCGTATCTTGCATGGTCAGACCTTCTCTTTATCCAGTCGAAAAAAAGGGGCGACCGAAGTCACCCCTTGTCTATTTAGCCGGTTAGCTTATTTAGAAGCAACCAGAGCAATCAGATCCAGAACTTTGTGTGAGTAACCAGTTTCGTTATCGTACCAGGAAACAAGTTTCACGAAGTTGTCGTTCAGAGCGATACCTGCTTTAGCATCGAACACTGAAGTCAGGGTTTCGCCGTTGAAGTCGGTAGAAACCACGTCGTCTTCGATGTAGCCCAGAACGCCTTTCATTTTGCCTTCTGACTCAGCTTTAATCACTGCACAAATTTCTTTGTAGGTCGCTGGTTTTTCCAGACGAACAGTCAGGTCAACAACAGACACGTTTGGAGTAGGAACACGGAACGCCATACCGGTCAGTTTACCGTTCAGCTCTGGCAGAACAACGCCAACTGCTTTAGCTGCACCGGTGGAAGATGGGATGATGTTCTGCGCTGCGCCACGACCGCCGCGCCAGTCTTTGTGAGACGGGCCATCAACGGTTTTCTGGGTTGCGGTAGTTGCGTGCACGGTGGTCATCAGACCTTCAACGATACCGAAGTTGTCGTTGATAACTTTAGCCAGTGGAGCCAGGCAGTTAGTGGTGCAAGACGCGTTAGAAACGATGTCCTGGCCAGCATATTTGTCAAAGTTAGCGCCACGTACGAACATTGGGGTGCTGTCTTTAGAAGGACCAGTCAGAACCACTTTCTTCGCGCCAGCGGTGATGTGTTTACGTGCAGTTTCGTCGGTCAGGAAGATACCGGTCGCTTCAGCAACAACGTCAACACCCACTTCGTCCCACTTCAGGTTAGCCGGGTCTTTCTCAGCGGTAACACGGATTTTCTTACCGTTAACAATCAGTGCACCATCTTTCACTTCTACAGTGCCGTCAAAACGACCGTGAGTAGAGTCATACTTCAGCATGTATGCCATGTAATCGGCGTCGAGCAGATCGTTGATCGCGACGATTTCGATGTCAGAACGCTGCTGCGCAGCACGGAAAACGATGCGACCGATACGGCCAAAACCGTTAATACCTACTTTGATAGTCATATATTCCACCAGCTATTTGTTAGTGAATAAAAGGTTGGCTGTAAAATTACAAAAACCTTACCAGGCGTCAAGCGGAATCGTGTCAATTGTTGCGACAGGTCAATTCCAACACCAGGAATAATTCGTTGCGCAATCGCTTACGCAGTACCCTTATTGCGCGCCTATGTTACGCCGAATGCGGGCTGAAAAGGGATGACTTTTGCAAAGGGTGACCGCCATCACAAAATCGTGCTGTGGAAGAGATGTCGGATGCGTTAGCACGAAAAAAGACCCGATAGATGTTGTACGTTTGTTAGAATACTAGTCGATTTTTTCAGAATGACACTCCGGAACTCAAAATGGCTAAAGACACCGCACCCGACGCAAAAATTGCGCAGCTTTCCGAAATGCAGCGCTATGTCACTCAGCATCGTGGAACGGAGCCCCCTTTCTCGGGCGCCTTGCTGCACAATAAGCAGGAAGGGATTTACCACTGCTTAGTTTGTAACTCGCCGCTGTTTCTCTCCGAAACCAAATATGATTCAGGCTGTGGCTGGCCAAGTTTCTATCAGCCTTTCAGTGACGAAGCTATCCGCTATCTGGAAGATGATTCACACGGCATGCATCGGGTTGAGATTCGTTGTGGCAACTGTGACGCGCATTTGGGGCATGTGTTCCCGGATGGCCCACAGCCAAGCGGCGAGCGCTATTGCGTGAACTCCGCTTCGCTAAACTTCACTGATGAGCAGGGCAATCAGCAAGAGGGCTAAGCATGAAACAGGAACTGGAAGCGATGCTGGAGGCGATGACGCCGGAAGTCTACGAGCGACTCTCCACGGCGGTTGAAATCGGTAAATGGCCGGATGGCGTTGCGCTGACGCCAGAGCAGAAAGAGAATTGCCTGCAGCTGGTGATGTTGTGGCAGGCTCGCCACAATGACGAACCGCAACATATGACCATCAGCAAAGGTGGCGATATGGTGATGAAATCGAAGAAACAGCTGAAAGAAGAGTTCGGCATTGAGCCCGATGTCACGCGCATCAACCTGCACTAAAAAGCCAAAGGGCTGGTTCTCATCAGCCCTTTATTTTCAGATTAATACCGCACCTTGTGCTGCCATCTGCTCGAAAGCAATTTCACTGTCATCCGGATTCAGGTTTACGCCACGGCAGCCTTCTTTAACCACCTCCACGTTGTAACCCAACTCCAGCGCATCCAGCACGCTGTATTTGACGCAGTAATCGGTGGCAATACCCAACATCACTAAATCGCTAATGCCGCGCTCGCGCAGCCAGCTGTCGAGTTCTGTCTTGCGGCGATGGCCGTTATCGAAGAAGGCGCTGTAGCTATCCACCTCAACATCGCCGCCTTTATGGAACACGGCATCAATCAGAGAGCGATCGAGATCGGGGTGGAAATCCGCCCCGACAGAGTTCTCAATACCGTGATCCGGCCACCAGATTTGCGCTAAACCGTTTAATTCGCCCAGCGTGTAAACCGGCTCGCCGGAGATTGAGGCGAAGCTGCCGTGATTGGCTGGATGCCAGTCTTGCAATGCCACCACACATTCGCCCCGATCGTGAAACTCACGCGCAAATCGATTGGCGACGGCAACCGTTTGGTCACCATCACGCACCGCCATTGGGCCGCCGGGGCAAAAATCGTTCTGAATATCGATAATTATCAATGCCCGCTTCATTGGTTTCGCTCCGTATCAATCTTCGGTCAGTTCGCCGCGTAAATTCTGCTGCATTTTGGCACGAATTTCCGCGCTGGTAAGGTTCTGACTCAATAAAAAATGCAGTTTGGTTAATGTCGCTTCAACGGTGAGATCAAAACCGCTGATTACGCCCGCATGCTCCAGCGCATTGCCGGTGGCATAGCCGCCCATATTCACTTTGCCGGACATACACTGCGTCAGATTCACCACCACAATGCCGCGATCGCTGGCCTGCTGCAGTTCCGATAGGAACTCGGCGTTTTGCGGCGCGTTGCCGACGCCGTAAGAGCGCAGGATCAACGCTTTCACCGGTTGGCGCAGGAAGTTACCCACCACGTCGGCAGAGATACCCGGATAAATCGTCACCACGCCAATCGGCTGCGGTGTGATCGGATGCACAATCAGCTCGCCATGACCTTGCGGTGCGGGCGGCGTATTCAGCCGGCGGATATGAATGCCTGCTTCCAGCAATGGCGCCAGGTTTGGCGACGCGAAAGCATTAAAGCCGTCAGCATGTGCTTTAGTGGTACGGTTGCCGCGGAATAGCGTGTTGTTGAAAAACAGAGCGACTTCATTGATTGGATAATTGGCTGCCACGTACAGCGAGTTCAGCAAGTTTTGCTGACCATCAGAGCGCAATTCTGCCAGGGGAATTTGCGAGCCGGTGACAATCACTGGCTTGGCGAGGTTCTCCAGCATAAAGGAGAGCGCCGAAGCGGTGAAGGCCATGGTGTCGGTACCATGCAAAATCACAAAGCCATCGTAGCGATCGTAGTTTTGCTTAATATCGTTCGCAATCGATTGCCAATCCTGCGGCGTCATGTCCGAGGAATCCATCAGCGGCTGATATTCATGGATAGTAAAAGCTGGCATTTCAGGCCGATGGAATTCGGGCATGTTTGCCAGCTGCTGCTGCAGATGACCCGAGACCGGAATGTAGCCCTGCGCAGAGCGCTGCATCCCGATGGTGCCGCCGGTGTAGGCTACGTAGATATTTTTCTTTTGCATGAAGGAACTCAGACTTGCCGTAAAACGCGCAGTATAAGGGGATTGCGAACGAAAAGCAGCCCGACCAGCGGCCGGGCTGTAAAGATTAGCGTACGTTGCCGCAGTTCAGGCAGAAAGCGTAGCGATTTTGCGGATCGTTAAGGTTATTCAGTAAGCCAGGTTGTTGCTTCATTGCGCTCATCACGTCCAGCATTGGCGCAGGCAGCCAGACTTTCAGCGCTGCCGGCAACACCGCCTGAACCGATGCGTTCATCTGATTCAGCAGCAGATCGATCATGCCCGGATCATCCTGATACCAGCTCAACTCCGGCTTGGCGACTTTCGCCAGCTCAGCGGCTTTTGCTACGGCATCGTCAAAGTCACCCAACGCATCGACCAGACCATTGGCTTTCGCATCGCTACCGGTCCAGACGTGACCCTGCGCAATCGCATTGATTTCGTCAGGCGTTTTGTGACGCGAGGTCGCCACCAGGCCCACGAAGTTACGATAGCCGTTCTCAATGGTCAGCTGCATCAGCTGCTGCACTTCAGTTGGCAGCGCTTTGGTGGTGGCGACGTCCGCCAGCGGCGATGTAGCCACACCGTCGGTATGCACACCTACCGAACTCAGACTGTTTTCAACGGTGTTAATCACGCCAAAGATACCGATTGAACCGGTCAGCGTGCTGGGTGCCGCCACGATGTAATCAGCAGGCGTTGAAATCCAGTAGCCACCGGATGCTGCCATGCCGCCCATCGAAACCACCACCGGTTTACCCGCATCGTGAGCTGCAGCCAGTTCTTCACGGATCGCTTCCGACGCAGTGACGCTGCCGCCTGGGCTGTTGACACGTAACACAATGGCTTTGATTTTCGGATCCAGACGCGCATCGCGAATTTGCGACGCCGTGGTATCACCGCCGACGTTTCCGGCGCTCTCTTCACCGTCCATAATCGCACCGCTGGCGAGGATTACCGCAATATTGCCATCCTGACTCTGCGGCGGCTGTTTAACGGTGTAATCGTAGATACTGACGCTGCGGTAATCGTTATTTGCCTTGTCCCAGCCGAAAGTTTTCACCAGTTGCTGATCGGCGGCCGCACGCGTATCCAGCACATCCACCAATTTATTGTTCAGTGCATATTTCGCCGTATCGCCTTGCACCGCTTGCAGGCCACTAATGATGCCGGCTGCGCCAGGGAACAGCTGTTCTGGGGTGATCTGACGATTAGCCGCCACGGTATTCAGGTAGTTTTGCCACAGTTGGCCAATCCAGCGTCCGTCGGCGTCGCGCGCTTCCGGTGACATATCGTCACGCAGGAATGGCTCAACCGCAGATTTGTAAGTGCCTACGCGGAACACATGCGAGTTCACTTTCAACTTATCCAGTAAAGACTTGTAGTACAGACCATTGGTGGCGAAGCCGTGCAGGTCAACCGTGCCCTGCGGTGAGAGATACACTTTGTTGGCATAGCTGGCGATGTAGTATTGCGCCTGGCTGTAGCTGTCGCCGACCGCGTAAATAGGTTTGCCGGCGTCACGGAATTCGCGCAACGCTTTACCCACATATTGCAGCGAAGGTTGATCGCCACCAGCAAAGTCACGCAGTTCCAGCACGATGCCAGTGATGTTTTTATCGGTTTTGGCCTGGCGTATCGCGTCAACGACGTCAAACAGGGAATTCTCCTGCAGGCGATCGCTGTTGGCGCCTAACAGTTGACGGCTGATACGACTCAAACGATTGCTGACGGAAGGTTTATCGACCAGCACACCGCTCAGATCGATTTTCAGCGCCCCCTGCTGCACAGGTTCACTGCTATTGGAACTGGAAACCTGCAGCCAAATCCCGACGCCCGCCAGGATCAACACAATAAGAAATAAATTAAGGATAAATTCCCGAATAAAATTCAGTACCAGCCAGGTCCAGCGGAACAGGCCGGAAATAATTCGCCACAAAGTGCGCATAAACTCTCCATATTCACGTAGCACGGCAGCCAGCACGTGGTCTGCCCCGATGTCGGGTTCATCCTAAAGAGCGGCGTGCGAAAAGTCAGCATGAAATCGAGCCAGACTGTTACAAAAGATCGCGCTGTGCCAGGATTAGCCCACGCTTTTTATTCACGGGAGAAGAATAATGGATGCATTGGATTTATTAGTTAATCGCCGCTCGGCGTCACGTCTGGCAGAACCGGCTCCGGCGGGGGAAGCGTTGCAAAATATTCTACACGCCGCGATGCGCGCACCCGATCACGGCACATTACAGCCCTGGCGTTTCATTATTGTCGAAAATGAAGGGCGCGAGCGTTTTGCTAACTTGCTGGAACAAGCCGCGCGAGACAGCAACCTTGAGCAGAAGGCGATCGACAAAGCAGCTTCCGCGCCTTTTCGCGCGCCGATGATCATCACCGTGGTGGCGCATTGTGAAGAGAACGCCAAAGTGCCTCATTGGGAACAGCTGGCGTCTGCAAGCTGTGCGGTGATGGCGATGCAAATGGCAGCCGTGGCGCAAGGTTTCAACGGCATCTGGCGCAGCGGACCCTGGACCGATAATCCGTCCGTGCGCGAAGCCTTTGGCTGCCGCGAGCAGGATGCAATTGTCGGTTTCCTCTATCTCGGCACGCCGCAGCTGAAAGCCAACACCACCGTGGTGGCGCCGGACACCGCGCAGTTTGTCAGTTATTTCTGACAGACAGCGGCGGCCATTTACGGCAGGTTAGGCGCCGTTGCAGAGATTGCACAAAGCCTGTGCGAAAGATCGAGGTTAGGTCGTGCAGCACTTACTCCCAACTGACAGCCAGGCTAACATAGCGCCTTCTGTTCATCGCATAAGGAAGTCGCCATGAGTGAACCTCTTCGTTTAACGCAATACAGCCACGGCGCGGGTTGCGGGTGCAAAATTTCGCCGCAGGTTTTGGAAACCATTCTGCGCAGTGAGCTCAGCCCGTTTCACGATCCGCAACTGCTGGTGGGGAATGAAACGCGTGATGACGCCGCGGTATACGATCTCGGGAACGGCACTGCGGTGGTAAGCACTACCGATTTCTTTATGCCGATCGTTGACGATCCTTTCACCTTTGGTCGTATCGCCGCCACTAACGCCATCAGCGATATTTATGCCATGGGCGGGAAACCGATAATGGCGATCGCTATTTTAGGCTGGCCGGTGAACGTACTGAGTCCGGAAGTGGCGCAGCAGGTGGTCGAAGGCGGACGTGCTGCTTGTCAGGCGGCGGGAATTGCGCTGGCGGGCGGGCACTCGATTGATGCGCCAGAGCCGATCTTCGGTCTGGCCGTGACCGGTATCGTCGATGTAGCGCGAGTGAAAAAGAACAGCGCGGCGCAGGCCGGCTGTCAGCTCTTCCTCACCAAACCGTTAGGCATTGGCATTCTCACCACAGCCGAGAAAAAAGGCCTGCTGCGACCTGAACATCAGTCGCTGGCGGCTGATGTGATGTGCCAGCTGAATAAAGCCGGAGCGGAATTTGCCAAACTGGCGGGCGTCAGCGCAATGACCGATGTCACCGGTTTTGGCTTACTCGGCCATTTGAGTGAAATCTGCCACGGTTCCGGATTGCGTGCTGAAGTGATTGCGTCGCAGGTACCGCGCCTGGAGGGCGTTGATGACTATATCGCTGCGGGAGCGGTGCCTGGCGGTACCAGCCGCAACTTTGCCAGTTATGGCGAGCAGGTTTCCCCGCTTGATGACGCCACCCGCGCGCTACTGTGCGATCCACAAACCTCCGGTGGATTGCTGGTGGCGGTTCAACCCAGCGCTATTGATGCGTTCCAGCGCTGTGCCTCTGCTGCTGGCGTACAAGCAACGTCGATTGGCGAACTGTTTGCCGCCGAAGCCGATCGTCCACTGATTACCGTAGTTACCTGACGTTAAGGAACGACGCCATCCATGCGTTTGTTTATTGCCGAAAAACCCAGCTTAGCGCGTGCGATTGCCGACGTGTTGCCGAAACCGCATCGACGTGGAGACGGCTATATTGCCTGCGGAAATGACCAGGTTGTGACCTGGTGTGTTGGGCACCTGCTCGAGCAGGCGCAGCCCGACAGTTACGACAGCCGCTATGCGCGCTGGAATCTGGCTGATTTACCAATTATTCCGGAAAAATGGCGCTTGCAGCCGCGTCCTTCCGTGGCGAAGCAGTTAAAAGTGATTGAAGGCCTGCTGCAACAAGCCAGCGCGGTGGTGCATGCGGGTGACCCCGATCGTGAAGGTCAACTGCTGGTGGATGAGGTGCTGGATTACCTGCAGCTCGCGCCAGAGAAACGCAAAACGGTGCAGCGCTGCCTGATTAACGATCTCAATCCCTCGGCGGTTGAGCGCGCGGTTGGGCGTTTGCGCGAGAACCGCGAATTTATTCCGCTGTGCGTGTCAGCGTTAGCGCGTGCGCGCGCTGATTGGCTGTATGGCATCAATATGACCCGCGCTTTTACCCTGCTGGGGCGTAACGCCGGGTACGATGGCGTGCTGTCGGTTGGCCGCGTGCAGACGCCGGTGCTTGGTCTGGTGGTGCGTCGCGATGAAGAGATCGAAAACTTTATCCCGAAGGACTATTTCGAAGTTAAAGCGCACATCGTCACGCCAAAAGAGGAGCGTTTTGTCGCGACATGGGTACCAAGCGATGCTTGCGAGCCGTGGCAGGATGAAGAGGGCCGCTTGCTGCATCGTCCGCTGGCGGATCACGTGCTTGAGCGCATTAACGGTAAGCCCGCGCTGGTCACCGGCTATAACGACAAACGCGAGTCGGATACCGCGCCGCTGCCATTCTCGCTTTCTGGCCTGCAGATAGAAGCCGGCAAACGCTTTGGCCTCAGCGCGCAGAACGTACTCGATTGTTGTCAGCGGTTGTACGAAACCCACAAGTTGATCACCTATCCGCGTTCCGACAGCCGCTATCTACCCGATGAACACTTTGCCGGACGCCATGCGGTATTGAATGCCATTCAGGCGCATCAGCCCAATCTGACGCCGCCAGCAGATTTCAATCCCGATCAGAAGAACCGCTGTTGGGACGATAAAAAGGTCGATGCGCACCACGCCATCATTCCTACCGCGCGTGCCAGTAAGGTCAATCTGACCGAAAATGAAGCCAATATTTACGGCCTGATTGCCCGCCAATATCTGATGCAGTTTTGCCCGGATGCGGTGTTCCGCAAATGCGTGATTGACCTCGATATCGGCGGCGGTAAATTTATCGCCAAAGCGCGCTTTCTAGCCGAAGCCGGCTGGCGTGCGCTGCTCGGCAGCAAAGAGCGTGACGAGGAGAACGACGGTACGCCGCTGCCGGTGGTCGCCAAAGGCGATGAGCTGCTGTGCGAGCGTGGCGAAGTGCTGGCGAAGCAGACGCAGCCGCCGCGTCCGTTTACCGATGCGACACTGTTATCTGCGATGACGGGCATCGCCCGCTTTGTGCAGGATAAAGAATTAAAGAAAGTGCTGCGTGCAACCGATGGTTTAGGTACGGAAGCGACGCGTGCGGGCATTATCGAATTGCTGTTCCGCCGCACTTTTCTGGTGAAAAAAGGCCGCTATATTCATTCGACGGATGCAGGCAGGGCGTTGATCCATGCGCTGCCAGAAATGGCCGCCCGGCCGGATATGACCGCGCAGTGGGAATCAACGCTGACCCGAATTAGTGAGAAATCTTGTCGCTATGATGAGTTTATGCAGCCTCTGGTCAGCACCTTGATTGGGCTGATTGGTGAAGCACGCCAGCGACCGTCGTTACAGGCCTTTCGCGGATTGACTGCGCCTGGGCCCAAAAAGAGAGCCAAGCCAAAAACGGCTCGTCGCAAAACCAAGGAGACAGAGTGATGCGTTATGCAATGATGTTGCTGGGCGGATTATTGTTATGCAGCACCTCGGCGCTGGCCAACCGCCAGCCGGAAAATAATCGTACGGGTAATACCGATGTGGTGGTGGATCTGCCACCCGAAGTCTGGACGCAAGGGCAAAATAATCGTCAGAGCAACTGCATGCAGTGCTGTACCTATGAGAACCGCAGTTATTCTGAAGGCGCGGTGGTTAAAGCAGAAGGCGTGTTATTGCAGTGCGGCAGGGATGAGAAGGTATTAGGCACCAATCCGCTTATCTGGAAAATCATCAAATAAAAGCGCGTGGCGTATGACGCCACGCTGCTTCATCACAACTTAAACGTCGACCAAACTGGGGCGTGATCCGACGGTTTTTCCATGCTGCGGATATCGTAATCAATGCCACTCTCAATACAGCGCGAGGCGAGCGGCTGGCTCGCCAGCAGCAGATCGATACGCAGACCACGATTGTCATCGAAGCCTTTCGAGCGGTAATCAAACCATGAGAAACGATCGTTGGTTTCCGGGAACTTATCGCGCCAGGTATCAACCAAACCCCACTGCAGCAAGCGATCCATCCACTCCCGCTCTTCAGGCAGGAACGAGCACTTGCCGGTGCGCAGCCAGCGTTTACGATTATCTTCACCAATGCCGATGTCAAAATCAGTGCTGCTGATATTCATGTCACCCATGATCAACACCGGTTTATCCACGGCCAACTGCTGCTCAAGATAGCTTTGCAGATCGCGATAAAACTTCTCTTTCGCTGGGAACTTGGTGGGATGGTCGCGGCTTTCACCCTGCGGGAAATAACCGTTGATAACCGTGATATCGCCAATTGGACTCGGGATTTCCGCCATGATTATACGGCGCTGAGCATCTTCATCATCGCCGGGAAAACCGCGCGAGACGATGACGGGCTCAGCTTTGGTCAGCAGCGCGACGCCGTAATGACCTTTCTGTCCGTGATAAAACACGTGATAACCCAGTTTGCTGACGTCCTCAAGCGGGAACATATCGTCATGAACTTTGGTTTCCTGCAAGCCGATGACATCAGGTTGATGCTGTTCAACCAGCGCGGCTAATTGATGAGGACGCGCACGCAAGCCGTTGATGTTGAAAGAGACAAATTTCATTTCGCTGCCATTTTTATCCGCAAAAGTATGGCGCGATGGTAACGAGTTTTTGGGCAAAAGTCATGGTGTGAATCAGGAGGTTACAACGATTAAAACAAGTGGGAAAAACAGGAGAATGGTAATGATGGTGGTGGGAGAAGGATTCGAACCTTCGAAGTCTGTGACGGCAGATTTACAGTCTGCTCCCTTTGGCCGCTCGGGAATCCCACCGGGGATATTACGTATTGTGGCTTCAAGCAGAGACGATTCAGATGGTGGTGGGAGAAGGATTCGAACCTTCGAAGTCTGTGACGGCAGATTTACAGTCTGCTCCCTTTGGCCGCTCGGGAATCCCACCACTGGCCTGAATCATTGCGTCTTAAAGCGGGGCGCATCATAACAAATGCGCTCAGCCTGTAAAGCGCCGTCACTGAAAATAAAAACTGTTTGCCCACTTTTTACGCGTGGCGCTGAAGAGTTGTGCAGTTCAGCGCCAAAGTGGTTAAAGAATGATCGTGCGGTTACCGTAAACGAATACGCGCTGGCCTAACACTTTGTACAGCGCGCGGCTCAACACATTCTTCTCAACGTCGCGTCCTGCACGCATCATCTCTTCTGCGGTGTAGCTGTGATCGACGTTGATCACGTCCTGCATGATGATTGGGCCTTCATCGAGGTTATCGTTCACGTAGTGCGCGGTAGCGCCAATGATTTTTACGCCACGCTCATAAGCCTGATGATAAGGACGCGCGCCAATGAACGCCGGCAAGAAGGAGTGGTGAATATTGATGATCTGATTTGGATAACGTTGCACGAAGGCGGGCGTCAACACGCGCATATATTTCGCCAGCACCACGTAATCAGGCTGATAACGGTCAATTTCGTCCGCCATGCGGTTATCGTGCTCTTCACGCGTGTGGCCTTCGTGGCTCACCAACACAAACGGAATATCAAAACGTTCCACCAATGAGCGCAGCGTTTCGTGGTTACCAATGACTGCCGCAATCTCCATATCCAGACCGCCAAATGCGCTTTTCATCAGCAGATCGCCAAGGCAATGCGCCTCTTTGGTCACCAGAATCACCACACGACGACGACCGGCACTTTGCAGTTCACGCACAGAACCCACTGGCAGCGCGCTATCGAGATCGGCCAGCAAGGTGTTGTCGTTGAAAATGCCTTCCAGCTCGGTGCGCATAAAAAAGCGTCCGGTACGGTGATCAACAAACTCATTGTTCTGCACAATGTTGAGTTCGTGCTTGTAGCAAATGTTGGTGATCTTGGCGATCAAACCTTTCGCATCAGGGCAAATGGTTCGTAAAACTTTTCGTTGGATGGTTTGCGCTTGCATCTCGATCAGAGTCCTGTCAAAGCGATGAATGGTAAAGCCGTTGTGAATACCCGTCATACTTTGCGCTGCAGCTGCGTTGGCTGCGCATGCTCACCCCAGTCACTTACTTTTGTAAGCTCCTGGGAATTCACATACTTGCCGCCTTGCTGCAACTCAAATTATTTAGGGTCTATCTGTCCAGATTAACCACAACATTTTTTGTATTTTTTATCGGCGCCACAAGGACAGCGATCGTTACGTCCCAACTCAGGCGTTGTTCCGTCGACATAGTACCAGCGTTGATCCTCGCGAAGAAAGCGCGAACATTCATAGATGGCTGAAGTGCGGCCTTTTTCGAGGTAACGCGCAAAAAACGTCACGAAGGCTTCATTCTCGTGGCTTCCATGATTACAACGAGTTACATTCAAGCCCAGCCATTCAGTACCGCTAAAACTTTCGGATAATAACGTCTCGAGGTCAGCCACGCGTTTACTGGAGTGCCAGGTTTTTGCCAGCCACGCAGCATCTTTCACGACGTAGGCGGTATAGCGTGAGCGCATTAATTGCTCCGCGCTGGACGGGTTCGCTTGGCCATTCAGAAAGGGTTGGCAACATAGGCTATACTCCTTTCCGCTGCAGCAAGGGCACTTTTCAGACACGTCATCTCCTGGAAGTGATTAAAGTAAATTAAAGCGTGCGCTATGGTAGCCGACTGTCAGGCGTGATGCTACGTACCATGCCAATCATGAGGTGAGATGAGAAAAGTCAGGATCGGGCTGGCACTGGGCTCAGGTGCTGCCAAAGGTTGGTCGCACATCGGCGTGATCAATGCGCTGGAACGCGCGGGGATTGAAATCGATGTGGTGGCGGGTTGTTCTGTTGGCGCGTTGGTCGGTTCGGCTTACGTGAATGGACGGCTGGGCGTGATGGAAAAATGGGTGAGCGCATTCCGTTACTGGGACGTCATCCGACTGATGGATCTCTCGTGGCAGCGCGGCGGTCTACTGCGCGGCGATCGGGTGTTTAGTCATATTCGCCAGCTGATTCCTAATGATCTGATCGATGAGTGCGACAAGCCGTTTGGCGTGGTGGCAACCAATCTAAGTACCGGACGTGAAGTGTGGTTAACCGAGGGCGATTTGCATCAAGCTGTGCGTGCGTCCTGTAGTATGCCAGGCTTATTACCACCCATCGCTTACAATGGATATTGGTTGGTGGACGGTGCGGTGGTGAATCCTGTACCGATCTCATTAACCCGCGCATTAGGTGCTGACATCGTTATCGCAGTGGATTTACAGCATGACGCGCACCTGATGCAGCAAGATCTATTGTCAGTCACGCCGCAAAGCGGTGAAGAGGCGGCGGCAGTTGAAGCGCTGAGCTGGGGAAAAAAACTGCGTCAACGCCTGATTGGCCTGACGCAACGCCGTGCTAATCAAACGCCGGGTGCGATGGAGATTATGTCGACATCCATCCAGGTTCTGGAAAATCGCCTGAAACGTAACCGCATGGCGGGCGATCCGCCGGATGTGCTGATTCAGCCGTTTTGTCCACAAATTTCCACACTGGACTTCCATCGTGCAGAAGAAGCCATCGCGGCTGGCAAGGCCGCCGTTGAGAAAAAAATGGATGAACTATTACCGCTGGTCCGTGGCAGATAGTCAGGTTGTTCATTCACAGGTGTTGCTACTTCAGCCAATTCTGAAAGGCGCAACTGCATTTTATGAACCACTATTGAATTATCTGGTACGCAGGGGGAGAGAATGGAAAAACCGCTAATCGGCAAAAAGATACTCATTGTCGAAGATGAGGTCGTTTTCCGTTCATTGATAGACAATTTATTAACCAACTTAGGCGCCAGTACGCTTGAGGCGGGAGATGGCGTTGATGGCTTAACACTGTTGTCGGCGCAGTCAGTGGATTTGGTCATTTGCGATCTTGAAATGCCGCGTATGGGCGGTATCCCGTTCGTTGAGCGTCTTCGCACGCGCGGCAACAATGTGCCCATTCTGATTATCTCCGCCACACAAAATATGGCGGATATCGCCCATGTGTTGCGTTTGGGCGTGCAGGATGTGCTGCTCAAACCGCTCAAAAATCTTGAACGTTTCCGTGAAGCGGTGTTTGAGTGTCTCTATCCCTCAATGTTTACCTCCAAAGTGGAGGAGGATGAGCAGCTATTTCAGGATTGGGATGCGCTGGTCAGCGATCCGCTGGCGGCCTCTAAATTACTTAAACAGCTTCAGCCGCCGGTACAGCAAACCATCGCCAATTGCCGAATCAATTACCGCCAGCTCACCATGGCGGAACAGCCGGGCTTAGTGCTGGATATCGCGGCGCTGTCTGATAACGATTTGGCATTCTATTGCCTTGATGTGACACGCGCTGGCGATAATGGCGTGTTAGCCGCGCTGTTACTGCGCGCGCTGTTTAATGGCTTGCTGCAGGAGCAACTCTCCGGCCAGAAGCAGCGATTGCCTGAATTAAATGGGTTGCTACGGCAGGTCAACATGCTGTTGCGGCAAGCCAATCTCAGCGGTCAGTTCCCGTTGCTGGTGGGCTATTACCACCGCCAGTTGAAAAATCTGATCCTGGTTTCAGCAGGACTTAACGCCACATTGCATATCAATACTCATCAAATCCAACTCAGTAATGGTGTGCCACTTGGTACTATGGGCAGCACCCATCTCAATCAAATCAGTCAACGTGCCGACGCCTGGCAGTGCCATATTTGGGGCGCTGGGGGCAGGCTACGTTTGATGCTATCAGCTGAAGAATGACCAGTCGGATTTAAATTTTCCACGGGTTGAAGACAGGACCAGGGGCAAGCTTTACACTTGGGTAATAGTCCTAAATTCCGTGGATTAACTTCTTCCAGGATAAATCCACCTGATAGTAACTGATATACTCATTTCGTTTTTAAACCGACATATCAAGTATTAACTTGAACGGCCTATTAAGAGAGGTATTTTGATGTCTGCCTATAAGACTAAAGTTAAAAAAGCGGTAATCCCAGTTGCAGGCCTCGGCACGCGTATGCTGCCTGCGACCAAAGCTATTCCAAAAGAGATGTTACCGCTGGTCGATAAGCCGTTGATCCAGTATGTCGTGAATGAGTGCATTGCAGCAGGCATTAACGAGATTGTGCTGGTTACACACTCTTCTAAAAACGCCATCGAAAACCACTTTGATACCAGTTTTGAGCTGGAATCTATGCTGGAAAAACGTGTTAAGCGTCAGCTGCTGGATGAAATCCAGTCAATCTGCCCTCCACACGTCACCATCATGCAGGTTCGTCAGGGTATCGCGAAAGGTCTGGGCCACGCAGTAATGTGTGCACATCCGCTGATTGGTGATGAGCCATTCGCCGTAATCCTGCCCGACGTAATCATCGATGAATACGAATCTGACCCAACCAAAGACAACCTGGCAGAGATGCTGGCGCGCTACGAAGAGAGCGGCCGCAGCCAGATCATGGTTGAGCCAGTTGCGGATGTAACCGCTTACGGTGTGGTTGACTGCCAGGGTGCTGATCTCTCTGCAGGTCAGAGCGCGCCAATGGTTGGCGTGGTTGAGAAGCCTAAAGCTTCTGAAGCCCCATCAAACCTGGCCGTTGTTGGTCGTTACGTGTTGTCTGCTGAAATCTGGCCACTGCTGGCGAAAACACCTCCAGGTGCAGGTGGCGAAGTTCAGCTGACTGATTCCATTGCGATGCTGATGGAAAAAGAGACCGTTGAAGCGTATCACCTGAACGGTGTTAGCCATGACTGCGGTAACAAGCTGGGTTACATGCAAGCGTTTGTTGAGTACGGCGTTCGCCATCCAGTCCTGGGTAAAGATTTCACTCAGTGGCTCGAAGGCGCGGTAGGCAACAAAAAGTAACTCAATAAACACAGGATAATTCAATGAAAGTCACTGTATTTGGTATCGGCTATGTCGGTCTGGTTCAGGCTGCGGTGTTGGCCGAAGTCGGACATGACGTTCTCTGTATTGATGTCGACGAAAAGAAAGTCGAGAACTTAAAGAAAGGCAATATTCCGATCTTTGAACCGGGCCTGACGCCACTCGTTATGTCCAATTACGAGTCGGGTCGCCTGAAGTTCAGCACGAATGCGGAAGAGGGCGTTAATCATGGCGTGATGCAGTTTATCGCCGTGGGTACGCCACCGGATGAAGACGGTTCTGCCGATCTGAAATATGTGACAGCTGTTGCGCGCACAATCGCGCAGCACATGAACGATCACAAAGTTGTTATCGACAAATCAACTGTACCCGTAGGTACAGCGGATCGCGTTCGTGCGGTGATGACTGAAACTTTGCAAAAGCGTGATGTGAACATCGCCTTTGACGTGGTTTCAAACCCGGAATTCCTCAAGGAAGGTGCAGCAGTTAATGACTGTATGCGTCCTGAGCGTATCGTTGTCGGTACCGATAATGATGAAGTGGTTGAGCTGCTACGCGAGCTGTATGAGCCGTTCAACCGTAATCATGATCGTATGATTTTGATGGATATCCGCAGTGCAGAGCTGACCAAATATGCGGCGAACTGCATGCTGGCAACCAAAATCAGCTTCATGAACGAGATCTCTAACCTGGCAGAACGTCTGGGAGCCGACGTTGAGAAGGTTCGCCAGGGTATCGGTTCAGATTCACGTATCGGTTATCACTTCATCTATCCAGGCTGCGGCTATGGCGGTTCTTGTTTCCCGAAAGACGTGCAGGCGCTGATTCGTACTGCTGAGTCAATTGGTTACACTCCGCGTCTGCTGCAGGCGGTAGAAGACGTTAACGATTCGCAGAAGAACAAGCTGCCAACCTTTATTAAGCGTCATTTTGGCGACGATCTGCGCGGCAAAACCTTTGCTTTGTGGGGATTGGCGTTCAAACCGAACACTGACGACATGCGTGAAGCCTCCAGCCGCGTGCTGATGGAAACACTGTGGGAAGCTGGTGCAACGGTTCAGGCGTTTGACCCAGAAGCGATGGACGAAGCGCAACGCGTTTATGGTCATCGTAACGATCTGAAGTTGATGGGCACCAAAGAAGCAGCGCTGCAGGGTGCGGATGGCTTAGTTATCTGTACTGAATGGCAAAACTTCCGTGCACCAGACTTTGACGTCATCAAAAGTGCGTTAAAAGAACCCGTGATTTTTGATGGTCGTAACCTGTATGATCCAGAGCGTATCAGCAAGCGCGGTTTCACGTACTATGCAATCGGCCGCGGAGCATCAATTAAAATCGTAGAATAATGAGGGATGTATGAAGTTTCTGGTCACCGGCGCGGCAGGTTTTATTGGATTTCACGTCAGTCAGCGCTTGCTGGCCGCTGGTCACCAGGTTGTCGGTATCGATAACCTGAATGACTATTATGATGTCAGCCTTAAACAGGCCCGTTTAGACCAGAACACACAACATTCTGATTTTATTTTCGTAAAAATGGACCTGGCGGATCGCCAGGCCATTTCTTCTTTATTCGCTGAGCATGCGTTTGAACGCGTTATTCATTTGGGCGCTCAGGCTGGCGTACGTTATTCGATCGAAAATCCCCATGCTTATGCCGAAGCAAATTTAATCGGTCATCTCAATATTCTTGAAGGCTGCCGCCATCATAAAATCGGCCACCTTTTGTATGCCTCATCCAGTTCAGTTTATGGCCTGAATCGCAAAATGCCTTTTTCAACGGACGATTCCGTTGACCATCCGGTTTCACTCTATGCGGCCACTAAAAAAGCTAACGAATTGATGTCGCATACCTATTCACATCTTTATCAATTGCCCACTACAGGATTACGCTTTTTCACCGTTTATGGTCCGTGGGGCCGTCCGGATATGGCGCTGTTCAAATTTACCCGCGCGATGTTAGCGGGTGAACAAATTGACGTTTATAACAACGGACAAATGACGCGTGACTTCACTTATATTGATGACATTGCAGAAGCGATCGTACGTTTGCAGGATGTAATTCCTCAGCCGGATGATAGCTGGACAGTTGAAGCAGCTTCACCTGCAAGTAGTTCGGCACCTTATCGCGTTTACAACATCGGTAATAGCCAGCCGACCAGCTTAATGACCTATATTGAGTCGCTGGAAAAAGCATTGGGCATTCAAGCGAAGAAAAATATGCTGCCGATGCAACCCGGCGACGTGCTGGGCACCAGCGCGGATACACAACCTTTGTATCAGGCGATCAATTTCCGTCCTCAAACTAGCGTTGAGCAAGGTGTGCAGCATTTTGTTGATTGGTATCGCCGCTTCTATCAACAATAATTAAGCATGAAAAAAGGAAGCCATTGGCTTCCTTTTTCTTACCTGGTCAAAGTGAATTAGTGGTGAACTAATTACAATTCTGAGCGCTGGAATGATTACATTAGGAAATCGTCCAGTTGTTTACCTTGTTCTTCAATTGCTTTTTTAATCACAGCAGGCGTGCGGCCCTGGCCAGTCCAGGTGCGGTTTTCACCGTTTTCATCAACGTAAGAATATTTAGCGGGGCGCGCAGCACGCTTGGCTTTACCCGGAACTTTTGTTTCAGATAATGCCTGCAATAGCTCATTTGGGTCGATACCATCGGCAATTAGCATCTCGCGATATTGTTCAAGCTTGCGTGTGCGCTCTGCATTTTCCGCTTGTGCATGAGTATCATCTTCACGACGCTCATTGACCACAACTTCGAGTTTTTCCAGCATCTCTTCCAATGTTTCCAGAGAGCATTCCCGAGCCTGTGCGCGCAATGTACGGATATTATTAAGAATTTTAAGTGCTTCGCTCATTGTCCTAATCTCAAAATATAATAAATGGAGGTTGTTCTGCCGACTCATAATAGTGGTGCGAAAAAATAACTGCAATAGCCGGATTTAAAAGCAAAACGTAAAAATAAAAAAGGAGTGTGATTTTATAACGCTATTCAGAATATATTTACTTATCTGGCAATCTTTTTTAACTGGCTTTGTAGGCTGAACGCTTAGCCCACGCTAATCCTGACGCTTCGGCTTTAATTAAAACGAATAAAATATCGGCTTAATCGCTACTTTGTCAAAACGTGCTCTCTTTTTTGGGCGCTGTGATATCCATCTTGATGGTGATGTTAATTTGAGCAAATGATAAAAATAATGCATCGCTACAGGTATACAGCTTTATGGTAAACTGCGGCGCAACAGATATAGGCTACGATGAGATTTTCTAATGGCTCAACTTTATTTTTATTACTCTGCGATGAATGCGGGTAAATCAACGGCTTTGCTGCAATCTTCTTATAATTATCACGAGCGCGGGATGCGATCGCTGGTTTATACCGCCGAGATCGATAACCGCTTTGGTGCAGGCAAAGTCAGTTCACGCATCGGTCTTTCGTCTCCTGCATTTTTATATAACGATGAGACGAAGCTTGATGAAGAAATAGCGGCAGAGCATGCGAAGCAACCCGTGCATTGTGTGTTGGTCGATGAAAGCCAGTTCCTGACGCGCGAGCAGGTGAAAGCGTTATCTGATGTTGTCGACAATCTGGATATTCCAGTGCTTTGCTATGGCTTGCGCACGGATTTCCGTGGAGAGCTGTTTGTGGGTAGCCAATATTTACTGGCATGGGCGGATAAGTTGGTTGAGCTTAAAACCATCTGTCATTGTGGCAGAAAAGCCAGCATGGTCCTTCGTCTCGATGCAAAGGGTAAGCCTTTTAGCGAAGGCGAGCAGGTAGTGATTGGTGGCAATGAGCGCTATATATCGGTTTGCCGTAAACACTATAAACAAGCGATTGATGAAGGTTCCCTTCAGGCGATTTACGGCTCACAATCGCCGCAGATTTAACTGCTCAGCAAGCCATAAAAAAACCCGCCGAAGCGGGTTTTTTGTTTAAAGCGCTTTACGCTTTCTTCATTTTCTTATCAACTTTTACTTCGGCTTTAACTTCTTCAGCTTTCTCATTCAGTGACTCAGAGAATTCACGGCCGTAGAAGGTATCCAGCATGATTTGTTTTAACTCAGCAATCAGCGGATAGCGTGGGTTCGCACCGGTACATTGGTCATCGAATGCATCCTCAGCCAGCTTGTCAACTTTCGCAAGGAAGTCCGCCTCTTGCACACCCGCTTCGCGGATAGAGGTTGGGATACCCAACTGCGTTTTCATCTCTTCAAGCCAGGCGAGCAGTTTTTCAATTTTCTGCGCGGTACGGTCGCCAGCAGCGGAAAGTCCCAGATGGTCGGCGATCTCAGCATAACGACGACGTGCTTGTGGACGATCGTACTGGCTGAAAGCCGTCTGCTTGGTCGGGTTGTCATTGGCGTTGTAGCGAATGACGTTTGAAATCAGCAGGGCGTTTGCCAGACCGTGAGGAATGTGGAACTCAGAACCCAGTTTATGCGCCATTGAGTGACATACACCCAGGAAGGCGTTAGCAAACGCAATCCCCGCGATAGTCGCCGCATTGTGAACACGTTCGCGAGCAACTGGATTTTTCGCGCCATCGCGATAGCTGGCAGGCAAATTCTCTTTCAGCAGTTTTAGTGCTTGCAAAGCCTGGCCGTCAGAATACTCGTTCGCTAATACGGAAACGTAGGCTTCAAGTGAGTGTGTTACCGCATCCAGACCACCGAAGGCGCAGAGTGAACGCGGCATATCCATCACCAGGTTGGCGTCAACAATCGCCATGTCTGGTGTCAGAGCATAATCCGCTAATGGGTATTTCTGGCCGGTTGCATCGTCCGTCACCACGGCAAATGGTGTGACTTCAGAACCGGTACCGGAAGTGGTCGTGATGGCAACCATGCGCGCTTTGACGCCCATTTTCGGGAACTTATAGATGCGTTTACGGATGTCCATAAAGCGCAGGGCCAGCTCTTCGAAATGCGTTTCAGGATGCTCGTACATCACCCACATGATTTTTGCTGCATCCATAGGTGAACCACCGCCAAGTGCGATAATCACATCAGGTTTAAAGCTATTCATCTGCTCTGCACCTTTACGGACGATGCTCAGCGTTGGGTCAGCTTCGACTTCAAAGAAGACTTCGGTTTCGATGCCGTGTGATTTCAGTACGCGAGTCACCTGGTCGGCATAGCCATTATTGAACAGGAAGCGGTCAGTAACGATAAAGGCGCGTTTTGCACCATCAGTTGCCACTTCTTCCAGAGCAATCGGCAGTGAGCCGCGACGGAAGTAAATAGACTTCGGAAGTTTATGCCACAACATATTCTCAGCTCGCTTGGCCACGGTTTTCTTGTTGATGAGATGTTTTGGTCCCACGTTTTCAGAAATGGAGTTACCGCCCCATGAACCACAGCCCAGCGTCAGTGACGGAGCCAGCTTGAAGTTGTACAGGTCACCGATACCGCCTTGTGACGCCGGCGTATTAATCAGAATACGCGCGGTCTTCATTTTGTCGCCGAAGTAGTGCACGCGTTCGATTTGGTTATCCTGGTCGGTATACAGGCATGAGGTGTGGCCGATACCGCCCATCGTTACCAGCTTCTCAGCTTTATCGACCGCGTCGTGGTAATCCTTCGCGCGGTACATCGCTAAAGTTGGAGAGAGTTTTTCATGTGCGAAAGGCTCAGACTCATCAACCAGTTTCACTTCACCAATCAGAATCTTGGTAGTTGCAGGCACGCTAATCCCCGCCAATTCGGCAATCTTCGTCGCTGGCTGGCCTACAATCGCCGCATTCAACGCGCCATTCTTTAGAATGATATCCTGAATGGCTTTCAGCTCCTTACCTTGCAGCAGGTAGCCACCGTGGCTGGCAAAACGCTCACGAACCGCGTCATAAGCCGAATCAACCACAATCACGGATTGTTCAGAAGCACAAATCACACCGTTATCGAAGGTTTTCGACATCAGGATAGACGCGACGGCGCGTTTGATATCCGCTGTTTCATCAATCACGACTGGCGTGTTACCTGCACCTACACCAATTGCCGGTTTACCGGAACTGTAGGCCGCCTTCACCATGCCCGGACCGCCGGTTGCAAGGATCAGGTTGATATCGGGGTGATGCATTAACTGATTAGAAAGCTCGACAGAAGGGGTATCGATCCAGCCGATGATATCTTTTGGCGCACCCGCCGCAATCGCTGCTTGCAGTACAATGTCAGCGGCTTTGTTGGTCGCATCTTTTGCACGTGGATGTGGAGAGAAGATAATGCCGTTACGGGTTTTCAAGCTAATCAGCGCTTTGAAAATAGCTGTAGAAGTTGGGTTGGTGGTTGGAACGATACCGCAGATCAGGCCAATCGGTTCAGCAATGGTAATAGTGCCGAAGGTGTCATCAGTGGCGAGGATACCGCAGGTTTTTTCGTCTTTGTAAGCGTTGTAGATGTATTCAGAAGCAAAGTGGTTCTTGATCACTTTATCTTCAACAATACCCATGCCTGATTCGGCAACAGCCAGTTTGGCGAGAGGAATTCGTGCGTCTGCCGCAGCAAGTGCGGCAGCGCGGAAGATGGCATCAACTTGTTCCTGACTGAAATTAGCATACTCACGCTGTGCCTTTTTTACACGCTCAACCAGTGCATTAAGTTCGGCAACATTAGTAACGGCCATAGTGCTCTCCTGAAGGAAGTTAAACTCTTTTAGTAAACAAGCCTGAATCCAGAAGTATAGTCACGCTATGCTTATATTTTGGTCAGGTTGGCGACTGTTTTGCCTTTGCTTACTAAAAGGGTTTCCTGGTCAAGATGCTTAAGCGTCAGGAAGTTGTTTCGACGGGGTAAGATTACCCCTGATGGGGTAGTTAAATTTTGATGCAGATCAATCCTGATCCAAGCTGACACCTTTCAGCACTAACTGTTGCAAGTAAAGTTAGCGTGATGTGCCACATATGCGGTACCCGCTGGCTTCATTGCGATAACCCAACGTTAACAGTAGTTGAAAGAACTGACTAGAAGCTTTGCCGGCAGCATAAATTTCTGTCGGCGCCTCTGGTTTTCCGCCCGGCTTATGCACTACATTAAGCGCGTTTTTCTACTCAGACCTTACCGGAGCCCACTTTGAACCCCGTGCTACTTGATCTATCCGGCTACATTAAGTTTTTTGTCGGTTTGTTTGCCCTGGTAAATCCGGTAGGTATCATCCCGGTCTTTATCAGCATGACCAGCTATCAGGCTGTGGTTGAGCGCAACAAAACCAACCTCACCGCGAACCTGGCCGTCGCCATTATCCTGTGGACGTCACTTTTCTTAGGTGATGGCATCCTGCATCTGTTTGGTATTTCGATAGATTCGTTCCGTATTGCCGGCGGGATTCTGGTCGTCACCATCGCGATGTCGATGATCAGCGGAAAACTGGGTGAGGATAAGCAGAACAAGCAGGAGAAGTCAGAGAGCGCCATTCGTGAAAGTATCGGCGTGGTACCGCTGGCGTTACCGTTGATGGCCGGTCCCGGCGCAATCAGTTCAACCATCGTCTGGAGTACGCGTTATCACAGCTGGCAGAACTTAATTGGCTTTAGTATCGCGATTGCGATTTTCGCGTTTTGCTGTTGGCTACTGTTTCGCGCAGCACCATTAATGGTGCGAGTACTTGGCCAAACCGGGATCAACGTTATCACTCGTATCATGGGATTGTTGTTAATGGCATTGGGCATAGAATTTATTGTCACCGGCATGAAATCAATCTTCCCCGGATTACTCAATTAATAGCCCTTAATTTTTAATCTTAACCAGCAACGCGATCCACAATGGTGCAACGTTAAACTTAATTGCACCATTTTGGTAATTTCATTCATCCTTCTTAACGCATTAACCTCCGCATCACTTTTACTACTAATCCTGGTAAAAGTATCCAGCAGTTCACATTAAACTGTGATAATTATCACAGATAAATACTCTGTATAATTCTTTCTTGTTAGCATTACGGGAAAGTCATTGGCGCGGTGATGAAATCATTATGTTGTTAAACGATGATTTCTCAGTTGTATTCGTAAAAACTATAACTTAATAACAATAATGAATAAACTTTATGCGATAACGTTATTATATTGATGTTAATCAGTGCCTTAATTGATATTTCATCCCAATAATTAACACTTTTCCTACTTGGCTGAACGTGATAAAAGAGAATCTGCTAACATTTTTGCAGTTTAGCTTTGGCGTGCGGGCATCGGTTCTGATAATTTTCGGCACATCACAAATTTTTTATCTGATAGCGACAAATGTGTACGCTTCTTGCTTACAGGCTATCAGGCTTATGATTAAGGTTGATATTTGTTGATGAAATGCATGGTAGCGAAAACGGCCGTACGTTCAGTGCTTGCCTTATGTCTCACAGGCGCAATGGCCTCAAGCCAGGCAGCACAAATTCCCGCAGGCACTGAATTATCCGAATTACAGCGAATCGTAATTAATAATGGCAGCGAAGTGGCAACGCTCGATCCGCAGAAAGGGGAAGGCGTGCCGGAATCCAATGTCATGCGTAATTTGCTGGAAGGTCTGGTTGAAACCGATAATAACGGTCAACTCGTCCCCGGTGTCGCTAAGCAATGGAAAAGCGAAGAGGGGCGCATCTGGACTTTCACGCTGCGTGACGATGCGCGCTGGAGTAACGGCCAGCCCGTTACCGCCCAGGATTTCGTCTACAGTTGGCAGCGCCTGGCCGATCCCAAAACGGCCTCGCCTTACGCCAGCTATTTACAGGCGGCCCATGTCGCCAACGTTGATGCCATCTTGTCTGGCAAAGCCGCGCCAGCTGAACTTGGCGTTAAAGCCCTCGACGATCGTCATCTACAAGTCACCCTTTCTGAACCCGTTCCCTATTTTGTTGCCATGCTGGCCCACAGCGCGATGAAACCGGTCTATCGGCCGGCGATAGAGCAGTGGGGCGAGCAGTGGACGCAGCCGCAACACTATGTTGGCAATGGCGCTTTTACGCTGTCGGACTGGGTGGTGAATGAAAAAATTGTGGTGAAACGCAATCCGCAGTATTGGGATAATGCACACACGGCGATTGAAGAAGGCGTGTTCTTACCGCTCTCTTCAGAGAACAGTGATATCAACCGCTATCGCAGCGGTGGCACGGATATGACCAACAGCGCGGTGCCGCCAGAGCTGTTTAAAAAGTTACAGCAGGATCTGGGCGATGAGGTCAAAATCAGTCCGCTGCTGTGCACCTTCTACTACGAAATCAACAACAAAAAAGCGCCGTTCGATGATGCCCGAGTACGCGCCGCCCTGAAGTTAACCCTTGATCGCGACATCATTGCGCAGAAGATCATGGGCCAGGGGCAAATTCCTGCGTACGGATTGACGCCGCCGTTTACCCACGGCATCACGCTTTCCCCACCGGCCTGGGCGCAACAAACGCAGTCCGAGCGTAATGCCAGCGCCAAACAGTTATTAGCAGATGCCGGCTTTAATCAACAAAACCCGCTGCGTTTTACGCTGCTGTACAACACCTCCGAACAGAACAAAAGACAGGCGATTGCTGCGGCCTCAATGTGGCAAAAAAATCTCGGTGCGGTGGTGACATTACAGAATCAGGAGTGGAAAACGCTGCTGGAGACGCGTCACCAGGCGCAGTACGACGTGGTACGCGCGACATGGTGCGCAGATTACAACGAGCCCTCAACCTTCCTGAATATGCTGTTGAGCGGTTCATCAATTAATACCGCGTTTTACCAAAGTCCGGCGTTTGACCAGTTAATGAAGCAAACATTAACCACTTCAGATGAAGCAAAGCGCGCCGCTCTTTATCAGCAAGCGGAAGCGCAACTCGATAAAGACTCGCCGATCGTACCTGTCTACTACCGCGTTAGCGTGCGGTTGGTCAAACCGTGGGTGGGCGGTTTTACCGGTAAGGATCCGCAGGACATGCTGGCGTTGAAATACTATTACATAAAGAAACATTGAGTAATGGGCCGATCCGGCGCTACAGTCGGGCGGCACTTTACCGTGGTAAACCCTGAAGGGTGATTAGGGTCTTCGTTCAGACACGCGAAGATCACCTGGAAACGGGGTACGCCGGGCGTTAAATCGACCCGGTAAAGATAATAAAACTGGAGCGTAATAATGAACAACATCACAAAAAAAAGCCTGATTGCAGCGGGCATATTAGCAGCAATCGGCGCGCTGGCAGGGAATGCCGCGCTGGCAGCAACAGTGCCAGCAGGCGTTGAATTGGCAGCAAAACAGGAACTGGTTCGCGGTAACGGCGATGAAGTACAGTCGCTGGATCCACACAAGATTGAAGGTGTTCCGGAAGACAACATTGCGCGTGACCTGTATGAGGGTTTGATCACCAGCGACAGCGATGGCAAACCAGTTCCGGGCGTGGCGGAAAGCTGGGAAAACAAAGATTTCAAAGTCTGGACTTTCCACCTGCGCAAGAACGCCAAATGGTCCAACGGTGAACCAGTCACCGCACAAGATTTCGTTTACAGCTGGCAGCGCCTGGTCGATCCGAAAACGGCATCGCCTTATGCCAGCTATCCGCAATACGGCCACATCGTCAATGTTGACGACATCATCGCCGGTAAAAAGCCGACATCCGAGCTGGGTGTAAAAGCCATCGACGATCACACGCTGGAAGTGACGCTGAGCGAGCCCGTACCTTACTTCTATAAGCTGCTGATCAACTCAGTAATGTCTCCGGTTTATAAACCTGCTATCGACAAATTCGGCGATCAGTGGACCCAACCGCAGAACTGGGTGGGTAACGGCGCATTCAAACTTGAATCACACGTGATCAACGAACGCGTAACGCTGGTGCGTAACACGCAGTATTGGGATAACGAGCATACCGTTCTGAACAAAGTTACCTTCCTGCCAATTAACTCCGAAGTCAGCGACGTTAACCGTTACTTCTCTGAGAACGGCAGCGATATCACTTACAACAACATGCCAATCGAGCTGTTCAAAAAACTGCAGCGTGATAACGGCAAAGAGTTGATGGTGAAGCCATATCTGTGCACCTATTACTACGAAATCAATAACCAGAAAGCACCATTCACCGATCCACGCGTCCGTACCGCGCTGAAACTCGGTCTGGATCGCGACATCATGGTGAACAAGGTTCTGGCACAAGGTCAGCAACCGGCTTACAGCTTCACCCCGCCAGCCACCGATGGCATGGAACTGCTGCCGCCGGATTGGTTCAAGTGGGATCAGAACAAGCGTAACGAAGAAGCGAAAAAGCTGCTGGCTGAAGCGGGTTACACTGCGGATAAACCGCTGACCTTCAACCTGCTGTACAACACCTCCGATCTGCATAAGAAACTGGCGATCGCCGCCTCTTCTATCTGGAAGAAAAACATCGGCGTCAACATCAAGCTGGAGAACCAGGAGTGGAAAACCTTCCTGGATACGCGTCATCAGGGCAACTTTGATGTCTCTCGCGCGGCATGGTGCGCAGATTACAACGAACCGACTTCATTCCTGAACATCATGCTGTCTGACAGCAGCAGTAACACCTCGCACTATAAGAGCGCTGACTTCGATAAAGTTATCCACGATGCGGTTAAAGCCACAGACGATAAAGCGCGCGTAGCGGATTATCAGAAAGCTGAGCAGATTCTGGATAAAGACAGCACCATCGTGCCGGTTTACTACTACGTCAATGCGCGTCTGGTGAAACCTTACGTGGGCGGTTACACCGGCAACGATCCGCTGGATAAAACCGTCGATAAAAACCTGTATATCATTAAACATTAATAGCACTCAGGCTATCGATAGTGGCGGTGCTGCGGCACCGCCTTTTTACTTTGTGAAGCAACAGCCTGGTAGGTACGGCAATGTTAAAATTCATCCTGCGTCGGCTCCTTGAAGCCATCCCGACGCTGTTTATCCTCATCACCATCTCATTCTTTATGATGCGACTGGCACCCGGCAGTCCATTTACCGGCGAACGTGTTCTGTCGCCGGAAGTGATGGCGAATATCGAAGCGAAGTACCATCTCAACGATCCGATTGGCAAACAGTACCTGAGCTATCTGGTGCAGTTGGCACATGGTGACTTTGGTCCCTCGTTTAAATACAAAGATTACTCGGTCAATTATCTGGTCGGCCACGCCTTCCCGGTATCAGCCAAACTCGGTCTTGCGGCATTCTTCCTCGCCGTGGTGCTAGGCGTAACGGCTGGCGTGATCGCCGCCCTGAAGCAGAACAGTTTGTGGGATTATGCCGTGATGGGGGTCGCGATGACCGGCGTGGTGATCCCCAGCTTTGTCGTAGCACCGTTACTGGTGCTGGTATTTGCGATTACCTTACGCTGGCTGCCAGGCGGCGGCTGGAACGGCGGCCAATGGAATTACATGTTGCTGCCGATGGTGGCGCTCTCGCTGGCCTATATCGCCAGCATCGCGCGTATTACCCGTGGTTCGATGATTGAAGTGATGCACTCAAACTTCATCCGCACGGCGCGCGCCAAAGGCCTGCCGTTGCGCCGTATCGTGCTGCGTCACGCGCTGAAGCCCGCTATGTTACCGGTGCTTTCCTATATGGGACCGGCGTTTGTCGGCATCATCACCGGTTCCATGGTGATTGAATCCATCTATGGTTTGCCGGGCATCGGCCAGTTGTTCGTCAACGGGGCATTGAACCGTGACTACTCGCTGGTGATGAGCCTGACCATTCTGGTTGGCGTGCTGACCATTCTGTTTAACGCGATCGTTGATGTGCTGTACGCCGTGATCGATCCGAAAATCCGTTACTGATTGTGGAGCTCGCCCATGATGTTAAGTAAGAAAAACAGCGAAGCTCTGGATGCCTTCAGTGAAAAACTGGAAGTCGAAGGGCGCAGCCTCTGGCAGGATGCGCGTCGCCGCTTTATTCACAACCGCGCCGCCTTTATAAGCCTGCTGGTGCTGCTGGTGATCACGCTGTTCGTGGTGTTCGCCCCGATGTTGTCGCAATTTAAATATGACGATACCGACTGGGCGATGATGTCTGCCGCGCCGGATACCGTTTCCGGTCACTGGTTTGGCACTGATTCGTCTGGCCGTGACCTGCTGGTGCGCGTTGCGATTGGTGGCCGTATCTCGCTGATGGTGGGCATTGCCTCCGCGCTGATCGCGGTGCTGGTGGGCACGCTGTATGGCTCACTGGCGGGTTATCTGGGCGGAAAAATCGACTCGGTGATGATGCGTATTCTGGAGATCCTCAACTCCTTCCCATTCATGTTCTTCGTCATCCTGCTGGTGACCTTCTTTGGTCGCAATATCCTGCTGATCTTTGTGGCGATCGGCATGGTGTCGTGGCTGGACATGGCGCGTATCGTGCGCGGGCAGACCCTGGGCCTGAAGCGCAAAGAGTTCATCGAAGCGGCTCAGGTCGGCGGTGTCAGCACCTTCAAAATCGTATTGCGCCACATTGTGCCGAACGTGTTGGGCGTGGTGGTGGTGTATGCCTCGCTGCTGGTGCCAAGCATGATTCTGTTCGAATCTTTCCTCAGCTTCCTTGGCCTCGGCACGCAGGAACCACTGAGCAGTTGGGGCGCGTTGCTGAGTGATGGCGCCAACTCGATGGAGGTGTCGCCGTGGTTGCTGATGTTCCCGGCCGGTTTCCTCGTGGTCACGCTGTTCTGTTTTAACTTTATCGGCGATGGCTTGCGTGATGCCCTCGACCCGAAAGATCGTTAAGGAGTTTCCCGATGACCATTCATGAATTTCAGCCAGCCATGGCTGCACGTGCGGGAAACAATAACCTGCTGCTGGATGTAAAAGATCTGCGCGTCACCTTCAGCACCCACGATGGCGATGTCACCGCTGTGAACGACCTCAACTTTTCACTGCATGCGGGTGAAACGCTGGGCATTGTTGGCGAATCCGGCTCGGGGAAATCGCAAACCGCGTTTGCCTTGATGGGGCTGCTGGCAAAAAATGGGCGCATTGGCGGATCAGCAAAATTCAACGGCGCAGAGATTCTCAACCTGCCAGAAAACAAGCTGAATAAACTGCGTGCTGAGCAGATTGCGATGATCTTCCAGGACCCGATGACGTCGCTGAATCCGTATATGCGCGTCGGCGAGCAGTTAATGGAAGTGCTGAAGCTGCATAAAGGCATGAACAGCGCCCAGGCGTTTGAAGAGTCGGTACGCATGCTGGACGCCGTGAAAATGCCGGAAGCGCGTAAGCGCATGAAGATGTTCCCACATGAATTCTCTGGCGGCATGCGCCAGCGTGTGATGATTGCGATGGCGCTGCTGTGTCGGCCGAAGCTGCTGATTGCCGATGAGCCGACCACAGCGCTTGACGTCACCGTGCAGGCGCAAATCATGACGCTGCTGAATGAGCTAAAGCGCGAATTCAATACCGCGATTGTGATGATTACCCACGACCTCGGCGTGGTAGCGGGTATTTGTGACAAAGTGCTGGTGATGTACGCCGGCCGTACCATGGAATATGGCCGTGCACGCGATGTGTTTTATCATCCAGCACATCCGTACTCGATTGGCTTGCTGAGTGCGGTGCCGCGACTGGACGCTGAAGAGGGCGAGTCGCTGACCACTATTCCAGGCAACCCACCAAACCTGCTGCGCCTGCCGCAAGGCTGTCCGTTCCAGCCTCGCTGCGCTTACGCCATGGACATTTGCGCCAAGGCACCGCCGCTGGAGCCTTTTGCTGAAGGGCGCTTGCGTGCCTGCTTCAAGCCGGTGGAGGAGTTAGTATGAGCACCGTAGTCGAAGAGAAAAAAGTCCTGCTGGAGATCGCCGACCTCAAGGTGCATTTCGAGATTAAGGATGGCAAACAGTGGTTCTGGCAGCCACCGCACACGCTCAAAGCGGTCGACGGCGTCAGCCTGCGTTTGTACGAAGGTGAAACGCTGGGTGTTGTCGGTGAATCAGGCTGCGGTAAATCGACGCTGGCCCGCGCCATCATCGGCCTGGTGAAAGCCACGGAAGGGCGCGTCGCCTGGTTAGGACGCGATTTGCTGGGGCAAAGTCAGGAGCAGTGGCGTCAGGCGCGCAGCGATATCCAGATGATCTTTCAGGATCCGCTGGCATCGCTTAATCCGCGCATGACCATTGGCGATATCATTGCCGAACCACTGCGCACCTATTACCCGAAGATGCCGCGTCAGGAAGTGAAGGATAAGGTCAAAAGCATGATGATGAAGGTTGGGTTGCTACCTAACCTCATTAACCGCTATCCGCATGAGTTCTCGGGCGGTCAGTGTCAGCGTATTGGCATTGCGCGTGCGCTGATTCTGGAGCCGAAGCTGATTATCTGTGATGAACCGGTATCGGCGCTCGACGTGTCGATTCAGGCGCAGGTCGTTAATCTGTTGCAGAAATTGCAGCGAGAAATGGGCTTGTCACTGATCTTTATCGCGCACGATTTGGCGGTGGTAAAACACATCTCCGATCGCGTGCTGGTGATGTATCTCGGTCATGCGGTTGAGCTGGGTACTTACGATGCGGTGTATAACAATCCGCAGCATCCTTACACCCGCGCGCTGATGTCCGCGGTGCCGATTCCCGATCCGGATCTGGAGAAGAACAAGGAAATCCAGCTGCTGGAAGGGGAGCTGCCATCACCGATCAATCCACCATCAGGTTGCGTGTTCCGCACGCGTTGCCCGATTGCCGGACCAGAGTGCGCGAAAACCCGGCCGCTGCTGGAAGGCAGTTTCCGACATGCGGTGTCTTGTCTGAAAGTTGATCCGCTGTAAATGAAAACGCCGGGCGATTGCCCGGCGTTTTTCGTTCTGTCTCTTACTCGCGCCACAAAATGTGGCAGAGTTTGTGATCTTTCTCGCGGCACAGCAGGACGCGTGCGAACACATCAGTGATCGGCTCGCCGTCGGCTTCACCCAATCCAATCACCACTTCTGCGAAGAAGTCTGGGTTGAGATCGAAATCAACATGTTCCTGCCAGTCTTCCGCAGGATCGAACAGTTCCGCGCCACCGCGCTCTTCAAACTGCAGATTGAACAGAATAATGTCAGCGGGATCGAGATTGTCGCCAGCCAGCTCAAGAAAAATATCGTAAGCCTGTTCCAGCGTTTCATCTTCAGTAAGGCGATTATTTAAATCCATGGTCATTCCTGCTTGCCCTGAGGCGGTAATATTTTCGCTCGTTTTACAGTAAAGGACTAAAGAAGTAAAACAGTCGTTCAACGATGCGTTGCCACCAGGCACGTTTAGCCCAGCGAGCGCCATCCAGTAAGCGTGAGCGGGCGATGTAATCGTCCTGCACGGTAGCGAGATCGCTGCCAAAGCCATCATCATCAACCACCAATGTGATCTCAAAATTAAGCCACAGGCTGCGCATATCCAGATTAACAGTGCCGACCAAACTCAGCTGCCCATCCACCAGCACACTTTTGGTATGCAACAGGCCATCTTCAAACTGGTAAATTTTTACGCCCGCTTCCAGCAACTCGGTAAAGAAGGCCCGGCTTGCCCAGCCTACCAGCAACGAATCATTGTGGCGCGGCACAATGATGCTCACCTCCACCCCGCGTAACGCCGCGGTACAGATGGCGTGCAGCAGGTCATCGCTCGGCACAAAGTAGGGTGTGGTCATGATCAGCTGCTCGCGCGCGGAGTAAACCGCCGTGAGCAATGCCTGATGGATCATATCTTCCGGGAAACCAGGGCCAGAAGCGATCACCTGAATGGTATGACCGCTCTCCTGTTCGAAGGGCATCACGTTGGCATCTGGCGCGGGCGGCAGAATGCGTTTCCCGGTTTCAATCTCCCAGTCGCAGGCATACACAATGCCCATGGTGGTTGCCACTGGACCTTCCATGCGCGCCATCAGATCAATCCACTGGCCCACGCCCGCTTCCTGCTTAAAGAAGCGTGGATCGACCAGGTTCATGCTGCCGGTATACGCGATGTAGTTATCGATCAGCACCACTTTGCGATGCTGACGTAAGTCCATGCGGCGCAGGAACACACGCAGCAGGCTTACCTGCAACGCTTCAACCACGTCGATGCCAGCGTTGCGCATCATATTGACCCACGGACTGCGGAAGAAGGTGACGCTGCCTGCTGAATCCAACATCAAGCGGCAATGCACACCGCGACGCGATGCGGCCATCAACGATTCCGCTACTTCATCAGCCAGCCCGCCGGGATGCCAGATATAGAACACCATCTCGATATTGTGACGTGCCAGTTGGATATCACGAATCAGCGCGTGCATCACATCGTCGGAGCTGGTCAGCAACTGCAGCTGATTACCTTTCACGCCAGCAATGCCCTGACGATGGCGGCACAAATCAAACAGGGAACGCGCCACGTCGCTGTGTTCGGTGGCAAAGATATGCCGACACTGTTTGAGGTCGTTGAGCCATTTGGCGGTAGAGGGCCACATGGTGCGTGCGCGTTCAGCACGCCGTTTACCTAAATGCAGCTCACCAAAGGAGAGATAGGCGATTATACCCACCAGCGGCAGAATGTAGATGATCAGCAGCCAGGCCATTGCAGAAGTGACTGCGCGGCGTTTCATCAGAATACGTAGCGTGACACCCGCAATCAGCAGCCAGTAACCGAACAGCAGCAACCAACTGATGAGGGTATAAAATGTGGTCATTAAGTGGACATCCTGTTCGCGCTTTGTTGTGCAAAGTTTACGTGCTGATCACAGGTAGTGAAACCTTTAATCGTGAATGACGTTTCGATGAAGCTTTCGATTTGGCATTTCCCAACAGATCTTTATAATGCCTGCCGAGTTTAGCCTGTCTGAGAGGATGTGATGAGACGCAGCAAAAATGAAGTGGCGCGCTGGAGAATGTTACGTCAGGTACACCGTCGTCGTTCTCGCTGGCTGGAAGGGCAGTCGCGTCGTTATAAACGCATCCACACCATTCGTCATCAGGTGGCGCAGCAGCATCGCCGCTCTATCCTGTTTATCTCGCAAATGGTCTGATGGGCTTACGCGGCCACTATGCGCCGCGTAGCACCCGAATGACATTGACCATCTCTACTGCCGCTGCCAGCACAATTAACATCACAATGTGCTGCCGAGCGTTGCGCCAGCCTTGCTGACGCCATAGCCAAAGTGCTCTGCCGATGAGAGCGAAAGCTATCACCAGCAGTAAAACTGACTGCCACATAGATTAGAAAACGCGTTTGAACGGTTTGACCGCGACTTTCTCATACACGCCTGCGGCAATGTAGGGATCGTCCTTGGCCCATGATTCCGCGACTTCCAGTGAAGAGAATTCGGCGATGATCACGGAACCGCTGAAACCGGCCGGGCCTGGATCGTTGCTGTCAACCGCTGGCAGCGGACCCGCAGCAATCAGACGACCTTCATCTTGCAACAGCTGTAAACGAGCAAGATGCGCGGGACGTACCGAGTTGCGTTTTTCCAGTGAATCAGCGGTATCTTCCGCATAAATGACGTAAAGCACGATGGGATACTCCCGTTAGACTTGCCGAAATTGCGTGACACGTTAAGTGATCGTTAATCAGAGTGCAAACGAAAGATAAATACGCTGTCATTCAGCGCAATCAGGGTTAAAAAAGGCCTTTCTGCAGCCACATTTACATCGCTTATTGAAACTGATTGCTATTTGCATTTAAAATCTGCGCTTCACTCAATGAACATGAATGATATGACCACGTTGACTACGCCTTTACCTACACGTACCCCCATTGCTGTAATTTTATCCGTGGTACTTCACGGTTCGTTGATCGCTGGCATTCTCTATGCATCGTTTCATCAGGTCATTGAAGTTCCAAAAGCGTCGCAGCCTATTAGCGTTTCGCTGGTGGCGCCTGAAGTGCAACCCGAACCTGCACCTGCCCAGGTTACGCCACCACCTCCCGAGCCTGAGCCGGAACCTGAAGTAGCGCCAGAGCCGCCGAAGGTTGAGCCGGTGCCGATTCCTAAACCGGAACCTAAGCCGAAGCCAAAACCTAAACCGAAGCCAAAGGTGGAAAAGAAGGTTGAGCCGAAACCGCGTCAGGAAGTGAAGCCGCAGGAAAATCCGGTGAAGCAGGACGCGCCAGCTACGCAGACGCGTCCAACTACCGCGCCGAAAGCCAATCCAACCGCAACGCCAAGCATCTCTGATGGCCCGAAAGCGATGAACGTCAGCAAACCAGCCTATCCAGCACGCGCTTTCGCGCTGCGCGTTGAGGGACGTGTACGCGTGCAGTTTGATGTTGATAGTGACGGTCGTGTCGATAACGTCCAGATTTTATCGGCTGAACCGCGCAACATGTTCGAACGCGAAGTGAAGCAGGCGATGAAGAAATGGCGTTATCAGCCGGGTCGTCCTGGCAAGAATCTGACCATGAATATCGTGTTCCGCATCAACGGCGGCGCCAATATCGAATAAGCATTCATGTTTGAGAGGCAAAAAGAAAGCGGTCAGATGACCGCTTTTTTAGTCTTAGAGATCGCTTAAATTGCTTCTGCCGGGCGGTAATGGGCGAGATTGCCCGGTATTGTCGACGGCAACGTAGACAAATACCGCTTCGGTTGCGCAGTAAGTCTGTCCAATGGGTTCCGACGACACTTTCTTGATCCACACTTCGACGTTAATGGTCATGGAACTGTTGCCGGTGCGGATGCAGCGTGCGTAGCAGCTCACCACATCGCCAACCGCTACAGGTTTAAGGAACGTCATTCCATCCACGCGCACGGTAACAACACGTCCTTCAGCAATCTCTTTCGCCTTGATTGCGCCGCCCATATCCATCTGCGACATCAACCAACCACCAAAGATATCACCGTTGGCATTGGTATCCGCTGGCATTGCCAGGGTACGCAACACCATCTCGCCTTGCGGCGACTTATGTTTTTCGTCCATTGCTCAGTTCTTCTGCAGGTGAAGAGAAGCCCGACGCTGTCGGGCGGAGTGGCATTATTTTTGTTCTTGTTGCGGCATCTGTCGCCAGATATACACGCCGCTTAACAGGGTAAAGAGTAGGGTCAGGCCGGTCAGACCGAACACTTTAAAGTTAACCCAAAATTCCTGCGATAACCAAAACGCAACATAAATATTCGCTAAGCCGCAGGCGAGAAAGAATATTGCCCAGGCAATGTTGAGATTGCGCCACACGCCTGACGGCAGTTGCAACTCTTTACCCAGCATGGTTTGGATCAGCGGTTGCTTCATAAACCACTGGCTGTAGAGCAGCGCGACGGCAAACAGCGAATAAATTACCGTAACTTTCCATTTGATGAATTCATCGTTATGGAACACCAGCGTCAGCGTGCCGAATACCGCAACCAGCACAAAAGTAAAAATGGTCATCTTTTCCAGCTTGCGGTAAAGCACCCAACTGACGACCAGCGCCAGACCGGTGGCAACAATCAGTGCGCCGGAGGCGACAAAAATGTCGTACAGCTTGTAGAAGATGAAGAAAACCACCAGGGGAAGAAAATCGAGTAACTGCTTCATAGCGTTTCCAATTAGGGCAGGAGCGTTCAGTTATGGCGCCCGGGTGAGCGCCACAACGATTAACGTAACAGCATATACAGCCGGTACAGATAAATGATCAGTACAGCGGAGACCAGATTACCCAGCGCGTTCAACACCACGGAGGCGATGTTGGCGGGCAGCACGGTCAGCGATGAAAAGAAGAACATCAGCACAATTTTGGCCAGCAGCCACAGCACAATGGCCGGTGCGATAACCTTAATATTCTTCCATGCGAGACGCATGCTGGCGCGCATCGCGCCAATCACGCCGAGTTTCTCATTGGCGAGAATCACTGGCGCCAGTGAAAACAGGATGGCCAGAATCACGCCCGGCACCATCAGCACCATAAAGCCCAGCTGTACCAGCAAGGTGATCAGGAAGGTCTGCAGCAGCAGCTTTGGCAGGATCGGCGCAGACGCACCAATAGCACGCAGTGCGCTCACGCGTTGTCCGCCCGACACCATTGGGATCAGGAACAGCATGCCACCCAGCAGCAGCGTATTACCAATCAATGCAGCAAACGTGCCTGCAGCGGAAGCGCGCAGCAAAATACGCTGCTGATCCGGAGACATATTTTGTACCAGCTCAAACAGCGATGATGCGCTGTCATCTGACTGGCTCAACAATGAGAGCTGGTCTTCACCTGGCGTTAACGCGTGGCCGACGATCACAGTAATGAACGAGGTCAGCAGCGCCAGCAGTAAAATAGTAACCAACTGATGGCGCAAAAAATTTCCTGTGTCACGGTATAACGAGCTTGCCGTGATAGACATGTAAACTCCTTGAAAGAACCGGATTAATTAACCCGGCGATTGTACATGTTCTACTGGCGTGCTGGCACCCGCATTGGGATAACTTTCTGTCATAACAGGTAAAGAAGGGTGAAAAAGCGCAGGAAGACCATAGCGAGCACGGGCGCGATCGCAGGCTTCGTTCAGTTCACCGTTCTCGCCGGACATTGAAAACTCCCGACAAGGTGACGGACGCTGCTGATAAATGCCGCAGGAGACGCAGCCGCCGACCTCTCCCTCTAGCGCAACACAGCGCGGTTGGTGTTGGTTGGTGCCGCGCATATTGCCCATAAACAGGCCTAACGGCTCAGTTAATTCAACGGGAACGGCACCGGCGCCATCATCGGCTTCGGCCCAGTAAAAAGAAACACGGAAATGCGCGCAGCATGCGCCACAGGTTACACAAGGGTTTAGTAAATCGCTCATCTGATCGCCCGCCACCTCTAAGGCATCGAACCAAAATCACACAGGGGAAAGGTAAAATAATCATGGCGGAAAATTTTCGCAAGCGGACTTTTATTACGCGGTGTAAGGCCCAAATTGATCTGAATCAATCCACTGTTTTTTAAGTGATTAATTTAGATTGATGCAGATGATCTTTTACCAAAAAAGGGGTAAATGTTGTGCCGCATTCAACATCGAGACCCATCTTTTTTGGCAAAGGAGTGATTATGAAACTGGCAAAATGCGCACTGCTGATGGCGCTGGCAATTCCGCAACTGGCTCTGGCTCATGAAGCCGGTGATTTTTTTATGCGCGCAGGTAGCGCCACCGTCCGTCCGACCGAAGGCTCTGACAATGTGCTGGGTATGGGCGGCTTTAACGTCAGCAACGATACGCAACTGGGTTTAACCTTTACCTATATGGCGACGGATAACATCGGCGTTGAGCTGCTGGCCGCCACACCTTTTCGTCATAAGGTTGGACTGGGCGCCACCGGAAATCTGGCCACCGTGCGCCAGCTGCCGCCAACCTTAATGGCGCAGTACTATTTCTTTGATAGCAAAAGCAAAGTCCGCCCGTATGTGGGCGTCGGTATTAACTACACCACCTTCTATGATGCCAAATTCAATCAGACTGGACAGGATGCCGGTTTAAGCGACCTGAGCGTAAAAGACTCGTGGGGCATGGCCGGACAAGTTGGTCTGGATTATCAAATCAACCGCGACTGGATGCTGAACGCATCGCTGTGGTACATGGATATTGATACCGAAGTGAAATTCAAAGCCGGTGGTGAGCAGCAAAACATCAACACGCGTATTGATCCGTGGGTGTTCTTCTTTGGTGCGGGATATCGATTCTAATCGGCAACCAGAAATGAAGCGGGCGACCAGAAGGTCGCCCGTTGTGTTATTTGATCTGCATATTGTTAACCACAGACTTCACGCCTGCCACGCTACGCGTTACGGCCACTGCGCGATTTGCCATCTGCGGTGAGCTGACAAAACCGCTCAGCTGAACTTTACCCTTGAAGGTTTCAACATTGATTTCGGTCGATTTCAGCGACTCGTCATTCAACAGCTGAGCCTTAACTTTGGTGGTTACTACGGTATCGTCGATGTAACCGCCAGTGCCTTCTTTGGTTGCTGTGGGTGCACACGCGCTAAGAGCCAGCGCCATTACCGCAGCCATCATAAATCCTGCAACGACTTTGAAAAAATTCATTGGTTATCTCCCTGTCTTAGATGATGTTTCGCCGCAATGGGGCGGCGCAGTTAATTGTGGTCTGGCGATGCGAAATCGGCAAATCGGCGGGTGCAAAAAAGTGAGAAATAGGGATTTTTTGCCACTTATTGATCCAATCCCAGTTTTAGCTGGGTATGAAAAGCTGAGAGTGGCCGAGAAAATGAGCAGGGGGGAGGTTTATGACGGTAAAAAGGCCTTATCCGCGCGGGAATAAGGCCTTGAAGGATTTTAGCGAGTGGCCGCTTTCAGGCTGCTCACAAAGGCTTTCAGCTCGCTGAGCAGCGTTGCCGGATCATTCTGGTTACGCTCAATGATTTTCACAATCGCCGAACCGGAAATGGCGCCCGCCGCACCCGCAGCAATCGCTTCTTTAACCTGGCCAGGCTCAGAGATACCAAAGCCCTGCAGCGGTGGCGCAGCGTTAAGCTCACGCAGTTTTTCGATCAGGTGATGCAGTGGCAGGCTGGCACGATTTTCTGAACCGGTGACGCCTGCGCGTGACAGCAGATAGGTATATCCGCGACCGTGCGCAGCAATCTCGCGCAGCAGTTCATCGTCGGCATTTGGCGGACAGATAAAGATCGGTGCCACATTGTGGCGCATCGCAGCCTGACGGAACGGCGCAGACTCTTCCAGCGGCACATCAGCAACCAGCACGGAATCGACGCCCACCGCTTCACACTGCGCATAAAAGTTGTCGATACCTTTGCTGAACACCAGATTGGCGTACATCAACAAGCCAATCGGCAGGTCGGGATATTTTTGGCGCACGGCGGCCAGAATTTCAAAACACTGCGCAACGGTGGTGCCGGAAGCAAAGGCACGCAGGGTCGCGCCCTGAATGGTTGGGCCATCGGCCAGTGGATCCGAGAACGGAATACCGAGCTCTAACGCGTCCGCACCGCCCTCCACCAAAGTATCGATAATTTTCAGCGACAGTTCAGGTGACGGATCGCCGAGGGTAACGAAGGGGACAAATGCGCCTTCTTTCTGCGCCGACAGACGTTGAAACAGCTGATTATAACGTTCCATCAGATCTCTCCCTTGGCTTTCAAAATATCGTGAACGGTGAAGATGTCTTTATCGCCGCGTCCGGAAAGATTAACTACCAGCAGCTGCTCTTTTTCCGGATTCTCGCGGATCATTTTCAGCGCATGTGCCAGCGCGTGTGAGGATTCGAGTGCAGGAATAATCCCTTCAGCACGGCACAGCTCTTTGAAGGCGCTGAGCGCTTCATCATCGGTGATCGACACATATTCCGCGCGGCCAATACTGTTCAGATGCGCATGTTGAGGTCCCACCGATGGGAAGTCCAGACCTGCAGAGATGGAGTAGGATTCTTCAATCTGCCCCTCTTCGGTCTGCATCATCGGCGCTTTCATGCCGAAGTAGATCCCGACGCGACCATGTTTGAGCGGCGCACCGTGTTCACCGGTTTCGATTCCGTGACCCGCCGGCTCTACGCCGATCAGACCAACGCTTTCTTCTTCGATGAAGTCAGCGAACATGCCGATAGCGTTCGAACCACCGCCCACGCAGGCTAACACTGCATCGGGCAAACGACCTTCGCGCTCCAGAATCTGGGCTTTGGTCTCTTCGCCAATCATGCGCTGGAATTCACGGACGATAGTCGGGAACGGGTGCGGGCCTGCGGCGGTGCCGAGCATGTAGTGCGCGGTTTCATAGCTGCCAGACCAGTCGCGCAGCGCCTCGTTACAGGCATCTTTCAGCGTGGCTGAACCGCTATGCACTGGAATCACTTCCGCGCCCATCAAACGCATACGGAATACGTTTGGTGACTGACGTTCAACATCTTTCGCGCCCATATAGATGCGGCACTTCATACCCAGCAGGGCACAGGCTAACGCTGATGCGACACCATGCTGACCGGCGCCGGTTTCTGCGATGATCTCGTTTTTACCCATACGCTTAGCCAACAGCGCCTGACCCAGCACCTGATTGGTTTTGTGCGCGCCACCGTGCAGCAAATCTTCACGCTTCAAATAGAGGCGGGTTTTGGTGCCTTTGGTCAGGTTGCTGCACAGCGTCAAAGCCGTTGGGCGTCCAGCGTAGTTTTTCAGCAGGTCAGTAAACTCGGCCTGAAACTCGGGATCGCGCTGCGCTTCAACAAACGCATTTTCCAGCTGGCGCAAGGCTGGCATCAGGATTTGCGGCACATATTGGCCGCCAAACTCGCCAAAATAGGGATTCAATAACGTGGTCATTTTTTCATCTTCCTTATTCGGCCCGCGCGATGGCGGGCAAGCGAAATTAATAGGCGCGCAGCGTGCGGAATACCGCCGCGACTTTGCTGGCATCTTTAATGCCTGGCGCAGATTCTACGCCGGAGTTGAAATCGAGGCCGGCACAGCCCAACTGCGCGGCTTCAACGCAGTTGTCAGCGCTTAAGCCACCGGCCAGCAATACGTTGCTGAGATCCTGGCCTTGCAGCAGTGACCAATCGAAACGCTGGCCGGTGCCGCCCTGGCCGTTATCGAACACGTAGCGATCGACGTGCGGCCAGTCGCGCGCAGGTAGGTGATCTTTGATGCTCAGCGCTTTCCAGATTTTAGTGTCTGCTGGCAGCGCCTGACGCAGTTGTGCGACAAACGCCTGATCTTCATCGCCGTGCAATTGTACTGCGGCCAGTTTTAACGTCTCCGCAAGCGTGACAATGTCACTTAAAGCGTTGTTGCGGAACACGCCAACATACTTCAGCGGGGCAGCAGCCTGAACCAACTGCGCCTGCTCAATGCTGATTTTACGCGGCGAGCCTTCTGCGAAGATCAAGCCACCGTATATGGCGCCAGCTTCCTGCGCTGCACGCGCATCTTCAGCGCGGGTCAGGCCACAGACTTTGTTATCGCCAAGCAACACGCGACGAACGCCAGCGGTGAGATCCGCTTCTTCCATCAGCGCGGAGCCAATCAGGAAGCCGTTAGCGAAGTGGCTTAATTCACGTACCTGCGCGTAATTGTGGATGCCGGATTCGCTAATGACGGTGACGCCATGTCCGAGACGCGGCGCTAATTGACGTGTGCGGTTCAGGTCGATCGACAGGTCGCGCAGGTCGCGGTTATTAATGCCGACGACTTTGGCTTCCAGCGCGATGGCACGTTCCATCTCTTCTTCATTACTCACTTCGGTCAGCACGCCCATTTTCAGGCTGTGCGCCACGGCGGCGAGCTGACGATATTGCTCATCATCCAGCACCGACAACATCAGCAGGATGGCATCGGCTTGATAATGGCGCGCCAGATAGATCTGGTACGGATCGATGATGAAGTCTTTGCACAACACCGGTTGCGTGATGGCGTCGCTGACAATCGGCAGGAACGCAAAATCGCCCTGGAAGTATTTTTCATCGGTTAACACCGATACCGCAGAAGCGTGGTGACGGTAAACGCCAGCAATAGTCGCGGGATCAAAATCCTCGCGAATCAGCCCTTTGGAAGGTGAGGCTTTTTTGCATTCCAGGATGAATACGGTGCGTGAGCCACGCAGTGCATCGTAAAAATGACGTTCCGCAGGCTGTAAATCGTTCTGGAAGGTGGCCAGCGGCTGCTGTGCTTTGCGCGCTTCAACCCAGACGGCTTTATCTTGTACGATTTTCTCTAAAACAGTGCCCTTAATACTCATCTCATCCTCTCGCTGCCAGAGCGACAACGCGCTCGTAAGCCTGTCCGCTGCGAATGGCAGCGATGGCGCGTTGTGCGTTGTCGCGCAAATCTTCATTTCCGAACACTTTCAGTAACATTGCGACGTTCACCGCAACCGCCTGTTCATGGGCGGGCTGGCCTTTACCCTGGAGTAAACGGGTCAGAATGTCACGGTTTTCTTCCGGCGTGCCGCCTGCCAACGCGTCTTTATCATGGAAGCCAAAACCGAAGTCTTCTGGCGTCAGCTGATAGCCGGTGATTTCGCCATCACGCAGCTCAGCGACCTGCGTTGGGCTGTGCAGCGCCACTTCATCCATGCCACCGCCATGTACCACCGCGGCACGTTGATAGCCGAGCACTTTCAGCGTTTGAGCGATCGGTAGCACCAGCTCCGGGCTATAAACGCCAATCACCGCCAGCGGTGGACGCGCAGGGTTGATCAGCGGACCCAGCACGTTAAAGATCGTACGGGTTTTCAACTGCTGGCGTACCGGCATCGCGTGACGAAAACCGCTGTGATACTGCGGGGCAAACAAGAAGCAGACGTTGAGATCGTCCAGCGCCTGGCGTGCCTGTTCAGCAGGCATATCCAGATTGATGCCAAAAGCCGCCAGCAGATCGGAAGATCCAGATTTGCTGGAGACGCTGCGATTGCCGTGCTTCGCCACTTTCAGGCCACAAGTTGCCGCGACAAAGGCGCTGGCGGTCGAAATATTGATGCTGTTGCTGCCGTCACCGCCGGTACCCACGATATCGGCAAAGGTGTAATCCGGACGCGGGAACGGTTTCGCATCGGCCAGCAACGCGGAAGCGGCACCAGCGATCTCTTCCGGACGTTCGCCACGGACTTTCATGGCGATCAGCGCGGCGGCTAACTGCGTCGGCTCCAGCTGACCGGTGATAATCGCGCTAAATAGCTGGTGGCTTTCGCCCTGGCTCAGCGTCTCGGACTGATAAAGTTTTTCCAGAATAGTTTGCATCATAATCTCCCTATTACTTCGCCAGCGCCCAGGCCAACGTCTGTTCTAACAAGCGCGCGCCCTGAGTGGTGAGAATGGATTCGGGGTGGAACTGGAAGCCACACACACGGTCGGCATCGTGGCGCACGGCCATCACCATGCCGTTGTAGCTGGCGTTAACGGTCAATTCGGCTGGTGTATTGCTGCCGACCAGCGAGTGATAACGTGCCACCGGCAGCGGATTGCTCAGGCCCGCGAACATGCCTTCGCCATCGTGGGTAATAGAAGACGCTTTGCCGTGCAGGATCTCGCCGGCCTGGCCGACATGTCCGCCGTAAGCTTCAACAATCGCCTGATGACCGAGACAGATCCCGATAATCGGCAGGCGGCCGCGCAGCGCTTGCAGTAAATCTGGCATGCAACCGGCATCTTTCGGCGCGCCCGGACCCGGCGACAGCATCAGAATCGGATTTTCCATCTGCTGCAGGCGTTCAATCAGCACTTCAGCGGGCACGTTGTTGCGGTAAATCACCACGTTGTGGCCGAAAGTACGCAGCTGATCAACGAGGTTGTAAGTAAAGGAGTCGATGTTATCTAGCAGCAGGATATCGGCCATCAGAAAATCTCCTTGCAGTGATGGGCTGTTGCGATGGCACGCAATACCGCGCGCGCTTTGTTGCGGCTTTCGTCCGCTTCTGCCTGTGGCTGTGAATCCAGCACCACACCGGCGCCGGCTTGCACGGTAGCAACGCCGTCTTCGACCCACGCAGAGCGGATAACGATGCAGGTATCCAGATCGCCGTTAGCGGTGAAATAGCCCACTGCGCCGCCGTAGCTGCCGCGACGTGTGCCTTCTTTCCCGGCAATCAGCTGCATCGCACGTACTTTTGGTGCACCACTCAGCGTGCCCATGTTCATGCAGGCGCGGTACGCGTGCAGTACGTCGAGGTCTGCGCGTAGCGTGCCGACCACGCGTGACACCAGATGCATCACGAACGAATAGCGGTCCACTTTGGTCAGGTCAGCCACGTAGCGGCTGCCCGGCACGCAGATGCGCGCCAAATCGTTACGCGCTAAATCCACCAGCATCAGGTGTTCGGCCATCTCTTTATGATCGGTGCGCATTTCCAGTTCAATGCGGCTGTCGAGATCGCGATCCAGCGAGCCATCAGCATGGCGGCCGCGTGGGCGTGTGCCGGCAATCGGGTAAATCTCAATCTGGCGCGAGGTCGCGTCATATTTCAGTGAGCTTTCTGGCGAGGCGCCAAACAATGCGAAGTCCTGATCCTGCATAAAGAACATATAAGGGCTTGGGTTGCTGTTTTTCAGCGTGTCGTAAGCGGCCAGTGGAGAAGGACACGGCAGCGAGAAGCGACGCGAAGGGACAACCTGGAAGATTTCGCCGATGCGAATCGCTTCCTGCATCTCACGTACCACGTTGCAATACTCTTCGTCGCTTTGACTGGTGCTCAGCGTCATTTGCTCGACGCGCTGGACCGGCAATGCTGGCGCAGCTTGCGTCATCTGGCCGCGCAGTTGTTCGATGCGGCCTTGCAGACGCTGGAACTCGCTGGTCGATGGGCTGAACAAGCTGGCCTGCAGGCGCGCCGTGCGTTGCTGATGGTCGATCACCAGCAAAGTTTCGGCCAGATAGAAGCAGTAATCCGGGCAACGCTGTTCGTTGCGCAGTTCCGGCAGATCTTCGAAACCGGCTACCAAGTCATAGGCGAACAAGCCACCAAGCAGCATCGCTTCGCGCTCTTCTTCCGGGCTGTTCACCAATTGCGGAATCAGGCGCAGCGCATCAAAAACCGAAAGGGCTTTCAGGCGGGAATCTTCGTCCTGCATACCTTGCGGCTGAGTGAAATGCAGCTCGCGGCCATCGGGGCGCACATCGATGCGCACTTCAGGTGGCAGCGCTTCGTCCAGCAGTGGCAAGATGGCGCGACCATTTTCCGACAGCGCTTTGATGGTGACGATGTTGCCCAGCGCGCTGACGCGCAGCGCGCTATCGACGATTAACAGGCTTTTCAGGTTTTGTTTGCTGTCGATATCAGCGGATTCAAGCAGCAGAGTTGCTGGACGTGCGCCGCATAATTGATGAAACACTGCGGCCGGATCTTCGCGGTAGGGCGCGGTACCGGTTATCAACTTCAATGTAGGTTTCGCAATAGCCATAATGGATTCTCTGAATTTCGCTCAAAAAAAAGCCCGCTCGGTGGCGGGCTTAGGTATCAATCTGCACTGCGGTTACGCGAGTTGTGCACGACGATGTCGCCCGATAAAGGGATCTTCGCGCCACCAACCATTTAAAAGCGTACCGAAAATAGTCATGATTAAATACCCGTTACGTGTGAACTTGTGTACTAGTTAACTGGTTCGGGCGAAAAATGTCAATACCCTTTTTCAGCCAGGGACAAAATCGTTATCATGCCTGCCGGTTTATGCAGTTGCTGGAGTTATCTTGTCGGACATCGCTCGTTTTCCCCTTTATGATTTACACAGCCATACGCTGGCTTCTGACGGCTTATTAACGCCAACCGCGCTGGTGCAGCGTGCGGTTGAGATGAAAGTCGGCGTGCTGGCGATCACCGATCACGACACGGTGGCGGGCGTGGCAGAAGCGCAGGCGGCAGTGGCGCAACAGGATCTGCCGATCCGCGTGCTAGCCGGTTTAGAAGCGTCAACCTTATGGGAAAATCACGAAATCCACATTGTGGGGCTGAATGTCGATTGCCAGCATCCCGCGTTGACTGAATTCCTCGCACAACAGCATCAGACACGTGTAGATCGCGCGCAGCAAATTGCCGAACGCCTTGAGCGCGCGCGTATTCCTGATGCGCTGGCCGGAGCCCAACGTCTGGCACAAGGCGGCCTGATTACGCGTGGCCATTTTGCGCGTTATCTGGTGGAGATTGGCAAAGCCGATAATATGGCGCAGGTGTTCAAGAATTATCTGGCGCGCGGGAAAACCGGCTACGTGCCTCCGCAATGGTGTACAATTAAACAAGCCATTGATGCTATTCATCATTCTGGCGGCTATGCCGTTTTGGCGCATCCCGGTCGTTATGGTTTGTCAGCTAAATGGTTAAAGCGGCTGATTGCGCATTTTGCCGACGTGGGCGGCGATGCCATGGAAGTCGCGCAGTGTCAGCAAGCGCCAAACGAGCGCACGCAGCTGGCAACTTATGCGCGTGACCATCAGTTAGCCGGGTCGCAGGGATCAGATTTTCACCAACCTTGTCCGTGGATAGAACTGGGACGCAAGTTATGGTTACCGGGCGGCGTGCAGCCGGTTTGGGAACGCTTCCCCGAGTTGGCGCCCAGCATTGCTGTTGCAGACAGGTGATATGAGGTTTTTATGAGTCAATATTTTCACATTCATCCCGACAATCCGCAGCCGCGCCTGGTGAATCAGGCCGTTGATTATCTGAACAAAGGCAGCGTGATTGTATATCCAACCGATTCTGGCTATGCGCTGGGTTGTCGTTTGGAAGAGAAAAATGCCATGGAGCGCATTTGTCGCATTCGTCAATTGGATGGCAATCACAACTTCACGCTGATGTGTCGCGATTTGTCGGAGCTGTCGACATACGCGCAGGTGGATAACTCCGCGTTTCGCATCCTGAAAAATAACACGCCGGGCAATTACACCTTCATTTTGAAGGCGACGAAAGAAGTGCCGCGTCGTCTGATGAATGACAAACGTAAAACCATCGGTCTGCGCGTGCCGTCGAATCCGGTAGCGCTGGCAATATTGGAGCGCCTCAATGAACCGATGATGTCGACTTCGCTGATGCTACCGGGAAACGATTTTACCGAATCCGATCCGGAAGAGATTCAGTACAGCATTGGCAAGCTGGTGGATCTGATCATAGATGGCGGTACGCTGGGACAGCAGCCGACCACGGTGATCGATCTCACCAGCGATGCGCCAGTAGTGGTGCGCGAAGGCGTCGGTGACACGCGCCCGTTCGAGTAATCATGCATGGTCAGGCGTGGCGTTCTGCGTCTGACCAATATTGGATTCCAGCCAATTTTTGAAATCCCCGTACGGAATATACAGAGAGACATCTTTTAAGATGACTTTCTTGCTGCGCACATTGGATATTTCATGGCTGTAACCGACAATCACGCCACCAATAGTTTGGTCAGCATTATATACCGCGCCACCTGACATTCCTTGCACAACACCAGCATTTGATGCCATCGCCATGCAGGGCTTTTTATTCCATTTATTGGTAATTGCGGTGCGCGCTAAATTAACGCCGCTCGATTCCACCGGCATAGCGGAAATAAAGCTGTAACCGTACATTTTAATCGGTTCACCAATCGCACCGCTGCGGAATTTAGCCAGCGTTTCTGGGCTATTCTTATGATAAATAATCGCGACGTCGCAATAGGGATGATAAGCCTTCACGCGCTGCACGGCGGTTTTTGCCACGTGCGCCGCCGTCAGGCTGTATTCTGGCGTCAAAGGAATGGTTGTGCCGAGGATGCCTAAACCCAGTACAGTCGGGATGCCAGTCACGCTCATATCAACGTGTTGCATCGCAGTACGACTGTACTCAGTGTGGCCCACGGAACAACCGCTCAGTGCCAGCGCAGCAAGCGCAGGCCAAAGCAGAGAGGTTTTCATGGCAGTGATCTTCATTAAAGCATGCCCGTAAAATCCCTGGTGAAGACTTTCGACATGCAAATTAAATTCATTCCGTAAATGAATAAACGCGTCAAATCCCGCGCGCGCCGGTTTATAATATCAGTGAAATTACACAGTGTTCGTTAATGGTTTGTTAGTTGAACGAATATAAATAGTAAATAAAAGCTATGTTATTATGACGGCTCACTGGATTTCAGGCTTAAATTTTACACAGTTTTTTCTTCAGAACAATTCATCAAATTTAATATTAATCAAAAAATACAAAAATACAGACTTAATCCAACCTGTAGTGCCAATAAACTATCAATTTACATTTATTGCCAGAAAAGGGCTTATTTAACACCATTAAATAGTGTTTTATGCTGTTTTGTCTTTTTTAATTAGATTTAAAGTTTGCAATTATCCTTAAGCGTGGCGCGCAATACTGCTCTGGCAGTCTTGCGAAGCGCTAATGTATCAGGTGGCTTAAGTCGGGCGCAGATTCAGGCGGGAACGGTAAGCGGCAAGTAACAATATTTCAGTGACTTGGCGTGAATGCTGATGACGAAAAGGAGATCAATCTATCAGTCAGCTGAATGTTTATTGTCGTGGTGCTAATTAAGCCGTTTTTAACGGACCCTCTGTTATCGGCAGCAAAGGAAAAGGTGTTAACAAAACTTGCGTTAGTGTAAAATCGCGGGCCGTCTGAGATTGCAGCAGCGATGCAGAGCGGTAACAGATTCTGATATGGGAATTGGTAATCCCTGTATCGCACCTCTTCCTTACCACGACGCCTGGGAAGGCGACAACGAGGCTCCATGAGCGAAAAATTACAGAAAGTATTAGCGCGCGCCGGTCACGGTTCGCGTCGCGAAATCGAAACCATGATTTCAGCCGGACGCGTCAGCGTTGACGGCAAACTGGCGACGCTTGGCGATCGTGTTGAAAGTGATAAATCCCTGAAAATTCGTATTGATGGCCATCTGGTGTCCATCGCTGAGTCGGCGACCGAAGTGTGCCGCGTACTGGCATATTACAAACCGGAAGGTGAACTCTGCACGCGTAACGACCCGGAAGGGCGTCCAACCGTGTTTGATCGTCTGCCGCGTCTGCGTGGTTCACGCTGGATTGCCGTTGGTCGTCTGGATGTGAATACCTGCGGTTTGATGCTGTTTACCACTGATGGTGAACTGGCTAACCGTCTGATGCACCCAAGCCGTGAAGTTGAGCGTGAATACGCGGTTCGCGTGTTTGGCGAAGTGGATGACGATAAAATCCGTCAGCTGAGCAAAGGCGTACAGCTGGAAGATGGCCCGGCATCGTTCAAAACCATTAAGTTTGCCGGTGGCGAAGGCATTAACCAATGGTACAACGTGACGCTGACCGAAGGACGTAACCGCGAAGTGCGCCGTCTGTGGGAAGCGGTCGGCGTGCAGGTTAGCCGACTGATGCGTGTGCGTTACGGTGATATCCAGTTGCCAAAAGGCTTGCCGCGCGGCGGCTGGATCGAGATGGAATTACCGGCGGTCAACTATCTGCGTACGTTAGTCAGTATGCCGGAAGAGACGGTGACTAAAGTTGCCGTCGAAAAGGATCGTCGTCGCACCAAGGCTAACCAAATCCGTCGTGCGGTAAAACGTCACGGTGTGGTGAGCAACAATCCGCGTCGTAATAACACCAAACGCGGTTCCTGATGCGAAACCTGACGCCGTAATTTGCGGCGTCAGCGTTTTACCAGTCTATTCCTTGCTGTGCCTGAATTCCCGCATCGAACGCATGCTTCACCGGACGCATTTCCGTCACGGTATCCGCCAAATCCAGTAACGTACGATGGCAGCCGCGACCAGTAATAATCACGCTTTGCTGTGCAGGGCGCTGGTTCAGCACATCCACCAACTCATTTAAATCCAGATAATCCATGCTCACCATGTAAGTGATTTCATCCAGAATCACCAGATCGACGCTGTCATCGGCCAACATGCGACGCGCCTGCTGCCACACCAACTGACAGGCGGCGGTATCGGTCTCGCGGTTCTGCGTATCCCAGGTAAATCCCGTGGACATCACCTGAAATTCGACGCCGTGCTGCTCCAGCAAGTTGCGTTCACCGTTTGGCCATTCGCCTTTAATAAACTGAACCGCCGCCACTTTTTTGCCGTGCCCGCAGGCGCGCAACGCGGTGCCGAAAGCGGCGGTGGTTTTGCCTTTGCCGTTACCGGTGAACACCATCAAAATGCCGCGCGTTTCGGTAGCGGCGGCGATACGGGCATCGACCTGCTCTTTAAGGCGTTGCTGGCGTTGCTGATGGCGATCGCTCATGCGGTTGCTGGCCCCGCTTTACGTCCCGGCTGCGCATCGAAGCTGGTGCCGGTTTTACGACGACTGTCATCGCCCATTAAATAGAGGTAGAGCGGCATCAAATCAGCCGGGGTTTTGAGTAAATTGGCATCCTCTTCCGGGAAGGCGCTGGCGCGCATTTTGGTGCGCGTGCCGCCAGGATTGATGCAGTTCACTCGCAGATGACGGTTTTTATACTCGTCTGCCAGTACCTGCATCATGCCTTCAGTGGCAAACTTCGAAACCGCATACGCGCCCCAGCCGGCACGTCCGGTGCGGCCTACGCTGGAGGTGGTAAACACCAGCGATCCGGCATCTGATTGCAGCAGCAGCGGCAGTAATGCCTGGGTTAAATAGAAGGTGGCATCAAGGTTAATCTGCATCACGTCACGCCAGATCTGCGGATCGAGTTCTTCCAGCGGCACAATCTCGCCCAGAATGCCGGCGTTGTGCAGCACGCCATCCAGACGCGGCACCAGAGCAGCGACCTGATCGGCCAGCTGCTGGCAGCTTTCTGGCGTGGCTTCAGCCAGATCCAGTAATAAAGAAGACGCAGGCTGCTTGTTTAACTGGTTGATGGCTTGCTCAGTTTTCTGCAGCGTGTCGGCGTTGCGTCCCAACAGGATGACGCGCGCGCCGTAGCGCGCGTAGGTCAGCGCCGCTTCACGGCCAATGCCGTCGGAAGCGCCGGTAACGAGAATGATGCGATTTTCCAGCAGATCGCTTTTCGGTTGATAATGCACAGCGATGTCCTTTGCTCGGGTCAGGAGGTTTTTGGCTTTATGCCTGAATTTGCCGCGCGGTGCAATCGCTTAGCCTCGCATTCTGTGCCGCCTGCGGGCATTTCAGGCGACGACAGCGCGTAAAGCGGGTAAACTTGAAGCTGTTGTAATTTACTGTTTAATAAGGCGGCAGAATGGATTTTTTCTCCAGTTACGGATTATTTCTGGCTAAGGCCGTCACCGTGGTGGTGGCGATCGCAGCTATTGTTCTGATTGTGCTCAATGCCGCGCTGCGTAAACGTCACAGCAGCGGCCAGCTGCGTTTGACGCATCTTGATGATGACTATCGTGAGATGAAGGAGGATCTGCAGCTCGCCAAAATGAAGCCACAGGCGCAAAAAGTGTGGCTCAAGCAGCATAAGAAAGAAGAGAAGCAAAAGGCGAAAGCCGATAAACGCAATGCCAAAGCGGGCGTGAGCGAGACGCTGAAGCCCACGCTGTATGTGCTGGAGTTCAAAGGCAGCATGGACGCGAGTGAAGTCACTTCATTACGTGAAGAGATCTCCGCGGTGCTGGCGGTTGCGCTGCCGGGTGATGAAGTGCTGCTGCGTCTGGAAAGCCCAGGCGGCGTGGTACACGGCTACGGTTTGGCGGCTTCGCAGCTGCAACGTCTGCGTGATGCCGGGCTGCAATTGACAGCAGTAGTGGATAAAGTCGCTGCCAGCGGCGGGTACATGATGGCTTGCGTGGCGGATCGTATTGTGGCGGCACCGTTTTCTATTATTGGTTCGATTGGCGTGGTCGCGCAGATCCCTAACTTCAACCGCCTGTTAAAGCGTAACGATATTGACGTTGAGCTGCATACCGCCGGTCAATACAAACGTACCTTAACGCTGTTTGGTGAAAACACCGACGAAGGGCGCGAGAAATTCCAGGAAGATCTCAATGAAACGCATCAGCTGTTTAAGGATTTCGTACAGCAGATGCGTCCGTCGCTTGATCTGAATAAAGTGGCGACCGGCGAGCATTGGTATGGCCGTCAGGCGCTGGATTTAGGTCTGATCGATGAAATCGGCACCAGTGATGCGTTGATTATAAGGCATATGGATCGCTTCACCGTGTTAGGCGTGCACTATGCACGTAAGCGTAAAATGATGGATCGCTTTACTAACAGCGCCAGTCTGGCGGCAGAGCGGTTGATTCTGAAAATTTGGCAGCGCGGCGAGAAGCCGCTGTTGTAACCGAGCCCGGCAATTGCCGGGCTTTTTTATGCCAGATGATATTGAGAGGAGAGTTCGACCGCGAGGTGTTTAAACACATTAAATACCGTGGTGGTTTTGGCCGTAGGCAAGCCTTGATCATCAAGAAAATAGGGACCGCGAAACACTAAAACCTCACCTTGCTGAATCACATCATTAGCTTCTAATCCGACAAAATAATTGTCGTGCTGCGTGATTATCTGATTGGCTATTTCCAGTAACGCCTGGCGTGAAATAGATTCCGTTGGCACTGACATTTTTCACCTCTTTTTTGACAGCCATTTTTCTCCTTCTATATTACTTGCGAGCTATCGCGTTCAGCAAATCAGCATTGCGTCATAAAACTGGCGCAAAATTAGGCAGAATGCTAATTAAGTTGCGTAACGGATTTTATCAGGTAGAGTGTGGGCGATTCAGCTTTCAGGGAGATCACACCCGGATGTGTGGTTCTGTCAGATGGAAAACTCGCTCCTAATCATAAAGTTGCAGAAGTCGACGCAATCTGACCTGAGATTATCCCTGCTGCCTTGAAATGCGAAATGCTGGCAGCAATATTGAACCCATTGGGTTTTGGGACCTCCAATTCTCTCCCGTTTATCAGGACGTTTCATTTAGGTAAAGGTACATATGGGTAAATCACTCGTAATCGTTGAGTCCCCGGCAAAGGCCAAAACAATCAATAAATACCTCGGTAATGACTACGTGGTGAAATCCAGTGTCGGTCATATCCGTGATTTGCCGACCAGCGGTTCAACTGCCCGTAAAAGTGCCGACGGGGAAAAAGCGAAACCTGGAAAAAAGGTAAAAAAGGATGAGAAAGCCGCACTCGTAAACCGCATGGGCGTTGATCCATGGCATGGTTGGGAAGCGGATTATCAAATTCTGCCGGGCAAAGAGAAAGTTGTCGCTGAGTTGAAAAACCTGGCTGCCGATGCAGACCACATCTATCTCGCAACCGACCTTGACCGCGAAGGGGAAGCCATTGCCTGGCACCTGCGGGAAGTGATCGGTGGGGACGACAAGCGCTTTAGCCGCGTGGTGTTTAACGAAATTACCAAGAATGCGATTCGTCAGGCGTTTGACAAGCCGGGCGAGCTCAATATTGAACGTGTTAACGCACAGCAAGCGCGTCGTTTTATGGATCGCGTGGTGGGTTACATGGTATCGCCACTGCTGTGGAAGAAAATTGCTCGTGGCCTGTCAGCCGGTCGCGTTCAGTCGGTTGCTGTGCGTTTGGTGGTTGAGCGCGAGCACGAAATCAAAGCCTTTGTGCCAGAAGAGTACTGGGAAATAGATGCTGATTTCGCCACGCCGAAAGGCGCCGATCTGGCTATGCAGGTTACGCATCAGAATGACAAAGCGTTCCGCCCGGTTAATCGTGAGCAAACTCACGCGGCGGTGGCGATTTTGCAGAAAGCGCGTTACGAAGTGCTGGACCGCGAAGACAAACCGACCAGCAGCAAGCCTTCTGCACCTTTTATTACCTCAACGCTGCAACAGGCGGCGAGTACGCGTCTGGGCTTCGGCGTGAAGAAGACCATGATGATGGCGCAGCGCTTGTATGAAGCGGGCCACATCACCTATATGCGTACCGACTCCACCAATCTGAGCCAGGATGCCGTGGCGATGGCGCGTGGCTATGTTGAGAGCAGCTTCGGTAAAAAGTACCTGCCAGAAGCGCCGAATACCTATGCCAGCAAAGAGAATTCACAGGAAGCGCACGAAGCGATTCGTCCTTCTGATGTAAATATCGTCGCTGAGCAGCTGAAAGATATGGAAGCTGACGCGCAGAAACTTTATCAGCTGATCTGGCGCCAGTTCGTTGCCTGCCAGATGGTACCGGCTCAGTACGACTCCACCACGCTGACCGTGGGCGCGGCTGAATACAAATTGAAAGCCAAAGGTCGTACGCTGCGTTTCGATGGCTGGACGCGCGTGATGCCTGCGCTGCGTAAAAATGATGAAGATCTGACGCTGCCGCCAGTTGATGTTGGCGACATGCTGGATCTTAAAGAGCTGATGCCAAGCCAGCACTTCACTAAACCGCCAGCGCGCTTCAGCGAAGCGTCACTGGTCCGTGAGCTGGAAAAACGCGGCATTGGTCGTCCATCTACTTACGCCTCGATTATCTCCACCATTCAGGATCGTGGTTACGTGCGTGTTGAGAATCGCCGTTTCTACGCTGAAAAAATGGGTGAAATTGTTACCGATCGTTTGGAGTCTAACTTCCGCGAGCTGATGAACTATGACTTCACCGCGCGCATGGAAAATAGCCTCGATCAGGTGGCAAATAATGAAGCCGAATGGAAAGCGGTGCTCGACTCCTTCTTCAGTGATTTCAGCCAGCAGTTAGATGATGCTGAGAAAGATCCGGAAGAGGGCGGCATGCAGCCGAACCAGATGGTGTTGACGTCGATTGACTGTCCAACCTGTAGCCGTCCGATGGGAATTCGCACCGCCAGTACCGGCGTGTTCCTCGGTTGCTCGGGTTATGCGTTGCCGCCGAAAGAGCGCTGCAAGCAGACCATCAACCTGATTCCGGAAAATGAAGTGCTCAACGTGTTGGAAGGCGATGATGCTGAAACCAACGCGCTGCGCGCCCGTCGTCGTTGCCAGAAGTGTGGCACCGCGATGGACAGCTATCTGATCGATAACCAGCGCAAGCTGCACGTCTGCGGAAATAACCCAGAGTGCGACGGCTACGAGATCGAGCAGGGCGAATTCCGCATTAAGGGCTACGATGGTCCGATTGTTGAGTGCGAGAAATGTGGTTCTGAGATGCACCTGAAAATGGGTCGTTTCGGTAAGTACATGGCCTGTACCAACGACGAGTGCAAAAACACCCGTAAGATTCTGCGTAATGGTGATGTCGCGCCGCCGAAAGAAGATCCGGTGCCGCTGCCAGAACTGCAGTGTGAAAAATCGGATGCTTACTTTGTGCTGCGTGATGGTGCCGCAGGCGTGTTCCTTGCCGCTAATACCTTCCCGAAATCACGTGAAACGCGCGCGCCGCTGGTGGAAGAGCTGCAACGCTTTGCCGACCGTCTGCCAGAGAAGCTGAAATATCTGTCAGAAGCGCCAGCCGCCGATCCGGAAGGGAATAAGACGATGGTGCGTTTCAGTCGCAAGACTAAACAACAATATGTCTCTTCCGAAAAGGATGGCAAAGCCACTGGCTGGTCAATGTTCTATATTGACGGCAAATGGCAGGAAGCTAAGAAGTAATTCCCCACAAGGCCAGCATGCGCTGGCCTTTCTCTTATCCTTATAGCTAATCGTTCTACATTCTTCCTTTAACTGATATAGTAGTTATAGAACTCTTTTCGTTTCGCTGACTCGCTTTCCCTCCCTCACCGCAATCAAGGCGGAAACACGCCTGCCGGGAATGCACCTCTGTCGCTACCAGGAAGATATAACTATGAAATTGCAGCAGTTGCGTTACATCGTCGAAGTGGTAAATCACAATCTTAATGTCTCATCGACCGCCGAAGGCTTATATACCTCGCAGCCAGGCATCAGTAAGCAAGTCCGTATGTTAGAAGATGAGCTGGGCGTGCAGATATTTGCGCGCAGTGGTAAGCATCTGACGCAAGTAACGCCTGCAGGCGAAGAGATTATTCGGATTGCGCGCGAAGTGCTTTCCAAAGTTGATGCGATTAAATCGGTTGCCGGTGAACATACCTGGCCGGATAAAGGTTCGTTATATGTAGCCACCACGCATACGCAAGCGCGTTATGCACTGCCTGGCGTGATTAAAGGCTTTATCGAACGTTATCCACGCGTCTCATTACATATGCATCAGGGATCGCCCACACAAATAGCTGAGGCGGTTTCAAAGGGTAATGCGGACTTTGCCATTGCCACCGAAGCGCTGCATCTGTATGACGATTTGATCATGCTGCCGTGCTATCACTGGAATCGCGCCATCGTCGTGACGCCCGACCATCCGCTGGCAGGTAAATCGAATGTGACGATCGAAGAGCTGGCGGATTTCCCGCTCGTGACCTACACCTTCGGCTTTACCGGCCGTTCAGAGCTGGATACCGCGTTCAATCGCGCAGGATTAACACCACGCATCGTCTTTACTGCGACAGATGCTGACGTAATTAAGACCTATGTGCGTTTAGGCTTGGGCGTTGGCGTGATTGCCAGCATGGCGGTGGACCCGATTGCAGACCCCGATTTGGTGCGTATTGAAGCATCAGAAATCTTTACGAATAGTACGACCAAGATTGGTTTTAGACGTAGCACCTTTCTGCGCAGCTATATGTATGATTTTATTCAACGTTTCGCACCGCACCTCACGCGTGATGTGGTGGATGCGGCGGTCGCACTGCGCTCCAATGAAGACATTGAAGCGATGTTCCGCGACATCAAATTACCCTTCAAGTAAATTCCTAACTCATTCTTTTGCCAAGGTGTCCAGTGGGCACCTTCGGAATCCCTTAGCGCTTAGCGCCACGAGTACTTCAAAAAAAATCATTATTTTTATGTAAATGAAACATGGGTCACATGTTTTTTCATTGTTATCTATTAAATGCGAATCAGTACACAATTTTTACGATGCTACTTTGCAGCTCGCCAGGAATATTCCCATACTCTAGTTAAGAGTTGATGGAGAAGGGCTTTTTTACTGGGTTGGTAAATTAAACTCAAATTTAGATTGGATCTAATTTGCTGTTAACCCAAATTTACAATGTAACGATTTAATTAATAGTTATGTTGGCAATTAAATTTATCTCATCAATCTTTTGTGTTTTGATAAATAGCGTTAATCGTTGTGCTCAATAAAAATAACTGGATTTTCGGTCTTAACAAGTTTAGGATTCGTCCTAAATCTTAATCGTTGTCATCAATCGTTTTATTGAGAGTGATTATCAAAAACTATGAATACGAGAATAACTGTACAGCCGGGCTTCCGGACTAAAAGCACCAAAGTTGAGCGTACTGGCAATACCCGTCGCAAAGCTTGGATGACTGTCTTCGCTGCTTCAGCACTGTTCTGGGTAGTGGTGGCGTTAATGATTTGGCGTATGTGGGGTTAAGCCATGTGGGCAAATACACTCAGTCGTAAGCATCCGGTTTCTGCGCGTCAGCCGCAAACGCCTGCGTGCAAAGTGAAAGACGTTGTATCCACTGAACCACAAGTGACCATTCCTGTTTCGTGGGAACTCAGTGAGAATCAGCGCAATTTTATTGAATCCTTCATGGATATGAAGTCCAAATAACGCGGTATGCGTTCTGTTCCATATTTAGACATTTAGTCCCTCTTTTTGCCGGATTATCCGGTGGGCAAGTTAAAAGCCCGTCCTTTAACACTCAGCATTAAAAAAACGGTGTCATCAGTACAACGCTGAAGACGGTGGACTTTTTTTGCCCGGAATCCGGGAGGGAGTGAATTATGAGCATCAATACAACGACATTATCCTGGGTGAGTGTATATACCTTTTCCCTGGCTTTTTGGGCTGCCGCCTTTTGGGCGATGATTTAAGCTCTAACTCAAATTAAACTGAATTATATAAATGCCCTGACAAACGTCGGGGCATTTTTCATTGTGCTTTAATGTGTCAATTCGTGTTGTTATCAAAACGTTAACGGTAATGTGGTCTATCTTTAAGTTAAACCTTGCAGTCACTGAGGTTTAAAAAGAGATTCACTTACATGGAGGCGCTATGTCGTTAACGTTACGCGAGCAGAGTCAGGACACGCTGGATGTTCGGGCAAAAAAATATCATTACTACAGCTTGCCCAAAGCAGCTCAGCAATTGGGCAATATTGATCGCTTGCCCAAGTCAATGAAAGTCCTGCTGGAAAACCTATTGCGCTGGCAGGATGGTGATTCTGTCACGCTCGAAGATATTGAAGCGTTGGTCGCCTGGCAAAAAGATGCTCACGCCGATCGTGAGATTGCCTATCGTCCAGCGCGTGTATTAATGCAAGATTTTACCGGCGTGCCGGCAGTGGTGGACTTAGCCGCCATGCGCGAAGCGGTGAAACGCCTCGGCGGCGATGTCGCCAAAGTCAATCCCTTATCCCCGGTTGATCTGGTCATCGACCACTCTGTCACCGTGGATCATTTCGGTGATGACAAAGCCTTTGGTGAAAATGTGCATTTGGAAATGGAGCGCAACCATGAGCGCTACGTCTTCCTGCGCTGGGGGCAAAAAGCCTTCAATCGATTCCGCGTCGTGCCGCCGGGCACCGGGATTTGTCATCAGGTCAATCTGGAATATCTCGGTAAATCTGTCTGGCATGAGACGCTGAATGGGCAAGAGATTGCTTATCCGGATACGCTGGTGGGCACCGATTCGCACACCACTATGATCAATGCGCTCGGCGTATTGGGTTGGGGCGTAGGCGGAATTGAGGCTGAAGCGGCGATGCTTGGCCAGCCGGTTTCGATGCTAATTCCTGACGTAGTTGGTTTCAAACTCACCGGTAAACTGCGTCCCGGTATTACCGCAACGGATTTAGTGCTAACCGTCACGCAGATGCTGCGTAAACACGGAGTGGTAGGTAAATTCGTTGAGTTTTATGGTGATGGATTAGCGGACTTGCCGCTGGCCGATCGCGCAACCATCGCCAACATGGCACCGGAATATGGTGCAACCTGCGGCTTCTTCCCGGTTGATGACGTTACCTTAAGCTACATGACGCTCACCGGCCGCGATGCGGAGCAAGTTGAACTGGTTGAGGCTTATGCCAAGCAACAAGGTATGTGGCGCAATGCGGGCGATGAACCGGTGTTCACCAGCTCTTTAGCGCTGGACATGGGTGATGTTGAATCCAGCCTTGCCGGACCAAAACGCCCACAGGATCGCGTATCGCTGGGCGATGTTCCTTCAGCCTTTGATGCCAGCAATGAACTGGAAGTCAATCAGGCGCAAAAACCGCATAAAACTGTCAGCTATCGCGATAGCGAAACCGGAGAAAGTTATCAGTTGGATGACGGTGCAGTAGTGATCTCGGCGATTACCTCTTGTACTAACACCTCGAATCCTAGCGTGCTAATGGCCGCCGGTTTGCTGGCGAAGAAAGCCGTTGAGCGCGGTCTGATGCGCAAGGCGTGGGTTAAAGCCTCGCTGGCGCCAGGTTCTAAAGTGGTTTCTGATTATCTTGCTGTAGCCCAACTTACGCCTTATCTGGACGAATTAGGGTTCAATTTGGTCGGTTACGGTTGTACCACTTGTATCGGCAACTCCGGTCCGTTACCCGATGCGATAGAAAGCGCGATTAAAGAGGGCGATCTCACGGTTGCTGCCGTGCTTTCGGGTAACCGTAACTTTGAGGGCCGCATTCATCCGCTGATTAAAACCAACTGGCTGGCTTCGCCGCCGTTGGTGGTGGCTTATGCCTTAGCGGGTAATATGAAGATCAATCTGCAATCTGATCCGATCGGCCAGGATCGACAGGGCAATGATGTCTTCCTCAAGGATATCTGGCCGTCGCCGGAAGAGATTGCGGAAGCGGTGCAGAAAGTGACCAGCGATATGTTCCACAAAGAGTATGCCGAGGTATTTGACGGCACGCCGGAGTGGCAGCAGATTAAAGTTAGTGAAGCGGCAACCTATGATTGGGATGGCGATTCTACTTACATTCGCCTGTCGCCATTCTTTGATGACATGGAGAAAACGCCGAAGCCGGTGCAGGACATCAAAGGCGCGCGCATTCTGGCGATGCTGGGTGATTCCGTCACCACCGACCACATTTCTCCGGCGGGTAGCATCAAAGCGGAAAGTCCAGCCGGACGCTATTTGCTGTCGCATGGCGTCGAGCGCACCGATTTCAACTCTTACGGTTCGCGTCGTGGTAACCACGAAGTGATGATGCGCGGCACTTTCGCTAACATCCGTATTCGTAACGAAATGGTGCCGGGTGTGGAGGGCGGTTATACCAAACACTTCCCCACTAACGAGCAGTTGGCGATTTACGATGCGGCGATGAAGTATCAGCAGGAAGGCGTACCGTTAGCCGTGATTGCCGGTAAAGAGTACGGTTCCGGCTCCAGTCGTGACTGGGCAGCAAAAGGGCCGCGTTTACAAGGCGTGCGCGTAGTTATTTCCGAATCCTTCGAGCGTATTCACCGCTCTAACCTGATTGGTATGGGGATTCTACCGCTTGAGTTTCCGGCTGGCGTGACGCGTAAAACGCTGCAGCTCACCGGTGAAGAGTTTATTGATGTGGCGAACCTGTCGCAGCTGAAACCGGGTGGCACTGTAAACGTGACGCTGACGCGCGCGGATGGCAGCAAAGAGACGCTGGAAACGCGCTGCCGTATCGATACGGGTAACGAACTAACCTACTACCAGAACGACGGTATTTTGCATTACGTGATCCGCAATATGCTGAACTAAAATAAAAAGCCGGGAATTCCCGGCTTTTTTTATCTGCTTTAAAATCTGCTTAAGACTTCGGTAGCAAATGACCCATTTTCTCGGCTTTCGTATCGAGATAGTGCGCGTTTTTCGGGTTACGCCCGACAACCAACGGCACGCGTTCAACGATATTGATACCGGCTTCGGTCAGGATCTCAACTTTGCGCGGATTGTTCGTCAGCAAGCGCACTTCATTGACGCCCAACAGCTTGAACATATCCGCACACAGCGTGAAGTCACGCTCATCAGCGGCGAAACCGAGCTGATGGTTGGCTTCGACAGTGTCGTAACCTTTATCCTGTAACGCATAAGCACGAATTTTATTCAGCAAACCGATGTTACGTCCTTCCTGACGGTGATACATCAGAATGCCACGACCTTCTTCCGCAATCGCCGTTAACGCGGCTTCCAGCTGGAAACCACAGTCGCAGCGCAAGCTGAACAGGGCATCGCCAGTTAAACATTCGGAATGGACGCGCGCCAGCACCGGATTGTGATCGCTAATATCACCATAAACCAGCGCGACATGGTCGTGGCCGGTTGCCAGTTCTTCAAAACCAACCATCAGGAAATCTCCCCATGGCGTGGGCAGTTTGGCTTCTGCTACCCGTTTAAGCTGCATGTGACTCTCCAGAACCTTCAGAGGATGCGCTATCATCATGATAACGCACGGGCCATGTGGCCCGATGAAACTTACACTATTGTGCCACAACCCGAACGGCTGCCGTTAATCGGTCAGAGTGATTGTAGTGATAAAGCACAATTATCCAAGTCGCAATGGGTATGTTATTCTTTTTTCAGCTAAAGTTATGCTAATCGCGCGTAGTAATGCGGATCTAAAAGGAAGCGAATGTTAAAAATCATTCAGCGCACCACTTTAGGGGCGTTTTTATTGTTGCTCATGCCGTTGGGCGTATGGATATCCAACTGGCAATGGCAACCAGGGGAAAGTGGCAATCTACTTCGCGTGCTGTTTTGGATGACAGAAACCGTCACCAATCCGTGGGGCATTCTCACCAGTATCATCCTCAGCGCCTGGGTGTTGTGGTGTTTACGCTTTCGGCTTAAACCCGCGATTCTGCTCATCCTTATTATGAACGGCGCAATTCTTGCCGGTCAGTACACCAAATCCACCATCAAAGAGCAGGTGCAGGAACCGCGCCCGTATGTCATCTGGCTGGAAAAAAGTCATGGCATTAACGGTGATGAGTTTTATCAGCTGCATCGTCAGCAGCGTGGCGAAATGGTCTCAACTTTGCTGGCCAACGATACCCAGCTGCCGCAATGGCTGAAGAATCACTGGGCGTTTGAAACCGGTTATGCGTTTCCTTCCGGGCACACCATGTTTGCCGCCAGCTGGGCGTTATTGGCGATCGGGTTATTGTGGCCGCGCCGCCATTTCGCCACGGTTGCCGTATTATTTGTTTGGGCGACCGCGGTGATGGGCAGCCGTTTAGTGTTAGGTATGCACTGGCCGCGTGATTTAGTGATGGCAACGCTGATATCCTGGTTGCTGGTCACCGTTGCCACTTTACTTGCGCAGCGTTTCTGCGGCCCGCTCACCATCCCGCCAGAAGAGCATCGTGAGATCGCGCAACGTGATGATGGATTGTAATTACGCTATTCGTCCCCATATGATTGATTGTGCTTGCAGAAAAAAGCGCTATCAGATGTGGGGATAAGCAGCATCGACGGCGGTTTTTTGGCATACTTCTTTTGGATAACCTCTCGACAGGACGCATTGTGAAATATTTGCTTATTTTTCTCGTGGTATTGGTCATTTTCATCATCTCTGTCACGCTCGGAGCGCATAACGACCAAGTCATCACCTTTAACTATCTGCTAGCGCAGGGCGAATTCCGCATTTCAACACTGCTCGCCAGCTTGTTTGGCGCTGGATTCCTGCTGGGATGGGCAATTTGTGGCCTGTTCTGGTTACGCTTACGGGTTTCACTGGCCAATGCACAGCGTAAACTTAAACGTATGCAGGCACAGAATGAACAATCAACCGCAGTGACCACATCACCAACTGCCAGCCGTCGGGATTAATTTTCGATGCTTGAATTGCTGTTTTTGCTTCTTCCTGTTGCTGCGGCGTATGGCTGGTATATGGGCCGCCGCAGTGCACATCAGGATAAGCAACAGGAAGCGAACCGCCTGTCGCGTGATTATGTGACCGGGGTAAACTTCCTGCTCTCCAATCAACAGGACAAAGCGGTTGATCTCTTTCTCGACATGTTGAAAGAGGACAGCGGCACGGTTGAAGCACATCTGACGCTCGGCAACCTGTTCCGTTCGCGCGGTGAAGTTGATCGCGCCATTCGCATTCACCAATCCCTGATGGAAAGTGCGTCGCTCAGCTACGAGCAGCGTTTACTGGCGATCCAGCAACTCGGCCGTGATTACATGGCGGCGGGATTGTACGATCGTGCCGAAGATATGTTTGGGCAACTGGTGGAAGAGACCGATTTCCGCATCGGTGCGCTCCAGCAATTGTTGTTGATTCATCAGGCAACCAGCGACTGGCAAAAAGCCATCGAAGTGGCGGAAAAGCTGGTTAAGCTCGGCAAAGACAAACAGAAAGGCGAAATTGCCCATTTCTACTGTGAATTAGCGTTGCAGGCATTAAGCAGTGACGATCTTGATCGGGCGATGAGTTTGTTGAAAAAGGGCGAGTCAGCCGATCATCAAAGTGCGCGCGTCTCTATCATGATGGGCCGCATTTTGATGGAGCAGGGCGAGTATGCAAAAGCCGCCAGCCGACTGCAGCGCGTACTCGAGCAGGATAAAGAGCTGGTGAGTGAAACCTTACCGATGCTGGAAACCTGCTATCAGCGGCTGAACCAACCTGAAAACTGGGCGCAATTCTTACAACGCTGTGTCGATGAAAATACCGGCGCCGCAGCAGAGCTTTATCTCTCCGATATTCTCGAGCAGCAGCAGGGCCCCGAAGCGGCGCAGCTGTATATCAATCGCCAGCTCCAGCGTCATCCAACCATGCGCGTGTTCCATCGTTTAATGGACTTCCACTTACATGAAGCGGAAGACGGACGCGCGAAAGAGAGCTTGATGGTGCTGCGCGATATGGTCGGCGAGCAAATCCGCACTAAGCCGCGATATCGTTGCCAGAAATGCGGCTTCACTGCACATGCACTTTACTGGCATTGCCCATCTTGCCGCGCCTGGTCTTCCGTAAAACCTATTCGTGGACTCGACGGCCAATAAATGGCCGTATTTGTATTCTATCTAAAGCTTATTAGTTACAACATACTATTAGTATTTAATACTAATACTCCTTCAGCATCGTGCAGCAAGCGGTCAAACAGGCAAGTTCTGGCGGCAGCGTGATTGTCGGCACCGGCCTGCGCAGGTAGAATGCTTGCCGTTTGTCCATCGCGCCTGCGGGTGCCTGTTACTGAGGAAACGTTATGCCTGTAACCACTTCACCTATTCTGGTGGCACTCGACTATCATGATCTCAACAGCGCGCTGCAGTTTGTAGACCGCATCGATCCAAGCCAGTGTCGCCTGAAAGTGGGCAAAGAGATGTTCACGCTGTTTGGTCCATCGCTGGTGAAAACGCTGCAGGAACGTGGTTTTGAAGTGTTCCTCGATCTCAAGTTTCATGACATCCCAAACACCACCGCACATGCAGTCGCGGCAGCGGCCGATCTTGGCGTATGGATGGTGAACGTGCACGCCAGCGGTGGCGCTCGCATGATGAACGCGGCACGTGAAGCGCTGGTGCCATTTGGTAAAGATGCACCGCTGCTGATTGCGGTCACCGTGTTGACCAGCATGGATGAAGACGATCTGAAAGGTTTGGGCATTACCTTGTCTCCAGCTGAGCAGGCTGAACGACTGGCGCGTTTGACCCGCGATTGCGGCCTGCACGGCGTGGTTTGTTCGGCGCAGGAAGCCGTGCACTTTAAGCAGGTAATTGGTCAGGATTTCGCGCTGGTTACCCCAGGTATTCGTCCGGCTGGCTGCGATGCGGGCGATCAGCGCCGTATCATGACGCCGCAGCAGGCTAAACTCGCGGGTGTGGATTATATGGTCATCGGGCGTCCGATCACCCAATCCGCCGATCCGGCCGCCACACTGCAGCAAATCCTGCAAAGTTTACAGGAGGCTTAATGGCTCAGGACAATCGATTGGTGTATTCGACCGACAGCGGCCGAATCACCCATGAAGAAGAGAAAGCGCCGCGGCCGAAAGGCGATGGTATCGTGCGTATCCAGCGCCAAACCAGCGGACGCAAAGGGAAGGGCGTGTGTCTGGTCACCGGCATCGATCTGGATGATGGCGCACTCGAAAAACTGGCCGCTGAGCTGAAGAAAAAGTGTGGTTGTGGCGGGTCAGTTAAAGAGGGCGTGATTGAGATTCAGGGCGACAAACGCGATCTGATTAAAACGCTGCTGGAAGCCAAAGGCATGAAAGTCAAACTGGCTGGCGGTTGAAACAGTTCGGGCCACTTATTAGGTGGCCCGTTGTTAAGTAGATGCGCTGCGTAGCCTGATAATTATATTTTATTTGCTGATCTGGTGGCCGATGATGCCGCCTACAGCTGCGCCGCCAACAGTACCGAGTCCGCTACCGTTGGTCAGTACTGAACCACCAATGGCACCGGCACCCGCACCGATTGCGGTATTACGGTCGCGTTTGGACCAGTTTGAACAGCCGCTCAGCGCGACAACTAAAGTTGTTGCCAGGACGGCAGCAGTAAGACGTTTCATTGTTGTAGTCATTAACTTCTCCTTGATTGTTATCACCGAGGTAACTTTATAAGTATAGATGTTACGGCGCACTCGGCAGGGTAAAACGGTCCTAAACTACAAGTCTGCAATCCACGTCTTGTTTGTTGTTCGAAACCCCTTCAAGCCACAGATTTCTCGTCATAGCCACTTTCCGCAGCTTTTACAGCCATTCCTTCCATAACGCTTTTCCTCACTGCTCCGCACAATTCAGCTATCACAGTTTGCAGGAGAAAAAAGATGCTGGAAGCGTTAAAGCAGCAGGTGCTGGAAGCCAACCTCGATTTACCCCGTTACAACTTGGTCACTTTTACCTGGGGCAATGTCAGTGCGGTGGACCGCGATCGCGGTTTATTGGTGATTAAGCCGTCGGGCGTGAAGTACGAACAGATGCAGCGCGACGATATGGTGGTTGTTGATCTCGCCAGCGGTGAGGTGATCGAAGGTAACATGCGCCCGTCATCGGATACCGCTACGCACCGCGCGCTCTATCTCGCCTGGCCAGAGATTGGCGGCATCGTGCATACGCACTCGCGGCATGCCACCATTTGGGCGCAGGCTGGACGCGAAATCATCGCGTTGGGCACCACGCACGCCGATGATTTCTACGGCACCATTCCTTGTACACGGCAGATGAAGCGTGAAGAAATTGAGCAGGAATACGAGTGGAACACCGGGCAGGTGATCATTGAAACTTTTGCGCAGCGCGCAATTGAGCCAACAGCGATTCCCGCCGTGTTGGTCAATTCCCACGGCCCCTTTGCCTGGGGCAAAGACGCGCATGCTGCGGTACACAGTGCGGTGGTATTAGAAGAAGTAGCTTATATGGCGCTGCATACCGAGCAGTTGCGCACTGAGTTACCGCCGATATCGCAAACCTTGCTTGATCTGCACTATCTGCGCAAGCACGGTAAAAATGCGTGGTATGGGCAGAATTAAGGCTGATTTAGAATCATAGGCGCCTGCGGGCGCCTTTCTTTTTGCATCAAATCATCTGGTATGGCGATACGCATCATAAATACAAAATGATCAATCAATAAAAATAAAACAGTGTTTCATAAATGCATTTGTGATCACTTTTTTCCTTTCAGCCAATCGTTATCTTGCTCGCCATGCCATCTGGCAATTCATAAAAACACCTCCCTCTGGCTCAGTTAAGGTGACACTCTTATGCATATCAAACGTGCAATTGATAAAATTCCTGGCGGCATGATGCTGATTCCGCTGTTTTTGGGCGCGCTATGCCATACGTTCTCTCCCGGCGCAGGTAAATACTTTGGTTCCTTCACCAATGGGTTGATGACCGGCACCGTACCAATCCTCGCGGTGTGGTTCTTCTGCATGGGCGCATCCATCAAACTCAGCGCCACCGGCACGGTGCTGCGTAAATCAGGCACGCTGGTACTCACCAAAATTGCGGTAGCTTGGGTTGTCGCAGCGATTGCCTCACGTGTGATGCCAGAAAACGGCGTGGAAGTGGGCATGTTTGCCGGACTCTCCACGCTGGCGTTAGTGGCGGCGATGGATATGACCAACGGCGGCTTATACGCTTCTATCATGCAGCAATACGGTTCGAAAGAAGAAGCCGGTGCATTCGTCTTGATGTCGCTGGAGTCGGGGCCGCTGATGACGATGGTGATCCTCGGCACCGCAGGCATCGCCTCATTCGAGCCGCATGTCTTCGTGGGCGCAGTGCTGCCGTTTATCGTTGGATTTGCGCTCGGTAATCTTGATCCCGAACTGCGCGAGTTCTTTGGTAAAGCGGTACACACGCTAATTCCGTTCTTTGCCTTCGCATTGGGCAACACCATTGATTTGACCGTCATCGCGCAAACTGGCCTGCTGGGAATCATGCTTGGCGTCGCAGTGATCATTGTGACCGGCATTCCGCTGATCATTGCCGATCGCCTGATTGGCGGTGGTGATGGTACGGCAGGGATTGCAGCATCCAGCACCGCCGGTGCTGCGGTGGCTACGCCAGTGTTGATTGCCGAGATGCTGCCACAGTTTAAACCGGTCGCACCGGCTGCCACAGCGCTAGTCGCCACTTCTGTCATTGTCACTTCCGTCATTGTGCCAATCATTACGGCTGTTTATTCACGACGCGTTAAGCGTTCTCATGTTGCCGTGGGGCAACGCGCAGCCATCAAGTAAGCCCGCTAATGCTTCCCCGGCCGCTGGTCGGGGATATCTCTGGATTTTGCTTTATAAATCAATCTCTCATTTGGTCTGGCCTCACTCTGGATTACGCTGATGTGGCGTTTAACGCACTACATAAACATAAACAGAGGATGAGACAATGACAGTAATTAACCAACCGACATGCAGACTGTTCACCGAAGTTGGACAAACCACACAGCTCGCCGCCTACTATGAAGAGGGCCGACGTACCATGTGGATGATGCTGCGTGCGCAACCCCGTCCGAGTTTCAACCACGAATTAATTGAGGAGATCATGAACCTGAGCTATTCCGCTCAGCGTTCTGGTCTGCCGATTGATTTCTGGGTGACGGGATCGTTAGTGCCACAGATGTTTAACGCCGGAGGCGATTTGCGTTTCTTCGTGGAGTGCATTCGCAACAACCGTCGTGAAGCACTGCGCGCTTATGCACGTGCCTGTGTTGACTGCATCCACTCCGCAGCGCGGGGTTTCGATACCGGTGCGGTCACGCTGGCGATGATTGAGGGCAGTGCTCTCGGTGGCGGCTTTGAAGCGGCGCTGGCGCATCACTTCATTCTGGCGCAGAACAGCGCGCGCATGGGCTTCCCGGAGATCGCGTTCAACTTGTTCCCTGGCATGGGCGGCTACTCGTTAGTGGCGCGTCGCTCTGGCATGAAGCTGGCTGAAGAGCTGATTATGGAAGGCGAGTCACACAGCGCGGAGTGGTATGAAACGCGTGGGCTGGTCGACAAAGTGTTCCAGCCGGGCGATGGTTATCGCACCACACGGACCTTTATCGATACGTTACGTCCAAAGCTCAACGGCGTGCGTGCGATGCTGAAAGCGCGTCAGCGCGTATTGCAATTATCACGCGCCGAGCTGATGGATATCACCGAGGATTGGGTTGATTATGCCTTCACACTGGAACCGAAAGACATTGCTTACATGGAACGACTGGTACAACTGCAGAACCGTCATAGCGCATCCTTGCGCAAAGCCGGCTAATCTCGCAAACCAGCGTTAGACGCGGGCAGGATGCTTAGCCAGCCAATGCCCGAGCTCTTCTGCGGGCATTGGTTTTGCATAATAATAACCCTGACGCCCATCGACACCATTGGCCATAACAAACTTTTCTTCGGCTTTAGTTTCAATGCCTTCGGCAATCACCTGCAGCTTCAAGGCTTTGGCAACGGCGACAATCGCACGGACCAGCGACTGCGCAACAGGTTGCTTATTGATATTACGCACAAAACTCTGATCCAGTTTAATGGCGTCAATAGGAACGCGCGCCAACTGGGAAAGCGAGGAGTAACCGGTACCAAAATCATCAAGATGTACTTGCGCACCCAGTTCCTGAAACTGCTTCATCAGCATCAGTGCGCCAGCTTCATTCTCAATCAAACAGCTTTCCGTCAGTTCGATATCAATCGGACAGTCGGTCAAACCGGCTTCATTCAGCGCATGTTTCAGGTCGGTATAAATACTCTGGTCAATCAGCTGTTTAGCCGAGACGTTCACCGCGACGCGCAGATAGATGCCTTCGCTGCGCCACTTGATGATCTGCTGCAACACATTCAGCATCACCCAGCGGCCCAAAGGCACAATCAAACCGGACTCTTCGGCATACGAAATAAAGTCGCCCGGCGGCACCAAACCACGCTCCGGGGAATTCCAGCGCACCAGCGCTTCGGCGCTCAGCACATCACCTTCGGCATTGAGTTTCGGCTGGTAATGCACCACCAGATGATCCAGTTCGAGCGCTTTGCGCAGGTTGGTATCGAGCCACAGATACTCAAACACGCGCTGATTCATCTCGTTAGCGAACACACAGAACTTGCCGCGACCGTTCTCTTTGGCGTGATACATCGCGGTATCGGCGTTACGAATCAGGCTTTCACGATCTTCGCCATGCAGCGGGGCGAGGGCGATACCAATCGAGCAGCCGCTGTAGACTTCAATCAATCCAATGCGGAACGGCTGGCGCAGCCGCTCAAGGATGCGCGATGCCATCGCTTCCAGCGCCGCCTGGCTGGTGTGTTCCGCCAGCACCACAAACTCATCGCCGCCAAGGCGCGCCAGCGTCTGGTCTTTGCCAAGGCAGCTGAGGATGGCCAACGACACCGCTTGCAGCAGCTGATCGCCAAACATATGGCCGTAAGCGTCGTTCACCTTCTTAAAATTGTCTAAATCGAGGTAAACCACACCGGTTTGACTGCCATTCGCCAGCTCCAGTGCCAGACTAATCTGCTGATGGATCGCGTTGCGATTGGGCAAGCCGGTCACGGTATCGGTATTGGCCAGCACGCGCAGGCGTTCCTGAGCGCGGCGCTCTTCAGTTATGTCGGTTCCGGAACAGATGAGGAAAATTTCATTTTTTCCGCTACCGCTGTGAACGAACTTATTACGAAACAGAAACAGTCGCTGACCTTTACGGGTTTTAATCCAGCGTTCAACTTCGTAAGAACTGCCTTCACGGAAGAATCCGGCGATATTGCGGCGTGATGCCTGCGCTTCCTGCTTGGTCATAAACAGCTGGAAAACGTTGCGGCCAATCACTTCCTGCTCTTTCAGCCCGGTGTACTCTTCACTCAAACGATTGAAACGCTGAATATTGCCGCGCTGATCGAGAATCACGATCACTGAATTCGCCTCAGAAACCACTTGCTCGGCGAACGATAATCCCAGCGTTAAATCGCGCGCGACAGCCGAGGTATCGCCCCAGGCTGAAGAGGTGCCTGCCCAGGTCGATTGATTGACTTTACGGCCGACAAAATGCATCGGAACGGGTTCGCCGTGCAGCGACAGCGTGAGGTTAATACTTGAGGTAATGACCGTCATCGCACGCAATAAACTGGCTTGTGCGGGAGTCAGCGGAACCGCCATATTGGTGTTCGCGTTCTCATCTTCGGCAAAATGCAGAGCATCACTATCTGAAGTTAAACGCCAATGAGGGCTGGTGGTGCCAAACAAGGTGTATAGCAATGTTTGCCCTTGTTCATCGGTCATGGAAACTTCCTCCGGGGGAATGCTCAGCGGGCGGTATCTCATTATTTTAGCAACAGTATTCAACCTCCTGCGCCAGCACAAGATGCAATCCAAATATATTTTTGTTTTTATTAAAGAATGGCACGAAAAAGCCCCGGCAAGCGGGGCTGTTCCTGGTTAGCAAGGACACTTACCCAGTTTTCCGGCCTGGCTGGGAAAGCGGGCATCGAGGCAGTGACGGTGAAAAGCGCGTTCATCCATGGGGGCGATAGTTGGATGATGTTCGCGCATATGCTTCAGATAAGTTTGATAGTCATGAACGCCGACCATTAAACGAAAACTTTGCTGTAATCCCTGCCAGATGCGCTGCCAGCGCGTAAGATTTTGCCCAGCCGTAGCGGGTGCGATTGGTAAGCACTGCTGAATCTGCCACGCCCCGGTGGGTTTTCTCCAGTGATAAATGGACTCAGACATTTCGCACCTCTTTACGCAGTGAGATCTCGGATTCATGGGTAGTCGGCACGCTGCTGTTGAGCGCCCGACGAATCACAAAGAAGGCAGAAACCAGCATGGTCACCGCCACCAGCATGAAGAAGGCGCACAGGGCCGCGTTAATTTGATTGCTGAAGACGATAGTTTGCATGTCAGCGACGGTTTTCGCTGGGGCGATGACAATGCCGTCATCAATGCCTTTGCGGAACTTGTTGGCCTGCGCAAGGAAACCAATCGATGGCTTCTCGTGGAAAATCTTCTGCCAGCCAGCAGTCATCGAGGTAATAAACAGCCAGGCGGTCGGCACAATTGTCACCCACGCATAACGCTGCTTCTTCATTTTGAACAGCACCACGGTGCCGAGAATCAGCGCCATCGACGCCAGCATCTGGTTGCCGATACCAAACAGCGGCCACAGCGTATTGATGCCACCGAGCGGATCGACTACGCCCTGATAAACGAAGAAGCCCCAGCCCGCCACCGCAACGGTGGTTCCCGCCATGTTGCCCAACCATGAACGGTTATTCGCCATCGATGGCACCACGGTGCCCACCAAATCCTGCACCATAAAGCGGCAGGCGCGGGTACCGGCGTCCACAGCGGTGAGGATAAACAGCGCTTCAAACAGGATGGCAAAGTGATACCAGAACGCCATCATGGCGCGGCTGTTAAACACTTCGGTGATGATGTGCGCCATGCCGACCGCAAAGGTGGGTGCGCCACCGGCACGGGAAAGAATGGTGCTTTCGCCGACGTCACGCGCAATGCCGCTCAGCATTTCTGGCGTTACCACGAAGCCCCAGCCGTTAATCACCTGCGACGCATTTTCCACCGTGGTGCCAATCAGCGCGGCAGGCGAGTTCATAGCAAAGTAAACGCCCGGATCAAGCACCGAGGCACAAATCAGCGCCATGATCGCCACGAAGGATTCCATCAGCATCGCGCCGTAGCCGATAAAGCGGATATGGCTTTCGCGCTCAACCAGTTTTGGTGTGGTACCGCTCGAAACCAGCGCATGGAAACCTGAAATGGCGCCACAAGCGATAGTGATAAACAGGAACGGGAACAGCGCGCCGGAGAAGACCGGCCCGGTGCCATCAATAAATTTGGTTACCGCAGGCATTTTCATCTCGGGCATGGCAAACACGATGCCGATGGCCAAACCAATGATCACGCCGATTTTCAGGAAGGTGGAGAGATAATCGCGCGGCGCCAGCAGCAGCCACACCGGCAGCGAAGAGGCGACAAAACCGTATATCACCAGCACCCACGTCAACTCCGTGCCTTTCAGCGTGAACAGCGGGCCCCAATAGGGATCGGCCGCCACGTTACCGCCGTAAATAATCGCCGCCATCATCAGCACGAAGCCAATAATCGACACCTCCGCGATTTTGCCCGGACGCAGGAAACGCATATACACGCCCATAAACAGCGCAATCGGAATGGTCGCGGCGATGGTGAATAAGCCCCAGGGACTGTTGGCCAGCGCCTTCACCACCACCAAGGCCAGTGCGGAGAGGATGATGATCATCACGCCCAGCGCGCCGAGCATGGTGACAACGCCAGCGAATGAACCGAGTTCCTGGCGGGCCATCTCACCGAGCGAGCGGCCGTCACGGCGCGTAGAGATAAACAGAATCAGGAAATCTTGCACCGCTCCGGCAAACATCACGCCAACCAGAATCCAGATGGTGCCAGGCAGGAAGCCCATTTGCGCCGCGAGGATCGGGCCGACCAGCGGGCCCGCGCCGGCAATCGCCGCAAAATGGTGGCCGAACAGCACCCATTTATTGGTGGGCACATAATCAAGGCCGTCACTTAAGCGCTCCGCCGGCGTGCGACGGCGATCGTCCAGTTCGAAGATGCGCTTAGCGATAAACAGGCTGTAAAAGCGATAGGCAATGCTGTAGCAGGCGACGGAGGCAATCACCAGCCAGACCGCGTTGACGTGTTCGCCACGGCTGAGGGCCAGCATGGCAAATGCGCCCGCGCCAATTAACGCCACCGCTAACCAGATGAGACTGGTTTTGACGTTGTTCATGAGTTAACTCCTTGTAGGGACCGGGAAAAGAGGCGATCGAATACAACAAGTTAAAAGTAATGTAATGAATTGTTAACGACAGGCAGAGGCGTTAGAAATGTGAAGCGGAATGCAAATTTAACATTTGCTAAAGCGGGCGGAGAGAAATGCGGGATAACGGCTGTTATCCCGCCAGTTTTCATGCTCAGGCGGCCGGACGTGCGACCACGCTGCGGGTTTCCATACGCACTTCGGCGATGGTCACGTCGATGATGTCCGTCACACGGTAAGCAACTTCACCTTTAACCTGCACGGTGCCGCTTTCCTGCGAGCACACCAGTTCATCACGCACCGCGTGGATGAACGGCGCAGGAATAAAGGCCACCGCGCCATTCTCCTGCAGACGCACGCGCATGCCGCCGCGAGAGACATCGATGATCTCGGCGCTGAACTTGCGATCGGTGCCGGCAAACGGCGAGAGGAAGCGTGCGTACAACCAGTCTCCGACATCGCGCTCTGCCATGCGGTTCAGGCGACGACGTTCGCTCATGATGGTCGTCAGCTCATCCTGCGGACGAGCGGTGCTTTCGCCGCGCACAATCGCTTTCAACAAGCGATGGTTGATCATGTCGCCAAACTTACGAATCGGCGAAGTCCAGGTCGCGTACGCGTCGAGGCCAAGACCAAAGTGCGGGCCCGGTTCGGTGCCGACTTCGGCAAACGACTGGAAGCGACGAATGCGGCTGTCGAGATATTGGGTTGGCTGCGCATCAAGTTCACGACGCAGCTGGCGGAAGCCTTCCAGCGTGGTAATTGCCTGCGGATCCACGGTGATGCCATGACCCGCCAGCACGCCTGCGGCCTGCTCAGCGTTGGCTAGATCGAAACCGGTATGCAGGTTGTAGATACCGAAGCCCAGCTTCTCCTGCAGCACTTTCGCGGCACAGACGTTAGCCAGAATCATCGACTCTTCCACGATGCGGTTAGCGATGCGGCGTGGCTCAGAGATGATATCCAGCACTTCGCCTTTCTCGCCCAACACAAAGCGATAGTCCGGACGATCTTTAAACACCAGCGCGTGGGTTTGACGCCACTCGCTGCGCGCCAGGCAAACCTGGTGCAGCAGGCGAATCTGCTGGGCGATGGCGTCGTTCTCTGGCTGCCAGCTGCCGCTGTTTTCCAGCCAATCAGAAACCTGGTCATAAACCAGTTTGGCTTTCGACTCGATCCACGCGGCAAAGAAATGCACGTCATCAGCCAGGCTGCCATCTTTCAATACGGTGACGCGGCACGCCAGCGCTGGACGACGTTCGTTCGGACGCAGAGAACAGACGTCGTCAGAGAGTTCGCGCGGCAGCATCGGGATGTTAAAGCCCGGCAGATAGTTGGTGAACGCGCGTTTTGACGCCAGCTTATCCAGCTCGCTGCCTTCCGCCACGTAAGCGGTCGGATCGGCGATGGCGATGGTCAGGATCAGATTGCCGTCGGCAGCTTCTTCCACGTACAGCGCATCATCCATATCCTGGGTGCTGGCGCTGTCGATGGTAACGAAGTTCAGCGCGGTCAGATCTTCACGCTGCAGATTTTCGTCGAGCATCTCACCAAAACCGACGTCCGGAGCCTGACGCTCGAGGTTATGGCGCGACAACGTTACCCACCACGGCGCGAGGTGATCGTCCGCGGTGACAATGAATTCGGTCAGTTCGGCATAGAAACCGCGATCGCCTTTCAGCGGGTGACGACGCATCTCTGCCACCGCCCAATCGCCGGTCTGGAAATCGTGGGTCACGCCACGTTCGGCGCGGCACTGAATCGCATCTTTCAGCAGCGGATGATCCGGCACAATTGACAGACGATCGTCTTTCTTCTGCACGCGGCCGACAAAGCTGGTCAGGAACGGCTCAACCAGGGTTTCCGGCTCGGCACTCTCGCGGTCTTTATCGGTGTGGATCACGGCAGAAATACGGTCGCCGTGCATCACTTTCTTCATCTGCGGTGGCGGAATGAAGTAGCTTTTCTGGGCATCAACTTCGAGGAAGCCAAAGCCTTTTTCCGTACCTTTAACAACACCTTCGACGCGCGGAGTCTGCGCGTGAAGCTTCTCTTTAAGCTGCGCGAGCAGCGGATTATCCTGGAACATAATTTATATAGTTTCGTGGCCTAAGAGCGGCTGACAGTTTTACGCGAATCGGGTCCGCGCGGCAAGGCCAAAACAGGCTAAAAAGCCGCTTTACGCGGCTTTTTACCTTCTGATAACGCTTTGGTCAGGCGATGCGTTGTGACGCTACGGCGGCGGTTAATGCCAGCTTCACCGGCACCGATTTTGAGGTCGGCGTGCCGCTGCCGTCGCCAAAACTGGAGAGCGGCACCAGCGGGTTGGTTTCCGGATAATAAGCCGCAAGGTTGCCGCGCGGAATGTTATACGGCACCAGTTTGAAACCGCTGACGCGACGGGTTAAGCCGTCATTCCACAGCGTCTCGATATCCACCAACTGGCCTTCAGCGAAGCCCAGCGACGCCATATCATCCGGATGGATAAACACCACTTCACGCTGACCGTACACGCCGCGATAACGGTCATCGAGGCCGTAAATCGTGGTGTTGTACTGATCGTGTGAACGCAGGGTTTGCAGGGTGAACGGCACTGCGACATCACCTAACTGCGGGAACAGTGAAGTCGGTAGGGCGGCAGCGCTGAACTCGGCACGTTTGGTTGGCGTATTGAAGCGCAGCTCAGCGGCTGCGCTACCGAGGTAGAAACCACCCGGAATGTCGCATTTGTTATTGAAATCAGCAAAGCCGGGAATGGTGGCGGCGATGTGATCGCGAATCAGATCGTAATTGCCTGCCATCGCCAGCCAGTCGATTTTATCGCTGCCTAAGGTTGCATGGGCGATGCCGGCCACAATCGCGGTTTCAGAACGCTGCGTTTCCGCCAGTGGAATGCCGACACCTTCTGAGGCGTGCACCATGCTGAACGAGTCTTCAACAGTGATGTACTGATTGCCGCTTGCCTGGCGATCGCGTTCGGTACGGCCCAGCGTCGGCAGAATCAATCCTTCATGGCCCGGCACCAAATGGCTGCGGTTGAGTTTGGTGCTGATGTGCACGGTCAAACCGCAATGCTGCAACGCTTCTTCGGTGACCGGTGAATCCGGTGCGGCCGCCGCAAGGTTGCCGCCCAGCGCGATCAGCACTTTCACTTCGTCACGCAGCATCGCGTTCAACGCTTCAACGGTGTTGTGGCCATGCTCGCGCGGTGGTTCGAAATCAAAGTGCGCGCCGAGGGCATCGAGGAACGGCTTGCCCGGTTTCTCATCAATGCCCATGGTGCGGTTGCCCTGCACGTTACTGTGGCCGCGCACCGGACACAGGCCTGCGCCTTTCTTGCCCAACTGACCAAACAGCAGCTGCAGGTTGGTGATCTCGCGAACGGTATCCACCGAGTGTTTATGCTGCGTGATACCCATCGCCCAGGTAACAATCACGCGTTCGGCACTTTGATAAATCGCCGCCGCTTCACGGATCTGAACTTCGCTCAGACCGGATTGGCGCACGATATCATCCCAGCGGGTGTTATCCACCGCAGCGAGATAGTCATCTACACCATGCGTATTCGCATCAATAAACGCCTGATCGAAAATGCCTTTCTCACCGGCTGCCAAACGTGCACGCTGTAGCTCGAGCAGGGCTTTTACCATACCGCGCACCGCCGCCATATCGCCGCCCAGATTAGGCTGGTAATAGGCAGAACTAATGGTACCCGCCATCGACGTGACAATTTCCAGCGGCTTTTGCGGATCGGCAAAACGCTCAAGGCCGCGTTCGCGCAGCGTGTTAAAGGTGACAATCTTCGCACCGTGATCGGCGGCGTGGCGCAGGCTGTGCAGCATGCGCGGATGGTTGGTGCCCGGATTCTGACCCAGCACGAAAATCGCGTCGGCGTGATCAAAATCGTCCAGACGAATAGTGCCTTTACCCACGCCGATGCTGCGCTTCAGGCCGGTGCCGCTGGCTTCGTGACACATGTTGGAGCAGTCGGGGAAGTTGTTGGTGCCCATCACGCGGCCAAACAGCTGATAAAGCCAGGAAGCTTCATTACTGGCGCGGCCGGAGGTGTAAAGCTCCATTTGGTTCGGATGATCCATCGCCTGCAGATGGCGAGCAATCAAGGCTAGCGCATCGTCCCAGCTGATCGGTTCGTAGTGGTCGGTAGCGCTGTTGTAGCGCATTGGATGGGTTAAGCGTCCCTGATACTCAAGGAAGTAATCGCTCTGCTGGTAAAGGGTGCTGACGCTATGCTGAGCAAAAAATTCTGGCTCAACCACACGACGCGTGGCTTCCCACGTCACCGCTTTTGCCCCGTTTTCACAAAAGCTAAAGGTGCTTTTGTTGTCATCGCCCCAGGCGCAACCTGGGCAGTCGAAACCGCGTGCTTTGTTCATGCGCATCAGGTTACGCATATTTTTCAGGGCAGCTTTACTATCAAGGACGAAACGGGTGGTGGCTTCCAATGAACCCCAGCCGCCCGCAGCAGCGCGATAGGGTTGAATCTTACGTTTAAATTTCATAGTTGCAGGCTTATTTGTTTATGAGTTGTTATCAGAATATGTCTTCTGTTAGCGGAAAGTGTGCGACTCTCCTTAAAAGTTGTCTAATTGATTGGTTTAATGGTGCGATAGGCGGCGTTTATCGCGGGTCGGGCGTAAAGCGTGACCTAAGTCAAACTTTTCCGGCTGATAAAGGGCGGCGGTTACGTGCTGCTGGGATAACTGGCTAATAATTGCTCTTTCCATTCTGAAAAGGGCACGCGCATGAAGAATCTGGCAAGCCAAATTCACGCCTTCGGCAAAGCCTTGATGATGCCCATCTCGGTGATCGCTGCCGCAGGGATCTTTCTTGGCCTGGCCGCCGCAATGCAAAACCCGGCGATTACTGGCGATGCCTTCGCCAATCTGCAGGTACCGCAACTGATCATCGGTTTTATCCGCAAAGTGGCGGGCGCGCTGTTCGCCAATCTGCCGCTGTTCTTTGCGGTGGCCAGCGCCATTGGGCTGGCCAAAGCGGAGAAACCGACCGCCGCCTTTGCCGCCGTGATTGGCTATATCGCCATGAACGTGGGTATCAGCTCTACACTGGCCTCGAAAGGATTGACGGCCGCCACCACCACGCCAGAAGCACTGCAGAAAGCGGGCATGGACCAAACTGCAGCAATGATGACGTCCGCCGAATACATCGACATGCTTGGCATCTTTACTTACAACATGAGCGTGCTGGGCGGCGTGATTGCGGGATTGATTACCGTGGTGCTGCACAACCGCTTCTACACCCAGCAACTGCCCACAGCGATCAGCTTCTTTGGCGGACGCCGCTTTGTGCCGATCGTTACCGTGGTAGTGCTGCCGCTGGTGGGCGTGCTGCTGGCGTTGATTTGGCCGACCATCGGCGAAGGCATCGCGTGGGTTGGCCTGATGATTGGTAAGAGCGGGCAGTACGGCGCCTTTCTGCTCGGCACCAGTGAACGTTTGCTGATTCCGACCGGTTTGCATCACATTCTCAACGAAACCGTGCGCTTCACGCCGATTGGCGGCATGGCAACGGTAGATGGGCAAAGCATCGTCGGCGCGCTCAACATCTTCAACACTTCGCTGACGCATCCCGGCGCCATCCCGGACGATACGGTGCGCGGTGCCACACAGTTCCTCGCTCAGGGCAAAATTCCGGTAATGATGTTTGGCTTGCCGGCCGCCGCACTGGCGATTTACCACACCGCGCGCCCCGAACATAAGCAGCGCGTCAAAGCGCTGGTGCTGGCCGGTGCGCTGACCTCCTTTACCACCGGCATCACCGAACCGCTGGAGTTCTGTTTCATTTTTGTTTCGCCGGTGCTGTATATCCTGCATGCGCTGTTAACCGGCCTGTCATTTATGTTGATGTCGATGCTGCATCTGATGATTGGTAACGTGCAGGGCGGCGCAATCGATTTGGTGGTGTTCGGCATTCTCGGCGGCAGTAAAACGCACTGGTGGTGGACGATTGTCCTTGGCGTGATTTATGTGCCGATTTACTACTACGGCTTCCGCTTTGTGATTAAGCGGATGCGAGTAGAAACGCCGGGGCGCGAATCTGATGAGGAGCACAAACCGGAACAAGTAGCGGCGGATGAGCGCACCAAAGTGATCATCAGCGGGCTGGGCGGCGAAGCCAATATAGAGGACGTCGATTGCTGCTTCACCCGGCTACGCGTGCGGGTTAAACAGATGAATGAAGTGGTTGATCAAACGTTACTCACCACCGGCGCGAACGGCATCAATCGCGTCAGCGAACACGACGTGCAGGTGATTTACGGGCCGCAGGTCGAAAAGATCGCCAATGACGTTAAAAGTGCTTTGGGCGTGGCGTAACTCAATGGCCGCTGCGCGTGGACTCAGCGCAGCGGCAACCGCCATGATACACTGCCGTTTTCCAGCCAATTCTGCTTTCCATGGACATCAAACAATTAATTTACCTATGTAATCTGGAACGCGAACGCCACTTTGGCCGTGCAGCAGAAGCCAGCTTTGTCAGCCAGCCGACGCTGTCGATGCGTCTGAAAAACCTTGAGCGCGAATTAGGGCTGTCGCTGATCAACCGCAGTAACAATTTCGATGGCTTTACGCCGGAAGGCGAACGCGTGCTGACCTGGGCGCGGGAAATTGTCTCGGTGTATCAGGGATTGAAGCTGGAAGTGGAGTCGCTCAAACATGGCGTCAACGGCACCTTGCGGCTTGGTGTTATGCCGCAATGCAGCGTGGCGCTGCCCGCATTGTTGAAAGCGGTGGAAGCGCGTTATCCGCAGCTCGACTATCGCGTTGCCGCGATGAGCGCCGATCAGTTACTGGAAGCGCTCAACAGCCACACCGTCGATGGCGGTATCGGCTTCTTTGAACTGACGTCATTGCGCGAGCTGCATTTCCAAACCGCTCTGCTGAAAGATCCGGGCGTCGAAGCGCTGTTTAATCCGGGGCATTTCCCGGTGCTGCTGGAGCAAGAGAGCATCTCGCTCACCACGCTTGCCAGCCAGCCGCTGTGTCTGGCGGAACCGACGCGCTATTTTCGTCGTTATCTTGATGGGCAATTGCGTGAAACCGGCTTGATTCCGCGCGTGATTGTTGAGAGCGCGTCGATTATGCAACTGCTGCAAAGTGCGCAGGTTGGCCTCGGCGTGATGGTGTCGCCCTGCGGGCATCTGTTGCCGGAGCTGATGCAGAATCTGGCGCGGCGGCCGATTGAAATTGCGCCGATGGGCAGGCAGGCGGCGTTAGTGATTGCCGAGCCGGGCAGAGCATCGCCGCTGGCTCAGCATTTCTTTGATGAAGCGCGGCGGCATCTTCCCGATTAACGGGTTTCGCCGAGCGCCATCAGCACGCGATCCTGCCAGCTGGCGAAAGCCACCGCTTGTAACAAGGTGAAGATGCGTTCGCTGCCCCAGCCGGCATTCAACAGTGGCTGCAGATGCGCAGCGCTGAAGCGGTCGGGCAGGCGAGTGAGCTGGGCGCTGAGTAAAATCACCGGCGAAGCTGCGGCAGCGCCTTCGACATCCTGCAACAGCGCGGCTCGCCATTCATCAGAAACACGATGAAACTGACGTCGACAACCCAGCACCCGCGCGCTGACCGCCTGCGCCAGCGCTTCATCCTCGGCAAAATGTTCACTCAGCCGCTGCTTCAGAGTGGCAAAGCCATACAGCGCTTGCGCATCGTGCACCAGCAGCCAAATGGCATCATCCAATCCCTCAATGCCCTGACAGAAGGTGACCGCCGCCAGCTGATCGGCGCTGGCGTAGCGCAGTTCAACCGGTTTCAGTGCATGCTGCCAGCCGTCGTTGCGTGTGAACAGCTCTGCGCTGGCATCCGGCGGCGGTGAAACGCCCGGAATCCAGCGCACCGGCAAGCCCATCATCGCCTGCAGCGCGGCCACCACGCGCGACTGATAGCTGACATATCCCACCAGCTGATTCAGCGTGACGATATCCGGCTCGGTTAAACCCACCGCGTCCAGCGCGCTGATGCTGTTGGCGGTGATCAGTTCCGGCTGCATTGCCAGCTGGCGCGCATACTGGGTGATTTGCGTCAGGCGATTATTACTTTCGCGTGATGAGTCCGGGCCAGGCAACGGATTGAGCCGGGCGGAGTAGTGATTGCACAGGCGCTGCACGCCGGCGACCTGCGCCACCGTCAGCGCGGTGCTGAGGCGATCGTACAGCGTTAAGGTGTGGGTCAAACTGGTGGCAAGCGTATCGGGAAACAGAATCTGGCTGAGATCGCGCGCGGCCAATAACGCAGGCTGAAAACGCGACAGCAGCGGCTGTAGCGCGGTCGCTTCCTGTTGCAAACCGAGTAAGAAACGATCGTCGATATAGGCGGCTTCGGGCACCAGCGGCGCAGTGGCGGTGCTATTCGGGCGAGTCTGGCTTTCATAAAACCAGTGGTCATGGCCGGGAGAACGGCGTTGTTCCATGGTCATTCCTTGCGCTAAAAACGGACTTGCTGCATAGCGTGCGAATCTGAAAAGCAGGCATGCAACAAAGGGCTAGCTTATCGTCGCTGAACGGCCGTCCGCGGCAAAAGAATGATGGGGAATAATTAATAGCTTACGAGTATAAGGGGGGATTTTTTTGAAAGAGAGGTCGCCATGAATGGCGACCCTACGTAAATCTTATTTCAGTTCCAGCTCGTTCATTGCGGCAATGCTGAAGCCGCCATCAACGTGTACCACTTCACCAGTGATACCACCCGCCAGATCAGAGCACAGGAATGCCGCTGAGTTACCCACGTCTTCGATGGTAACGGTACGACGAATCGGGGTAACCGCTTCGCAGTGTGCCAGCATCTTACGGAAATCTTTGATGCCTGATGCAGCCAGCGTACGGATTGGACCGGCAGAAACGGCGTTAACACGCGTGCCCTCTGGACCCATTGCGTTCGCCATGTAGCGCACGTTAGCTTCCAGAGAGGCTTTCGCCAGACCCATCACGTTGTAGTTCGGGATGGCGCGCTCTGCACCCAGGTAAGACAAGGTCAGCAGGGCAGAATTCGGGTTCAGCATCGCACGGCACTCTTTCGCCATCGCCACAAAGCTGTACGCGCTGATGTCGTGAGCGATTTTGAAGCCTTCACGGGTGACGGCATTCACGTAGTCGCCATCCAGCTGATCGCCAGGTGCGAAACCGATGGAGTGAACGAAACCGTCAAATTTCGGCCAGGTTTTTGCCAGTTCGGTGAACAGCGCAGTGATGCTCTCGTCTTCAGCCACATCGCATGGCAGAACAATGTCTGAACCCAGATCTTTAGCAAACTCTTCCACACGACTTTTCAGTTTGTCGTTCTGGTAGGTGAAAGCCAGTTCTGCGCCCTGTTTGTGCATCGCCTGCGCAATACCGTAGGCGATTGAGAGTTTACTGGCAACGCCAGTAATCAGAATGCGCTTACCGGAAAGAAAACCCATAGCTGTAATCCTTTTGGTCATTGTTGTTGGCGGTCGCGATGGTTGAAAATTAGGCGACCGACGTTAATCTCGTGCGAAGTCTAGCACGTCTGTATAAATGCGGTAAATCGCACCGCGTTTTCCGCGCCTTAACGCTCGCGGCGCCAGGCTTCGGCGGTTAAGGCTTCACCAAAGTGGCTGGTGATCAGGCGTTTGGTGAGATCGTGCAGCGGCGAGGCCAGGACATCGGCGGTGCCGCCGCGCTCAACCACTTCGCCCTGATGCATCACCAGCACCTGATCGCTGATGTGCTTCATCATGCCGAGATGCTGCGTGACATAAATATAGGCGATGCCGTGCTTCTCCTGCAGTTCCAGCATCAGGTTCACCAACTGCGAACGCATGGTCATATCCAGCGAGGCGAGGGCTTCATCGGCGACGATCACTTTCGGCTGCAGAATCAGCGCACGCGCCAGCGCCAGACGCTGCTTCTGGCCGGGCGCCAGCATGTGCGGATAGTATCCGGCGTGATCGCGCAATAAGCCGACCTGACGCAGCGTGGCAATAATGCGTTTTTCGCGCGCTACATCATCCAACTCGGTATTCAGGCGCAGCGGGAAATCGAGAATCTGGCTGATGCGCTGACGCGGATTGAGCGAGGTTGAAGGATCCTGAAAAATCATGCGAATGCGCTGGCTGCGATAGCCGTAATCGCCGTACTCCAGCGGGTGATCGTCAATCAGCATTTCGCCTTCGCTCGGCTCGACCATGCCGCTGAGCATCTTCGCCAGCGTCGATTTCCCCGAACCGTTTTCACCAATCACCGCCAGCGTCTGTTTCTCACGCAGGGTAAAACTGACGCCTTTCACCGCCTCAACGTGCTGACGACGAAACAGGCCGGTGCGATAGCGGTAGGTTTTACTCAGGTTGCGCACTTCCAGCAGCGTTTCCATGTTTACTGGCTCTCCATATTCAGTGGGAAGTGGCAGGCAAACAGATGCGCTTTATTGCCGGTCAGACGCGGCGTTTCGATGCACTTACGCTGCGCATACGGGCAACGCGGCCCCAAACGACAGCCAATCGGCAAATGTTCCAGCGAAGGAATCGCGCCAGACAGTGTGTTCAGGCGGCTTTTGTGCGGCAGCGCGCTACCGAAATCGGGCATCGCACGGATCAGCGCCTGAGTGTAAGGATGATGCGGCGACTCCATCAAATCTTCGCTTTGCGCACTTTCCACTGTTTGCCCGCAATACATCACATTGATGCGGTCGGCCCAGTGGCTCATGGTGCGCAGATCGTGGCTGATCAGCAAAATGGTGGTGTTGTTATTCTGGTTGAGGCGACTCAGCAGACGGAAAATCTGCGCCTGCGTGGTCGGCTCCATCGCATTGGTCGGTTCATCAGCGATCAGCAAACGCGGCTGGTTGGCCAGCGCGATGGCGATCATCACTTTCTGGCATTCGCCGTCGGTGAGTTCGTACGGGAAACTGCGCATGATGTCTTTATGATCTTTGATACCGACGCGGTGCAGCAACTCAATGGCGCGCACTTTGCGCCAGAACCACAGCCGTTTAAACCAGCGACCTTTATGCGTCCAGCGCGGAATCGCCTGCATCAACTGGCGACCGATACTTTCCGACGGATCAAGACAGGATTGCGGCTCCTGGAAAATCATCGACACGTTATGACCGACAATCCGACGGCGTTCGCGCGGTGACAGGCGCAGCAGATCGATATCATCAAACACCATGCGATCGGCGGTGACGCGCCAGTTATCTTTGGTGACGCCGCAAATCGCTTTGGCGATCAGACTTTTACCTGAACCTGATTCGCCGACCAGCCCACGGATTTCGCCTTCGGTCAGCGTTAGGTTGATGCGATCGACCGCTTTGACCGGACCGTCAGCGGTCATAAATTCGATGGTCAGGTTACGGATATCCAGTAGCGGCATTATTCAACTCCCGCTTCTACAGCGCGACGAATGCCGTCGCCCAGCAGGTTAACGATCAATACGCTGACCATCAGCGCCACGCCCGGTAGCATCACCGTCCAGGGCGCAACGTAGATCAGCTCCAGCGCGTCACCCAGCATCGCACCCCATTCGGGTGACGGTAGCTGCGCGCCAAGATCGAGGAAACCAAGTGCGGCGATGTCGAGAATCGCCATCGACAGCGAGCGGGTAAATTCGCTCACCAGCAGCGGCAGCACGTTAGGCAGCACCGCATTCCACAAAATATTCAGGTTGCGCGCGCCATCAAGACGCAGCGCCACCACATACTCTTTTTCCATCTCATCATGCACAGCAGTATAGATCTCGCGCACCAGACGTGGGATCAGCGCGAGAAACACCGCCAGCATCGCGTGTTCCAGGCGCGGGCCGAGAAACGCCACCACGATAATCGCCAGCAGCAGCGAGGGAATCGACAGCAAGGTATCCAGCACGTGATTCATCACCGCCGAGCGCACGCCGTGCGTGATACCGGCAAACACACCAAGCACCAGCGCGCAAATCGCCGCCAGCACCGTCACCAGAATCGCCGAGCCGACGGTTGGCGCTACGCCGCTCAGCAGGCGGCTCAGCACATCGCGACCTAAATCGTCGGTGCCGAGGAAAAAGGAGACATCGCCATAGCGTGACCACGACGGCGGCAGCAGCTGATAACCGAGGAATTGCTGATCGATGCCATACGGCGCCAGCAAGCCGCCAAACAGGCACAGGAACAGCAGCAGGCCAAAGCCGTACAAGCCGACCATGCCGCTGGTATCGCGGTACAAGCGCTGCCAGCTGCGACGCAGCGTGCTGGGCAGCCGCTTTTCGTCGTAGACATTATCTAAGGGCATACCATTCCTTATGTTTCAGCGGGTTAAGTGCCGCACCGAGAATATCGGACAACACGCTGACCAGAATCACCAGCCCGCCAACCACCATCACGCCAGCGGAAATCGCCGCGTAATCCTGCTGGCGAATGGCGTTAATCAGCCAGCGGCCAATTCCCGGCCAGTTGAACACCACTTCGGTGATCATCGCCAATGTCAACATGGTGGAAAATTGCAGGCCAAGGCGCGGAATCACTGGCGGCAGCGCGTTGTGCAGCACGTGGCGGCGGATCACCGTGAAGCGTGACAGCCCGCGTGTGGCGGCAGCTTTGACGTAGTTTTTGTCCATCACATCGCTGGTGCTGCTGCGCAGCAAGCGAATCATCTCAGTAGCAGGTGCAACCGCCAACACCACCACCGGCAAAATCATGTGCGTTAAGGCGCTGATCAGCATTTCATGCCGCCACGGCGATGGGCTCAGCCAGGCATCAATCAGCGCAAAGCCGGTAACGTTTTGCACCGGATAGAGCAGGTCGAAACGCCCGGAAACCGGCAACCAGCCGAGCGTTAATGAGAAGAACAGCGTAAACAGCAGCGCCAGCCAAAACACCGGCATCGAGAAGCCGAGCAACGCCAGCGCGCTGATGGCTTTATCCTGCCATTTTTTGCGCATCACGCCGGCGCAAATTCCCAGCGGAATGCCCACCAGCAGCGCCAGAATAAACGCCATCACGCACAGCTCCAGCGTGGCGGGGAACACTTCGCGCAGCTGAAGATCAATCGGCTGGCCGTTGGTGCTGGAGACGCCGAAATCAAACTGCAGTAATCCTTTAAACCAGAACCACCACGCATCAAACAGCGACGCGCCTTCGAGCGGGGCGTTTGGCGTGAAGTAGCTCAGGCTAAAGCTCACCAGCGACAGCAAAAACAGGGTGATCAGCAGCAGCACCACGCGACGCAGAATATAGATAATCATGCCTACTCCTCGCTGCTCTCATCGCGGTAAACGCCGGCGAACGAGGCGTTACCAAACGGGCTTAACACCAAACCTTTGATGTCATGCCGATAGGCTTGCAAACGCAGCGACGACGCCAGCGGCAGCACCGGCAGCTCTTGCGCCAAAATCTGCTGCGCCTTGTCGTAGCTATCAATGCGTGCCGACAGCTGCTGGGACAATAGCGCGTGCTGCAACGCCTCATCAAAGGCAGGCGAGCACCAGTGTGCGTAGTTGGTCTGCGAACGGATCGCCGCGCAGCTTAATAGTGGGCGGAAGAAACTGTCGGGATCGTTACTGTCGGTCGCCCAGCCGGTAAGCGTGAGATCGTGATTCATCTCCATTAACTGCGCTTCCTGGAAGCGGCCTTCCACCGGCGCGATGGTGACGCGCACGCCAATCTGCGCCAAATCCGCCTGCAACAGCTCGGCGGTTTTCAGCGGGCTGGGATTCCACGACTGCGAGGAAGAGGGCACAACCAGACGTAAATGCAGATCTTCCAGCCCCAGCGCTTTCAACTCTTCACGCGCTTTGGCCGGGTTGTATTCGGTGACGCGCGCATCATTGTCATAAGCCCAGGACGCCCGCGGCAGAATCGAGGCGGCAGTTTCGGCGGTACCGTAATAGATCGACTCCATCAGGCGTTCGTTATTGATCGCTAAAGCCAGCGCGTGACGCACTTCCGGGCGATCGAGTGGCGGCTTGCGGGTATTGAACGCCAGATAGGCGATGTTCATACCAGGACGCAGCGTCATGCGCAGACGCGGATCGTCACGCAAAATGCTCAACTGGCTGGCGGCGGGATAGGCCAGTACATCGCATTCGCCGGTCAGCAGTTTAGACAGACGTCCGGTGCCGCCAACGCCCAAATCAATCACCACCTGCTGCAGACGCGGCACGCCTTTCCAGTATTGTGGATTGCGCGCGAGGCGCAGATATTGTCCGGTGCGGTATTCGCTCAGTTGGAACGGGCCGGTGCCGACCGGTTCGCGATCCAGCTGTTCCTGCTGGCCTTTGGCGCTGAGATTATTGGCGTACTCCTGCGACAGAATCGGCGCGTAATGCGTCGCGATGTGCCACAGGAATGAGGCGTCCGGGCTGTTGAGGCGGATTTCAACCGTATCGCTATCGAGCTTTTTCACGCTCTGCACTGAATCGGCAAACTGCAGGCTATCAAAATAGGGATAGCTGCCGCCGTTGACGTTATGCCACGGATGTTTGCGATCAAACATGCGCGCAAAGCTGAACACCACATCATCGGCGTTCATTTTACGCGTCGGTTTAAACCAGTTGGTGTGCTGGAAGGCGACATCTTTGCGCAGGTGGAAACGGTAGGTTGCGCCGTTATCCCGCACTTCCCAGCTCTGGGCGAGGTCGGGAATCAATCGATAAGTATAAGGATCCACGTCCAGCAGCCGGTCATACAGCTGGGCCGCCAGAGTGTCGACGACTAAGCCGCTGCTGACCATTTGTGGGTTGAAGGTATTAACCGTGCCGTTAACGCAATAGACAAAGCCGCTATTGCGGATGTTGTCCGTTGGCGCGGCCCACGCTGACGCGCTCATCATGCTGAGACCAAGCAGCAGAGAGGGGAATAATTTTGGCATAGAACTCAACGATTCTGAGGCAATAGCGTGAGTGTATCTTAAACGTCACGTACTCCCCAAATTCGCGACATTTCTGCTGAGTTTTTCGCCAAAATGGCGATGGGGTAATCACAATCTCTGTGTGGAAATGAGAAAAATTCTCAATTAGGGGTTTACAGATGATAATAAGAATGATTATTATTCTTCTGCGCTTCGACGGTGGCTCTACCGAAGAAGAGCACGACATTGCTCACATTGCTTCCAGTATTAGTTGCCCGCGTTAATCCGCGGGCCTTTTTTCGTCCTGTTTCGAGCGGCTGCTGCGTTGGCTGCGCTCGTCCACCCTGGTCACATACTTATGTATGCTCCCAGGGATGTCCTCGCTTGCCGCCTTGCTTCCACTCGAAACAGTTAGAAAAAAACACCGTGCGGTTTGCTTAAAAAAACAAATTACACGTAGGGGCGCCACTTATGGCGACCTGGCTAATCCTCGTCGCGGGCTTGAATCCCGTGCTTTTTCATCATGGCCCGCAACTGATGGTAGGTCACACGCAACAACCCGGCGGCGCGGCGCTGATTGTATTTGGCCTGCTGCAAACTCGCTTCAACCATCTCGCGTTCCTGCTGATTTTGCCACTGACGTAAATCCAGCGGCAGGGAAGGCAAAGTAGAGGTTTCGGGTGAAGCGACAACGTTGGCTGGCGGCGTGCGTGGTGCAAACGGGTTAATGATGATGTTATCCAGCTCCTCGTCGGCGCTGTGGTGGCGATAGACCGAACGCTCGACCACGTTCTTTAGCTCGCGCACGTTGCCGGGCCAGCTGTGATTCAGCAGTGTCAGCTGGGCGCGATCGCTGAAGCCTGGGAACAGCGGCAAGCCCAACTCGCGGCACATCTGAATAGCGAAATGGTTGGCCATCACCAATATGTCGCTGCGGCGTTCACGCAGCGGCGGCAGCTGCACCACATCAAAGGCGAGGCGATCGAGCAGGTCGGCGCGAAATTTTCCGGCGGCGGCAAGGGCGGGCAGATCTTCATTGGTGGCGCACACCAGCCGCACATTGACCTGCAAAGATTGATTACCGCCCACGCGCTCCAGCTGGCCATATTCAATCACGCGCAGCAATTTCTCCTGCACCAGCATCGGTGCGGTGGCGAGTTCATCGAGAAACAGCGTGCCGCCATCGGCGCGTTCGAAGCGTCCCAGATGGCGTTTTTGCGCTCCAGTAAACGCGCCAGCTTCATGGCCGAACAGTTCGGAATCGAGCAGGTTTTCATTCAGCGCGGCGCAGTTCAGCGAAACAAACGGGCCTTCCCACCGGTTTGACAGGTAATGCAGGCGGCTGGCGATCAGCTCTTTCCCTGTCCCGCGTTCGCCAATCACCAGCACCGGTTTTTCCAGCGGTGCCAGGCGCGAAACCTGTTCCAGTACTTCAAGAAAGTTATTCGATTCACCCAAAAGGTTGTCAGAACTATTCGACATGATGAAATTCGCCACTGATTAATCAATTTCACTACCTTAAGGGATGTTCTGGCGGATGTAAAATAAACAAATGGTATAAAATCAATGAATTAAAAGTTGGCACGCGAATTGTATTAGTGATGAGCGCCTCGCGCACCTACACACAAAATTTGAGGAACATCATTATGGGTATTTTTTCTCGTTTCGCCGACATCGTGAACGCTAACATCAACTCTCTGCTGGAGCGCGCCGAAGATCCGCAGAAACTGGTACGCCTGATGATTCAGGAAATGGAAGACACGCTGGTAGAAGTCCGTTCAACCTCAGCCCGCGCGCTGGCCGAAAAGAAACAGCTGCTGCGCCGCAGCGAGCAGGCTGAAATTCAGCAGGCCGAATGGCAGGAAAAAGCGGAGCTGGCAATCAACAAAGGTAAAGAAGATCTGGCGCGTGCTGCTTTAATTGAGAAGCAGAAGCTGACTGATTTGATTGCTGCGCTGCAGCAGGAATCTACCCAGGTTGAAGAGACGCTGGACCGCATGAAAGGCGAGATTGGTGAGCTGGAGAAAAAACTCACTGAAACCCGTGCACGGCAGCAAGCGTTAACGCTGCGTCATCAGGCGGCATCGTCATCACGTGATGTGCGTCGTCAGCTCGATAGCGGCAAGATTGATGATGCAATGGCGCGTTTCGAATCTTTTGAACGTCGCATCGATCACATGGAAGCAGAAGCAGAAAGCCAGCGTTTTGGTAAGCCAAAAGGTCTGGATCAGGAGTTCGCCGAGCTGAAAGCCGATGATGAAATCAGCCAGCAGCTGGCCGCGCTGAAAGCCAAAATGAATCGCCCTGAGTGATCGCCACGGGCCTGATTGCAGGCCCGAGTTAAAAATGGTGTTAGTGATTAAGGAGAGTCAATGAGCGCACTTTTTCTAGCCATACCCTTAACGATTTTCGTGCTGTTTGTCGCACCAATCTGGTTATGGCTGCATTACAGCAACAAGCGCAACGGCGGCGCCGATTTATCGTCGAGTGACCTGCAGCGTTTGCAACAAATTACTCAGGATGCACGCCGCATGCGTGAGCGTGTGGAAGCGCTGGAAGCCATTTTGGATGCCGAACATCCAAACTGGAGGCAACCATGATGAATGGCCGTAAACTGTGGCGCATTCCGCAGCAAGGCAAAGTGCGCGGCGTGTGTGCGGGTATTGCAGAGTACCTCGATATCCCGGTGCGCTTGCTGCGTGTGATTGTGGTGCTGTCGCTGTTCCTTGGGCTGTTTATGTTCACCATCGTCGCCTATTTTATTCTGGGCTTTGTGCTGGACGAGAAACCCGTCGATGCTTCATCTGAACGGGCACCCAGCGCACGTGAACTGCTCGACGAGCTGGAAACAACGCTGCAAAGCGATGAGCGAAAAGTGCGTGAAGTAGAACGCTATGTCACTTCAGAAACGTTCAGCGTACGCAGCCGCTTCCGCCAGATCTAAATTCCCGGGCTTTCGGGCCCACTTCTTCTATTGTGATAAGAGGCTCTATGCAAACTCAACGTTTTACTGCTCTGCGCCGTCGCGCGACACCTGCGTTGATGTCGGCGGGGAAATTTATCATTATTAGCGCAGTAACTTACGGGCCCGGCGGGATCGCTGGCTGGGCAGTGAAATCGGTGGCGCGCCGTCCGCTGCGCCTGTTGCTGGCGGCCGCCCTGGAACCGTTGCTGAGCAAAGCGTTTAAACGCTTATCGGCACGATTCATCAGGGAGAACGATGAAAAGACTGCAAAATGAATTTGTGGCGTTGATGAACCGCGGTGTTGATCGCCATCTTCGCCTCGCTGTAACCGGTTTGAGCCGCAGCGGCAAAACCGCGTTTATCACTTCGCTGGTTAACCAGCTTCTTAATGTCCACAGCGGCGCACGTTTGCCGCTGTTTTCCGTGGTGCGCGAAGATCGCCTGCTGGGCGTCAAGCGCGTACCGCAGCGAGAACTCGGCACGCCGCGTTTCACCTACGATGAAGGTCTGGCGCAGCTGTACGGCACGCCGCCGATGTGGCCGACGCCCACGCGTGGCGTAAGCGAAATGCGCCTGGCGCTGCGCTATCGTCCGGATGAATCGTTGCTGCGCCATTTCAAAGATACCGCCACGCTCTACCTCGAAATCGTCGATTATCCCGGCGAATGGCTGCTGGATCTGCCGATGCTGGCGCAGGATTATCTCAGTTGGTCACGCCAGATGGTGGGCTTGTTGCAGGGCGATCGCGCCGAATGGTCAGCGCAATGGCGCAGCCTGTGCGCCGATCTCGATCCTTTTGCACCCGCCGATGAAAATCGTCTGGCAGCGATTGCCGCAGCCTGGACCGATTACCTGCACCAATGCAAAAGCGAAGGCTTGCACTTTATCCAGCCGGGCCGCTTTGTGTTGCCGGGCGATATGGCTGGCGCGCCGGCGCTGCAGTTCTTCCCGTGGCCGCAGGTCGATGAGATGCAGGTTAGCAAGCTGGCGCAGGCGCCAGCGGGCAGTAACTTCGCTATGCTGCAGCAGCGTTTTAACTATTACTGCCAGCACGTGGTGAAAGGATTCTACAAAAATCATTTCTTGCGCTTCGACCGCCAAATCGTGCTGGTCGATTGTCTGCAACCGCTGAACAGCGGGCCGCAAGCGTTCAACGATATGCGCCTCGCGTTGACGCAACTGATGCAGAGTTTCCATTACGGTCAGCGTACGCTGTTCCGCCGCCTGTTTTCTCCGGTCATCGATAAGCTGCTGTTTGCCGCCACTAAGGCCGATCATGTGACTTCCGATCAGCACGCCAATATGGTGTCGCTGTTGCAGCAGCTGGTGCAGGACGCGTGGCAAAACGCGGCGTTCGAAGGCATCAACATGGATTGCCTCGGTTTGGCCTCGGTGCAGGCAACGGAAAGTGGGCTGGTTGATCATCGCGGCGAGAAGTTACCGGCGTTACGCGGTCATCGTTTAGCCGATAATGAAGCGCTGACGTTCTATCCCGGCGAAGTACCGCCGCGCTTGCCGGGCCACAATTTCTGGCAGCAGCAGGGATTTCAGTTTGAACAGTTCCGGCCACAGCAGCTGGATGTCGATCGTCCGCTGCCGCACATTCGCATGGATGCCGCGCTGGAATTTTTACTGGGAGATAAATTGCGATGAGCGACGAAACACCTTTAAAAGGACGCATTGATTTCGCCAGGCCGCTGACGGTGGAAGCGGAAAAACCGCTGCGCGCAGCACAAACCTTTAGCGCGGATAGCGAGAAGGCCTTTCTCGCCACGGCAGAAGCCGAGCCGCTGGAGGAGGGCGAAGGCGAAAAAGTGGTGGAAGCTGCGCTGCGGCCAAAACGCAGCCTGTGGCGCAAAATGGTGGGCGTTGGCCTCGCCATTTTCGGCGTCAGCGTGATGGCGCAGGGCGCGCAGACGCTGCACGATGCGTGGATGGTGCGCGACTGGTTTACCCTCGGCACTGGCGTGGCCGGCACATTGATTGTCGCTGCGGGTGCAGGCGCGCTGATTGGCGAATGGCGTCGTTTATATCGTCTGCGTCAGCGGGCTGAAGAGCGCGATATTGGCCGCGAACTGCTGCACAGTCACGGCGTGGGCAAAGGTCGCGCGTTCTGTGAAAAGCTGGCGCAGCAGGCTCAGCTCGATCAGGCGCATCCTGCACTGCAGCGCTGGCATGCGGCGCTACATGAAACCCACAACGATCGTGAAATCGTCACCTTATATGCCCAACTGGTGCAGCCGGTGCTGGATCGTCAGGCACGCCGGGAAATCAGCCGTCACGCCGCCGAATCGACGCTGATGATCGCCGTCAGCCCGCTAGCTTTAGTGGATATGGCGTTTATCGCCTGGCGCAATCTGCGGCTGGTGAATCGCATCGCAGCGATTTATGGCATTGAGCTGGGCTACTTTAGCCGCATCCGCTTGTTCCGTTTAGTGCTGCTCAACATGGCGTTTGCCGGTGCTTCCGAACTGGTGCGTGAAGTCGGAATGGACTGGATGTCGCAGGATCTTGCCGCGCGCCTGTCAACCCGCGCCGCGCAAGGGATCGGTGCCGGTTTGCTCACCGCGCGCCTCGGCATTAAAGCGATGGAATTGTGTCGTCCATTACCGTGGCTGGAAGATGATAAGCCGCGTCTCGGTGATTTCCGTCGTGAGTTAATTGGTCAGCTGAAAGAATCCCTGGTAAAAAGTGGGGATAAAGCAGGGCAGGCTGCTAAATAATCAGCACTTGCTTACCTTTCACGCTGCAACTGGCGTGAAAGGTAAAATTATCTGTGTTACCACGCATATTCGGCGGAATTTTTGTTGGTCGCTCCGCTACACTTCCCTCTATCACCTGCCTCTGGCTGTCAACTTTTCCTGACAGGCCTCTTCTGAGGCGCTGCAAGTTAGCGTATTATCACTAAAATCAAAACCTGACTAAGGCTCATCGCAATGCGTTTGGAAGTTTTCTGCCAGGACCGAATCGGTCTGGCGCGCGAGTTGCTCGACCTGCTGGTTGCCCGCAATATCGACCTGCGCGGCATCGAAATTGCGCCACTCGGTCGCATTTACCTCAATTTCACCGCGCTGGAGTTTGAACCCTTCAGCAATCTGATGGCGGAAATACGCCGTACACCTGGCGTGACAGATGTGCGTACCGTTTCGTTTATGCCCTCCGAGCGTGAGCATCGCGCATTGAGTGCGCTGCTGGTGGCGATGCCGGAACCGGTGTTATCCATCGATCTAAAATGCAAGGTCGAGTTGGCCAATCCGGCGGCACAAAATCTGTTTACCCTTGATGAACAGAAGCTGCGCAACCAAAACGTTGGCACCTTAATCACCGGCTTTAATTTCCAGCGCTGGCTGGAGAATGAACGCGTTGACGCGCAGGCGCAGCATGTGGTGATTCAGGGGCGCGATTTCCTGATGGAAGCGCGGCCGATTTATCTGGCAGAAGAAGAGGGCCAGAGCGATCTGCCGGTCGGTGCAATGATCACCCTGAAATCGACGGCGCGTATGGGCCGACAGCTGCAGAATCTTACCGTTACCGATGAATCGGAGTTCGATCACATCGTGGCGGTTACGCCAAAAATGCGTCAGGTGATCGATCAGGCGCGCAAGCTGGCGATGCACGACGCGCCGCTGTTGATTGTCGGCGATACCGGCACCGGCAAAGATATGCTGGCACGCGCCTGTCATCTGCGCAGCGCACGTGGCAAAAAACCGTTCCTGGCGCTGAACTGCGCCTCATTGCCGGATGATGTGGCTGAGAGCGAGCTGTTTGGTCACGCTGCCGGAGCTTATCCCAATGCGCTGGAAGGCAAAAAAGGCTTCTTCGAGCAGGCTAACGGCGGCTCGGTATTGCTGGATGAGATTGGCGAAATGTCGCCACGCATGCAGACCAAACTATTGCGCTTCCTCAACGACGGCACCTTCCGCCGCGTGGGTGAAGAGCATGAAGTGCACGTTGATGTGCGCGTTATTTGCGCCACGCAGAAGAATTTGATCGAGCTGGTACAGCGCGGTGAGTTCCGTGAAGACCTGTTTTATCGCCTGAATGTGCTGACGCTCAATCTGCCACCGCTGCGTGAACGTCCGCTGGATATTTTGCCGCTGACCGAAATGTTTGTCGCCCGTTTTGCCGACGAACAAGGCTTGCCGCGTCCGCGCCTCTCATCGCAACTGACGCCGTTTCTGACGCGTTACAACTGGCCGGGTAACGTGCGCCAGCTGAAGAATGCGCTGTATCGCGCGCTGACGCAGCTGGAAGGTTACGAGTTGGGACCACAAGATATTGTGTTGCCAGAGCAGGCGCTGGATGTGTCATTGGGCGAAGAGGCGATGGAAGGTTCGCTGGATGACATCACCAGCCGCTTCGAACGTTCAGTGCTGACGCGTCTTTATCTCTCTTATCCCAGCACGCGCAAACTGGCGAAACGCCTCGGCGTCTCGCATACCGCAATTGCCAATAAGCTGCGCGAATATGGGTTAGGGCAGAAGCGTAACGACAGCGAGTAATAAGGCGCGTACATCCCATAACGTCGTTCCGCCCGTAGGGTCGCCATTCATGGCGACCTGGTCCGCAAACGTGCATCAACCTTGGCAAGCGGATATCTTTGTCATTGGTCGCCATGAATGGCGACCCTACGTTTTTTTTAGCTGGTTTTAGCCGGGTGCGCGAATATCTACCTGACTTCCTTCCCGCTTAAACACCGGAATCTCGCTCAATGGTGCGGCGACGCTAATGCGTTGTCCGCCTTGATAGCACTCGCCGTTACGCGCAATCCATTGCTCACCAGCAGGTAACCATACTTCACGTTCACGCTGCCCGTCATGCAGCACCGGCGCTACCAGCAGGTCACGGCCCAGCAGATACTGATCTTCCACTTGCCAGCTCTCTGGCTGCTGCGGGTAGTGATAGAACAGCGGACGCATCACTGGATCGCCGAGCTCATGGGCTTCGCGCATTAGGCCATCAATATAGGGGCGAATCTGCTCACGTTGCAGCAGGCAACTTTTCATCAGCGCGTAATTCTCCTCACCGTAGCTCCAAACCTCGTTTGGTGAGCCGCTGTTACACTGCGCAATACCATCACGCCAGGATTCTTCAGGTGCAATCTGTGGCTCGCGGTATCCATGCAGACGCATCACCGGACAGAATACCGCCCACTGGAACCAACGGATTAGCAGTTCATGAAACGCCGGGTCATGAATATTTCCGCCCTGAAAACCGCCGATGTCGGTGGTCCACCACGGAATTCCCGCCATTGCCATATTCAGCCCGGCTGTGAACTGATTACGTAAGGCATGGAACGAGGAGTGAACGTCGCCCGACCAGGCAAGCACGCCATAACGCTGGCTGCCCGCCCAGGCGCAGCGCACCAGGTTGACGATCTCGCTCTCGCCTTGTTGTTGCAGACCTTCATAAAATCCGCGGGCAAACAACTGCGGATAGATATTGCCCACTTCCTGAACCGGACCGAGATGATAGCGGTAGTTATCAAAATCGTAGGCGCGATATTCCGGTTCCGCTTCATCGAGCCAGAAGGTGCGGATGCCGTGGTCATAATAGTTGCGCTTAACTTCTTGCCAGACGAACTCGCGTGCGGCGGGATGCGTGGCGTCAAAAAAGGTGGTGTTGCCCATGAAATCGAGGTTCACGGATACGCCGCGTTCGCTGTTGACCAGCAAGCCTTTGGATTTCATCAGACGATAGTTATCACTGCGGCTATCCACCGTGGGCCACACCGACACCATAGTTTCGATGCCCATCTCTTTGAGCTCCTGCACCATGGCTCGCGGATCCGGCCAGTCGCGCGCATCGAAACACCAGGTTCCCTGATTTGGCCAGTGGAAAAAGTCGATGACAATCACCGAGAGCGGCAGCTGCAGACGGCGATATTCGCGCGCCACCTCCAGCACTTCCTGCTGAGTGCGATAGCGCAGTTTGCATTGCCAGAAGCCGGTAGCAAAGCTAGGCATCATCGGTGCTGTGCCGGTAGCGCGGCCATACTGGCGCACGATCTCAGCCGGTGTATCGCCTGCGGTGATCCAGTAATCCATCTGATCGGTTACTTCGGCCTGCCAGCGTGTGCCATTTTTACCAAAGGTCACTTCGCCGATGGCCGGGTTATGCCACAGCAAGCCATAGCCGAGGTTGGACACCATAAACGGCACGCTGGCCTGCGAGTTGCGCTGTGCCAGCTCCAGCGTGCAGCCTTTTAGATCGAGACAATCCTGCTGATACTGGCCCATGCCATAAATTTTCTCCTCCGCACGCGCTTCAAAGCGCACGCTGAGCTGATATTTCCCTCCCGGAATTGGTCGAAAGGCGCGCGCATCCAGCTTCAGGGCGCTGATGTATTTGTCCTGACTCTTTTCGCTGGCACCGATGCCCACGGTGCTGCGCTGACGCCAGAACTCCTCCAGCAGCAGTTCTCCATGTTGATTGTAAAAAGCCAGCTGGCCGCGAATATTCAGCGTGGCGGTAATGTTGCCGTTACGCAGGCTGAGAGATTCCTGCTCGCGCTGGATCTGCACCTCACAAATCGCAGGCGCCAACAACGCCCAGTCATGGTCGATCAGTTCAGGCTGACAGGTGGCTCGTACTCGCAGGCTATGCGCGCCCCAGGGTTCGATAACCAGCGTCTGACGGTCAAATGTCCAGATAATACGCTGGGATTCGGCGCGTAATTCACTCATGACAACTCCTGTGGTTGTAAAAGGGTGGAAGCCGTTGCAGCCGGTTGGGCTGACACTTTGTTCTGATTGATGGTGCGCATGGTGGCATCGTTAAGTTTGTAGCCGCGCATCGCCAGCGCGCTTAACAGTGACAGCAGACCGGGAACCACTGAAAACAGCGCCACGATGGCCATCATCGCGGCAGGCTGCTGATGCGGTGCCTGAGCAACGTAACCGCTCAGACCAAGCGTCCAGCCAACAATCGCGCCGCTGATCGCCATGCCCATTTTCAATACGGCGAGTAGCGTGGAGAAGACGGTGCCATCGAGGCGCTTGCCCTGACGATATTCACCGTAATCCACCACATCGGCCATCATCACCCACATCAGCGTGGTGGTGACCTGATAGAAGCTTGATACGATGAACGTCATGCCGACTAACAGCGCCAGCGATCCCGGCAGGAACACGATGCTGATACTTAACACACCGGCAGTGATGGCGCTGAGGGTAAAGGCGGTGATTTTGTTTAGGCGGCGCGTCAGCAGTTTTGCCAGCACGCTACCGACGCTTTTGCCGACGATATGCGCGGCCAGCAGCCACATGAAGAGGCTGGCATTACCGAGAAAATAGGTGACGTAATACATCATCGCGCCGAGCCGCACCACGCCGAACGAGATATTGCAGAACACCAGCAATGCGACCACACGCCACTGATCGTTCCGTAGCAAATCGCGCAGATCGGCGAGAAAATTGCCGTGGTTGGCGGGCGCATTGATACGTTCGCGGGTGTTGAGGAAGCAGATAAAGAACAGCAAGGTTGCCAGCGTCGCCATAATCGACATTGCCGCGAAGTAACCGTCCAGTTTGTTGCCACCGCCCAGCCAGGTGGCGAGCGGGATCATCAGGAAAGTGGACATCGCGCCGCCCAGCGTGGCCAGGAAGAATCGCCAGGATTGCAGGGAGATGCGTTGATTATCATCGGCGGTAATAATCGCGCCCATTGAGCAGTAAGGAATATTGATGGCGGTGTACATCAGCATCATCAGGCTGTAGGTCACGGCGGCGTAAATCATCTTTCCGGTGAGCGACAGGCTTTCCGGCACCGCATAAATCAGCATACAACTCACGCCGAACGGTACTGCCAGCATCAATAACCAGGGACGAAATTTGCCCCAACGTGAACGGGTTCGGTCAGCCACCATTCCCATTGCCGGATCGATCACCGCATCGGCAACGCGCGCCAGTAAAAACAGCGTGCCGACAAAGATCGCTGGCAGGCCCACCACATCGGTGTAATAAAAGGTGAGAAAAATAATGACGTTATCGATGGCGATATGGCTGGCCATATCACCAAGGCCGTAACTGATTTTTTCTTTAATGGATAAGCTTGCTTGCATAAAGATTCCCGCCTGTCTCTGAATCGCTTAAGGGCAATTGACGGTTAGTTATAGGTAGCGAAGCGGATGGGAACAATTGCGGGATCTGTTACGGGTTTTATGTTTTTTGATTAATGTGATACGGGTAACAAGAATCACAGTAAAAATGCAACAGGGCAGGAAGAAGTGCTGCGTATCACGAAAAATCAACGGGTTAAAAAGGGAGTTGAGTTGAAGGCGGGCATAAAAAAAGCACCGAAGAATTAATCATTCGGTGCTTTCTGTTTCGCCTAAACAGCGAGCAAAAATTACTTCAGCGCAGCCAGCGCCGCATCGTAGTTTGGCTCTTCGGTGATTTCATTCACCAGCTCGCTGTAAATCACTTTATCGTTTTCATCCAGCACCACCACGGCACGCGCGGTCAGGCCTTTCAGCGGGCCATCCGTAATCGCCACGCCATAGTTTTCTTTGAACTCAGCGCCACGCAGGGAAGAGAGCGTGATCACGTTGCTGACGTTCTCTGCGCCACAGAAGCGTGATTGAGCGAAAGGCAGATCGGAAGAGATGCACAGTACGACCGTGTTGTCCGCTTCACCTGAGCGCTCATTAAACTTACGCACCGATGCCGCACACACGCCAGTATCAATACTTGGGAAAATGTTCAGAACTTTGCGTTTGCCTGCATAATTAGCCAGGGATACGTCAGCAAGATCTTTGGCGACCAGGCTGAAAGGTTTAGCTTGCTCGCCAACTTGTGGGAACTGGCCTGCAACCGGCACCGGATTGCCCTGAAAGTGAACAGTCTGAGACATGTGATTTCCTTTTTTTAACGATGAAATATCTGACTTTTAAGATATAGCGTGTGTTTATGACATAATTTTTAAGGGTTTACGAGCGCATTTCCTGGCGATAATCGAGCCGGCTCGCATTTAAGCGACGGATTTAAGGAGAAATAATGAGAACAGTGAAGAGTTATCCGGAAGCCTGGCCGTTACATTCGCCGTTTGTTATTTCACGCGGCAGCCGCACTGAGGCGCATGTTGTGGTGGTAGAGATCGAGCAGGATGGCGTTAAAGGCGTCGGGGAAGCCACGCCGTACGCGCGCTACGGTGAAAGCGAGGAATCGGTGCTCAAGCAGATCGCTTCTCAACTGAGTGCGTTGCAAAGCGGCATGACGCGTGAAGCGCTGCAACAGGCGTTACCGGCGGGCGCGGCGCGCAACGCCATCGACTGCGCACTGTGGGATTTGGCGCGACAGCAGCAGGGCGAAAGTCTGGTGCAATTGTGCGCTGTGCCACTGGCCGACGAAATTGTTACCGCGCACACCATCAGCATCGATACGCCTGATGCGATGGCCAGCAGCGCGCAGGCATTGTGGCAGCATGGCGCGCGTTTATTGAAGATCAAAATGGACGATCACCTGATCAGCGAACGTTTAGTGGCGATACGCAGTGCGGTACCGGACGCCACCTTGATTGTTGATGCCAATGAATCCTGGCATGCCGAAGGCCTGGCGGCACGCTGTCAGCTGCTGGCCGATCTCAACGTCGCCATGCTGGAACAGCCGCTGCCTGCCGCAGAAGACAGCGCGCTGGGCAATTTTATTCATCCGCTGCCGATCTGCGCCGATGAAAGCTGTCACACGCGTGAAAGCCTGGCGCTGCTGAAAGGGCGCTATGAGATGGTGAATATCAAGCTGGATAAAACCGGGGGATTAACCGAAGCGCTGGCGCTGGCAGAGGCGGCGCAGCAACAGGGATTCGCCATTATGCTTGGCTGCATGCTCTGCACGTCACGGGCGATTCGTGCGGCATTACCGCTGACGGCGCAGGCGACATTCGCCGATCTCGACGGTCCAACCTGGCTTGCGGCCGATGTTGAACCGTCGCTGCACTTCTCTCACGGCGTACTCAAGCCGCTGGCTGCCAGCGCAGCAGATTGATCATCGCTTCCAGATAGACTTCGGTGGCTTCGTCGACTGAAATCGGCGGCATCTCGGCGGTAATGCATAACAGGCCGAGATCGTCACACCAGCTGCCAAACGAACCCGGCGTGGCATAACCCACGCTACTCACCACCGGCAGCGCGGTCTGCTGCGCCAGCCACTTTGCTAAATCGCTGTGGTGTGGATCGTCAATGCAGGCCAGCGGTTCATGCCACGAAACCACCCAGCGCGGTTTAATCTGATGAATCAGCTGGCACAGCGCGCGGGTTTCCGGTTCGGAAGAGGGACCTGATCCGGTTGAAAGCACCACATCGCGCTCATCCGCTTCACTGTTCCAGCGATACACCGTGTCGCCATTCTGCCAGTTAGCGGCGGGGAAATTACGGTTGAGATCGACGCCGTTGGCGTTGGCGCGCAGCCCCAACTGACAACCATCGGGATTGACGGCCAGAACAACGTGATGACGCCGCAGCGCCTCCGGCAAGGTGCGCATCGCACCGGATAAAGTGGCAATCGCAGCATTCTCGTCGCCGTGCGTGCCAGCAATAATCAGCCCGCTTTCGGCATCGGCGGCGGGTGCCGGAAACCACAGCAGCGGCGCGCCCAGCACCGATTGCCCGTATTGTTGCCAGACAGCGTCCAGCTTGCCGCGCAGCGGACGTGGATGGTATGACGACATGACGTTCCTCTCTGAAATGCTTCCAACACCGCCAAAAACCTTCTGGCGCTCAAGGTAAAAAATGTGACCGGGAATCCAGCCTCAACATAACGGTAAATAGCCTGCGGGGAAATAGCTATATATCAATCAGCAATTTGCGATAAAGTGCCAAACGTTGCTGGCGACACAATCTCTTCGCGGTCGCCATTTTTTTCGCGTAAAGGAGTGGTGATGAAACTAACGTTCCGCAAGACGCTGACTGCGTTAATTGTAGCCAGTGCAGTCTCACCCGCATTCGCCGCCAACGTGCCGTCGGGCGCACAGCTGGCCAGCACCCAGGAAATCGTTCGCCATATCAAAGATGAACCCGCTTCACTCGATCCGATGAAGGCGGTTGGCCTGCCGGAAATTCAGGTGATGCGCGATCTGTTTGAAGGGCTGACCAATCAGGATGCCCACGGAAAGATCGTTCCCGGCGTGGCGCAAAGCTGGAGCAGCAACGATAACAAAACCTGGATCTTTACCCTGCGCAAAGATGCGCGCTGGTCGAATGGTGAGCCGGTTACCGCACAGGATTTTGTCTATAGCTGGCAACGTTTAGTTGAACCGAAGAACAGTTCGCCGTTTGCCTGGTTTGCTGCGCTGAGCGGCATTGAAAACGCGGAAGCGATCACTAAAGGACAGATGAGCGCCGATAAACTGGGCGTGACGGCGACCGATGCAACACACCTCAAGGTGACATTGTCACGCCCTGTGCCGTGGTTCCCGAGTATGGTTGCCAATGCCGCGATGTATCCGGTATCGCAGAAAGTGATTGAAAAAGAGGGTGATAGCTGGACGTCTCCGGGCAAGCTGGTCGGCAATGGCGCTTATCAGCTGCAGGATCGCGTAGTAAACGAAAAAATCGTGCTGGTGCGCAATGCCAACTATTGGGATGACAAAAAATCGGTGCTGACCAAAGTCACCTTTATCCCGATTAATGAAGAGTCCAGCGCCACTAAGCGCTATCGCGCCAATGATATCGATATCACCGAATCCTTCCCGAAAAACATGTACGCGCTGCTGAAGAAAGAGTTGCCTGGCCAGGTGTATACGCCGGATCAGCTCGGCACCTATTATTACGCATTCAATACCGAGAAAGGGCCAACCGCCGATGTACGCGTGCGTAAGGCGCTGTCGTGGAGCATCGATCGTCGTATTATCGCGGAGAAAGTATTGGGCACCGGCGAGAAACCGGCCTGGCACTTTACGCCGGACGTTACCGCCGGTTTCACTCCGATGAAAAGCTATCTGCAGCAACATAGCCAACAGGAGCTGAACGCGCAGGCCAAAGCGTTGCTGACGGCGGCAGGTTATGGACCCGGCAAACCGCTGCATTTGTCGCTGCTCTACAACACCTCGGAAAGCCATCAGAAAATCGCTATCGCGGTAGCTTCAATGTGGAAGAAGAATCTCGGCGTGGATGTCACCTTGCAAAATCAGGAGTGGAAAACCTATATCGACAGCCGTAACAGCGGCAATTTCGATGTGATCCGCGCCTCGTGGATCGGCGATTATAATGAGCCTTCAACCTTCCTTAGTCTGCTGACCTCGACCCACACCGGCAATATCGCGCGCTTCCGCAGTGCCGATTACGATGCGGTGATTACCAAAGCCAGCACCGAAACTAGCGTGGCGGCGCGTAACACCGATTACAACAAAGCCGAGCAGATCATCGCCGATCAGGCACCGATCGCGCCGATCTATCAATATACCAACGGCCGCTTGATCAAGCCGTGGGTGAAAGGATATCCGATCACCAATCCTGAAGACGTGGCGTACAGCCGCGAACTGTGGATTGAGAAGCACTGAGTCTAATCGGTCGCCATAAATGGCGACCCTACAAATGATTGTGACCGCCTGTCATCTTTGCTCACAGCCTGATGATTGCAACTGGTCTGCGCCACGCTAGACTGTATCGTATTGATTTTGATAGTGAGGCGAGTTCGTGAACGTCATTGAAGGAAAAGCGTTACAAGTATCCGATGCCATTGTGTCCTGTCAGCTGGATGGCGCAGGCGGCATGATCCCCATCGAAGATAAAGATGTCATCAACTGCGAACGTCCCTGCTGGTTGCACCTTAATTACACCCAACGTCAAAGTGCGGAATGGCTGCAAAACACGCCGCTGATCCCCGATTCAGTGCGTGATGCGCTGGCGGGCGACAGCATGCGTCCACGCGTGACGCGCCTTGGCGACGGCTTCATGATTGTACTGCGTAGCGTGAACCACAACGCCGATTCGCGTCCGGATCAGCTGGTGGCAATGCGCGTGTTTATCAACGACAAGCTGATTGTCTCGACGCGCCGTCGCAAAGTGTACGCCATTGATGCCGTGCTGACCGATCTGCAAAACGGTAATGGTCCGGTTGATGGCGGCAGCTGGCTGGTGGATGTGTGCGATGCGTTAACCGATCACGCCAGTGAATTTATCGAAGAGATGCACGATAAAATTATCGAACTGGAAGATGCGTTGATGAATCAGGAAGTGCCTGCGCGCGGCGATTTGGCGCTGCTGCGTAAGCAATTGATTGTGATGCGTCGTTATATGGCACCGCAGCGCGATGTCTATGCGCGGCTGGCTATCGAAAAGATGGCGTGGATGAATGACGACGACCGCCGCCGCATGCAAGAAGTTGCCGATCGTCTCGGACGTGGACTGGACGATCTCAATGCGGGCGTGGCGCGAACCTCAATTCTGGCGGATGAAGTGGCGTCAATCCTTGCGGAATCGATGAACCGCCGCACTTATACTATGTCGTTGATGGCGATGATCTTCCTGCCGGCCACGTTTCTTACCGGTTTATTCGGCGTCAACCTCGGCGGCATTCCCGGCGGCAATTGGGCGCTGGGCTTCACCGCCTTCTGCGTGCTGCTGCTGGCGATGGTGGGCGGTGTGGCGATATGGCTGAAACGGCGCAAATGGTTGTAAGGCATAAAAGCGGAATAAACCTGATCGATATCAATATCCCGCCAGGGCAATCGGGGCAAACTCTTTCCCGCAGGTGAATGCAACGTCAAGCGATGGGCGTTGCGCTCCATATTGTCTTACTTCCTTTTTTGAATTACTGCATAGCACATTTGATTCGTACGACGCCGGCCTATCCGCCGGCTTTTTTTTGCCCGCTTGGCTTGAATACTCATCCTTTCCTATGCTTAAAGGACATTCAGTGACAAGGAGAAGGGCATGCAAGCGATCATTGCCAGCGAACCAATTCCTACCGATCCACCACCGATTCCCGAACCGATTCCACAACCGCAGCCGATACCACCCGTACAGCCGCCGTACGATCCCGAATTTCCACCGATCCAGGATCCACCACCGCACCGCTAATAAAAAAGGCGCGTAGCCGAAGCGACGCGCCTTATTTCACAGCAAATCCGATTATTTAATTTCCAGCACATCAAGACGCACGCTGAGATTGGGCGCGTCGTCCTCTTCTGGCTGCCAGCCCGCAGGCTGCACCGGTAAGCTTTCGCGATCAAACGCCAAATCACCGCCATCTACCACGGCATCACCGTGTTTGATGCCTTTGAAATCGAACAGATTGATGTCGGCCATATGTGATGGCACCACATTCTGCATCGCGGTGAACATGGTTTCGATACGGCCCGGATAACGTTTATCCCAGTCGCGCAGCATGTCGGCAACCACCTGACGTTGCAGATTCGGCTGCGAACCGCACAGGTTGCAAGGAATGATTGGGAACTGGCGCGCTTCTGCAAAACGAATAATGTCTTTCTCACGGCAGTAAGCCAACGGACGAATCACGATATGTTTACCGTCATCGCTCATCAGTTTTGGTGGCATGCCTTTCATCTTGCCGCCGTAGAACATGTTGAGGAACATGGTCTGCAGGATATCGTCGCGGTGGTGACCTAAGGCGATCTTGGTACAGCCCAACTCGGTGGCAGTGCGATACAGAATACCGCGGCGCAGACGCGAACAGAGCGAGCAGGTGGTTTTGCCTTCAGGAATTTTATCTTTAACGATGGAATAAGTGTCTTCGTTAACGATGTGGTATTCAACGCCCTGTTGTTCCAGATAAGCCGGCAAAATATGCTCTGGAAAACCGGGCTGTTTCTGATCGAGATTTACCGCCACCAGCGAGAAGTTGACCGGCGCGCTCTGCTGCAAATTACGCAGGATTTCAAGCATGGTGTAGCTGTCTTTACCACCAGACAGACAAACCATGATGCGATCGCCTTCTTCAATCATGTTGAAGTCAGCAATGGCTTCGCCCACGTTGCGACGTAAACGCTTCTGCAGTTTGTTGAGGTTGTACTGCTCTTTTTTTGTTACTTCTTGATTTTCTGACATTATTTTCACGCTTGAGAGTGAAGGCGAGGGCCGTTAGCGGCTGAAGCAATCTTCAGCGGCAATAAACCCTATAAACATGACTGCGTATGGTACGGATTGCGGGCGCGAATGCTAGCCTGAAGTGATCTCTTTTCTGATGATAACGCAGTAGCACGCCTTGCCATAACGACGGTAATGCTCATCAGTTAATCGTCTTTCGGTCGCCATGAATGGCGACCCTACAGCGGTTTGGCGAGGTTTTCGTAGGGTGCGCATTCATGCGCACCTTCATACATAGGCAATTTACTGCTTAAGCGTCGGGCTTTTTAATCTACTCGCTTTTCTCCGTTTTACCTGCTAACTCCGCCAGCCGCTGATAACGCTGACTGGCGGCTTCGGTTGCATCACGCCACAACTGCGACGCTTCTTCAGGCCGCTGGGTTTGCAACTGGCGGAAACGCTGCTCATTCATCAATGCCTGTTCCAGTTCGGAATTTGGCGGACGCGAATCCAGCGCCAGCGCGGCTTTACCTTGCTCGGCGCGTCGTGGATCAAAGCGATACAGCGGCCAGAAACCGCTGGTGGTTAGCAGGCGCATCTGTTCGTGACTATAAGCAAGATCGTAGCCATGCTCTTCGCACGGGCTGTAAGCGATGATCAGTGACGGCCCCGGCCAGGCTTCCGCTTCCTGAATAGCTTTTACGGTTTGATTGAGTTGTGCGCCCAGTGAAATCTGCGCCACATACACATGCCCGTACAGCAGCGTCGACATGCCAAGATCCTTCCGCGCCTTACGTTTACCTTGTTCGCCGAACTTGGTCACCGCGCCGAGCGGCGTCGCTTTTGATGCCTGTCCGCCAGTATTCGAGTAGCACTGCGTATCCAGTACCAGCACATTGACGTTTTCGCTCAGGCTCATTACGTGATCGAGTCCGCCGTAACCAATGTCGTACGCCCAGCCATCGCCACCAATCAGCCAGACCGATTTCTCTACCAGCGCATCGGCTGCTTCGTTTAACGCTTTAGCTTCCGGTTGCGATGACGCAGCAAGCAGGGCGCGCAGCTGTTCAATTTGCTCGCGTCGTTGCGATATCGTGACATTGTCACCTTTTAGCGCGTCAACCAATTCCGCCGGTAACTGCGCCGCGCATTGATCCAGTAATCTGAGCGCGCGCTGTTTCTGCTGGTCGACGCTTAAACGGAAGCCCAGGCCAAATTCGGCGTTATCTTCAAACAGCGAATTCGCCCACGCGGGACCGCGACCTTCGGCATTGGTGGTGTAAGGTGTAGAAGGCAGATTGCCGCCGTAAATGGAGGAGCAGCCGGTGGCATTGGCAATCAGCAGGCGATCGCCATACAGCTGCGTCAGCAGTTTGATATAGGGTGTTTCCCCGCAGCCCGAACAGGCACCAGAATACTCAAACAGCGGCGTGATCAGCTGAGAGGTGCGGATATCAATGCGTTCCAGCTGCTCGGCGGTGATCTCAGGCAGCGCGAGGAAGGCATCATAATTGGCCTTTTCCGTCTCAACATGCTCGAGGCGTGATTTCATGTTGATGGCTTTGATTTCCGGATGCTGGCGATCGCTGGCCGGGCACACTTCTACGCACAGGTTACAGCCGGTGCAATCTTCCGGTGCCACTTGCAACACGTATTTCTGTCCGCGCATATCGCGCGATTTTACATCCAGTGAAGCGAGCGAAGCTGGCACATCTGCTAGCGCTGCAGGATCAACCACTTTGGCACGAATCGCCGAGTGCGGGCAGGCGGCAACGCAATGATTGCACTGGGTACAGAGATCGGGCTGCCAGATCGGCACGGCTTCGGCGATATTACGTTTTTCCCACTTAGTGGTGCCAACCGGCCAGGTTCCATCCGGCGGCAGCGCCGAAACCGGCAGTTTATCGCCAAGGCCGGCCAGCATCGCGGCGGTGACGGTTTTGACAAAATCGGGTGCGCTATCCGAGACCACCGGCGGGCGATGCGGACTGCGATCGTCTACCGGCTGCAGCGGCACCGCCTGGAGCGCTTGTTGTGCCATCGCCAGCGCTTGCCAGTTGCGCTGCACCAGCTCTTCGCCTTTGCTGCTGTAGCTGCGGGCAATGGCGTTTTGCAGTTCGGTTAACGCGCTATCGCCAGGCAAAATCTGGGTCAGATGGAAAAAGGCCATCTGCATCACGGTGTTGATGCGCGCGCCCAGCTGGCATTCGCGGGCGATACGCGCCGCGTTTATCGCATAGAATCGCGCCTGTTTATCGTTGAGCTGGCTCTGCACTTCCTGCGGCAGGCGCGACCACACTTCATCAGCGCTGTAAGGCGTATTGAGCAGAAAAATCCCGCCCGGCTTAAGCTGATCGAGCATGGAATACTTATCGATAAACTGCAGCTGATGGCAGCCAATGAAGTCGGCTTGCTGAATCAGATAGGCGGATTGAATCGGATATTCACTGACGCGCAGATGGGAAACCGTCAGGCCGCCAGCTTTCTTCGAGTCGTAGACGAAATAACCCTGCACGTGCCACGGCGTGGCGTTGCCGATTATCTTCAGGTTGTTTTTGCTGGCGCTGACGCTGCCGTCGCTGCCCAAACCATAAAACAGCGCTTCGAGCCGCGCGCGATTCGGCACGATATTGGCTTCGATCGGCAACGAAAGATGGGTGACGTCGTCATAAATGCCGACGGTAAAACGCGCCGGCGGTTGATCACGCAACAAGGCACGAAACACTGCCAGCACCGCATCGGGTGCGAACTCTTTCGACGACAAACCATAGCGACCGCCGATCACCTTCGGCAGCGACGCGCGATCGCCACGGCTGTAGGCTTCAGCCAGCGCGGTCATCACATCCAGGAACAGCGGTTCGCCGAGCGCGCCGGGCTCCTTGGTGCGATCAAGCACCGCAATACGTTTGGCGGAAGCGGGGATCTTTTGCAGCAAATGCGCTGCCGAAAATGGGCGATAGAGGCGTACTTTAACCAGCCCGACTTTCTCGCCGCGTTGCAGCATCTCATCAATCGCTTCTTCGGCGGTGCCGCAGCCGGATCCCATCATCACAATGACGCGCTCGGCCTGCGGATGGCCGTAATACTCAAACGGCTGATAGTGGCGGCCGGTATTTTCGCCAAACGCAGTCATCGCGGCTTCTACGTGCTGGGTGCAATCGTCATACCAGCGGTTAGTGGCTTCGCGTGACTGGAAATAGGTATCAGGATTGGCGGATGTGCCGCGAATCGTCGGGCGATCCGGTGTTAACGCACGGGCACGATGGGCGTTAATCGCTTCGGCGGGCATCAGCGCCTGTAAGGTTTCATCGCTGATCGGCACGATTTTATTGATCTCATGCGAGGTGCGGAAGCCATCGAAGAAGTGGATAAAAGGGATGCGGCTATTTAGTGAGGCGATTTGTGAAATCAGGGCAAAATCCTGCGCTTCCTGCACGCTCGAGGCGCAGAGCTGCGCGCAGCCGGTTTGTCGCACCGCCATAACATCGGAGTGATCGCCAAAAATCGACAGCGCGTGCGTCGCCACGGTACGCGCCGCGACGTGCAGAACAAACGGCGTCAGCTGGCCCGCCAGTTTGTAGAGCGTCGGGATCATCAACAGCAATCCCTGCGACGAGGTGAATGTAGTTGAGAGTGCGCCGGTTTGCAGCGCGCCGTGCACGGTGGCGATCGCGCCGCCTTCCGATTGCATCTCAACCACGCGCGGCACATCGCCCCAGATATTACGGCGGCCTTCGCCTGACCAACTATCCGCCAGCTCGGCCATGGTCGAGCTGGGCGTGATGGGATAAATGGCAATCACTTCGCTGGTGCGGAAGGCGACTGAAGCCACTGCACCGTTACCGTCGACGGTAATCATAAATCGTCCTTTGCTACGCTGAGAAACCCGCAAAATTTACGGGGGTTATCAGTTCAGTTTAGCAAAGGGCTCTGACGCGACTTTTTCATCTGTGTGCTTGCGAGATGGCAGCGCACCGGAATCTAACATTGCTGATTTTTACATCATCTCCAGCGACTGAACGCCTTTGATTTCCATCACTTTGTCATAGATGTTGTGCATCGGCGTGCGTCGTGACAATGTCACCTCTACGCTTAATTCGCATAGGCCAATCTCTTCATCACGGTTCACCACGGCGATATGGCCGTAGCGCACATTCTCGCGCTGCAGCACCAGTAGCACCAGCGGCACGCTTTTCGGTTTGAGATGCACCAGCAGCGTATGATGACGGCCAATCAGCCAGTGACTGATGCGACGAAACGTTTCCAGCACCACCAGCGCCAGCACGGTGCCATAAATGCCGATCTCATACATGCCGCTACCGATCACCAGACCAATCGCCGCAGTAACCCATAAACCGGCGGCGGTGGTGAGACCTTTCACCACTTGCTTCTGAATAATGATGGTGCCGGCACCAAGAAAGCCCATGCCGCTCACCACCTGCGCTGCAATACGGCTGGGATCGAGCGCCACATGATCGCTGACTAACATATCGGCAAAGCCATATTTCGATACCAGCATAAACATCGCGCTGCCGATACCGACCAGAATATGGGTGCGCAAACCGGCCTCTTTGGCGCGCAGCTGCCGTTCCAGGCCAATCAGTCCGCCGAGAATCCCGGCCAGCGCGATGCGGATAAGCATATCCGTCAACATCGTTCTCTCCTTAGTGGTTGATAAACAAACAATCCGCCGGGTGAAAAGGGCGGAAATATCTCAAACAGGATAATTCTGCTTGTAAACAATGAAATTAAATTTTGTAAAAAGCTGTGTCGCCTATCGATCCCTCACCGCACCTGACATATTCTGGTGCGACTTTTTCGCTCAATCCCCGGAGCCCCATCGATGAAAGCCGCTCTCTTCCTGCTGGCTGGCGCTACCTTGTTACTTTCTGCCTGCAGCAGCAACAGTGACAACGAACCGCCGCAACAAGCTACTGCCGCCCACGTACAACCGCGCGTTGTGATGTCATCAATGGCTGAAGTGAATTGTAGTAATGCCGGGGGATCGCTGGCGTTTTCGCGTCAGTTAGACGGCTCACGCATCGGTATGTGCCAGTTGGCTAATGGTCGTCGCTGTGACGAGCAGGCGCTGATGGGTGGAAGCTGCGCCCGCTAAGGCAGGCGCAGAAAGATTAAGCAGTGACCTGATTCGGGCTGGTTTCGCCGCGTTCCAACTGCTGCAAGTTGCTGAGCGTGGTTTCTGAAATCGCTGTCAATGCTTCGGCGGTCAGGAAAGCCTGATGGCCGGTGAACAGCACGTTGTGACAGGCCGACAGACGACGAAACACATCATCCTGAATCACGTCATTCGATTTGTCTTCAAAGAACAGATCGCGCTCGTTTTCGTATACATCCATCCCCAACGAACCAATCTTCTGCTGTTTAAGCGCATCGATCGCTGCCTGTGAATCAATCAAACCGCCACGGCTGGTGTTGATGATCATCACGCCATCTTTCATTTGGCTGAACGCCTGTGCGTTAAGCAGATGGTGATTTTCCGGCGTAAGCGGGCAGTGCAATGTAATTACATCGGCTTCAGCGAACAGCGTTTTGAGATCAACATACTCCGCACCCAGCTCCAGCGCCGCTTGGCTTGGATAGGGATCGAACGCCAGCAGGCGCATGCCAAATCCCTTAAGGATTCTCATCGCTGCGATACCAATTTTGCCGGTCCCGACCACGCCCGCAGTTTTGTTGTGCATGTTGAAGCCGGTTAAACCATCCAGCGAGAAGTTGGCATCGCGCGTGCGTTGATAGGCGCGATGAATGCGACGATTCAGCGTCATCATCAGGCCAATCGCATGTTCGGCCACCGCTTCCGGTGAATACGCCGGAACGCGCACTACGTTTAAGCCCAGCGCTTTCGCTGCCGCGAGATCAACGTTATTGAAACCGGCACAGCGCAGCGCAATGTGCTTCACGCCCAGCGCCGCCAACTCTTCCAGTACCTCTTTGCTGGCATCATCGTTGACGAAAATACACACTGCATCACAGCCCGCGGCGTTTTTCGCCGTCGCCGGTGTCAGCAGGAAGTCAAAAAACTGCAGCTCAAATCCGTAGCTGCTGTTGACGTGTTCAAGGTATTTCTGGTCGTAATGCTTGGTGCTGTAAACCGCAACTTTCATTGTTTCGCTCCTGAAAAATGCAACGTCGGTATCACAACAGGATAACGTTTTCCGCGTCATTTTGCTGTTCTTCAGCCAGACTATGTCGCTAACACCTTCATTTGCCGGACGTAACATGCCATCATTTGGCTCCTCGTCAGGATTGTGTAAAGAACAGGAACGTTAACTGCCATGACGCGTGGCCTTCGCCGAACACTTGCTGCGCTGCTGGCGCTGATACTGCTGCTATTGGGATTGCTGCTGACGCTCACGCAATGGTTGCCGCGTCTGGCCGGTATCTGGCTGCCCGCAAATACCCGCGTGGAACTCAACGGCACGCCGCGCTGGCAGCAAGGTGCGCTGCATTTCCCAGCGGTGCGTTATCTGGCGGGCGATTGTGAACTGGCAAACGTCAGCGATGCGGCGCTTGGTTGGCAGCAAAAGCGCTGGCAGCTCAGCGCCGATGAAGTGCAACTTAACAGCGACTGCCTGCAATCGCTGCCGCACAGCGAAGCCAGCGGTGCGCCACGCAGCCTGGCCGACTGGCAGAAGATGTTGCCTGGCGCCGATGTGCATCTGCAAAAAATCACCATTCTGCCGTGGCAACAATATGCCGGTCGTTTTGACCTCACCTTAGATAAAGATGTGCAGCAGCTGCATTATCAGGGCGACAACCTCAATGTGGATGCGCGTTTGCAAGGTCAGTTGCTGCAGATTGCCCAGCTCCAGCTCAGTCATCCTCTACTCCCAAAACCGCTCAATCTGCATGGCGATGTCACTTTGCCAACTTTTGCTGATGGCTTGCCGGTGGCGGGCGAACTCAGTGCCGATCTCAATGTTGTGCAGTGGCCGCAGCCGCTGGCGCTGACGCTTAACTGGCAGCAACAGCAAGGCACATTGACGGTGAAACAGCAGGATGACGATCAGCCGCTGCTGCAGCTGCCGTGGCAGGTCGACGAGCGGCAGATTCGTATTACGCAAGGCCAATGGCGCTGGCCGCAGGCCGATCAGCCGCTGTCGGGCGGCATGGCAGTGACGCTGGAAAACTGGCAGCAAGGGCTGGAAAACACGCTGGTCAGCGGGCGATTCAATCTGCTGACGCAAGGGCGCGGCGGCAAAGGCAATCTGGTATTAAGCGTTGGCCCAGGCAAACTGAGCATGGTCGACAGCGTTTTGCCTTTCCAGTTGACCGGCGAAAGCAAATTCGCCGATCTGCAGCTGTTTGGCAGCATGCCCGGCTTGCTGCATGGCGTGCTGACCGATCCGCAGTTGAGCCTAAAACAAGGCGCGTTGCTGCGTTTGCGCGGTCGCTTGCTCTCAACGCTGGAAGTGGATGAAGCGCGCTGGCCGTTGGCGGGCGTGACGGTGGCGTCGCGCGGCATTAATGGTCGCCTGCAGGCGATCCTCAAGGCACACGATCCCAGCTTTGGTCGCTTCAGGTTGCATCTCGATGGCCGCGCCAGCGATTTCTGGCCGGACAGCGGCGTGTGGAACTGGCGTTATTGGGGGGACGGTCAGATCGAGCCGCTCTCTGCCAAATGGGACGTGAAGGGCACCGGCAGTTGGCAGGACACCTTGATCAGCCTCGACACGCTGAATACCGGTTTCGATCAGCTGGCGTATGGCATGGTGCAAGTGGCTAAACCGCGCCTGACGCTCAACGCGCCGGTGCGCTGGCAGCGTGATCCTGAGCATCCGGCGTTTAACGGTGGCTTCACGCTGAAATCAGGTCAAACTCAATTCAGTTATGGCGGCTGGCTGCCGCCATCAGAACTCAATTTTGAAGCCAAAGGCAGCGATCCCAGCCAGTTTATCTGGCGCGGTCAGCTGACGGCGGAGGATATTGGCCCGGTACGCGTACATGGCCGCTGGGACGGCGAACGTCTGCGTGGCGAAGCCTGGTGGCCAGCGCAATCATTGACGGTGTTCCAGCCGCTGCTCAGCAGCGATTTAAAAATGAGGATTCAGTCGGGTGAACTGCGCGCGCAGGTAGCATTCTCGGCGGCCAGCGAGCAGGGCTTCGAAGCAGGCGGTCACTGGACGGTGAAAAACGGTAGCCTATGGATGCCGGACAGTGAAATCAACGGCATCGATTTCTCGCTGCCGTTCCGCCTGAAGGATCATCAATGGCAGCTTGGACGGCGCGGTCCGGTTTCACTGCGTATCGCCGAAGTGAAAAATCAGTTCTCGCTGCAAAACATCACCGCTGATTTGCAAGGTCACTATCCGTGGCAGGAGCGCCAGCCGTTAACGCTCAGCAACGTCAATCTGGATTTGTTGGGCGGACACGTCAGCATGCCCGAGCTGCGCATGCCGCAGCATGAAGCGGCCCGCGTCTCGCTGAAAGAGATCAATCTCAGCAAGCTGGTCAGCGCGATTAAACCCAAGCAATTTGCCATGTCCGGCAAGGTCAATGGCGAGTTGCCGCTGTGGGTGAATAATCCGCAATGGCTGATTGAAAAGGGCTGGATCGCCAATAGCGGCCCGCTGACCTTCCGGCTGGATAAAGATATGGCGGATGCCATTGTCAGCAATAACTTTGCGGCTGGCGCGGCGCTGGATTGGCTGCGCTACATGGAAATCTCGCGCTCGTGGGCCACTATCGATCTGGATAACTTCGGCAATCTGATCATGCAATCCGAAGTAAAAGGCGTGAGCCAGTTCAGCAACCGCCGACAGACCGTTAATCTGAACTACCGGCATCAGGAAAATTTGTTCCAGCTGTGGCGCAGCCTGCGCTTTGGCGATAATTTGCAATCCTGGGTGGAGCAAAATGCCACCTTACCCTCGAAGAAGGATCCCCAACCATGAGCCTCAGGGCATTACTGGTGCTGGCAGCCTGGCTGCCACTGATTGGCTGCGTGCCGCGCATTGAAGTTGCGGCGCCAAAAGAGCCGATCACCATCAATATGAACGTCAAAATTGAGCATGAGATTCACATCAAGGTGGATAAAGATGTGGAAGCGCTGCTGAAGAACCAGAGCGGACTGTTTTGAGGAGAAGCATGATGAAACGCAAGGGGATCGCGCTGCTGGCGGCGCTGCTGCTGATGCCTTCTGCCTGGGCGCTCACGCTGGATGAGGCGCGTCAACAAGGGCGCGTGGGCGAAACGCTCAGCGGCTATGTGGCGGCGCGTCAGCAGGACGAAGAAACGCTGGCGCTGGTCAAGCGCATCAACGATGGCCGCCTGCAGCAGTATCAGCGTGTGGCGCAGCAAAATAACCTGAGCGCCAGTGAAGTGGCGCGCATTGCCGGCGAGAAGCTGGTGAATCGCGCGGGTAGCGGCGAGTATGTGCGCGGCATCAATGGGCAGTGGCTGCGTAAGTAAGATTTATCAGCGGATAATCTTTTTCTGGGAGCGTTAAATGCCAATGCCTCAAACTACAACGGATGCACAGAAGGGCGCCTTAATCGCCGGTTCAGTGGGCAATTTCATTGAATGGTACGAGTTTGCGGTGTATGGCTTCCTCGCGACGGTGATCGCGCAGAACTTCTTTCGCCTGCAGGGTGAAGCCGAGCTGACCGGCATTATTCTTACCTACGCCTCCTTCGCCATCGCCTTTTTCTTCCGTCCGTTGGGCGCGATATTTTTTGGCCGCATGGGCGATCGTATTGGGCGCAAGCCTACGCTGATTTTTGTCTTGATCATGATGACGCTGGTGACGACTGCGATCGGCGTTATTCCCACCTATGCCAGCATTGGCGTGGCGGCACCACTGATCATTACCGGGCTGCGTATTCTGCAGGGCTTGTTTGCCGGAGGTGAATACGGCGGCGCGGTGTCACTGATGACGGAATTTGCCCCCAAGGGGCAGCGTGGGCGTTACGGGGCATGGCAATCATTCACCGTGGCGTTGGGCCTGCTGGCGGGCGCTGGCATTGTCGCATTGCTGTCGGCGGTGCTGAGTGCAGATGAGATGCACAGTTGGGGCTGGCGCATTCCTTTCTTCCTCGCCTTGCCGATGGGGATTGTGGCGCTGTGGCTGCGCTACAGCATGGAAGAAACGCCCAGTTTTGTGCGTCAGCAACAAACGAAAAATGCGCATCAGCCAGCGGCGGTGAGCGCCAGTTTTGCCGCAACGCTCAGGATTATCCTGCTGGCAATCAGCCGCGTGATGGTGTGGTCAGCGGCGGGTTATACCTATCTGGTGATCATGCCAACCTATCTGCAATCTTCGCTGCACACCGGCTTTAACCAGGCGCTGTTGATTGCGGTGATTTCCAACCTTGGCTTTGCTGCGACCATCATCCCTGCAGGCATTCTTAGCGATAAAATTGGACGCCGCAGCGTGATGGTTCTCGCGGCATGCTTGTTGCTGGTGCTGGCATTACCGTTACTGAAAGTGTTGCAGGCCGACTCTTCAACGCTGTTGATCAAGGCGCTGGTGGTGTTTGTTGCGGGTGGAATTGTTGGATTGCTGGCAGGACCAGGCCCGGCGATGCTAGCTGAAATGTTCCCGACGCGCGTTCGCTATACCGGGCTGGGTCTGGCTTATTCACTCTCTAACGCGGTTTTCTCAGGTTGTGCCGGATTGATTATCACCTCCCTGATTAAGCAAACGGGGAATCTCGATATCCCCGCCTGGTACATCATGGTTACGGCTGCGATCAGTATTCCGGCGCTGATGACGCTGAATAAAAAGGATCATTTGCGTTCATTGGATGAAGCCGAGAGTTGAAGGCGCTAGCGTGATGCCAGTGGTTTAATCGCTTCGCGCACCGGCATTTCTCCGCTGGTCAACTCAATGATCACGCGGCTGACAGCCGGTTTTGCGATGAGTTCAGCCAGTGTCGCCGCTACGTCATCGCGAGGAATGTCGCCATAGGGGATCGCCAAACCGGCACGCACCTTGCCTTGGCCTTTCTCATCCGTTAGCGTTCCGGGGCGTAAAATTACCCAATCCAGATCGCTTTGCGCCAGCTCGACATCGGCTGCTTTCTTCACGCGCATGTAGTTCTCGAAGGTGGCGGAGAGGTTTTTGTTTCTGCCAGCTTCGGGGAAGGCTGAGACCAGCAAAAAGCGCGAGATGCCAGCCTGCTGCGCGGCAGCAACCGCGGTGGTTAATCCTTTACCATCAATGACGTTTGTCATCTCTTCACCACCTTTGCCACCGGCACCAGCGGTAAACACCACCACATCGCTGCCCGCCATTAGCGCGGCCAGGGATGTTGCGTCCAGCGCGGTTAAATCGCCGTTAACCGGCTCAGCACCCAGTTCACGCAAAGGCTGTTCCTGTTCCGCCTTACGAAACAGCGGGCGCGCAACGTGCCCGTTTGCGGCCAGCAGTGATGTCAGACGACGGCCAATGTTGCCTGCGCCGCCAATGATAAATACGTTGGACATGAGTACCTCTGCAATTGCGTAGATAAAAGCTAGTCAGTATAGACAACGTCAATCCGCCGGGAAAAAGCTGCGCAGTTTTTGCGTTTCGCGGCCGTGATGATCCATATTCTCTACCGCCAGCCATTGGCGTAAGGCCTGCTGAATCGCTGGCCATTCGCTATCAATGATCGACAACCAATCGGTATCGCGATTGCGCTGTTTACGCGTCATGGCCTGACGAAAGCGGCCTTCAAAGGTAAAGCCGATACGCTCTGCTGCGCGTCGTGAAGCCAGATTAAGGGAATCACAACGCCACGCCACGCGGCGATAACCGAGCGCAAAAGCCTGCTGCAACAGCAGATATATTGCTTCACTGCCCAACACGTTGCGCTGCATCAGCGGCGACCAGGTGACATGACCAATCTCAATCGCGCCATTCTGCATCTCGATATTGGCGAAACAGACCGCGCCAACCGCTTGCTGCTTAACCTGATCGAACACCGCATAACTGACTAATCCACTGTCGCCGATTTTGTTGGCGACCCAGTCGGTCATTTCAGCTAACGATTGCGGCTGCGATGCGCCGAGCCAGGTCCAGTCGCGATCGTCGGCTGCCAGTGAAAAGGCGGCAAAAAGGGCGGGCGCGTGACTGAGTTGAAGCGGTGCGAGATGGCAAAAACGGCCAGTGAGAATAACGGCGGGCGGGAAGGTGGCGGGCTGCCAGTCGGGTAACGCAAAACCGATGGGCTGACCATATTGATTGTGGTGTATCACTTCATCTCCTTTCGCTGTGCTGAAATCGACCATTCAGGGGCTGGCAAAGAAGTGCAGTATGGAGCTTTAAGCGCTTAGAAAACAACAGCAAAAAAAATGCCCGTCAGATAAGCCTGACGGGCATGCATCATAGTGAAAAATGATTACGCAGCAACAATTTGCTTGATGGCGTCTTTTGCATCGTTAGCCGCTTTGGTCGCCACTTCTGGACCATAAGCGATGCCTTCTGCGAACACGAAGTTCACGTCAGTGATACCGATGAAGCCGAGGAACAGTTTCACGTATGGCGTCAGCAGGTCGCTGGCCGTATCTTTATGGATGCCGCCACGGCTGGAGAGGATCACCGCACGTTTGCCGGTTACCAGACCTTCCGGGCCTGCTTCGGTGTAACGGAAGGTCACGCCAGCGCGGGCAATCAGATCGAAGTAGTTTTTCAACTGAGTTGGAATGTTGAAGTTGTACATTGGCGCGGCGATAACCACGGTGTCATGGGCTTGCAGTTCAGCAATCAGCTCATCGGAGAGAGACAACGCTTCCTGCTGACGTGGAGACAACGGTGCGTCGGATGGACGCAGTGCGCCAACCAGCTCACCATCCAGCACCGGAATCGGCTGTGCGGCTAAATCACGCACGGTAACTGAATCACCTTTAGCGCGTGCTTCGTCAGCGTAGAAGTCAGCCAGTTGATTTGACTGAGAGTAACCAGCGAGGATGCTTGATTTCAGAACTAAAACTTTGCTCATGGTATTTTCCTGTGCGTTACGCGGTTGGCTTACCGCTCAATGCTTTACACTGTACGGAGTTAGCCCGCGAGGTAAAAGCGCAATATTTCGAGATCTATGTTCGAAATAATTGAATAACCTCGCACGTCCCGTTCAGGCAGGTGTTCCAAATTGTGCTATGATGCCGACCATTAATTGCTTGAATCCGCCGGGAAATCATCTGCCCGCTGTAACAACAGGTACGCATCGCTATGTCATCATCCGACTCTTCACCTTTAGCCTCCCTTTGGCCGCGGCTCGATAATCTGACGCTGCGCGACAGTCAGCGTCTGCGACGTCGATTGCTGGGCGCTGCAAAGGTGAAAAATCCTGCGGCGCAGCAGGGCATTATGGCTGAACTGGAGCCGGAATTTGTCGCGGCGGAGCAGCGCCTTGCGCAGCGCACGGCGGCGACACCACGCATCACTTTCCCAGACAACCTGCCGGTCAGTCAGAAGCAGCAGGACATTGCCGATGCGATCTGTCAGCATCAGGTGGTGATCGTTGCGGGTGAAACCGGATCGGGTAAAACCACGCAGTTGCCAAAAATCTGTCTGGCGCTGGGGCGCGGAGTGAAAGGGCTGATTGGTCACACGCAGCCGCGTCGTCTGGCGGCGCGCACCGTGGCGAACCGCATTGCCGATGAGCTTGAAACCTCGCTCGGCGGCACCATCGGTTACAAGGTGCGCTTTAACGATCAGGTGAGCGAAACCACCCAGGTTAAGCTGATGACCGACGGTATCCTGCTGGCGGAAATCCAGCAGGATCGCCTGTTGCTGCAGTACGACACCATCATTATCGATGAAGCGCACGAACGCAGCCTGAATATCGATTTCCTGCTTGGTTATCTGCGCGAACTGTTGCCACGTCGTCCCGACTTAAAAGTCATCATCACGTCTGCCACCATCGATCCGCAGCGCTTCTCACGCCATTTCCACAATGCGCCGGTGATTGAAGTTTCGGGCCGTACTTATCCGGTGGAAGTGCGTTATCGTCCGATGGTCGAGGACGCTGACGATACCGATCGCGATCAGCTGCAGGCGATTTTTGATGCGGTCGATGAGCTGGGACAAGAGAGCCGCGGCGACATTCTGATCTTTATGAGCGGCGAGCGCGAAATCCGCGATACCGCCGATGCGCTGATGAAGCGAGATATTGCGCACACCGAGATTCTGCCGCTGTATGCGCGCCTGTCGAACGCCGAGCAAAATCGCGTGTTCCAGTCGCACAGCGGACGCCGCATCGTGCTGGCAACCAACGTAGCAGAAACCTCGCTGACCGTGCCTGGCATCAAATACGTTATCGATCCCGGCACCGCGCGTATCAGCCGCTACAGCTTCCGCACCAAAGTGCAGCGCCTGCCGATTGAGCCAATTTCGCAGGCGTCCGCCAATCAGCGAAAAGGGCGCTGCGGACGCGTTTCGGAAGGTATCTGTATTCGCCTTTATTCCGAGGACGATTTCCTCAGTCGCCCGGAATTTACCGATCCCGAAATTTTGCGTACTAACCTCGCCTCGGTAATTCTGCAGATGACCGCGCTGGGGCTGGGCGATATTGCTGCCTTCCCGTTTGTCGAAGCGCCGGACAAGCGCAATATTCAGGACGGCGTGCGCCTGCTGGAAGAGCTTGGTGCCATCACGCTGAGTGAAGACGAAACCTACAAGCTGACGCCTTCGGGTCGCCAGCTCGCCCAGTTGCCGGTCGATCCGCGTATGGCGCGTATGGTGCTGGAAGCGCAAAAATTTGGCTGCGTGCGCGAAGCGATGATCATCACTGCTGCGCTATCGATTCAGGACCCGCGCGAGCGCCCCTCTGATAAAAAGCAGGCATCTGACGAAAAGCATCGTCGTTTTGAGGATAAAGAGTCCGATTTCCTCGCCTTCGTGAATCTGTGGAATTACCTGCAGGAGCAGCAAAAAGCGCTCTCCAGCAATCACTTCCGCCGCCTGTGTAAAACCGAATTCCTTAACTATCTGCGCGTGCGTGAATGGCAGGATATCTACACCCAACTGCGTCAGGTGGTGCGGGAACAAGGTATGCCGGTCAACAGCGAACCTGCGCCTTATCGTGAAGTGCACTGCGCTTTGCTGACCGGCTTGCTGTCGCACATTGGGCAGAAAGATAACGAGAAACAGGAGTTTACCGGCGCTCGCAACGCGCGCTTCTCCATCTTCCCCGGTTCCGGCCTGTTTAAGAAGCCGCCAAAGTGGACCATGGTGGCGGAGCTGGTGGAAACCAGCCGTTTATGGGGTCGCGTTGCCGCACGTATCGATCCGGAATGGATCGAGCCGCTGGCGCAGCATCTGATTAAACGCAGCTATAGCGAACCGCACTGGGAAAAAGCGCAGGGCGCGGTGATGGCGACAGAAAAAGTGACGCTTTACGGCCTGGCGATTGTGCAGGCGCGTAAGGTCAATTACAGCCGCATCGATCCTCAACTGAGCCGCGAGCTGTTTATCCGTCACGCGCTGGTGGAGGGCGATTGGCAGACGCGTCACGCGTTCTTCCGCAATAACCTGAAACTGCGTAACGAAATTGAAGATCTGGAACACAAATCGCGTCGTCGCGACATTCTGGTCGATGACGAAACGCTGTTCGCTTTCTACGATCGCCGCATCGGCAGCGATGTGGTGTCTGCGCGCCATTTCGATGCATGGTGGAAGCAAGCCAGCAAAGAGAATCCGGACCTGCTGAGCTTTGATAAGCAGATGCTGATCAAAGATGGCGCGGACAAAGTCAGCCAGCTCGATTACCCCAACTTCTGGCATCAGGGCAACCTGAAACTCAAGCTGAGCTATCAGTTTGAACCGGGCGCGGATGCCGATGGCGTGACGGTGCATATTCCGTTGCCGCTGCTGAATCAAATCGAAGAGACCGGATTTGAGTGGCAAATTCCTGGCGTGCGTCGCGAGTTGGTTATCGCGCTGATCAAATCGCTGCCCAAGCCGGTGCGCCGCAATCTGGTGCCCGCGCCGAACTACGCCGAAGCGTTTCTTGGTCGTGTCACTGCGATGGAGCTGCCGTTGCTGGATGCGCTGGAACGCGAATTCCGCCGCATGACCGGCGTCACCATTGACCGTGAAGCCTGGCAGTGGGATCAGGTGCCCGATCACCTGAAAATGACTTTCCGCGTGGTAGACGAGCACAACCGTAAGCTGCAGGAAGGCAAAAATCTGCATCAGCTGCGGCTGCTGCTAAAAGGCAAAGTGCAGGAAACGCTGTCGAAAGTGGCAGACGATGGCCTCGAGCAGAGCGGTTTGCACATCTGGAGCTTTGGCGATTTGCCGCAAAGCTACGAGCAGAAGCGTGGCAGCTATCAGGTCAAAGCCTGGCCGGCGCTGGTGGATGAAAAGGACAGCGTAGCAATTCGCCTGTTCGATAACGAAGTGGAACAGCAGAAAATGATGTGGCGCGGCCAGCGTCGCTTGCTGCTGCTCAACATTCCGTCGCCGACCAAGTATCTGCACGAGAAGCTGCCAAACAAAGCCAAACTCGGTTTGTACTTCAATCCGTACGGCAAAGTGCTGGAACTGATCGATGACTGCATCGCCTGCGGTGTGGATAAGTTGATGGCGGAGGCGGGCGGTCCGGCATGGCAACAGGAGAACTTCGAACAGCTACGCGACAAAGTGCGTGCCGATTTGAATGAAACCGTGGTCACCATCGCCAAACAGGTCGAACAGATCCTGACCTGCGTGTTCAATATCAACAAGTTCCTTAAGGGTCGCGTGGATATGTCGCTGGCGCTGGCATTAGGCGATATCAAAGCGCAGCTGAATGGCCTGGTGTATCGCGGTTTCGTGACCGGCAATGGCTGGTCGCGTCTCGGTGATACGCTGCGCTATCTGCAAGGTATTGAGCGCCGCCTCGAGAAACTTCCGGTGGATCCACACAGCGATCGTGCGCGCATGCTGAAAGTGCAGGCGGTGGAGCAGGCCTGGCAGACGTGGCGCAATAAATTGCCGCCGCAACGTCAGGATGATGCCGAAGTACAGGCGATTCGCTGGATGCTGGAGGAGTTGCGGATTAGCTATTTCGCGCAGCAACTGGGCACGCCTTATCCGATTTCGGATAAGCGTATTCTGCAGGCGATGGAGCAGTTGAGTTAATCAAGAGAGTGATGTGATGGAGGTCGCCATGAATGGCGACCCTACGTGATTATTGCGCTAGCTCTTCCAGCTTATCTTTAAAGGACGGCACTGCGATGGCGCGGTTATCGGCACGGTAACGATCGGCCGGCGCGGGTGCTGAACTCTGCACCGCAATCAACTGCCACTCATCACCGTTCTTCAACAGCAGAGGCGAACCGCTGTCGCCTGGCAAGGTATCGCACTGGTGCGACAGCACTGCGCGTTGTGCCCAACCGGTCACCAGACAATCGCTGTGCGAATAGAGCGTATCAAGATGATCGGCCGGATAACCGGCTTGTGTCACTTTACGTTGAGTGGTTTTCAACGCGGTGGTTAAATCGCCACGCGAACCGTCAAACAACGGAATCGGCACAATACCGGATGGCGGATTATGCAGAATAACCAGCCCATAATCGTAGGGCGCGGCGCCCGGCGGCACGATCCAGCCTTCGCCGTCTGCCTGCAACCGGCGCGCTAAAGAGGGTTCAACGCGCGCATCAATATCATGAATCTCGTAACGCCAGCCTTTGGCGCTGGCCATAAAACGCAGCGCCACCGGCTTATCAAACTTGCCGGGCGGAGCCAATAAACAGTGTCCGGCGGTCAACGCCAGATGGGCAGAAATCAGGGTGGCGGTGCAGAGGTTACCGCTTTCGGTCTCTAACTGACCGATGGCATCCCAGGGCGCGGCGCTTACGTCGCTAATCGCCTGGCGATGATCTTTGCCAAAGAACAACGTTTTGATGTCTTCCGGGCTTGGCCCATCTTCATCATCGGCATGTGCTGTATGGTTAAAACTGAAAAGACCAACAAGTAACAGGATAGCCAGGCGCATAGTTCTCTCAATGGCGAGAATAAGTAGAAGTTGTTGTCATCACGCTTGAGCGATAACTATAGTCGGTGAGCGGTGAAAAAGGGAGAAATATTGGAGTAATCAGCACGCTACAACGACTAGATAAAAAAGCTGGCTGCAACTATGCCACAGAGGATCATCACAATCAGAATAATTTCGAAGCGATAGCGACGCACCATTTTTCGCTACTCCAGTAAATAAACACCCGGCATAACCGGGTGTTTTCAATCATCAATACGGTGTTGGCGCTAAGCGAATCTTATTTAGCTGCTTTTTTCACTTTGTGATGCTTTTTAGCTGCCTGAGCTTTCTGCGCAGCGGGTTTGGTTACTTTTTTGTGGTGCTTTTTAGCAGCCTGAGCTTTCTGTGCAGCTGGCTTGGTTGCTTTGTGGTGCTTTTTAGCAGCCTGGGCTTTCTGTGCAGCTGGTTTGGTTGCTTTTTTGTGGTGCTTTTTAGCAGCCTGGGCTTTCTGTGCAGCTGGCTTGGTTGCTTTTTTGTGATGCTTTTTAGCGGCCTGAGCTTTCTGTGCAGCTGGCGCTTTCTTCTCTACTTTCTTGTGTTTCTTAGCAGCCTGCGCTTTCTGAGCAGCTGGTTTTTTGTGGTGAGCCATTTTGTGTTTAACTGGCGCAGCAGTTGTGGTTGCAGCAGCGGCTGGAGCAGCAGTTGTTTCAGCAGCGAAAGCAACAGAAGACATACCCATAGCAGCGGCGATCACCAGTGCAAATAATTTTTTCATTGCAAAATCCTCGAACTATTTTTTCATGTGTAGCCCACTGCGGGGCCGGTGAAAACACTATATGAAAAACAATTCAGGCTTTCCGTGAGGCATTGGTATCGGCGTGTAACGGATTGTACAAAGCGGCGTAAAGGAAGTGAAAAGGGCGGCCGCATGGGCCGCCGCGCAGTTTACTCAGAGAGATAACGTTGTTCAAGGTGCTGACGGAAATAGTGCGGATTCAGCGCTTCGCCGGTGGCATTGACCAGCAGCTGCTGCGTCGGGAAACGGCTACCGTGCTGCCAGATGTTCTGCTGTAACCAGTCAAACACCGGCTGCAAATCACCTTGCTGGATCAGCGTCTCGACCTGCGGAATCGCACGCTTAACCGCCTGGAACAGCTGGGCCGCGTACATCGCGCCCAACGTGTAGGTTGGGAAATAGCCAAACGCGCCGTCGGTCCAGTGAATATCCTGCATGCAACCGTCGCGGTAATTACCGCGCGTATCAATGCCTAACGATTGCTGCATCTTCTCGTCCCACAGCGCCGGGATATCTTCAACTTCAATCTCGCCCTCAATCAGCGCGCGCTCGATCTCGTAACGTAAAATCACGTGCGCTGGATAGCTCAACTCGTCGGCGTCGACGCGAATAAAGCCCGGCTTCACGCGCTGCGTCTGACGGATGAAGTTGTTTAACTCCAGCGCAGGCTGGTCGCCCATCAGCGCCACCACCTGCGGATGTATATGCTGCAGGAAGGCTTTACTGCGCCCCAGCTGCATCTCCATAAACAGGCTTTGAGATTCATGAATCGCGGTAGAACGCGCCTGCGCCACCGGCTGACCGCGCCACTGTTTTGGCAAATTCTGCTCGTAACGCGCATGGCCGGTTTCATGGATCACGCCCATCATGGCGCTGAGGAAATCGTTCTCGTTGTAACGCGTGGTGATGCGCACATCTTCCGGCACGCCGCCGCAGAACGGGTGCGCACTCACATCTAAACGGCCGTGATTGAAATCGAAGCCCAGCGTTTTCATCACGCTCAGGCCCAGCTGTTTCTGTGATTCGATGGCAAACGGACCAACAGGCTGCGCGATCGGCGTTTGCTGCTGCTTCGCCACTGCTTTTTGCAACAGATCGGGCAGCCAGCTTTTCAAATCGCCAAAGGTTTGATCCAGCTGCGCGCTGGTCATGCCCGGCTCAAACACATCCAGCAGCGCGTCGTAACGCGATACGCCGAGCGCATCGGCACGCAGCTGCGCCTCTTCACGGCTCAGCTTCACCACTTCTTTCAGATTGGCGGAGAAACCTTGCCAGTCGTTCGCTGGACGCTGCTGACGCCAGGCGTGCTCACAGCGCGAACCGGCCAGCGACTTGGCTTCCACCAGTGACGCAGGCAGCAGCGTGGCTTGCTGCCAGGCGCGCTGCATTTCGCTCAGGTTAACCTGCTCGACATCATTCAGAGATTCCTGCTGCGCGGCATCAAACAGCCCGCCGAGGCGTTTATCGGTCAGCACTTCGTGCATGAACACGCTCAGTTCGGCCATCGCTTCACCGCGTGCCTGGCTGCCGCCCGGCGGCATGGTGGTTTGCATATCGACACCGGCAATGGCGCCTAAATGGCCAAAGCGGGAGAGACGCTGAAAAGTGCGGCTAAGTTCTTGATAAGCTGAAGTCACGTAAAAAGCTCCTTATGACGGTAAGCGTGGCGCAATGTCCCGCAAGGGTAGATCAACCGGCCAGCAAAAGCGAACGCTGGCGCCGCCGAGCGGGCTGCTCTCAATCGAGACATTTCCCTGCATCGCCAGCGCAATAGAGTGGACGATCGCCAGACCCAAACCACAGCCGCCGGTGGCGCGATCGCGGCTCGGATCGAGGCGGACAAAAGGTTCAAACACGCGTGCGCGCTCTTCCTGCGGAATGCCCGGACCGTCGTCTTCCACCTGCAAACAGCCCAGCGCGCCATCAAACCATAAGCTCACGCGTAAACGCTGTTGCGCATAGCGCAGGGCGTTATTCACCAGGTTATCCAGCACGCGCTCCATCAGGCGCGTATCGGCGCTGCCAACGTTTTCCAACTGCGGGATATCCAGCGCAATCTGCGTCTGCGGATTCATGGTTTGCACATCTTCGATATGCACCCGCAGCCATTGCGCCAGATCGAAGGATTGCAGATGGAGATCAACGCGTGGCCGATCGAGGCGCGCATACGTCAGCAACTCCTCAATCAAACTCTCCAGCTGGCCAACATCGCGGTTCAGCGCGGCGGATTCCGCATCGGTGAGGTTATCGCTCATCTCCAGCCGGTAACGCAGCCGCACCAACGGCGTTCGCAACTCGTGCGCGATGCCGTCAATCAGCTGTTTCTTACTGGCAACCAGCGTGTTGATGTTCTCCGCCATCTGATTAAACGCCACGCCAAGACTGTGCAGGCTGGAGGTGCTTTCAAAATGGGTGCGCACGTCGAGTTCGCCACGGCCAAAACGCTGCGCGGCTTTCTCCAGCCGCTGCATCTCTTGCCAGTGCGGACGTAGCCAGATAAATACCGGCAGCGCCAGCGACATACCAATAAACGCCAGCAGCGCGATATCCAGAATGCGCATCTGGTGCAGATAGAAAAGGTAAGGGATTGGGCCGACGGAAAGCACGTAATGGCTGCGCGGAATATGCTGTAAGAAGGTGTACTGATCGTCAATCGCCACGATCTCGCCAGCGCGCAGGCGCTTCATGTCCGCGTCACCCAGCTGATATTTGCTCATCGGCTCAATATTCAGATCAAACGACAGATCGAGATCGAGGCTGCGAATGGTTTTGCTCCAGTCGCGCGGCGGGATCTCGCGCAGTTCGCTGCGCATCAAAAACAGCGAACTGGCCATCAAATCGTTCATTGACTGGCGTCCGGCGCGTTCGGCGGTGAATTTGTACACTAGCCCAACCAGTAATGTCATCACCAGAAAACAGACGAACAGCAGCAAATAGAACTGAATGAAGAGCTTTCTCATGCGGAACGGGTATCCCAGGCCTGCGGCGCGAACAGATAGCCTTTGTTGCGGATGGTTTTGATGCGGAACGGCTCGGTGGCGCTGTCGTACAGTTTTTTACGCAGGCGAGAAATCGCCACATCAATGCTGCGATCCATGCCATCGTAGGTGACGCCGCGCAGGGTTTTCAGCAGCGCATCGCGATTGAGGATTTGCCCGGCATGATTCGCCAGTTCCCACAGCAGATCAAAATCGGCGGTGGACAGTACAATATTTTCCTCGAACAGCGTTACCTGACGATTGAGTGAATCGATGGTCAGTGAACCGAAGCGCAGCACGCGCTGCGAGCTTTGAATGGCGGGCGTCACTTCCGGCTGACCAACGTGCGCCTGACGCAGATGCAAACGCAGACGCGCCAGCAACACCGCCGGCGGCGTGGTTTTGAGGATGTAATCGTTAGCGCCCATTTCCAGTGACAGAATATGGTTCATGTCGCTGTCGAGTGAGGTGAGCAAGACAATCGGACCTTGCCAGCTGGCACGCAGATCGCGGCACAATGTCATGCCATCCTTGCCGGGTAACATGATATCCAGCATCACTAAATCGGGATCGTGCAGGGCGATGGTGGCTTCAGCGCGGTCACCGCGCGTTTCAACAATAACTTCAATATCGTGGCGGCCAAGGTAAGCGGCGATCAATTCGCCTACTTCTGGCTCATCTTCCACATAGACGATTTTGTTCATAATTCACTGTGACGGATGAGAATGCCAGCAGCATAGCTTTTCCTGGTCCTGAGCTCTACGTTACCGCACGAAATATCCCTGCGTTACTGGTATGTATACCGTGAAATGTGCCATCATTAGCGGCGCGTTGTAGCGCAAGGTTCGGAACCGTAACGAAAAACAGGAGGAGTGCGAGAGTGTCTGATAAAGAGCTGGCTTCAGCCGGATACAGTGATCGCATCTGCTTCAATTACAGTGATTTTCTCTCCGCTTCCTGCAAAAAACGCTGGAGTTTTGTCGATGCCATTTATGGCGTGATGCCTATTTTTGGCATGGTAACGCGTAAATCGGCGCACAACCTTCAGGCCAGCGACGATCATCTCAAAGAATTAGCATTACAAATCATTTCAACGCAGGTGAGCGATGAGATTAATATCGCGCGCCTTATCACGTTGGCCGAGCAACAGCACATCAGCCGCTTTGATATTCAGCTGCCATATCCGCTGTCAGCCGAGCAGCTTGACGCTATTCATCAGGAATACCGTAAACCGCTCAATCTGACACAGCAGGATGACCTGCTGTGCGTTTCCATTCCGGTCCAGCCGCACTAATTCGTTAGCTGCCACAACGCGGGCAGTGACGCCGCCATCAACAACACAATCGCGATGCGCTCCAGTTGTGACAACACGTTGTCGCCACGACCGCCGCGTCGTGCGTACAGGAACAGCAGCAATCCGGGCGCATAAAGCACCACTGAAAGCAGCAGATGCAAGGGACCTGACGCATACAGCAGCCAAATGCCATACGCGCTGGCACCGACGCCGGTAAACATCGCCCAGGGTTTGTTCTGCCCGCGCACCACCTTAATCAGATACAGACCCACCAGCAGATAGGGCACCAAAATCATTTCTGAAGCGATGGTCAGCAGCGTGTTGTAATCCGCGCCGGTTAAGGCGATCAAGATCAGGCAAACCTGCACGCTGCCGTTGGTCAGCCATAACGAGGCAGAAGGAGAGTTGTGGCGATTCTGGCGCGCGATGCTGCGCGGGAAGGCACCTTGCTGCGCGGCAAGGAACGGCACTTCAGCGGCCATAATCGTCCAGCTCAGATAGGCGCCGCACACCGAAATAATCAATCCGACCGCAATCACCGCATCGCCCCAATGACCCAGCAGATGCTTCATCAAACCGGCCATGGAAGGATTGCGCATCTGTGCCAGTTCGGCTCGCGGAATCACGCCTAACGACAGCAGCGTAACCAGCAAATAAACCAACAGCGCGGCCAGCACCGCCATCAGCGTAGCGCGTCCGACATCCTGCTTATTACGCGCACGCGCAGAAACTACCACCGCGCCTTCCACGCCAATAAACACCCATAAGGTGATCAGCATGGTTTGCTTCACCTGCTGCCACAGCGGCTGACCGAGCTCGACACCGCTGAAATCAAAGCGGAAGCGATCGTAGTTGAATGCCAGCAGCGCCAGGACGACAAACAGCAGCAGCGGCACCAGCTTGCCCAGCGTTGCCAGCAAGTTAATGCTGGCCGCTGTTTGCACGCCGCGCAGCACCAGGCAATGCACCAGCCACAGCAGCACCGACGCGCCAAGCATTGCCTGCCACGTATTGCCATCGCCAAATACCACGCGATCCGGTGTGTCGGTAAAGAAACTCAGCGCCGAGAAGACAATCACCAGATAAGAGACGTTGGCGATTACCGCACAGAGCCAATATCCCCACGCCGAGCAGAAGCCCATCAGCTCACCAAAGCCGGCGCGCGCATAGGTAAAGATGCCGCCATCCAACTCGGGTTTCAGCCGCGTCAGTAATAGCATGGCAAGTGACAGGAAGATGATGCCAACGCCGGTGATCAGCCAGCCGATCAGCAGCGCCGCCGGGCCGGCAACTGCCGCCATATTTTGCGGCAGGCTGAACACGCCAGCACCCAGCATTGAGCTGAGTACCAACGCGGTGAGCGCACTAAGACCTAATTTTTTATCCAAAACGCCCATCCTAAGCAGCAGAGTATGCTGGGTGGTGGCGATTCCGCTGGAGTCTCGCGTGGCAGTTAGCCAACTTTGAAACGGAATCCCCTAAAAACAGGCGGCAGATTTTACGGAGTGCAAAGGGGGAAGGCAATGCAAGACTATGCAAATCTGCGCACGGATTATGCAGTCAGTATGAGGGAGATTTTGAAAAGGGCGACGGAAGTCGCCCTTAATCGGAATTACTTGAACAGATCCGCAGTGACGGTCAGGTTACCGCCGCTCTGGTTCTGCCATTGACGCGTGATGTGATAGTACTTAGCGCCTTTTTCTACGGCACGTTTACCAACCGCTTCAGAGATTTCGGTTGGGGTACCGAAGTGATCGGAGAAGGTGATGGTGTCAAACGGCTGCATCTGCGCAGCAGTAATCGCATTCACTTCCTGCACGCTGCGGCCATCGGCGGTTTTTACCGTGTAACGTTGACCGGTTGAGCTTTGCGTTTCGAAGAAACGACCTACGTTACGGCTTGGCGTCTCAGAAGAGGCCACGCCTGGAATCGCCACTTTCGCTGCCGCCGCACCGCCAGCAGCCAGAGCTGCTTTACCGGCTTCAGAATCCGCGGGGATTGAATCAGAGGTGTTCTGAACTTTGCGTTCTGGCGCATCTGCCTTGTAAACATACGCGGTCACGTATTGGTTGCCGCCGTTGTTAGCATCAACCTGACGCACGATAAAGAAGGATGCCGCACCTTTATTTTTAGCTGCCTTGGCAATCGCTTCATTAACATCTGGCTGGCTTGAGAAGAAACCATTAACCGATACGGTATCGTAAGGCTCAAGGCGATACGCTTCTGCTTTCGGCAGCTCTTTCACGCCGGAGAAGGTGCGGTATTTAGTGGAGTCATCCGCTTTTGGTGCGTTGGCTTTGTACAAATCAGCCGTTACGCGCCAGTTACCGCCGTTGCCGTTGCTATCATTAATACCCTGAACATAGAAAGAGTCAGCGCCTTTGGCATCGGCTTGTTTGGAGATGGCATCAGTTGCATCGCCAATGGCATTGAAACGGCCGCTGATATTAATACGTTCGAATGGTTTCAACGCGGCCGCTTGCTCTGGCGTTAACTCTTTAGCAGCAAACGCATTTGCCGCCAGCAGTGATAACAAGGTTGACGCCAGAATGGTGTTCTTCAGCTTCATAAAAATGATCCTTCGCCTTACGCAAAATGAGTACGAAAACGTGCTGGACTCTTGATGTATAACAGATTAGCCGCTGATTATTGCATGTAATAATCGGCCTGTCTCAGCCAATTTAAGCGCATAACATTGACAATCTCTGCCATTTATTCATCGACCTGTCATTGACTTCTGTTACGGCTCTTTTTTGCACAGATAACCACTTATTCTGGTAACACTTAGTGCCATAATAGTTATCGCATTGTTAAATAAAGGTTTTTAATAATACTTAATTCGACATGACACGATTTTGCGCAGCAGAATATTTTTTAATAAACACCAAATGCAGTGGCAAAACGTGGCATTCAATCTTTGCGTCTGAATATTTGTGTGAATGTCATAAGTAGGCGTTATCGCTGTGGATCACTCTTCATATTTTCAGTAGGTTATAAAGACTTTGTTACATTGTGCATTTTGCTCATAAAAAGCTGAAACACTGTTTCGGCTTTTGAGCTTTTTGCCACTTACAGAACCTCATCCTTTAATTGTTGAAAGGAAACAGTATGTTAATTGGGATACCCAAAGAACGGTTAGCCAATGAGTCGCGCGTGGCCGCCACGCCAAAGACCGTTGAGCAGCTGATCAAACTGGGATTTAGCGTCACCGTTGAACAGAGCGCAGGACTTCGCGCCAGCTTTGATGATGAAAGCTTTATCGCCGTCGGCGCCACCATCACCAACACTCACGACGTCTGGCAGTCAGACATCGTGTTAAAAGTGAATGCGCCTGACGATCAGGAGATCGAACTGACGCGCGCCGGTAGCACGCTGGTGAGCTTTATCTGGCCTGCACAGAATCCAGCGCTGCTGGAGAAACTGGCAGCACGCAACGTCACCGTGATGGCGATGGATTCGGTGCCGCGTATTTCACGTGCCCAAGCACTGGATGCGTTGAGCTCAATGGCGAACATCGCGGGCTATCGTGCCATCGTTGAAGCCGCGCATGAATTCGGTCGCTTCTTCACTGGTCAAATCACCGCTGCCGGTAAAGTGCCGCCAGCCAAAGTGATGGTGATCGGTGCGGGCGTGGCGGGATTAGCAGCCATTGGTGCTGCAGGCAGTTTGGGTGCCATCGTGCGTGCTTTCGATACGCGTCCGGAAGTGAAAGAGCAGGTGCAGAGTATGGGCTCCGAGTTCCTTGAGCTGGACTTTGAAGAAGAAGCGGGCAGCGGCGATGGTTATGCCAAAGTAATGTCTGAAGCCTTTATCAAGGCGGAGATGGAACTGTTTGCCGCGCAGGCGAAAGAAGTCGACATTATTGTCACCACCGCGCTGATTCCTGGCCGTCCGGCACCGAAGTTAATTACTGCTGAGATGGTTGCCAGCATGAAGCCGGGAAGCGTGATCGTCGATCTGGCGGCGCAAACCGGCGGTAACTGTGAATTGACGGTTGCCGATCAGGTGACCTTAACCCCCAACGGCGTGAAGATTATCGGTTACACCGATTTGCCAAGCCGCCTGCCTACGCAATCCTCACAGCTTTACGGTACCAACCTTGTCAACCTGCTGAAACTGTTGTGCAAAGAGAAAAACGGCGAAATTACCGTTGATTTCGAAGACGTGGTAGTGCGTGGCGTGACGGTGATTCGTGATGGCGAAGTGACATGGCCAGCGCCGCCGACTCAGGTTTCCGCCGCGCCGAAAGCGCAACCTGCCGCACAGCCGCTGCCGAAGGCTGAAGCCAAGCCGGTTTCACCGTGGCGTAAATATCTGCTGCTGGCGTTGGCGGTGGTGCTGTTTGCCTGCCTGGCCAACGTGGCGCCAGCGGACTTCCTGTCGCACTTTACCGTCTTCGCGCTCTCTTGCGTGGTCGGCTATTACGTGGTGTGGAACGTGAGTCACGCCTTGCACACGCCGTTGATGGCCGTCACCAACGCCATTTCCGGCATTATTGTGGTGGGTGCGGTGCTGCAGATGGGCCACGGCGGTTGGGTAACGATTCTGTCGTTTATCGCCGTACTGATCGCCAGCATCAATATCTTCGGTGGTTTCACCGTCACCCAGCGCATGCTGAAAATGTTTCGTAAGAATTAAGGGGTAGCAACATGTCTGGCGGATTAGTTACTGCAGCATATATTGTTGCCGCGATTCTGTTTATTTGCAGCCTTGCCGGTCTCTCGAAACACGAGACCTCGAAGCAGGGTAATATTTTTGGCATGAGCGGCATGGCAATTGCGCTGCTGGCCACCATTTTTGGCCCGAACACCGGTAACGTTGCCTGGATTCTGGTGGCGATGGTGATTGGTGGTGCGATTGGCTTGCGTCTGGCGAAGAAAGTCGAAATGACCGAAATGCCGGAGCTGGTTGCCATTCTGCACAGCTTTGTAGGTTTGGCGGCGGTGTTAGTGGGCTTCAACAGCTACATCGATCACGCGCCGGGCCTCGCGCCGGTGATGGAAAATATCCATCTGACCGAAGTGTTCCTGGGCATCTTCATCGGTGCGGTGACCTTTACCGGTTCACTGGTGGCGTTTGGCAAACTGCGCGGCAAGATCTCCTCTTCAGCGCTAATGCTGCCGCATCGTCATAAAATGAACCTCGCGGCGCTGGTGGTTTCCTTCCTGCTGATGCTGTGGTTCGTGCAAACCGATAGTACTGGCGCGCAGGTGTTTGCGCTGCTGCTGATGACCATCATTGCGCTGGTGTTTGGCTGGCATCTGGTGGCGTCGATCGGCGGTGCGGATATGCCGGTTGTGGTTTCGATGCTGAACTCTTACTCCGGTTGGGCAGCGGCGGCGGCGGGCTTCATGCTGAGCAATGACTTGCTGATCGTTACCGGTGCGCTAGTCGGTTCTTCCGGTGCCATCCTCTCTTACATCATGTGTAAAGCGATGAACCGCTCCTTTATCAGCGTAATCGCCGGTGGTTTTGGTACCGACGTAAGCGTGGGCGGCGAAAGCGATGAAGTCGGCGAGCACCGCGAAATTACCGCAGAAGAGACCGCAGAGATGCTGAAAGCCTCTTCTTCTGTGGTGATCACGCCGGGTTATGGCATGGCGGTGGCTCAGGCGCAGTATCCGGTGGCTGAGATTACCGAAAAGCTGCGTGCACGCGGTATCAAAGTTCGCTTTGGTATTCACCCGGTTGCTGGTCGTCTGCCTGGTCACATGAACGTACTGCTGGCGGAAGCGAAAGTACCTTACGATGTGGTGCTGGAAATGGACGAGATTAACGATGACTTCAGCGATACCGATACCGTGTTGGTAATCGGCGCGAATGACACCGTTAACCCAGCCGCACTGGAAGATCCGCGCAGTCCAATCGCTGGCATGCCGGTGCTGGAAGTGTGGAAAGCGCAGAACGTGATTGTCTTTAAACGCTCGATGAGCACTGGATACGCGGGCGTACAGAATCCGCTGTTCTTTAAAGACAATACGCAGATGCTGTTTGGCGATGCGAAAGCGAGCGTGGAAGGCATTCTGCGCGCGCTGTAAAAAAGAAGGGCGGTGATGTGACTCACCGCCCTGAGTAAATATAGAAAGGGCGGCCATTGTGAGCCGCCCTTTTTTTAATCAATCGTCTTCATCTTCTTCGTCATCGTAATCAATCGGCGATTTGAAATCGTCTGGCTTGATCGCCAGCAAATCACAGCGCAGATGATCGATCACTTGTTCCGCGGTGTTACCCAGGAACGCAGCTGACAAACCGGTACGGCCGATGGTGCCGAGCACCACAATGCCGGCATCCAGATGTGAAGCGATATCCGGAATCACTTCCTCGGGCAAACCTTTAGCCACATGAGTGAACTCTTCGCCGATCGAGAATTTTTGTCGCAGCGCTTTCATCGCCACTAAATGCTGGCCGCGAATTGCGTCGTTATAAACGCTCGGATCAAAGTCCGGCAGTTCGATAGCAATGTTGATTGGCGTGATGGGATAAGCACCGACCAAATGCACTTCGGTGTGATTCACCATCTCGGCCAGCAGCGTGGTTTCACGAATCAGCTTCTGATTAAGCTCATCGTGATGCGGTTCTTCGCTGGCGAGATTGACTGCCACCACCGCTTTGCCGCCTTCAGGCCACGCCTGATCTTTCACCATCCACACCGGGCAAGGGCATTTACGCAGCAGATGCCAATCCGTAGGAGTAAATATCACCGCTTCCAGGCGATCGTGCTGGTGCGCCATTTTCAGCACTAAATCATGCTGATGCGCCATAATTTCCTGAATGATTGCTTCATACGGACGGTTATGCCAAACCACTTTGATTTCAATTTCAACGCCAGCCTCAATATATGCCTGGGACTGTTGGCGGATCCATTCGGTACGTTGGCTGATCACCCCTTTGCGCATATTTGAGCGCTCGTCGGGCGACAGCAGCGTGGTCATTTCATATGAGAAGTCGTAAATAGGCAGGAAAGCTTTGATTTTTCCGCCGATACGTTGATTGAGATAAACCGCACGACGCAGCGCGGGCTGATCGTCCTGCTGGGCATCAATAGCCACCAGAATATTTTGGTACCGGGACATAGGCCGATCTCCTAAAACCAAAGCAAGTTGGATTAAAGATAGCCTAAGTTTGGACAGGGCAGAAGCGGAAAAGTTGTTGCCGGATCAATAAAATAACTTTTATTAACCCGGCACAGAATCACGCGGCTTGTTCGGTCTGGCCAGCTAATTCTGCCAGCAAAGCGTGGTTCTCGATGGTGATATATTTGCCTTTAACGGCCAGCATGCCACTTTTCTGGAAGCGACCCAGCAGACGGCTGATGGTTTCTACGGTTAGTCCCAAATAGTTACCAATGTCGCCGCGCGTCATGGTCAGACGGAATTCACGCTGTGAGAAACCGCGCTGTCCGAAACGGCGCGACAGATTCCAGACAAACGCCGCCAGACGCTCTTCGGCATTTTTCTTCGACAGCAGCAGAATCATATCCTGATCGCCTTTGATTTCACCGCTCATCAAACGCATCATCTGCTGACGTAGCGCCGGCATTTTACCGGAGAGATCGTCGAGGGTTTCAAACGGGATTTCGCACACCATCGCGGTTTCCAGCGCTTGCGCAAAGCTTGGATGTTTTGCACCGACAATGGCGTCAAAACCGACCAAATCGCCTGCCAGATGAAAGCCAGTAATTTGCTCGTCGCCTTGTTCAGTGATGGTGTAGCTTTTGATAGTGCCGGAGCGGATTGCGTAAAGCGATTTCAGTTCATCACCGGCTTTGAACAGCGTCTGGCCTTTCTGAATCGGCTTTTTGCGCTCAATGATGTTATCCAGCTGATCCAGTTCGTGCTCGTTCAGCGTGAAGGGAATACACAATTGGCTGATACTGCAATCCTGACAATGGATGGCACAACCGCCAGACTGAATACGTCGAATGCTGCGTTTTTCCTGGATCATATAGTTACGCTCGATGATTATTGACTGCGGTCAATTTTAACATTTTTCTAAGCGAAGGGAACTCATCCGAGCAGTAAATGTCCTTAAAACCCCACAAATGTCAGGTATTACAGGGTTTGCGCTGGTCTGGCTCAAGGGCATTTATTGATCTGGAACGTTTTGTTGCCAGGTTTACAGTTAGACACAGCTTAATACAGCGCAAAAAGTGACAGATGTTTTGCCAATAATCCTTTGCTACTCTTTTGCTTTGGCGTCGAATTGGACGCTCAGGTAAATACCAGGCGAGAGGAAACACCATGAACCTTGATGATGAAGACCTTTTCCGCGATGCCATGGGTGATGTGACACCATTAAAAAACTGCGCTAACACCCAATGGCTACGCGCCCCTTCGCCTAAAGCGCCGCGCGCGCCGCAGGAAAGTGACGAGCAGGAAAATTTCCTCACGCGTGGCTTTCTCGACATTATTCCGCTGACAACACCACTGGAGTTTAAGGTTGAGGGCGTACAGCAAGGCGTGCTGGATAAGCTGCGGCTGGGCAAATATCCGCCCGAAGCCAGCCTTAATCTGCTGCGTCAGCCGGTGGAAACCTGTCGTCAGGCGCTGTTCAGCTTTATGCAACAAGCCAACAAACATGGATTGCGCAATCTGCTGATCATTCATGGCAAAGGGCGTGACGATGAGTCGCACGCCAATATTGTGCGCAGCTATGTGGTGCGATGGTTGCAGGAGTTTGCAGAAGTGCAGACCTTTTGCACGGCGCAGCCGAAAGATGGTGGGGCGGGCGCGCTCTATGTCGGTTTACGTAAAACCGAACAGGCGCGCCTCGAGAACCGTGAACGTCATGCCAAACACAGTCGTTAGCTGTGGAATTTGCGGATGGTCGCCATCAACACTTCGGCGCTCAGGCTTAGCGGGCTGCCGCTGCGCGTAATAATGCCAACCGGTTCGCCTGGCCCCGGCGAGGCAATTGGTAGCGCGCACAACGCATCGTGATTTAAATCTTCTTTAATGGCGCCGGAAGGCACAAACCACACATAGTCGTAGCGCAGCGCCAGCTGGCGCGCCAGGGATGTCGATGAGGTTTCGACGCAGTTTGCTGGCAAGGTACAACCTTGCTCATTCAGCATATGCTGCGCAATACGACGCGGCGCCGTACCTTCCGGAGAAATCACCACTGGCCATTGCATCGCGCGCGACAGCATAACGTTCTCGCTTAATAGCGGATGATCCGGGCGCACCACCAATTTAAGTGATTCCAGAAACAGCAATTCATAGGTCAGTCCGGCCATCATGTCGCTATCCGCCATCCGACCAATGCCAACATCAAACTCACCAGCACGTAAACCGGCCAACAGCACGTTATTGTGCAACGTTGCGACCTGCACCGTAGTATTGGGTTGCTGCTCATGGAAGCGATCGAGAATTTGCGGCAGCATGCCCATCGCAGCGGTAGTCAGCGCGCCGAGTCGAATCACCACCGGCCGGCCAGGCTGCTGTGCGTTGAAGCTCTGACCCGCATGATTGAGCGCATCCAGCACTTTCACTGCATGAATCAAAAACTGTTCGCCCAGCGTGGTGAGCTGCGCACCGAGCCGTCCGCGTTCAAACAGCCGCGCGCCGGCAAGCTCTTCCAGCTCATTCAGTGTTTTCGACAAAGCAGGCTGGCTCAAATTGAGCGTTTCAGCGGCACGACCGAGCGTGCCTTGCTGCGCTACCGCCACAAAGGTATGTAAATGACGCAAGCGAATGCGCTGATTGAAAAGGATATTTTTGTCCATACGCCCAACATAATGAGTTATGACGAGAAGCAGCAATGAGGAAACGTTAATTATGTTAACTTGCCTGCAAATTTATATTAACAAAAATGCCGCGACACAACCTTTATGCCTAACCTGCTGAATTTAAGCGTAATGCTGCAAATGACACCTTTTGCCGAATATTCAGGTCACGTAAAATCAACAACATAATTCGGTAAAAGTTGAATAATTCTCAATTACATCCAAAAACAGTGCCCGATATTGTTAACGATGAGCTATGATAAGCGCCGTTTTTTTTACTAAAACTGATGCCCTAAACGGTAAAAGTGCAGGAGTCGTTACGTGACCAGCGTTGAAGCAGTAGACGTTCGCCAGCTTATTAATAAGAGTGCGCTTAGCAGCTGGCAGAAGCGCTTAATCGCGCTGTGCTTCGTGGTAGTGGCGCTGGACGGCATGGACATTGCGCTAATGGGATTTATTGCGCCCACGCTGAAAGCCAGTTGGGGCGTGACTAATCATCAACTCGGCTTGGTGATCAGCGCGGCGTTGATTGGTCTGGCATTAGGTGCGATGGTCGCTGGACCGCTGGCCGATCGCTATGGTCGCCGCGTGATGATCCTGATCAGCGTACTGTTTTTCGGCCTGTGGACGCTGGCCACGGCGATGGCGCAGAACATCGAACAGATGATGCTGTTCCGCTTTCTCACCGGCTTAGGGCTCGGCGCCGCCATGCCTAACGTTGGCACTCTGGTGGCCGAATATGCGCCTGAACGTCGCCGCTCCTTCATTATTACCGTGGTGTTCTGCGGCTTTACCTTTGGTGCCGCAACCGGTGGTTTTGCCGCTTCGTGGCTGTTGCCACGTTATGACTGGCACTCGGTCATGCTGATGGGTGGCGTGCTGCCGCTGTTGGTGTTGCCCTTTTTAGTGCGCGGCTTACCGGAATCGGTACGATTTCTGATTAGCCGTCGCGCGCCTGCCGCACATATTCACGCCATCCTCGAACGTATGCTGCCCGGCACCGTGCAGCCGGGTAGCCATTTCCAAAGCACTGAGCTGCCCACAGCGCGCAAAGGTTCGGTTGCAACCGTGGTGTCGCGCCGCTATCTGTTTGGCAGTTTGATGTTGTGGGGCGGCTACTTTATGGGGCTGTTTCTCGTTTATCTGATTGGCAGCTGGATGCCTTCGCTGATCAGCACGCTTGGCATGTCGGTGACGGAAGCAGCGATTGTTACGGCGATGTATCAGGCCGGTGGAACCATTGGTTCGTTGTTTGCTGGTTGGTTGATGGATCGCATCAACGCCAATCTGGCGCTGGCGGTGATCTATTTCTGCGGCGGCATTGCCATCGTGGCGCTGGGTTTTTCTCCTGCGCAGGTTGGCTTAATGAGCGCCATCGCTTTCTTCAGCGGCTTCTGTTTTAACGGTGCTAATACCGGCATGAATGCGCTTTCTGCCAGTTATTATCCAACACACGCTCGAGCCACCGGCTCCAGCTGGATGCATGGAGTTGGCCGCATCGGCGCCATCATCAGCGCGTTTGTGGGTGCCGAGTTGTTAACGCTTGGCTGGACGTTCAGTCAGATCTTCCTGCTGCTGGCGATTCCTGCGGTATTAACCACCATCATGCTGGTGCTGAAATGTCGCTTTGGTGACCAGTCAAACCTCACTGAGTGACAAGGCGATCACAGTTCCACGAAATTGTTACCCGCCGCTAAAGGGTTGATCTACAGTAGCAACAACCCGTAAGCCCAAGGTGATGATGATGCCAAACTTTCTCAGCAGCGATGCCATCCGCACGCTGTTCTCGCAGGCAATGTCGACCATGTATCAGCAGGAAGTGCCGCAATACGGCACGCTGACGCAGTTGGTCACCGCCGTTAATGAACGTACGCTGGAAGCCAATCCCGAGTTAAAAAACCGTCTGTCAGCCGCCGATGAACTGAGCCGACTCAGCGTAGAGCGTCACGGTGCAATTCGCGTCGGCAAAGCTGAAGAACTCAGCACGTTGCGCCAGATGTTTGCCGTGATGGGCATGGAAGCGGTGGGATATTACGATCTGTCGCAAGCCGGTGTGCCGGTGCACTCCACGGCGTTTCGACCGGTTAGCGACCGCGCATTGCGCCACAATCCGTTCCGCGTGTTCACCTCGCTGCTGCGTCTCGAACTGATTGATGATGCGGCGCTGCGCGAGAAGGCCGCTGCGATTCTCGCCGCGCGCGATATCTTTACGCCGGGTTGCCGTGCTTTGATTGCCAAACATCAGCAGCAGGGCGGCTTGAACGCAGCGGATGCGGCGACTTTCGTGCAGGAAGCGCTGGAAACTTTCCGCTGGCATGCGCATACCACTGTAGACAGCGCCACTTATCGTGCATTGAGTCAACAGCATCGTCTGATTGCCGATGTGGTGTGTTTCCGCGGTTGCCACATCAACCATTTGACGCCGCGCACGCTGGATATTGACCGCGTGCAATCGCTGATGCCTTCGCGCGGTATCGATCCCAAAACCTTGATTGAAGGCCCGCCGCAGCGCAAGGTGCCGATTCTGCTGCGCCAGACCAGCTTCAAAGCCCTGGAAGAAGCGGTGCACTTTAATGATGGCACGCCGGGCACGCATACCGCGCGCTTTGGTGAGATTGAACAGCGCGGCGCAGCGCTCACGCCGAAAGGGCGCGAACTCTACGATCGTTTGCTAGCCGAAGCCGGTACCGGCAGCGATAACCAACATCACCAGCAACATCTCAGCGCGGTGTTTAGTGATTTCCCCGATGACGAAGAGAGCTTGCGCGAGCAGCAGCTGGCGTGGTTCCGCTATCGCCTGACTGACAAAGGCGAGCATCTGCCGCCACGCGCGGGCGAAAGCGTGACGCAGTTGCTGGCAGAAGGGCGATTGAGCGCCGAACCTATCGTTTACGAGGATTTCCTGCCGGTGAGCGCAGCGGGGATTTTTCAGTCGAATCTGGGCGATGTGGCGCAAACGCGCAGCGCAGGTAACGCCAGCCGGGCGGATTTTGAAACTGCGTTAGGGACAGCGGTTCAGGATGAGATGGCGTTATATCAACAGATGCAGCAGCGCAGTCTTGAACGCTGTAGTGTAGCGTAAGGAGAAAATTTACAGCCGGTCTGAAATTCAGCAGACCGGCTGCTTTTCTTCTCGTTATTGCAAGCGCGAGTCACGCACCAGCGTGTACTTCCCGGCACCCAAAAACATAATGGCGAGCGCACCCAGCAGGTAGAGAGCTTCTGTCTCCAGCGCCCAGGCACCGACATCTGTGCGATGCCAGACAGCGCCCATTTTTACCAGCAGTGTCGCAACAATCATGTTCACCGCAATAATGAACGCCGCAGGGCGCGTCAGTAATCCGATGATCACCATTACCGGTGCCGCTATTTCCCCGATGTAAGCACCGTAAGCGATGAAACCTGGCATCCCTTTGACGGCGAGCATATGCGCAATCCAGCCCACGCCATGCACTACCTTGAACGCCCCATGAAACAGCAGCAATCCGCCAAAAGTCAGGCGTAACAGCAGTTTGCCGAAGTCCGGGTGATCGCACATCCGGTTGAACATCTGGTTAATGCCACCAAACATGGTATTTCTCCGTCGCGCCAGGTTAACTTGCAACCTTAAAACAAATGGTCTCAATGGGGTTAGCCAAAATATTTGATGGAGTTGTTCAAAGAATCGCGCCACGGTTCGGCATAATCTGCAAATGCTTTCAGAACATGGACATTCGTCCAAGGCCTGCAAATAATGGAACGATGCATTATCAGGGAACCCGAGATGAAAAATGAACGACGTCTGAGGATCATGACCGCAGAAGGTGAACTCAGAGGCCTGATGGACGAAGATCTTTTTGTCTTCAAAGGAATACCGTACGCAGCCGCACCCACTGGCGCTTTACGCTGGCGACCGCCGCAGCCGGTTCAGCCGTGGCAAGATGTGCGTGACGCGACCGAATGGGGCGCGGCAAGCTGGCAGAACCGTGACTATTGCGTGGCCGCTGGCGGTGGCGATCCCGGTCACTTCAGTGAAGATTGTCTCTACCTCAATATCTGGACACCGGATGTTGAGCCATCGCGGCCGTTGCCGGTGATGGTGTGGTTGCACGGCGGCGGTTTTGCCATCGGCGCGGGCAATCTCGATCCCTATCGCGGCAAAGCGCTGGCGGCGCAAGGCGTGGTGGTCGTAACGCTCAACTATCGCCTTGGCCACTTCGGTTTCTTCTCTCATCCGGCGCTGGATGCGCAATATCCCGCCGGGCGCGTGATCAACAACTTTGCCTTACTCGATCAAATTGCCGCCTTGCAGTGGATTCAGCGCAACATTCCTGCCTTTGGCGGCGATCGTCATAACGTGACGCTGTTTGGTGAATCCTCCGGTGCGCGCAGCGTGTTATCGCTGTGCTGCTCGCCGCTCTCCGAGGCGCTGTTTCACAAAGGCATTGTACAAAGCGCCTACAGCTTGCCCGACATCCCGCAAAAGCAGGCACAACAGATTGGTTTGCAGGTGGCGGCGCATTTTTCATTACCCGAAGATGCCAGCGCCGAGCAACTGCGCGAGCTGCCGGCTGAACAATTCTGGCCGTTAGAACGCCCGCTAGCGCTTGGCCCGGTGCCAATTAGCGGCGATGCGGTGCTGCCGAAGCCGATGTTAACCACCTTTATGAGCGGTAAACAGCATCGCATCCCGTTAATGATTGGCAGCAACAGCGATGAAGCCAGCGTGCTGGACTATTTTGGCGTGGATGCCACGGCGGTGTTGCGGCAGATGCGTAGCAAGAACCGCGTCAGCTATCGCCTGATGAAGTGGTTGTACGATATTCATGATGATGCGCTGCTGGGACGTGCGGTGGCGCGCGATATGGCGTTCACGGTGTTACCGTTGATGGTCGCTCAGGCGCAGCATAATATCGGCATGCCCGCATGGCGTTACTGGTTCGATTACGTCTCCGAAAACGCGCGCGATCTCTATCCGCACGGCACCTGGCACGGCAATGAAATTCCTTATGTCTTTAACACGCTGGATACGCTAACGCCGCCTGCGGAACGCAGCTACAGCGAGCAGGATAAAGCGTTCGCCGCCGCAGTCAGCGCCTATTGGGTCACCTTCGCACGGGAAGTCAGCGAGTTCAGTGCGCACTTACCCGGAAAGGTTGATTGGCCCGCCTGGCGACCGGGCGAAGATCTGACGCTGGCATTGGGCGATCAGGGCAAAGCCCAGGCGGTGGTGAAGGCGCGCTTTATGCGTGGACGGCTGCGTTTGTTCCGTTTGATGATGCGCAGCCACGTTAAGCTTTAATGAGCCTGCTAATGGTTTAAGCAGGTAAATGAATTCTTAAGACAAATTCACGCCTATCTTACTGATTAATCATCAAAGCGCCTTTTCCTCACCTGCGTCAGTAAGCAATTAATTAGCTTTCAAAACCGTTACATTTTCCCCATCCGATGCCGATAAACGCAATATGCCCGATTTTATCGGGCCTCCTTCGCGTTTCACACCACGGGATTATGTATGGGTATCTTAAAAAATTTCACCATCCGCGCCGTATTGCTCACCATTCTTGGGCTGTTTTGCCTGCTGTGGTGTGCCGTTGGGCTGTTTAGCGTCCACTCACTGAATGCCCTCGGCGAGGGCAACGAGATTGACCGCCAACTGGTCAATCAAATGACGGTTTTGAGCAAAGGAAACGATCAATATTTTCGTGTGGTTACGCGTTTGTCGCGTGTGATGGAAGGCCGTGCTTCAGGCAATGCAGTCAGTGCTGATGCGTTCGCGCCGGTACAGCAAGCGCTCGACAATATGAAAGATCTGCTGGCGCAGTTTAAAACCATGGCGCCGGGTCCAATGGACGCGGAGACCGCCAATAGCGTTATCGCCAACTGGCAAAAACTGCTGGATGAAGGTATCGCCCCACAGGTTTCGCTGGCGCAGCAAGGCACGATTGAAGCCTATCGCGCGCAAGCCAATAATGTCACGCCGCCGCTCAGTCGTGCATTTGGTGCCAGCGCTGAAGCCTTCAATAAAGCCGCAGGCAGCAAGCTGGATGAAACACGTGTAACAGTCGATAAGCTCACCAGCATCACCAAAGTGATCATTCTGGTGGCGGTGGTAATTGGTTTGTTCATCCTACTGTTTACCGATCGCTATTTGGTGGCGATGCTGGTGAAACCGCTGGAACGCATCCGCAACCATTTCTCTATTATTGCGCAGGGCGATCTCAGTCAGCCGGTGGAAGATTTTGGCCGTAACTGCGTCGGCAAGCTGGTGCCGCTGCTGCGTGCCATGCAGGATAGCCTGCGCGAAGCAGTAAGCGCGATTCGCAGTGGAACTGAAAACATCTATCGCGGTGCGGCGGAGATCTCCTCCGGCAACAACGATCTCTCTTCGCGCACCGAAGAGCAGGCGGCCGCGCTGGAGCAAACGGCGGCCAGCATGGAGCAGTTAACCGCCACCGTGAAGTTCAACGCCGACAACGCGCGTCAGGCCAGTTCGCTGGCAGAAACTGCCACCGGCACCGCGCAGCAGGGCGGCAAGTTGGTGGGCGAAGTGGTCACCACCATGCAAGGCATCTCCGGCAGCTCGAAGAAGATCGCGGAAATCACCAGCGTGATTAATAGCATCGCCTTCCAGACCAACATCCTGGCGCTGAACGCTGCGGTGGAAGCCGCACGCGCCGGTGAACAGGGCCGAGGTTTTGCCGTGGTGGCCAGCGAGGTACGCAATCTGGCACAGCGCAGCGCCGGTGCGGCGAAAGAGATCGCCACACTAATTGAAGATTCCGTGCAGCGCGTGGAAAAAGGTTCGGAGCTGGTGAGCAGCGCGGGCAGCACCATGCACGACATTCTTAAATCGGTGCAGGATGTGAATGAGATCATGAAGCACATCGCCGCAGCGTCGGAAGAGCAGAGCAAAGGCATTTCGCAGGTCGGCACCGCCGTCACCGAAATGGACAGCGTAACCCAGCAGAACGCCTCGCTGGTTGAAGAGGTTTCTGCCGCCGCCAGCGCGCTGGAGCGTCAAACGCAGGAGCTGCAAGCTTCGGTGGCGAAATTCCGTCTGTCGGACAGCGCGCCGGTGAACAAGGCCGTGGTTTCGACAACCGCGCTACGTCGTCCGGTATTGTCAGGCGCCGGTCTCGCGCAGCCGAAACCAGCCTCTGACGAATGGGTCTCTTTCTAAACCTCAGATAACCACGCCACCAGTTCCGGCAGGAACGGTGGCGCATCTTTTTCCGCCCGTTGTAACAGGCTGTAGCTTGCGCCAGTCCCCACACTCTCGGCAAACGGCGCAATCAATCGCCCATTTAACACATCGTTCTGCACCAAGGTGACGTCCGCCACCGTGACGCCAAATCCCTGAATCGCGGCGCTGATCGCCAGATCCATGGTGGCGAAATGCTGATTGCGCGCCATCGGCAATGCGGCATCGAGCCCGGCCAGCCACAGCTGCCAGTCGCGTGAATCCGGTGTCGGATGCAAAAAAGTAAACTTCGCCAGTTCATCAATCTGGCTGGGCGGCGTGACGCTGCTGGCCATCACCGGCGTTAAACGCTCCTCAAACAGGCAAATCGATCCGGCTGGCGTTGGGCCAAACACAATCGCCGCGTCAAAATTATCCAGCTGCGATCCATGATCGAGCGTTGTGGTTAACGCCACGTGAATATCCGGACGCTGTTGTTCCAGCGCCACCAGACGCGGCACCAGCCAGCGCATGGCGCAGGTGGGCGCTTTCAGGCGAATGGCGGCGTTGCTGCGGCTAGCTTTTTCTGTGGCATTCACCAGCATGGCAAAACCTTGCTGCAGTTCCGGCAGCAGCGCGGCACCTTGTTCGGTGAGATGCAGGCCACGGGCGTGACGGGTAAACAGCGCGAATCCCAGCCAGCTTTCTAGCGTGGCGATTTTACGGCTCACTGCGCCTTGGGTGATGCACAGTTCGCTGGCGGCTCGCGTCAGGTTGAGATGGCGCGCGGTCACCAGAAACGCGTGAATGGCATTGAGCGGCAGAGCAGAGCGGGACATAACAACCTCAAGCTATGATTTTTAATCATGGCTATTATGACAACAATTCGCTTGTCGACTCAAGCCGCACGCCGTTGAATAGAAATCTACTTTCGATACGTGGTTATGCAACCTCACGAGGCACCGATGACCCTGAATAGCAGTGTTAACATCTCTTCCAAACAGCCCGATGTCGGCACGACGATTTTTAGCGTCATCGGCCAGCTGTCGGCGCAACACAAAGCCATCAACCTGTCGCAGGGCGCACCGAACTTCCCATGCGATCCGCACCTGGTTGAGCTGGTGAGTAAGGCGATGCGCGACGGCCATAACCAATACGCCTCAATGACCGGCCTGCCGTCACTGCGTGAAGCGCTGGCGGAGAAAGTGCACACGCTGTATGGCCAGCAATATGATGCCGGCAGCGAAGTGCTGATCACCGGCAGCGCCAGCCAGGGCATTTACATGGCGATTTCCGCGCTGGTGCATGCGGGCGATGAAGTGATCTTCTTCGAACCGGCTTTTGACAGCTACGCGCCGGTGGTGCGTCTGCAAGGCGCTACGCCAATTGGCCTGAAGTTGCAGGTGCCTGATTTCGCTATCAACTGGGACGAACTGCGCGCCACTATTACGCCGTGCACCCGCATGATCATCATCAATACGCCGCACAATCCCAGCGCGCAGGTGCTGTCAGCGGCGGATCTGGATCAGTTAGCCGCGTTGACGCGCAACACCGATATCGTGGTGCTGTCTGACGAAGTCTACGAACATATTCTGTTTGATGGCCGTAAGCACTGCGGCATGGCAACGCATCCTGAGCTGGCGCAGCGCAGCGTGGTGGTTTCATCCTTCGGCAAAACCTTCCACGTAACCGGCTGGCGCGTGGGTTATGCGCTGGCACCGGCAGCGCTGATGGAAGAGATTGTCAAAGTGCATCAGTTCATGATGTACGCCGCCGATACGCCGATGCAGGTCGGATTTGCTCACTATCTGCAAAATCCGCAAAACTATCTGCAGCTGTCACCGTTCTATCAGGAGAAACGCGATCGCCTGCTGACGTTGATGCAGGATTCGCCATTTAAGCTGCTACCGAGCGCCGGTTCGTTCTTTATGTTGGCCAGCTACGGACATTTCAGTGACGAAAGTGATAGCGAAATGGTAAAACGTCTCATCGTCGATCACGGTGTGGCCACCATTCCGTTGTCGGCGTTTTATATGGACGGCACTGACAATAAATTAATTCGCCTATCATTCGCAAAAGACGACGCAACACTTCAGGCCGGTGCAGAAGCGCTCTGCCAGGTCAAAGGGTAACTTAGGGGTAAATATAATGAAAAAATTGAACGCACTGTTTGTCGCTCTGGGCATGCTGACCTCGGCGCACGCGCTGGCGCAGGAAACCTTACGCTATGGTCTGGAATCGCAGTATCCGCCATTTGAGAGCCGCAACGCGCAGGGCGAACTGGAAGGTTTCGATATCGAACTGGGTAAAGCGATTTGCCAGGTAGGTAACTTCGACTGTAAATGGGTGGAAAGCAGCTTCGATTCGCTGATTCCGGCTCTGCAGGCGAAAAAATTTGATGCCATCAACTCCGCGATGAACATCACCGAAGCGCGTGCGAAAAGCATCGACTTCACTAAGCCGATCTACCGCATTCCAACCATGCTGATCGTGAAAGAGGGCGAGAAGCTGCTGCCAACCGCCGAATCACTGAAAGGCAAAAACATCGGTGTGCTGCAGGGTTCGATTCAGGAAACCTATGCCAAGAAACACTGGGAAGCGCAGGGCGTTACAGTGACTTCTTATCAGGATCAGAACCAGGTTTACAACGACATGGTTGCGGGTCGTCTTGATGGCACGCTGGTGATGTCTGCGGCGGGTCAATCAGGCTTCCTCGAAAAGCCGCAGGGTAAAGGTTTCGCCTTTGTCGGCAAGCCGGTGGAAGATGACACCATTCTCGGTACCGGTATTGGTTTTGGCCTGCGTAAAGGCGATGCCAAACTGAAACAAGAGCTGGATGCGGCAATCACCAAAGTGCAAACCGATGGCACCGTTACCAAGCTGGCAGCGAAGTTCTTCCCTGGGATTGATGTTTCAGCTAGCAAATAACGTAAAACAGGTCGCGTAATGCTTGCCGGTTTAACCAACGGTGTTTGCGCAGGCCGGGGATGAAGCTTCAGTGCGTTTTGTTGAAAGGGGCACATTTTCCAAAGGCGCTGGCACGTCTGCTGTGGCAAAACGGCTATTCGCAGCGCTGAGGCTTTTACGTTGGGCCAGGAGCCTCACGCATGGATGCGTGAGGCAGTTCGGGGCCGGCCAGGACGGCCGATCCGCGAACGGTCCGTTGGCACGACGCGGAAGCCGAAGGCACCGCGCTAGCGGCGCGAGGACGGCCCGTGACGCAGCAGATGTGTCAGGGCCCGCACGAATAGCAATCCTAAAGAAAAATGCAATCAGGTCGCCATGAATGGCGACCCTACGGGTGGATTGAGGTGGTCGCGAGCTTTCTGCATTATTTCGCGGCTAAATAACACAGCGCTTCTGCCACCTGATACGACTTCACAAACGAGGGAACCGGTAAAAATTCAAAGCGCGAATGGAAATTGTGCGCGCCGGTGAAGAAGTTCGGCGTCAGTAATCCTTTCGCTGACAGCGCTGCGCCGTCGGTGCCGCCGCGCATCGGGATCACTTTCGGCTCCACGCCCACCTGCTGCAGCGCGGCAAAAATCAAATCAATCGCGCGACGATCCTCACCAATCGCATTACTGATATTGCTGTAAGTATCGTTAATCGTCAGCGCCACATGGCCGGTGGGATAACGCGCGGCGATTTCATCGGCCACTTCCACTAATTGCTGTTTCTTCGCGTCAAAACCCTGCAAATCGAAATCACGAATTGAGGCTTTCAAAACCGCGCGACTGGCGTTGGCATTCATATCGTTAAACCAGATATAACCTTCGCGGCCTTCGGTATGTTCGGGGGTTTTTAAGCGATCAAAGCGCGAGATGAAGTCATGCGCCATCAGCAGCGGATTGACCAACACGCCTTTGCCCGACATCGGATGCGCTGGTACGCCGGTAAACACCAACTCCGCTGCAGCAGCATTGAAGTTTTCATACACCACTTCACCCAATTCGCAGCAGTCGATAGTCCAGGCGAAATCGACGTTAAAGCGCTGCTCCAGATCGAGCGCTTTAGCGCCGCGCAGGCCAATCTCTTCATCGGGCACAAACGCCACCACAATATCACCGTGATCGCCGCGCAGGTTCTCCAGCAACGTCATCACCACCGTTACGGCGGCTTTGTTGTCGGCGCCCAGCACGCTGGTACCGTCGCTGAAGATAATCTCCTGACCAAGATAGGGTTTGATCTCTGGATGTTCCGCCACGCGCAGCCAGATGTCCTGCGTGCTGTTAAGGCACAAATCTTCGCCGGTGAACGTGAGCGTTTGCGGATGGATGTCCGGTGAGAGGCCAACATCCACGGTATCGATATGGGTGATAAAACCGATACGCGGCGCATCTGGACGATTGCCAGGTTTCACCGCCGTGACCGTAGCGTGCTGGTCAATCACAATATCCTGCAATCCCAGTTCGCCCAGCTCCTTTGCCAGTAACTCTGCCATCGCATGTTGGGACGGCGTACTCGGCAGCGTGGTTGATTTGGCATCGCTCTGGCTGGAAACCGCCAGATAACGGTAGAAACGCTGGGTCAATTGGCTGGCAAGTTGGTCTGTCATCACAATTCCTTATTAGCATTGCGGCGTCTGTAGTACGCGTGCTGGTTAAATCATGTTATTTATTAATCAGATGAACATTAAATAACGAAGCAGACTCATGGAAGTCAATAAAAAGCGAGGATCATGATGAAAAAAATGATGGCAAATCTCACTCTCACGGCAATCGGCTTGGCGGTCGCGGGCGGGGTTTCGGCAAAAACGCTGGTTTACTGTTCTGAAGGATCGCCAGAGAACTTCAACCCGCAGTTGTACACCTCGGGAACCAGCGTCGATGCCAGCGCAGTGCCGATTTTTAACCGCCTGGTGGACTTCACGCCCGGCACCACCGAACTGGTGCCCAGCCTCGCCGAGAGCTGGGATATCAGCTCAGATGGTAAGGTCTACACCTTCCATCTGCGCAAAGGGGTGAAATTCCAGAGCAACAAACTGTTTAAGCCATCGCGCGATTTCAACGCCGATGACGTGATCTTCTCGTTTATGCGCCAGATGGACCCCAAAAACCCGTACCACAATGTCTCCGGCGGTAACTACGCCAACTTCGAAAGCCTTGAGCTGGCCAAGCTGATCACCAGCATTGAGAAGGTCGATGACAATACCGTGCGCATCACTTTAGCTCACGCTGAAGCGCCATTCCTCGCCGATTTGGCGTGGTATTTTGCCTCGATCCATTCGGCTGAATACGCCGATCAGATGCTAAAAGCCGGCACGCCAGAAAAGGTCGATATGGAGCCGATTGGCACCGGACCGTTTGAGCTGGTGCAGTATCAAAAAGATTCGCGCATCCTCTACAAAGCCTTCCCGGAATACTGGCAGGGCAAGGCGAAACTCGATCGCATTGTCTTCTCCATCACGCCGGACGCCTCGGTGCGTTACGCTAAGCTGGAGAAAAACGAATGCCAGATTATGCCGTTCCCCAATCCGGCCGATCTGGAGAAGATGCGCACCAATCCCGATTTAACGCTGCAACAGAAATCGGGCCTGAATACCGGTTTCCTGTCGTTCAACACCACCAAAGCGCCGCTGGATAACGTGAAGGTGCGTCAGGCGCTGGCGATGGCGATCAACAAGCAGGCAATCATCGATGCCATTTTTAAGGGCACCGGCACGGTGGCGAAAAATATCCTGCCACCGGACGTGTGGAGTGCGGATAAAGATCTGAAGGATTACGACTACGATCCGCAGAAAGCCAAAGCGCTGCTGCAGGAAGCGGGAATTAAGCCAGGCACCGAAATCGCCTTGTGGGCGATGCCAGTTCAGCGACCGTATAATCCGAACGCGCGACGTATGGCGGAGATGATTCAGGCGGACTGGGCCAAAGTGGGCATCAAAGCCAATATCGTCAGCTATGAGTGGGGCGAATATCTTAAGCGCGTGAAAGGCGGCGAGCATCAGGCGGCGCTGATGGGCTGGACCACCGCGACCGGCGATCCGGATAACTTCTTCGGTCCGCTCTACAGCTGCACCTCAGCGAACGGCGGCTCCAACTCATCGAAATGGTGTTATCAGCCGTTCGAGAAGATCATCACCGAAGCGCGTGCCGAGCAGAATCACGACAAACGCGTGGCGCTGTATCAGCAAGCGCAGCAGATCATGCATGACCAAATGCCCGCGGTGATGATTGCTCACTCAACCATCTTTGAGCCGGTACGCAAGTCGGTGAGCGGTTATCAGGTCGATCCGTTCGGTAAACACATCTTCTATCCGGTGGATATCAAGAACTGAGTTACGGCTTCCAGCGCTGGCGCAGCGGTTCTTCCAACGCGTCCAGCTGTTGCAGTAAAAAAGAGAGAAACACATTCAGGGCGGCACTGCGAGGTCGCCCTGATTGCGTCTGCAGCTGCAAAGTGCGCTGGCTCAGCTGATCGATGCCTACCGAGCGCAAAATCAAACCGTGCGTTTCAGCCTCCTGCAGCACGGTGAAGGCGCTGCAAATCGTCACCGCCTGCGGCGTACGCAGCAAAAATTGAAACAGCATCGAAAAGGTATCGCAGGTCATCACTGGCTCGACCAGGCTGCCATTCATGTGGCTGGCGAGTTCGAACAGTTGCCGCACGGTGGTGTTTTGCTGCGGCAAGGCCAGCGGATAGTGGCTGAGATCGGCGAGCGTGACCTGCGGCGCAGTCGCCAGCGGATGCGTTTGATGCATAACGATTAATACCGGTGCCGGCCACGAACCCATCACTTCGACACCGCGTTCAGCGTGCAGACTAAACTGCAGCGCTACGTCACACTCGCCGTTGCGCAGTGCTTCCGCCACGCCTTGGGTGCTGGCGACTTTCACATCAAACAGCACGCCCGGATTGTCATTGCGGAAATCCGCGATCAAACGGGGTAGCAGCGTAAACGCCAGCCCATCGGTGCAGGCCACGCGGATCAGCGTGCGGCGCACCGCTTTTAGCCCCTTAATCTCCGCCAGCGCGTACTCCATATCAAGCAGGTTCTTACGTACGTGATGCGCGAAAATCTCGCCCGCTTCATTCAACACCATGCCGCGCGCATGACGTGCAAACAGCGGCACGCCAACCTGATTCTCCAGTCGCTGAATTTGCCTGCTGATCGCCGACACCGCCACATACAGCTGCTCGCTGGCGGCGCTGAGCGAGCCGGTATTGGCGACGGCGAGAAAATAGCGGATTTCACTGCTTAACATGCGGGTGCCTCATGGTGGTGCATGCCTCGAAATCGGGCAGGCTAGCTTTGCCATAAAAGCAAATCTTACTCGATAAATTGATAATTGTGGCAAAGCAGCGTTTCCGCAAAGATGAATTAACGACAAAACAATAAAAGACAGGGCAAACATGACAGCACAACAGGCGGTTCAACAGGCCACCGCTTATTTTGACAGCGGGGAATTTCAACGTATTTTGGCGCGTCGTGTGGCGCAACGCACCGAAAGCCAGCGCGAGGATCGTGACAGCGAGCTACAGCGTTATTTGCAGGATGAGATCGGCCCGCAGCTGATTGCACTGGGCTTTACTTTGCACTTCATCGACAACCCGGAAGCCGCTAATCGACCGTTCCTCGTGGCGGTACGCATTGAAGATCCGCTGCTGCCAACCTTGCTCAGTTATGGTCACGGCGATGTGGTGTTTGGTGATGATGAAAACTGGCGCGACGGCTTATCGCCGTGGCAGATGGTTGAAGAGGGCGATCGCTGGTATGCGCGCGGCAGCGCCGATAACAAGGGCCAGCACTCTGTCAATCTGGCGGCGCTGGAGCAGGTGTATGCGTTGCGCGGTGGCAGCCTGGGCTTTAATTGCAAAATGCTGTTTGAGATGGGCGAAGAGATCAGCTCGCCGGGACTGGCACAGCTGTGCCAGCAGCATGGCGAATTGCTGCAAGCCGATCTGTTTATCGCCTCAGACGGCCCGCGCCTCAACGCGATTCGTCCCACGCTGTTCCTGGGCTCACGCGGCGCGGTTAACTTCCGTTTGACCGTCAACGCGCGTGACAACGCCTATCACTCCGGCAACTGGGGCGGATTGTTGAGCAATCCGGGTACGCAGTTGGCCAACGCCATCGCCTCGCTAGTCAACGCGCAGGGCGTGTTGCAGGTTGAGGCGCTGAAACCCAACTCTCTGACGCCGCAGGTGCGCGATATTCTCGGTGATATCGAAGTCGGCGGCATGCCGGGCGATCCCGACATTGACGTGAACTGGGGCGAGCCGGGACTGACGCCGACCGAACGCCTGTATGGCTGGAACACGCTGGAAGTGTTGTCATTCCTCACCGGCAATCCGGCACGTCCAATGAATGCCATTCCGGGCAGTGCTACGGCGGTTTGTCAGCTGCGTTTTGTGGTGGGCACCGATTGGGAGAACCTCGCCCAGCATGTGCGCGCCCATCTGCAGCAGCACGGTTTTGACTATGTGGACGTGGAGTTTATGCGCGGATCGCCCGCGACACGCCTTGATCCCACCGATCCGCTGGTCAATTGGGTGCTGACCAGCATGGCGGAAACCAGCGGTAAAAAACCAGCGCTGCTGCCTAACCTCGGCGGCTCGCTGCCCAATGAAGTGTTCTCTGACATTCTCGGTTTGCCCACCTTATGGGTGCCGCATTCGTATCCGGCCTGCGGCCAGCATGGCGTTAACGAGCATATGTTGAAATCGATTGCCCGCGAAGGTTTGCAGATTATGACGCGTCTGCTGTGGGACCTCGGTGAGCATGGAACAGAACTGGTGGCGCAGCATCGTGCGCACGTTGGAGGTGGCCAATGAGTACATTGAATACGGCGATGCCGTTGAGCGCGGCAAAACCCAATCTGCACAAAACGCTGTTCGCCACCTGTATCGGTAATGCGCTGGAGTGGTTTGATATCGCTGTGTACGGCTTTTTTGCCAGCTACATTGCGCATGCCTTCTTTCCTACCAGCGACCCGTCGGTCTCGATGTTGCTGACCTTTGGTAGTTTTGGCGTGTCATTCCTGATTCGTCCGCTCGGCGCGATTGTGCTGGGCAACTATGCCGATCGTCACGGTCGCAAAAAAGCGCTGCTGTTATCGATTAACCTGATGATGCTCGGCGGTGCGGTCATCACCTTTATGCCGAGCTACAGCAGCATTGGCCTGATGGCGCCGCTGTTGATTTTGCTGGCGCGTCTGGTGCAGGGTTTCTCTGCCGGCGGTGAATTTGGCAGCTCGACGGCGTTCCTGGTTGAGCATTTCCCGGAGCGTAAAGCCTTTATCGCCAGCTGGCAGTTCGCCACGCAGGGCGCCAGTACATTGATGGCATCAGCGTTTGGCCTTGGATTGACGCAGATTCTCACCGAAAGCCAGATTCAGGATTGGGGATGGCGCATTCCGTTCGCCTTCGGCCTGCTGATTGGTCCGCTGGGGATTTATATTCGACGTCATGTACATGAACCGGCGAGCTTTGCTGAGCATAAACCGGAAGCCGCACCGCTGAAAAGTCTGTTTGGTCGTCAGAAGGAGTTGATGCTGTTAGCAATCGGCCTGATGGTGATCTCGACTGCGGTGAACTACATGCTCAACTATGTGCCGACTTACGCCACTAAAAATCTGCACTTGTCAGGCAGCGTAGCGTTTACCGCCACCTTGTTGGCGGGCGTGATTCTGACGGTGGTCACGCCAATCATGGGGTTATGGGCAGAGCGCGTAGGGCGCGTGCCGCTGATGTGGGGATCGTTGATTCTGCTGATCGTTACCATCTATCCGGCATTTAAGCTGGTGGTTGATCACACCACGCCAACTACCTTGATTTTGCTGGTGTGCTGGATGGCGCTGCTGAAGTCGATCTACTTCTCTACGGTGCCATCGGTGATGGCGGATTTGTTCCCGATTGGTACGCGCGCCAGTGGCATGGCGATCAGCTATAACGTGGCGGTGACGGTGTTTGGTGGCTTTGCACCGCTGATTTGTACACTGCTGATTAGCGCGACGGGTACCAGCCTGGCGCCCGGCTATTATCTGATGGCGATGTCGGTGTTAAGCGGCCTGGCGCTGCTGCGCAGCCAGAAGCGGGTTTCTTAACGGTTTCAGGTGCGCAGGGATGCGCACCTGAACATGGATCATTACGAGAACTGCAAATACGCCACGTGTGTCTGCAAAAACTCTTCCAAACCGTGACGGCCATCGGCACCGCCAATGCCCGATTTACGCCAGCCCGCATGGAAACCTTGCATCGCCTCGAAATTCTCGCGGTTGATGTAGGTTTCGCCAAACTTCAACTTACGCAGGGCAACCATTGCAGTGTTGAGGTTCTGGGTGAAAATCGATGAAGTCAGACCGTATTCACAGTCATTCGCCAGCGCTACGGCTTCATCAAGAGTTTTAAAGGTCATCACTGGCAGCACCGGACCAAAAGTCTCTTGCTGCATGATCTCCATATCCTGGCGCACGCCCGTGATGATAGTTGGCTCAAAATAGAAGCCTTTGCTGCCTGCACGCTTGCCGCCCAGCACTACTTTGCCGCCATCCGCGACCGCGTTCGCCACTTTCTGCTCAACGCGCTCCAACGCGGCCGCCGTGATCAGCGGACCCATATCAATATCATTCTGCTCAGCCGGATTACCGAACTTCACCTGCTGCATGGCGGTGGTCAGGGCGCTGATAAAGCGGTCGTAAATGCCTTCCTGCACGTACACGCGCTCAGCACAGTTACAAACCTGTCCGGTATTGATCACACGGGAGCTGACGATTGCTTTGACCGCCAAATCGAGGTCAGCATCATCCATCACGATAGCCGGCGCTTTGCCGCCCAACTCAAGTGATACTTTGGTGACGTTTTTCGCCGCAGCTTCCATAGTGGCGATACCGGCGTTGACGCTTCCGGTCAAACTGACCAGACCGACTTTCGGGTTGCCTGCCAGCTCCTGACCAATCTCCGGGCCATAGCCGTAAACAAAGTTGATCACGCCTTTTGGCAGACCAATTTCATGGATGATTTGCGCAAAAATCGCCGCATTGTTAGGCGTCAGCTCACTGGGCTTGATAACAATGGTATTGCCGGTTACCAGCGCTGGCGCGGCTTTGCGTGCAATCAGGAAGAATGGGAAGTTCCACGGCAGAATGCCGGTGGTGACGCCAATCGCTTTCTTGAACACGAAGATGTTTTCGTTAGGACGATCGCTGTTAACGATCTCGCCATCATAACGACGTGCCCATTCGGCCATGTACTCAAGATAATCGGCGGTAAACAGCACTTCAGTTTGCGCCAGCCCCTGGGTTTTTCCGCCTTCGGCGACGATAGTGGCGGTGAGTTCCGGCTCACGCTGACGAATAGTGACGGCAATTTTGCGCAGCCAGTTGCCGCGTTCCACGGCAGGAAGTGCTTCCCAACCCGGCTGCGCCAATTCAGCAGCGTCGATGGCCTGCGCGGCATCGTGTTTGCTGCCTTCCGGGACGCGCGACAGCAACGCCTCGGTTGCCGGGTTAATCACTTCTATCCACTTGTCATTCTGATCGGCAACAAACGCGCCATTAATGTAATGTTGATGGTGTGTTGTCATGTGCAGGTTCTCCGCGATCGGTTTCGTTAAAGATTTGTGAAGTGCAGAGTGAAACAGATCGCGGTGTGGCACCTTTTTGTTATTGCCAATGCGACTTGAGGGATGGCAAAGAAGGGAAGAACAGCACGACAGACGCAGCATTCCTGGCGAAATGCTGCGCTTTCAGCGGCTTAGAGGCGATTCAACGTGTGTTAAATAAATGTCAGGAACCCGGCATCGCCGCGCCGCTGGCAATAAACCACGCCAAAAAACTGACGCCAGCAATGATGATGGCAATAGGGAAAAGCAGTCCGATTTTCATAGTCATCCCGAGAGTTAAGCGATCTGCACGATCGCGCGATGGGTTTTCATCATACTGAACAGCTGGAATTGCGTGGCGTCATCGACCTGACGAAGATGCTCACCTTTCTGATAATGAATCGCATGAATGTGACCCAGCTGGCGCCACACCACAATCACCGACGCCAGCAGGGCGCAATTCTCTTCGCTCTGCACGCAATCCAGCGTGGCGTAGTGCGTCTCATCTAATCCATTAATAAAGACGTTAAGCGCCTGCGCTGGCACGATGGCGCGGATGTCATCCAGCATCACGCGGCTCACTGATTGTGACAGCAGTAGCCGCAATCTTTTGGTATTCATCTCAATCCTTCGTCCTGATGATTTTCCCAACGTTATACGGATTAAACGCCTGCGGGGAAAGTCTGGTGCGCGGCTTTGTGTGACTGCCATGTTAACTGTTGCAGTGGCAGTGAATCAAAAACTGTGCTGATCGACACAGCACAATAGAAAAATATGCTGAATAATAAGCGACTTATAAAAAACACCTCGTGATCTACCTGCAAATGCGATTTTGTGATCCTTATGTTGACGACCCACCGAATTTTGCCAGCAACCTCCGCTTTCCGGCAGCCATCCAAAGGCTGACGAAAAGCTGCCCACCGTAGACTGCCGGTAATCGGGAGACCGCCGGTTTCCTGTTGGCCTCAACCTTACGAAGGAATAACAATGAACAGTGCCATCATTGCAGGTATTTTCTGGCATCTGGTGGGTGCCGCCAGTGCCGCCTGTTTTTATGCTCCATTTAAGCAGGTGAAAAAGTGGTCCTGGGAAACGATGTGGTCGGTGGGCGGCATTATGTCGTGGCTGATTCTTCCCTGGGCAGTCAGTGCGGTATTACTGCCGAACTTCTGGGCGTATTACGGCAGCTTTAGTTTCTCTCAACTGATGCCGGTGTTTCTGTTTGGTGCCATGTGGGGCATCGGAAACATCAACTACGGGTTGACCATGCGCTTCCTCGGTATGTCGATGGGCATCGGGATTGCCATCGGTATCACCTTAGTGGTGGGTACCTTAATGACGCCGCTGCTGCAGGGGCGTTTTGTTGAGTTATTCAACTCTACCGGTGGACGTATGACGCTGCTCGGCGTGTTTGTTGCGTTGATTGGTGTGGCGATTGTTTCACGTGCTGGTCTGTTAAAAGAGCGCGCGCTGGGCATCAACGCCGAAGAGTTCAATCTGAAGAAAGGGCTGATTCTGGCGGTGATGTGCGGCATCTTCTCCGCTGGCATGTCATTTGCGATGGATGCCGCCAAGCCGATGCATGAAGCCGCAGCCAATCTGGGTATCAATCCGTTGTATGTGGCGTTGCCAAGCTATGTGGTAATTATGGGCGGCGGTGCATTAGTCAATCTGGCTTATTGCTTCATCCGTCTGGCGGTAAAAACCGATCTCTCAGTACGCCGCGATTTCTCCGTCGCCAAACCGATGCTGCTGGCCAATATCGCGTTTGCGGTGCTGGGCGGCACCATGTGGTATCTGCAGTTCTTCTTCTACGCCTGGGGCCACGCCAAAATCCCAGCACAGTACGACTTTGTCAGCTGGATGCTGCATATGAGTCTCTACGTGCTGTGCGGTGGCTTGGTTGGTCTGGTGCTGAAAGAGTGGAAGTCAGCGGGTCAACGTCCGGTGCGCGTGCTGTCACTGGGTTGTGTGGTGATTATCATTGCCGCCAACATTGTAGGATTAGGATTAGCAAACTAATAAAAGGCCTGACGCACACCTCGCGTCAGGCTTTAACTTTCTCAGATGAGAGTTCGCGATGCGGCAGGAAGCGCTGCCGCCACGCACTCGGCGTTAAACCGGTTTCCCGCGTAAACACCACCGAAAAGTAGTTACTGTCATCGAAACCGCAACGCGCGGCCACTTCACTGATTAAGCAATCCTGTGTACGCAGCAGATACTTAGCCTGGCACAGCTGGAGCTGCCGCAAATAGTGTCCCACGGTCATACCGGTTTGCTGGCGAAACAGCTGCTTTAACGCACGCTCGCTTAATTGATTCTGCTGGCAAAACACTGCCAAATCGAATGGACGGCTGATGGCACCTTGCAGCGCCGACATCAGCAGATCCAGTTGCTCACCTTCAGGCAATGCCCAGGGCCGATCGGCAGCATAACCGTGACGACGCAAAATCAGCGCGAGTTGCAAAAACAGCGCTTCGGAGAGTTGAATCGATAGCGAATCACTTTTGCGGCTCTCGCGCTCTAGCTGGCTAATCACGCCGCGCGCTAACGCCATCCCGCGCGTGGTCAAACGCCAGCAGCCCGGCGAATCTTCTTCTTGCGGCGGCAGCAACTGGCTCCAGTCAAGGCCAAGACGAAAGCGATCGCGGCAGTAAAGAATGTTATCCAGCGCCAGATCGTTGACGCTGTCATAACTGTGACAGTCGTTATCGTGAATGTAAAAAACGTCGCCGCAGGTTATCAACCATGGACGATCGTTGAGCACATGCAGGCCGTTGCCGCGCCAGACGATAACGATTTCACTGAATTCATGACGGTGCGGAGGGAAGGAGGGCTGTGGCATGCGCTCGGCCACAGCAATCGGCAGATTGGTGGCCGGAAAATAGTCTTCGCGCGTTAAAATCAGCGACATGAGGAAACGCTCCCGTTATAGCATCTGCTGGCGCTCCGCTCTGGGCGCGCAGCCAAATTCTCGCCGGAACAGTGTGGAGAAATGGTTGCTGTCACCAAATCCGCACTGGTAGGCAATGTCTGTTATGCGCATATCGCTATGACGCAGTAAATGCCGCGCCTGTAACAGGCGAAGCCTATTCAGGTAACGCTGCGGTGTATTGCCGGTTTGCTGCTTCATCTGGCGGTGCAGGGTACGCAGCGACAATGAAAAACGATCGGCTAAGGCATCCCACACAATCTCTTCACTGTAGTGCTCATTGAGCCAGTCGAGCAACCGATGTAAGCGGGCTTCCTGATCCTGTGATTGATCGTTGTGAGCCGCTTCGCGCAACAACACCAACAGTTGCAGAAAAAGTTGCTCCTGACGTGCGTGACGTTCCAGCGACCACACATCTTGCTGCTTCATCTGCGTAACGATTTGCAGCGCCTGCGCCATTACCTTGTGATTAATGCGCCAGTGCGACGCGTAGTGATCCTCTTCTTCGCGTGGCAGGAGCTCCTGCAAACCCGAGAGAAAACGGAATGCCGCCGGACTGCGATACAGCACGTTGGTCAGACATAAATTCTCCGTTTGCTCATAAAGATGGCGATCGTGATCGCGCACGAAGCACACGCATCCTGCAGATAAAGCCTGTGGCTGACCGTTAAACACATGAATACCAGAACCTTGTTCCACTAACACAATTTCATGGAAATCATGATGGTGCTCCGGAAATGCCTGCTGTGGCACGCGCGGCTCAATGGCGATGGCGTAATTCCCTTCTGGGAAGAAATCTGCGCTATGTAAAACGGTCATGATTCGCCTCTTTATTAACTCAACTGTTGCCGAGTCTACGCAGGCGCCCCGCACCTTACCTTGAATTTTCAACTTAGTGGCGCAGGAAAATGGCTAATTTTTCAAGATCTCACCAGTGATTGACGGAAATGCGGCAAGGCTCACATCTCTCTTCTTGTGTGGTTCTGTGAGCTTTCTCACGAACTTCTTTGTTAGCGTGCCAGCGACTATTACGCACTGGCAGTAAGGGGAAGGTGGCAAAAAGCAGAGATTTCTAATCTGTAGTCATCTCATCACAGGAAGAACACGCCATGAGTATGCGTAACATTGTTGCCATTGATTTAGGCGCATCCAGCGGGCGCGTGATGCTCGCACAATGGAGTTCAGCGAATCAGCAGATCAGCCTGCGCGAAGTCCGTCGCTTCACCAATCAGCGTGTGCGCCGTGCAGATTATGATTGTTGGGATTTGGATCGACTGGAGCAGGAGATTCGTTTAGGGCTGACCCAGCTAGATGATGAAGGTATTGTGCCGGACAGCATCGGCATCGATACCTGGGGCGTTGATTTGGTGTTACTGGATGCCAACGGTGAGCGCGTCGGCGAGGCGGTAAGCTATCGCGACAAGCGCACGGAAGGGCATATGGCTCAGGCCATTAATGATCTCGGCAAAGGTGCGATCTATCAGCGCACCGGTATTCAGTTCTTGCCTTTCAACACGCTCTATCAATTGCACGCGCTGCATCAACAGCAGCCAGATTGGCAGGAAACAGTGCAGCATGCGCTGATGATTCCAGACTATCTGCACTATCGCCTTACGGGCCAGATGAACTGGGAATACACCAACGCCACCACCACACAACTGCTCAATATTCACAGCGGTGAATGGGACAGCGATTTACTCGGCTGGGCTGGCGTACCGGCTAAATGGTTCGGTAAACCAACCTCGCCAGGCAATACCGTTGGTTATTGGACCAGCGCCAGCGGCAACAACATTCCGGTGATCGCGGTGGCGACACACGATACAGCGAGTGCGGTTTTGGCCACGCCGTTAATGCAGGATGATGCCGCTTATCTCAGCTCGGGAACCTGGTCGCTGATGGGGATTGAGAGCTTGCAGCCTTGTGTCAGCACGGCGGCGCTCAATGCCAACATAACCAATGAAGGTGGTGCTGAAGGCTACCGTGTTCTGAAAAACATTATGGGTTTGTGGCTGCTGCAACGTGTCTGCACCGAGTTGCACATTACCGATCTCTGCTCGCTGATCAAAGACGCTGAAAATGAACCTGCCTGTCGTGCGCTGGTTAACCCCAATCACAGCCGTTTTATCAATCCAGACAGCATGGTTCAGGAGATTCAGAACGCCTGCGCCGAACAGAACATGCCCGTTCCTCAGACGCCTGCCGCGCTGGCCCGCACCATCTTTGACAGTCTGGCCTTGCTCTATCGCCAGGTGATTGGCGAACTCGGCACATTGCGCGCTGCACCGCTGCGTCAGCTGCATGTGGTGGGCGGTGGCAGTCAGAACCCACTGTTAAACCAATTGTGTGCCGATGCCTGCGAGTTGCCGGTATTAGCCGGGCCAATTGAAGCCTCAACGCTCGGTAACGTCGGCTGCCAGCTCATTGCCTTAGGCGAACTGCGAGACGTCAGCGATTTACGCCGCTGCATTAGCCAAAACTTCCCGTTAGAAAAATTTGAACCGTTGAACAACAGCGCCTTCGCTGCCCATCAGGCACGCTTTGCCGCGCTCAGCCAACCTGCTAAGGAACTTGCATATGACTAAGCTGATTGAACAGGCCTTCGAACTGGCCAAACAACGCTACGCCGCCATCGGTGTGGATGTGGAACAGGTAATGGCACAGCTGGATGGCATTCCGGTCTCGATGCACTGTTGGCAAGGCGATGACGTGCGAGGCTTCGAAAATCCAAACGGTGAACTGACCGGCGGTATTCAGGCCACCGGTAACTATCCGGGCCGCGCCCGTAATGCTGATGAGCTGCGTTCTGATGTTGAAAAAGCGATGTCACTCATTCCGGGGGCAAAACGCCTTAACCTGCATGCAATTTACCTGGAGAGCGATAAGCCGGTTGATCGCGATGCGATTGAACCGAAGCACTTCAGCAACTGGGTGGAATGGGCTAAGACGCACAAGTTGGGCCTCGACTTTAATCCAAGCTGCTTCTCCCATCCACTGAGCGCCGATGGCTTTACCTTGTCACACGCCGATAAAGGGATTCGCCAGTTCTGGATCGATCATTGCAAGGCCAGCCGTCGCATCTCGGCACACTTTGGTGAGCAACTGGGTACTGCATCTGTTATGAACATCTGGGTGCCGGATGGAATGAAAGATCTCACCGTCGATCGCCTTGCACCGCGTCAACGCCTGGCAAGTGCGCTTGATGAAGTAATCAGTGAAAAGCTCAACCCTGCGCATCACATCGATGCGGTAGAGAGCAAACTTTTTGGTATCGGTGCAGAAAGCTACACCGTGGGCTCCAATGAATTCTGCCTGGGTTATGCCAGCAGCCGCCAGACCGCACTAACTCTCGATGCCGGCCACTTCCATCCAACCGAAGTAATTTCCGACAAGATCTCCACGGCGATGCTTTATGTGCCGCGTCTGCTGCTGCACGTAAGCCGTCCGGTGCGCTGGGACAGTGATCACGTGGTGATTCTCGACGATGAAACCCAGGCTATCGCCACCGAGATCGCGCGCCACAAGCTGTTCGACAAGGTGCATATCGGTCTCGACTTCTTTGATGCGTCTATCAACCGCATCGCGGCGTGGGTAATTGGCACACGCAATGCCAAAAAAGCGTTGCTGCGTGCACTGCTGGAACCTACCGATCAGTTACGCAAACTTGAGAACGAAGGGGATTACACCGGTCGCCTGGCGATGCTTGAAGAACAAAAATCGTTGCCGTGGCAAGCGGTTTGGGAAGCCTGGTGTCTTCGCCACGATGTCCCTGCTGATGCCAGCTGGCTGAGCGAAGTCCGTCATTATGAACAACAAACACTGCGTCAACGTTAAGGGACACACCATGCAAAATATTCTCTCTTCCGCTTTTGTTCAGGGAATGGTTAAAGCGACCAGCGACATGTGGTTGAAGGGCTGGGATGAGCGTAACGGCGGCAACGTCAGCTTACGTTTACTGCCGGAAGAAGTTAAAGATTTCGCCGGTGATTTCTATGCAGAGCCGCGTTGTATTGAGCTGACCAAACCTGCTCCAGCACTGGCCAATGATTGGTTCCTGGTCACCGGATCGGGTAAGTTTTTCCGTAACGTACAGATCGACCCGGCCGATTGTCTGGCGCTGTTGCAGGTCGATGACAAAGGCTTGTCATACAAAATCCACTGGGGTTTGAGTAATGGTGGCCTGCCAACCTCTGAACTGGCGGCTCACTTCCAGTCACACAGCGTGCGCAAGCAGGTCTCAAACGGCGTTGATCGCGTGATCATGCACTGCCACGCCACCAACTTTATGGCGCTGAGCTATGTGGTCGATCTGGATTCCGCACGCTTCACACGCCTGCTGTGGGAAGGCAGTACCGAGTGTCTGGTGGTGTTCCCGGATGGCGTCGGTATTCTGCCGTGGATGGTGCCAGGCACTGACGGAATCGGCCAGGCAACAGCCGACGCGATGGCAAACCACAGCATTGTGATGTGGCCGTTCCATGGCATCTTTGGCGCCGGTCCAAACCTCGATGAGACCTTTGGCCTGATCGACACTGCGGAGAAATCTTCCGAAGTGGTGGTGAAAGCGCTGTCGATGGGTGGCATTCGTCAAAGCATCACCACTGAGCAACTGATCGCGCTGGGTGAACGCTTCAACGTTAAGCCATGGCAAGCCGCTCTGCAGGCGGAGCGCAGCGATGTTGCGTAAAGCCTTTGTGATGCAGGTGCATGCACACTGCCACGATGAGTATCTGCGCCGTCACACACCCATTTGGCCGGAGCTGGCCGATACGTTAAAAGCGCATGGCGCGCACAATTACGCTATCTGGCTTGATGCTGAACGCAATCTGCTGTTTGCCAGCGTGGAAATTGAGTCTGAAGCGCGCTGGGAAGCAGTGGCAAAAACGGAAGTGTGTCAGCGTTGGTGGGCATCCATGAAGGACTTAATGCCATCGAATCCGGATAACAGTCCGGTGAGCGCGGCGTTAAAACCGATGTTTTTCCTGCCTTAACGCTCGCTCGTCTCACTATTCGTATTGAGGCAATAATTTCAGGCCGAAAGGGAAGTCGGCCTGAAATTTATTTGGTGCTCAACTCACAATATCCCGCCAGAGCGGGCCAGATTGCCATCTGCGTATCCACAATCTGGTCAAGATCCTCACGATTAGCTCCTTCACGAGCACGTACCGACATTCCCTGTAGTAAGCACGCCAGATAGCTAGCTAAAGTTGCACAATTGGCACATTGCGGTAATTCGCCGCGCTGCTGCCGGGTGTCAAGGAATGATTTTAACGCTGATTCCTGCGCATGATGCTGCTGCGCCAGCATTTGCGCCACTTCTTCCGAGCCGGAAGAGAGCGCGCTCGAAGTACAAATGAAGAAACAGCCTGCTGGCTTATCACATTCTGTGAAGCACGCTGCGGTTGCACGAAAATAGGCTTCAATTGCCGTTTTCACGTCTGATGCATCATCGTTCAGCACTGCGTTGCGTTGTGCGCTGAAGGTTTCAATGTATCGCTGCATCGCCGCACGGAATAAACCCTCTTTATTCTCAAACTCAGCATAAAGGGTTGGGGCTTTCGCGCCGGTTGCATTAACCAAATCGGACAGCGACGTGCCTTCATAACCATGCGCCCAGAACAACATCAATGCCTTGTCCAGGGCATCATTGCGATCAAACACTTTCGGGCGACCGCGCGTTTTCCTGTTCACTACATCGATCAATTCTGTCATTGGGCACCTCAAAGCTTAGAAACACCCAATTAAATTACCGATCATTAAATAAATATGCAAGCGCAGCCCGGAATGAGCCTGTTCGTCTTTGCCCGTTTGTGCTTTTAGCTGTCGAAAGCACCCAAATGGATAAGTCGAAAAGGGCTGGGAAGCCCATAATCACGCCACTTCCGATTAAAATAATGACCGTTAATAAAATGATTGACGCGCGCACCCTTTCGGCAGTAGCATTTAATTAACGGTTGTTAACTTAATCGCGACCGACCCCAATTCATCTGTTTAAGAGAGCAAAATTATGAAAAGCATCAAACTGACCCTGGCCGCTGTAGCATTGTCTTCAATCGCGTTTGGTAGCATGGCTGCAGACTTAGTAAACGAAGCGCCAATGAATCAACAACAAATTGGTGTGGTTAGCGCTTCAGGCAGCACCAACCTGACATCGCTGGAGAATCAGCTATCGGAAAAGGCCAATGCTGCCGGAGCAAAGTCATTCCGCATCACTTCGACCTCTGGCAACAACAAGCTAAATGGCACAGCAGTAATTTATAACTAAGAGAATTGAGCGGAGTGCGATTAAGCATTCCGTAAGAAGTGAATAAAAGGCTTCAGAAGATAATCCTTCTGAAGCCTTTTTTCTTATCCGTTAGAACGCAGTTGAGGATAGCGGCGGAAGATAGCGATACACCAGAACAGTGCAACAAGACCAATAATGCCGCCGACGTTACCAACGTCCGACATTTGCATATGCAAACTGACCTGGTTACCCAGCAGCGCACCTGCGCCGATTCCGATGTTGTAGATACCAGAGAACAGCGACATTGCGACGTCGGTAGCATCCGGCGCCAGCGCCAGCACGCGCACCTGCATCGCCAGACCAATCATCATCATTGCCATGCCCCAAACGATACACAGTACGGTGATCGCAGCGGGACGTACGGCGGCAAACACCAGCAAGCCCATGCTTAGCGTGATCATCGCAATCGCGGCGATCAGCATCGCCGACGGGAATTTATTGCCCAGCGTACTAAACAACACGCTGCCAATAATGCCCGCCGACCCGAACAGCAGTAAAAGCAGGGTGGTGAAATTGTCATCCGCATTAGCGACCACCTGCATAAACGGTTCGATGTAGCTATAAGCGGTGTAATGCGCCGTCACCACCACGGTAACCAGCACGTACATTGCTACCAGCGCCGGACGACGGAAGAGCATCGGCACGCTGCTCAGTGAACCGGTATGTTCACTCGGCAGACGCGGCAGGATGCGCATCAGCAAAATCAGCAACACCAATGCAGACAAACCGATCATGCCGAAGGTGGTGCGCCAGCCAAGATATTGACCGACGATGCGCCCAATCGGCACTCCCAGCACCATTGCCAGCGCGGTACCGGTTGCCAGCATACTCAACGCCTGAGTTTTCTTACCCGCAGGCGCCACGCGAATGGCCAGCGAAGCAGTAATTGACCAGAACACCGCGTGCGCTAAGGCAATACCAATGCGCGAGATCACCAGCGAGGTGAAATCCCATGCCACAGATGAGAGCACATGGCTGGCGACAAACACGATGAACAACACGGCCAACAGCAGGCGACGCTCAATATTGCGCGTCAGAAGCATCAACGGCAGCGACAATAGTGCGACGACCCACGCATAGATGGTCAGCATGATGCCAACATCGGCAGTCTTCATGTCATAGCTGGCGGCGATATCTGACAGCAGACCGACAGGCACGAATTCTGTGGTGTTAAAGACAAAAGCAGCAATAGCCAGCAGAACAACGCGTAGCCAGGCCGTTTTACGGGAAACAGTAGTAGATTGCATGGAGTTCAAATCTGTCAGACGGCGAGTGAAAGGGCGAAAAGGCACCCCAGAAAGTGACCGGAGTCACAAATTGCCGCTATTGTGGAGCATTAATGAGCGAAGGGAAACCGTTTGTCGGGCTTTTATTACTGATTATTTTTTATCGTGGAAGGCGTTGTTAATAGCCTGAGGTTATTACGCTTTCTGGCATGGGGTCGAGAGTAATCAGGGGTGATGAAATGAGAGAAGAGGCGACTGGACCTGACGCCGCAATGAACGTCTTAAGGTCCAGTTATTATTACACTTAAATTTATAGTTATTATGAAACGCCCCAGCGGTGCTTAACAAAACAGCGGGGACACCTTACCACTCTCAAATCATGATTATCAGAGTCTCACCATGTGTTTTAGTGCCACGCTATTTTGAGTCGTCATGTTTTTTTTTACCCCAACCGGACAACAGTGCTCGCAGCCCAGCGCGCTGGCATAAAATTTACGTGCTTGCTGGATGGCGGCATTTGGCGTGTAGAATGTACCAAGAAAACGGCGTGCCTCATCAGTGGGTAAAAACGGGCATCCCGTTGCATGTACTACATGGTTGTCGTTATAGCCGGCGTGCTTATCGACGTAATAATAGAGTCCCATCTAACGACCTCATTGCTGTGAAATAAAAAAAGTCTAACTATTGTTGGAATGGAATGAATTATAGCGACGAATAGCCGTTTTGTTTTATCTGGGACTGTGAGATCGCCGTATGGCATACACTTGAGATGAGAACGGGGCGCATTAGCCCCGTTTGACAGATGAAAGGTATTACAGTTTCCGGCACTGCAAACGCCAGCCGACCAGCAAAGCCATTAATAATAGCAGGCTAATGAATAGCGTTACGCCCATCCAGCCGTAGCTGTGCCAGAACACGCCGCCCAAGGTACCGGCCACGCTGGAACCGACGTAATAACTGAACAGATAAAGTGACGATGCCTGGCCTTTAGCACGGCGCGCGCGCGGGCCAATCCAGCCGCTGGCAACCGAGTGTGCCGCAAAGAATCCGGCGGTGAACAGCATCATGCCAGGCAAAATCAGCCACAGCGAGTTAAACGCCGTCAGCAGCAATCCCGCCAGCATTATTGCTGTTGCACCGATCATCACCGGACCGCGCCCAAAGCGGCTGGTCATCGCGCCCGCTTTTGGTGAACTCCATGAACCAGTCAGATACACCACCGACAGCAATCCGACCACCGCCTGGCTCAGTGACCACGGCGAACTTAACAGGCGATACCCGATGTAGTTGAACAGCGTGACGAACGCGCCCATCAGCAGGAAGCCTTCTGCGAACAGCAGCGGCAGACCTTTATCGCGCCAGTGCAGACGGAAGTTGATTAATAAACTGCGCGGGCGCAGCGACGCCGGGCGGAAATGACGAGATGCAGGCAGAATTTTCCAGAACATCAGCGCGCCCGCCAACGCGAAGCAACCAATAACACCCACCGCAACACGCCACGAGAAGAAATCGGTCAATACGCCAGTTAACAGGCGTCCGCTCATGCCACCAATCGAGTTACCGCTGATATACAGCCCCATGGAAAAGGCGATAACGCGTGGGTGAATCTCTTCACTCAGATAGGTCATACCAACCGCCGCAACCCCGCTCAGAGATAAACCTATCAGCGCGCGCATCAGCAAAATGCCTTGCCAGCTGCTCATGGTAGCGGAAATCAAGGTGCAGATGGCGGCGAGCAACAGCGCGGTAACCATCACCGATTTACGGCCAATTGCATCCGACAGCGGCCCAGTAAACAGCAATCCTAACGCCATTAAGCCGGTGGAGAGCGAGAGAGAAATACTGCTTTGCGCCGGAGAAACGCCAAACTGCTGCGAAAGCACCGGCAGAATCGGCTGTACGCAATACAGCAAGGCGAAAGTGGCAAGACCAGCGGAGAACAGCGCTAGCGTCACGCGCATAAACTGCGGCGATCCGCGTTCAATCCATTCTGAAGGGGTTGCAGCTGAAGCAGGCTTTACGGACAACTCGTCTTCATCGAGTATCACCGCCTGGGAAGAGCGACTCACGGAACATCCTCGTTTGAACCATTATGGCGTTACTGTAGGAAAGGGTTAATAGGTTGTACAATATATTAATAATCTCAAATGAGACGTTTAAAATATGAATGTCGAATTACGACATCTACGCTATTTCATTGCTGTCGCGGAGGAGCTGCATTTTGGCCGCGCTGCGCAGCGCCTGAATATTTCGCAACCGCCGTTGAGCCAGCAGATTCAGCAGCTGGAACAGGAAATTGGCGCGCAGCTGTTTACCCGCACCAATCGCAGCGTACAGATCACGCCTGCTGGCGCGCTGTTTTTGCAGGATGCGCGTGGCATTTTGTTGCAGGTTGAACAGGCAGCGCGCCGCGCCGCACGCGTGCACACCGGTCAGGAAGGCGAGTTGCGCATTGGCTTTACCTCGTCAGCGCCGTTTACTGGTTTGGTTTCAGATGCGTTGTATCAATTCCGCCAGCGTTGGCCGCAAGTGCACATTCATATGCAGGAAAACAACACGCGCCAGCAGCTTGCGCCCCTTCATGACGACCGGCTGGATCTCGGTGTGATGCGCAATACGCCGCTGCCTAGCGATCTGCAGCATCGCGTGTTACTGCGTGAGCCGCTGTGCGCGGTAGTGCATTGGGCGCATCCGCTGGCCGATGCGGAGTCGATTTCCATTCAGGCGTTAGCCAACGAGCCGTTTGTATTTTTCGATCCGCAAGGCGGCACCGCGTTGTACGGTGAGATCCTGGCGCTGCTGCATCGGTATCAAATCAAACCTTTTATTACTCAGGAAGTGGGCGAGGCGATGACCATTCTGGGGTTGGTGGCGACCGGACTCGGCGTGTCGATTCTGCCGGCATCGTTCCGCCGTGCGCGTTTGGCCGATGTGGTGTGGATCCCTTTGCAGGAAAGCGACGCGATTTCTGAAGTTTGGCTGGTCTGGTCGGCGACGCGAGAACCGACGGCACAAATGACCAATATGATGTCGCTGATGCTCCAAAACGCGGAGAATTGAACCAGCGGGTGAAGCAGGGCATAAACTTTATGTGCGATAAATCACATTTCTAATCAAATATTTGACGCTGCTGGTCAATCTGCATCACCATAGCTGCTGTTTATTTAGAAGCGCGAAAATAATGGGAGCAGGGCGTGAATCTGTACAGTCAACCTGGTCATATTGATCAGATAAAACAGACCAACGCAGGTGTGGTTTACCGACTGATTGACCTTTACGGCCCGATTTCGCGTATTGAGCTTTCTAAACGTGCCCAGTTAGCACCCGCCAGCATTACCAAAATCGTGCGTGAAATGCTCGATGCCCATCTGGTACAGGAAACCGAATTTCAGGAACCGGGCAGTCGCGGTCGTCCAGCGATTGGTTTGATCCTTGATACGCTTGCCTGGCACTATCTCGCCGTACGCATTCAGCCCGGATACATTACGCTGACGCTGCGCGATCTCAGCAGCCGCGCGCTGCAGGAAGATCGCTTGCCGCTGCACGCCAGCGCCGAAAAACCGCTGCTGCAAACCTTGCTGGATCTGGTGAATGACTTCTTTATTCGTCATCAAAGCAAGCTGGAGCGTTTGACCGCCATCGCCATTACTTTGCCGGGATTGATCAACGCGGCTTCTGGCGTGGTACATCGTATGCCGGGTTACGACGTGCAGGATATGCCGCTGGGAGAAACGCTGGCGCAACGCACCGGTTTGCCGGTATTCGTGCAGCATGATATTTCTGCCTGGACGTTAGCCGAAGCACTGTTTGGTGCTTCCAGCGGCGCACAGCATGTGATTCAGATTGTGATCGATGAAACCGTCGGCGCGGGCGTGATCAGCGGCGGACAACTGCTGCATAAAAATGGTCGTACGCTAGTGGAGATTGGTCATACGCAAATCGATCCTTACGGCCAGCAATGTTATTGCGGCAATAATGGTTGTCTGGAAACCGTCGCCAGCATCGGAAGCTTGCTTACTCTCACTGCCCAGCGCTTGCCATCGCAGCCGGACAGTTTATTGCATCAGGCACCGCTGACGATTGAGAGCTTATGCGCCGCCGCACAGCAGGGCGATCGTCTGGCGCGTGATGTTATTGCTGGCGTCGGACATCATATTGGCAGGATGCTGGCGATGATGGTTAACATCTTTAATCCTCAACAAATTCTTATCGGTTCGCCGCTAAATCAAGCCGCCGATGTGCTGTTCCCTGCGGTGAGCAGTACCATTCGTCAGCAGGCGTTGCCCGCTTACAGCAGTGAAATCCAGCTCACACCAACGGCTTTCAGCGATCCCGGTACTTTTGGCGGTGCAGCCCTGATAAAAGACGCGCTTTATAGCGGCCATTTATTGGTAAAACTGTTGCAGGGATAATTACAGCTCGCCTTAAGTTTGTCCTAACGCAATCTGCCCGCGAAAACATTTCCTTAAACTGCCTCCTTCGCACGTTACACATCGCTTCAATGAAGGAGGAGAATGGTGAAAACGCTTTTTGTCACCGGTACCGACACCGCGGTGGGTAAAACCGTGGTATCTCGCGCGTTATTACAGTGCTTTGCCAAGGCGAATATCTGCGCCGCAGGTTTCAAACCTGTCGCCAAAAGCGCGCAGCGCACACCCGAAGGCTTACGTAATAAAGATGCACTGCTGTTGCAGCAGGTTTCGGGCGTCACTCTCACTTATTCCGCCGTTAATCCTATCGCTTTGGAAGAGGATGAAATCAGCACCAGCCCGACACAGCGCATTGATTATCCGTTACTCACTCGCAGTCTGAAAGATTTGCAGGCGCGCGCGGCACGCGTGGTGGTGGAAGGCACCGGCGGCTGGCGCAGTTTAATGAACGACTTGCAGCCTTTATCCGATTGGGTGCGGCAGGAGCATTTGCCGGTTGTGCTGGTTGTGGGCATTAAGGAAGGTTGCATCAGCCATGCTTTACTGACCGCCGAAGCCATTGCGCAGGATGGATTGCAACTGGCGGGTTGGGTAGCAAACCGTATTAATCCCGGCCTGGCGCATTACGCTGAAATTATTGATGTTTTGAGCGGCAAGCTAGGTGCACCTTTATTAGGCGAGTTGCCTTACCTGCCGCGTGCAGAGCAGCGGGAATTGAGCGGTTATCTGGATATTTCGCTGCTCAATGAGAATTTTACGCACGACAACAGTGCAAAGCCTGCGGCCTGATGAAACAAATTGCCGCAAATGATCAATGGCTGAATCTAATGATTCAGATTCAGCCATCCTTTTAACGAATTAATTCCTCTATTATTCAATCCTTTACTCCCTGCATTTTATTGAACACTCTTCTCTGGCGTGATTCATGCATCAGCTGCTCTGATGAATATCTTGCCGGAGCACCTGTATGTCGCAATCAGATGAGAAAGGTTTGTTGTATGGGCTGAATGACCGCATCGGTCCATTGCCTGCATTTTGTGCCGCACTGCAACATGTGCTGGCCAGCGTCGTCGGCATTATTACGCCGCCGCTGATTATTGGTTCCGTTTTGGGATTACAAGCGTGGATCCCTTATCTGATCAGTATGTCGCTGTTGGTTTCCGGTCTGGGTACTTTCCTGCAGGCGCGTCGCTTTATGGGCATTGGTGCCGGTATGATCTGCCTGCAGGGCACCAGTTTTGCCTTTCTTGGTGTGATTCTGTCGGGCGGGTTAATGGTCAAAGCGCGCGGCGGATCGCCTGAAGAGATCATGGCGATGATCTTTGGCTGTAACCTGGTGGCGGCGATGATTCCGATGTTAATCAGCCGCTGCATCGCGCCATTGCGCAAAGTGTTGACGCCGGTGGTCACCGGCACCGTGATCACATTGATTGGCATCAGCCTGATCAAAGTCAGCATCACCGATTGGGCTGGTGGCCATAACGCCAGCGATTTTGGCGCACCCGGCAATCTGGCGCTCGGCGCCTTGACGCTGCTGGTGATTATTGTACTTAACCGTTCGCAAAATCGCTGGACGCGGCTGGTTGCCGTGGTTGCCGGCATTGCTGCGGGCTGTATCGCCGCAGCGTTAACCGGTCATCTCACCCTCAAACCAATGGGCGATACGCCGTGGCTGGTGTTGCCAGAACTGTTCCGCTTTGGTTTTGCCTTTGACTGGACCATCTTCATTCCCATCGCGCTGGTATCGGTGATTGCCGTGATTGAAGCGGTAGGCGACCTCACGGCGAACTGCATGTTGTCGCAGCAGCCGATTGAAGGCGAAGCGTTTGAGCGCCGCATGCAGGGCGGTATTTTTGCCGATGGCATCAGCTGTTTGCTCGCCGCCGTATTCTCGGCATTTCCCAACACCACCTTTGCGCAAAATAACGGCGTCATCCAGATGACCGGCGTCGCCAGCCGGTACGTTGGCATGGTTATCGGCGTGATGCTGGTGCTGCTTGGTATGTTCCCGGCGATTGGCACCATGCTGCAGCAGATTCCGCCGCCGGTGCTAGGCGGCGCGACCATCGTGATGTTTGGTAGCGTGGTGGCGGCCGGTATCCGCGTGATGACGCAAACGCCGCTTGGCCGTCGCGAGATGCTGATTGTTGCCGTGTCGTTTGGTATCGGCTTAGGTGTTGAAGCAGTGCCTGATGTGCTGAAACAGTTCCCCACGCTGATTAGCAACCTGTTTGGTCACGCGGTCACCACCGGCGGGATGCTGGCGATTATTTTGAATGTCGTGCTGCCTTCAGAGCGTAACGAAGCGGTAGCAGCAAAAACGGCTGAGGAGTCGCATTAACGTGCAGGGTGCATACGCAAGAAGAGGCGGCAGATCGTAAAGACGCCATAAACCATCCCTGGGGCTTGGCCCGCGCCATCCATGGCGCGGGACACTTTACTCCTCTGCCGCCTCTTCCTGCGTTTCAAGTATCGTGCGGTTTATGGATTCAATCGACGGCGCGTACGTCCAGAACTGAGATAATCGGCAATGTAATCCTGCGATATCTCACCGCTATAACGACCTTCCTCATCGACGATTGGCATCCACACCGTGTTGTGCTCATACAGCTTCGACAGCACCACGCGCAGATTCTCTTCCGCTTTGCCGGTTACTTTAAAGGTATGCAGCATCTCTTCGCAGCGGCCCGTGGATCCGCGCGCTTCACGACGCTTCACAAATCCCAGTGGCTTGCCATCTTCATCGACTACCGTCACCGAGCGCATATCGTTATCGTCCATGGTAGCGAAAGCGTCCTGCAATGGCGTATTACGCTGCACGGTGATGGTCGGCTGCTGATCGGTGACATCGCCAGCTTGCACCAGCAACAAACGTTTCAGCGTACGGTCTTGCCCGACAAAGGAGCCCACAAAGTCGTTCGCTGGTTTGGCTAACAGCTCATCCGGGCTGGCGCACTGCACAATTTTGCCCTGACCAAACACGGCAATGCGGTCACCGAGCTTCAACGCCTCATCAATATCATGGCTAACCAGCATCACGGTCTTCTTCAACTGACGCTGCATCTCCAGGAATTCGTTCTGAATCACTTCACGGTTAATCGGGTCGACCGCGCCGAAAGGTTCATCCATCAGTAATACCGGTGGATCAGCGGCCAGTGCGCGAATCACGCCAATACGCTGCTGCTGACCACCGGACATTTCACGCGGATAGCGATGAAGGAACTTGGTCGGATCGAGCGCCACCATGCTCATCAATTCCGTAGCGCGTTCGCGGCAACGCTTCTTATCCCAGCCCAGCATGCGCGGCACCACAGTAATGTTCTCCTCGATGGTCATGTTCGGGAACAGACCAATCTGCTGAATCACGTAACCAATATTGCGGCGCAGGGTAACGGTATCTTGCCCGCTGGTGTCTTCACCATTGATCAAAATCCTGCCGCTCGAAGAGGGAATCAGGCGGTTAATCATCTTCAGCGTGGTAGTTTTGCCACAACCCGATGGGCCGAGCAGCACACACATTTCCCCGGCAGGTACTTCCAGGCTGACGTTATCCACGGCATTCAAGGACGTGCCGTTCTTTTGCGTAAAGGTTTTCGTCAGGTTTTCCAGTTTTATCATTATCGAATCCCCTTAGGAGTCAGCGCCGACTGCAAACGGTGCAGCAGCCAATCAAGCACAATCGCGAGCAAACAAATCATCAAGGCACCGGCAATCAGCATGCGCACATCGCTGCCGCTGATACCGTCGAGCAGTTGCAGGCCCAAACCGCCCGCACCAATCACGGCGGCAATCGCCATCACGCCGACGTTCATCACCACCGCCGTACGAATACCGCCAAAAATCACCGGCAGCGCCATCGGAATTTCCACCCAGCGCAGACGCTGCCAGAAAGTCATGCCAATCCCGCGACCGGCTTCGCGCAGTCCGGGTGACAAATTCTCTAGCGCTGTGTGGGTGTTACGTACAATCGGCAGCAACGAGTAGAGAAACACCGCAGTAATCGCGGGAAGGGCGCCAATGCCCTGACCGATCATTGAAAACAGCGGAATCATTAAACCAAACAACGCAATGGTCGGAATGGTTAACACAATGGTGGCGATGCCGAGCACCGGCGTGGCCAGCCACTTAAAGCGCACAATCAAAATGCCCAGCGGCACGCCAACGATAATGGCGAAACCCACCGCGACCAGCACCAGCCAGGTATGTTGCCAGGTGAGCGACATCAAGGTGTGCCAGTTATTCATGATGTAATGCAAGGTATCCACAGCGCCTCCTTACAGCATGTTCTTAGATTGAAGGAAATCACGCGCCACCTGTTGCGGCGACTGATGATCAATATCGACACGTTTGTTCATCTCGGTGATCGCTTCGTCATTAATCAATGCGGAAAGCTGATTAAGCGCCGTATCCAAGCCTGGATGGCTCTCCAGCACATCCTGACGCACCACCGGCGTGACGTTGTAACTCGGGAAGAAGTGCTTATCATCTTCTAACACTTTGAGTTCAAACCCTTTCACGCGGCCATCGGTGGTGTAGATCAAACCTGCGTCAACAAAGCCATCGCGAATCGCGTTGTAGACTAAGCCTGGATCCATCTGGCGTATCTGCGGACGATCGAGCGGCATGTTGTAGGCTTTCTGCAACGGCTTCAGGCCATCGGAACGGCCAGAGAACTCCAGGTCCAAACCGAGTTTCCAGTTATGATCCGGATCGTTCTTGCGCACCTCTTCCAGCTTCGCCACCAGTTGCGACATGGTGTTGATGCCTTCTTTCTCCGCGCGATCGCGTTGCATAGCAAACGCATAGGTATTGTTCATCGGTGCCGGATTAAGCCAAACCAAGCCCAACTTCGCATCCAGCTGTTTTACCGTTTTATAGGCGTCTTCCGTCGACATCGGCTTATTGATGTGGTTAAAGATGATCAGCGAGGTGCCGGTGTATTCCCACGTCATATCAATCTGTTTATTGATCATCGCGTTACGACCGATGGTGGTAGCGATGTTGGTTTTGGGGATCACCTGAAAACCTTTCTTCTGCAACCAAATCACCGTCATCGCGGAGAGGATGTGCTGCTCGGTAAAGCTCTTGGTTGCCATGGTGATTGGTGTTGCGGCAGCGGCGCTTTGGCTGATTGCCAGCGTCGCGGTGAGTGCCAGCGCAGTACGTTTTACCCAGCGCGCCAGCTTATTGGCAGTGGCCATCACAAAACTCCTTGTGTTAAGCCGCAGAGTGCGGGCTGAGATAACGTCCCAATGCTGCAAGCAGCATGTCGAGCACCAGCGCAACCAGCGCGGTTGCCACGGCGCCGAGGATCAGCGTAGGGAAGTCGTTGAGGTAGATGCCGGGGAAGATCAGTTCACCAAAGCTGCTGGCGCCGATCAGGAACGCCAATGGCGCTGTGCCGACGTTAATCGCCGTGGCGATGCGCACGCCTGCCAGAATCACCGGCAGCGCATTAGGAATTTCCACCTGACGCAAACGCTGAAACTTCGTCATACCTATACCGTTGGCGGCTTCGATTAGCGACGGCGGTACCGCGCTTAAACCGGCAAAAGTATTACGCACAATCGGCAGCAGCGAGGCGAGGAACAGGGCAATCAGCGCGGGACGATCGCCGATACCGACAATCACCATCGCCAGCGCCAATACCGCCAGCGGAGGCAACGTGTTACCCACGTTGAAGATTTGCATCACGTACTCTGCCCAGCGACGGGCAAACGGACGACTCAGCAGGATCCCGCTGGGAATCCCCACCAGCAGCGCAAAGAACATTGACCAAAACACCAAAAATAGATGCTGCTGCCCGAGATAAATCAAATCCTCCCGGCGGTCGCGCAGCGTATTCAGCCCCAGCCCCCAAACAAGCAGGGCAATCACCGCAACAATCGCGAGCAGAGCCAGCCCAGCGCGGCGGGCGAGCGATGCATTTTGCATAGCCAGTGTCTCCCTGATTCAAAAAATCGTTCGATGTGGTGATGTCATTCCCAGGATGGCGGCGCAGTGTCAAAAACGCACACATACGAAAATCCTTCACCCCGTTAAATTGCAGTTAAAATGACTATTAGCAGATGCTTTTTCAGTGAATAACTGGAAAGCACCGCTTAGACCTATAGCAATGCTTGTCGATAAGCGCCAGTTTCTGCGGCAAAATCAGACAGATAGAAATAATCAAAAACCGCATCTAACCCGCATGGAATAAGGCATCATTCGACAATAAAAAATTTTCATCGAAATAAGTGACGTCGTCACAGATGGGGCGCACGCAGAGGAAACTGGTCTGGTGAATTTTCAGCTAGCCTTGTTAGAAATTAGGGAGACGTATGACTGAAACTGCAGAATTGAACACGGAACATCGCCACTGGATTCTCATCGGCTGCATGCTCGCTATGTTTATGGCGGCGATTGAAGTCACCATCGTGGCCACCGCGATGCCGACCATCATTGCCGATCTTGGCGGCTTTTCGCAGTTTGGCTGGGTATTTTCCATCTATTTACTGACACAAGCGGTCAGCGTGCCCTTGTATGGCCGGCTGGCGGACATGTGGGGCCGCAAGCGGCTGCTGTTTATTGGCGTTTCGCTGTTCCTGTTGGGATCGATTCTGTGCGGATTCGCCCACAGCATGACGTGGCTGATCCTGTTTCGCGCTTTTCAGGGTTTGGGTGCCGGCGCGATTATGCCGCTGACCTCCACCATTGTGGCTGACGTCTATTCGCCGCGCGAACGCGCGAACGTACAAGGCTGGCTCTCCAGCGTCTGGGGCGTGGCGGCAATTATTGGCCCACTGAGCGGCGCGTGGCTGGTGCAGCACTTTAGCTGGTCGGTGATTTTTTGGGTTAACGTACCGATTGGCGTGATTGCCATGCTGCTGCTGGCGCGTTTCCTTCCATCGCGTGAGCAAAATCAGGCCACCACGCTCAATCTCACCGGCAGCTGCTGGCTGATGATCTGCGTGACGGCATTATTAGTCGCGTTGTTGCAGGCTGAAGTGCTCGGCTTCTGGTTGCTACCGTTCCTGCTGCTGGCAGTCATCGCCGCCTGGCGTTTAAAACATCATGAACAGCGTGCCGATGCACCGCTGTTTCCGCTGGAGATCTGGCGCAGTCGGCTCATTGTCGCTGGTAACATCGGTAACCTGATTATCGGTGCCAGCATGATGGGCATCAGCGCGTTTCTGCCAACGTGGATTCAGGGCATCACCGGCGGCACGCCGCTGCAGGCCGGCAGCGCACTGGCGATGATGTCGATTGGCTGGCCGCTGGCGAGCACCTTAAGCGGCAGATTAATGCTCATCACTTCCTATCGCTTCACCGCGCAGTTGGGAGCGCTGCTGCTAATTGCTGGCAGTGCGTTGCTGCTGTTACTGCGCAGCGATAGCTCGATTATGCAGGCGGGCTTCACCGCCTTTGTGATTGGTACCGGCATGGGCATGACCAGCACCACGTTTTTGGTATCGGTGCAAAACCATGCGCATTACGACATTCGCGGCATTTGCACCGCATCAATCATGTTCAGCCGCATGATCGGCTCAGCAATTGGTACCGCGTTGTTGGGTGCGGTACTGAACCTGAACTTGTCGCTGCGTTTGCCGCAGGCCGACGATCCGATGCAGAAAATCATGTCGCACGAAAGTCGCCAGGCGCTACCGGAAGCGACATTGCATGACTGGACCGGACAAATCGCCAGCTCATTACATTGGGTGTTTGTGGTGTCGTTGCTGATTGCGCTGTTAACGCTGTGGGTGGCGTGGATGATGCCGCGGCAAAGGCCGGAAGTGGAGTAAAAGCAGGGCGGCCAGAGAGCCGCCCGAAGGGTTACTGCGCGGGCGCATCCTGAGAGCTGCCTGCGCCGTCTGGCACGTTGCTGTCGCCATCACGGCCATTTTTCTTGTAGACGATTTTCTGTGTGTCGTTCTCGCAATGACCCACAACCTGGCCGCCAGTCTGATCGGCTTGATCATTGGCCACGATATCCAGCGTGAAGTCCGATTCGGCGACGCCGTTATTAATGATTTTTTTGCTGATGTCCGCTTTGACACTTTCACAAGAAGCCTGCGCCAAAACCGGCAGCGACAACATCGCCATCAGCAGCACTGCATTACGTTTTTTCATCATTCACTCCTTTGGTCAGAAATCCTGTCAAAACTATAGCAGCGATAAACGATTAGGGTGCAAGTGGACGTCCGGTGCGGCGGTCGAGGCAACGCAACGTATTCGGTTCCCAATAAGCGTTAACGTTGTAGCTCTTTTCGCAGGAGTCGCGGGTATCAAAAGCTTTATCCGTCTTATCGAACTCTTTCTCAACGCGCGTATTGACCTTGTTGCGCAGATTTTTAGTATCGTTCCACTGCTCTTTACTCTGGCGAGCGGCTTCATTGCTGGAGGCGCTGCTGCCATCTTCAATGATCAGGCGATCGGTTTTGGCCGACGCAATTGGCGCAGCCATTAACAGGCTCGACGTCACCACGGTCGCCAACAGGGCGGATAACAGTTTTTTCATCGTCATTTCCTTCAGTTAACACCAGCACAGCCGGGATCGCGGCTGTAACAACCATGGGCGCTAGTATATCATCGCTGCTTCTTTGCTCACCAGCGGTGAGCGCTTTGTTTAGCTTAGTGAGAGATTTTCTATGCTGGTAAAAACCGCCTTGCTGTTTTTTATCACTGCGATAGCGGAAATTGTTGGCTGTTTCCTGCCGTGGCTATGGTTGAAGAAGGGCATGACGGCCTGGCTGCTGGTGCCCGCCGCAGCGAGTCTGGCGCTGTTTGTTTGGTTGTTGACGCTGCATCCCGCCGCGAGCGGGCGCGTCTATGCGGCCTATGGCGGCGTATACGTGTTGACGGCATTGATCTGGCTGCGCGTGGTGGATGGCGTAAAACTCAGTACATGGGATTGGGTTGGCGCGCTGGTCGCCTTTAGCGGCATGTTGATTATCGTGACAGGTTGGGGTCGCACCTAAATCGTAGGGTCGCCATTAATGGCGACCTCACTCGCATTGAGGTTGACCTGGTGCGCATGAATGCGCACCCTACAAAATCACCTTAACCTTTATGCACTTTCAATCCTGCGGTGGTTTGCGTTACCGGCATAATCTCCAGCGTATTGATGTTGACGTGTTTCGGCAGCGTCGTCACCCAATAGACCGCTTCGGTCACATCTTCCGCCGTTAACGCGGTGGTGCCTTCGTAAACCTGGCCCGCTTTATCGTCATCGCCCTTGAAGCGCACGTTAGAGAACTCGGTGCCGCCCACCAAACCTGGCTCGATATCGGTCACGCGCAGCGCGGTGCCGTGCAGGTCGGTACGCAGATTCAGGCTGAACTGGCGCACGAACGCTTTGGTCGCGCCATACACGTTGCCACCCAGATAGGGCCAGCTGCCCGCAATCGAACCGATATTCACGATATGACCGACGTTGCGCTCAACCATGGCAGGCAGCACCGCACGCGTCATGTACACCAAACCTTTGTTGTTGGTGTCGATCATATTTTCCCAGTCCTCAATATTGGCTTTGTGCGCCGGTTCAACACCCAACGCCAGGCCAGCATTGTTCACCAGCACATCAATATTGCGCCATTCAGCGGGCAGGGAGGCAATCACTTCATCGATGGCGGCGCGATTACGCACGTCCAGCTGAACGGTATACAGGTTATCGCCCAACTCATCTTTCAACTCTTTTAAGCGCTCAGCGCGACGTCCGCTGGCGATCACTTTATGACCTGTAGCAATGAAGCGGCGGGTGATACTTTGACCAAAACCAGCAGTTGCGCCAGTAACAAAAATAATCATCTCACTGTTCCTTAAACGATTTCAGGTTATCAGCCACACCTTAGCATTAACCTCGAACCCATGCTCATGAAAACCAAAGGCAGCTTGTTGCAGGATTTTTCCTGCACATTGCGAGTGCATCAGCGCACCACAAAGACGCGCGTTTGCGGGCAATAAATTCGCCATATCAGGCAAAACTCACCGCAATGTTAAATCGCAACCGTTTGCGAACCCAGGCAACCGGTTGCGCATACGTTTGCCAGCTAAGTTTGACACACAAACCTGCAAGATCAACCTATTATATTGAAAGTAAACAGTATTTTTTGTTCTTTGCATTGGCATGCGCTTTGCAAACTATCTTTAAGGCAATCACCTGCATTAATAAAAAAAGCACCAAGGAACCATTATGCCTTACGCACCCGAAACGCTGCTGCGCGCCAGCTTCTTTGATTTCACCGCTCTGGCCGCGCAGCCAGACGACATCGCTGCCAACGCGCGCTATCTCGAAGATGGCTTATTAACGCTGCGTGACGGCAAAGTGGTCAGCCTTGAAAGCTGGCAAATTGCGGAAGGGCGCGTCGATCACACACGCGTCACCGATCTGCGCGGCAAACTGATCGTGCCCGGCTTTATCGATACCCATATCCATTATCCGCAAACCGAGATGATCGGCGCCTTTGGCGAACAGTTGCTGGAGTGGCTCAACCAGTACACTTTCCCGGTGGAGAGCCAATATCACTGTCCCGATCACGCGGCAAAAATGTCGGCGTTCTTCCTGCATCAGCTGTTGTCGAACGGCACGACAACAGCGCTGGTGTTCGGCACCGTGCATAAGCAGTCGGTGGATTCCCTGTTCAGCGCGGCACAGCAGCTGGATATGCGGCTCATCGCTGGCAAAGTGATGATGGATCGCAACGCACCGGAATACCTGACCGAAACGCCGGAAGAGAGCTATCAGCACACGCGTGAACTGATTGAACGCTGGCATCAGCGCGGTCGCCTGAGCTATGCGCTTACGCCGCGCTTTGCGCCGACCTCGTCGCCCGAACTGCTGGACAAAGTGCGTCAACTGCGCGAGGAGTTCCCTGACGTCTGGATGCACACGCACTTAAGTGAAAACCAGCAGGAAATCGCCTGGGTAAAAGCGTTATTCCCGGAGCGGGCGGGCTACCTTGATGTCTACCATCATCATCAACTCACCGGCAAACGCAGCGTGTTTGCGCACTGTCTGCATCTGGAAGATACAGAATGGCAATGCCTGCATGACACCGACTCATCAATCGCCTTCTGCCCGACGTCAAACCTGTTCCTCGGCAGCGGCTTATTCAACATCAAACGCTGCTGGCAGCAGGGCGTGCGCATGGGCATTGGCACCGACGTTGGCGCAGGCACCACCTTTAATCTGCTGCAAACGCTGGGCGAAGCGTACAAAGTCGGCCAGCTACAGCAGTACAAACTCAGCGCCTGTGAAGCGTTCTATCACGCCACCTTAGGCGGCGCGCACGCGCTCGATCTCGATGACGTTATCGGCAACTTCAATCCCGGCAAAGAGGCCGATTTTGTCGTGCTCGATCCGGCCGTGTCGCCGCTGCAGAAGCTGCGTAACGCCAACAGTAAAGATATCTGGGAGCGGCTGTTTGTGATGATGACGCTCGGCGACGACCGCAACATTGCGCAGACCTGGGTGAGCGGCAAGCCGGTTTGGCAGCGCGAAAGTGAGGAGCAAATCGCATGATCCAGTTCTTACTCAACGATCGTTTAGTCACCGAACGCGAGATCGATCCCAATCTCACCGTGCTTAACTACCTGCGCGGCCAGCAGCAGCGTCGCGGCACCAAAGAGGGTTGTGCCTCTGGCGACTGTGGTGCCTGCACCGTCACGCTCGGTAAAGTGGTGGATGGAGAGATGCAGTATCAGGCGGTCAACAGCTGTTTAACGCTGGTAAGTAGCCTGCAAGGCAAGCAACTGATCACGGTGGAAGATCTCAAGCAGGGGCGCGAACTGCACAGCGTGCAGCAAGCGATGGTCGATTGCCACGGTTCACAATGCGGTTACTGCACGCCGGGGTTTGTGATGTCGCTGTTTACCCTGCAGAAAAACAGTGCTGGCTGGAACCGTCATCAGGCGGAACAGGCGCTGGCGGGCAATTTGTGTCGCTGTACCGGCTATCGTCCGATCATGGATGCGGCTCAGCAGGCATGCGAACAACCTGTTGCGGATGCCTTCAGCGCCAATGCACCCGCGCTAGTGCAGCGTTTACAGGCGCTCAGCAACACAGAAGTCCAGATTATCGAAGCCGCGGGCAGCCGCTGCTATCTGCCAAAAACGCTAGCGCAGCTCGCCGATCTCTATCAGCAACATCCCGAAGCCCGTTTGGTGGCCGGTGGCACCGATTTAACGCTGCAAATTACCCAGCAATATAAGCGCTTGCCGCTATTGATTGCGCTGGAGCAGGTCGATGAGTTGAAGGTCTGCCACGAAGATGAAACACATCTTTATCTCAGTGCTGCCGCTTCATTGCATCATTGCTATCAGTTTTTAGCGCAGTACATTCCGGCGTTTAGCAGCATGCTGGAGCGTTTTGCCTCGTTGCAAATCCGTAATCAGGGCACGCTTGGCGGCAACATTGGTAACGCATCGCCGATTGGTGATTGCGCGCCCATGCTGCTGGCACTGAATGCGCGTCTGGTTTTGCAGCAGGGCGACAAGCAGCGAGAAGTCCCGCTCGATCAATTCTTTACCGCGTATCGCCAAACGGTTTTGTTGCCGGGGGAATTCATTCGCAGCATCACCATTCCTAAAGTGACGGTGTCACCCAACTTTACTGCGTGGAAGGTGGCGAAACGGCTGGATGATGATATTTCCGCCGTGTTTGCCGCCATCAATCTGCAAATCAAGGAAGGGTTGATTGTGGAGGCACGACTGGCTTTTGGTGGCATGGCCGCCACGCCGAAGCGTGCGCTGGCGGCTGAGGCACAATTGCTGGGCCAGCCGCTGAATCTCAGCGCCATCGAAAAAGCCTGCGCCGCATTGAGCGTTGATTTCCAGCCGCTGAGTGATTTCCGCGCCAGCGCCGATTATCGCCTGCAGGTGGCGCGCAATCTGTTGCGCCGCTACTACGCACAAGCGTCTGGTGAGCTGACCATTACTGAGGTGTCGCGCTATGTCTCATAACCGTCCGGAACTGAACGAAACGCTGCTGAAAACCCAGTTCGCCACTGGCATGCAAACGGGCGTGGGGCGCAGCAACAAACATGAAAGTGCCGACAAACATGTCTCCGGTGAGGCGCTGTATATCGACGACAAGCCCGATCTGCCGGGATTGCTGCATCTCTGTCCACGACTAAGCGAGCACGCGCATGCGCGCATCACCAAACTGGATGTGCAGCCGTGCTACGCGGTGCCGGGCGTGGTCAGCGTGCTAACCTGGCGTGATGTGCCAGGCCTCAATGATGTCGGTCCGCTGGAACCCGGCGATCCGCTGCTGGCGCAGGACAAAATCGAATATTTCGGTCAGATCGTGATTGCCGTCGCGGCTGATTCACCGGAAGCAGCGCGTGCCGGTGCTGCAGCGGCAATTGTTGAGTATGAAGCGCTGCCCGCAGTGCTCGACGTACGTGAAGCGCTGGAACAACGCTTCTTTGTGCAGCAGCCGCATATTCACCAACGCGGTGATGCCGAAGCCGCGCTGGCGCGGGCGTCGCGGCGTATTCAGGGTAAATTTCACATCGGCGGTCAGGAACATTTCTATCTGGAAACCCAGACGGCGCTGGTGATCCCCGGCGAAGATGACACTTTGCAGGTGTTCTCCTCGACGCAAAACCCCACTGAAGTGCAGAAGCTGGTGGCGGAAGTTATGGGCATCACCATGAACAAAGTTACCATTGATATGCGGCGTATGGGCGGCGGCTTTGGCGGCAAAGAGACCCAGGCGGCGGGCGTGGCGTGTTTGTGTGCCATCGCCGCGCGTCAGCTGCGTAAACCGGTGAAAATGCGCCTGGCGCGCCGCGACGACATGCAGATCACCGGCAAACGCCATCCGTTTTTTGTCCGCTACGATGTCGGCGTCGATGACGACGGTCGCTTCTGCGGTGTGAAGATCGATCTGGCTGGCAACTGCGGTTATTCGCTCGATCTCAGCGGATCGATTGTCGATCGCGCGATGTTCCACGCCGATAACGCGTATTACCTCGGTGATGCGCTGATTACCGGCTATCGCTGCCGCACGCATACCGCTTCGAACACCGCGTATCGTGGCTTCGGCGGGCCGCAAGGCATGGTGGCGATTGAGCAGATCATGGATCACGTCGCGCGCGAAGTGGGCCTCGATCCACTTGAGCTGCGCAAACGTAACTATTACGGCAAAACCGATCGCAACATCACTCATTACCACCAGCATGTGGAAGACAATCTGCTGGATGAGATGACCGCGCAATTGGAAACCAGCAGCGAATACGCCGCGCGCCGTGCCGAAATCAGTGCGTTTAACGCCAGCAACCGTTTTATGAAACGCGGATTGGCGCTGACGCCGGTGAAATTCGGCATCTCATTTACCTCCAGCTTCCTCAATCAGGCCGGCGCGCTGATTTTAATTTATACCGATGGCACGGTGCAGCTCAATCACGGCGGCACCGAAATGGGTCAGGGCTTAAATACCAAAGTGGCGCAGGTTGTGGCGGAAGTGCTGCAGATTGATATCAGCCAGATTCAAGTCACTGCCACCGATACCGGCAAAGTGCCCAACACCTCGCCAACTGCAGCGTCCAGCGGAGCCGATCTCAACGGTAAAGCGGCGCAAAATGCGGCGCAAATCCTGCGTGACCGCATGACCGAAATGCTGTGTCAGCAGCATCAATGTGCGGCAGAAGCGGTGCATTTCAGTAACGGCATTGTGCGCGTTGGCGAGAAACATTTCACCTTCGCCCAGGTTGCACAGCAAGCGTGGCTCAATCAGGTGCCGCTTTCCGCCACCGGTTTCTATAAAGTGCCGGGCATCCATTACGACCGTGCCGCCGGGCGCGGCAAACCCTTCTATTACTTCTCCTACGGCGCGGCCTGCTGTGAAGTGCTGGTGGATACACTGACCGGTGAATACCGTTTGCTGCGCGCCGACATTTTGCATGACGTGGGCGCATCGCTGAATCCGGCGATTGATATCGGCCAGGTTGAGGGCGGTTTCGTGCAGGGCATGGGCTGGCTCACCTGCGAAGAGCTGGTGTGGAACGACAAGGGCAAATTGCTCACCGATGGCCCGGCCAGCTACAAAATCCCGGCGATTAGCGATGTACCGAGCGATTTGCGCGTCACGCTGGTAGAGAACCGCAAAAACCCGCAGGACACGGTGTTCCACTCCAAAGCCGTCGGCGAACCACCGTTTATGTTGGGCATCGCCGTGTGGTGTGCGTTGCAGGATGCGGTTGCCAGCGTCGATAACTATCGTCGCCATCCGCAACTGGACGCGCCCGCCACGCCGGAGCGGGTGTTCTGGGGGATTCAGCGCTTATCAGGAGCGGACCATGATTTATCATGACTGGATCAGCGTGTTACACACCTTGCGGGAGAAACGCGAAAGCTGCGTGTTAATCACCGTGCTCAGCGAGCGGGGCTCCGTGCCGCGCGATCGCGGCAGCAAAATGGTGGTCAGCGCCACTGACACCTTTCTGACCATTGGCGGCGGCCATCTTGAGTATCAATGCATTGCGCAGGCGCGTGAGATGCTGCAGCAGCGCTGCACTAAACCGCGCAGTGAAGAGTTTGCGCTGGCTGCGCGTCTCGGCCAATGCTGTGGCGGTCACGCCACTTTGCTGTTTGAACCGCTGATGCAGCAGCAGCCGGAAATCCAGGTGTACGGCGCAGGCCACGTTGGCCAGGCGCTGGTGAACTTGCTCGCGACCTTGCCGTGCCATATTACGTGGATTGATAGTCGCGCCGCGCAGTTTCGTGCCGTGCCGCCCGGCGTAACGGTGCGCCAGGTTGAGGATCCAATTGACTGCGTGCGGGAAGCCGCGCCCGACAGCTACTTTGTGGTGATGACGCACGATCATCCGCTCGATCTGGCGCTCAGTGAGGCGATCTTACGGCGCGGCGATTTTCGCTATGCCGGTGTGATTGGTTCAGCTACCAAAGCCCAGCGTTTTCGTTATCGCTTAGAGGGCAAAGGCATTGCGGCAGATTCTCTCGCACGTCTGCGCTGCCCGATTGGTTTAGCGGATGTGAAGGGCAAGTTACCGGCGGAAATTGCCGTCGCGGTGGCAGGGGAAATCATCAGCGTTTATCAGCAGCAGGCGATAAGTTGTTGAGTGACGAGGAAACTGCCAGGATAGAACCATCCCGCCGCCACTGTGCGGCGTTGCTGATTATCAGGAGCGATAATGAATTCACGAGCCAATCCGTTTTTCACCGCCAGCACCTTGCCGTATCAAACCCCGCCATTTGACCAGATTCAGGAAGAGGATTTTCTGCCAGCGCTGGAAGCGGGTATTGAAGAGAAACGGCGCGAAGTGGCGGCGATCGCCAGCAATCCTGACGCGCCAACCTTTGCCAACACCTATGAAGCGCTGGAGCGCAGCGGCCAGTTACTGAAGCGCGTAAATCTGGTGTTTGGCGCCATGACTTCCGCCAACACCAGCGATCGTTTGCAGGAAATCGATGAATTGATTACCCCGCAGCTGACCGCGCTCAATGATGAAATCTGCCTGAACAGCCAGCTGTTTGCTCGCCTCGATGCGGTTTACCAGCATCGCGGATCGCAGTGTCCGGATGCTGAAGCGATGCGTCTGGCGGAAGTCACCTGGCAGCATTTCCAGCTGGCCGGTGCCAGCCTGAGCGACGCGGATAAAACCCAGCTACGTGCCTGCAATCAGGAGCTGGCAAGCCTCAGCACCCGTTTTGGCAACAAGTTGCTGGCGGCCACCAAAGCCGGCGCTTATGTGGTGAGCAATGTGGCGGCGTTGGCCGGATTAAGCGAGGAAGAACTGGCGCACGCCAAAGCGGCGGCCGAAGCGCGCGGTTTACACGGCGAATGGCTGATTGCACTGCAAAACACCACGCAGCAACCGGCGCTGCAAGCGCTGGAAGTGCGCGCCACGCGTGAAGCGCTGTTCCAGCAGGCGCTAACGCGCAGCGAGCAGGGCGATGATAACGACACGCGCGACATCGTGTTACGTATGGCACAACTGCGTGCGCAGCAGGCGAGTTTGCTCGGCTTCAAAACCTATGCGGAGTGGAGCATGCAGGATCAGATGGCGAAAACACCGGAAGCGGCTTTTGCCTTTATGCGCAATATCGTACCTGCCGCGCGGGCCCGCGCCGAACGCGAAGCCGCCGATATTCAGCAGGCGATTGAACAAGAGCATCACAGTTTCCCGCTGCGTGTCTGGGACTGGAATTTCTACGCCGAGCAGGTGCGCAAAGCCCAATACGCGCTGGATGAGAGTCAAATTCGTCCGTACTTTGAGCTGAATAATGTGCTGGAAAAGGGCGTATTCTGGTCGGCCAGCCAGCTATTTGGCATTCGTTTTAGCCAGCGCCACGATCTGCCGGTTTACCATCCGGACGTTAACGTTTACGAGATTTTCGATGCCGACGACACGCCGCTGGCGCTGTTCTACACCGACTTCTTCAAACGCGATAACAAAAGCGGCGGCGCGTGGATGAGTAATTTCGTTGACCAAACCACGCTGCTCGGCACTAAGCCGGTAATCTACAACGTGTGCAACTACACCAAGCCGCAGGCAGGCCAGCCAGCGCTGCTGAGCTGGGATGAAGTGATCACGTTGTTCCACGAATTTGGTCATGCGCTACACGGCTTGTTCGCCACGCAACGCTATCCGAGCTTGTCGGGCACCGCCACGCCGCGCGACTTTGTCGAGTTCCCGTCGCAGATTAATGAGCATTGGGCCAGCAACGAAGCGGTGTTTGCCAACTATGCGCGCCACTACAAAACCGGTGAGGCGATGCCGGCTGAGCTGCGCGACAAAATGGTGCGCGCCGCGAAGTTCAACAAAGGTTACGACATGACCGAGCTGTTGGCCGCAGCGCTGCTGGATTTGCAGTGGCATTCACTCACCACGCACGACAATCCGCAGGACGTCAGCCACTTTGAATTACAGGCGTTGGCTGCCGAAAATATTGCGCTGGCGGCGGTTCCACCACGCTATCGCTCCAGCTATTTCCGTCATATCTGGGGCGGCGGTTATGCAGCCGGTTATTACGCCTATATCTGGACGCAGATGCTGGCCGATGACGGCTATCAAGCCTTTGCCGAACGCGGTGGATTAACGCGAGAAAACGGTCAGCAGTTCCGCGATCATATTCTGTCACGCGGTAACAGCACCGATTTACAGCATCTGTGGCTGGCGTGGCGCGGCAAAGAGCCGGAAATCGGCCCAATGCTGAAAAACCGTGGATTAGAATCGTAGGGTCGCCATTGATGGCGACCTGATTTAACCGAACGGACCGCCTTCAATCGTATCGCACATGCCGGCCAGCACTCGCTCGCCGGTTTCGTTTTTCAAATCCGCATACCACGCCGCCGTGACTTCCGCATCTTTCGCATGAGTAACATCACAGCGTTTACGGGCCTTCAGCACCAAATCTTTGGTGCGCTCCACGCGACGACTTTCATAGCGCAACAGCGCATCCTCAATCCCCAAAGAGTGTGACGCCAACGTCTGCGCCAGCACCACCGCATCTTCCATCGCCGCACAACCGCCTTGCCCGATATCCGGCGTGGTGCTGTGTGCTGCATCGCCCAGCAACGCCACACGACCTTTAACGAAACGGCTAAACGGTTCGATATCGTGGATTTCCACGCGATTGGTGGTTTCCGGATTGAGGCGTTCTATCAGGCGCTGCACCGGTTCGGCCCAGCCGCTGAAGTAGCCTTTAAGGTCACTTTTCAGCGTGGCGCGATCTTCCGGCAAGCCCTTTGGCAGCGGGACATCAAAGAAGAAGTAGAAGCGGTTGTCGCTGACCGGCATCAGCGACACGCGTTTGCCTTCGCCGACAAAAGTGGTCCACTGATCGGCGGGCGCAATCGCTTCATCAATCGTCACCAGGCCGTTCCAGTTGACGTAACCGGCGTAACGACGTTCGACGCTTTCGCCCAGCACATAGTGGCGGATCACCGAGTGCGTGCCATCGGCGGCAATCAGGAAATCGCCTTCGGCCTGGCTGCCATCATCAAACCAGGCGGTTACGCCATGTTCAGTTTGCTCAACCTGCGAGACGCGTTTGCCAAAGCTAATGCGCGAACGTCCGTAGGTATCGATTAGCATCGCCTGCAATTCCGCGCGCGCCACCGGATAGGGATATTCACCTACCTGTTGCACCAGTGGTTCCATGCTGAAGCGGGTAAGCGTGCTACCGCTGTGCGCATCGTTGTAGGCCATATACGCCATGTTGCCGCCCAGCGCGCGCAGCGGCTCTTTCATACCCAACGCGTTGAGGCATTTCACGCCGTTGGGCCAGATGGAGATCGCCGCACCCACCGGCTTCATCTCTTTCACTGCTTCAAATACCGCGGTGTCAAAACCCGCTTTCTCCAGCGCAATCGCAGCACTCATACCGCCAATGCCCGCGCCAATCACAATCGCTTTCATATCCGTCTCCTTTGCTATGCATAAGAGACTGCAACTTTTGTACCAGATTCGCGGGCAAGCCGAATTTCGGCTATCTCTTTGATTTTACAATGTCGCAACAGCTTCTAACTTTGCTGCCCTGCACTACGGTGGCGCACATTCATGCACTGAAGAAGGGCAATTTATGCCGGGTGTTGAATCGATTGTTTCAGCATGGTAATTGGCGCCGCAGCAGCCATACTCTTTACACCCTTCCTGCGAGGACTCAATCATGAAATGGATAATGGCTTTAGCCTTGCTGTTTAGCGTTAGCGTGCTGGCACAACCGCAATGGCAGCCGGAGCGAAAAGCGCCAGTGGTCCAACTGACGCCGATTGCCGCCAAGTGCGATGTTTCAGCCTGTCAGCAGAACTGTTATGTGCAGCAATCACAGTGCAAAAACGACAATAACGGCGGCTGCGGCTCGCTGGCACAAATTTGCGTACAAAACTGTGCCAGTCAGTGTCGTTAAGTGAAATAAATCTGTCATAACCGAGTGCTAGCGTGTTTCCCCGGCAAGGTAATATTTTGATAACAGGGGAAAATAATGAAAACCCGCTTTACACTGATTGCAACGGTTCTTCTGCTGGCACAGCAGGCACATGCGGTTTCACTGCCCGATGCGGCCGCGCTGGCAGGCTTAACCTCCACCGGTTCCACCTCCGCTTATAGCGATCTCGAGCAGCAATCTTTACAGGCTGAACGTCAGGCGCTGCAAGGCGACAGCAGCAAGCTGACGCGCGAGCAACTGGAAAAAGCTAAACAGAACGCGAAACAAGCTGACAAGCAGTGGCTGAAAAACAGCGGCTACGATTTCAAAACTAAAGAGAACCAGCAGGCCGGAATTGCGCTGCTGTCGGGCTTTAGCGCGTTGCCCGCCAACGTGCTTGATGCTAGCCAGGCCACCGTTACCAATATCAATCTGAACGCCACGCAAAATGTGCGTCATCAGGCACTGGCCGATGCGGAAGCGATCAGCTATCTCTATTTCCTCTCTGATGCGCTCGGCCCGCGTCTCGGCAAAGCCTTCCTCGCGGCTTACGATAAAGGTGAGATCGGCAAAGCGGCGGCGTTGATCAAAGCCAGTGAAGTCAGCACCAGCGCAGCTAAGAAACACTTTAACTATCCGCGACCATTCCTGCGTGAGGGCAACAGCATTCATCTGGTGCCGGACGATGTGGTGGTTAAAGACAATGTGCGTTACACCGCCGACGGCGGCTCTTTCCCGAGCGGCCACACCAATACCGGTTATACCGATGCTTTGTTACTGGCCGAAATGGTGCCGGAACGTTTTGAAGCATTGGTAACACGCGGCGCGCGCTACGGTTATTCGCGTTTAGTATTGGGCGTGCATTACCCGCTGGATGTGATGGGTTCGCGCATGGTGGCGCAACGCAACGTGGCAAATTATCTCAACGATGCGCGCTATCAGGCGCTGTTTAGTGAAGCGCGTGACCAGCTGCGTGCCGCGCTAGAGAAAGAGTGCGGAACGTCGCTGGCAGAATGTGCGCGCAGCGATGGCAAGGACGATCCTTATCGTTCACCTGCAATGAAGCAGTTCTATCGTTTCACCATGAGCTACAACCTGCCGAAAGCCAATGTGCAGAACACGCCAGTTAAAGTTCCGCAGGGCGCGGAGATCCTGCTGAAGACCGCGTTGCCGCAGCTGTCTGATGCGCAGATTCGTAGCCTGATGGTGAAAAGCGCGCTGCCAAACGGTTATCCGCTGTCCGGCAACAGTGCGGATCAGTCATTCTGGCAACGTGTCGATTTAACGGCGGCATTTGCTTTAGCGAAACCGACTTTGTAGGGTCGCCATTTATGGTGACCAGATGCGCATGAATGCGCACCCTACGAAAACCCTCGTCACGCTTTTATTCGACGATCAAGCGCGAAGGGGGCTGAAGTGGCTTGTGCAAAGAGGGCGGCGGCGGCAGGATGGTCGGGATTGAGAATGGCGTTGTCTTCACCGGTCAAAATGCTGGGTACCGTCAACAGCAAAGGAAAGCCGCCTTGCAAATCAAGGAACGCGGCGCCAATCGCTTGCGTCTCTTCCTGCTGCTGATACTTTTGCCAATCGCTGGGCAGCTTACTGCTGTCCAGCGCCATGATTTCGCTCTCAGGGATCGGCAGGGTAAAAATCACAAAGCGGCTCTTCTCCAGCATCGCTTTACCGGCATGCACCACCAGTTCCAGCGTGGCGAGTGCCTTTGAGCTGCTGAGGTAAACCGTTTTAATGCCGGGCGGATTCCAGCGTCCGCCCCATTTTTCAGCGCCAGCGCCGCTAAATGCCTCGCTGGCATATTCTTCTTTCACTAAACGATAAAACAGTCGATAGGGAGCATCCGGTTCCTTCCGTTGCGTCATTACACAATCACTCCGTGTTCCAGGCGACCAATCAGCGTTAACACCGCATCGCAGCCCGCAGGCGTGCTCAGCATCTCCATTGGCAAGGCATCATCCAGTGCCAACGCAGGTTGATACATCCAGTGCATGGCAGCGTCAACGTCACCGGCAAATAATTGCAATACGGCATCCAGAATTTCGAATACCTGATACACGCGAGCACCTTGCTCCACCGAGAGTTGCGATCCGGCCTTCTCACGGCGGCGATAGGTATTGCGATCGATCGAGACCATCTGGGCCACATCCAGCGGCGTTGCTTTCAGCACCGTGGCAGCGCGCTCAACGATGCCAACGTCCAGACCTTCGGTGATCAACTGATGTGCTTTCAGCGGATTACGCGGCAAGCCCATTTGATCCATAAAAGATTGCTGAGCGTGCTGAATCAGCGTCGGGTCGAAGACGCGTGCGGCATTGCCGTGATTGAATGGGGATGCAGTTGTCATAACAACCTCCTGAACAATGTTCATTTGAACATTTTGATAGTTCAAGTGTACATCACTGCGCAGAGGTTGTCATTTTTTGTACGATCATAAAACTAATGCATTGTTAATCAACAATAAACAGCTTTGCACCGCTGACGGTTGAGGAGCGGTGCGCTTCTGCATTGTCTGCGACCTGATAACTCACGCCTGGCGTTAACGTGAAGGTGCGACCATCTTCCAGTTCCGTCACCATTTCGCCTTCGAGGCAAAGCAGAATATGGCCTTTGCTGCACCAGTGATCCGCCAGATAACCGGGTGAATACTCCACCATCCTGACCCGAATATCACCGAAGCGTTGGGTGCGCCACAAAGCAAAGCCTTCATCGCCGGGATGCTTTTCAGGTGCGATGTCGTTCCAGGTAGTGATGCCAAAAGGAAGCTGATTGATCTGCATACGGATGCCCTTGAGTAGATAAGACAGCCATGATTAGCAGCGAGAGGGCAATTAAGCCAGTAAAATCAACCGGCTTCCTGCCACATCTCGCGCATCGCCAGCTCCAGCTTCTTAAACACGCGATAACGCGTATCGTGAAACGTAAAGCGATCTGGTCGTGGCAACAGCGCGCCGGGATTGATCTGCACCGCCTGCTGCGCGGCCTCGGCGAGATTACGCCACGCGCCGACGCCCACACCGGCACACAATGCTGCGCCGAGTGCACCGGTTTCTTTGCACTCCGCGACGCGAATCGGTATGTCTAACACGTCAGCAAACATCTGCGGCCAGACACAGCTGCGCGCTGCGCCGCCCGACAAAATGGCCTGAGTAAATGGGATGCCCGCCGCACGCAAGCGATCGATATGCGCCCGATGGGCAAAGGTCACGCCTTCAAACAGCGCGAACAGCATATCGGCGCGCGTATGCCAGCCGCCTAAGCCATAAAACCCGGCTTTGGCTGGTTCCGATTTACGTCCGGAATAGAGGTAAGGGTGATAAAGCGGCAACTGCGCATTGGGTTGCACATGCGCCACGCTATCGCTGCTGCGCGCCGCGCCTTGACCGCCGCGACCGTCGTCAAATTCGCGCAGGAACCAGTCGAGATTCGCCGCCGACGTCGCGCTGGCCTCAATCGCCATGTAACGATCTGACTCAATAATGGAGTTCATAAATACCGGGCGCAGATAATCGGGTTTATCCACTACCACCTGATTGATGCTCCACGTCCCGGCGACAATCGAGGCTTGACCCGTGTTCACCACGCCAGAACCGACGGCGCTGGCCACCACATCAAAGATGCCCGCCACCACCGGAATGCCCGCCGGTAATCCGGTGAGCTGTGCAGCATGTTCTGTGACATGGCCAACCACCTCGCAGGATTCACGCAGTGCGGGCAGCACGGCGAGCGCCTCTTCGATGCCGTAAAGCGCCATCAATTCACGGCTGTAGCCGCGCGCGCGATAATCAATCAATCCAGCCCCGGCGGCATCCGAAAAATCAGCGCTGATTGCACCACTGAGAAAATGGGCGATAACGTCTTTCGCTAACAGTAAATGGCCGATTTGCGCCCAACGTTCGGGTTGATGTTGTTTGATCCAACTGATTAACACTGGCGTTGCAGCTGGCCAGGGTTTTTGCAGCGAAATCTGGTAGATGCGCTTATCCGCGCCGCTCATTTCCAGCGCGTGCACCGTATCACAAGCGCGATGATCAATAGACTGAATACCAAACAGCGGCTGCTGATGCTTATCCAGCGCATACAAACCGTTGCCGTGACCGGCCGCGCCAACTGCGATCACCTCGCTGGCTGGCGTTCCCGCCTGTTGCAGGCAACGGCTCACCGCATCACTGACGCCATGCCAGATATCCGCCACCGGCCGTTCGGCGTAACCTTCCTGCGGGCGATGGGTTTCTCCCGCGCACTCGGCCACCGACAATACGCGACCGCTGAGATCAAACAGCACCGCTTTGATCATGGTGTTTCCGGCATCAATACCGACTATCTTCATATCCGACTCCGTGCAACTGGCGAAGACGGCGCACCGCTTAAGCGCCGGTGCAGGTAAGGCTCAACCCTGCTGATAGATTTCCAATGCGTCCGGGCCGCTGGCACCCTGATGAATAATCGCCATCAGCGCTTTCACCACGCGTGACGGATTATCGTGCTGATACACATTGCGGCCATACACCATGCCGCTGGCGCCTTGCGCCATTAGCGCGGCACTTTTCGTCAGCACGCCCGCCAGTTCACCTTTGCCGCCGCCGCGCACCAGCGTGGGACAGCGCGCCGCTTCCACTACGCGATGAAAATCCTCCACGTTCTCAGTGGGATCGGCTTTGATAATATCGGCACCCAACTCGCGCGCCAGCCGTACCAGCGGCACAATCTTCTCCACATCGCCCAGCGAGCCGTAAGCTGCGCCTTGCCCGGCGGGAGCCATCACCAGCGGTTCAATCATCAGCGGCATGGCGTAGCGATCGCAGGCCTGACGCAGGCGGCCAATGTTTTCAACGCACATGCGGAAAATGCCCGGTTCATCAGGGATCAGATAGAGATTAACCACCACCGCGGCAGCGTCCATCTGTAACGCAGCAAGAATCGGCTCATCAGGATTGTGCAGTACCGCCCACATTTCCCGGTGACGCGCCGCGTTGTAGGCATTGCCCACATCGGTGCGCATCACCAGCGCTGGTTTGCGTCCCGCTACACGTTGCAGCAGGTCGGCCTGACCGTAATTGACCTGAATGGCGTCCGGCTGCGCGGCGATCAGGTTATCCATCACATCTGCAATATTCTCCAGGCCGATGAGAAAATCAGGCTCGTTGGCGATACCGTGATCGATGGCGACATCCAGACATTTGCCGTGCTGAAACAGCCGCTGCATGCGCACTTTATTGGTTACTAACATGTCGTGTTTCCTCCTGAAAAACCGTGGGGTGAAGGCCGGTAAGTCCGTGCAAACGCGCCAGATTGGCGCAGCCGCGCTGCAGCTGCTGCGCGCGTTCGCTATCGCTCCAGCCGAGCGTCGCGGCCATGATTTCGGCGATCTCCTGCACCAGCGGCGCGCTAAGTTCACCGCAAATCGCCAGCGAGGTGCGGCGCACCAGCAAATCCTCCAGCTGACAAACCTGTTCATGCTCTATCAGATAACGTAACTCGACATCGCTGTAGGCGGCGTGATGCTGCAACATTTGCTCGCCGTGCTGCTGGATCAGCGCCAGCAGCGGCAGCGCGCGGCTGCCGTAACGTTTGGCGAGCTGCATCACGCGCGGCAGCGGCACGCCATAACGCTGCGCCAGTTGCGCCAGCCACGCGGTTTGTCCTGAAGGTTTGGGGAAGTTACGTCCACCGCCAATCGGCTCATCGCCGCTAGAGACATGACGTTTTTCACCGAGCAGGCGCAGTACACGATCTGCCGCCTCTTCACCGAACTGACGGAAAGTGGTCCATTTGCCGCCGACTAAACAGAGCGTGCTCCAGGCGCGATTGGCGTCAGCTGGCAGCACCACTAACGAGTGATTACGTGAGATTTGGCCGTTAAGTTTGGCCTCGCTAGCGGGCAGCGGACGTACGCCGCAGAAGGTATACACGATGGTGGAATCCGCCACCTCGATATGCGGAAAGACGAAACGCAGTGACTCAAGGATGTAATCCTTTTCCTCTTCTTCGCACACCACCGCGTCAGGATCGTCCACGCGGATATCGGTTGAACCCACCAGCACCTTGCCAAACCATGGGAACATGATGCAGACACGGCCTTCCTGGTTCTCGAAATAGACCATTTCGCCATCCAGCATATGCAGCAATTCGGGATGATCGAGGATCAGATGCGATCCTTTGGTGCCGCCAATCAGCTTTGGCAGATCGCGGCTGGAGGTGATGCGTTGGTTAAGCTGGTCGATCCATGCGCCACCGGCATTCACCAGCACATGCGGTTGCAGGCTAAAGCGCTCGCCACTCAACGCATCCTGTAAAATAATGGTTTCGCCCTCGGCGCTGACCAGCTGCAGATAATTGAGCGCCAGCGCCTCTGGGCAGGCTTTTTCGGCATCATCAATCAACTCAAATCCCAGTCTTTCTGGCGCGCTGATCCAGGCATCGTAATAGCTGGCGCTGTATTTCACCCAGGGCGCGAATCCCGGCCAGCGATCGCGCGTGGCGGCCTCATTGCGCACCTGATGCTTCGGCATCGATCCATATTGGCGGGTGTAGATGTCATACAGGCTGAGCCCGGTTTTAATTAGCAGCGCACCACGTCGTGTCGGTTTATCGCTCAGACGAAGAAAACGGCGCGTGGCATTGACTAAGCCGCCAGCGAGATTATCGATTGGCACCGTGGTACGTAAGGGAAACACATAATGCGAGGCATTTTTCAGTAGGCGGTCGCGCTCGGTGACCGACTCTTTGACCAGCGTGAACTCACCGGTTTCCAGGTAACGTAAACCGCCATGAATCATGCGCGACAGCGCACCGCTGGCGGCCTGGCACCAATCGCCTTTTTCAACCAGAATCGCCGGAATGCCCTGCAACGCCAGTTCGCGAAACGTACTGATGCCGTTGATGCCGCCGCCGACAATCAACACCGGTGTCGACGACCGCAGGCGCAGGGCGCTCAGGCGTTCTTCGCGGGTTTTGATGTTATCCATGAGATGCTCCAGTTCCAGTACGCCAGGATGAGATCGTAGTCGCTGGAGAAGTGCTGGAGGACGAAAGGTGAAGGAATTGTTAATTCGATGAGTCGTAGTTGTGATTTCGTTCACTTAAATGGTGTTTAATAGACGGCGGGATTTGAAGTGTGTGAAAGGTTTAAATGCAAAAAAATACTTATCAGAGCATGGCCGTATTTTACTAAGGAGTAATAGCATGAGAACGCAAAAGCGCTGTATGGGATATGTGGCAATTGTCGTGGATGATTATGACCGCGCCATTGAGTATTACACTCAGAAGCTGGGATTCCATTTAATTGAAGATACACCTCAACCCGGTAAGCGATGGGTTGTCGTGAACCCTAATCCGCAAAGTGATTGCAATCTATTACTCGCTCAGGCTTCCAATGATCGACAGAAAGAATCTATCGGAAATCAATGCGGTGGCCGCGTATTTCTGTTTTTACAAACCGATGACTTCTGGCGTGACTATAACCAGATGAAAGCTAATGGCGTTACTTTCAGTGAAGAGCCGCGCGAAGAAGAATACGGCACAGTGGTCGTGTTCGAAGATATATACGGTAACCGCTGGGATCTTTATCAGAATAAATAATCATAACGACCGATGTGACAAGGAATTAATGAATGCTCATCACTTTTAGCGGATTACCCGGCACTGGCAAAAGCACCATTGCGCGGTTATTAGCGCAGCAGCTCGGCGCGGCGTATTTACGCGTCGATACCATCGAACAAGCGCTGCGATCGGGTCAAGAGAGCGAGAAAGCCATCGGCCCGGAAGGGTATTTCGTCATCTACGGATTGGCGCGCGATAATTTGCTGCTTGGTTCCACCGTTATTACCGACTCGGTTAACGACCTGCAACTGATCCGCAATGCTTATCGCGATATCGCCTTGTTAAGCGGCTCGCCGCTGCTGGAAGTCGAAGTGATCTGTTCCGATCGTAACAAACATCGCTTTCGTGTCGAAAATCGCGCGTCCGATATTAAAGGTTTGAAGCTGCCGGATTGGCAGGCAGTTGAACAGCGCGAATATCAAGCCTGGGAGCGCGACCATTTGCAGCTTGATAGCGCAATGCTCTCGGCGCAGCAGTGCGTGGATGTCATTCTGCAAGCGCTACCGAAAACGTCAAAATCCTGATCTTTCAGTGGTGGCGTTCAACGCGTCGCCACTTTCACCTGAAAGCTATTTTTCAACCTTAATGTGATCAATCTCCGGATTCGGCGCTTATGGCATTGTTTATTGCTGCGCATTTGTTATGAATGAAGTGCAATTTAGTTTCGAATGAAACATACAAGTTAACGAATCGGAGCATGTCATGAATAATACTTTCACTTCATTGCAACAACCTGATGATTTCAAACAAAACGTTCGTCTGATGAAAGGCGTGCTGAGAGAGCAGATCGGTGATGTCGAAGGTCTGTTTGAACAAGTCAGAAGCAAAATCGTCAGCGAAATTGCCGCCGCTCGTGCAGAAGAGGCGCAAAACGGCAGCGCGTGGCCGCAGGTCAGTCAGCAGGATATTGCGGCGGGACGTATTAGCGATGAGGTGGAGGATCATATCCGTCGACGCGGTTGTGTGGTGGTGAAGCAGACTTTCCCGCGCGAACAGGCGCTGGCGTGGGATGAGTCGATGCTCAAGTACCTCGATGACAACGATTTCGACAACGTCTATCAAGGGCCGGGCGATAACTTCTTCGGCAATCTGGATGCGTCACGCCCGGAAATCTATCCGATTTACTGGAGCGATGCGCAGATGTCAGCGCGCCAAAGCGATGCCATGGCCCAAACGCAATCATTCCTCAATCGCTTGTGGAGGTTTGAGTCACGCGGCACACGTTGGTTTGAACCCGACGTCAGCATTATTTATCCCGATCGTATTCGCCGCCGCTTGCCTGGCACCACCTCCAAAGGCCTCGGTGCGCACACCGATTCAGGCGCGCTGGAGCGTTGGTTATTGCCGGCGTATCAGCAAGTGTTCAGCAAAATTTTCACCAACCAGTTTGATCAATACGATCCCTGGGATGCGGCGCATCGCACCGAAGTGAATGAGTATCAATCGGGCACCACCACCAAGTGTTCGGTATTCCGGACCTTCCAGGGTTGGACTGCGTTGTCGGATATGCAGATTGGTCAGGGCTTGCTGCACGTGGTGCCGGTGCCGGAAGCGATGGCCTATTTGTTACTGCGTCCGTTGTTGAAAGATGTACCGGAAGATGAGTTGTGCGGCGTAGCGCCGGGCAAAGTGTTGCCGGTATCAGCGCAGTGGCATCCGGAACTGATTGAAGGCTTATGTTCGATTCCCGCACTGCAGGCCGGCGATTCGGTATGGTGGCACTGCGATGTGATCCATTCGGTCGCGCCAGTAGAGAATCAGCAAGGCTGGGGCAATGTGATGTACATTCCCGCCGCACCACTGTGCGAGAAAAATGCCGCCTACGCGACCAAAGTGGCGCAAGCGCTGGCCACCGGTGCATCGCCAGGCGATTTCCCGCAGGAGGATTATGAAACGCAGTGGCGCGATCGCTTCTCCCTCGATGCGTTAAATGCCCATGGTCGCCGCAGTCTGGGATTAGGCTAAATTTCTGGTAAGCTTGGCAAAAATTTCACAGCAGCGGGTGTTATGAACGCACGTCATCAGCAGATTATCCAACTGGTTAGCGAGCGCGGCAGCGTCAGCGTAAATGAGCTGGCGCACACCACCGGCGTCTCGGAAGTGACGGTGCGTCAGGATCTCAATCTCCTCGAGAAAGGCGGCTTTCTGCGCCGCGTGCACGGTTCTGCCGTGGCGCCAGAAAGTGATGACGTCGGCGCGCGTATGCAAACCCGCTTCGCGGTGAAAAAGCGATTGGCCGAATACGCGGCGTCGCTAGTGAACAGCGGTGAAACGGTGTTCATCGAAGGCGGCAGCACCAACGCCTTGCTGGCGCGTGAACTGAGTGAACGCAACGACATCACCATCATTACCGTGAGCCATTACATCGCCGGATTGCTGCGCGAAAAGGGCGGCGATGTGATCATCCTTGGCGGCCTGTTCCAGAAAAGCAGTGAATCGGTGGTGGGGCCGCTGACGCGTTTGTGTATTCAGCACCTCAATTTCCACAAGGCGTTTATCGGCATTGATGGCTGGGATGCGGTCACTGGCTTTACCGGCCGCGATATGCTGCGCTGTGACGTAGTTAACGCCATCATGGAAAAACCCACGCACACCATCGCGTTGACGGATTCCTCTAAGTTTGGCCAGATTCATCCGTTTGCGCTGGCACCGCTTCAGCCGTTTAAACAGCTGATCACCGATGCCGAACTTGAGGGAAGCTATCTAAAAACGCTGCGTGAGAAGGGTGTGGAAGTGAGTGTGGTTTAACTTAAGCGATCAGTTATTCAAGTGAAAAAGGATTGATGAATTGCCTGTTCCACAGACTTTCCCGATCCACCTGGCTCAGTTCGGCTTCATCACAAACATGATGCCAATAGGTTTCGATAGCCGTTTTTAACATCATGAAATGCGCATGAGCGTCAGCGCGACTCAAAGCAAAGTGATGAGCGGCATCCAGACAACTGCTCATGCGACTCAAATTATTGTTGCCGCTAATCAGCATCGCCTGTGAGGCTTCGTTGCCAGCGCGGCCTTGCGGGCAAATATCATAAGCAGGCGTAAGACTGAAGCTGTTACCGTTCCAGAAGGCAGCATGATTGCGGGCGTGGTCATCGGTATTGCCGCAGAGAATATTGAAGCAAAGCCGTTTATACAGTTCCAGCAAAGTCTCTTTGGGCGAGGCAAAGCGCTGACGAATAATTTCAGCGAGTGTTTCGTAACTGGCATAGCGCGCCAGCATATCGTCGAGTTCAAACAAGGTCAGCGCCGAAAGCATCACTTTTCGTGTCCATCCATCGGCTTTTTGTTCGCGGTCGAAACGCTCAATCATGATCACATCGCGTCCGGCTGCTTTGACTAACTTGACCGGAGCAACATGCAAACCTGCCAACTGCGCCAATCGCATCGCCAGGAATTCGCCTTTCACCACATTCCAGATATCCGTACTGGCAGAAAACTTAGCAATGTATTTTTTTCCCTCGGCCTCGATCAGCGCTTTGGGCCGCGCGCCACCGATCGACGTCCCATGAAAAAGCGCCTGATCCAATTCAGGTGTTAGCGGTACGCCTTTTTCGACCCGATCAGCAGACTCCAGTAATTCAGGAAGGGTGACATTCGCAGCCGATCGCGGAACGTACTCCGTTGCCGAGTGCTGGAAATCAAGCGCACCAATACGATCTGAACCGGACTCGATGAGATATGTCAGCTCATCGAGTATTCCGGTATCGACATTAGCGCCTTTACGTCCCATTCGACGGTTGATAATGACACGACGTCCCCAGGCATCAGGCGCGCTATCACGAATACAGCCCGCAATCGTTAACCCATTCAGCGGCGAAATAACGCCAGTCTGCAGAGGAAGTTCATTGGGATTGAGCGGAATGCAGTTTTCTCGCTGCAGATAACTACGACCATAGTTGAAAAACAGCGTATCGCCTTCAGCCTCTAGCCTGCCCGCCACCACTGGCGATGTTTCACCTGGTAGCCATATCCATACGTAAGCGTCTCTTAAACGCGCTTCAGAAGTCATCCTTCACCTTCCTGCTGCTCTTTTTTTTGCTGGTGTGTTTAGGTAACAGCTTTAGCTTTTCCTCAACACGGTTTCGATGGCTGACTAATGAGGGCAAACTCACCTCTGTATCAAACAGGGAAATGCCCAGGATGGCCGCAATCTCGAAATAACTGCCAATCTGACATTTCACATCGCCTTGCTCAATACGATGCAAAGTCCCGCGCGAAATGCCGGCTCTTTCAGCCAACTCGGATACCGGAATTTGCTTCTCGATCCGTTCAGCACGAATCAAGGAAGCTAATAGGGCAATCGCTTCCTGCGCATAGCGTGAGGTTGGTGAAGTAAGAGAAGTCATGATTTGTTCCATACACGGTACCAATAAGCGTTATATGTACAATATATGGAACATCATAGCCTGATGTGAAGGATTTTATCAATGTTGTAAACCGCCATGGATGTTCTCTGTATGGTACCAATGATACTTATTGGTGCCATACAGAGAACATTTAACCATTCTGCTTTAACCCACCAACGCCTGCGCCGTCACCTCATCCGTAATCAAACCGGTCACCAGACCACTGGCCAGCACGGCGCGAATCGCTGCGACTTTACTGGCGCCACCCGCCAGGGCGACAATCTCTGCGCGATGCGAAAGATCGAGATCCACCGACAAGGTGCGTGCCGTCAGGTTGGTGTGAATCATCTGCCCATTGGCATCGAAGAAGTGTCCCAGCAGTTCGCCGACCGCTCCGGATGAAGAGATATCATTGATCTCCGCTTCATCAATCATGCCGGCTTCAACCAGCTGAGCGGCGGGTTCGACGGTGCCAATGCCCACCAGTTTGACTTCACTCTGCGCCGCCATGGCAAACACCTCGCTCACACCGCGCTGCGCCAGCAACACTTCACGATCTTCCTGAGTATTCGCAAAGAAAGGCACAGGCATCATGTAAGCCTGCGCACCGGTTTTCTCGGCGATACGATGCATGACGTCGTGGGGATTGAGCGCGTAGTTGCGGGTTAAACAGCCGAGCAGCGAGACAAAGCGCATGTGCGGCGCATCAATACGCGGCAATTGGTGGATGGCGGCGGAAAGGGTGCGGCCGTGTCCCAGACCTAGCGTGGTGGAAGGCGACGCGGTGAGCAGGTTACGCAGATAATCCGCGCCCGCCATACCCAGCGCACGTACCGGCAAATCTTCTTCACCAAGGTCAGGCGCGACATGACAGAAGTTAAGCGCGAATTTCGCCCGCAGCCGATCTTCTAACGCGACGCAGGCGACGATATCGCCATCAATCGACACCTTGACCGCGCCTTCCGCCACCATGCGCGCAATCATGCGGTGCGTTTTCACCGACGGCAGCCCAAGTCGTTTCGCCACTTCCGCCTGCGTTAAACCGCCGACGTAGTGCAGCCAGGCGGCGCGCAGCGCCAGAGATTCGTCGCGTTCAGTCGAGGTTGGTGCCGGTTTCATTATTTATACGTCCTGTTAATTAGACAAATGCAGATCCTGCACGCCGGTATCAATATGTCCGGCCCAGAAGGCGACGCTTTCGGCGATCTCGGCCACCACATTGCTGTCGGTTGGCTCGCGCTCTTTAAAGCTCAGTTCAAGGCAGATCTCATTATCCTGCGCGCCGCCGCGCGCCAGCGCGTCCAGCAGCGGCTGGGGCTGAATGCGGCCGCCGGCATTGTACTGCAATGTAAAAGGTCTGTGTCCGCCTTTATCCAGCATGCTCTGTTTAATATGGATAATCGGAGAATAACGCGGCACCGCTTCGGCCCACGCATAGGGATCGTAATCGCGCGGATCGGCGGAGGTAACATCACCGTGATCGATATCCGCCATCATCCACATCGGCAGCACCATCGAGGCTTCGCTCAAACGCTGCTGCAGCGCTAAACAGGCAGGAATGGTTTCACCAAACTCGCGGCCCACGCTCATCGGCTCCCAAAACAGGTATTTCAGTCCGGCGGCTTTGGCGTGTTCGGCAACGTCCGCCCAGCAATCAATGGCGATATCGATCAGCGCTTCGCGGCGTGCAATATCATTGAAATCCTGTTGAGTAAAGATGGCGAACTGCGATCCCACCGAGTCGCCGCCCAGTTCGGCGGTGATATCAGCGAAGGTTTTAAACCAGTCGACGTAATAGCGGCGCACTTCAACATCAGGATGGCCAAAGTGGTTGAGTCGACCATAAGGCCCAGTCATGCCGGAGGTGACGCGCACGCCGGTGGCGCGCAGCGCCTGTTGCATCAGGCGCGTCATGCGCGTGATGGTCGCAGCGGGCCAGCCGGGATTGATGAATTCATGGGTGAGCTGCAAATCACGGATGCGGATCTGCTGCGCCACGGTGGTAATCAAATCCTGCGGATCGGCAAAGCGATTCACCAGCGGATTGGTATTCAGTGACAGCGTTAACGGCATGTTTCACCTCTTATCCGGCATGCGCACGCAGCGGCGCGGGAGCAGCAAAGGTAGCGTTGAACCATTGGGTGAAAGCCTGTTGCTGCGCGTCATCGAGGTGCAATTTATGCTTGGTACGACGCCACAGCACATCCTCAGCCTGTTGCGCCCACTCATTTTCCACCAGATAACGCACTTCGGCTTCATACAGCTGCCCGCCAAAATGACGGCCAAGATCGCCCAGCGCATTGGCATGACCGATCAACTTATCGATACGCGTGCCATACAGCCGCGCATAGTGTTTACGCAGCGGCTGCGGCAGCCACGGCCAGCGCGCTTTAACCTGCTCTAAGAAACTGTCGAAATCGGCGTGTGGCATATCGCCGCCCGGTAAGGTGGCGCCACGCGTCCAGTCCGCGCCCATGTTGGGGAAGAAAGGTGCCAGCTTCTGAATGGCGTGTTCAGCCAGCTTGCGGAAGGTGGTGATCTTGCCGCCAAACACATGCAGCAGCGGGGCGTTTTGCTGATCGTCGAGGTCAAACACGTAATCACGGGTCACCGCCGATGGATTGCCTTTGCCGTCATCAAACAGCGGACGCACGCCGGAAAAGCGCGTGATCACATCGCTGGCGCGCAGTTTCACCTTGAAGTAGCGATTTACAACGTCGATCAGATATTGCTGTTCGCTGTCGTCGGCGGTGACCGCTTCCGCTTTGCCCTGCCACGGAATATCGGTGGTGCCGATCAGCGCTTTATCGCCTTCATACGGATTAATAAAAATCACCCGCTTGTCGGTGTTCTGCACCAGATACGCCTGCTGGCCTTCCCAGAATTTCGGCACGATGATGTGCGAGCCTTTCACCAGCCGCACGTTGCGACTGCTTTTGGTGTGCGTCACCTGATTAACGATATCCAGTACCCACGGCCCGGCAGCGTTGACCAGCACTTTGGCAAACACGGTGCGCGAGGTGCCGCTGGCATCCTGCAGGGTGATTTCCCACTTACCGTTATGACGCGTCGCCGCCACGCAGCGGGTGCGCGGCAGAATGGTGGCACCACGCTCGGCGGCATCCAGCGCATTCAGCGTCACCAGCCGCGCATCATCCACCCAACAATCGGAGTATTCGAATCCTTTGCTGTAGCTGTCCAGCAATGGCGCACCTTCAGGATCGCGGCGTAAATCCAGTGAACGCGTGCCCGGCAGTTTCTGACGGCCGCCAAGGTGGTCGTAGAGAAACAGGCCGAGGCGCACCAGCCACGCCGGGCGATCGGTTGGACTGTGCGGCAACACAAAGCGCATCGGCCAGATGATATGTGGCGCGGCGTTGAGCAGCACTTCGCGCTCGATCAGCGCCTCACGCACCAGACGAAACTCGTAATACTCCAGATAACGCAGGCCGCCGTGCACCAGCTTGCCGGAGCGCGATGAGGTGCCCTGCGCGAGGTCGTCTTTCTCACACATCATCACCGACAAGCCGCGACCGGCGGCGTCACGTGCGATACCCGCACCGTTGATACCGCCGCCAATCACAAACAGATCCAGCATGTGTTCACTCATGATTTACTCCTTAAAACTGTTTTAGCGCGTGCCAGGCGGCAGGAAGATCGTTACGCATCTGCTGATAGGTGGGGAACAGCTGGTTGTAGCGCTGCATCAGTTCGTTGGCTGGCGCTTCGGGCGCATCCAGCAGCGGCATCACCCAGGTTTTGACGCAGCTCTCCATCGACGGATAGGCGCCAATCGCTACCGCCGCCATCATCGCGGCACCGGCCGCTCCGGCTTCGTCGCGCTGGCTGATGCGCACCGGCGCACCAATGCAGGCCGACAAAATCTGGCGTAACGGCTGCGAACGCACCGCGCCGCCGGTTAAACGAATTTCGCCCGGCAAACTGCCCATCGCCTGATAGCAATCGCGCGCGGCAAAACCGATGCCTTCGATTACCGCCCGCACCAGATCGCCAAAATTGTGGGTGTAACTCAGGCCGGTAAAGCTGGCGCGCGCCTCGGCATTGACAAACGGTCCGCGCTCACCGGCAATCGAGATATAAGGGTGATAAAGCAGGCTGCCGGGCTTGGCCGCGTTGAGCCAGCGATCGATATGTCCCACCAATCGGGCATGATCGATTTCGCAACCAAAGCCATTAAGCAGATCGCTGGCGAGATTCAGCAACCAGTCGAGATTGAGTGTCGATGCCATGTTGGTTTGCACCTGCGTGACATAGCCCGGCCAAGGCAGTGGAATCACGTAGCCGGTTTGCGCCGGATTCAGCCACACTTCATCGATGGTGACGCTGCGCAGATGTACGCCGGTCGATCCGACAATCGAGCATGCGGTATTGACTTCCCCGGTATGCACGCCAGCGCCAAGCGCGGTCATCGCCATATCGACATAGCCGAGGCAGATTGGCGTGCCGGCCCGTAAACCGGTGGCCTGCGCGGCTTCAGCGGTTAATGGATGCGTGGTTTCCGTGCCTTCGATAATTTCCGGTAGCAGATGGCGACGCTGTTCCAGCCCCAGCGCGGCAATCACCTGATCGTCATAACGCTGGTGGCGGAAGTTGCCAAAGGTAAAGCTGGCCTCGGAAGGATCGGTGGCGCGAATACCAGTGAGATTGAGGTAAAGCCAATCTTTGCAGTGCAGCGCCACTTCGCTGTTGGCTAACAGCTCGGGAAAGAAGTGATCCATGTGCGCCAGCTGCGATCCCTGCTGACAGGTGTTGAGTCCGGTGCCGGTAGCGCTAAAGCGTGCGGCAGCTAACGGATGTTGATTGAGTTTTTCAACCGTCGGTGCCGCGCGCGCATCTAACCAGATCCACGCATCGCCGACCGGTTGATTATTGGCACCCACCAGCCAGCTGCCGTCGCCTTGTGCGGTGACGGCCACTGCAACAACCCGCGCGGCGAGATTGTCGACGCGCTCGCCCAGTTTACGTATCGCGGTGACCGCATCCTGCCAGGTTTGGCTCATTGACTGCTGCGCCGCGCCGCCTTCGCTGCGGTAATAACTGTTACGCACCGATGCGCATGCCAGTTGCGTGCCTTCCAGATCAAACGCCACCGCTTTAACCACCGAGGTGCCGGAATCCAGACCCAGAATGATATCGCCACTATCCACGTACACCTCCGAAAGAAGAAGAGTTCTGTTCATCGCCGTGATCACCGGAAAGGTGTTAATGGGCTGTGATGAATTTGCTAAATAATGTCTTACACCACTTCTCACTGAGATAACATATCAACTGTATTATTTTTCGATAAAACCAATAAATTTCATTTCGGATAGCGAAGCAGATCACGGATTAGCAGGTAAAACCTCACAAGAAGAAATGAGATATCACGCCGTAAAGGCTTATATGGCGGGGTTTAATGCGCTTTGTGACGAGACCGACATCAAATAAGCGATCCAGATCGCTCTCCTGAAAAAATTGCGCGTCACCTGTTGACAATTTAGTCACATCAGCACAATTCTCATCACACAAGTTATCACATTTATAACATTATCGGCGCGATTATCGCAGCTGATGTCAGTGAGAGGTCACGTTATGTCCGATGTCTCAATTCAGGCCCAGCAAATTTCCCGCAAGCGCGTCCGGCGCTACGCCACCCTCGGCGTGGTAGTGATTGCGGTGATTGCGGCGATGGCGCTCGACACCAAGGTGGTAAAAATTGGTTCCGCCGATGACGCGCAGGAACAAGGCTTCTCGCCGGACAGTTACGGCCAGAAAACCTTCCCTACCATTCAGCAGGATGTTGCATCACGTGCGGTAGAGGCCAAAACGTTAGCCGATGCGCTGCAGGCTAATCAGCAGGAAGCGGTGCAGAAGTATGGCGTTGGCGCGCCGCTGCCGGTCTTCGCCGTCAAATTCTCAGGCGTGGTGCAAGCCGGGCAGATGGGCATCTTTCCGCTGAAAATCGACGGATTGCCGACAGATATGCAGGTGCGGCTGCAAACCGGTCCGGCGATTACCGGCACCGATCTGCGTGACGCCAATGGCAAGATTCAGTTCGGCGATTTCACTAACCAAATCGAGTATCAAAATGCCGGTTCGGCGATCAATCGTGCGATGAAAAGCGCGGTGCTCGACAAGCTGGATCGCGATGCGTTGCCGGGCAAAACCGTGCAGGTAGTTGGCGTGTTCCGCTTGCTCAACGCAAAAAACTGGATGGTGACGCCGGTCAGCATGGAGGTGAAATGAAACCGTTCAACCTCAATCCCGCCTTGCTGAAAGGCGAAGTGATTCTGCAGGCGCGCAACGTCAGCAAAGTGTACGGCTCCACGCACGCGCTGAAGGGCGTCAATTTCGAAATTCGTCGTGGCGAAGTGACCACGCTGTTTGGTGAAAACGGCGCGGGTAAATCGACGCTGATGAAAATTTTGTCTGGCGTGATTACGCCAACAACCGGGGAAATCTTATTACACGGCGAGGAGAAGACCTTTCGATCCGCCACCGAAGCGCGTGACTGCGGCATCTCGATTATCCATCAGGAGTTGAATCTCGCGCCAAATATGAACGTGCGCGACAACATCTTTATGGGGCGCGAAATCATGAAGCCGGGCGGCGTTGATTATGCCGAAGAGGCGCGCGTGACGGCGCACCTGATGGCAGCGCTGGAGGAGGAGATTGATCCGCTAACGCCAGTGGAGAACCTGCGTCTGGGCCAACAGCAGATTGTGGAGATTGCGCGCGCGCTGTCGGTCAATTCGCAGATTCTGATCATGGATGAACCCACCTCGGCACTCAGCGCAGCAGAAGTGGCGGTGCTGTTCCAGGTGATCCGTGATTTAACCAGCCAGGGCGTGGCGATTGTCTATATCTCGCATCATCTGGAAGAGGCGCTGGAGATTACCGATCGCGCGGTGGTGCTGCGCGATGGCGTGATGACCGCCTACGCCAAACGCGATGAGATCGATCTCGAATGGATCGTGCGCAACATGGTCGGCGATCACTTTGATCTGGGATCGCCACCGCAGGGTTACGACTTCGGGCTGCCGGCGCTGACGGTGAAAGATCTGACGCTGAAAAGTAAAACCGGCATTCGGCTGGTGGACAACTTATCGCTGGCGGTGCAAGCCGGCGAGATCGTCTGCATTTACGGGCTGATGGGCGCGGGGCGCACCGAACTGCTGGAGTGCATCGCCGGACGTCTGCATCAAAGCAGCGGCCATATTCTGCTGCAGGACACCGATATCTCCGCGCTGAACATTTCCCAACGCATTCAAATTGGGCTGGCGCTGGTACCAGAAGATCGGCAGCGCGATGGCCTGGTACAAACCATGTCGGTGGGTGAAAACCTGTCGCTCGCCAGCATCGGCGACTTTGTGCGCGGGCTGGTGCTCTCCAGAAGCCGGGAAAAACAGCTGGTTAACGACAGCATTCGCAACGTGACGGTGAAGACCGCCGGTGGCGATGCGGCGATTGGATCGCTCTCCGGCGGCAATCAGCAAAAAGTGGTGATAGGCAAAATGCTCGCCACCCGTCCCAAAGTGATTCTGCTGGATGAGCCGAGCCGTGGCATTGATATCGGCGCTAAAGCGGAAGTGTTTCGCCTGCTGGCGGAGAACGCCAAAAAGGGGCTGGCGGTGGTGTATACCACCTCGGAAGTGGGCGAATGTCTGAGTATTGCGCATCGCATTGTGGTGATGAGCAAAGGGCGCATCTCCGCCATCTTCGACGCAAGCGTCAGTAAAGAACGCATTATGGCCGCTTCAGGCGAGTCTCTGGTGGCATGACATGAAAAGTGGAGCAAAAGGTATGACTGACAGAACACAAACGCTGGATACGCCGCCGGTGGTTAACAAGAAAAAAAGCGACAAGCAGCTGAATGTGGCGCGGCTGCTGCTGGAAGGGCGCGCGTTCATCGCGCTGCTGGTGATTATCGCTACCTTCTCAATGTTATCGCCCAACTACTTTACCGGCGCCAACTTCCTCACCATGGCATCGCACGTGGCGATTTTCGGTCTGCCGGCGATCGGCATGCTGTTGGTGATCCTCAACGGCGGCATTGATTTATCGGTGGGCTCTACGCTCGGTCTCGCCGGTGTAATGGCCGGATTTATGATGCAGGGCATCAATCTGGAAGCGCTCGGCGTGGTGCTCTATCTGCCGGTGTGGGCGGTGGCGATTTTGACGCTGGTGGTTGGCGCGCTGGTGGGATTAGTCAACGGCGTACTGATCGCCTGGTTCCGCGTTCCGGCATTCGTCGCCACGCTCGGCACCATGTATGTGGCGCGCGGCATTGCGCTGCTGATCACCAACGGTTTGACTTACAACAAACTCTCAGGCAGTGAAGCGCTGGGGAATACCGGCTTCGACTGGCTCGGCTTTAATCGCATCTTCAATATCCCGGTTGGCGTGCTGGTGCTGGGCGTGGTGGCGCTGGCATGTGGTTTCCTGCTAAGCCGCTCGGCGTTTGGTCGCTGGCTGTACGCTTCGGGTGGTAACGAACGCGCGGCCGATCTGTCGGGTGTGCCGGTGAAGCGCATCAAAATCAGCGTCTATGTGTTGTCTGGCGTCTGCGCCGCACTCGCCGGGCTGGTGCTCTCCTCACAGCTCACCTCGGCGGGCCCAACCGCCGGTACCACCTATGAATTGACCGCGATTGCGGCGGTGGTGATCGGTGGCGCGGCGCTGACCGGTGGACGCGGCAACGTGCGCGGTACGCTGCTTGGCGCGTTCGTGATTGGTTTTCTCTCTGATGGCCTGGTGATTATCGGCGTCTCTGCTTACTGGCAGACGGTGTTCACTGGTGCCGTGATCGTGCTGGCGGTATTGCTCAACACCCTGCAATACGGACGGCGCGCTCGCTAACTCACGCGCGCTGTTTCAGCAGCGCGCGGATATCCGTAAAACCTGTACCCCATATAATAACGGAGCACCAACTATGTTCACTAAACGTCTCTTCATCGCGGCCGCAGCTATGGCCATCACCACTTTTGCTGCACCCACCTGGGCAGATAACGGGTTAATGACGATTATCGTTAACGATCCTTCCAACCCTTACTGGCTGACGGAAGGTCAGGTGGCGCAGAAAGCCGCTGAAAAGCTGGGCTACAGCGCCAAAGTCAGTGCACACAAAGGCGATACCAATACCGAAAGCCAGCTGATAGATACGGCGATCACTAATAAATCGAAAGCGATTATTCTCGATCCGGCTAACGCCGATGGCTCGGTCGGCTCGGTGAAAAAAGCCATCGCCGCTAATATTCCGGTGTTTATCATCAACGCCGAACTGAACCAAAGCGGGCTCGCCAAAGCGCAGCTGGTATCCAACAACGCGCAGGGCGCGGCGGTTGGCGCGATGGAGTGGGTGAAGCAGGTGGGCGATACCGCGAACTATGTCGAGCTGGTTGGCCCGCCATCGGACAATAACGCCGCCACCCGCGCCAATGGTTTTGACACCGTGCTGACGCAATACCCCACGCTGAAGAAAGTAGGCCAGGAAGTGGCTAACTGGGACCGCACCCAGGGCTTCAATAAAATGCAGTCGCTGCTGCAGGCCAATCCCAACATCAAAGGTGTGATCAGCGGCAATGACGAAATGGCGCTGGGCGCGATCGCTGCGCTGAAAGAAGCTGGCAAACTGAATCAGATCAAAGTCGGCGGTTTTGACGGTTCACCGGATGCGGTCGACGCCGTGAAAGCCGGTACACTGGCTTACACCGTGATGCAGCCTGTGGCCCAGTTCGCGCAGAAAGCAGTCGAGCAGGCGGATAGCTTCCTGAAAACCGGCAAAACCGGAGCGGCATCGGAGAAGCAGCTGTTTGACTGCATCCTGATTACCAAAGAGAACGCCGGTAACTTTGCTTCACCGTTTGTTCTGAAGCAGTAAATAAACCAGGTCGCCATAAATGGCGACCCTACAGAAGATATCGCGCTATGTAGGGTCGCCATTTATGGCGACCTCAGCATTTGCCAAAACCCGTTTTAAACGCTGTAATGAGTGCCGAACCCGCTTTCCGCTTCACTTTCCCGGATGAAATATGGCGCACAACCCGCAGGACTCTTCCCTTGGTGTATTTATGGCCGAAACCTTACCCAGCGATAGCCGTCAGGCGCGCCAACTCGCCCGTCGTCAGCTAATCGCCGAAGCGGTAATGGCTGAAGGGGCGATCCGCATCGAAGATATCACCGATCGCTTTGGCATCAGTTTGATGACCGCACATCGCGATATTGACGAGATGGTTGAACGCGGTTTGCTGCATAAATCGCGTGGCGTGGTATCCGCGACGCCAACCAGCCTGGTTGAATCCAGCGATATCTACCGCGCCACGCGTCAACTGGAAGAGAAGCAGGCGATTGCCGATGTCGCCGCCACCTATCTCGAACCGGGGCAGGCGATTTTCCTCGATGATTCAACTACCGTGCTGCAGATGGCGCGACTGCTCTCCGCACGCGCGCCGCTAACGGTAATCACCAATTCACTTACTTTGATGAACGAGCTACGCAACGGCCGCGATATCACCTTGATGGGCTTAGGCGGACAGTTCTATCACTGGTGCAATGCGTTTATGGGCCGTATGACGCGGGATGAAATTGCCAGCCTGCGTGCCGACGTGTTTTTCGTCAGCATGTCAGCGATTATCGACGATGCGGTGTTCCATCAATCTGCTGAAACGGTAGAGACCAAACGCGCGATGTTTGACGCCGCGCAGAAGCGCATTCTGATGATGGATAACACCAAATTTGAACGTCGGGCGCTGCACCGCTTTGCGCATCTGAGTGAATTCGATGTGGTGATTGTCAATCAGGGCACGCCGGTGCCTATTTTGCGTCGTATGCAGGATTTAGGGGTAAATGTGGTGGTCGCCCCAATGAAAATAAATCATTCGGTTAATTCGTAAAAAGGTGGTCACCATAAATGGCGACCCTACGATTATATGGCATGCCAATCTTTACATTAATTTAAATATATTCCCGCCACGTTGATTTTTTTACTTTCTTTAATATGTTCAGCGTCTTATTCGGGAATTTCCTGGTCATGAACGCGGCGTAGTGCTCTATGGTTATTATTCGGCCCTGGTTCAGAATAATGAGGTATCTGATGCTGATTAAACTTAAACGCACACGAACGCATGACGAGGACAGGAATCTGGCCATGTGGCTTGCCACCGCAGCCGGCGTGCTCAATGCTATCGCTTTGGGGGCGTTTGGCTTTTTCCCCTCACACATGTCAGGTAATACCTCACAATTATCCAGTGAAGTATCGAACGTTAATTTCCGCGATATCACCTTTTTAGCCACCATTCTGTTTGCCTTTGTTTGTGGTGCGGTCACGGCGAGAATGGTGGTGATCAGCGGATTAGCCAACGGCAATCGTATTATATTCTGCCAAATACTGTGGGTTGAAGGGCTGGCCTTAATCGCGTTATCGCTGTTTGAAATGTTCTTTTATTCATCGGCCAATAACCGGGAAGTTATTGTTATTCTGGGCTTCCTGATGGGCGTGCATAATTCAACCTCTACGCAGTTATCCAATGGCCGCGTGCGCTCAACCCATATTACCGGCACGCTGACCGATGCCGGGATTTCACTGGCATCTGTATTAGCCGCGCTGTTCCGCCGCGATCCGTCAAAGCAGATCTCGGGCCAGAAACGCCAGCTGTGGACGCATCTGACCACCATTTTCTCTTTCCTGATTGGCGGGATTGTCGGGCTGATGATGTTTAAACATCTTGGTTTTAAAGCCATGGCGATGGTGGGCGGCATATTGCTCATTGTTGCCACGCTGGCGATGGTGAGAACGGTGGTGCGCGTAAAGAACAACCGCTCACTGGCCTTGAAACCGTCCAGCAAGTAAGGCCGCAACCTTAGCAGCCGCATTGATCAAGCGGCTGCTAAAGACGAGATTAGTCGATAAGATTCTTCGCTCTGGCCAGCAGAAACGCGGTCACAGACGTTGCGTCGGTGATCTTGCCTGCCAGAATTAATTCAAGAAATTCGACAGTTTTGATTTTTCTCGCGGTTAATCCTACTTCTTCTGCATCCAGATTTTGTCCCTGATAGCTCAGGTTACTCGCCAGATAAATGTGATAGCCCTGCGCGGAATAGCCTTGCGCTAATTTTTGATAACCCACGTGTTCAAGCTGCCCGGCAATGAGCCCGGTTTCTTCTAGTAGCTCGCCAGCGGCAAGATCTTCAGGCGCGGCATCGGGCGCAAGTTCCCAGCTTCCCTGTGGCAGTTCAATGGTGCGTTCACCCAGCGGATAGCGGAACTGTTCAACCACATAGATGTGATCACCCTCAACTGGCAAAATCACCACAAAATCATTCTTCTCAATCACCGAATAGATGCCTTCGCTGCCATCGGCGCGCTGGATCTTGTCCTCTTTCAAGGTCAACCAGCGGTTACGGTAAATCTCAGTTGAAGCAAGCGTATAGATTTCAGGTTTCACTGTTGGCCTCCGTGATCTCAATAAGTGAATAACTATAACCACGATCGCCGTTAGCTTTTTCTGAATTCTCACGCCATCGCCTGTTTCAGGGCATTCAGAAGGACCGTGACGCGCGTTGGCAAATGGCGAGCGGTGGGAAACAGCGCCCACACGCCGAGCAGCTGCGGTTGCGCATCTCGCAAGGCAATCTCAATAGCACGCGCGGATTCCAGCCCGGCGGCGCAGGAGCAGGGCGCGGATTATATGTCGATTGGCAAAAGCGCACTGGCGAATCCCGACTGGCCGATGCGAATGTAGGGTCGCCATTTATGGCGACCGTATGGTTATTGCGCAAAGGCCCACGTCAATTTGCCGTTGTCGGAGACCAGCTTTTCCAGCTTCTTCTCGTTCACTTTCTTGCGTGCGCCTAACCGATCCGCCGTCAGCGCGCCGCTATCGCTGTGCGCAATTACCGTGTCTTTCGGCACGCTGGTCATCTTCTCAGCGATGGTTTCCAGCGCTTTGGCGTAACCGCCGCGATTGTTGAGATCAAAGTTTTTAAGCGGGAGCTGTGTTTCCAGCCATTTGCCCCAGTAGAATTCAAGGAACGGCGGCGGATTTTGCTCTTTATCAAAGCCAATATCGCGCACGAAATAGACCAGCGAGCGATATTCATCATTCTGCATGTGCTGGCGGCCCAGCTCTTTCGGCAGCGCATCCGGTTTAATTTTGCCGGATGGCGTGTCCAGCCACACCAGATGTGCCGCTTCCATTTTTTGCCAGAAGGCGGACATGGTTTTCAGGCTGCGGAAGTCATTAGTAATGCGTACCTGCACCGGCGTGTTGAGACCGGCGATATCGGCGAAATTACTGAAAGTATGATGACCATCGGTAAGGTACAGCACATTATCCGGTGCAATCACCGCCGTTTTCATCGGGCCAGGTTCGCTGCCAACCGGCGCTTTACAACTGAAGCTGCTGGGCTGCGAGAGACGTGATTTACTATCAAATTTATCGACGCCTTTCTGACCCATGCTTTCGCAATAATCATCAAACAGCTTTTTCGGTTCGGCTTCATAACGATGTTGTTTGTAATCCAGCTGACGATAGCCAATCGCGGCCTGCGTCGGATGGAGTTGCGCTAACTGCACTTGCACAATATCACCGGCTTTGATGTCGGCGGGCAGCGCGGCAGATGCCTGTCCGGCTGACCACAACAGCGCCAGTATTGACCACGGTGTTCTCATTCCCTTTCCTCAAATCGCCCATTGCAGATGCGCACAATAGCATTTCTGTCATCTTGTCGCTGTAGCGTGATGGCTCGCGGTTGCCCAGTCGCAACCGCTTATCCAGACATCTGACCACACGGAGCTTTGATTATGGCACTAGCTGCTGTGCAACCGGCAAAACTGCAACACACCGTTATCGATCCCAGCGTGCGTATGCGCGAAACCCAGATTGGCGCGCAATGTGAAGTGCTGGCCGAAACCTATATCGAATATAGCGAACTCGGCGATTTCTCCTATCTCGGTGAGCACTGCTGTGTCGCCGATGCGCAAATTGGGCGCTTTACCGCCATTGCCAATCATGTGCGGATTGGCGCGCCCAATCATCCGATGGACCGCGCTTCTCAGCACCGTTTCACCTACTGCCCGGAATACTACGATGGGCAGGCGGAGCGCGATAATGGCTTCTTTGCCGAGCGACGCGCCGATCGCGTGATTATTGGTAATGACGTGTGGATTGGGCATGGCGTGATCGTTCTGCCGGGCGTAACGGTGGGGGATGGCGCGGTGCTGGCGGCCGGTGCGGTGGTGACGAAAGATGTACCGCCTTACACCATTGTCGGTGGCGTGCCAGCCAAAGTGATCCGTGCGCGTTTCGCTGCGGATATTGCCGCACAACTGCAGGCAATTGCCTGGTGGAACTGGCCGCTGGAGAAATTGATGACGAATCTGGCGGATTTCCAGTCATCCGATCTTCGCACATTCTGCCAGCGACACGGCAGCTAACCGCGCTGTAAGCGCCATTTGTCGTCGCAGCTAATCTCAAGTAAACTCAAAATACACTGTTTTTGAGATTGCTTGAGATGAAAATGCGTCGTCCGCCTGCTCAACTTATTGATTCGTTGAGTATCAGTGAGATTAATTCGCTCCTCGCTAGTCATGCCGAGTGGGATGAGCGCTATCTGCATTTCGATGAATTGTATCGTCGAGTCAGTGATGGCCAGATGCGTGAGAAACTGTGGAGCGCATTGAAATTCAAGCGCCGCAGCAGCGCGCAGCACTTTGTGATCGCCGATCAAACCGTGACCTGTAACCTCACGGCCAAAATCACGGCGGCGATGTCGGCAGTCGATCGTATGACCTTTGCGCGCAATGGCGAACCGACGGATGAGGACGCGGCTTCTTACCTGATGTCTCAGCTGATCATGGAAGAGGCGATCTCATCCAGTCAGTTGGAAGGCGCGGCGACAACCTCGCGGGTGGCGATGGAGTTGCTGGCGGTGGGGCGTGCACCGCGCAACGAAGATGAAAGCATGATCATGGGCAACTGGCGGCTAATGCAGCACATTGCCACGCTGGGTGATGCGCCGTTAACACGCGCCGATATTCTGGAAATTCATCACATCGCCTGCGCTGGCATTAATGATGACAAATATCGGCCCGGTGCCGTGCGTGACAATAACGATGTGTTTGTTGCCGGGCGAGACGGCGAAATCATTCATCAACCGCCGGATTATCAGCGGCTGAATAGCCTGCTGGACGCGTTATGCGCCGAAGTTGCGTGGCTGGAGCAGCAGGGCACGCATCCGTTGCTGGTCGCCAGCGTAATGCACTTTGCCATCGGCTACATTCATCCCTTTAATGATGGCAACGGTCGCACCGCGCGCGGGCTGTTCTACCATCATCTGATTCGTCACGGTTACAGCGCGTTCCGCTACATCTCTATCAGCAAGCTGTTGAAAGCCGCAGCGGTAAAGTACGGCATCTCCTATCTGTACAGCGAAACCGATGAGATGGATCTGACCTATTTCGTGCAGTTTCAGTGTGAAGTGGTGATGCGCGCGGTTAATGCATTTACCGAGCAAATCGCCACGCTGCACAAAGAGCGGGAGCGTCTGGTGACGTGGGTGGAAGAGAATATGACCTTAGCCAAAGGTGAGCTGGATATCATGGCAATCGCACTGAATGCGCCGGGTTCGTTACTGAGTTCTGCCGGAATTAAATCGCGGCTCGGCATTGCGGATAACACCGCGCGTGCGCGCCTGAAAAATCTCACCGAACAGGGATTGTTACGTCCACTCAAGGAGGGAAAAGGAACGGTGTATCAGGCGCCTGTTTCACTTCGCAAGCTGCAAGAGTGGCTGAAAAAGCGCGAAGGGTAACAACGTCATCGCAAGCAATCTCAAAACACCCTGTTTTTGCGATTGCTTGCGATATGGATTAGACCGGCGGATGCATCACCATCGCCGACAGCACCGCTTCCTGTGGCAGCCCGACATGCAACAAAATCTGCTGGCGATAGTGCTCATCGGCGTCGCGCGCATTGTCGCTGAGCAACACGCCAACTTCATTGACGTTCTTGCCAGCCACCTGCACCTTGTCACGCGCGGCACTGCGCATCCATTCATACTCGATATCAATGTGGCCGGTATCAATACAGCGAATGCCATGCTGGCTGAGATCGTAAGCCAGCACCGTTGCGGTGGGGCCGAGCGACATCAGTACCATATCGTAATCGCGTGCATGCGCCAGGACGGCGCTGTAGAGATCGTTGTAAACCGAGAAAGCGTTGCGATTGAGCGTGGTGATACGCTTAATCTCCCGCGCGCCGCCGAGCAAATCGTTGCCGATGCCGAGACGCGTGCCGCTACCTTCCACAATTAATATCTTTTTGTCACTGAACAGTTGCCTGAACTTATTAAACACGCGAGCAGCCTGTTGCTTATCCTTATAGTCATGATAGGGACGCGTAACAGAGGTATTACCATAGCGATAATCTTTCTTTAATAACGCTTCATAATGGCGGAAATAAAACGCTTTATGAAAAAACCAGAATAGGGCCGAACCAAAACGCATATTCGAGGTGCCGCGAAACGCATCGGGCAAACACAATAAGCACGTATTCTTCGGCTGGCTTCCGCGACGTAATATCTCTTTAAGGCGAATCGAGAGACGTTCATCGAAAGATTGAAAACCGATATTCTTGAACAAGGTCATTTCCAGTTCGCCGTCGCCATAGCGGCTTATGGAGAGCTTGTCGTTGTTGAGCAGCAGGTCAATGGTTTGCTCAGGCGATATCACCTGATATTGCCTGGCACGCGCATTGGCAACCGGAAATTTAAAAGCAGCATGTGTGAGTTTAAAAGGAAAACGTAATTTACGATAAAAGAAATCTGCGCTAATCATCATAACCTTCTTTTTTATAGCGGACTTGCCGCAGAGCAGTTATGTGATTTATATCACGCTCAATTGGGGATAACAGGCTGAGGAAACTCTCAAAAAGATATTGCGGTGTAATAGCTTATCAATTCAAAAAATCTTAAATAAAGACTGCGGAAATGAAAGTGTAATAAAAATGCGCTTATTCGCACCGCTGCGATAATCGTTGCCAGGAATAATCGCAGCGGTACTTTTATGATCTATTAAGTTATTTCAATTAATGTCTAACTGTGAAAGCGATTTTCCGGCTTTACTAAGCCTAAACGATCGCGCAGCGTGCCCGGCTGATAGTCTCTGCGGAAGACGCCCGCGTCCTGCAATCGCGGTACAACCTGTTCGAGGAAGCGATCTTCGTTCTCATCAATGTAGGTGGGCAGAATGACAAAACCGTCGCAGGCCTGATGTTGATACCAGTCAATCATCTGCTGCGCAATGCTATCCGCTGTGCCGGTCGGCGCCGGGAAAGACAAGCTTTCCGCGTAGCGTTTCGCCATCTCACCCAGCGTCAGGTTCTGCTCAATGGCGCTGGCAATCACATACTGGAAACGGCCTTTGCTACCGGTAATCTTTTCACGCAGATCCGGCACCGGACCATCAATCGGATACTGCGACAGATCGATATTCATGCTGGCCGAGACAAAGCTCAGGCCCGATTCCACAGTAATCAATGATTTGAGGTATGCCGCACGCTCCTCGGCATCGCGCTGCGTGGTGCCGACAATCGGCACCATGCCAGGCAGAATGCGCAGTTGATCGGGCTGACGCTGATACTGCTGCGCACGCTGTTTCAGGGTTTGATAGAACTGCTGCGCGCGTTCCCGATTGGGTTGCACCACAAACAGCACTTCCGCCTGTTGCGCCGCCAGATCGATAAAGGCCTCCGAGACGCCAGCCTGAATCACCACCGGATGCCCTTGCGGCGGGCGCGGCAGGTTCAGCGGGCCCTGCACGTCGAAAGATTCACCCTGATGATCAAGTCGATGGAAGCGTGCCGGGTCGGCAAAGCGCGCCTGGGCTTTATCCAGAATCAGCGCGTCCTCTTCAAAGCTGTCCCACAGCGCTTTCATTACGTCGATAAATTCGGCCGCGCGGCGATAGCGATCCTCATGGCTGAAGTGTTCGCTGCGACCAAAGTTGCGCGCTTCGGCGTGGCTCAGCGAGGTAACCACGTTCCACGCCGCGCGCCCGCCGCTGATGTGGTCGATGTTGGCCAACTGACGCGCGGTGGTATACGGCACCGAATAGGAGGAGGAAACCGTGCCGCCGAGTCCGATGTGGTCAGTCACCGCCGCCAGCGCGGCTAATAATGTTAAAGGTTCAGACCAGCCAACCTGACGATGCTGCACGGTGTGCGTCAGATGACCGCCATAAACATCATCAATCGCCAGCTTGTCAGCGACAAAAATCATGTCCAGCTTCGCGGCTTCGGCGCGCTGGGCAATTTTGCGATACAGCGGCCAATTGCTGCCGCCAGTCGCGGCCGAATCGGGATGACGCCAGCCGCCCTGATGAATGCCAGAGTCGAGGTAGAGCGCCAGATTCATCATGGTTTGGCGGCTCCGTTGGCGTTAAAGAAGGAGGCATCCACCAGTTTGTCGGCTTTTAAGCCGGGTTTGATCAGGCCGCCGCGGGTAAAGGTATCAATCGCCAGCTGCTGGCGTTTTTCCACCAAGGCGTAATCTTCTACCGGCGCGTTGTTTTCACGCTGTACTTTGCTCAGCGCCACCGCATCTGGCAGACGCAGCAGTTTGGCGATCTCGCTGGCGTACGCTTGTGGATGAGCCACGCCCCACGCGCGTGCGCGGATCAGGCGCTGACGGAAGTCTGCGAGCTGCTCTCGCTTGCTGGCGATGGCGCTATCGGTCGCCACCAGATAGTTTGAAACCGGAGAGTTTTTGCCGTCGATGGCGATACGATCGCCGGATTGGGCCACGGCAAACGACACATAGGGTTCCCAGGTTGCCACCGCATCCACCGCGCCATTATCCAGCGCCAGCGTTGCTTCCGACGGCGTAGTAAAGACAAAACTGACGCTGTCGTCTGGCAAACCCGCTTCGTGCAGCGCATTCAGCACCATATTTTGTCCGGCCGAACCTTTTACCGTCGCCACTTTTTTGCCTTTTAAGTCGGCGATGCTGTGCAGGGCGCTATCCTTTTTCACCACGATGGCATTGCCGAGATATTGCGATGCCTGAATGGCGCGGATCTGCGCGCCCGCCGCTACGGCAAATGACAGCGGACCATCGCCGACCAATCCGGCATCCAGATGCTGGGAGTTGAGCGACTCCAGTAGCGGCGCAGCGTTGGGGAACTCATACCATTTGATTTCATATGGCACATTGTTGAGCTCGCCGGCGGCGGACATCACTGCGCGAGCATTACCTTTTTGATCGCCAACGATCAGTTCGTTGCTGGCAGCCTGTGAAGTCACCGTGAGGAGCAACAATGAGCAAGCTAATAAAGTGATTTTCATAACGTTTCCCGGGTAAAAAGAAAACAGCGTAAGTTTTCAACTACAGCGGGCGTAGTAATAAATCCGCACAAGGTTATGTCTCAGGCGCAAAAGCCAGCAAATCGCGTACTCTCGCCATTTACCGTTATCAAAAAATGCGAATTTTCCTCACTAATGATTAATTCTCTCAACGAAAATGAAACGTGATTTCAGTCACACATTGAGCGAGGCGGTAGCTGGCAGCCATTAGCCAAACTACATTCATTAGCGGAGCTAACGACACACCTCGCAACGGGTTTTTACTAAACGGTAACGTACGTTAAAATTCTGTTGATTTTATGTGGGGTTATTTTTGAGGTTTTTCGATGAAAATGGTTGAGGGATTAGCATGGTTAACAAACTAACCAGTATCGTGCTCGCGATTCTGGCGATTGCCTTGCTGTACATGGGCGGCAAGCTGTTAATGCTGGGCGGCAGCGCCTTCTATGCACTGATGGCGGTGGGCTTACTCATTACCGCAATTTTACTGTTCCGCAACCAGCGCAGCGCGCTGGCTCTGTATGCGGTGCTGATGTGGATTACGCTCGCCTGGATTATCTGGGAAGTGGGCTTTGATAAATGGCAGTGGATCCCACGCGGTGACCTGTTCGGTGTGATCGGCCTGTGGCTGGCGATGCCGTGGGTGGTGAAACCGCTGTATCGCGGTGAACGCCGTTTCCACGGCTTCCTCGGCGGCACCGTGATTATCATGATTGTGGTGGTGATTGGTCTGTGCTTCTACGATCCGGTTCCGCAGCAAGGCACCATCAGCAATGCCCGCGAACAGAACAGCGAGCAGGGCGCTGCTAACGACTGGACTGCGTACGGTGGTTCGTCTGACGGCCTGCGTTTCTCATCGCTGAATCAGATCAGCAAAGAGAACGTCAAAAACCTCGAAGTTGCCTGGACTTATCATACGGGTGATCTGCGTCAGGATGCGGATGCCAGCGAATACACCTTCGAAGCCACGCCGCTGAAAGCCAACGGCATGCTGTACTTCTGTACGCCGCATAACGAAGTGCATGCGCTTGATCCGGAAACCGGCGCGGTGAAGTGGAAATTCACGCCGAATAAAGATCGCTCTTACCTGCAGCAGCATCAAACCTGTCGCGGCGTAAGCTACTACGAAGAAACCCCGGTTGCCGCGCAGGATAGCGCAGCGAATCCGGCTATCTGCCGTAAGCGTATCTTTAACGCCACCACCGATGCCCAGCTGATTGCGCTGGATGCCGATACCGGTAAACCTTGTGCTGATTTCGGTCAGAACGGTGTGGTTGATCTGCACGCCAACATGGGTGAAGTGCGTCCACATGCGCTGATGCAAACCGCAGCACCGCTGGTCGCGGGCAAGCTGGTGATCGTTGGCGGTTCCGTGATGGATAACGGCTTCAACAGCGGCAACCCGTCAGGCGTGATTCGTGCGTATGACGTGCAAAGCGGTCGTCTGGTGTGGAATTTTGATCCGGCCAACCCGGAAAACACCGCACCAATCGCTGCCGGTCAAAACTACCCGCAGGACACGCCAGTAGCGTGGGGCACGCTGAGTGCTGACCTGAAAAACGGCGTGGTGTATGTGCCGTTTGGTAACGCTTCACCAGATGAAGTGGGCATTGAACGCGATCCGAACAGCAACACCGAGAAGTTCCGCGATGCGCTGGTGGCGCTGGATCTGCAAACCGGTGCGTTCAAATGGCGCTATCAGAGCTCCAACCACGATCTGTGGGACCGCGATAATCCGTCACAGCCTTCGCTGGTGGACATCGATTATCAGGGCCAGAAGCAGCCGGTGGTGATCCTGCCGACCAAAACCGGCAACCTGTTTGTGCTGAACCGTCTTACCGGCCAGCCGGTGTATCCGGTAAACCAGGTAAAAGTCTCTACTGAAGGTGGCGTCGCGGGTGAGAAATTTGCGGCAACCCAGCCGGTTTCCAGCCTGAACTTCATCCCGCAGCCGTTGACTGAGAAGTCAATGTGGGGAATCACGCCGTTTGACCAGATGTCATGCCGCATGGATTTCCGTAGCTTGCGCTATGATGGCAATCCGTGGACGCCAGCAACTGAAGGTGGTTCGCTGATCTTCCCTGGCAACATTGGTGTGTTCAACTGGGGTTCTGTTGCCGTCGATCCGCAGCGTCAAATGCTGATTGCCGCGCCAGTACGTCTGGCTTACAAGTACAACCTGATCAAACGCAGCGAGCAGACCGCCACCGAGCGCCTGTTCACCAAAGATGGCACGCCATACTGGAACGAAAACTTCCACGGTGATTACGCGATTCATATCCAGCAGATGGCCTCTGGCCTCGGCATTCCATGTGTTGCGCCACCTTGGGGCCGCATGGTGGGCGTTGATCTGAAGACCGGTAAAACCGAATGGTTGCGTCGCGTGGGCGTCACCAAAAACCTGAAGACCAGCTTCCTGCCTGGCCGCTTCCCAATCGGTTTCCCGATGGGCATGGTGGCGCACGGTGGTCCATTGCTGACTGCGGGTGATTTGGTGTTCCACGGTGCAACCGCGGATAACTTCTTCCGCGCCTACGACAGCACCACCGGCGAACTGCTGTGGCAAACCGAGCTGAGTGCCGGTGCGCAAGCCACGCCGTCTACCTTTATGGGTAAAGACGGTAAGCAGTACGTGGTGATTGCAGCAGGCGGTCACGGTTCGCTCGGCACCCAGGCGGGTGACAGCGTGGTGGCATTCCGTTTGAAGTAACCGAATAGTGCGAAAACGTATGACAACGGCTGGTGCATCGCATCAGCCGTTTTTTTACGCTTAGAAAACCAACTGTACTTTGGCGGCTCGATCTTTATCCGCAGCCAGTTCCAGCGCGAGTGCCGCATCCTGCATGGGCATTTCGGCTGATAGCAGCGGCAGCGGATTGATTTTGCCTTGCTCGAGCCAGCGTACCGCAGTGGTGAACTCGCTGGTGAAGCGGAAGGAGCCACGCAGCTGTATCTCTTTGACCAGCAACGGTCCGATAGGATAGTTTACTTCAGCCGCGCCCATGCCGAGTTGCACGATAATGCCGCCCGGACGGGTAAAGGCAACCAGCGAAGCCACCGCCGCGCCTGCGCCAGAAGCTTCAAAGCAGACATCAAAACTGCCGCCATTTTCTGCCCAGCGCGCAGTTTGCTGTTCGTCACGCGGATCGATCGCCGCGCTGGCGCCCATCTCGTTCGCCAGCTGACAGCAACGTTCGCTGATATCGGTAGCTACCACTTCGGTGGCCCCCGAAGCCAGTGCCGCCGCTATCACCAGACAACCGATCGGTCCGGCGCCGGTGACCAGCACACGCTTGCCGGTTAAATCACCCGCCTGACGTACCGCATGAATGCACACTGCCAGCGGTTCGGCAAAAGCCATAACTTTGGCCTCTGCATCATCGCCGTACGGTACGCACTGCACGGGATTCACCGCCACATATTGGGCAAATCCGCCGTTAACATGCGGAAAAAACTGCGCGCTGCCCATAAAGCGCATTGAGCGGCAAAGGTTCTGTTTTCCTTCCTGACACAGCGCACACAACTGGCAGGGTTGGGAAGGGTTGATCGCCACGCGCTGGCCAACTTTCAGGTCGCTGTTTTCTGGCACTTGCTCGGTGATACCAACAAACTCATGGCCTAAAATCATCGGCGCTTTCAGCACTGACATGCCCGCGCGTCCATGCTGGAAATAGTGAATATCCGAGCCACAAATCCCGCCACGCTCAACTTTGACCAACACTTGTTGCGTGTTCCACTCAATTTCCCGCGACTCACAGCGCACATCATGTGCGGCATTGACGATCACCGCGTTCACTGTTTTCTGCTGCATTATGCTTCTCTCTATGCGTTTGAAGGGGTTTCGAATTTCTTTTTATTGTCAGCGTGTTCTTCGCCGGGCGGCGTCATCACTTCAATTTTGCCAACCAGCAGCAGGTAGGCCAAAAAGCCCATCAGCGCGACGGCAGCGATGTACCACATGGCGTACTGGAAGTTGTGGGTGCGCTGCAAAATAACGCCGATGATGATCGGGCTGACAATGCCGGAAAGATTGCCAAAAATATTCAGAAAGCCGCCGATGGTGCCGATTAAGTGGCGCGGAATCACATCGCTGCACACCACCCAGCCGAGATTAGAGAAGGCGTTGGCGAAGAAAGCGATAGAGAGAATGGCAATGGCAATTACCGGGCTGTCCTGGAAGAAATTCACCAGCGCAATCGAGCAGGTAAGCAACATGCCCAGCATCACCGGCAGCTTGCGCGCAAAAGTGCGGCTGCGGCCACGCTTCAACAGGAAATCACTCAGCGTTCCGCCACACAGCACGCCCGCCATCGCCATCAGATAAGGGAACATCGCGCCAATCCCCGCTTTATCGATCGACAGATGCAGCCCTTTTTCCAGATAGACAATAAACCAGGTCAGGAAAAAGTAGAGCGTCGATGAAGCCGCAAACTGCGCAATAAACAAACCCCATGTGGTGCGCTGACGCAGGATGTATTTCACCGACTGCCAGTTAACTTTGCCGTTGCCGGTTTGCTGATTTACCGAACCATGACCGCCGCCTTTGCGGATAATATCGAGTTCCGCATCATTCACTTTGCTGCTGTGCTGCGGATCGCGATAGACAATCAGCCAGTAAATACCGAACACAATCCCAACCAGGCCAGAGAGATAAAACGACATTTCCCAGCCCCATTGGCTGACGATAAACGACAGCACCGGCGTCAGCAGCGCCAGGCCAATATATTGCGCGCTGGAGTAGGTTGCCGTTGCACGCGCACGTTCATGGTCGGGAAACCAGGTGGCGATGATTTTGGTGTTGGAGGGAAAAGAGGGCGCTTCCGCCACGCCAATCAGCGCGCGGCACACCAACAGCATCATAAATGACGCAGTGGCGGTGGTGAAAAAGTGATGCGATGCCAATCCCATCAGCAGGGTAAACAGGCTCCACAACACAATCGCGCTGCCGTACAGCCAGCGCGAACCAATCCGGTCAAGCAGATAGCCGACTGGAATTTGGCTCAGCGCATAAAACCAGGTAAACATCGAAAACAGCAAACCGAGTTGGGTGGCGGATAAGAAAAACTCGCCCTGAATATGGGAACCGGCCACCGCCAGGTTAGCGCGATCCATGTAATTAATCGCGGTGACAATAAACAGCATGAATAAAACGCTTAACCGCGTGCGCGTGGGTTTCATGGTCATGACTTCATTCTCTATTAGTATGCAGAGCGGGTTTGTGCCGTTGGCGTGCTCAGGCTGCTAAAGGTGGTGAGCGCGGTGAGTAATACCGCGACAACCAGCGATCCACCCATGAATACGTAAGATGCCGCCGGGCTGCCGGTCAGACCGTTGAGATAGCCGACAATCCACGCGCCGACGAACGACCCCAGCGCGCCGAAACAGACCACGAAGGACATCGCGCCCGCCACCACGTTGCGTGGCAGCATTTCTGGAATCGCCGCGAAGAACGGGCCATACGGCGTGTACATCGCACCGCCAGCAATCACCAACAGCACCCATGAGAGCCAGAAGTGGGTCGCACCGAGCGTAAAGGAAGCAATGAAGCACACCGCGCCCAGCCCAAGGAAAAGCAGCACGATGTTTTTACGCTGCTGATATTTATCGGAGAACCAGGATGCGGTCAGCATCAGCGGCACGGCGAGCAGATAGGGCGCGGCAGAGAGCCAACCGGTCGCGACGATGCCCATGCCGGACGCGCTCTTCAGCATTGAAGGTAGCCACATGATGAAACCGTACATGCCGATATTCCAAAAGAAGTGGATAAAGGCCAGCGCCAGCACCTTAGGCGAGCGGAAGGCTTCACGGTAATTCTTAACCGGTTTGATCGATTGCTGCTCTGCCGCCAGCGCGTTTTCTACTGCACGCTTTTCCGCTTCGCTCAGCCATTTGGCATCGCGCGGTCGGTCGGCATAAATTTTCCACCAGATAAATGCCCACAAAATGGCGGGCACACCTTCAATAATGAACATGCCGCGCCAGCCAAAGGAATTCACCAGATAGCCGGAGAGGATCGACATCCATAACACGGTAGTCGGATTGCCGAGGAACAGAAAAGTATTGGCTTTGGAACGTTCCGCGCGCGTGAACCAGTGGCTGAGGAAGATCAGCATCGCCGGCATCACCACACTTTCCGCCACGCCGAGCAGGAAGCGAATCACCGCCAGCAGCGCCACGCTGTGCACCATGCCGGTCGCAGTAGCCAATGCGCCCCACAGGATCAGGCTCCAGAAAATCAGCTTCTTCGCCGAGTGCTTTTCAGCGTAAATACCGCCCGGCACCTGAAAACAGAAGTAACCAAGGAAAAACAGTGCGCCAAGTAACGCCGAAATGGCGGGCGTGATATTGAGATCTTCAGCCAGACCTGCGGCGGCACCGAAACCGTAGTTGGCACGATCGAGGTAGGCGAGGCTATAGGTAATAAAGGCAATCGGGATGAGTTTTCCCCACCGACTGGCCGGTAAAATCCCTGCAATATTCTGGTTCATGGTATGACCTCAGGTCGCTTGAGTAGGATACAGCTGAGTCTTGATGCCCAGCTTAGGTCGCTGTTACAGGGTGGCGAGCCAGCCGCCATCCACGTAAATCATCTGGCCATTGACGTAATCGGAAGCAGAGGACGCCAGATAGATGGCGGTACCCACCAGTTCGTCGGGCTTTCCCCAGCGGCCAGAAGGATTGCTGCTGCAGACCCATTTATTGAACTCTTCGTTTTGGACCAGCGCTTCGTTCATATCGGTGAGGATGTAGCCCGGTCCGATGCCGTTGGTTTGGATATTGAACGGCGCCCATTCAGCCGCCATCGATTTAGTCAGCAGTTTGATGCCGCCTTTCGCCGCAGTGTAAGGCGCGACCGTAGGGCGCGCGGCTTCGCTGGTCAGCGATCCGATATTGATAATTTTCCCACCGCGCTGGCGTTCAACCATGCGTTTGGCTGCCGCACGCGAAACAAGGAACGCGCTGGTGAGATTGACATCCAGCACGCGCTGCCAGTCGCTCAATGCTAGTTCCAGCATCGGTTTGCGGAACTGAATACCTGCGTTGTTGATCACAATGTCGACGTGAATATTCTCTTCATCCAGCTGCTGGAAAACCGCTTCTATCGCAGCTTCATCGGCCACATTGAACAGAAAGCCTCGGGCGTCAAATCCCTGCTTCTGTAATTGTTCCAGCGCCGTATCCATATGCTCCTGACGTGTGCCATTCAGCAGCACTGTTGCACCGGCCTGCGCCAGGCCTTGTGCATAAGCGAATCCTAAGCCGCGTGTTGAACCGGTGATCAGAGCGGTTTTCCCGGAGAGGTTAAATAAGGTCTGCATAACAAAACGCCCTTCATGTAACATGACTAACAAGTTGGATGAATTACTTTTACGTCATGCGCAGAAAGGCAGCAATTGGCAGGCGAGAGATTTGTAAGATATCTCACAAATATTTAATGTCATCGCCAGAAGGCAATCATCTACCTTTGATGATTAACCCAATGAAAGTAATCATTAAATTACGGAATTATGTATTATCGCTTTTACTATACAAAAAATTGCTGCTTGTGTTGCGAGCAGTGACGCGTTAAAAAACGGTAGACATGTAGGACAAGTGAGTAACGCCGTGGCGCTGGAAAGTATCCAAAAACATAATGTGGTTGATGTCATCTACGAACAGATGAAGCAGAACATTCAGGATGGTCTGTGGGAGCCGGGCTGTAAGTTGCCCTCTGAAGCGGAATTGACCGCAACCTTTCAGGTGAGCCGCGTCAGCGTGCGGAGTGCCGTGCAAAAGCTACGTGACCTTGGCGTAGTGGTGACGCATCAGGGGAAGGGCACATATGTTACCCGCGAAGTGGCGCGCTACGGATCGTTCAGTGATAACCAGCCGATTCTGCATCTGTCGCAGGAAGAGTTTGATGATATGCGGGTTTTCCGTCAGACCGTCGAGTTCAAATGTATGGAGCTGGCAGTTCAGAACGCCACCGACGAGGATGTAAAAGTGCTCGAAAGCGCCTTGAACCGCATGCTGGTGAGTAAAGATGACTACAAAAAGTACTCGCTGGCGGACTACGATTTCCATCTGGCGATTGTGAAAGCCTCGCACAACAAGGTGTTCATCCACGTAATGGAATCGCTGAAAGGGATTTATGTGCATTACCTGGAAGAGTTAAATCGGGTGTTAGGCATCACGCTGGAAAGCGTTGAAGCCCATATCAAAGTCTTTATGGCGTTGAAAAACCGCGATGCGGCGCTGGCGGCCGAGACGCTTAATAGTGCGATGACCCATAACGTGCACGCCATTGAAGATGTACGCCATAACTGAATAACCAAAAGCCCTGAACAGGGCTTTTTACTACACATAACATGTAGGACATCATACAGCATGTTATCCAGCTACCGTGAGGATCATGATGAGTAACCTGAAAATTACCGATGTAAAAACCATCCTTACCGCGCCAGGCGGCATTGATTTGGTGGTGGTAAAAATCGAAACCAGCGAACCCGGTTTATACGGTTTAGGCTGCGCCACGTTTACTCAGCGCATCTATGCGGTCGCCGCAGCCATCGAAAACTACATGAAGCCGTTTTTGATCGGTAAAGACCCGGCGCGTATCGAAGATATCTGGCAATCGGCGGCGGTCAGCGGTTACTGGCGTAATGGTCCGGTGATGAATAATGCGCTCTCCGGTGTGGATATGGCGCTGTGGGATCTGAAGGGCAAAGTGGCCGACTTACCGGTATATGAACTGCTTGGCGGCAAATGTCGTGATGGCGTGCCGCTTTATCGTCACTGCGACGGCGCAGATGAGATTGAAGTTGAAGATAACATTCGCGCGCGCATGGAGGAGGGCTATCAATACGTGCGCTGTCAGATGGGCATGTATGGCGGCGCGGGTACCGATGATTTACGCCTGATTGCCGGCAAGCTGGCCAAGGCTCGCAATATTCAGCCAAAAGTGTCGCCGCGTAATCCTACGCACGGCATCTATTTCGATCCGGATGCTTATGCGCGCGCCGTACCGCGCCTGTTTGATCATCTGCGCAATAAACTCGGCTTTGGCGTGGAGTTTATTCATGATGTGCACGAGCGCATCACGCCAATCGCTTCGATTCAACTGGCGAAATCACTTGAACCGTATCAGCTGTTTTTCCTTGAGGATCCGGTTGCGCCGGAGAATATCGATTGGCTAAGCAAGTTACGCAGCCAAAGTAGTACGCCGATTGCCATGGGCGAGCTGTTTACGCAAATCAACGAGTGGAAGCCGTTAATTCAAAACCAGCTGATCGATTATATTCGCTGCCACGTCAGCACCATTGGCGGCATCACACCAGCGAAGAAACTGGCGACCTTTGCCGAATTGTTTGGCGTGCGCACCGCGTGGCATGGTCCTGGCGATATCTCACCGATTGGCGTGGCGGCAAACCTGCATATCGATCTGAGCATCACCAATCTTGGTATTCAGGAGTACACGCCGGTCAACGAGGCGCTGCAGGAGGTGTTCCCAGGTTGTCCGGAGATTGATCGCGGTTATGCGTATCTCAGCGATCGTCCGGGGTTGGGCGTGGATATCGATCTGAAAGAGGCAGCGAAATATCCGGTATCGGGTGGGATTCCGGACTGGACCAATGCGCGTCTGCCAGATGGCACGGCTGCACGTCCGTAAGCGTATTTGTGATTCGAGAGGAACCAATGAACGGTTCCTCTTTTATTGACTTAGTTTTCATAACGTCCCGAGGTGAGTACTTTCATTAGGATCTTTTTTGCCTTAAATCCAAGACATTTCTCGTGTCTTCAGAAGCGTCCTACAAACCTATAGGAACGGTATGATTTAACGCTGTCACTCACATCCTTACTCTTGTGCTCCATAAGTCGCCTGGGTTTGTTGAGTGAGAGAGTCTAATGAATATCATCTACCGCATTGTCTGGAATAACGTAACAGGGCAGTTTGTTGTTGCTTCTGAATTTGCCAAAGGAAAGTGTAAATCCCGCCGGGTTCGCAATATGGTTGCCTTGATTTTGACCAGCAGCATGGGAGTAGCAAATGCCGGGCTGATAGCCAATGGCGTTAGCCAAAGCTATAGCGGTCAGGATATCGTTACCAGCGCCGCAGGTGATTACGGTATTCAGGGTGTTAATGCGGGGGGTGAAATGACTTTCACCGGTGGTAGCATCAGCACCAGTGGTACAACTGCCTACGCCGTAGTCGCTTCTGATCAGGGCAGCGTCAATATCAGTGGAACGCAAGTCAGCGCGAGTGGTGCGGGCACCCATGCCATTTATGTGCCGCGTAATGCATCACTAACTGCCGATAACGTAACCGTTAACAGCGGCACGGGCTATGGTGTATACGCTGAAACCAACAGTACTGTGACTTTCACCAACGGCAGCGTAACCAGTGGTAGTCGCGGCCTGGTGGCAGGGGGACGCTCAGTCATGACAGCCAGCGACTCCACCATTAATGCCGTGGGCCTGGGGATTTATGCTAACGGAGCAACCATCAACGGTGATCGCTTAATTGTTAATACCAGCGGTCGCAATGGCCACGCTGTCTATTCCAATGCAGCAGCGGGTAACATCAGCCTTAAAAACAGTCAGGTCACGACGTTAGGTGATTATTCGAATGGCTTGTATGCATATAGCGGCACTTTAGTGTCTGAACAGAACGATGTGATGACCTCTGGCATTGATGCGCATGCGGTTTATGCCACCGGCACAACGGGAAATCTCATTATAACCGGCGGGACAATTACTACCACTGGCGCAAATGCGGCAGGCATTTTTGCCAATGGGGGCAGCAGGATTAACGCGGATAACTTATCCATTAACAGCAGTGGTGCGGCTCTTTCTGCCAGCGGTGCATCAACGCTGGATGCGCGCAATATCACGCTAAACGCAGAAGCAGGATCAACGGCGATATCCGCAGTATCCGGCGCCAATATTAGTGGAATTTCCATTCAGGGCAAGGTGGCTGATGGCGGAAACCTGGTGGCCTTCGATGGCATGGCCGGCGCTGCAAACAGCGTAACTTTGGCCGATTCTTCGCTCAACGTGACAGGCAACGGTGCGATTGGCATTAACAGCATCAACGGTAACAATAAGCTGACACTGACCAACACGCAGTTGAGCGCAGTAGAGGGTAGTGCAATTACACTGCAGAACGGTTCCGCGCTTAACCTTTCTTTGGATGGATCTGCATTAGTGGGTGTAACTCTGCTTGATGCTTCAGCCACGGGTACCAGCGCACAAGTTTCTGCCAGCAATGGTTCGGTAATGACAGGCGATGTTAATGTTTATCCGGCCGCTACAACAGCGAGCAGCATTGCGTTAAACGATTCGCAGTGGACTGGCAGCGCAGTCAACCTGCAGACGTTGACGTTGGAGAACGGCAGTCTGTGGAATATGGCTGACAGCTCTAGCCTGAATACGCTGACGCTGAATGGCAGCACACTGAGTTTTGATCACAGCAACGGACGTTCATCCACGCTAACAGTGAATGGTGATTTCAATGGCACCGGAGGTACCTTGGTGATGAACACCGTACTGGCGGGAGATGATTCAGATACCGATAAACTTCACGTCACTGGCAATACCAACGGTAGCACTGACGTAGTAATCAATAATGCCGGCGGCAGCGGTGCACAGACATTGCACGGTATTGAGTTAATTAGCGTGGACGGCAGTTCAGACGGCGTCTTCACTCAACAAGGCCGTATTGTTGCAGGAGCCTATGACTATCACCTGGCTCGTGGCGAGGGCGCGGACAATAAAAACTGGTATCTCACCAGTGACGTGAATACGGTGAAACCAGTCACACCAGTCACACCAGTCACACCAGTCACACCGGGAGCTCCTGGTGTAGATCCTGTCGTCGATCCTGTTGAGGGTACGGGAGGGGAATCTGGTCCGCAGCAACCGGTGAAGATGATTGTGCGTCCTGAGGTGGGGAACTACATCGCTAACATCGCGGCCGCTAATACGTTGTTCAACATTCGTCTGCAGGATCGCGGTGGTGAAACGCAGTACGTTGACGCACTGACGGGTGAGAAGAAAACTACCAGTTTGTGGATGCGTAATCTCGGTGGTCATCAGCAGGTGCGTGACAATAGTGAACAGATAAAAACTGAGACTAACCGTTATGTACTCCAACTGGGTGGCGACCTCGCAACCGGTAGCCTGAACGGTACCGACAGCTTGCACTTCGGCGCCATGGCGGGATATGGCAATGCACGTAGTAATAGTGACTCAACTGTAACCGGATATCGTTCTCAGGGCCACACTACCGGATATAATGTTGGCGTGTATGGCACCTGGTATCAGCAAGCACAGCAGCAGACCGGCGCATACGTGGACAGTTGGTTGCAGTACAGCTGGTTTAATAACAGCGTAAATGGCGATCACCTACCTGCAGAACGTTACAAATCGAACGGCTTCACCGCCTCACTGGAAAGTGGCTATAGCTGGAAATTGGGAGAGGACAGGGCGAGGAACAGTTACTTCATCGAACCTAATGCGCAATTTATCTGGATGAATGTAAAAACGGATAATGTTATCGAAGCAAACGGCACACGTGTCAGCAGCCAGGGTAACGGTAATCTGCAATCTCGATTGGGTTTACGCGCTTCACTTAAAACGGCAAACGAACCGCAGAAGGCTATATATCAGCCTTATATTGAAGCTAACTGGATTAACAATACCAAGAACTTTGGCAGCAACCTGAATGATGTCAGCCTGACAAGCCAGGGCCAAAAAAATATCGCGGAAATGCGAGTTGGCGTTGAGAGTAAGTTACCTTCAAGCGTCAATTTGTGGGGGAGCGTCGGTCAACAGATGAGCGGTAATCATTACCGCGACAGCAATGCGATGCTGGGTGTGAAGATCAGCTTCTGACAGCGGGCACATATTCTTGAGCCGGGTATCACGCCCGGCATTTTTTGAGTCCAACAAAATAGAGAAGAAACAGGCATTTATGTTAATGAAACGCGCTGAATGATGCCGAGCCGGTAAAGATCTTTATCTGTCATAGTCACCAACATAAAGTCTGCATCCTGAGCTGAGCCTGTGGAGATTTAAGGCTAGTTCAGAGACGACATCTGTGAGTTGTTGCGCACGACATTAGCGCTTTGGAGTAACAACCAATGTCTATCCATATTGATAATGTCACCCTGATTTCCCATTTTTAAATGTCACTTTTTGTTGTTTGCCAATGAAGAGAAAAGGGCAGCGAGCTCATT